>NZ_CP070506.1:122500-1601130 GCF_016925675.1 Pseudomonas hygromyciniae | reverse complement strand
TGATCACCACTACCAATGGCGAGATCGAAATCGAGCTGGATCCGGTCAAGGCGCCGATCAGTACCAAGAACTTCCTGGCCTATGTCGACAAGGGCTTCTACACCAACACCATTTTTCACCGGGTGATCCCGGGCTTTATGGTGCAAGGTGGCGGATTCACCCAACAAATGTCGCAAAAGCCTACTGAAGCGCCGATCAAGAACGAAGCCAGCAACGGCCTGCACAACGTGCGTGGCACCTTGTCCATGGCACGTACCAACGACCCAAACTCGGCCACCAGCCAGTTCTTCATCAACGTGGCCGACAACGCCTTCCTCGACCCGGGCCGTGATGCTGGCTACGCGGTATTTGCCAAAGTGGTCAAGGGCATGGACGTGGTCGATATCATCGTCAACTCGCAAACCACTACTAAGCAAGGCATGCAAAACGTGCCTATCGATCCTGTCCTGATCAAGTCGGCCAAGCGCATCGACTAAGGTCCACAGGGAGTTCCACGCGCCGCCCACAAGGCGGCGCGTGTATTTGAAAAGGAGAGCCCGCCCAGCGGGCGTCAGACCTAATGCTCTATCGTCGTTTTGAACAACTGATCGATATCTTCCGCGACGCTCCCAGCGCGGCACCGCCCGATAAGGTCCTGCCCTTCTACCTCTATTACCTGCGCCAGGTGTGGCCGTGCTTTGCCGCGCTGCTGGTGGTGGGCCTGATTGGCGCGCTGATCGAAGTGGCGCTGTTCAGCTACCTGAGCCGCATCATCGACCTGGCCCAAGGCACGCCGCCGGCCAATTTCTTCCAGACCCATGCCACCGAGTTGATCTGGATGGCAGTGGTCGCCCTGCTGCTGCGCCCGATCTTCGGCGCCTTGCACGACCTGCTGGTGCACCAGACCATCAGCCCCGGCATGACCAGCCTGATCCGCTGGCAGAACCACAGTTACGTGCTCAAGCAGAGCCTGAACTTCTTCCAGAACGATTTTGCCGGGCGCATTGCCCAGCGCATCATGCAAACCGGCAACTCGCTGCGCGACTCAGCCGTCGCCGCTGTCGATGCCATCTGGCACGTGGCGATCTACGCCATCAGCTCCCTGGTGCTGTTTGCCGAGGCCGACTGGCGCCTGATGATCCCGCTGGTCACCTGGATCATTGCCTACAGCCTGGCGCTGCGCTACTTCGTGCCACGGGTCAAGGAACGCTCGGTGATTTCCTCCGAGGCGCGCTCCAAATTGATGGGGCGCATCGTCGATGGCTACACCAATATCACCACCTTGAAGCTGTTCGCCCACACCCAGTCCGAGCAGGAGTACGCCAAGGAAGCGATCATCGAGCAGACCGAAAAAACCCAGTTGGCCAGCCGCGTAGTCACCAGCATGGACGTGGTGATCACCAGCATGAACGGCCTGCTGATCGTCACCACCACCGGCCTGGCCCTGTGGCTGTGGACGCAGTCGCTGATCTCGGTGGGCGCCATTGCCCTGGCCACCGGCCTGGTGATCCGCATCGTCAATATGTCGGGTTGGATCATGTGGGTGGTCAACGGCATTTTCGAGAACATCGGCATGGTCCAGGACGGCCTGAAAACCATCGCCCAGCCACTGGCGGTGATCGACCGCGAAAACGCCCCGCGCCTGCATGTGCCCCACGGCGAAGTGCGCTTTGAACAGGTGGATTTCCACTACGGCAAGAGCAGCGGCATCATCGGTGGCCTGAACCTGGTGATCAAGCCAGGGGAAAAGATCGGTCTGATCGGCCCTTCCGGTGCCGGCAAGTCGACCCTGGTCAACCTGCTGCTGCGCCTCTACGACCTGCAAGGCGGGCGCATCCTGATCGACGGCCAGAACATCGCCGAAGTAGCCCAGGAAAGCCTGCGCGAACACATCGGCATGATTACCCAGGACACCTCGCTGCTGCACCGCTCGATCCGCGACAACCTGCTGTATGGCAAGCCCGACGCCACCGACCAAGAACTTTGGGAAGCCATACGCAAGGCGCGTGCCGATGAATTTATCCCGCTGCTGTCGGACTCCGAGGGCCGCATCGGCCTGGACGCCCATGTGGGTGAGCGCGGGGTGAAACTCTCCGGCGGGCAACGCCAACGCATCGCCATCGCCCGGGTCCTGCTCAAGGACGCGCCGATCCTGATCATGGACGAAGCGACTTCGGCCCTGGACTCGGAAGTGGAAGCGGCCATCCAGGAAAGCCTGGAAACCCTGATGCAAGGCAAGACGGTCATCGCCATCGCCCACCGCCTGTCCACGATTGCTCGAATGGACAGGTTGGTGGTCCTGGAAAAAGGCCAGATCGCCGAGACAGGCAGCCACGCCCAATTGCTGGCACACGGTGGCCTGTACTCACGATTGTGGCAGCACCAGACCGGAGGATTCGTCGGTATCGACTGATTCTGGACTACTAACCGCGTTATCAATTCCGAACAATTCTGACAGTTTTTTCTATCTCACTGGCCGTGTATCACAATCCTGCTGTACTGCAATCAGGGCCCAGGGAGGGCTCTGACATCAGACTGCAGGGAAGCCTCACCGACCAGTTGATTTAGAAGGACGCGTTCATGTCTCTGTTCAAACGTTCCGTTACAGAAGGGCTAGGTACGTTTTGGCTGGTGCTGGGTGGTTGCGGGAGTGCGGTTCTGGCCGCAGCGTTCCCCGATGTCGGAATTGGTCTACTGGGGGTCTCCCTGGCATTTGGACTGACCGTCCTGACGATGGCGTTTGCCATTGGCCATATCAGCGGCTGTCACCTCAACCCGGCAGTCACCGTGGGCCTGGTTGTCGGCGGCCGGTTTCCGGTCAAGGAGCTGCCTGCGTATATCGTTGCGCAAGTCATTGGCGGCGTGGTGGCAGCAGCGTTGCTGTACTTCATTGCCAGCGGCAAACCGGGTTTTGAACTGGCTTCAGGGCTAGCGTCAAACGGCTACGGTGAGCATTCGCCAGGTGGGTATTCAATGGCGGCGGGGTTTGTCACCGAACTGGTGATGACCGCGATGTTCCTGCTGATCATCCTCGGCGCCACTGACCGTCGTGCCCCGGCGGGTTTGGCACCCATCGCCATTGGCCTGGGGCTGACGCTGATCCACCTGATCTCCATCCCGGTCACCAACACCTCGGTCAACCCGGCCCGCAGCACCGGCCCTGCGTTGATTGTCGGCGGCTGGGCGATCCAGCAACTGTGGCTGTTCTGGCTGGCGCCGATCCTTGGCGCGGTGATCGGTGGTATCACCTACCGTTGGTTGGGCAAGGAACAAACCGCCTGATCCACCCTGTAGGAGCGAGCTTGCTCGCGAAAAACCTGAGGGCGCCGCGTTTATCCAGAATGAACGCGGTGTACTTGAGTTCTTCGCGAGCAAGCTCGCTCCTACAGGGGAACAGGTTGAATTCCCTGAGCGTTATTGCTGCCGATACGGCAACGCCGAGCGCGCCTCTTCGGCATACGCCAGAATCCCTACCCGCTCACGCTCAAGGAAATCCGCCACGGCGGTTTTCAAGCCCGGATGGCGCAAGTAATGCCAGGAATGGGTAATCACCGGTTCAAACCCACGGATCAACTTGTGCTCGCCCTGGGCGCCCGCATCGAAACGCTGCAGGCCATTGGCGATCGCGTAGTCCATGCCTTGATAGAAGCAAGTCTCGAAATGCAGCCGGTCGAACTCGCCCAGGCAGCCCCAGTAGCGGCCATATAGGCTGTCACCGCCGACCAGACTGAACGCCATGGCCACCGGCCGCGCCTCTTGCTTGGCCAGCACCACCCGTATCGCCTGCGGCATGCGTTCGGCCAACAGGCTGAAAAACGCCCGCGTCAGGTACGGCGACTGCCGGCGCACGGCGTAGGTGTTGGCGTAGCAAGCGTAGACAAAATCCCACTGAGCCTCGCTCAGCTCATGGCCTTGCAGCCACTCGAACTCGATCCCCTGCCCCGCTACTTGCTCGCGCTCCTTGCGCATCTGTTTGCGCTTGCGCGAACTCAGGGCGTCGAGGAAGTCCTGAAAGTCGCGATAACCACGGTTCTGCCAGTGGAACTGGCAACCCAGACGTTCCAGCCAGTCAGGTTGCTGGCCCAAGGCCGCGTCGGCCATGGTATCGGTGAAGTTGATGTGGGCACTGGAAAGCCCTTCGATCTCCAGATAACCCGGCAGGCTCTGGAGCAGCTCCAGGCCATCCGCGCCATTGGCCGCCAGCAGGCGTGGCCCGCTGACCGGGCTGAAGGGCACGGCTGTCAGCAGCTTGGGGTAGTAATCGATGCCGGCGCGCGCGCAGGCGTCCGCCCAGCCATGGTCAAACACGTATTCGCCATAGGAGTGCCATTTGCGATAGCTAGGCAGTGCCGCGACCAGCCGCTCACCCTCGTAATGCAGCAAGTGCTCCGGCTGCCAGCCAGAATGCCGGCCAAGGCTGGCACTGTCCTCCAGCGCACTGAGAAAAGCATGGCGCAGAAACGGCTGATCCTCGGGGACCAGCGCGTTCCATTCATCAGGCGATATTTCGGACAGGCTATTCAAACGTTTCAACGGCATGCCATTCCCCGACGGTAAACGCTCACTCACGATATTCAGGCCATTCTGACAGAACCCGCCACCCACGCGGGCAGCAAAAAAAAACCCCGCCAAATGGCGGGGTGAAAAAGAGGATCGCGCTTTAACGGATGAAGAAAGAGCGCGTTGGAGCGGTATTACCGTTGCTTAGAACACGTACTGCACACGACCGACGATGGAATCACCGCTGTCATCGCCATTGGCGTTGGTGATCTTGTCGGTGCTGACCTTGCTGTAGTTCAGCGACAGCTTGACCGCTTCGTTGGCGTACCAGTTCACACCCAGGGTGTTCACGTTGGCCTTGGCGTCACCGGTTTCGCGGGTAGCGCTGCTGACCACGATGTTCTTGTCGTCAACCTTGATGCTGTCGTAGCGGTAGAACACTTCCCAGGCGCCGAATTGCTTGTTCTCGGGCTTGATCGCGTCGAACTTGCCGCCGTCGAGTTTGTAGGCACGGGACTCGCCGGTCAGGGTGTACGCCAGTTGGCCGTAGAAACCGCTGGTTTTCACGTCCTGGTAGGCATTGCTGTCAGCTTTCATCTTGCGGCTCAGGGCTTCAGCCTGCACCGAGAATGGGCCGGTTGCGAAGGCAAACTCACCACCGAACACGGTGTCGGTGTCATAGGCGCCGACTGCGGTCAGGTTGCTGGCGTTCAAGCCCACACCGCCGCCGAAGGTAGCGCGGTTGCCGTTGGAGCCGGCATCGTTACCACCGGTGGTGGCCACGCCACGAGCGCCGAGACGAGGACGAATCCGCGAGTCAAAGGCTGCATCGTTCAGATCACGTGCCGCCACGTTCAAGCCGAAGTGCAGGACGTCGCCGCCTTTGTTCATCGGTGCCAACACGATACGGCCGTTGAATTGCTTCACGCCCTTGCCGTCTTCGTCGTTGATGTCCTTGGAGGCCAGGCTGGCCGAGCCGTAGAACATGTCAGCCGCAGTGCCGCTGACCTGGATGCCCATGCCGTTTTCGTGGGTGTTGACCCAGTCCGCAACCTCGTAAGCCGAGTTACGCTCCATGGCGGTGATCCACTTGGAGCTGGTGGCTTTTTCCAGACCGAAATCCGGGTCAAAACGACCGACACGAATGGTTACTGGCTTGAAGCCCACATAGGACATGGACGCTTCGTCGAAGTAGCCGTCGTCGGAGTTACCCGAGTTGTGGGAGAAGTCGTAGTTGAGCTGGTATTTGAAATCCTTGTAGACGGTGCCACCCAGTTCCAGGAAGGCGCGACGGAAGTAAGCGGCGTCGCCCGAGTCACCGTTCTTGGTGTAGAAGCCGTCAAATGAGCCGTAATCGGCTTGCAGGCGACCACCCAGCTTGAAGCTGAAGTTCTGGTCGGTAGTAGCAACCTCAAGGCCGCCCTTGGTTTTGACAACGATATCGGCGCCGTCAGTAGTGACAGTACCAGCGAAAGCCTGGGCGGTAACGGCCAGGGCCAGGGCGCTGGCCGCGAAACCGGCGAAGTGCTTACGGATCATCGAAGAATTCCCCTAATTGGTGGTCTTTTGCGTTGGAAAACACACGGGTTCTGCCCCGCTGGTGTTGGGAGGGGATCTTGGCGAGGGGATATTTCAGGCAAGTTGCTGGAAGATAAATATTTTATTACAAGGGAACTTTCTTACAACCACTGGGAATAAGCGCAAAGCTATAGCCGGCGTGGGCTTGAGCGGAAAAAGTACGAGAAATGTCAGGTGAAAAAAAGGTGAAAAAAACTTACAAACCTGCAATGTTTTTCCGCACAGAGCTTTTCGTCGACACAAAAAAAGCCCGCGACGGCGACGTCGCGGGCGTTGGGTTGCGCAGAAGGCTCTGGGTCAGGAGTTGCGTTTGCGCTCCGCGGCCAGGCGTTCGGCCAACCCTTCGGCATCCGGCACCTCGGGTTCGGGCAGGATGTGCAACGTGGCTTGTATCAGCCGCATCTGGCGAATGAAGCGCCGGCAATTGGCACAGAACATCAGGTGATGGCGCATCAGCAGGCGCTCACGAAAGGTCAGTTGCCCATCGAGATAATCGCTGGAACGCGCCACTTGTTCTTTGCAGGTCAACATTCACCGGTTTCCTCGAAATGCTCCACCGTAGCGAAGACTTTTAGCCGCGCCCGATGCAGCAGTACTCGCACATTGGAGAGCGAGATTTCCAGAAGATTACAAATCTCCTCCAACTCCAGGCCCTGGCGCTCGCGCAGCAGCAGCACGCTGCTTTGCAGCTCGGAAAGACTGAGCAGCGTGTGCTCCAGGCACTCACGCAGCTCGTTTTCGGTGAGCAGCGCCTCGGGGGTGTCCTGGTGCCAGGCAAATGGCGCGACCAGCCAATGCTCATCGCCAGCGGCAAAGCGATCGTCACCAATGGTCCCGTGGGGCGACGGCAAGTCGTCGAGCAACACTTCCCGGCGGTTCTGCTTGTAGCGACCCTTGGCCGAGTTGGCGGTGATGGTCAGCAGCCAGGTCTTGAGGCTGGAGCGGCCTTCAAACTTGGCGAGGCTGCGCACCACCGAAAGCCAGGCGTCCTGGACCACTTCGTCAGCGTGGCGCTGGCCAACGATGGCGTAGGCCACCGCACGCATGGCGCTCTGATACTGGGTGACTAATTCTTTATAGGCCCGCTGCTCGCCCTTGAGCAGGCGTTCAAGCAGGTGCGCGTCGTCGGCTGCTGCCATTCAGAATCTCACTGTGTTGAGGGCGTCCGTTGTGGCGAGGGGGCTTGTCCCCCGCTGGGCTGCGCAGCAGCCCCAAAACCAGCCCCTCGGTCTGCCTGACACTACTCAGTGGGCTTTATTGGGGCTGCTGCGCAGCCCAGCGGGGGACAAGCCCCCTCGCCACAACAAGCCCCTCATTGCCACGACAAGCCCCTCTGCACAACAGTCCTCAATCAGCGCTTGCGCAGGATCACGCTACCAATCGAATACCCGGCGCCAAACGAGCTGAGTACCGCCAGCGCGCCCTTGGGCAGGTCGTCCTGGTAGGTGTGGAATGCGATCACCGAACCCGCCGAGCTGGTGTTGGCGTAGGTATCGAGGATCACCGGTGCCTCTTCGATCTCGGCTTCACGGCCCAGCAGTTTCTTGACGATCAGGTGGTTCATGCTCAGGTTGGCCTGGTGCAGCCAGAAGCGCTTCACGTCGGTCACGCTCAACTGGTTTTCAAGCAGGTGCTGGCCGATCAACTCGGCAACCATCGGGCAGACATCACGGAAGACTTTGCGGCCTTCCTGCACGAAAAGTTTATCTGGCGCACCAATGCCCTCTTCCGCAGCGCGGTTGAGAAAGCCGAAGTTGTTGCGGATGGTATTGGAGAACTTGGTCAGCAACTTGGTGCTGACAACGTCGAACTGGTGCTCGGAAGTGGCCAGGTCGGCACGCTCCAGAATCACGGCGGTCGCCGCATCGCCAAAGATGAAGTGGCTGTCACGGTCACGGAAATTCAGGTGGCCGGTGCAGATCTCCGGGTTGACCATCAGGATCGCCCGGGCCTGGCCCAGCTGGATGCTGTTGCAGGCGTTCTGAATGCCGAAGGTCGCCGAAGAACAGGCCACGTTCATGTCAAAACCGAACCCTTGGATGCCCAGGGCTTCCTGGACTTCGATGGCGATGGCCGGATAGGCCCGCTGCAGGTTGGAGCAGGCAACGATCACCCCGTCGATATCGGCGGCGGTCTTGCCGGCACGCTGCAGGGCTTGCTCGGCGGCGCCCACGGCCATCTGGCAGAGGATCGACCACTCGTCGTTGGAGCGCTCGGGCAAGCGCGGGGTCATGCGCGTGGGATCAAGAATGCCTTCCTTGTCCATGACAAACCGGCTCTTGATGCCCGAAGCCTTTTCGATAAAGGCGGCGCTGGATTCGGTCAACGCCTGAACGTCACCCTGCTCGATAGCCACGGCGTTGTCGGCATTGAACTGTTGAACGTAAGCATTGAAAGACTGCACCAGCTCTTCGTTGGAGATGCTGTTGGCCGGGGTGTACAGGCCTGTGCCGCTGATGACGACGTTATGCACGGTCGTTCCTCTAAATCTGTTCAGGCAGAAGGGATTGGTACCTTCGTACCAAACCGTAAGTCGCTCGAGTCCGCCGCGCGGACATCAAACGGGTAAACGCTTTGTCCCGGCGCGTCGAGGCTGATACAGCCAATCTAGACGATCCTGGCATTTATAGCGGCGAAGTTTGCCATAAACCGGGGGGTTTGGCGCCTGTCACGCGTGCACCTGCCCCCGGTATTGCAGGTCAAGGCTCGACCTGACTCCACTGTTTGCTCAAGCGCTTGTCGGAAATCGGTGCCTTGGTGCCCAACTGCTGGGCAAACAACGACACCCGGTATTCCTCCAGCCACCAGCGGTAAAGCTCCAGCTGCGGATCGCGCTTGCCTTCCTGGGTGTGCTTGTTCAGCCGCGTCTGGTACTGGCTCCACAGGCCGCTCAACTCGCCACTCCAGACCCGATCCTTCTGCACCTGGCTGGGCAGTTTTTCCAGGCGCAGTTCGATGGCCTTGAGATAACGCGGCAACTCCTTGAACCATTGCGCCGGGGTTTCGCGCACAAAGCCTGGGTACACCAGGTTGCTCAGTTGCTGCTTGATATCGTTGAGTGCCACGGCCTGGGCCAGGTCGATCTTGCCTTTGAAGCGCTTTTGCAGGCCATGCCACAGTTTCAACACTTCAAGGGTCAGGCGCGCCAGGCGTTCGGCGTGTTCGGTCCAACTGCCACGTTTGCGTTCGGCCAGGGCTGCCAGGCCCGCGCCATCCCTCGGCAGGCTGGCCTCGCCTTCCAGCACGCAGCTGTCGAGGCTGGCCAACAAAATGTCTTCCACCAGGGCGTCGATACGCCCCAACTCGCGGTACATCAGCCCCAGCTCTGTCAGACCCGGCAGTTTGCCGCGCAGGAATTTTGCCGGCTCTGCCAGTTGCTGCATCAACAGCCGTTGCAAGGCCCGGCGATGCTGGAACTCGGCTTCGGCGGCGGTGGAGAAACGCCCTTCCTTGACTGTACCGTTTTCCTCCACCAAAGCCGGATACACCGTCATCGACAACCCGGCAATCTTTTGCTGAGTGGTTTCGGCCACGGCGGCGAAGACTTTGGCTTCCACCGGCAGCTGGCTTTTGGCAGTCTGCGGCACCGCCAGGGCGGCCTGACTGGCTTCGACAAAGCGCGCAGTCAGCGCTGCCAGATCGCGGCCCTCGCCGAGGAATTTGCCCTGGGCGTCCACCACTTCCAGGTTCATTTTCAGATGGTTTTCCACCTGCTGCGCAGCTTCGCTCCAGGCTTCGTCACTGACCCGCGCACCGGTCATGCGCAGCAGCTCGCGCCCCAGCGCCTGGGGCAGCGAGCCCTGGGCAAATTCGATACGTTGCAGCGCAGCCTTGACGAAGTCCGGCACCGGCACGAAGTTCTTGCGCAGGGCCTTGGGCAGATTGCGCACCAGGGCGATGCACTTGGCTTCGATCAGCCCCGGCACCAGCCACTCCAGGCGCTCGGCGGGCAAGGCCGGCAACAGCGGCGCCGGCACGCGCAAGGTCACGCCGTCACGCGGGTGATTGGGTTCAAAGTGATAACTCAAGGCCAGGGCTAGATCACCCAGGTGCAAGGTGTCCGGGTAATGGGCGGCGGTGACTTCACTGGCCTCGCGGGCCAGCACGTCTTCTTCGCGCATGATCAGCAGTTGCGGGTCTTTCTGGCTGGTGATCTTGTACCAACTGTCGAAGGTCGCCGTCTGGTGGATCTCCGCCGGCAGGCGCGCGTCATAGAACGCGTACAGGGTTTCTTCGTCGGCCAGGATATCGCGGCGCCGGGCCTTGGCTTCCAGTTCGTCCAGTTGCTCCAGCAACTGCTGGTTGGCGGCCAGGCACTTGGCCCGGGACTGGATCTCACCACGCACCAGGCCTTCACGGATAAACAGCTCGCGGGACACCACCGGGTCCACCGGGCCGTAATGCACTGGCCGACGCCCCACCACAATCAGGCCGAACAGGGTGATCTGCTCGAAGGCCACGACTTGGCCGCGCTTCTTCTCCCAATGGGGTTCGAAGTGGTTTTTCTTGATCAAGTGCCCGGCCAGGGGCTCGATCCAATCGGCATCGATCTTGGCCACCATGCGCGCATACAACTTGGTGGTTTCCACCAGCTCGGCGGTCATCAACCATTGCGGGCGCTTCTTGCCGATCCCCGACGACGGGTGAATCCAGAAGCGCCGCTGACGGGCCCCCAGATAGTCGCCATCTTCGGTCTTCTGGCCGATCTGGCTCAGCAGGCCGGACAACACCGCCTTGTGCAGTTTCGGGAAATCCGCCGGCTCCTTGTTGACCGTCAACTGCATGTCACGGCAGATCAGGCTCAACTGGCGGTGGGAATCACGCCACTCGCGCAAGCGCAGGTAGTTGAGGAAGTTCTTGCGGCACCAGTTGCGCAACGGGCTGGCGGTCAATTCTTGGCGCTGCTCTTCAAAGCCGCGCCACAGATTGACCAACCCGGCGAAGTCCGAATCGGGATCCTTCCATTGCGCGTGGGCCTGGTCCGCCGCTTGCTGGCGCTCCGGTGGGCGCTCGCGCGGGTCCTGGATCGACATGGCACTGGCAACGATCAGCACTTCCTGCAAACTGCCGAGCTTAGCCGCTTCCAGCAACATGCGGCCCATGCGCGGGTCCACCGGCAGGCGCGCCAGTTGCCGGCCCAGGGGCGTCAATTGGCTGTTGCGGTCCACCGCCGAGAGTTCCTGCAGCAGGTTGAAGCCGTCGCTGATGGCCTTGCCATCTGGTGGCTCGATAAACGGGAAGTCGGTGATTTCGCCCAGGCGCAGGTGCAGCATTTGCAGGATCACTGCGGCCAGGTTGGTGCGCAGGATTTCCGGATCGGTAAATTCCGGGCGCCCGATAAAATCTTCTTCGCTGTACAGACGCACGCAAATGCCCGGCTCGACTCGACCGCAACGGCCTTTACGCTGGTTGGCGCTGGCCTGGGAAATCGCCTCGATCGGCAGGCGCTGGACCTTGGCGCGGTAGCTGTAGCGGCTGATGCGGGCGGTGCCACTGTCGATCACATAGCGGATGCCCGGCACGGTCAGCGAGGTTTCCGCGACGTTGGTCGCCAGCACCACGCGCCGCCCCGGATGGGACTGGAAAATGCGCTGCTGTTCGGCCGGCGACAGGCGCGCGTACAACGGCAGGATTTCCGTGTGCTTGAGCTGGGCCTTGCGCAGCATATCGGCGGCATCGCGAATCTCGCGCTCACCGGGCAGGAACACCAGCACATCCCCCGGGCTCTTGCGCTCGCTGCGTTCAAAGGCGGCGATTTCATCAAGGGTGGCGAGGATCGCCTGGTCCACGGTCAAGTCGTCTTCGACGCGGTTGCCCTCTTCGTCCTGTTCCAGGGTCAGTGGGCGGTACCAGGTTTCCACCGGGAACGTACGCCCCGAGACCTCGACAATCGGCGCATCGTCGAAGTGCTTGGAGAAGCGCTCCAGGTCGATGGTGGCCGACGTGATGATGACTTTGAGGTCCGGGCGACGTGGCAGCAGGGTCTTCAGATAGCCGAGCAGGAAGTCGATGTTCAGGCTGCGCTCGTGGGCTTCGTCGACGATGATCGTGTCGTAGCGCTCGAGGTAGCGGTCGTTCTGGGTCTCGGCCAGCAGGATGCCGTCGGTCATCAGCTTGATCAGGGTGTTGGAGTCGCTCTGGTCCTCGAACCGCACCTGATAGCCGACCAATGCTCCCAGCGGCGTGGCCAATTCTTCCGCGACCCGGCTCGCCACACTCCGCGCAGCGATACGCCGGGGCTGGGTATGGCCGATCAAACCGTACTGGCCGCGACCGATTTCCAGGCAGATCTTCGGCAACTGCGTGGTTTTACCCGAACCGGTCTCGCCCGCGATGATCAACACCTGGTGCTTTTGCAGCGCAGCCTTGATTTCATCGCGCTTGGCGGCGATGGGCAGGCTGTCGTCATAACGAACCTGCGGCACGCTGGCAGCCCGCGCCGTGACCTGGGCACAGGACGCCTGCATGCGCGCCACCCACTGCGCCAGCTTCTCCTCATCGGGCTTCTTGCGCAGCTCAAGCAACTGCCGGCGCAAGCGGTGGCGGTCGGCGAGCATGGCGTGATCGAGGTTTTTCAGGAGTTGGTCGATAGCAGGCGCTTGGTCAGTCATCAGGTACTTTGCAGGTCGTCTATTTATGCACGGCCGGCAATTGTGGCAGAAAAGCGCACACAACGTTAAAGGCTGCGTAAATCACCTGTAGGAGCTGTCGAGCCCCAGCGAGGCTGCGATGACGGCGGCACTGCCTGCATCAATGTTGCCTGCCCCACCGCTATCGCGGGCAAGCCCGCTCCTACAGGGATTAGTGCCCTTATTCGTTATCCAGGCCCTTGCGCCGATACGGGAACACATCAATCACTTTGCCCGCCCGAATCGCCTCTTGCAGGCCTTTCCAGTAATCAGCGTTGTACAGCTCACCGTGCAACTCATCGAACAAGCGCCGTTGCCCGGCATCGGCAAACAGGAACGGCGGGAATTCCTCGGGGAACACGTCCAGCGGGCCGATGGAATACCAGGGCTCGGAGGCCATTTCATCTTCCGGGGTACGCGGCGCCGGGATATGGCGGAAGTTGGCTTCGGTGAGGAAGCAGATCTCGTCATAGTCGTAGAACACCACGCGACCATGGCGGGTGACGCCAAAGTTCTTCAGCAGCATGTCGCCGGGAAAGATGTTCGCCGCCGCCAGCTGTTTGATTGCCAGGCCGTAATCTTCGAGGGCTTCGCGCACCTGGGCCTCGTTGGCGTTTTCCAGGTAGAGGTTGAGCGGGGTCATGCGCCGTTCGGTCCAGCAGTGACGAATCAGGACCGTGTCACCTTCCACCTCGACCGTGCCCGCAGCCACTTCCAGCAATTCGGCCAGGCATTGCGGCTCGAATTTGCTCAACGGGAAACGGAAGTCGGCGAACTCCTGGGTATCGGCCATGCGCCCGACCCGGTCGACACTTTTGACCAGGCGGTACTTCTCGATCACCGTCGCACGGTTGACGTTTTTCGACGGCGAGAAGCGGTCCTTGATGATTTTGAATACCGTGTTGAACCCCGGCAGGGTGAACACGCTCATGACCATCCCCCGCACGCCCGGGGCCATGATGAACTGGTCGTCGGTGCTGGCCAGGTGGTTGATCAACGCCCGGTAGAACTCCGACTTGCCGTGTTTGTAGAAGCCGATGGAGGTGTACAGCTCGGCGATGTGCTTGCCCGGCAGGATGCGTTTGAGAAAGCCGATGAATTCCGCCGGTACCGGCACATCCACCATGAAATAGGATCGGGTGAACGAGAAGATGATCGACACATCGGCTTCGTCGGTGATCAGCGCGTCGATGCGAATCCCCTGCCCTTCGCGGTGCAACAGCGGAATCACCAGCGGCCATTGTTCATCGCGGGTATAGAGACGGCCCACCAGGTACGCGCCTTTGTTGCGATAGAGCACCGAAGAAAACAGTTCGACGTTGAGGTCAGGGTCCTTGCAGACCCAATCCGGCAGGCTCTCGCGCAGTTGCGCTTCGAGGCGCTGCAGGTCGGCGGCCAGGTCGGCGTAGGGTTCGCTGAAGCGGTAGTCGCTGAAAATCTGCTCGAGCATGCCCGCCAGTTGGCCCTGGGGCTTGTAGGTGCGGGTTTGCGCGGCGCGGGCGCGACGCAGGCTCGGGCGAGTGGTATGGATGAACATGCAGCCGTCGCTGATCAGGTCGTGGCTGAACAGCCCGCAAAAGATCGAGTTGTACCAGGTCTCGGACAGCTCATCGTCAAACCGCAGGTCGATCAGGTTGATGTAGGCGCTCTTGACCAGTGGCCAGGACTTGATATCCAGCAACGCGCCTTCGTCGAAGGTTGCCCGCAGGCGCGTGGTGACTTCGCCAACCTTTTCTTCATACAGGTTGATCCGCGCCGCCGAGGCGGTTTGCGCCTCTTGCCACTGGGCCTTCTCGAAGCGCTCGCGGGCGCCGTCGGTGATCTGGCGAAAATGCTCACGGTAATCGTCAAAGCCATCGAGGATCGTCTGTGCGATGGACTGCGCGGTGTCGATGGCAGGCGTTTGCTGCGGCATGTCGGAGACCTCTGCGGGCGTTCGGAAGCCCTGAGATTAGCCAGAGTCCGCAAGCAGGAGAAGTACAATTTTTGCCAGGCGACGCCACGCGGATGGGTACGCCGCAAACAATTATTTACGATTTTTTAATTCGACCATCCGGTCAATAAAACACCCCAAAAGTCACGTCGTGCTGATTAATCGATTCATCTGAAGGCCGCAAAAGCCGGGCGCTGGCGCCAAAGGAGGGAGTAACCCATGCCGGCGTGGGTTTTACGGCCTTGTAGCCGTTTGGATCCAACGTAAGGGAAACCCTGATTACCTCAATGATGGCACTTTGCTATACAGCCGCCCTCTTCCCTGATAACAAGGTCAAAAGACCGGCTTGGGAATGGATTTAAATCGCCCAAGGAGCATTGCAATGTCATTGAGGAATATGGGAATCGGTCTACGCGCCAGTCTGAGTTTTGCGGTATTGGCCGGCCTGCTGGTGCTGGTTGGGTTGTTTGGTCTGGGGCAGATGGCCAAACTGCGCGAAAGTGCTGCGATCATTGAGACGACCTGGATGCCGAGCATCGAGAACATCCACGACAGCGCCGCCAACGTCGCGGTGATCCGCCTGGAGGCGCTGCGCTTGTTGACCACCGATGAGTCGGCCGTGCGCGAGCGCAGCAAAGGCTTGATCGGCAAGGAGCGCGGGCAGTTGCAGGAGCGCCTGGACAAGCACCTGGCCCTGCTGAGCAATGATCAGGAGCGCCAGCTACTCGACCAGCTCAAGGCCATCGTGTCGGGCTATATGACCATCGTCGACCAATTGATCCAGCGGGTGGACCAGGATGACCAGATGCAGGCCCTGACCTTGCTCACCGACAAGTTGACGCCCCAGGGCGCGATCCTCAGCCGGAGCCTGGACGCATTGATCGACTTCAACCAGCAAGGTGTGGAGGATGCGGCGCAATCGGCGGCGCAGGTGTATCAGAGTGCAAAGTGGATCGTCGGCGTCATCATCGCAGTCGCCCTGATCGCGACGTTGCTACTGGCCTGGCTGTTGACCCGCAGCATCACCACGCCCCTGGCGCAGGCGTTGCGCGCGGCACGTACGATTGCCGCCGGCGACCTGAGCCAGTCGATCCAGGTGCAGGGCAAGGACGAACCGGCACAGTTGCTGGGCGCCCTGGCCAGCATGCAGGAGCAGTTGCAGGCGACCATTCGCGGCATCAGTGAATCCGCCCAGCAATTGGCCTCGGCGGCCGAAGAGATGAGTTCGGTGATGGAGCAAAGCACTCGCGGCCTGCAAGCCCAGAACGATGAAATCGAGCAGGCCGCCACCGCCGTCACGCAAATGAGCGCGGCGGTGGATGAGGTGGCGGGCAATGCAGTCTCCAGCGCCGAAGCGTCCCAGGCGTCCGATGAAGACAGCAAGCACGGGCATTATCAGATCAGCGAAACCATCAGCTCGATCCAGAGCCTGGTCAACGAGGTGCTCGACGCCTCGGGCAAGGCCGAGGGCCTGGCGGTGCAGGCGCAAGACATCAGTAAGGTGCTGGAAGTGATACGCGGGATTGCCGGGCAGACCAACCTGCTGGCGCTTAACGCCGCCATTGAAGCCGCCCGCGCCGGCGAGGCCGGGCGGGGCTTTGCGGTGGTGGCCGACGAGGTCCGCTCCCTGGCACAACGGACTCAGGACTCCACCGAAGAAATCGAGCAGATGATCACCGGTATCCAGCAAGGCACTCAGGACACGGTCGGCGCACTCACCAGCAGCGCCGAGCACGCCAGCCAGACGTTGCAACGGGCCAACAGCGCAGGCAGCGCCCTGGAAAAAATCACCGCCGCCATTTCGCAGATCAACCAGCGCAACCTGGTGATCGCCAGCGCCGCCGAGCAACAGGCGTCGGTGGCCCGGGAGGTGGATCGTAGCCTGGTGAACATCCGCGACCTGTCGACCCAGACCGCTGCCGGTGCGACCCAGACCTCGGCCGCCAGCCAAGAGCTATCGCGCCTGGCGGTGGACCTCAATGGTTTGGTGACGCGGTTTATTGTGTAGTTGATACGTAAAAGATTGTGTCAGGCAGGTCCCTGGGCAACACTCTCGCCGTGATTAAAAAGGAGTTGTCCGTGAGACCTGTCGACACCCTGTACCTGCTGGTACTGGCCGCCATCTGGGGCGCGAGCTTTCTGTTCATGCGGATTATCGCCCCCGAGATCGGCACGATTCCTACAGCATTTTTCCGGGTGTCAATTGCCGCCGCCGGGTTGCTGGTGATCCTGGCGATGCTGAGGGTGCGCTGGGACTTCCAGGGCAAATTCAAGACGGTCCTGCTGCTGGGGGTGATCAACTCTGGGATCCCCGCGACCATGTATTCGGTGGCGGCCCAGGTCTTGCCGGCGGGTTACTCGGCCATTTTCAACGCCACCACGCCCTTGATGGGCGTGTTGATCGGCGGGCTGTTCTTCCATGAACGGCTGACCCCCTCGAAGATCGCCGGGGTGTGCCTGGGCCTGTTCGGCGTGGGTATTCTCACGCGGGCCGGGCCGGTGGCCTTTGACCTGGAACTGCTGATGGGCGCCCTCGCCTGCCTGCTGGCGACCACCTGCTACGGCTTCGCCGGCTTCCTGGCGCGCCGCTGGCTGGATCAACAGGGAGGCCTGGACAGCCGCCTTTCGGCCTTGGGCAGCATGCTCGGTGCCACATTGTTTCTATTGCCCTGGTTTGGCTGGAGCGCCATCAGCCATCCGCCCGCCAGTTGGGGTGGCTGGAATGTGTGGTTGTCGCTGCTCGGTTTGGGGCTGTTGTGTACGGCGTTTGCCTACATCCTGTACTTCCGCTTGCTGACATCCATCGGGCCGGTAAAGTCGATGACCGTCACCTTCATGATTCCGCCATTCGGCGTGTTGTGGGGCGCATTGCTGCTGGATGAGCCGTTGTCCATGGCCCATCTGTATGGCGGGATGTTGATCGCGGGGGCGCTGTGGCTGGTGCTACGCCCAGGGAAACTGATCAAAACCGTGTAGGCGCCGGCTTGCCGGCGCCTACACGGGGTATCAGGCTTTACGGAAAACGAACACCAAGCCGATGATGATCAAGCCCATCCCCAGCACACTCAGCAGCGCCAGCCGATTGCCAAAGATCAGGTAGTCCATCACCGCAGTCACTGCTGGCACCAGGTAGAACAGGCTGGTGACATTCACCAGGTTGCCCCGTGCAATCAGGCGGTACAGCAACAGCGTCGCCAACAGTGACACCACCAGCCCCATCCACAGCACCGGCAGGTAAAAGCGGCTACTGTGCTCGAAATGAAAGGGCTGGAACGGCACGAACAGCGCACACAACAACAAGCCTGCCAGGTACTGCACTGGCAAGGTGCCCAACGGGTTGTCGGTAATGCGCTTCTGCATGATCGAGCCCAGGGTCATGCTCGCCAGCGCCAGCAAGCCAAACAGCATGCCGGCCAGGGACATGCCGGCCAGACCGATGCCCTGGTACACCACCATGATCAGCCCCACCAACCCCAGCGCCAGGCCGAATATCCGACGCCATGAACGCTGGCGCTCCATCAACACCACGGTGAGGATCGGTTGCACGCCCATGATGGTTGCCATCACACCAGGGGTGATCTTCAAGTCCAGGGCCAGCAGATAGAAAATCTGATAGGCCCCCAGCAGCACCAGCCCGGTGGCCACCGCATACCACAGTGGTTTGCCCGGACGCGGCAACCGCAGCTTGAGGATCGGTACCAGCACCACCAGGCCCGCCAGGGCAATGGCAAAGCGGATCAACAGGAAGGCAAAGGGTGATGCATGAGCCAGGCCCAGCTTGGAGAAAATCGCCCCGCTGCTCCACAGCAGAACAAACAGGCTCGTCGAGGCCGCCGCGGCCACGGATTGTTTCGAAAGAACAGACATGATGAACACCTGTAGTCAGGCAAAAAGCCAACTCAGCCAAGGCTGAAATTCAGTAGGTTCGGTACAGGCAGGCAACGGGCAACAGTGATCTGCGGATCAGCCCGAAATGCCAACGCCCGGCGGTGATACGACTGCGTACACCGGCGTGCTACTGACAGGTGGAGGGTAATGACTAATCTGCACAGGCTGCTGGCTCCCACACGGCACGACCGCAGCGTTGACCGCTGAATCGACTACCGCTATGCGTGGGGAAGCAGGCATGGGCTGATCTTTTTTGAAGGGATTAAAGGTGTGGTGAAACACCTGGCGCCGACTATAACCAGCCGGTGACACGCTTTGCAATGGCTTTGCCAAAAGGCCAGTAAGGACAGGCGACCGATCAGTGCCTAGGCTGCGAAAACCCCACTATTCATGACTCAAGGGCGCCGATGCCACGACCACACACCTTTCTCAGGTATCAACTAAACAGATCCAAAACCAGGAACCTTGCCAGTGCAACACTTGCCCGGCTGCCGACACCTCAAGGGCAGAATGTCGACACCGCTTTCAACCCACAGAGAGTCAGGTTTGAAGCCATCGATGGGGCAGCACTGAATGCTTATCACACTTGGGAATCCAGCCACTTTTCATGGGACGACGTCGTACAGTGGAAAGCGAAGGAGCTGATGTATTTTGACTTATCGATCTGGTCGGATCGTGAACTCTGCGGGTTGTGCTTCGCGAACCCAAACCACAGCCGCAAAAGAATGCGAGTTGTACGGCTGGAAGCCAGGCCGGGCGGCACACACTCGTTACGCGGGTACATTGCACCTCTCGCACTCATGGCCGTTGAACACTATGCGCAGATCGTCGGCAGCAAGACCATTGAAATACAGGAACCTGTGCAAGGGGCGGTCCCTACCTACGAAAAGCTCGGTTTTGTGTTCGATGCGTCGGGCAGGCTTGCAAAGGATCTGGCCTGCACCTAGCATCAGGAAATCGCTTAATTAATGATCAACTGGAGGCACTATGAAAGGTCTCATTGACAGCAAATCTGCCAAGGGCAAAAAAGCACTCCGCGCCTTGGATCGTGTCAACACGCGCCAAACCGTCGTTGATCCACGTATTGTCCGGGCGCTCCTGGAAGGGGTCGACGAACCACAAGGCGTGCTAGCGGGACGCAAGTAACTGCAGACATAAAAAACGCTCCAGCAACAGGCTGTGTGAAAACGCAGCCCACGCCGGTAAAAAGCAAATGCCCCGACTTGTCGGGGCATTTGCTTTTGCAGTTTCGGATAACAAAAAAGGGCTTTTCAGCCCATCAACTCCATCATTTATGGCCCTTTTCAGGTTGTACACCTGTATCGCCAGCGCCATTTCCGTTCGTGTGCCTTTCAGTTGTCGAAGCAGGAACCGGGCATTGCCCATAACCCATTGCTTCAGATTTCCAAACGGGTGTTCGACGATAGATCGTCGGTTGACCATCATGTCGGGATTGGCCTTCATTCGCTGTTCCATTCGCTCAAATACGGCTTCGTGGGCATGATGCGTAACGTATCGGCGTTCTGCCTTGGTACACCGACTTTTCAGCGGGCAAGCGGCGCACTCATCGATGGCAGCATGGTAAATCCGGTCGCCTTTGTTGAGGGCTTTAAGCGTGAGAGCCTTGTTGTTGGAGCATTGGTAGGTCTCACTTTCTTCGTGGTAACCAAAGAGCGTGCGATCAAATAATTGCTCTTCGCCACCCTTAATATTTACGGCTCGATTGGGTGGGACAGCTGCTGAAGCTTTCTGGGGGTTATGTGTTTTCGATTCGAAGCTACGGCCTGGAATTTACTGCCGTCGATAGCCACCAGGTCGCCCCCAATCAGGCCGGCAGCCCGACAGAACCGGACAAACGCGCGGCATGTCGCGACAAACGCTGCACTGTTGTCTCGGTGAAAATCAGCGATGGTTTTAAAGTCCGGAGCCAGTCGCCCCAACAGCCACATGACCTCGACGTTGCGCTGGCACTCAGCCTCCAACCGCCTTGAGGAACGAACCTGTTGGAAATAGCCGTAGAGATAGAGTTTGAGCAGGTCGCCGGGGTGGTACGAAGGCCGTCCGGTTGCTTTCGCAACGGCTTTGTCGAACCCCAGTTGCTCAAGGTCCAGCAGGGAAATATAGGCCTCTATCACCCGAACCAGATGGTCTTCGGGAATGAGCTCATCCAGTGAGACTGGAAACAGAGTGCCTTGTGTACGGTCTTCACCTTGGATATAGCGCATAAGAAAAATGCCCGTATCTTGCGATACGGGCATTTTCTTAAACCCTGCGGCAGATTGCTAGGTTTTCACACACCCTGAGCAAGGAGCGTTTTTTATTTCAGGCTCAGGTATCAGCCAAACAACCAATACACCAACGCCCCCACCACCACCGCCGCCAATACCGGCCGCATGACGCGATAGGCTTTGGGGTGCTTGCGCTTCCACTGCTTGACCACACCACTGAAGCGATCGCTGAAGCTCTTGCTCCAGGCATAGGCCTGGTTGATCCCGCCCACGCGCTCGTCATCCAGGTTCTGTGGCGCAGTCGCGCGGCCCAACTGGGCACTGACCCAGCGGTTGATACGGGTCATCAATCGGTTGCTCAGGGGGCGCTCGATATCGCAGAACAGAATCACCCGGGTCTTCTCGGTTTCGTTCTTCACCCAGTGCACGTAGGTTTCGTCGAACATCACATCTTCGCCATCGCGCCAGGCGTAGATCTGGCCATCGACGAAAATGCGGCAGTCGTCGGAGTTGGGCGTCGACAACCCCAAGTGATAACGCAGGGACCCGGCGAACGGGTCGCGATGGGGATTGAGGTGGCTGCCGCCCGGCAACAGGGCAAACATGGCGCCCTTGACGTTGGGGATGCTGCTGACCAGGGCCACGGTTTTAGGGCACAGCAACTCGGCCGATGGCAGCGGTTTGTCGTACCACTTGAGGTAGAAGCGCTTCCAGCCCTTCTTGAAGAACGAGCCGAAACCGGCATCGTTGTTCTTCTCGGCGGCGCGGATATAGCCTTCGTCGAACAGATGCATGGCCTCGTCGCGGATCACTTCCCAGTTGTCCTTGAGCACGTCCAGTTCCGGGAACTTGCTGCGGTCCAGGTAAGGCTTGGACGGCACAGCCGAAAAGATGTACATCAAGGCGTTATACGGGGCGAACAGCGCCGAATGGTTGACGAACTGGCGCAGCACCGGCAAACGCGCCTTGCCGCGCAAATGCACGTAAAGCGTACTGCCGATAAACAACAGCAGCACCGACAGCTTGGCGGCCAAAGAAAAGGTCATGCAGCAACTCCTGGAAATAGCCTCCCGGCAGCGGGAAACCCGACATAGCAGCCGGCCATGATAAACACTCCAGGCCGGAGGAAAAACCCGCGTTATCCAACAATACGTTTTAAAGGGCGCGCGGCGAGCAATCAATTATGCATAAAGGGCATAAAACCGGGCTGATTTGGATCAACCCGATTTCTGTAGGAGCGAGCGTGTCTGCAAGGGGCATTCAGGGGAAGAATGAAAACGGTACGCGTGCCTTCTGGTTAGACGCGGCGCCCTCAGGGTCTTCGCGAGCAAGCTCGCTCCTACAGGGTCAGGCCTGGTTTTCCTGGTCGGTGAACAGATCGCTAAATAGCATGCTCGACAGGTAACGCTCGCCGGAGTCCGGCAGGATCACCACGATGGTCTTGCCCTGCATTTCCGGTTTCTCGGCCAGACGCACGGCCACGGCCATCGCCGCACCACAGGAAATCCCGCACAGGATGCCTTCTTCCTGCATCAAGCGCCGGGCCATGGCCTTGGACTCCTCGTCACTGACCAACTCCACCCGGTCGACCATCGACAAGTCGAGGTTCTTCGGCACAAAACCGGCGCCAATGCCCTGGATCTTGTGGGGGCTGGGCTTGATTTCCTCACCGGCCAACGCCTGGGTAATCACCGGCGAGCTGATGGGCTCCACGGCCACCGAGAGGATCGGTTTGCCCGCGGTATTCTTGATGTAACGCGACACACCGGTGATGGTCCCGCCCGTGCCGACACCCGCTACCAGCACATCCACGGCGCCATCGGTGTCGTTCCAGATTTCCGGGCCAGTGGTTTTCTCATGGATGGCCGGGTTGGCCGGGTTGTCGAACTGGGCCGGCATAAAGTAGGTCGCCGGGTCACTGGCGAGGATTTCGCCGGCCTTTTCGATGGCGCCTTTCATGCCCTTGGCCGGCTCGGTCAACACCAGTTCGGCGCCCAGGGCCTTGAGCACCTTGCGTCGCTCGATGCTCATGGACGCAGGCATGGTCAGCAACAACTTGTAGCCACGGGCAGCGGCGACAAAGGCCAGGCCAATCCCGGTGTTACCTGAAGTCGGCTCGACGATGGTCATGCCGGGCTTGAGTTTTCCGCTGCTTTCCGCGTCCCAGATCATGTTCGCGCCGATCCGGCACTTCACCGAATACCCAGGGTTACGCCCTTCGATCTTGGCCAGGATGGTCACACCACGGGGCGCGATGCGGTTGATCTGAACCAGGGGCGTGTTACCGATGGAGTGCGCGTTGTCTGCAAAAATGCGGCTCATGGCGGGGTCCTTTAGGCGGTTTCAAGAAGGCAACAAGGGTATGCCTCGTACTCCAAGGCGTCCAGTCGAGGAACGTTGGCGCTGCCTGCGTAGTCAACCGCCTATACACAGGGAGGAAAAACCTATGAAGCGTCGCTACAGTTGGCCGCTATGGACGGTCGCCGGGCTGGTGGTCGTGCTGGTGGCACTGGATATCGCCCTGCCCTACCTGGTGCGCAACTACCTCAACGACAAACTCGCCGATATGGGCGACTACCGTGGCCAGGTGACTGATGTAGACCTGGCGCTGTGGCGCGGCGCGTACCGGATCAACGGCCTGCAGATCGTCAAGGTCGATGGCAAGGTGCCCGTACCGTTCGTCAAGGCCCCGGTGATCGATCTGTCGGTCAGCTGGCATTCCTTATGGTACGACCATGCGGTGGTGGCCGAAGTGCAGTTCATCAAGCCAGAACTCAACTTCGTCGACGGCGGCCCCAACAAACAGGCGTCCCAGACCGGTCGCGGCACCGACTGGCGGGCACAACTGGGCAAGCTGCTGCCCATTACCCTCAACGAAGTGCGCATCGACGACGGCAAGATCGCCTTTCACAACTTCAATTCAAAACCGCCGGTCAACATCGGCGCCACCCAGGTCAACGCCAGCCTCTATAACCTGACCAATGTGGTGAATGTCGAAGGCAAGCGCGATGCCCGCTTCGACGGCAAGGCCCTGTTGCTGGGGCATGCGCCGCTGGAATCCAGCGCGACCTTCGACCCGCTGAGCAATTTCGAAGACTTCGAGTTCCGCTTCCGCGCCCGTGATATCCAGCTCAAGCGCATGAACGACTTCGCCTCGGCCTATGGCAAATTCGACTTCAATGCCGGCACCGGCGACGTGGTCATCGAGGCCCAGGCCGAAAAAGCCCAACTGACCGGTTATATCAAGCCACTGTTGCGGGACGTGGAAGTCTTCGACTGGCAGCAGGATGTGGAGAATAAGGACAAGGGGATTTTCCGCTCGATCTGGGAAGCCGTGGTCGGCGCCAGCGAAACCGTGTTGAAGAACCAGAGCAAAAACCAGTTCGCAACACGGGTCGAGCTCAGTGGTAGCGTGCACCAGCAAGATATCAGCGCATTCCAGGCGTTTTTGCAGATTTTGCGCAATGGTTTTGTCCAGGCGTTCAATGCCCGCTACGAACAACCCAAGCCCAGCGCGGATTGACCCTAGTGTGACCGGTCATTCAGAGACTGAATAACCCGTCTGCGTTCACAGTCACCGGGGCTGCGCGCTATAGTCGCAGGCATGCTGACTACCGGCGTCATGTTCGAGGATTGAGAAATGAAGTTCGAAGGCACCCAGGCCTACGTTGCCACCGATGACCTGAAACTGGCGGTCAACGCTGCCATCACATTGGAGCGCCCGCTGCTGGTCAAGGGCGAGCCGGGCACCGGTAAGACCATGCTCGCCGAACAACTGGCCGAATCGTTCGGGGCCCGCTTGATTACCTGGCACATCAAGTCCACCACCAAGGCGCACCAGGGCCTGTATGAATACGATGCGGTCAGCCGCCTGCGCGATTCGCAGTTGGGCGTGGACAGGGTCCATGACGTGCGCAACTACCTGAAGAAGGGCAAGCTGTGGGAAGCTTTCGAGTCCGATGAGCGGGTGATCCTGCTGATCGACGAGATCGACAAGGCCGATATCGAATTCCCCAACGACCTGCTGCAAGAACTCGACAAGATGGAGTTCTACGTCTACGAAATCGACGAGACCATCAAGGCCAAGAAGCGCCCGATCATCATCATTACCTCCAACAACGAGAAAGAGCTGCCGGACGCGTTCCTGCGTCGCTGCTTCTTCCACTACATCGCCTTCCCCGACCGCACCACCCTGCAGAAAATCGTCGACGTGCACTATCCGGATATCAAGAAAGACCTGGTCAGCGAAGCGCTGGACGTGTTCTTCGACGTGCGCAAGGTGCCGGGCCTGAAGAAAAAACCCTCCACCTCCGAACTGGTGGACTGGCTCAAGCTGCTGATGGCCGACAACATCGGCGAAGCGGTACTGCGCGAGCGTGATCCGACCAAGGCTATCCCGCCACTGGCCGGCGCCCTGGTGAAAAACGAGCAGGATGTGCAACTGCTTGAGCGCCTGGCGTTCATGAGCCGTCGCGGCACTCGATAAGGGCTTTTGCCATGCTGCTCAACCTGTTCAATGAAATGCGTGCAGCCAAGGTGCCGGTCTCGGTGCGTGAACTGCTGGACCTGATCAACGCCCTGAAACAACGGGTGACCTTCGCCGACATGGACGAGTTCTACTACTTGTCCCGGGCGATCCTGGTGAAGGACGAGCGCCATTTCGACAAGTTCGACCGTGCCTTCGGTGCCTACTTCAACGGCCTGGAAAAACTCGACGATCACTTGCAGGCGCTGATTCCCGAAGACTGGCTGCGCAAGGAGTTCGAGCGTTCGCTGAGCGATGAAGAGCGCGCGCAGATCCAGTCCCTGGGTGGCCTGGACAAGCTGATCGAAGAATTCAAGAAACGCCTGGAAGAACAAAAGGAACGCCACGCCGGCGGCAACAAATGGATTGGTACCGGCGGCACCAGCCCGTTCGGCTCCGGCGGCTTCAACCCCGAGGGCATTCGCGTGGGCGATGCCGGCAAGCGCCAGGGCAAGGCGGTCAAGGTCTGGGACCAACGCGAGTACAAGAACCTCGATGACTCGGTAGAACTGGGCACGCGCAATATCAAGGTGGCCCTGCGCCGCCTGCGCAAATTTGCGCGCCAGGGTGCGGCCGAAGAGCTGGATATCGACGGCACCATCGACCACACCGCCCGCGACGCCGGTCTGCTGAATATCCAGATGCGTCCGGAACGGCGTAACACGGTCAAATTGCTGTTGCTGTTCGACATCGGCGGATCGATGGATGCCCACGTCAAGACCTGCGAGGAGCTGTTTTCGGCCTGCAAGACCGAGTTCAAGCACCTGGAGTACTTCTACTTCCACAACTTCATTTATGAATCCGTGTGGAAGAACAACATGCGCCGCACTTCCGAGCGCACCTCGACCCAGGACCTGCTGCACAAGTACGGCGCCGACTACAAGGTGATCTTTATCGGCGACGCGGCCATGGCACCTTACGAAATCACCCAGGCCGGTGGCAGCGTGGAGCACTGGAACGAGGAGCCGGGGTATGTGTGGATGCAGCGGTTCATGGAGAAGTACAAGAAGCTGATCTGGATTAACCCGTATCCGAAAGATACCTGGGGCTATACCTCATCGACCAATATCGTGCGGGATTTGATTGAGGACCAGATGTATCCGCTGACCTTGCGCGGGTTGGAAGAAGGGATGCGTTTTCTTTCCAAATAAATCATTTTCTGCCTGGATGCAGATCCAAATGTGGGAGCGGGCTTGCTCGCGATAGCGGTGTATCAGTCAGTACAACAGTGACTGACCCACTGCTATCGCGAGCAAACCCGCTCCCACACTTGGTTTTGCAGTGTTCTCTAGGGCGTCGCAAATCGCTGCAAAGACTTGAGATGCTCCCGGTACGCCGTCTCCTGCATCACCGGCGCCAACCGCACTTTCTCCCCCGGCAGGCACTGGGCCAAGCGCGCCAATGACAACGGCGTCAACGCGCCCAATCGCGGATAGCCGCCAATGGTCTGGCGATCATTGAGCAACACAATCGGCTGCCCATCCGGCGGTACCTGGATCGCGCCCAATGGGATGCCTTCGGAGATCAGCGACGCTCCTTGATACGCCAGCGGCGTGCCCAGCAAGCGCATGCCCATGCGATCGGCGCGGCTGTCCAGGGCCCATTCGGTGTTAAACACATCGAACAGGCTCTGGCCGCTGAACTGGCCGATCTGCGCACCGAGAATCACGTCCAGGGGCGCCGCAGGGTGCAATTGCTCCACAGGCAACTCACGCAAATGACTGCTCGTGCCGCAATAGGCCAGCAACGCCCCTTCAGCCAGGGCCCGGCCAAACCCGTCCAAACCGCCCAAGGCCTCGCGCCCGACGCTGGCACAACTGCCCAGCACCTTGGGCGCATCAAAACCTCCCGGCGCCGCCAGGTAAGCCCGCGCACCACGGAATGGTTGGGTGAAGCGCAAACGCTGGCCTTTTTGCAGAATGAAACTGCGGCCCGGGCTGATGGCGCGCTCGTCGATAAACGCACCCAAGTCCGCGCCCGCCAGGGCCAGCACGCAATAGTCCTCAGCCAGCACGGTAAAACCGCCCAGGGTGATTTCCACCACCGGCGCATCCAGCGGGTTGCCCAGCAGCCAGTTGGCCCAGGACATCGATACCCAATCCAGAGCGCCGCCCTGGGTCACGCCCAAATGCCGCACACCAAAACGCCCGGCGTCCTGCAACAGGCACAGCGCGGTGCTGGCTTCGATCAACAAACGGCTCATGCCTGGGCCTCCAAAGGCGTGTCATCGCCCCCCAGGTTGATAAATTCAGCGCGGCCAATGGCTTCGAAACGCACACTGTCGCCCGGCTGCATCAGGCTGTAGCCGTCGCGCTCGCGGTCGAACAGTTTGGCCGGGGTGCGGCCGATCAGGTTCCAGCCCCCTGGGGACTCCACTGGGTAGGCTGCGGTCTGCCGCTCGGCGATGCCGACGCTGCCCGGCGCCACGCGTTTGCGCGGGGTGTTCAGGCGTGGCGCGGCGAGCTGTTCTTCCACCAGGCCCATAAAGGCAAAACCGGGGGCAAAACCGAGGGCGAAGACCTGGTATTGATGCTGGCTGTGCCGGCGAATCACCTCGTTGACCGCCAGCCCGCTGCGCTGGGCGAGCAAGGTCAGTTCAGGGCCGACGCTCAGGTCATACCACACCGGCAATACGTGACACTGCCCGCTGCCTTGGGCCTGTGGCTGCAAGTCTGTCAGGGCCTGGTCGATCAGCTCCCGGGCCTGTGTGGGATTCAGCGCCAGCAGGTCGTAATGCACCATCAAGGTCGTGTAGGAAGGCACCAGGTCCACCAGCGCCACGCCAAACCCCTCGCGCAGCCGGCGCGTGGCGGCAAGCATCCAGGGCATGTTGTCTTCGGCGATCCCATCAAACAGGCGCACCATCAGGCAATCGATGGCGACTACTTCAATCCGTGGCTTCATGGTGGCGTCAACGCCTGGCGAATGCGCTGCACCGCTGCCACCGAACTGGCGTTATCGCCATGCACACAGAGGGTGTCGGCCTGCAACAGCAAGGGGCTGCCATCGCTGGCGACCAGGGTTTCACCACGGGCAATGGTCAGGGCCTGCTGAAGGATGACCTGCGCATCGTGATGCACCGCGCCCGGCAACTGGCGCGAGACCAGGTGCCCGGCGTTGTCGTAGGCACGGTCGGCAAAGGCTTCGAACCACAGGGTCACGCCATACTCATCACCCAGGGCCTGGGCGGCGCGGTTGTCACGGGTGGCCATGAGCATCAACGGCAGGCTGGCGTCGTACGCCGCCACGGCCTGGATCACCGCGCGCAGCTGTGCAGGCTTGGCCATCATGTCGTTGTACATCGCGCCATGAGGCTTGACGTAGCTGACCCGACCACCCTGGGCCCGGCAGATACCGTCGAGGGCCCCGATCTGGTAATGCAGCAGGTCCTGGATTTCCTCAGGCGCATACGCCATGGAGCGGCGGCCAAAGCCTGCCAGGTCCTGATAAGCCGGGTGCGCACCGATCTGCACGCCATGCTGCAATGCCAGGGCGACGGTCTTGCGCATGATGCCTGGGTCGCCGGCATGGAAGCCGCAGGCAATGTTGGCGCAATCGATAAATGGCATGACCTCGGCATCCAGACCCATGGTCCAGGCGCCAAAACTTTCGCCGATGTCGCAATTCAATAGCAGGCGGCTCACGGTGAGGACTCCTGTAGGCTTTATTTTTTTGTAGTGTGGGATCTTTTACCAAGATCCCGCAACGATGTTGTCCTGAGCCCCGACGACGCTTATCGTGAGACAGCCCGATTTTTGGCGCGCAGCCCCTGCTGCGTCCAACTAATAAAAACCGATCCATGCATAAGAAAAAGTTGATCCCATGAATTTGAAGTTCCTCGAAACCTTCGTCTGGGTGGCCCGGCTCAAGAGCTTCCGGCTGACCGCAGAGAAGCTGTTCACCACCCAGGCCTCGATCTCCAGCCGCATTGCGGTACTGGAAAGCGAGCTGGGGGTGAAACTGTTCCTGCGGGACTCGCGAGGTGTGAGCCTGACCCCGGATGGGATGAAGGTGCTCGATTATGCCGAGCAGATGATGGTCACCATGCAGGGGCTCAAGCAGTCGCTGGAAACCACCAGCAGCAAGGTCGGACGCATTCGCATCGGCGCGATGGACACGGTGATCCATACCTGGCTCAGCCCGTTGGTGACCGAACTGATGGACCACTTCCCCCTGGTGGAAATCGAGTTGGTCGCCGATACCGCACTGAACCTCTGCGATCAGCTGCAAAAAGGCTTTCTTGATCTGATCCTGCAGACCGACCTGCTGCGCCAGGAATCGGTGCGCAGCCTGGAACTGGCCAGTCACCCCATGGGCTGGATCGTCGCCAGCCATTCCATCTACAACCGCGACTACGCCTCCCTCGCCGAGCTGGCCCAGGAGCGGATCATCACCTATTCGAAAAACTCCCACCCGCACCAGGACGTGTTGAGCCTGATGCAGGCCCATGGTGTGGCGGCGCCGCGCATGAACTGTGTGAACTCGGTGTCGGCCATCACCCGCTTGCTACGCGACGGTTTCGGTATCGGCGCGTTGCCGCCGGTGCTGGTCAGCGAAGAGTTGGCGCGGGGCGAATTGGTCATGCTGCCGATGGCGCAGCGCCTGCCGAACCTACAGGTGGTAGTGTCGTGGCGGGTGGGCGTGGAGTTGGTGGAGGAGATTGTTGCGTTGTGCCAGAGCGTGGTGGCGCGGTATGCCGAGGACGTGGGTGAAGAGCGCATGGTGCTCAGCCACCCGCCCTCACTAAAGAAATCCGATTGAGACGGCGGGGGCTGGCTTGCCTGTGAACCGCAGCATTTTTGCCGCAACGCGTAAATCCAAGCAGAGAGGGCTGTTGTGGCGAGCGGGCTTGCCCCGCGCTGGGCTGCAAAGCAGCCCCAATAAGACCTCCACGGACGTTCAGGTTAACTGCGGCGCCTGTTTTTAGGGCTGCTTCGCAGCCCAGCGCGGGGCAAGCCCGCTCGCCACAAGGGAGGTTCGTCAATTCTGGAAGTTGTGTAGATACCTCTGTGCATCGCAGGCAAGCCTGCGCCTACACAAGCCCCGTTCCATATTTGGACTTACAAACCCTTGAGGTCCCGCTCTTCAATCGGTCGGCTCTGGCGCAGACGCTTGCCACCCAGTACCACCCAGTCGATCAGGCGGAACAGGCATTCCAGGCCGAACGACAACAGCATCGCCCCGCCCAGGCCCCAGCCCATGGCCTCGGGGGTCAGGAGGATCTGGTAGCTGTAGCCATTCCAGGTTTCCTTGCGGATATCCGGGTCGGCGGCCACCGCCACCTGCAAGGCGCGGATGTACCACGGCCCCTGCATGGCCTGGAATTGCTTGTCTAGCGCGACCTGGCGATCGAGCAAGCTACCAAGGCTGTTGGCATCGCTGCGGAACACCGGATCCTCACTGGCGCGGTAATGCGCCACCAATGCCTGCAAATCGCCATTGAAGAACTGCTGCGCGGTGCTTTCAAACCCGCGCAGGCCGGTCTGGGCTTCGATCAAATGGGCTTCGACGCGCTTGGCGTAGTCGTTGATAAACCCCGGGACTTGCACCCCGACCAACAAGCCGATGGCAAACAACACCAGGCGCAGATAGCTGAGCAACATAATCGACGTCCTTATGCGGTTGTACCCTGGCGCACGCATTCGCCGCGCCGCCACAGGCTCCACTGGCCCGGTTCGTAGCGGGTCCAGGTCTCGTTTTCGGTCAAGGGTTCGGTGGCAATCACCGTTACGACATCGTTTGGCGTGGTTTCGGCCTGAAAATCGACGATCACGTCGACATCTTTCAGGCGCGCAGGGCCAAAGGGCGCGCGACGGGTGATCTGTGCCAGTTTGGTCGAGCAGTAGCAGAACAGCCAATCACCATCACTGAGCAGGCAGTTGAACACGCCTTTACTGCGGTATTCGGCGCAGGCGGCGATCAGGTCCGGCAGCACTTGCTCGATATCCACCGGCTCGGGAAACGCCTCACGAATACGGTTGAGCAGGTCACAGAACGCCGCTTCGCTGTCGGTGTCGCCCACCGGCCGGTAAAACGTGGCCTGGGGCGTGAAGTCGGCGAGTTGACCGTTATGGGCAAAACACCAGTTGCGCCCCCACAGTTCGCGCACGAACGGATGGGTGTTGGACAGGCTGACCTTGCCGACGTTGGCCTGGCGGATATGGCCAATCACCACTTCGCTCTTGATGGGATAACGCTGCACCAGCAGCGCCACCTCAGACTCGCTGCTGGCAGCCGGGTCCTGGAACAAGCGCAGGCCACGGCCCTCGTAGAAAGCAATGCCCCAGCCATCGCGATGCGGCCCAGTGCGCCCGCCGCGCTGCATCAGCCCGGTGAAGCTGAATACGATATCGGTCGGTACGTTGGCACTCATGCCCAATAATTCACACATGCCAGGACTCTCGATGCAGGGCTTACAACGTTAAAGACGCGGCTCGACCCGCATACCACTGACAGGGGCCGGCGCACGGCCATAGGGTTCGTCGTCTTCTGGCTCGGCCGCAACCGCTGCCGCAGCGGCGGCCTTCTGCTCACGCCGGGCCTTGGCGGCACGCTCGATGGGCCAGCGGATCAGCACAAAGACCAGGTACAGGCCAAAGGCGATCATGGCGTACATCAGCAAGTCGGACACCGCCCGCCAGGCGTTATTGCCCACTTTGAGCAACAGATCCAGGGCGGTGATGGCCACGGCCGGGGCAAACTGCTCCTTGACCGGGTCGACAATGGTCGGGCTTAACAGCAGCACCGCCATCAGCAACCGCAGCGGTTCGCGCAGCCAGCGCCAGATCCAGCGGGTCAGGCGAAACCATACCAACAGGCAGCCCAAAGCGGCGAAGGCGTAGAGGCCCCAAGCGGTCAGATAGTCGTTCTCGGTCATGGTGTCCATGGCAAGGTAGGCAAACAGGCCCGTATGATAACGGCTTTTCCGTGCCACGGCTGCAATGCCGTCGGCCCACCGCCAGACAGAGAGTGATCCATGCCTCCATCGACCCACATCACTGCCGCCCCGATTGCCCGCAGCGCCCCAGGCCAGGACCCGTATGCCTGGTTGCAGGAACGCGACAGCAGCGAGGTGCTCGACTACCTCAAGGCCGAAAATGCCTGGCAAGAGGCACAGCTCGATGATCAAAAAGAGCTGCGCGAAACGCTGTTTCAAGAGATCAAGGGGCGCATCCTCGAGACCGATCTGTCACTGCCCTCGCCCTGGGGGCCCTATCTGTACTACACGCGCACCACCGCCGGTGACGAATACCCACGCCACTACCGCTGCCCGCGCCCGGCCGACGACAGCCAGCAGATCGATGAAAGCGCCGAAGAATTGCTGCTGGACCCGAATGTGCTGGCCAATGGTGGGTTTTTCTCCCTCGGTGCCTTCAGCATCAGCCCGGACCATAAGCGTCTGGCCTACAGCCTGGATACCAATGGCGAAGAGATCTACACCCTGTACGTGAAGGAATTGTCTTCAGGCAAGGTCAGCGAACTGACGTTCGAAAATTGCGACGGCAGCATGACCTGGGCCAACGACAGCCTGACGCTGTTCTTCGGCGAACTGGACGACACCCATCGCCCACACAAACTGTATCGCTACCGCCTGGACGGTACGGTTGCCGAGGAGGTGTTCCACGAGCCCGACGGCCGCTTCTTCCTGCATTGCTACCGCTCCAGTTCCGAGCGCCAACTGCTCCTGGCCCTGGGCAGCAAGACCACCAGTGAAATCTGGGCCCTGGACGCCGAGCAGCCGCAACAGGCATTTGCCTGCCTGGCGCCACGGGTTGAAGGCCATGAATACGATGTCGACCACGGCAAGCTGGACGACCAGTGGACCTGGTTTATTCGCAGCAACCGCGACGGCATCAACTTTGCGCTGTTCCAGGCGGCGGACAACGGCAGCGTGCCCAGCCAAGAGCAGTGGCACAACCTGATTGCCCACGATGACGCGGTGATGCTTGATGGCGTGACGCTCAATGCCCGTGCCATGACCCTGAGCCTGCGCATTGGCGGCCTGCCAGTGATCGACGTGCACCCACAAGGTCTGCCGAGCTATCGCGTGGAACTGCCAGACGCGGCCTACAGCCTGTATGTGCAAAACAGCCTGGAGTTCGACAGCGACAAGATCCGCCTGCGTTACGAAGCGCTGAATCGCCCGGCGCAGGTTCGTCAGTTGGAACTGGCCAGCGGCGCACAGCAGGTGCTCAAGCAAACCCCGGTGTTGGGTGAGTTCAACGCTGACGACTATGTCAGCCAGCGACTGTGGGCGACGTCTGCCGATGGTACCCAGGTGCCGATCAGCCTGGTGGTCAAGCGCGACCAGGTGGGCCAGCCAACGCCGCTGTACCTGTATGGCTACGGTGCCTACGGTTCAAGCCTGGACCCGTGGTTCTCCCATGCGCGCCTGAGCCTGTTGGACCGGGGGGTGGCGTTTGCCATCGCCCACGTACGTGGCGGCGGCGAACTGGGCGAAGCCTGGTACCGCGCCGGCAAGCAGGAGCACAAACAAAACACCTTCAGCGACTTTATTGCCTGTGCCGAACACTTGATCGCCCAAGGCCTGACCACTTCCAAGCAACTGGCCATCAGCGGCGGCAGCGCCGGCGGGCTGTTGATCGGTGCCGTGCTCAACCAGCGCCCGGCACTGTTCCAGGCAGCGATTGCCGAAGTGCCCTTTGTCGATGTGCTCAACACCATGCTCGACCCGGACCTGCCACTGACCATCACTGAATATGACGAGTGGGGTAACCCACAGGAACCCGAGGTGTACGCCCGGATCAAGGCCTATGCGCCGTACGAAAACGTCAGCGCCCAGGCCTACCCGGCGATGCTGGTGATCGCCGGCTATAACGACAGCCGTGTGCAGTACTGGGAAGCCGCCAAATGGGTGGCCAAGTTGCGCGCCACCAAGACCGACGACAACCTGCTGCTGCTCAAGACCGAACTGGGCGCCGGCCATGGCGGCATGAGCGGGCGCTACCAGGGCTTGCGTGATGTCGCCCTGGAATACGCCTTTGTGTTCAAGGCCCTGGGGTTGGTTTAAGAACCCGCCGCCGGTGGCTTCGGCTTGCTGTCGTTTTGTTGCAAGCCGGGCAAGGTCTGGTCCTTGGGCGGCTTGGGCATTTCAATCGGCGGCAACAACGGCGCCCCGGTCCCTTGTGGCTTGGGCGCTGTCGGCGGTGTGACTTGCGGATAAGGGGTCGGCGTTGCAGTACCCGGTGCACCCGTGGTGGTCGCCGGTGTGTTCGGCACGGGTTGCAACTGCTGGGCGTGTGCGGCACCCAATGTGAGCACACTCCCTACAATGACCGCTAGAATGCTGCACTTCATCGATGGCTCCATGGCCTGACTGTTAATCAGTCCCAAGGCTACTCCCAACCGCGCAAGAATGCCCTTCCCAATGAGATTTCCATGAAACGTTTCGTGCTGCTCGACACCACCCCCATCCCCGACAACGGCGGCGCCCTGTGCCTGTTCGAGTACGGCGAGGATTTTGTGATCAAGATCCAGGGTGGTGACGGCGGGCAATTGATGAACACGCGCATGCACGGTTCCGAAGACGCCTTGGCAGAAATTCCCTGCCGCAAAGTCGCCGGACGCCCCGGTTCACGGGTATTGATTGGTGGCCTGGGCATGGGCTTCACCCTGGCCTCGGCGCTCAAGCACCTGGGCAAGACGGCGCAAGTGGTCGTGGCAGAGTTGGTGCCGGGCGTAGTGGAGTGGAATCGCGGCCCCCTTGGGGAAAAATCCGGCAACCCGTTGCAGGACCCGCGCACCGTGATCCGCCTGGAAGACGTGGCCAAGGTCTTGCAGGCCGAGCCCCAGGGCTTTGATGCGATCATGCTCGACGTCGACAACGGCCCCGAAGGCCTGACGCAAAAAGCCAACAGCTGGCTGTACTCCGCCGGCGGCCTCAGCGCCTGCGCCAAGGCCCTGCGCCCCAAGGGCGTGCTGGCCGTGTGGTCGGCCAGCGCCGACAAGCAGTTCAGCGACAAGCTGCGCAAGGCCGGCTTCAAGGCCGAAGAAGTGCAAGTCTTTGCCCATGGCAACAAGGGCACCCGGCATACCATCTGGATTGCCGAGAAGCTCAAGGGCTGAGGCAAATTGCCAGGCGAGCAGCTAGAATCAACGTCAACCGTGACCTATCCAATAAATGAACAGGAGCCATGATGAGCTCGACCAACCCGCCCTCCCACACCGCCAAGCTGGACCGCATCCTCGCCGATGCCCAGCGCGACCGGGAAATGGGCTACCGCGACAAAGCCCTGAAAATGTACCCCCACGTGTGTGGCCGCTGCGCCCGTGAATTCGCAGGCAAGCGCCTCAGCGAACTGACCGTGCACCACCGCAACCACAACCATGACGACAATCCCCAGGACGGTTCCAACTGGGAATTGCTCTGCCTGTATTGCCACGACAACGAGCACTCGCGCTATACCGACCAACAGTACTTCGGCGAAGGCTCCACCAGCAGCCCGACCATTGCCAAGGCTACGCACAACCCGTTTGCAGCGTTGGCGGGGTTGATGAAGAAGGACGACTGATTGTGGCGAGGGGGCTCGCCGGGACGCCGTATCGCCCCCGCGGGGCTGCGTAGCAGCCCCAATCAGGCAGAATGGGGTGTATCAGGCACTCCTTGGGGAATGGTTTTAGGGCTGCTGCGCAGCCCATCGGGGGACAAGCCCCCTCGCCACAATACAAGCCACTCCAGCCATATAAAGCCCTCCCACAACAAGCCCATTAGCCACAGCAATCCCCGTATAATCGCGGTTTTTCTCGAAGGCACCCTCTCCCGTGGGCAATAAACGCTACAGCTGCATCGGTCTGTACAACCCCAAATCCCCCGAAAACGTTGGCTCGGTCATGCGTGCCGCCGGCTGCTATGGGGTGGCTTCGGTGTTCTACACCGGTAAGCGTTATGAGCGGGCCCGGGACTTTATTACCGACACCAAGAAGGTCCACCACGATATCCCGCTGATCGGCATCGACGATCTGAAGAAAATCCTGCCCCTGGGCTGCATCCCGGTCGCCGTGGAACTGGTAGAGGGCGCCCGGCCGCTGCCGGAATACACCCATCCTGATCGGGCGCTGTATATCTTCGGCCCTGAAGACGGCTCCCTCGACAAAGAGATCCGCGACTGGTGCGAAGACGTGATCTACATCCCGACCACCGGCTGCATGAACCTGGCGGCCACCGTCAATGTGGTGCTCTACGACCGCCTGGCCAAGGGCAATAACACCCGTTCGGGGCCCAAGTACTGACTTTGTGGGAACATCCTCGAGCTGCCGACAGTCAGTTGCATATCAATGGCCCTTTGTTGGAGACAGACCATGAGCGACAGCAGAACCCTCAACCCTGTGATTGAATCGACGCCGTTCCAGACCCAGCCGACCCAGAACGTCCAGGGCTGGGAGCGCATCGGCTCCCTGGCCGGTGGCGTGGTGATGATGGGCAAGGGCATTCGCCGGGGCGGTTTTTTCGGCCTGATCCAGGTGGCGATTGGCGGCGTGGCATTGGCGCGCGGGATCAGCGGCCATAGCTCGGCCAAGTCGCTGCTGGAAAAAAGCCGCCAGGATATGAATAGTGTGCGGACCAAGATCGAGCGCGCCGGCGAGGAGTTGAAGAACCTCAAGACCCGGGCTGAAGTGGCTGCCGAAAAAACCACCGGCTGACCCCCAATCAAACTGTGGGAGCTGGCTTGCCAGCGATAGCATCACCTCGGTGTATCTGATCGGCCGAGGTGCCTGCATCGCTGGCAAGCCAGCGCCTACACGGGCCCGGTCAGTGCAGCAGCTTGCTGTCGAGCACCACTGAAGACTCGCCGATCACGCTTTCCGCCAACTGTACAAACTCCTTGGTACTGATGCTGTCCAGGCGCATCAGCGCCTGTGTCAGGTCATCCAGCGAACGCTTGTTATGGGTTTTCAGGCGAATTTCCCGATCCAGCTCCTGCAACACCACCACCGCGCGCGCCACCGTGGCACCGCTGACGTGCTCGCCGCGTAACGTGGTCACGCCCTTGCCGTCCTTGCTCAAGCGCGCCTGGATCGCCGCGTAACGCTCATCGCTGATCCCCCCCGCACGCCGCAGCAGCTCGATGGCGTAGTACTCCGAAAGCCCTTCACTGATCCAGTCGCTGCCCTGATGGTCGTTGAAGCGGCCGATGGCTTGCACCACTTCACGAATCAATGGGCTGCTGCCGTTCTCGCTGACCAGCGGCGTGCGACTACTGAGGTACACCGAGTCGCGTCCGGCGAAGGCGCCACTGCGTATTGGGTCGCTGGCGCCCACTACCAGCAGCTTGGCCGGGTGCCTGGGAAACGCCGCTTGTACCTGAGGCCAGACGAACGTCAGTAACGTCAGCACATCCATACGCCGCATGGCCTGCCCCTTGGGCGAGGTCACGGTGATTTCGGTTTCGCCCAGGCGCACCCGGCGGCTGCCCAGGTTGCCGGCGAGCATCCAGCCGGTAGGCCGGTCGAACAGGCGGGACACATTGTCGATACGGAATTTGTGCTTGCCGATCCGCGGCCAGGGCGTCTCGACGCTTTTCCACCCCGCCGGCAGCTCGAAGGTCAGCCGCGATACCAGTTCCACGCCGTCCTGCTGATCAAGACGGGCCGCCGGCACCAGGTCCTCGCCGCGAAACAGCGCCCAACTGGGGGTCATGCGCGATTCGTAGATGCCGGCCTTGCGCGCATGGCTCAAGCGCACGCGGTAGGTCAGGCTGGCCTTGTCGGCGCCCGGCTGCCACAGGCCACGGCTGGCCCCCGCGTCTGGCCTGACCTGCCACTGGCCGTCGGCCTTGAAGTCGCTGTAGTCACCGTCGCGTCCCAAATCGAAGTCCAGGCTGCGTACCGCCGAGCCCTGGGACAGGCTCAAACGGACTTCGGCCTGATCGCTCTGGGGCAACAGTTTGACGTGATAATCGAGGTCGACTTTTTTCGCCGACCACGCCGACGCACTCAACCCCAACAACAGCAGGCTCACCGCCAGCTTGGCTTGGACCGTCATACGCTCTCCTTTTCAGCCAGCGCGGAAAATCAGGTAATCCTCCCAATCATCCTCGGGCACGCTGCCTTCACTGAGCATGCGGCCGGACTGGGAAATGCGTTCATGGTGCACGGCATCGCGATCACCGCAGACCAAGTGGTGCCAGAGCGGCAGGTCCTTGCGCTCACTCACCAGACGATAACCGCAGGTCGGCGGCAGCCATTTGAACTGATCAGCCTGGCCCGGCGTGAGCTGGATGCAATCAGGCACCGAGTCGCGACGGTTAGGGTAGTCGGTGCACTGGCAGGTTTTCAGGTCCAGCAGTTTGCAGGCGATACGCGTGTAATAGACGCTGTTGTCGTCTTCATCTTCGAGCTTTTGCAGGCAGCACAGGCCACAGCCGTCGCACAGCGACTCCCATTCCTCCTGATCGAGGTGCTCAAGGGTTTTGCGTATCCAGAAAGGTTCGACTTTGGCGGCCATGGCTCTACATCAGTTTCGGTATTTTAAAAGGCCGCCAGTCTAGTGCCCAAGCCCCCTGGGGCCAAGCGCTTACGACTGCCGGTAGGGCAAGACTTGTCAGGTACACAGCGGCGCAGTAGTTTTGAAGGCCGGTTTTTTCATCAGGATGCGCTTATGAGCACTCAAGCACGCGTTGCCGATTACCCGATCCACCCGCAATTCACCGAACGTTGGTCGCCGCGTGCGTTTACCGGGGAAAGCATCCCGGAGCAAACCCTGCTGAGTTTCTTCGAGGCCGCGCGCTGGGCGCCTTCGGCCTACAACTCGCAACCTTGGCGTTTTCTCTATGCCCGTCGCGATACGCCGGACTGGCAGCGCTTCCTTGGCCTGCTCAATGAATTCAACCGTGGCTGGGCGCAACATGCGTCGGCCCTGGTGATCGTCGTGTCAAAAACCCACTTCGCCGTACCTGGCGCCAGCGAAGAGACACCAGCCCTCTGGCACACCTTTGACACCGGCTCAGCCTGGGGCCACCTGGCGCTGCAAGCCAGCATCAGCGGCTGGCATACCCATGGCATGGCCGGCTTCGATCAGGAACTGACTCGCAAGGAACTGAAGATCCCCGAGGGTTATGCACTGCATGCGGCGATCGCCGTGGGCAAACTGGGGGACAAGGCGACCCTGGCCGACTACCTGCAGGCCCGGGAAGCCCCGAGCCCACGGCGCCCTTTGAGCGAGCTGGTTTCAGCCGGCGATTTCACGCACCACGATTGATCGTACCGGCAGTTGCTGAAGGGTCAGTCCCTACGCCTCTCGACAAGAGCGGCGTAGGCGTGGCGCAGTTCCTGTTTTAGCCGGTTGTAGGTGCTGGCTACCGGCCCGACGACATGCTCGCCCATCATGGCATCCATATCCACCGGGTAGACTTTGTTGTCTTTGGCGCTGTACATGAAGTTCTTCAGTTGCAAGTCATTGTGATAAAGATCCTTGGCCTCCATCTTCGCGATGGCCTCATCGAGTAACGTGCCGGCGGTTGGTGGCAGGCTGCCTTGGGGCATATGCGCCAGGTCCACGCCATCGATCTTGCCCATTTTTATGTATTTGTGCCCGTCTTCAAAAATCGTCGTGGCAAACCCCTCGCCGTAAAAGATGTTCAAACACTCGGTCTCCCTGTCTTGAAAACCGGCAGGAGGCTTGAATGAGGTGGTGCCCAGGTCTTTATAGACACTTTTGCCATCAAGGCTCTCGTAGACGATGCCCTCCCCGCCCTGACCTATCACGGGCCCCAGGTCGTCCTTGACCGAAGGTAGGTTGCCGCCCCGAATCCCCAGGCGTTGCCACTGATCACCCTGGACATGCTGGACCAGCAGTGGCGTCTGGCGATTATTGTGATAGATCCGTGCCTGGACGGCCCCGTCTTCAGTGCGGGTGACCTGGCGAACTTCATAGACTGCGGCGTCACCGTTGTGGTCAACATGGCGGATGTAGGAAGAATGGCCGTCGGCCGTGGTATAGACACCCCGACTATTGCCTGAGAGCCCGTCGATGATCGATGGCGCGACCTTGAATTCGGCCAACACCTTATTGCTCAACTGCGTGCCTGGCTCAGCGCCTGCCAGGGCAAGCATGCCCTTTGTTGCCTTCGTGCCGGGGGTAAAGCCTTCGAGCGGGGTCCCGTAGGCGCGCATTTTGTCGACGTCAAAGGCATACCATTTGCCGTTCTGCAGGACAGCACCGGTCTCAATGCGCTGGCCCGCGACCGTCAGGGAGCCCGTTGCCGCCGCATCGTACTGCCGGCTGGCGACCTTCAACAGATCATAGCTGCCGTTCGCCCCCTTGAGCTTATTGACAGCGAGTCCCCCTTTGGCAAACAGCAAGCGCCCGCCTTTGCTCGCCAACAGCGTGCCCCCCACCGCCAGGTCACCCAAACCGCCCAGGGGATTGAATGCATTGACAAGGGTGGTGCCGATGATTTTGGCGCCGCGCAAAACCTTGGTGGCGCTGCTGGCTGTACTGGAAATCAACCTGCCGAGCTTGCCACTGGCCGCCGCCCCGGCAGTGAGAAACCCAAAGATATCCAGCACCAGGTCAAAAGCACCCTCGCGGTAGTTGCCTTGCTGAAAGTTGACGATGGCCGAGCGCAATGGAATCAGGTTCAGCAGGAACTGCTCGACCGGAGCCGCCCTGCCCATTTGCTCATCCAGCGTCGTGCGCCCCCTGGCCTGCTCCTTGATCTGGGGATCATCAAGTTCAAGATGCTGAACGAAGGCATCAGCGATACGTTGGGTACGGTTGGTCGAAAAACTCTGGGGGACCAACGCGCTCTGTGGACGGGGTTCACGCAAGCCCTGCACGTCATCACCACGGGGTGTGAACACCTTGGTTTCAGATACCCGATTGGCGACACGCATGCTTTGGACCTGGGCCTTGGCAAGGTCGACTGGTTCAATCCGGCCTTTGCCCAAATCGATTTCATAGGCGGTCGAAACACCATCTCGCTCAGCCCTTACCAGCAGCGTATGCACTTTTGGCCCAGGTAGGGTGGTGGTGAAATCCAGCCCCAGGGTGTGGGACGACGCCTGATAGAAAGTCAGTGCGCCATATTCAAGGTTCTTGCGGCGCTCCAGTGGCAACTGAGCAATCAGTTGTCGGACCGTGGTGTGCAATGCGCTCTTTTTTTCCTCGATCGCCTCTGCAAATTGCTGATCGAACGCAGGGCCCACACCGAACCGTGGATTCGCATTCAGCAGCGCCAAAGGAATTCGGCTATCACTTGAGTAAAACGGTGCCGGGTTGGCCAGATCCATCATGGCAATGTCCAGCAACGAATGGCGGCCCACCAATCGAACTTGTTCACCGGTCCCGAGCCGCCCGTTGGTCGAGATGAGTTTCTCTTCGAACAGCGCCCCCAAGTCTCCAAACCGCTCGATGAGCCGGGCCCTGGCGATATCCTTACGTGTCGGGATCTCTTTATCCAATGACTCAGAGGCACGCAGCCGTGTGCTCTGCCATTGATTGAAAGTGGTTCGGAGCGAATCCAGTGCCTCAGGGGTGTACTGCTGATCGTCTGTGTTTTCGAGCACTCCGTTGACGATGCCCCAATCGATCAACGCGTGTTTCTGCGCGTGTTCGGTGATGGCCGGATTATGCCGCGCGGCACTTTGAGCGCTGGACATGACCTGTGCAAAGCTCATGTTCGCTACCTTCCCAGGCGAACGGGCCTCAATCGTCGCCGCCGCGATCGACAGGCTGAGCCAGGCGGGACTGCCGTAGGTCACGCTCGCGGGAATCTCCTTGATCAGAAACTCCGGCGCCGTTTTTGCCAGTAACAGGTAAGCCCCGACCCCGGCCATTTCAGGGCTGGTTTTTGCGCGACTGATCAGGTGCTCACGCAGCCCGTCGACAACCGCGCCAGCCGGTTGGCCCCAGTGGCGCGTGTGTGCCAAATCGTAACCGGCGACCTTGTTGCGATGGGGTTGGGGATCAAGCATCAGGTGCAGGGCTGTGAGGGCGAACTCATTGACACTGGTGTCCGTCGCAAGGCCCAGCAGCTGGTTTTGCATGGCCTGCCCCAGCGCTTGAGCGCGTGCAGAGCCGATCAGCGATTCCAGGGTCTTGACCGGGTCGCGCAACTGTTCGTCAGACAGTGCCAAATCGCCCTTCAGGTGTTCCAGAACCCCTGGGGTCAAGCGGGTATCGCGGTAATAGGTCACGGCTGCGCCCAGAAGCTTTTGCTGGGTGCCGGCACTCATGGGAATGGGCCAGGACAGTCCGCCGGCAAAGTCGGCCAAGGGGTGTTCCAGGGCTTTATGGTTCAACGCACTGGCCAGAGCGTCGAGGTGAAAGTGCGTGACGGGCATGTGCAGGCCCCGGTCCCTGATGAAAGAGGCCAAGGTGACAGCGGCACCGTCTTGGCGCAGAGACGAGGAGTCGGGGTGCAGATCCACTGGAGTGGAGGCCAGTGCCGCCTGGATCGCCGGTGCCGTGGCACTGTCTCCCAGGCGTAGGGCGATGGCGTTGAGTTGTTGCGCGACGGCACGCAGGTTCTGTCTCTCGCCCAGGGCGGCCTTGAGCGCGGTGCTGGGCGGTGCGGCCCGTTTGACACGCACGGGTCCCGCAGGCTGGAGGAGCACCGGCACGGTGCCTGAAGGGGGTTGGGAGAGTTGCCGGGTTACAGCAGTGAGATCAACCATGGAGGGAAAGCCATTTTCAGGATGAAAACAGGAGCCTCCCATACCCTCGGCGTGGGTGAAATTGGATAAGTGTTAACAGCCATTTGCCCACGCCCCTGGCCCGCATCGCGCGGGCTGGGCGTGGGCCAAGGTCCCTCAGTACCCACGCTCGAAGCTGACTTCGCCGCGCAGTGCCTCCCGGGCCTGATACGCCCGCAGGTTTTCGACAAACAGCGTCACCATTCTGCGCGGGCACGTCGGCGCGGAGCTGTGCCCCGTCAGCAGCAAACCCCAGGCGGTCCAGAACGGATGGCGCTGGGGCAGTGGCTCCTGGCGGCAAACGTCGATCACCGCACCGGCCAGGTGGCCTTCCTTCAAAGCCTCGACCAGGTCGGCATCCACCACCGCCACGCCACGGCCGACGTTGATAAACAACCCGGTCGGCTTGAACTGCTTGAACAGCGCAGCGTCGTACAGATCGTGGGTGTTGGGCGTGTTGGGCAGCAGGTTGACCACATAGTCCACCTCGCCTACCAGACGGCCCAGTTGATCCGGCCCGGCCACTTCGATAAACGGTGCCTGCTCCCGGGCTTGGCTGGCGATGCCGTACAACTCCACGCCAAAGGGCAGCAGGAACTGCGCCACGCTCTGGCCGATGTCACCGGTGCCAACAATCAGCACCTTGCGCCCCGCCAGGCTCTGGCCCATACGGTTGTCCCACTTGCGCTCGACCTGGCTCACCAGGCGCGCCAGCACTTCACGCTCGTGACCGAGCATATAGGTGAGCACGTACTCGGCCATCACCTGGCCAAAAATGCCGACGGCACGGGTCAGCCGATAATCCCGTGGCAAGCCATCGGCCAGCAGCGGCGTGATGCCGGCCCAGGTCGATTGCAGCCACTGCGGGTGATGGCCCTGGCGCAGCAGGGTTGCCAGCAGGTCTGGCTGGCCCAGCCACACCGGGCAATCGGCGGCCAGGCGCGACAACTCAGCCGAGTCGCCACTGGTCAGGACTTCAATATCCGGCGCCGCTTCGCGCAGCAGTCGGGCGTACAGCGGGTGGTCCTGTTCTGCTATCAGAACGCGCATGGTTCAAACCTTTCAAAAACAGTGCAGGCGGCCACCGACAGCAAACTCACTGCAGGGCTCGGGGCTCGCCAGGTCATTCGATTCAAACGTGCCCCGAACGGGACACGGGTCGATCACATCGGGTCGTTACGGCGCAGCAACTCTTCGGGCAGGTGTTCGATGTACTCGTCTTCCGGCGGTGGCATTTGCAGGTGGTAGCCCTGCTTTTCGAGGTTGGCCAGGACCTTCAGGATATCCTCCTGCTGCAGCTTGCGTTCCGGCGTCAGCACCAGGCTGAACGCGTGTACCGGCTTGCCGAAAACCGTCAGCAGGTCTTCGGGCACGCGCTCGAGGGCATCGCTCTTGAGCACGTAGAGGTACATGCCGGCGCGTTTCGGGCTGCTATAGATGGAACAAATATGTTTCAAGGCTGTTCTCCGGCAGTGGCCAGGCTGTCCAGCAGCGCCTGGCCCATCAACTCGCGGCGCCAGCCACGCAGCGAGTCAGGCAATTGGTAAGGCCCATCGGGGTAGCCGCTCTTGACCAGCGCCTCCAGGGTTTTCTTGCGCAGCATCAGTTCCGGGGCCATGTCCAGGCGTTCGGCGAAGGTCTGGCCCAGGGCGCGCAGTTGCTTGATCAGCACCGCGGCATCCACCGGCAACGGCTCCGGCACAGCCGGTGGCCATTGGTCCATCGGCACACTGGCGGCACGCTTGATCAGGCCCAGCAGGAACTCGCCGTCCTGGCGCACGGTGCGCGGGTGCATGTCTTCGATTTTGCCCAGGGCAGCGAGGTTATCCGGCTGCGACTTGGCCAGGGGCCATAGCGAGTGTTCGCGGATGATGCGGTTGCGTGGCAGGTCACGGGCACGGGCCTGCTGCTCGCGCCAGGCGCACAGTTCGCGCAACACGGCGAGTTGGGCCCGGGACAGTTTCCAAGCCAGCTTGGCGTCGCGGTAGACCTCGTAGGGGTCGATTTCCCGGCGCAGGTTGGCCACCAGTTCGGCGCCATCTTCCAGGACCCAGGCGTACTTATCGTCAGACAGCCGCGGACGCAGGCGTGTATAGACTTGCGCCAGATGCACCGCGTCTTCGGCGGCGTAACTGACCTGGGTCTCGGACAATGGCCGCTGCAGCCAGTCCGAACGGGTCTCGCCCTTGGGCAACTCGATATCCAGCACCGCTTGCACCAGGCGCGAGTAGCCCATGGAGAAGCCGAGGTTCAAGTAGGCTGCCGCCAGTTGCGTGTCGAACAATGGCACTGGCAGGCTGCCGGTCAGGCGCAGCAACACTTCCAGGTCTTCGCTGCAGGCGTGCACCACCTTGATCACCGCTGGATTTTCCAGCAGCGCGGCCAAGGGTTGCCAGTTATCGATGGTCAGGGGATCGATCAGATAAGCGCGTACACCGTCTCCGATCTGGATCAACCCGGCGATGGGATAGAAGGTGTCGACCCGCATGAATTCGGTGTCGAGGGCGACGAATGGCAACTGCTGCCATTCGGCGCAATGCTGGCCGAGGCTATCGTTGTCGCAGATCCAGTGAATATCGATGGCCACACGGCTCTCCCTTGAAGAATGGCGCGCAGTATATATCGCCTGAGGGTCTTTCGAGCACCCGCAGAGTGCCAGCCATCATGAAAACTCTGACAGGAGACCAAGAATAGTCCGACGTGTACGGCTTATCCTCTTTTACGCAGCACATAAACCCGCCACAAGGCCGAGCCGGGCATGAACTCTTGCTGGCTAAGCACAGTGAAGCCCGCCTGGCGGAACTCCGCTTCCACCTCGCTGCGATGGGCCGGCAAAGGTTGCCCGGTGCCTGCCGGGTGGCGTTCACGATGGCGGCTGTCGCTGTCTACCGAGACAATCACCGTGTCGCGGCTGACCCGGTGAAACTCGCGCAACAGCGCCAGTCGCGCGTCAGCTGTGGGGACGTGGCGAAACAATTCCAGGCAAAAAATGCAGTCCACCGCGTTGGCCGACAGGCCGATGGAAAATGCCGAGCCCTGAAAGGTCTTGATCCGCCGCAAAAATGCCGCGCCATGATGGCTCTGCGCATGATCGAGCATGGCCTGGGAAGCGTCCGAGGCCAGGATCACGCGGTTGCTGTGTTCGGCCAGCACCGGCCAGAAACGCCCCGCTCCGCAGGCCAGGTCCAGCACCAACCCGGGTTCCCCCGCCACTTTCAGGGCGTGGCGCACCAGCCGCTCATCGCGCCATAACCACAAGCGCCGCAGCAAACCGGGCGGGCGCGTGTCACCACAGACCCGAGCGTGGTCACGATCACAGCGCGCGGCGAATTCAGCCTCGATGGACGATAGGGGGGGTGGCGACATCACGGGACTCATGTAGATGAACCGGTCTCTACGGACACTGGAACTTGAGCTTAACCACCCCCGCGTGAAAAAAAGGTCGAAAGCGTCGCGGCGAATCATCACGCTTGATGCAGGTACCAGCGCCAGTCCTGCTCGCCCACTTCGCCCATGAACTGCCGGTACTCGGCCCGTTTGACCGCCAAGTACACACCGAGGAACTCCTGGCCGAACGCCTCACGCGCCCAGGCCGAACCTTCCAATGCGCGCAAGGTGGTCAGCCAATCGGTGGGCAGCAACTCCTTGGCCTGGGCATAACCGTTGCCCGTCACCGGCGCGCCGGGATCGCGCTGCTCGCGAATGCCTCGATGAATCCCCGCGAGAATGGCCGCCGCGGCCAGGTAAGGATTGGCATCGGCACCGCAGATGCGGTGTTCGATATGCCGCGAATACGCGGGCCCGCCTGGCACACGCAGGCTCACCGTGCGGTTGTCGACGCCCCAGGTGGCGGCCAGCGGCGCATAGCTGTTGCTCTGGAAGCGGCGGTAGGAGTTGGCGTTGGGACAAAACAGCAGCAAGCAGTCGAGCAAGGTGCTGAGCATCCCGCCGACTGCCTGGCGCAACAATGGCGTACCGTCGGGCGCCTCGCTGGCGAACAGGTTGTTGCCGTCGGCATCCGCCAGGCTGACATGCATGTGCATGCCCGTGCCGGCCAGGTCGTCGAACGGCTTGGCCATGAAACAGGCCGTCATCCCGTGCTTGTGGGCCACGCCCTTGACCAGGCGTTTGTAACGCACCGCCTCGTCCATCGCCTGCAATGCATCGCTGCGATGTTCCAGGGTGATCTCCACCTGGCCCGGAGCGTATTCGGAGATTGCCGTGCGCGCGGGGATGCCTTGCAGTTTGCAGGCGCTGTACAGGTCGGCCAGAAACGGCTCGATCTGCTCCAGTTCGCGCAGGCCATAGACCTGGGTCGAGCGCGGGCGAGCGCCATCCACATCCCGCGCCGGTTGCGGGCGGCCATGGCTGTCGGGCTTCTGGTCAAGCAAGTAGAACTCCAGTTCCGCCGCCATCACCGGGTAATAACCGTCGGCCTTGAGCCCGTCGATCACCCTGGACAATAAGTGCCGTGGATCGGCAACCGTCGCCGGCAGGCCTTCCTCGGGGTGCATGCTGACCTGCACCGCAGCCGTGGGAATCAAACGCCACGGCATGCGCTGCAAACTGCCGCTGATTGGGTAGGCACGGCAATCAATATCGCCCACCTCCCACACCAGGCCGGAGTTCTCGACGTCATCGCCATTGAGGGTCAGGCCCAGGATGGTACTGGGCAGCGGCCGACCGCTTGCATAGACCGCCAGCAGTTCATCACGGTGCAGCAACTTGCCCCGGGGCACGCCGTTGCTGTCGAGGATGAACAGTTCGAACATCTCGATATCGGGGTTTTGGTCAAGAAAGGATTGGGCTTCGTGCAGGTTGGCAAAGACGGTACTCATGGCAGCTCTCTTACGTTTGCGTCAGGCAGGCGCGCGCGACGGCACGCCCTGGATGGGGGCAATCAGCGTAAGGGCGTGGTGTCTGGCGGGCGGGCGTGGCGGCAGTGCCACAGCGCCCAAAAGGCCAGTTCAGAGGGCAGTGCATCAGCACCCAACCGACATACCGGGCAGCAGGGCGCAATGGCGCCAGGCGAGGCCTCGGGGTGAGCGTCGGGGGAACCGTCCATGCAGGGATCACAGTGAAGAGATAAGCGCCAGCCTCACACGCTGGGTTAAGCCCTTAAATTCAGTCTTGGTGGAGTTCACTCTCTGGATGACTAAACATTCGCCACCCACTCGCCAAGTCGACAAACGCCCGGCATGCCGCGCTGCGATAAGCGCCCTTGCGACTGAGCAGGGCCACCGTGCGCTGCGGCAACGGCGGGCGCAGTTGCACCGCGTGCAAGCCCTGCTGGGCCATGGCCACTTCGCGGGGCAGGATCGTCGCCAACTGGGTATGGCGAATAATTTCAATCACCGCACTGATCGAATTGGCCTGCATGGCAATCTGCGGCTTTATTTCCAGTGTCCGGCAATAGTCATCAATGTAACGTCTCGTCGCAAATCCGCTGTTCAACAGCACCAGGGGTTGCTGCTTGAAGTCAGCCAGCTTGAGCCACTGTTTGCGCTTCAAGGTTGGATGACTGGCGCTGACCACTACGCTCAACTCCTCGACAAACACCCCTTGGCATTCGATGTCTGGCATGTGCTCGCCGCTGAATCCAATGCCGATATCCAGCAGATCCTCGGTCAGCGCGCGCTCAAGCCGGTCCTGGGTCATTTCCTCGACGCTGACGGTGATCCCCGGATACTGCCGATAAAACTGGGCCAGCAGCGGCCCGATCAGGTACGCGGTGAATGTCGGGGTGATGGCCAGGCGTAAATTGCCGCGGCTCAGGTCCTGCACGTCATGCATAGCCCGGGTGCCCGCCTGCAGATCCTGCAGCGCCAGGCGGGCAAACCGCACATAGGCCTGACCCGCATCGGTCAGGTTGACACTGCGCCCGGAACGATCCAGCAGCGGTGCTCCCAGGCTCTCTTCGAGTTGCTTGATCTGTTGCGACAATGTCGGCTGCGACACATGCAACGCCTCGGCAGCCCGCGTGAAGTTACGGTGCTCGGCGACGGCCAGCAGGTAGCGGATATGACGTAGCAGCATGCAAAACACTCAAACTATAGGTATTACTTATAGAAACTATAATAAGCCGGTCTTGGACGCTATAGCCAAAGACTTCCATCCTTGCCCCATCAGCGACGCAAGGAGAAACACCATGCAGCATCTCATCGACGGCTTGCGCAAGTTCCAGAGCGAAGCCTTCAGCCAGCGCAGTGACCTGTTCAAGCAACTGGCAACCACGCAAACCCCCAGCACGCTGTTTATTTCCTGCTCCGACAGCCGTGTAGTCCCGGAGTTGTTGACCCAGCAGGAACCAGGCGATCTGTTTGTGATCCGCAACGCCGGCAATATCGTGCCGTCCTACGGCCCGGAGCCGGGCGGGGTCTCGGCCACGGTCGAATATGCGGTGGCCGTGCTGGGAGTCAGCGATATCGTGATTTGCGGCCATTCCGACTGCGGAGCCATGACAGCCATTTCCACCTGCAAATGCCTGGATCACTTGCCCGCCGTGGCCAACTGGTTGCGCCATGCCGAGTCGGCCAAGGTGATCAATGCCGCACGCACCCATGCCTCTGATGCGGAGCGACTGGACGCCCTGGTACGGGAAAACGTGGTCGCACAATTGGCCAACCTCAAGACTCATCCCAGCGTCGCCCTGGCGCTGGAACAGGGCCGGCTGAATCTGCATGGCTGGGTCTACGATATCGAAAGCGGCTGCATCAACGCTTTGGATGGCCGCACCGCTCGCTTTGTATCCCTGCTGGACAATCCACAGACCCGCGCACACGCCGCCTGAACCTTATTTAACCGAAGAGGAAGTCATCATGCTGCAATCCCAATTGTCCCAAACCCCACGCTTGGCCCTGGCCGACACTGTGATTGATATCAAGGCTCGCAAGAACCTGTCCTGGCAGGACCTCACCGACGGCACCGGTCTGAGCCTGGCGTTCGTCACCGCTGCTCTGCTTGGGCAACACCCGCTGCCCAAGAACGCAGCCGATGTGGTGTGCGCCAAACTGGGCCTGGACGCGGACGCCAGCCGTTTGCTGCAAAGCGTGCCTCTGCGCGGCAGCATCCCCGGTGGCGTTCCGACGGACCCGACCGTGTACCGTTTCTATGAAATGCTGCAGGTCTATGGCTCAACCCTCAAAGCCCTGGTCCACGAGCAGTTTGGCGATGGCATCATCAGCGCCATCAACTTCAAGCTGGACATCAAAAAGGTCGAAGACCCGGACGGCGGCTCCCGCGCGGTCATTACCCTGGACGGAAAATACCTGCCGACCCAGCCGTTCTAATCCCCGGACAACCGTCTACGCTCTTGGGACATTCACAAGAACGAGGGACGGGTCAATGAAGGGAATGCTCCGCGCCACCTGGCTGCTGCTGTTGTTGTGTGTCAGCCAGGCCCACGCCGCTACCGCCCAGGAACAGGACGCCCAAGCCGCCAAGGCGCTGCTGGAGAAGGCTCTGGCTTATTACCACGACAACGGTGACAAGGCCTTCGCCGCCTTCAGCCGCCAGGGCGAGTTTGTCGACAAGGATCGCTATGTGTTCGTGGTCGATACCAAGGGCGTGCTGCTGGCCAGTGGCGGCCCGTCATCGGCGCTGATCGGGCGCGACGTGTCCGAAGTGCTCGGGCCGGACCTGCGCCAGTCCTTCAAGGAGGCGCTGAAAATCCCGGAAGGCAATGGCATCCAACAGGCTGAGTACCGCTGGCAGAACTGGAACGATGGCAAGGTGGAACGCAAACATGTGTTCTACCAGCGCATCGGCCAGCACATCCTGGCCGTCGGCTATTACCTGCCCCGCGCCACACCCGAACAGGCCAAGGCCCTGCGGGACAAGGCGGTCAAGGATCTGGAGAAAAACGAAGCGGGCACACTGAAGGCAATCAACGCGCTGCAAGGCGGCTTTCTGCAGGACGACTTGTATGTATTTGTGGTCGATCTGGATACCGGGCGCTACGTGGCCCATGGCACCAACCTGCGCCTGATCAACACCGACTTTGCCAAGGTCAAAGACCCGGACGGCAAGCCCGTGGGCGAACCGATCCTTCAATTGATGAAGGAACAGGATCAGGGGGAATACCAGTACCGCTGGAAAAACCCGGTGACCGGCAAGGTGGAAGACAAGCATGCCTACCTGCGCAAGAGCGGGCATTTTCTGGTGGCGGTGGGTTACTACAGCCCATAAAACACCCGCGCCAAACCATCCCTGTGGAGAGGGGGCTTGTCCCCCGTTGGGCTGCGCAGCAGCCCCAATAAGATCACTGAGTTCTATCAGATAGACCGAGGTGATTACTTTTGGGGCTGCTGCGCAGCCCAACGGGGGACAAGCCCCCTCGCCACAGGGCGGGGTTTTAAATGAGCATAATCACGGGCTTATCGCGCCTTGTCCTCACGCCCACGCAACAGTTGGTTGGGCATGGCAATCGCCGCCGCCAGCCCCAGCAGCGACACCGCCGCGCTGACCATCAATAAATGCCGGAACGTACTCAGCAACTCCCCACGCAAGGCATCCTGCGCAGGCCCCGGTGCCGCATTGAGGCCATCGAGCAGGACACTGCCGGAACTGCCTTCAGCCATCATCGAGCCACTGGCCAGATGGGCAAAGCTCGAATCTTGCAACAACGCCAGGAGCAAGGCCGACATGCATGCCACGCCAACCGCGCCGCCCAAGGAGCGGAACAGGTTGGTGGTGCTGGTGGCGACGCCAATGTCGTGTTGGGCCACCGAGTTTTGCGTGCCCACCAGGGACGTCGGGAACTGCATGCCCGAGGCAATGCCACTGAGCACCATGAACAGGCTGCTCAGGATCAGAGACTGGGGCGCGCTGAAGGCCATGCCGAGGATCGCTATCGGCGTGAGCACTGCCCCGGCAAGGATCATCGGTTTATAGCGCCCCGTCACCGAGGTCATGCGCCCGGCGAAGAACGCGCCCATGGGTAAGCCAATCGCCAAAGGCAGCAGGTGCAGGGCGGCGCTGTCGGCACCGGCGCCGGTGACGCTCTGGTAGCGCAGGGGCATCAGCACGATCAGCGAGATGGCCTGGAAGCTGGTAAAGAAAATCGTACACCAGCACAGCACCGCGCTGCGATTGGCGAACAGGTGCATGGGCAATAACGGCTCCCGTGCCCGGCGCTCGTGCCAGACAAATAGCGTCAACGCCACCAGGGCACAGGCGAGCAGGCCCAGCACTTGATCATCGCGCCAATGATGGCCCTGGCCGATTTCGGTGATGCCCAGCAACAGTGCGGTCAGGCCCACGATCATCAGCAACGTGCCGAGGTAATCGATGATCGGCTTGCGCTGTGGCACCGGCAGCCCCACCAGGGTGCGATGGGCCACCCACCAGGCGCCCGCGCCCAATGGCAGGTTGCAAGAACACCCAGCGCCACGACAGGTACTCGGTCATATAGCCGCCCAGCACCGGCCCGGCTACGCTGGCGACCGCGTACATGCTGCTGAAATAACCCTGATAACGCCCGCGCTCGCGAGGCGGGATTATGTCGCCGATGATCGCCTGGCTCACCGAAATCATCCCGCCCGCGCCAATGCCCTGGAGGATGCGCGCCAGCACCAGTTGTTCCATGCTTTGCGCCATGCCACAAAACAGTGAGGCGACGGTGAACAGGCCCATGCCGATCAGCATCATGGGCCGGCGCCCATACAGGTCGCCGAGTTTGCCGTAGATCGGCACCGCCACCGTCATCGCCACCATGTAGCCGGAGATGACCCAGGCCAACAGGTTGACGTCGTTGAACTGGGCGGAAATGGCCGGCATCGACACAGCCACGATGGTCTGGTCCAGGGCACCGAGGAAAATCGCCAGCATCAGCGCGGCGAGGACACTGCGTACGGAAGGTGTGGGTTGAGTCACGACAGAACCTGCAGGCAAGGCCACGGGAAAAGAGGCCCACGGCAATGCCCGTCATGTTACTCGATAGCTGGCTATTCGATAGCCTCGTAAGGGAGTCCGACGTAATTTTCTGCAATGGTTCTGCGCCCGGCCTCAGACTCGACAAAGTACTCCAGCTCACTCTGGGCGATACGTTGGCTAAAGCCATCGGCCTCGGGAAACTGGTGCAGCATCGAGGTCATCCACCAGGAAAACCGTTCGGCCTTCCAGATCCGGCGCAGGCAGATCTGTGAGTATTTCTCCAGCAGTTCCAAACGCCCTTCCCGGTACACCTTGCACAGGATCGTGAACAGGGTGCTGACATCGCTGGCCGCCAGGTTCAGACCCTTGGCCCCGGTGGGCGGCACGATGTGGGCGGCGTCCCCCAGCAGGAACAGGCGCCCGTACTGCATGGGCTCCACCACGAAACTGCGCAGCGGGGCGATGCTCTTTTCGATCGACGGCCCGGTGACCAATTGCGCGGCCAGATCCGTGGGTAAGCGCGCCTTGAGTTCATCCCAGAAGCGCTGGTCGGACCACGCGTCAATCGACTCCTCGGCCGGCACTTGCAGGTAATAGCGACTGCGGCTGGACGAACGCATGCTGCACAGGGCAAAGCCGCGCGGGTGCTTGGCGTATACCAATTCGTCGTGGACCGGCGGGGTGTCGGCAAGAATGCCCAGCCAGCCGAAGGGGTAAACCCGCTCGAAGGTCTTGAGCACGTCGTCGGGGATCGACTGGCGCGCCACGCCGTGGAAACCATCGCAACCGGCTATGTAGTCACAGTCCACGCGTACCTGCTGGCCTTGATGCTCGAAGGTCAGCCAGGGCCGTTCGCCCTTGAGGTCGTGGGGTTGGACGTTGCGTGCTTCATAGAAAGTGATGGCGCCGGCCTGTTCGCGAGCGGCCATCAGGTCGCGGGTGACTTCGGTCTGGCCGTAGATCATCACGGTCTTGCCGCCGGTCAAAGATTTCAGGTCGATGTGTTGCAAACGCCCATTCAGCACCAGCTCGAAGCCTTCATGCACCAGGCCCTCGGCGTCCATCCGCTGGCTGACGCCCGCCTGGCGCAACAGGTCGACCATGCCCTGCTCCAGTACCCCGGCGCGAATCCGCCCCAGTACATAGTCCGGGGCCTGACGCTCAAGAATCAGGGTTTCAATGCCGGCGTTGTGCAGCAACTGGCCGAGCAGCAGCCCCGAAGGACCGGCGCCGATGATGGCGATTTGAGTTTTTAGCGTTTTCATTATTTTTATGGCCCGCCCGCTTCCCCCGAACGTAACCGGTGAAAGCGTTGTCAGTGGTTTTGGTACTGGCATTTTTCCCTTGAGTGACCGCCACAAGAAGGTGAAAACTGAGCCAAAGCCTGCGCTTTTCGCCAATCGGGGCGATTACCGCACCACTGTCCTGAGTATCGGATAAAAATATGACCAAAAATGCCAGTCCCGCGATTCCAGTGTTCAAACTCTACGGGGAAAGCCAACAGTGGCCGACCCCGGACTTGCTGCACTGTGAAACCATCTCCCGGCGCAGCCGTGAGTACCAGTGGGAGATCCAACCCCACCGGCATGCGGACCTGTGCCAATTGCTCTACGTGTACAAGGGCCAGGCGCAACTGGAGATCGAAGGCCAGCGCACGACGCTGACGCAGTCGACCCTGCAAGTGCTACCGCCGCTGTGTGTGCATGGGTTTCGGTTTGCCGAAGATGTCGAAGGCTTTGTGGTGACACTGGCCGCGCCACTGGTGGCGCACCTGCAAGGCCAGTTGGGTTCGACGGTGGACGGTTTGAGCACCCTGGGCAGTTACGCGGCGGGCCAGGACAGTGACTATCTCAATAGCCTGTTTACTCGGCTGCAACACGAATACAACGATGACTTCCCGGCCCGGGACATGATGATGCATGCCCTGGTCAGCGTGTTACTGGTGTGGATCAGTCGCCAGGCCATCCAGCGCCGCCATCCTCGGGCACCACGGGGCCGTGAGTATTTCCGGCGTTTCACCCAGTTGGTGGAGCAGCACTACCGCGAACACCCGAAAATCGAAGACTTGGCGCACAAGCTGGGGATCTCGGTGTCGCACCTCAACGGCACCTGCCGCGAACTGGGCGGGCAGCCGGCCTTGCAGATCATGCATGACCGCCAATTGCTGGAGGCCAAGCGCCTGCTGACGTACACCAGCATGACCATCAATGAAATGTCGGATGTGCTGGGGTTTTCTGATCCGACCAACTTTTCGCGCCTGTTCCGACGCCGCGTGGGGTTTTCACCCAAGGCGTTTCGCGAACAACTGAACGCGGCGCCTACCGATGGCGTTTCAGCGCAGAGCGCTCAACGTCGCTGAGTAGGTGCATTGCCCATGGTTGCAGGTCGCAGCCATGCCCGGTTGCTGACGGGCCTGTTCGGCGCGGTAGGCAGCGGTGCCGTAGAGGGCTGTGGCGAAGGCGCACAGGGCAAAGATCATCAGGTACTTTCTGGTTTTGATCGTCATGGCATTAACCTCCGGACAGATCAAGAAGGTGCTGTATTGAGCATAGGTCAGCCAGGGCGAGTTGCCAGTATTGACGGGTATTCAGGCGCCTTATCGGGCCTACAGCCCCGCATCCCATTGCGGCTCGGGCGGGAAGCGCAATACCAGAAAATCCAGGAGGCTGCGCAAGGCCTGGGGCATGTGCTTGCGCGAGGCGTATACCGCGTACATGTTCATCTGCCGGGGCTCGGCATGGGGCAGCAGGCGGATCAGTTGACCGCTGCGGATGTAATCGCCGGCCTGATAGGTCGGCAACATCGCCACCCCTGCCCCGGCCAGTGTCAGCCGTAGCAAGGTGCTGGCTTCATTGGCGCTGATATTGCCGTGCACCGGCACCGACACCGGTTCGCCATCCTCCTCGAAATGCCACAGGCTTTTACCGAAGTAGGAATGGGTCAGGCAGTTGTGCCCCGCCAGTTCCTCTACCCGCTGGGGCTGCGGGTGTTCCTGCAGATACGCCGGCGAAGCGCAGATCACCGAGCGGCATACGGTCAACTGACGGGCAATCAGGTTGGGATCCAGGTCATTGCTGGTGCGGATCGCCAGGTCGATACGCTCATCCACCAGGTTCACCGTGCGATCGAGCATCTGCAGGTCAATGCTGACCAACGGGTAACGCTTGACGTATTCGGCCATCGCCTCGGCCAACTGCGCCTGGCCAAACGAGGTGCTGACGCTCAGGCGCACCAGGCCACGGGGGGCGTCGTCCGGTTCGCTGACGGCGGCCTGCATGTCGCAGGACAATTCCAGCATCTGCCGGCAGCGTGGCAGGGTTTCACTGCCAGCGGCGGTCAGGCTGAGCTTGCGGGTGGTGCGGTGCATCAGGCGAGCGCCGACCCAGTCCTCCAGCTCCGCCAGATAACGCGACACGACAGGGCGCGACAGGTCCAGATGATCGGCAGCGGCAGATTGGCTGCCCAGGTCGACCACGGTGACAAACACCCGCATTGCTTGAAGACGATCCATGATTTGCCCGATTTCAGAAACAAACTATGTTCCAGCATCGCATTTTTTGCTGCGTTCAGTGCAACTAAGCTCTGTCCATCGCCTGCCAAGGCACCCCTGACCTGGACCCGAACATGCTCACCACCCTCAAGCGCTTTGTATTGGCCACTACCGTTCTCGGCTTTGCCGCCCACGCCGTCGCCGCCGACCTCACCCTCGACGTTTACAACCCGGGCGAATCGGCGATCTTCCCCGTCAGCTCGGTGCTGGTCAGCGGCGAGAAAGACGCGATCCTGGTGGACGCGCAGTTCGGCAAAGGCCAGGCCGAGCAACTGGTACAGAAGATCCGCGCCAGCGGCAAACAACTGACCACCATCTACATCAGCCATGGCGACCCGGACTACTACTTCGGCCTCGACACCCTGGCCAGCGCGTTCCCACAAGCCAAGATCCTTGCGCCGCAACCGGTGGTCGATCATATCAAGGCCACCGTTGCCGGAAAGATCGAATACTGGGGCCCGAAAATGGGCGCCGACAAGCCGGCCAAAACCATTATTCCCCAAGTCCTCGAAGGCCATAGCCTGACGCTTGAAGGGCAACCACTGGAAGTGATCGGCCTGGACGGCCCGCAGCCGGATCGTAGTTTTGTCTGGATCCCATCGATCAAGGCCGTGGTCGGCGGCGTGGTGGTCTCGCAAAACATCCACCTGTGGATGGCCGACACCCAGGGCGCGAAATCCCACGCCGATTGGCTGGGCACCCTGCAACGCATCGAAAAACTCAAACCGGTCACCGTGGTACCCGGTCACTACCTGGGCACACCTACGGCCAAATCTGTCGCCTTCACAGCCGAGTACATCAAGGCATTCGACGTAGAGACCGCCAAGGCCAAGGATTCCACCGCACTGATCGCCGCCATGAAAAAACGCTACCCGCAACTGGCCGATGAAAGCTCCCTGGAGCTGAGTGCCAAAGTCGCCAAGGGCGAAATGAAGTGGTGAATTGATCCAACCCTTACCCACCCTGGAGAACGTCATGAGCAAGATTGCAATCATTGGTGCCACCGGCCGTGCCGGTAGCCAACTGCTGGAAGAAGCCCTGCGTCGCGGTCACACGGTCACGGCCATTGCCCGTAACACGGGCGCTATCGCAGCGCGCCCCGGCCTGACCGTCAAACAGGCTGACGCACTGGACGCCCACGCCCTGCAACAGGCCATCAGCGGCAGTGATGTGGTGATCAGCGCCGCACACTTCGCCACCCCTGCCCGCGGCCGCTGTGATCGGGCCGGTCAAACAGGCCGGGGTGAAGCGTCTGCTGGTGGTGGGCGGTGCGGGTTCGCTGCTGTTGCCGGGCGGCGGGCGGGTCATCGACAGCGAAGGCTTCCCTGCCGAATACAAGGCCGAGGCCAGTGCGGGTGCGGCGTTCCTCGACACCTTGCGCCAGGAAAAGACGCTGGACTGGACCTTTCTTTCGCCCTCGGCGGAGTTTGTCGAGACTGAGCGCACCGGCACGTTCCGCCTGGGCCAGGACGACCTGCTGGTGAGCAGCGAAGGCCGTAGCTGGATCAGCTTTGCCGACTTCGCCATTGCGTTGATCGATGAAGTGGAAATACCGAAACATTCGCGCCAGCGTTTCACCGTAGGCTACTAAACACACACCCTGTGGCGAGCGGGCTTGCCCCGCGCGGGGCTGCGCAGCAGCCCCACAACCAGTCTCTGCGCAATACCTGATTGGGGGCGCTCCGCGCCCCAACGCGGGGCAAGCCCTAATGCCGTTCAGTTAAGCGGATTCTGCTTTCTGTAGGAGCGAGGGGGACGCCTAGTTCTGCTCGCGAAGGACGTCAACGATAACGCGTGTTTGCTAGGTAAACGTGGCGCTCTCAAGTTCTTCGCGAGCAAGCTCGCTCCTACAAAAAGGCTTAACTGAACGGCATTAGGGCAAGCCCGCTCGCCACAGGTCAGGTGTGCATTCGACAAAGCGGCGCCTGTTTTTTCAATAGCGCCTGCGACTTTCTCATTTGCCCCCCGCCCTGGGCGGCCGCCTAATAGCGACCTTGTCCGCTCAAGGTCCGCCCATGGAAAACGTCCACGCCAAACCCACCACCGCCCTCTGGCTGATGCTCAGCGTTGTGCTGGTGGCCCTGAACCTGCGCCCCTCCATGGCGGCGGTCGGGCCTTTGTTATCGTCGATTCGCGGCGATGTGCCCCTGAGTTTCAGCACCGCTTCGTTGTTGACCATGCTGCCGGTGATGGCGATGGGCTTGGCGATGTTCTTTGGCATCGGCTTGGGCAAACGACTGGGTGAGCATCGCAGTATCGTGCTGTCGCTGGTGGTGATTGGCCTCGCCACCCTGTCGCGGCTGTTTCTCGACTCTGCGGCCGAATTGATCCTCAGCGCCATTGCCGCCGGCGTGGGCATTGCGTTGATCCAGGCGTTGATGCCCGCCCTGATCAAGTCGCACTTTCGCGACAACGTTTCGTTGTTCATGGGCCTGTATGTCACCGCGATCATGGGCGGTGCGGCATTGGCGGCGTCATTCTCGCCATTCATCCAGGTGCAGACCGGCAGTTGGCGCATCGGCCTGGCAATCTGGGCGGTGCTTGCGGTATTGGCACTGCTGTTCTGGTACGCCCAGCGCGCGGCATTGCCACCCCTGCCCCCAGCCGGCGCGGGCCCACAGGAGTCATTTTTCGGTAATCGCCGCGCGTGGTTGCTGGCGATTTTCTTCGGTCTCGGTACCGCTTCCTACACCTGCGTACTGGCGTGGCTGGCGCCGTACTACGTCGAGCAGGGCTGGAGCGAACAGAACGCCGGCCTGCTGCTGGGTTTCCTGACGGCCATGGAAGTGGTCTCCGGGCTGATCACCCCGGCCATCGCCAACCGGCGGCAGGACAAGCGCAGCGTGGTTGCCGTGTTGCTGGTGCTGATCATCGCAGGCTTCTGTGGCCTGATCCTTTCGCCGCAGCACCTCACATTACTGTGGCCATGCCTGCTGGGCCTGGGCATTGGCGGGCTGTTTCCGATGAGCCTGATCCTGTCCCTTGACCATCTGGACAACCCACGCCGCGCCGGTGGCCTGACGGCATTCGTGCAGGGTATCGGCTACCTGATTGCTGGTGTATCGCCGCTGATTGCCGGGATGATCCGCGACCAACTGGGCAGTTTCGAATGGGCCTGGTGGTCACTCACCGCCGTGGTGGTGGTGATGTTATTGATCGTCCTGCGCTTCGACCCACGCCACTATGCACGGCATATCCGCTAGGGCGTCGTGTTCCAAACAGTATCTGTCCCACAATGAACATAGAAAGGTCCGACAGACCTTTCTATTGGGACGAGCGTTCCGTTAACATTTTGTCTTGTTTGCGCTGCGGTTGCGCAACAGACTCACGGACGGAACGAATGCTAAACAGCAACTTGCTTAGAAAGCTCGATATGCAGGATCTGATGGTGTTTGTCGCTGTGTATGAGCAAAGCAGCGTCACCGATGTGTCCGAAACCCTGTTTGTCAGCCAGTCCACCGTCAGTTACAGCCTCAAGAAGCTGCGCACCAGCTTTGAGGACGACCTGTTTATCAATACCCGCGCCGGCATGCGCCCGACCTACAAGGCCAGCACCATGTATGGCCATGTGCAGAAAATCCTCGAAAGCATCAACCTCTGCCATGCAGGCGCGCAGACGTTCGACCCCAAGCAAAAAGCCGTCACCTTCAACCTTTGTGCGCCCGAGTACTTCGAGCAACTGATCCTGCCCAGATTGTTGAAACACTTCGATCATGCCGACCTGCCGGTGATCGTCAACGTGCAGAAGCTGGAAACCGAGATTCCCATCGAAGCGCTGCGTGACGGGCGCCTGGACCTGGTGATCTGCTTCGGCCCGCACTTTCATCGCGAGCACAAAGACCTGAGGACCCAGATGCTGCTGGAGGACGATCTGGTCTGCGTCTTCGACAAACGCGCCGCCCCCCGGGAGCCGGCATTCAGCTTGCAATCCTTTGTGGCCCGACGCCATGTGTTCCCTACGCCCTGGACCTCAGACACCAACATGATCGACGGCTGGCTGGCCCGCCAGGCCCACAAGCGTCAGGTCATTGCCCGGGCCAACAGCTACAGCGCAGCGCTGAAGATGATTGCCGGCACCGACTTCATCGTCACCCTGCCCCGGCGCGTGCAACAGTTGCTGGCCGTGGCGCCGCAGTTTAGCCACTGCGAAGCACCCAACGGCCTGCCGGGATTTACCCTGGATATGCAGTGGAACGACGCCAGCGAGCAGGAAAGCGCCAACCTGTGGTTTCGGGAGCAGGTGGCCACGGCAGCGGCAAGCCTCAAGCTGGAAGCGGCAACACAAGCCCATGCGTGACGTTCTCAGCCCCTCATAAAGGCTTCCAGCCTTGAGCGCATCCAGCGTTCGGCGGGGTCGCTGTCAACGTGACTGAGCCAGACCATGGACAGGTCCAGTGTCGGCGTGTCGAACGGGAACGGCTCGCAAAACAGGTTGCCCGCCGCCGCCATGGCCTGGGCCGCATAGTCCGGCAGGCTGGCGATCATATCGGTGCCGGCCAGCAATGCCGGCAAGGAGCTGTATTGCGGCACGGATAACACCACGTGCCGCTTGCGACCAATTTCCGCCAGCCACTCATCGGCAAAACCGGCGACGTTGGCGGTGTGAGACACCAGCACATGGGGCCGTGAGCAGTATTCATCGAGGGTCAGCGGTTGGTCCGAGGCATCGGCGCGCAGCACGCTGGGGCGGATATGGCGCAACAACTTGCGCTTGGCATTGGCCGGCAGACCGCGAGTCTGGGTGATGCCGACGGTAATATCGCCCGATGCCAGCAAATCCGGGATGCGCCAGTAATCCACATGCTGCACCACAAATACCACCTGTGGCGCTTCGGTGCGCAGGGCACGCAGCAGCGGCGGCAACAGGCCGAACTCCACGTCATCGGACAGGCCGATGCGAAAGGTCATGGTGCTGACAGACGGGTCGAAATCATGGGTAAGACTCAACGCCGCCGACAGCGAGTCCAGGGCCGGCGACAGATGCAGGATAAGTTCCTCGGCCCGCGCCGTGGGTTCCATGCGATGGCCGACGCGGATAAACAGCGGGTCGTTGAACAACGTGCGCAGGCGATTGAGGGCCGCGCTGATCGTCGGCTGGCCGAGAAACAGCTTCTCTGCCGCGCGTGTCACGTTGCGCTCGAGCATCAGCGTTTCAAAGACCACCATCAGATTGATATCGGCCTTGCGTAATTCATTGCGATTCATGGCACGCGCACCACAGCCCAAGACAGTCGGCAGTTTAGGAACACAGCGAGCCCTGCGTCTATGTGCAGACTATCCAAGCCAAGGGTTTGAGACTATAAATCAGCTTCTTACGGCAACCGAGAACATCACCGTGCTGGTCATTCTTGTCCTGGCTGTTCTGATGGCCGGGATGTGCATCTGGTCCATCAAGTTCATCGCCCACCCCACCGCCCGGACACTGTTGCGGGTATTTGTCGGGTTATGCCTGGCCGCGATCGTTGCGTACCTGGTGCTCGCGTCGGGGTTTCCTACGGCCTTGCTGGTATCGGCAGGCACTCTTTAATTGCCATCTCACTCAAGCATGGAGCGCTTAACCATGAAATTCGCCTACACCATCGTCTACGTCCCGGACGTCGCCGCGTCCCTGCAATTTTTTGAAGACGCCTTCGGTTTCAGCCGTCGTTTCCTGCATGAATCAGGCACCTATGGCGAGCTGGAAACGGGCGGCACGACCTTGTCCTTCGCGGCCCATGAGCTGGGGGACATGAATTTTCGCGGCGGGCACGTGGCAGCCCACAGCTCGAAACAACCACTGGGCATGGAGTTGGGGTTCGTCACCGATGACGTGCCGGCCGCCCACGCCAAGGCGCTAAGCGCCGGTGCAAGCGAACTGACGGCGCCAAGCAGCAAGCCCTGGGGCCAGGTGGTGTCGTATGTGCGTTGCCCGGATGGAACGCTGGTGGAACTGTGTACGCCGATCCAAAACTGACACGCACCCGGCAGCCGTCAGGGTTTCAGCGGACGTTCCTGATCGCGCTCGGACAGTTCCGTACCGTCGTCCGGGTGCTTCCAGGTCTGTGGTTTCTCTTCCTCACGACGCTGCCGGGCGCGCTCCTGCTGCGTCTCGTCGTGTGGCTTGGGTTCATTGGTCATACCTATCTCCCGTCCTTAAGAATGAGTCCCGCCAAGCAAGCATAGAACAGCAAACACATTTGTTGCGGGTAATGGCCGGACAACTATGCAACTGGTTGCATATTAAAATTCAGCCTGCTAATTTCTCGTCGCCGGGTACCCGACACCCGATCCGATTGGAGCCGCCATGACTCTCCCCGCTGTGTTGCAAGGCCGTCTTTCGATTCCAGTGGTGTGTTCGCCGCTGTTTATTATTTCCAGCCCGCAGCTGGTAATCGCCCAGTGCAAGGCGGGCGTGGTGGGTTCGTTCCCGGCGCTGAATGCACGGCCGGCACCGGTGCTGGAGGAGTGGCTCAAGCAAATCACCACCGAGTTGGCCGCGTACGATGCCCTGCATCCGGACAAGCCCTCTGCGCCGTTTGCGGTCAACCAGATCGTGCACAAGTCCAATGATCGCCTCGAACACGACCTGGCCCTGTGCGCCAAGTACAAAGTCCCGATCATCATCACCTCCCTGGGTGCGCGGGTGGATGTGAATGACGCGGTGCACGCCTACGGCGGCATCGTGCTGCACGACGTGATCAACAATACCTTCGCCAAAAAAGCCATCGAGAAAGGCGCCGACGGCCTGATTGCCGTGGCAGCAGGTGCTGGTGGCCATGCGGGGAAGATTTCGCCCTTTGCGCTTATCCAGGAAATTCGTGAATGGTTCGACGGCCCGCTGCTGCTTTCGGGGGCTATTTCACACGGCAACGGGATACTTGCCGCACAGGCGGCAGGGGCTGACCTGGCCTACATAGGCTCGGCATTTATCGCCACTGAAGAAGCCCATGCCCAGGCGGCCTACAAACAAATGATTGTCGAAAGCTCGGCCGATGACATTGTCTACTCCAACCTGTTTACCGGCGTGCATGGCAACTACCTGCGTCAAAGCATCGCCAACAGCGGCCTGGACCCGGATGAACTGCCGGTGTCCGACCCCTCGAAAATGAACTTCGGCACCGGTGACGGAGCCAAGGCCAAGGCATGGAAAGATATCTGGGGGGCCGGCCAAGGCGTCGGCGCGGTCAAGTCGGTACTCCCTGCCAGCAAGCTGATCGAGCGGCTCAAGGGCGAGTATCAAGCCTCACGTAAACGCCTGGACCTCAGCGCTACTCATTAAAGGCCCAAGAGCTGTCGAGCCCCGGCGAGGCTGCGAAAGCGGTGGGTCAGGCGACATCTTCAGTGGCTGGGCTGCCGCCATCGCAGCCTCGCTAAAGCTCGACAGCTCCCACAGGGATTGGCGGCGGGTCCGGGATTTCAGGTTGGATGAAGATCAAGTGTGGGAGCTGTCGAGCCCTGGCGAGGCTGCGAAAGCGGTGGGTCAGGTGGACTCTTTGTTAGCTGTGCTGCCGCCTTCGCAGCCTCGCTAAAGCTCGACAGCTCCCACAGGGGATTGGTGGTGGGGCCGGGATTTCAGTCTGGATGAAGATCAAGTGTGGGAGCTGTCGAGCCCCGGCGAGGCTGCGAAAGCGGTGGAGCAGGCGACATCTTCAGTGGCTGGACTGCCGCCATCGCAGCCTCGCTAAAGCTCGACAGCTCCCACAGGGATTGGTGGTGGGGCCGGGGTTTCAGTCTGGATGAAGATCAAGTGTGGGAGCTGTCGAGCCCTGGCGAGGCTGCGAAAGCGGTGGGTCAGGTGGACTCTTTGTTAGCTGTGCTGCCGCCATCGCAGCCTCGCTAAAGCTCGACAGCTCCCACAGGGGATTGGCGGCGGGTCCGGGATTTCAGGCTGGATGAAGATCAAGTGTGGGAGCTGTCGAGCCCTGGCGAGGCTGCGAAAGCGGTGGAGCAGGCGACATCTTCAGTGGCTGGACTGCCGCCATCGCAGCCTCGCTAAAGCTCGACAGCTCCCACAGGGATTGGTGGTGGGGCGGGGATTTCAGTTTGGGGGAAGTCGACCCCTGCCTGGCCTCAAGCCTCAATCAATGGCAGTAACTCGTCCGCCCAGGCCAGCCAGCTTTCTTCGATCATGATTCCGCGCCGCAGCACCACGTATTGCAGGCGCTGTGCGCGGGTCAACGATGCAGATGAAAAGTCGCGCTGCTCGATCTGCCGATACGTCTCAAGCAGTGCCTGGTGTTGCTTGATCAGGCGCAGCACTTCCTCACGCAGGCCCAACGGCCCGATTACCGCCTCGGCACGTAGCTTGATCAGCAGTGCCTGGTTCTGGTCCCCCGAGTCTTGCGGTTCGGCGGCCCAACGCCGCAGTTCTTCGCGCCCCGCAGGCAGCACCTGGTAGGTTTTTTTGCGCCGCTTGTCGGCCTCGGGGCAGTCCTGGGCCATGAGCCAGCCGGCAGTGACCATACGCCCCAGTTCGCGATAGATCTGCTGATGGGTGGCTTGCCAGAAGTACCCCATGGAGCGGTCGAACCGATTGGCCAACTCATACCCCGTCGAGGGTTTTTCCAGGAGCGAGGTCAGGAGTGCGTGTTGGATGGACATGGGGCGCAGTCTATCTCCGTGGTTCTGGCCCGGGCGAGCATGAAGTCGATGAAAGTTGATGTCGCGCGGGTGTGATGGTGATCAGGCATGTAGAGCATATACATGTTGGTGCCGAAGATGCTCAGCCGCCAGGCGTCCAGTGCGGTCACCAGCGTGCCCTGGCGTACGTCGTCCTGCACCAGGTAGTCCGGCACCAGCCCTACGCCCAGCCCGGCCAATACCGCTTGGCGCAGAAACAGGAAGTTCTCTGAAATCAGCGTGGGCTCCAGCAGTACCTCATGGCGCTCATCGTCCAGGTATGCCGCAACGCGCAACTGTCGGCCGACCACCGCCGCGGTAATCAGCGGCGTGGTGCGCAAGTCGCTCAGTTGTCCGGGCACGCCATGTTCCCGGGCATAGGCCGCCGATACACAGGCCACATAACGCAACACGCCCATGTCCCGCGCCACCAGGTTTTGCGGCGGCTCGGACATGACCCGTACTGCGATATCCACTTCATCGCGCATCAGGTCTTCGACGCGATTTTCGAACATCACATCCAGCACGATCCCCGGGTACAGCCGCTTGAAGTCGAGCAGCCAGTCGGCCATCACCCATTGGCCATAACCGCTGGGCACACTCACCCGCACCCTGCCCTGCAGGCTCTGCCCCAGCGACGAGATCGACTCTTGCGCCGCCATTAGTTCATTGCGAATCGCTCGCCCGTGCTCATACAGGCGCAGACCGATCTCGGTCGGCTCAATGCGCCGCGTCGTGCGCCGCACCAGTTGCAAACCGATGGACTGCTCCAGGCGGCTGAGGTGGTAGCTGATATTGGCCCGGCTGACTTTGAGTCGCCGTGCGGCCTCGCTGAGGTTGCCCGCATCGATGATTTCGACCAGCAAGGTAAGCGACTTGAGGTCCATGGGGATCACTGTCAAAGAATTTTGAACAGCCTGTCAATCAGGGCTGTGATTGTCAACGAAGCCTTGCATTCCGATAATCCTTCGGATAATCCGCCGCTGAGCACAACAGGTGAAACCATGCGTGAACCGATTCTTGTGGGCCGTGAAGGCGCTGTCCTGGTGCTGTCCAATAACAACCCCGCTGCACGTAATGCGCTCACCCCCGAGTTCTATGCAGCATTGCCCCAGGCCCTGGCCCAGGCCGAGGCGGATCCGGCCATTGGCGCCGTGGTGCTGACCGGGGTTGGCGGCCACTTTTGCGCCGGCGGCGATCTGCAGCGCCTGGCATTACGCCGGGCCATGACGCCAGCAGCGCGACGGGTCAATCTTGAAGGCCTGCATGACCTGATCCGTGCGATCCAAAATTGCAGCAAGCCGGTGATTGCCGCCGTCGAAGGCGCCGCCGCCGGGGCCGGCCTGTCGATTGCGTTGGCTTGCGACATGCTGGTGGTTGCGCGTAACGCTTCGTTTTCGGTGGCCTACGTCAAGGTCGGCCTCACTCCAGATGGTGGCGCCACGGCGTTCCTCGCCGAGTTTGTCTCGCGCCAGGTGCTGACGCAGCTGTGCCTGACAGGTGAGCGTATCAGCGGTGAGCGCTTGCATGCCTTGGGCGCGGTCAATGTGCTGACCGAACCCGGCGACGCGCTCCCCGCAGCCATCACCCTGGCAAGCCGAGTTGGCGCAGGCCCACAGCGAGCCATGGCGCGAATCAAGACCCTGTGCCGCCAGGCCAGCAGCACGACCCTGGAACAGCAGTTGGAGTTGGAGGCCAGCCATATGGTGGTGTCCATGGGGGACGATGAGGCCGCCGAGGGCATTGCAGCCTTCTTCGACAAACGCCCCGCAGACTTCGAGGGCTTACGAATAGCCGATCAATAGTTCCGCATAGCGAAACATGATTCCATATATTTGACATCCAAGCGCATTGCATGCAAATCTCCAGCGAGATGGCACTGCCATGCCGCACGCATATCGATTAACCCAGACTCATAACAATAGGGTTTTAGAATGTTCAACCGTCACCTGCCCCATTGGCCGGAGGGTGCGCCCCACCACCTGACACTGCCGGATACCAGCCTGTTCTGTAACCTGGAAATCTCTGCCCGGCGTTATCCGCAAAAGACCGCGATCATTTACTACGACACCCTCATCAGCTACGCCCAGTTGCTCGATGAGGTCGAGCGATTGGCCGGGTATTTCCAATCCCAGGGGATCAAGCGCGGCGACCGGGTCCTGCTGTTCATGCAGAACTCGCCGCAATTCATCATCACCTACTACGCCGCCCTGCGCGCCGATGCCATGGTGGTACCGCTCAACCCCATGAGCCGCGCCAGCGAACTGGAACACTACCTGCACGATACGGACGGCGAGATCGTCGTCTGCGCCCAGGATCTCGCGCCGTTTGTCACGCCGCTGCTCGGCCGCTTCAAGCTGCGCCACGTGCTGACCACGGCTTACTCCGAGTACCTGCGCACGCCCACCGACCTGCCCCTGCCGCCCGAGCTGCTGGCCCCGGTTGAAACAGCAACAGTGCCGGGGGTGACGCGCTGGCAGGCAGCCCTCGATTGCGGGCAACGCCCCGGCCCACACCTGAGTGGCGCCGACGATCACTGTGTGATGCCTTACAGCTCAGGCACCACCGGCGTGCCCAAGGGCTGCCTGCATACCCATGGGTCAGTGATGGCGACGACGGTGCACCGCCAGGCCTGGACCAACCGCAATTGCGAAGACGTGGTGCTGACCACCCTGCCGCTGTTCCATGTCGCCGGTATGCAATCGTCGATGAACGGGCCGATTTTCAGTGGCGCCTGTGTGGTGCTCATGACCCGCTGGAACCGTGAAGTCGCCGCACAGTTAATGCAGCGTTATCGCGTCAGCAACTGGTCCAATATCGTCACCATGGCCGTAGATTTCCTGACCCAGGACGGGCTCGACCGCTATGACCTGTCGAGCCTCAACTACATTGGCGGCGGCGGCGCGGCGATGCCCGGCCCGGTCAAGGACAAGCTCAAGCAGTCGCTGGGCCTGGACTACATCGAAGGTTACGGCATGACCGAAACCATGGCCGCGACCCATATGAACCCCAAGGCGCGCAGCAAATCCCAATGCCTGGGCATTCCGGCGTTCGACGTAGACTCGCGCGTGATCGACAGCACCACCGGCCTGGAGCTGGCGCCCCACGAAGTGGGCGAAATTGTCTGCCGCGGCCCGCAGGTGTTCAAAGGCTACTGGCGACTCCCGCAGGACACCGAAAAAGCCTTTATCGAACTGGAAGGTAAACGTTTCCTACGTACCGGCGACCTCGGTTACTACGATGAAGACGGCTACTTCTTCATGGTCGACCGCATCAAACGCATGATCAACGCTTCCGGCTACAAGGTCTGGCCTTCGGAAGTCGAAAGCCTGATGTACCGCCATCCGGCGATCAAGCAGTGCTGCGTCATCTCCTCCCCCGACGCACGCCGAGGGGAAGCGGTCAAAGCCCTGGTGACCCTGCACCCCGGACAACAGGACACCACGGCCAGCGACATCATCGAGTGGTGCAAGGCCAACATGTCGGCCTACAAAGTCCCGGTCACCATTGAGTTTCGCGAGCATCTGCCGCAATCCGGTACCGGCAAACTGCTCTGGCGCCAATTGCAGGATGAAGAATGGGCCGCCCACACCCCCACCGTTACTGGCACAGGAAGCTGATTGATGTCTGACGCCGTTATTGTCTCCACCGCGCGCACCGCCCTGGGCAAATCCTACCGGGGCGCCCTGAACAACACCCACAGCATCGACCTGGCCGGGCATGTGATCCAACAGGCCGTGGCCCGTGCCGGGATTGATCCGGGGCTGATTGAAGATGTGATCCTGGGTGCGACGTTCCAGGAAGGCGCCCAGGGCAAGAACATGGCACGCCTGGCAGCCATTCGTGGCGGGTTGCCTACCACCACCGCGGGTTTGTCGATCAACCGCTTTTGCAGCTCGGGGCTGCAAGCCATCGCGCTTGCGGCGCAGCGTATCGTGTCGGAGAAAGTCCCGGCGATGATCGCCGGCGGCGTGGAATCCATCAGCCTGCTGCAAAACGACAAGCTCAGTAGCTATCGCAGTCAGAACCCTTGGCTGCTGGAGCACAAACCCGAGCTTTACCTGTCGATGATCGAAACCGCCGACATCGTTGCCCATCGCTACAACATCAGCCGCCAGGCCCAGGACGAATACGCCCTGCTCAGCCAACAGCGCACCGCCGCCGCCCAGGCTGCCGGTTTGTTTGATGCCGAGATTGTCCCTTTCACCACGCAAATGCTGGTCAAGGACAAACACAGCGGCGAGGTCAGCGAGCAGCCCGTCACCCTCACCCAGGACGAATGCAACCGCCCCTCCACCACCCTGCAAAACCTGGCCCTGCTGGAGCCGGTGCGCGGTGCCGGGCAGTTCATCACGGCGGGCAATGCCAGCCAATTGTCCGATGGGGCATCGGTGTGCCTGGTCATGGACAGCCTCTACGCCGAACGCAATAACCTCGAACCGCTTGGGATTTTCCGCGGCTTTGCCGTAGCCGGTTGCGAGCCGGACGAAATGGGGATTGGCCCGGTCTACGCCATCCCGCGCCTGCTCAAGCGCAACGGCCTGAAGATCGACGATATCGACTTGTGGGAGCTCAACGAAGCCTTCGCCTCGCAGGTGATTTACTGCCGGGAAAAGCTCGGCATTCCCCTGGAGAAGATGAACGTCAACGGCGGCTCCATCTCCATCGGCCACCCTTATGGCGTCACCGGCTCACGCCTGACCGGCCATGCCCTGATCGAAGGCAAACGACGCGGCGCCAGGTATGTGGTGGTGACCATGTGCATCGGCGGCGGGCAAGGGGCTGCGGGGTTGTTCGAGGTGGTCTGACGCAGAACCAGCGTGCGAAGCGGCATCTGTGTGGGAACGGGCTTGCTCGCGAAAGCGGTGGGTCAGTCAAAATCTATTTTTCTGACCCGCCGCCTTCGCGGGCAAGCCCACTCCCACAAGGGATCTGTGCCAGGCGCAGAGTCTTGGGCACACCCCCCATCACATGCGGGAGCTGGCTTGCCTGGGATAACCATAGGTCTGAAACTGACGACCTACCCTGTGGCGAGCGGGCTTGCCCCGCGCTGGGCTGCGTAGCAGCCCCACTCCAGGCACCGCGGTTGTTTCAGACATACCGAGCCGGCAGGTTTTGGGGCGGCTCCGCCACCCAGCGCGGGCGATGCGGCGTTCCGACAAGCCCGCTCGCCACAACAAGTCCGCATTTGCATGCAGTGGTTTCAGTCAAGCCGCTCGATCACGCAAGCAATGCCCTGACCAATCCCGATGCACAGGCTCACCAACGCGTAGCGCCCTTGTTGGCGCTCCAGGCTGCGCAAGGCCGTCAGGGCCAAGCGGGCACCGGAGGCGCCCAGCGGGTGGCCAATGGCGATGGCACCGCCCTGGGCATTCAAGCGTGGGTCGTCAAAGGCCAGGCCCAACTCCTTGGCGCACCCCAGTACCTGGGTGGCGAAGGCTTCATTGATTTCAATCACATCCATATCCGCCAGGCTGAGCCCGGCTCGCGCCAGGACCTTGCGAATCGCCGGTACCGGCCCCAGGCCCATCACCCGTGGCGCAACACCCGCGACCGCACCGGCCACGATCCGTGCCCGTGGCTTGAGCCCGTGACGCTCACCGATAGCGCGGTTGCCCATAATCAGCGCCGCCGCGCCATCGTTGATCCCCGAGGCATTACCTGCCGTGACCACGCCACCCTCGAACAGCGCCCCCAGACGGGAGAGCGCTGGCTCATCGGTGCTCGGCCGTGGGTGCTCATCGGCGACCACCGCCTTGGGCGGCAGCTTGCGCCCTTGGGGGACCAAGACCTGCAGCAGTTCCTCCTCGTAAAAGCCCTCGGCCAGCGCCTTGGCATACAACGCCTGGCTGCGCGCCGCGAATGCATCACTGTCGCCACGGCTGATGCCCAGATCGTGCGCAATGTTATCGGCGGTCTGCGGCATGCTGTCGGCGCCGAATTCAGCCTCGATACGCGGGTTGGGAAAACGCGCACCGATGCTGCTGTCGAAGACCTGGAACGCCCGGGAAAACGCCGCCTCACTCTTGCCGACGACAAACGGCGCACGACTCATGCTCTCGGTGCCGCCGGCGATAAACAGCTGGCCTTCATCGCACCGGATCATCCGACTCACATCCAGCACCGCCGCCAGCCCCGAGCCGCACAAGCGGTTGACCGTCAAACCACCGGTGGTCAATGGCAACCCCGCGAGCAATGCCGCATTGCGGGCAACGTTGCGCGCATCTTCACCGGCCTGGCAGGCACAGCCCGCCACGACGTCTTCATAGTCCTGGGCAGCGAACGGGCTACGCGCCACCAAGGCGCGGATGACCTCACCCAGCAAGTCATCGGGGCGCACGCTGGCCAAGGCGCCGGCGCTGCGGCCAAAAGGTGTACGCAGGCCATCATAGATATAAGCGGACATGGTTATTGCTCCTGCACGGCAGAGGGTTGATCGGGAGTTTGCAGGCTCAGGCCCAACTGGACCCGGCGACGCAGCCAGGGGCTGGGACGATAACGCGGCTCCTCATAGCAGCCTTGAATGCCACGCAGCACCGCGAGGATTTTGTCTGCGCCATAGAACTCGGCCAAAGCCAGTGGGCCACGCGGATAACCCAGCGCCAGCATCACCGCGCGGTCGAGGGTGGCCGGGGTGGCGATGCCGCGCTGGACGATTTCCGCGCCCAGATTGGCCACGCTTGCCACGACCCGCTGAATGATGAAACCGGGTGAGTCATTGATCACTTCCACCGGTACCCCGTTGCTGCCCAAGGCCTGAACCGCCTGGGCTTCGAATGCCGGGTCCAGCGCAGGCTGGCGCATCAACACCAGGCGTTTGGAGAAGTCGCAGAAGGTATCCAGGGCCAGGGTGCGCTCGGCGGGCAACCCTTGGCGCGCGATCACGCTGGTGGCATCTTCCCCCAGCGGGGTTATCAGGCAGATTGCGTCGGCAGACGGTTGAGCGCCCGCTTCGAGAATCGCCCCGCCGGCTGCGAGCAAGGCCGCCACTTCGCCCCTTACCTGCGCATCCTGGCTGTCGAGCCAGAAACAACGATCAACCGGTACAGGTGCGCGCTGGGGCTGCGGCGAACGCAGTTGCTGACCATCGACATAGCGGTAAAAACCATGCCCATCACTCTTGCGCCCCAGCAAACCTGCGGCCACCCGCTGGGCCGCCAGGTAAGACGGGGTATAACGTGGATCACCATAAAACTGCGCGTAGATCGACTCCATCACGCCATGGGAGATGTCCAGGCCGGTGAGGTCAAAAAGCTCGAACGGCCCCATGCGAAACCCCGGGCCATCGCGCAAGATGCGGTCGATCTGCTCGACATCGGCAATGTTCTCGCCAAGGATACGCAACGCTTCAGTGCCATAGGCACGACCGGCATGGTTGACCAGAAAGCCCGGCGTGTCTGGGGTCTGCGCTGCAAAGTGGCCTGCTGCCTCGGCCAGCGCACACAGACGCTCCACCACCTGCACCTGGGTACGTTCACCGCGCACCACCTCGACGATCTTCATCAGCGGTACGGGGTTGAAGAAGTGAAAACCGGCAACCCGCTCGGGGTGTTGGCATCCGCTGGCGATCTGCGTGACGGACAGCGAAGACGTGTTAGTCGCCAGCACCGCGCTCGGCGCAACGATGGCTTCCAACTGGCGAAACAGCCCTTGCTTGGCCTCCAGGTTCTCGACGATGGCTTCGATCAACAGATCGCAACCGGCCAAGGCTTCCAGGCTGGCGGCGGGCTGCATGCGCGCCAGGGTCTGTTCCAACTGCTCGGGGCTGAGCTTGCCCTTGGCCACCTGGCGCGCCAACAGGTCCTTGTTAAAGCTCAGCGCCTGTTCGACCGCTTCAGGGCGCACGTCATACAGCAGCACCTCGCAGCCTGACGTCGCAAACACTTGAACAATGCCACGGCCCATGGCGCCGCTGCCAATCACACCGATACGTGAAAACATGGCTTCTCCGATTTTATGTTTCGCTGTGCAGAACCTAATTCCATATTGACTAGAATACTAATTATTGTCAGGCTCAACTTCAATCTAAAAAAGGCTCTTTGCGGAACATACCGTGCATAGCAAGTGCCGCCGTTCACCCCATAACAAAAAGAGAACACACCATGACCGTCTCACCACCCGCCGACCTGCAAGGCCTGTTCAGTGGATTCGCCGCGTACCTGGGCCTTGATCTGGTTGAATACGGCCAGGCGCAAACCATCATCGCGCTGCAGGTGCGCCCCGAGCACCTCAACCAAGCCGGCAACCTGCACGGCGGTGTGATTGCCGCCATGGCCGACGCGGCGCTGGGCATGTGTGGCACCTGGAACATCGACCCGGACCTGTGGCGCTTGTCGCTGACCCTGTCACTGAACATCAATTACATGGCTCCCGCCCCTGCGGGCAGTCGGGTTCGGGTCATCGCCCGGGTCCGGGGCGGCGGGCCGAAAATCTACATGGCCGCGTGTGATGTGCTCGATGCCGAGGACCACCTGTTGGCCAGCGCCGAAGGTGTGTTCAAGCGTAGCCGCCTGCGCCGCCTGCCCGCGTGAAACTGACACGCCTGCTGCCACTGGCCCTGCTCTGCGAACTGGTTGCCCTGGGCACGCGTACCAGTGCGTTCAGCCTGATCGCGGCGCTGCTGTTCGGGTTGTTTTTTATCCGCCACTGGCAGTCGCTCATGCCCTACCCTCGGCGCCTGGGCCTGGCGACGCTGGTGTTGCTCGCGATCTGGCTGGTCAAGGCCCCGCTGGATCTGCCCGCCGTCCAGCGCATGAGCAGCGCCGGCGCTTATTACGCAGCGTTCATTGGTGGATTGGGGCTGATGGGCTGCCTGGTCAAGCGCCTGCCGGCACTGCGGGAGGTGCATGGTTTTCTGTTGCGTGGACCACGTTCGCTGCTCTATCCGCGCTATCTGCTGGCCGCATTGGGGCTGGGGTCAATCCTCAGTTTCGGCATGCTCAACCTGATGTGCTCGACCCTGCACAGCTACCTGCAGCCGTTTGCGCCGGATCATCCGGGCCGGCGTGATGGCCAGCGCGGCGTGCTGACCGCTGCCATTCGCGGTTTTGCCCTGGTGCCGTTGGTTGCGCCGACCAGTATTGTCGTGGCGATCATCACCCGTGAAGTGCCGAGCCTGGCCTGGGCCGACCTGCTGCCTTACGGAGTGATCGCCACGGTGCTGCTCATGCTCATTGGCGCACGCACGGAAAACCGCCACTTGCAGACCCTGGTCGACGAATCACCCGAAATCCCCGCCGCGTCTCTCAACCCACTGGCGCTCGGCACCGCCGTGGGCATCGGTGCAATTGTGGCGCTGGCCAGCCTGAGTTGGCTGAACATCACCCAGGCGTCGCTGATGGTGGTACCGCTACTGGTCAGTGGCTGGCTGTTCCTCGAAAGCCCGCGCAAGGCCTACGACGAATTGGCCGAGCATCTGGCGGGCATGCGCAATGAGGTCTTTATATTTGGCTGCTCGGCGCTGTTCGGTGCGCTGTTCAATCAACTGGTTTCCCTGGAGCAACTGGTGCCGTTGCTGGGCGGCTCGTCACAGGTTTTCTGGCTGCAATGCATGGCGCTGCTGGGTGTAGTCGGGCTCGCTCTGGTCGGCATTGCGCCGATTATCACCCTGAGCATTTGTGCCGGCTTGCTCGCCCAATTGCAGGTGGCCGGCGTCAACCCATTGGGGCCTGCCGTCAGCCTGGTCTGCGCGTTTTCCCTGGCGATGCTGCTCTCGCCCTTTGGGCCTGCGGTGCTGATCCTGGCGCGCACGGCTGGCACCTCGGCGTGGACGATTGTCCTCACCTGGAATGGCCGTTTCGCGCTGATCGCCATTCCGGTGTTGCTGGCCCTGTCGTGGGTCGTGCAATGGATCCACTAGCGGAACGAGATTCCGCTATGCTGCCACTTTGCGCGACTATATAAGTCGTTGCATTGAAATCGCGACGGTTACTGCCCACACTGCCGGGCATTATCGACTAACCTCTTCCACTGCCTGTCCGCTGCCCACACGAGCCTCCATGACTGAAGAAATCGAAACGCCCGAGAACGAACCCAAGGACCGGAAATTCGTCGAAGCCCTGAGTCGCGGTCTCGAAGTGCTGCGCGCGTTCACCCACGGCAACGTCACCCGTGGCAACCAGGACATTGCGCGGATTACCGGCCTGCCCAAGCCCACGGTTTCGCGCCTGACCTACACCCTGACGCAGCTTGGCTACCTGAGCTACAACCAGGACGTGGAAAAGTACCAACTCGACTCCGGGGTGCTGGCCCTGGGTTACGCCTACGTCAACAACCTGCGGGTGCGCCAGCTGGGCAAGCCGCTGATGGACGAGTTCGCACGGCGCACCAACACCACCGTTGGCCTCACCTGCCGCGACCGCCTGTCGATGATCTACGTGGAAAGCTGCCGCCCACCCGACGTCGCCAGCCTGCGTATGGAAGCCGGTGTGCGCCTGCCGCTGAGCACCACTGCCGCAGGTCGCGCCTACCTGGCCGCCACGCCGGAAAACGAGCGGGCGCATCTGATCGGCGAAATAGCCAAGAAAGCCGGTGACGAATGGCCGGCCCTGGAGATCTCGTTGAACGAGTCGTTCCGCGAGTATGAAGAATTCGGTTTTTGCCTGTCCCTCGGCGAGTGGGACCGCAACGTCAACGCCGCAGGCGTTCCGCTGCGCCTGGCCGACGGCAGCATCATGGCCCTGACCTGTGGCGCGCCGAAGTTCCAGCTGCCTACCGACACCCTGCAAAGCTCCCTGGCGCATCAACTGGTGATGTTGGCCAGGGACATCGAAAGCCTGGGCGCCTGATCGCCATGGGCCATGCAGGCGCGCAACTGATCGCGCCTGCATGAGCCATCTACAGGCTAGCGCTCAACTCGGGAACCGCCTCGAACAAGTCCGCCACCAGGCCGTAATCAGCCACTTGGAAGATCGGGGCTTCTTCGTCCTTGTTGATCGCAACGATCACTTTGGAATCTTTCATACCGGCCAAATGCTGGATCGCGCCGGAGATACCGACTGCGATGTACAGCTGTGGCGCAACGATCTTGCCGGTCTGACCGACCTGCATATCGTTGGGTACGAAGCCTGCGTCGACTGCCGCGCGCGAAGCGCCGACTGCCGCGCCCAGCTTGTCGGCCAGGGCGTACAGGTGCTTAAAGTTGTCACCGTTCTGCATGCCACGCCCGCCGGAAACGACGATCTTGGCAGCGGTCAGCTCAGGACGGTCCGACTTGGCCAGTTCTTCGCCAACAAAGCTGGAAGTGCCAGCATCGTGAGCAGCAGCCACCGCTTCAACGGCAGCCGAACCACCTTCGGCGGCAACTGGGTCGAAACCGGTGGCACGCACGGTGATGACTTTGACGCCAGCAGTCGATTGCACGGTGGCAATGGCGTTACCGGCGTAGATCGGGCGCTTGAAGGTGTCGGCGCTTTCGACCGAAACGATCTCGGAGATCTGGTCAACGTCCAGCTGCGCAGCAACCCGTGGCAGGATGTTTTTGCCGTTGGAGGTGGCAGCAGCCAGGATGTGGCTGTAGCCAGCGCCTCCCGCCTCTAAACCAAGAGCAGCAATCAGAGGGGCAACGTTTTCCGGCAGTTGGTGCGCGTAGGCAGCGTTATCGGCCAGCAGTACTTTGCTCACGCCAGCGACTTTTGCTGCGGCTTCAGCCACGGCGCCAGCGCCTTGACCAGCGACCAGTACGTGGATGTCGCCACCGATTTTAGCGGCGGCAGCCACGGTGTTCAGGGTGGCCGGGGCCAGCACCTTGTTGTCGTGTTCGGCGATTACCAAGATAGTCATGATCAGGCTCTCCAATTCAAAGCACCTTCGCTTCGTTTTTCAGCTTCTCGACCAGTTCAGCCACCGACTTGACCTTGATACCCGCGCTGCGTGCCGCCGGCGCTTGGACTTTGACGGTCTTGTTGGTAGAGGCGGTGGAAACGCCCAAAGCATCCGGAGTCAGCACTTCGAGAGGCTTTTTCTTGGCTTTCATGATGTTTGGCAGGGACGCATAACGCGGCTCGTTCAAACGCAGGTCAGTGGTGACGATGGCCGGCAGTTTCAAGGAAACCGTCTGCGCGCCGCCGTCGATTTCGCGGGTCACGGCAACGCTGTCGCCGCTGACTTCGACTTTGGAAGCGAAGGTGCCCTGGCCGTATCCGGTCAGTGCAGCCAGCATCTGGCCAGTCTGGTTGTTGTCGCTGTCGATCGCCTGTTTGCCAAGGATCACCAGTTGCGGCTGTTCCTTGTCGACAACAGCCTTGAGCAACTTGGCAACGGCCAGGGAGGTCAGTTCTTCAGCGGATTCGACGAGTACGGCGCGATCAGCACCCAGCGCCAGGGCGGTACGCAGTTGCTCTTGAGCAGTAGCGGGCCCTACGCAAACGACGACGATTTCGGTCGCTATCGCTTTTTCTTTCAGGCGTACGGCTTCTTCCACGGCGATTTCGCAGAAGGGGTTCATCGACATTTTGACGTTAGCCAGATCGACGCCGCAATTGTCCGCCTTGACGCGAACTTTCACGTTGTAATCGACCACTCGTTTGACTGCGACGAGGACTTTCATAGGTGCTCCCTCAGAGTGAAAAATCGGCGGTTCATGCGGCATCGAGCAACGCGGCATAAGCCTTGAGGTGATGGTCGTCATCACCGAACTGATGACTGAGCATCACCAGGCGTTTGGCGTGATGCGCCAAGGTGTACTCCCAGGTCATGCCGATCCCGCCGTGCAGTTGGATCGCCTGCTCGGCGATGTTGCGCGCGGCGCGGGTGACGATGAACTTGGCGGCGGCCAGGGTCCTGGTGCGCTCAAGGCTGTCTGCTTCGTCGCAGCAGCACGCGGCCAGGATCGCCATGCTGGTGGCCTGTTCCAGGTCGGTACGCATGTCCACCATACGGTGCTGCAGCACCTGGAACTGACCAATCGCCACACCAAACTGTTGCCGGGTCTTCAAGTATTCCAGGGTCAGGCGACAGGCTTCCTGCATGCTGCCCAACGCATCCGCGCACTGTGCGGCAATGGCCCGCCCTTGCTGATAACGCAACGCCGCGAGGGCCTGGCCCGGTTCACCCAATTCCTGATCGGCAGAAACCTTCACCTTATCCAGGTAAAGGTCGCAGGCTTTGCGGCCATCGACCGTTGGATAGGTGCGGCGCTCGACGCCAGCGGCCTGCGGATCCACCAGGAACAGGCCAATGCCGTGCTCATCGCGGCTGTCACCACTGATCCGCGCGCTGACCAGAATCAAGCCGGCCTGGTGCCCGCCCATTACCACCGCTTTCCTGCCGGTCAGTGTCCAGCCCTCGGCCGTCTGTTCGGCACGGGTCTGCACATCGTTCAAATGGTAGTGGCTCTGCTGCTCCTCAAAGGCCGTGGCGAGCAGCAATTGCCCGCTGGCCACTTGCGCCAACAGGTCTTGCTGCTGGGCCGAGTTGGCGAGTTGCATCAGCAACCCACCGGCATAAATCACCGATTCCACATAGGGTTCCAGGCACAGGCCGCGACCGAACTCGGTCATCAACAGCATCGTATCGACGCCGCCCCCGCCAAAGCCGCCCAGGGCCTCGGGAAACGGCACCGCCGTCAGCCCCAGTTCACCGAGTTGCTGCCAGAACGTACGACTGAAACCCTCATCGCTCTGGGCATACTGCTCACGCGCCTCGAAGCTGTAGGCGTCGCGCACCAGGCGGGTGGCGGTGTCTTGCAGCATTTGCTGCTCTTCGGTCAGTTTGAAGTCCATGGTCAGAGCCCCTTACAGTTCGAGAATCATCTTGGCGACGATGTTTTTCTGAATTTCGTTGGAGCCGCCGAAGATCGACAGCTTGCGCAGGTTGAAATACTGGCTGGCCAACGCCACGCTGTAATCGGCGTGCAGGGGTTCGCCCGGATGATCCAGCTCCAGTTCTTCTTCCAGGTAGGGCAGCGCATAGGGCCCGATCACTTTGCGCAGCAAGTGGCTGATGGCCTGGCGAACTTCGGTGCCCTTGACCTTGAGGATCGAGCTTTCCGCACCGGGCACCCCGCCATCCTTGGCCGCAGCCAGGGTGCGCAAGGTGCTCATTTCGGTGGCCATCAATTGCATTTCCAGCTCCGCGACCTGGGCGCGAAACAGCGGGTCGTCGAAGATTGGCCGGCCTTCGCTCATCTGCTTACGGGCAATGCGCTTGAGGTGGGCTAGCGCCGCCTTCGACGCGCCGATTCCCGCCAGGCCAGTACGCTCGTAGGTGAGCAGGTATTTGGCGCATGTCCAGCCTTGGTTTTCTTCGCCGACCAGGTTCGCTACGGGCACCTTGACGTTGTCGAAGAACACCTCGTTGACCTCGTGTTCGCCGTCCAGGGTGATGATCGGCCGCACACTGATACCCGGACTGGTCATATCGATCAGCAGGAAGGAAATACCCCGTTGCTTCTGCGCCTGTGGGTCGGTGCGCACCAGGCAGAAAATCATGTTGGCGTGCTGGCCCAGGGTGGTCCAGGTCTTCTGGCCATTGACGATGTAATAGTCGCCCTCGCGCACCGCGCGGGTTTTCAGCGAGGCCAGGTCAGAGCCGGCGCCTGGCTCGGAGTAGCCCTGGCACCACCAATCGGCACCGTTGAGGATGCGCGGCAGGTAGTGGTCTTGTTGCTGTGGCGTGCCGTACTTGATCAGCACCGGCGCCACCATGTTGACCCCGAACGGAATGCTGCGCGGAGCGCCCACCAGTGCGCATTCCTCATCAAAGATATGCTTTTGCACAGCGCCCCAGCCAGTACCGCCAAAGGCCACCGGCCAATGGGTGGCGTACCACCCCTGCGCGTTCTGGATTGCCTGCCAGCGTAAGTGGTCATCCTTGGACAAGGGCTTGCCCAGGCGCACCTTGTCGGCCAGGTCCTGGGGCAGTTTGTTCTTCAAGAAGGCCCTGACTTCATCACGAAACGCCAGTTCTTCAGCGGTAAAATGAATATCCATGTTGTTTCTCCAAGCCATTGATAGACCGTGAAGCAGGCCGTTATGAATCCAGTTTCCAGTCAGCGAAGCGCCGCCCTTCTGCCGCCAGTTTTTCCAGCAGCGGCGCGGGCTCCCACCAGGCGCCGAAGCGTTGGTGGAACTCGCGAATACGGGCCAGTACCTTGTCCAGGCCAAGGCTGTCGGCATAGAACATCGGGCCGCCGCGCCAGGCGGCAAAGCCATAGCCGTTGAGGTAGATGACATCGATGTCGCTGCTACGCCGGGCGATGCCTTCCTGCAGGATTTTTGCGCCCTCATTGATCAAGGCGAACAGGCAGCGCTCGACGATGTATTCATCACTCAGGGCGCGCCGCTCAATGCCTTTGTCACGGGAGACGGCTTGCAGCAGCGGCAACAGTTCAGGGTTGGGCTCGGGACGACGGGAGCCGGGGGCGTAACAGTAGAAGCCCTTGCCGGTCTTCTGGCCGAGCATGCCGGCCGCGTACAACGCGTCGAGGACGCCGGGCAACGGATAGTTCGCGGGCAGCGTGGCGCGCTGGCGCTGGCGGATGCTCCAGCCAATATCCAGCCCCGACAGGTCCCGCATGGCATTGGGGCCCATGGCCATGCCGAAGGTGCGCAAGGCCCCGTCGACTTGCTCGGGAGTGGCGCCCTCCTCCAACAGGAACTCGGCCTCGCGGCCATACTGGAAGATCATGCGGTTACCGACGAACCCGTCACAGACGCCTACCACCACGGCAATCTTGTTGAGCTTTTTGCTCAATTGCATAACAGTGGCCAACACGTCGAGAGCGGTGTGCCGCCCACGCACGACTTCCAGCAGGCGCATGACGTTGGCCGGGCTGAAAAAGTGCAGGCCCACCACATCCTGAGGCCGTGAAGTGAAGCCAGCGATCACATCCAGATCCAGTGACGATGTGTTGCTGGCGAGGATCGCGCCGGGTTTGCAGACGTGATCCAGGCGTTCAAACACCTGGCGCTTGACCTCCAGGCTTTCAAACACCGCCTCGATGACCAGGTCGGCAGTGGCCAGCTCGCTGTAGTCCACCCCGCCATGCAGCAGCGCCAAACGCTGCTCCATCACGGCAGGGCTCAAGCTGCCACGGGCGACACTGGCTTCGCAGGTCTCGCGGGCACGTTGCAATGCCCGCTGCAGGGCCGGCTCATCGACTTCCAAGAGCAGCACGGCAATGCCGGCGCTGACAAAACTCAAGGCGATCCCCACGCCCATGGTGCCGCCACCGATCACTCCGACGCGTTCAACGGTGCGTACGGGCGTGTCCTTGGGCAGGTCGTCGATCTGGGCGCATTGGCGCTCGGCAAAGAAGGCGTGTACCAACGCCGCACGCTGCTCAGAGGCCAGGCACTCCTGGAACAGTGCGCGCTCGCGCTGCAAGCCTTCGGCCAGTGGCAGCAAGGTCGCCGCTTCGATCGCGGCGACACAGCGGGGCGGGGAAAAGAAACCCGGCAACCCCTGGGTGACAGCGGCGCTTTTGGCGGCGATCAACCCGGCGTTGTCCACGCCCTTGAGGGCGGCGGTTTGTTCACCGGTGCGCCGCACACCCAGGCCGTTATCCAGCATGCGTTGGGCAAAGGCGATGGCGGCGGTGCGGGGATCGCCGTCGAACAGTTCATCGACAATGTGATGCTCCCGGGCTTGCGTCGCGTTGATGGGCTGGCCGGAGACAATCATCTCCAGGGCCTTGGCCACACCTGCCAGACGGGGCAAGCGCTGGGTGCCGCCCGCGCCCGGCAGCAACCCGAGCTTGACCTCCGGCAGGCCGACCTTGGCATCGCGGCGGGCGATTCGATAATGGCAGCCCAGGGCCATTTCCAGGCCGCCGCCCAAGGCCGTGCCGTGAATCACCGCGACACAGGGTTTGTCGCTTTGTTCATAGGCGTTGACCACTTCCGGCAGGCTCGGCGCCTGGGGCGGCTTGCCGAACTCCTTGATATCAGCCCCGGCAATGAAAGTGCGGCCAGCGCACAGTAGCACCAACACCTTGGCCTGCGTGTCGATCTGGCCCTGGTGCAAGGCGCGTAACAGGCCTTCACGCTCGGCTTGACCAAGGGCGTTGACCGGCGGGTTGTTCAGGGTGATCAGTGCAATCTCGCCTTGGCGCTCGTAGCTCACGCTGGAATTCATCTGAACCTCGATATCTTGTTTTTATTGAAACCATGTTCCGCAATGCGGAACATGCGAATCGATTTTATCAAAGCGTCATGTTTTGGCAAACGGTTTCTGGAAAGATTGCCGACGGAAAAAAACTGACACCCCGTGGGGTGTCAGCTTGATCTAGCGAGAGAAATTACTGACTCAAGCGTCAGCCGCTGGCACCTGCCGCCCTGGTACCACCAGCGTGGGATCCTTGGGCGCCCAGCTTTTGAGACGCTCCAGGCTTTCGCGATACGAACGCAGGCCGCTCATCAGAATCACCACGGCCAGCACCAGCGAAACGCCCGTCACTACTGCCAGCGAGTAGCGCAGCGCCGAGTCGCTGCCGAACACATAATCGGTGCCCAAGGCCACGGCCGTCGGGCCAATCCCCAGGCCGATCAAGGTCACGGCAAACTGATACAGCGCCGAGGCCTGCCCACGCATCGGGCTGGGCACCACTTCTTGCACGGCCAAAGGGCCGACGCCAAAGGGCATGCTCACGGTAAACACGTGAAAGGCCATCATCACCAGGGCCAGGTTCTTGTCATCCACCAGATAGCCCAGGTTCGATGGCAAGGTCAGTACGGCAGCCAGGATTGCGATACGCAGGGGAGCATCGCGGTGACCGCGCTTGATCAGCCAGTCGCACAACCGGCCACCCACCAACAAGCCAAGAGAGCCGCAGATCGCCAGCATGCTGCCGTAGATCACCCCGACCTCAGGTACGCTCATGTCGAACGAGCGCACAAAAAATGTCGGGATCCAGGCACTGCTGCCGTAGGCCGTAAACGTCAGGCAAGCAAAGCCCAGGTTATGGCAAAGCATGGTGCGGCGGTTTTTACGCAGGTAATCGACGAACTCCGAAAACGGCAGCTCCAGGCCCGCCCCCACGCCATGGCGCACCGGCTCGCGCAGCAACAGCAAGCACAGGGAGAAGACCACACCAACCGCGCCGAGAATCAGGAACACCATTTGCCACGGGCGCACGGTGCCAATCAGCGGCAATGTCATATCGCCCTGGCTGGTAGCAAAGTGCACCGCCACCCCACCCAACAACAGGGCAACGCCCGAACCCAGGTAAATCGCCGTCGAATACACGCTGAACGCCGTACCGCGACGCTCAGGGGTGAAACTGTCGGAGATCATCGAATAAGCACAGGGCGCCAAGGAGGCTTCGCCTGCTGCCACGCCAATCCGGCAAAAAAGGAACTGCCAGTAACCTTTGACCATGCCGCAGGCGGCGGTCATGCCGCTCCACACCAGGATCCCGCACATCAGCAGGTTACGCCGGCTCTTGCTGTCGGCAATCCGCCCCAGCGGGATGCCGCAGAGGGTGTAGAAAATCGCAAACGACAGCCCCATCAACAGGCTCATCTGCGTGTCGCTGATATCCATGTCGTGACGGATCGGTCCCACCAGCAGGTTGAGAATCTGCCGGTCCACGAAGGATAAAACGTAGGCCAGCATCAGTATGCTGACGGTGAACCAGGCGCGTATACGTGATGGATAAAGTGCGTTCTTCATAGCCGCTACGACCTCATTGTTGTTATAGACCCGCCTGGCGGGCTGTCACCGACTCGACTACAGGAGTGGCAGGGTGTAACTGATGATCAGGCGGTTATCGTCCAGATCACTGCCAAAGTGATTCATGCGCAAAGACGAGTTACGCCATTTCACCCCCAGATTTTTCAACGAACCGTCCTGGAACACGTAGGCAATGTCCGTATCGCGCTCCCACTCAGAGCCCGTCGGCTTGCCGGCACCCAACTCAATATCGCTGCCGTAGACGTAACGGGTCATGAAGGTCAGGCCCGGAATACCCACAGCGGCAAAATTGAAGTCGTAGCGCGCCTGCCAGGACCTCTCATCCCGGTTGGCAAAATCGTTGTTGGAAATAAAGTTGGGCAAGAACGCGTCGGCGCCATGGATATAGGCGTAGCCAGTGTCGCCACTCATCTTCTGATAGGCCAGACCAAACGCGTGGCCGCCCAGACTGTAGGTGAGCATCGCCGACACGGCAGTGTTATCGATATTGCTCTGGCCTTCGTTGTAGGACCGGGCATAACGCAAGTCACTCTTGAGCGACTGCCCTTCCCCAAGGGGCAGTACATGCAACAGGCTGAAATTGTGCTGGCGATAAAAGCGGTCGAGCTCACCGTAGAAGTAGCTGCCACTTAACTGGTTGCTCCACTTGTAACCGACACCGGCGAAGTTGAACTCATCGCTGGTGGCGCCCTTGCTGACACGAATGCCCTTGGCGTTGGCCACTGACGGCGTCAGGTCTTCGCGGTTCGTGGAGTCGCGCTGGGTCACTTGGCGGATCTGCCCCGCATCGAGGGTCACGTTGGCGAACTCCTGGGAATTCAGATGCACGCCCTCGAACGTCTGCGGCAGCAAACGGGTGTCGTTGAACTGCACCACCGGCAAGCGCGGATGCAAGGTGCCGATTCTGAGCAAACTCTTGGACGCCCGCACCTTGGCAGTCAGGCCAAGGGAGCCACTTTCATCCACCGCACGGCCATCTCGCTGACGAGGCAACAAGCCGGAACCGGCACGGTCCAGGCTGGAGTCGAGCTTCACGCCAACCAGGCCGATTGCATCCAGCCCAAAACCCACAGGGCCAGGGGTAAACCCTGACGCGTAACGCAGCAAAAAGCCCTGGGCCCATTCTTCCTGCTTGGACTGGGTGGTGCTGGCCTGGCTGTAGTCACGATTGATGTAAAAATTGCGCAGCTCGACGCTGGCCTTGCTGTCTGCGAAAAAGTCCGCCTGCGCCGACGCCGGCAGGCCTATCTGCCCAATGAAAACCAGGAGACACGTAGCAATGACGCGGGAATGGCACTCCATGATGCAGCCCTATTTTTGTTGTTATGTGTGAAGCTCCAGCGACACTTTGCCAGCGGCAAAGGCACGCTCCGGCTTTTACCACTCAAGATGTTTCGCTGTGCGAAATCACATTTTGATTTCAAGACAAAATATAAGCACTTCGCAAAATTTAAGTAAAGCTGTCGATTGAAAACAAAATCGATTAATAGCTAAGCGATTGTTTTACATTGATTATTTTTGATAAAAAGCTTATCTGCCATTTGACCTTGAATTTCGCCTAGCAAAACACCCTGCTGTTTCAGAAGCAAACCTGAGGGGTAACGCAGAAACAAAAAGCCCCTGAAAGGCTCAACCATTTCAGGGGCTACTGCTCGTCGCTGGCCGGGACATCAGACATAAAAAAACCCCGAAAATCGGGGCTTTTTTAACTAAAAATGGCGCAGAGATAAGGTTTCGCCCTCACCCATTCAACGTCAATCCTGGAGACGTTAGCGCAGGTACCTTGTGCCTCTGCGGTTGCTGGAGAGCTAACTGCGCCTGCAGCAGTGCTACGGCATCCAGCACGCGTTGCCCCCAGTGCTCGTCTTGCGGGTCCACGACCACCACGCGAAACCCGTGATCGAAGCCTTCAAGCTGAACGCCCTCGGAATCGTCGACATGCAAGTCGATGTCAAATGCCGGCGGGAATTTCGATGGGGTACTCGACATCCCGCGCTCCGTGAGGGCTTGGTTGTGTCGCACGCTGTTGACTACACCATCGACGTGGATGCCGTACAGCAACAACCAACGGCGAATGTAGGACGGGGTCCGGCCTGATGAGGTATAGACCCAGACGCTGCAGCCCTGCCGACGCAGTTCGCGGGCCAGGGAGCGGGTTCCGCTGCGCAGCGGCTCACCCAGCCAACGATGCACGCACGCCGGCAAACGGCTCTGTTCAGTCGCACTGTGCTGGAGCTGACAGGCCAGCGTGTCATCGATATCGAACGAGATACGGATGTGCTTGCGCTTTAACACACGCTTGATTGTATGGAGCAATGGATACCTTCCCATCAATGGCCCCCCTGATAGACGGGCACCGGTGCGTCGCTCAGGAAAAACTCCCTTGGGTCAGGGGCCTTGCCTTCCAGGAACGCTGCATATTTTTTCTTGATCTTGGGTAGTTCGTACAGTGCTTTGACGCCATGCTTAGCGGAGTTGCGTATGATCGAGGACGGATTGAAGTAGCCCTCGGCGTTATCCAGCGTCAGTACGAACGGCGGCAATCCCTCGCGCATCAACAAGTAGCTAACGATCAGCGAACCGCTGCGGTGATTACCTTCGATGAACAACTGCGGCTTGCTGAGGATTCGCACGTAAACACCGGCTGCACGCTTCCACGCAGATTCACTGTGATGCTTGCAGTACCAGCTAAACAAATCCTTGATGCCACCTTCAACATTGTTGAAAAAGTGTACTTCCGTCGCCGCCAGGTGCTGGGCGTATTCCAATCGACGCACTGGATCTTTGCCGCAAAGCACGGTGGCATTGATCTCCAGCATCAGGTTCAGTTGCTGAAGGTCGAATAGGTCAACCCCCTGCGCGACATACTCGTCAATCAGGGCATAGCCTTCAACTACGTTCTGCAGCACTTCGTCTGTCAGTGGGTCGCGTGGCTCGGTAAAGTCCCGGCTAAGCTGGGAAAATTGGCTCTGTACCTCACGCAAGGCGCGTTCGATCGCGAGCAAATCAAGACGATGTGTTGCGGCCATTGGCAATCCTGAAACGGTGGAAAGGTCGATCAACTGAACTTGCCGCTGATGTAATCCCCGGTCATTTGTTCGCGCGGGTTTTCGAAAATCTGCACGGTAGGGCCCATTTCCACCAGATAACCGGTGCGGGTGCCCTGAGAGATGTCTACCGAGAAAAACGCGGTGGTATCTGCTACGCGAATCGCCTGCTGCATGTTGTGCGTCACCAACGCGATGGTGTAATCCTTCTTCAACTCGACCATCAGTTCCTCGACCCTGCGAGTGGCGATCGGGTCGAGTGCCGAGCAAGGTTCATCCAGCAGCAGCACTTCTGGTTCGGTGGCAATAGCGCGGGCAATACACAGACGTTGCTGCTGGCCGCCGGAGAGCGACAGGCCGCTGACTTTGAGCTTGTCCTTGACCTCATCCCACAGCGCGGCACCTTGCAGCGCGTGCTTGACGCGATCTCCCAAGTCGCCCTTGTAGCGATTCAGACGCAGGCCAAAAGCCACGTTGTCGAAAATGCTCATCGAGAACGGGTTCGGTTGCTGAAACACCATGCCGATGTAACGGCGCACGACCACGGGATCAACGCCCTTGCCGTACACGTCTTGCCCAAGAAAGTGTACGTGCCCTTCAAACCGGAAGCCTTTGACCAGGTCGTTCATACGGTTGAGGCTACGCAGCACGGTAGACTTGCCGCAGCCGGACGGCCCGATGAAGCCGGTGATTTTGTTTTTTTCGATCGGCACATGGCTATCACGCACGGCCATGAAGTTGCCGTAGAAAATCTTGTCCAGCTTGCAGTCCATGACCACAGGTGCCTGGGTGACAAACGGAGCGGCTATTTGCGCAGTTGATACGTTCAAAATTCAGGAGCTCCCGTTCTTAATACTTGGGCTTACCGAAAATACGGCTCACGATATTCACGACCAGCACGATCATTACCAACACCAGCGAGGCCGCCCAGGCGAGCTCGATCTGGTTGTCGAAGGGCATGCCGGAGAAGTTGTAAATCAGCACGGCCAGCGAGGCCGTTGGGTTCATGACGGCCAGACTGCCGTCGTGGTAGATCCAGTAGTTGCTGAACAGCGCAGTGAACAGCAATGGAGCCGTTTCGCCTGCGGCGCGTGCCACGGCGAGCATGACACCGGTCAGGATCGCCGGCATGCCGGTGGGCAGGACGATTTTCCAGATGACCTGCGAGCGGGTGCAGCCCATACCGTAGGCGGCGTCCTTCATGATCTTGGGCACCATTTTCATCGACTCTTCGGCCGTCAGCACCACGATAGGCAGCATCAGCACTGCCAACGCAACACCACCGGCGGGTGCCGAGTAAGTGCCCGTGGTTACCACCACCAGCGCGTAGGCAAACACACCCGCCAAAATCGACGGCAACCCGGTAAGCATTTTTGCGGCAAAGCGAGAGGCGTTCGCCAGTTTGCTGTCGGGCCCCAGTTCAGCCAGGAAAACCGCTGCCAGAATGCCGACCGGCACCGCGATGGCCGCAGCGATACCGACCATGACAAATGTACCCGCCATCGCGTTGCCGAAACCGCCGCCGGTCTCGAACCCGGTGGGTGGCAGTTCAGTGAACACTTCCAGGCTCAGGCGAGCCCCGCCGCGCGTAATCAGCATATAGAGCACGGAAATCAGCGGCACGCTGGCCAGCAACGCGCCCATCCAAACCAGCGAGGTCAATACCAGGCTGCGTAGGGCACGGCCTTCGAACCGGCGCTGCAGGCTGGGCATGGCAGCTATAGGAGAAGTGAGATTGGTCATTACTTGTTACCCCGCTGGGCGTAGACCATGATCATCGATCCGATGACGTTCACCAGTAGCGTGATGAACATCAGAACCAATGCGGCATACATCAACACCTCAACCTCATTTGGCCCGGCCTCGGGGAAGTTCAGCGCCAACAAGGCCGCCAAGGTGTTGGCCGGTGCGAACAGAGAAAGCGAAATACTGTTGGAGTTGCCGACCAGCATGGCCAGGGCCATGGTTTCACCCAGCGCACGGCCGAGGCCCAGGACCAGGGAACCGAAAATACCGGTGGCCGCTGAGGGCACCATCACCTTGAGAATCGCTTCCCAATGCGTGGTCCCCATACCATAGGCGGCCTGCTTGGTTTTCATCGGGACACCTGTAAGGGCATCCTGGGAGACGGCGGCAATGGTCGGCAGAATCATGATCGCCAGTACCAGCGCCGCAGGCAGCAGTCCCGGACCACTCAGGGAGGTGCCAAAAAACGGGATCCAGCCAAGTTCGCTGTTCAGCCACGCCGTAAGCGGGCGAATCGCCGGAATCACCACATAAATCCCCCACAGGCCGTAGACCACGCTGGGGATGGCGGCGAGCAATTCGACAATGGTGCGAAACACCGCTGCAAGCTTGGCCGGAAGGAAATCCTGGGTTAGAAAAATCGCCATGCTGACGCCAAAAAAGCCTGCGATCAGCAGCGCGATGAATGCGCTGTACAGCGTGCCCCAAATAGCCGGCAAAATGCCGTACTTGCCTTGATTTACATCCCAAACGCTGCCAAAAATCACGTCAAACCCGTGTTTTTCCATGCCTGGAAGAGCTTTGCGTCCGACCTCGAATACCAAGGCGAAGACCAACGCCAGGATCAGAACCACCCCTATTCGTGCAAGCGCGCGAAAGGTTCGATCAACCAGAAAATCCTTCGTGGAAGGTGGTTGGCAGGCGGAGTCCGGGTTAACCGGCACGACAAACGGTTGGTTCATGGGCGAATTCCGGAGCGTAGGGAAAAACATCTCCGGCGAGGCTAATCAGCCCTCACCGGAGGAGGCCTCGCGAGCGTTACTGGATGTTGGCGGACGCTTTGCGCACCTGATCGACAACCGATTTCGGCAGCGGGATGTAACCCATCGAATCGGCGATTTTCTGACCTTCGGTCAGGCTGTATTCGACCATTTCACGCAGGGCCTTGGCCTTGGCCGGGTTGCCGTTGTCCTTGCGGAAGATCATCCAGGTGTAGGAAGTGATCGGGTAGGACTTGGCGCCATCCGGATCCGGCAACCAGGCCACCAGGCTGTCAGGCATCTTCACCGCGGCCAGTGCTTCTGCACCGCTTTCGGCGTTAGGCACAACATATTTGCCGGCCTTGTTCTGCAGTTGGGCGAAGTCAACTTTAGCCAGTTTGGCGAAGCCGTATTCGATGTAGCCGATCGCGCCCGGGGTCTGGCGGACGGTGGCGGTTACACCATCGTTTTTCGGCGACTTGATGAATTTATCGCTGGCTGGCCAGTTGACGGTATTGCCTTCACCCAGGTCTTGATTGAACGCAGGGTTGATGGCCGACAGGTGCTTGGTGAACACCGCCGTGGTGCCGCTGGAGTCCGCGCGCACTACAACTGTGATCGGCATGTCGGGCAGTTTCAGGTCCGGGTTGGCCGCAACAATCTGTGGATCATTCCACTGGGTGATTTTGCCCAGGAAGATGTTGGAGTAGACCTCGCGCGATAGCTTTAGCCCTTTGGGGCTGCCTGGCAGATTGTAGGCCAGCACGATTTCACCTGCGGTCATCGGCAGTAGTTGCGCACCTTCGGCAACCTTAGCGATGTCTTCATCTTTCATCGCCGAGTCACTGGCGGCAAAGTCGACGGTTTTGTTCAGGAAGTCCTGCACACCCGCACCGCTGCCCTTGGACTGGTAGTCAACCGTAACGCCTTCGGTTTTCTTGCTGAAATCCTTGAACCAGGTGAGGTAGATCGGAGCTGGAAAACTCGCTCCGGAACCGGTCAGGCGGATGCTCTCAGCAGCAAGTACCGAGGTGGCACCAAGAGAAACCGCAACTGCGAGTGCAGCAGACTTCATCAGACGTTTCATTCAGGAAAATCCTTGTGATTACGGGCTCGGCAACTCTGCAACATTCTTGTTACGGTTTCATGAATGCACAGTGGCAAAACGCCCGTTTATCCCCTCTTCCACCACAATCGCGCAATTTGGCGTAGCCGATTCGTAACGAATTGCGACTATGACTTTGCCATCCCCACCACACGAGTTCCGCCAATGTCCTCAGCCCATGCATAACGTCCACGGCCTTCAACCGCTTTATCAATTTTTGAAGACCACGCCGAGTACCTAGCTATCCACACAAACACAGATTGGAGCTTACCCACCGAGCTAGGGCAATGGATCAGTGAAATCGAGGCAACGGACCCATCAAGTACGTTCTTCCGCTACCCAGTTACAAAGGACAAGAAAAAAGACAAACAGAAGTCCGTCATCCGGGAGGACGATTACGATGCCCTGCTTTCAAGAATGGGACAGCACCAAAAGCCGACCAAGACGCTACTGATGCTTGATCAGCATGACAACGTGATCGAAACCTTCTCACACGACGACACACAGGCCAAAGGAATCATCGGTATGTTGAAGCAGGTTGCAGAGCTGTTTTCCAATTGCCACGCGGCATTGGTAGGCGAGCTAACCGGAGGGGCTTGAAACCGCATTGTTAGTCAATTGGGATCAACGGTGCAGGGAAGGATTTTGCGTGCAGCAATGGAGATTTGAGTAGTACAACCGAGTAGTACAACCCAAAAAGAAAAACCCCCGTAATTCATTAAATTACAGGGGTTTTCTAGATATGGCGGAGAGATAGGGATTCGAACCCTAGGTACCGGTGAAGGTACAACGGATTTCGAATCCGTCCCATTCGGCCACTCTGGCATCTCTCCAACGGCGCGCATCATAACAGCCTGTTACTGGGAAGCAAAGCTCTCAGTGGATTTTTTTCCGTGCTATCAGATGCTTGCGTCGATTACAGCGGTACGCCGAGACGGTTGGCGACTTCTTCGTAGGCTTCGATAACGTCACCGAGGCCCTGGCGGAAGCGGTCTTTGTCCATCTTCTTGCGCGTGTCCTTGTCCCACAGGCGGCAGCCGTCCGGGCTGAACTCGTCGCCCAGGACGATGGAGCCGTCGTGGAATACGCCGAACTCCAGTTTGAAGTCCACCAGCAGCAGGCCAGCATCGTCAAACAGTTTGCTCAGGACGTCGTTGACCTTGAGCGACAGCTCCTTCATGCGCGCCAGTTGCTCAGCGGTGCCCCAGCCGAATGCCACGACGTGGGATTCGTTGATGAACGGGTCGCCCTTGGCGTCGTCCTTGAGGAACAGTTCGAACGTGTAAGGGTTGAGCTTGAGGCCCTCTTCCACGCCCAGGCGTTTGACCAGGCTGCCGGCGGCGTAGTTACGCACGACGCACTCGACCGGGATCATGTCGAGTTTTTTCACCAGGCATTCGTTGTCGCCCAGCAGTTTGTCGAATTGGGTCGGAATGCCGGCCGCTTCGAGTTTTTGCATGATGAAGGCGTTGAACTTGTTGTTCACCATGCCCTTGCGGTCGAGCTGTTCGATGCGCTTGCCGTCGAACGCCGAGGTGTCGTTGCGAAACAGCAGGATCAAGCGGTTGGCGTCGTCGGTCTTGTAAACCGACTTGGCTTTGCCGCGGTAGAGTTCTTCACGTTTTTCCATGATGGGCTCCGCTTGGTAAGTAGATGGGCTAGGCAATATGTCGCCAGTCGAGCCCTGAATCTTGATCGGCCAGTTGCAGCCAGTCCGGGTCGCACCCTAGGGTGTCGACAAAACATTGCCGGGCAAGCTGCGGCAGGTTGTTCTTGCTGCTCAGGTGGGCCAGGACCAGGTGTTGCAGGTCTTGCCAGCCCAACTCATACACCAGGTACGCCGCCTGGTGGTTGTTCAAATGTCCCAGTTCGCCACCCACCCGCTGCTTGAGAAAGTACGGGTAGTGACCGCGCGCCAGCAGGTCACGGCAATGGTTGGACTCGATCATCAACGCATCGAGGTCCCGATAGCCTTCCAGCACCTTGGCGCAGTACGAACCCAGGTCGGTAAGCAGGCCAAAGCGGCGCTCGCCATCACTGAATACATATTGCGTAGGCTCATGGGCATCATGCGCCACGGCAATCACGTCGATGCTCAAGGCACCGATCTGCAGTTGCTCGCCACCGGCCAGGAAACCTGCGGGTTCAATGGGTTTGCGCATCCCGCGCAAGGTGCCGCGACTCAGGTACACCGGAAGATTGTAGCGCCGAGACAGCAAACCCACGCCATGCACGTGGTCGGCATGTTCGTGGGTCACCAGAATCGCGCTCAACTGCGCGGGGTGAACCCCCAGGCGCAGCAGGCGTCGCTCGGTTTCCCGCAAGGAGAAACCACAATCCACCAGGACGTACGTGTCGTCGTGGGCTACAAGCGTGCCGTTCCCTTGGCTACCGCTGCCGAGAACAGCAAAACGCATCGGATCAGCCCAGGTTGTCCTGAATCACGCCCAACACTTTGCGCGCCGTTTCTGCTGGCGCCACGGTGTTGATGTTTTTCTCGACAGTGACTTGCACGTTGTCGCCGACCTTGCTCAAGCGCACTTGATAACGCTCGGCGCGGGTCTCGATCTCTTCCTTGGTCGGCTCGCTGCCGAACAACTTGCTGAAGAAACCACGCTCTTCGTCTTTCTTCTCGGCCTTTTCTGCCACGTTGATGTAGTACAGGCCCAGGCTGCGGTTGATGTCTTCGACGCGCCATGGTCCTTGCTCCAGGGCACGGCCCACGCTGGCCCAGGCACGATCCAGGTCTTCACCCAGGTTGAGCACGACGTTGCCGCTGCCGTCTTCGGTGAGGCTGACACGGTTAGGGGTGTCGTAATCACGGGCGGCGAGCAGGGAAACGGAACCGCCCTTCTCGGAGATGCGGCTCATGCTGGCAAGCATCTCGTCGACCAGCGCTGCATCGACACCGCTGTTGACCGAACGATTGGTGAAGTCGACGTTGGCGGTGCTGCCGGCAGGACGCGCGGCGCTGACCACGTAGACTTCACTGGTATTGCGCTGCACGCCTGGTTCGATGCGCACGCGGATGCGGCTTTCGCCATCAGCGGCGACGCCACCGGCCTGCAAACGCTTGGCCATGTTGGCCGACAGTTCGCTCGGTTGCTGCCACGCCGTGGTGAATTCACCGGTCTGCGGACGTTGCTCGTCGATACGAAAGCCATTGTCCTGGAAGAACTGCACAGCCACCGGCCAGACTTCGGCAGGTGGGCGCTGGGCCATGATCCAGCGCGAATCGCCGCTTTTCTGCAGGCTGTAGTCGCTGGCATCGGCCAGGGCCGAAATCGGCTGCGGGCGCGGTACTTCGTACTCGCCCTTGACGGAGTCGTCTGCCACATTGCGCGGGATCGGCAGCAACGGGTCAAGGCGCTTCGCAACGTTGACGTCCGGCGGCAATTGCATCGGTGCGGTTTGTTGTGCTTCCAGGTAATCGCTGCCGCGGTCACGGAAGTAGCCTTCCGGGCCCCAGATCCAACCGCAGCCACTGGTGCTGGAGATAATCAAGGCAAGTGCGGAAAGTCCGGCCAATCGCTTCATGCGTAGTGCTTCCTCAATTAAACCAGGACGCCGGACTGGCGCAGGGCCTGTCGCAGCGGTTCGTGACAGGCTGGGCTGAGTTGGGTGAGCGGCAGACGGATACCGTCCGGCATCAGGCCCATTTCATGCAGCGCCCATTTCACGGGAATAGGGTTGGATTCGATGAACAGTGTTTTGTTGAGCGGCATCAGCTTTTCGTGAATCTCGCGGGCGGTGACGGCGTCGCCGGCGATGGCGGCTGCGCACATCTGGCTCATGGCACGCGGGGCAACGTTGGCGGTTACCGAAATATTGCCCTTGCCGCCCAGCAGGATCAGCTCTACAGCCGTGGCGTCGTCGCCGGAATAAAGCAGGAAGTCGCTGCTCACGCCGGCCAGGATGTCCTTGGCGCGCTGCAGGTCGCCGGTGGCTTCCTTGATACCGATGATGTTCGGCACGGTCGACAGGCGGATCACGGTCGCGGCCTGCATGTCGCACGCCGTGCGACCTGGCACGTTGTAGAGGATCTGCGGGATGTCGACGGCTTCGGCGATAGTCTTGAAGTGCTGGTACAAGCCTTCCTGGGTCGGCTTGTTGTAGTACGGCGTCACCAGCAGACAGGCATCGGCACCGGCTTTCTTGGCGTTCTTGGTCAGCTCGATCGCCTCGCGGGTCGAGTTGGCGCCCGTACCGGCAATCACCGCGATACGCCCTGCAACGCGCTTGACCACAAACTCGATCACCTCGATGTGTTCTTCCACATCAAGTGTGGCCGATTCACCCGTGGTGCCGACGGCCACAATGGCGTTGGTGCCTTCTTGCAGGTGAAAGTCCACCAGTTTGCCCAGGCTGTCCCAGTCGAGATTACCTTGTGCATCCATGGGTGTGACCAGTGCCACCATACTGCCCGCAATCATGCAACCGCTCCTGCCGGAAAAAGAGAGCCGTAATGGTACTGGCGCCAAGATGCTTGCACAAGCGAAGTACCCTCTGAGGATGCGTTCTGGATCAACTTAGTTGCCGGCAATGCCATCATTGGGCCAAAGCACGGCCAACTGCCACTGAATATGCAATGAAAACGCCACGTCCTAGCCCTTGGCGGCGCTTTTCGCTACCCTTGATCCTTTGATCGGTACCGCAAGCTCGTATCGACCGCTCATCGCTTTAGGAATGCTGCATGTCCACCCCCACAGTCCGCGAACAATTCCTTGTTATCAGTGCCCTTGGCGCCAACCCCATGGAGCTGACTAACGTCCTGTGCCGCGCCAGCCATGAAAACCGCTGCGCCGTCGTGACCTCACGCCTGACTCGCCATGGCGAATGCAGCGCGCTGGTCCTGCAGATTTCCGGGAGCTGGGATGCCCTGGCGCGCCTGGAAGCCGGTTTGCCGACCCTGGCCAAGAAGCACGACTTCACCGTCAATGTGGTACGCAGTGCCGCCCTAGAGAACCGGCCGCAAGCGCTGCCGTATGTGGCCTACGTCAGTTCGGCCTACCGTTCGGACATCGTCAATGAATTGTGCCAGTTCTTTATCGACCATAACGTCGAACTGGAAAACCTGACCCTCGACACCTATCAGGCCCCCCAGACCGGCGGCACCATGCTCAACGCCACCTTTACCGTGACCTTGCCGGCAGGCGTACAGATCAGTTGGTTGCGTGACCAGTTCCTGGATTTCGCCGATGCGCTGAACCTGGACGCATTGATCGAACCGTGGCGCCCACAGAATCCAATGTAAGGAAGTTTTCATGGCGGTAGTCATCGATACACCGGTCGCCGATTTCCAAGCCCCGGCGACCAGCGGGCAGACGTTCAGCCTCGCGGGCCTCAAGGGCAAGCAAGTGGTGATCTACTTCTACCCGAAAGACAGCACGCCAGGCTGCACCACTGAAGGCCAGGGCTTTCGTGACCAGTACGCCGCCTTCCAGGCTGCCAACACCGAGGTGTTTGGCGTGTCCCGGGACAGCGTGAAGTCCCATGAGAACTTCAAGGCCAAGCAGGCCTTCCCCTTCGAGCTGATCAGCGACAAGGACGAAGCGGTTTGCCAGCTGTTTGATGTAATCAAGCTGAAGAAACTGTACGGCAAGGAATACATGGGGGTGGATCGCAGCACCTTCCTGATCGACAAAAATGGCGTGCTGCGCCAGGAATGGCGCGGCGTGAAGGTGCCAGGGCATGTGGATGCCGTGTTGGCGGCGGCGCAGGCGCTGGACAAGGCTTGATGTTGTGGGTGGCCGTTATATAGCCATCACTGGCAAGCAAGCTCCTACATTGGATCGGTGCTCGTGAGTGTGGGAGCCGGGCTTGCCCGCGATGGGGCCATCAGGCCTTGCGCAACCAGTAGCGATATACGCCGTTATCTGCCTCTTCGTGCAACAGCGCATGCCCCGCCAACTTGGCAAATGTGCGGAAGTCCCGCTGGGAACCCGCATCTGTGGCAATTACCTTGAGTACCGCACCGCTGGCCAGCCGATTGAGCTCCATTTTGGCCTTGAGCAATGGCAACGGGCAGTTCAGGCCGCTGGCATCGAGCTCGGCATCGTGGTCTACGGCATCGGTCATGGTTTTGCTCCTGGCGGCTTCAAGGGGGCGCTTAGAATATCTGGTCCCAGGCTCAGTGTCCGGCTACAGTAAGGTCTTTGTCGAAAGGCTTTGTGCATGACTTTTTTGCGCCCTACCCTGCTGACGCTAGCTTGCCTGCTTGCCTCTCCAGGCTTCGCCGACGATCTGCCGTCACTTGGCGACGCCAGTTCTGCCATTGTCTCGCCACAACAGGAACACCAACTGGGCCGGGCCTGGCTGGCATTCCTGCGCGGACAGGTCTCGGTCCTCAATGACCCGCAACTCAAGGATTACGTCGAAACCAGCGTGTACAAGCTGGTGGAGACCAGCCAGGTCAATGACCGGCGCCTGGAGTTCATCCTGATCAACAGCCCACAGCTCAACGCGTTTGCCGCACCGGGCGGGATTGTCGGGGTCAACGGCGGCCTGTTTCTCAACGCCCAGACCGAAGGCGAATACGCCTCGGTCATGGCCCACGAATTGGCGCACTTGTCCCAGCGTCACTTCGCCCGTGGCGTGGAAGCCCAGCAACGGATGCAGATCCCGATGATGGCCGCGCTGCTCGGCGGGATTATCGCTGCCGCAGCCGGCGCCGGGGATGCCGGGATTGCTGCGATTGCCGGCAGCCAGGCGGCGGCTATCCAGGAGCAACGACGTTTTTCCAGACAGAATGAACAAGAGGCCGACCGCATCGGCATCCTCAACATGGTCAAGGCCGGTTACGACCCGCGCTCGATGCCGACCATGTTCGAGCGCTTGATGCGCCAATATCGCTTCGATGCCAAGCCACCGGAATTCCTGTTGACGCACCCGGTCACCGAATCGCGGATCGCCGACACCCGTAACCGCGCCGAGCAAGCCAAGACCGGTGGCACCGAAGACAGCCTGCGTTATCAACTGATACGCGCCCGGGTCCAACTGTATTACGAAGACACACCTGGGCTGGCCGCCAAGCGCTTCCGTGCCCAGTTGGATGAGAACCCGAAAAGCGATGTAGCACGCTATGGCCTGGCCATCGCCCAGATCAAGGGCACCCAGCTCAATGAGGCGCGGGAAACCCTCAAGCCGCTGCTGGCCAAGGCGCCCAACGACATCACCTACAACCTGGCGCAGATCGAGCTGGATATCACCAACAATCGCATGCCCGACGCGCAGCAACGCACCGATCGCATGCTGGCCCAGTACCCCAGCAATTACCCGTTGAACCAGGTGCGCGTGGACCTGCTGCTCAAGCAAAACCGTACGGCCGACGCAGAAAAGGCCCTGGAAGGCCTGCTCAAGTCGCGTTCCGACGATCCGGATGTGTGGTATCAAGTGGCCGAAACCCGCGGCTTGTCCGGCAATATCATCGGCTTGCATCAGGCCCGCGCCGAATACTTCGCACTGGTCGGCGACTTCCAGCAGGCGATCCAGCAATTGGACTTTGCCAAGCGTCGGGCCGGCAGCAATTTCCCGCTGTCGTCACGCATTGATGCGCGCCAGCGTGAGTTGATCGAGCAGGAGCGCATTGTCAAAGGCATGATGAGCTAAACCCATCGCCCACAAAAAAGCCCCGCTCTCGACTACCGAGAGCGGGGCTTTTTATTGACCCGCTGCTAGCGCATTACTCCGCCAGCTTGAAGGTGATGAAGCTGGCGCGCCCTTGACGCAGGACCCGCATCGACACCGAGCGATTCTTCGGCAGCGCCTTGGCGATGTCGGCGAACTCCTTGGTGGAATTGATGGCCTGGTTGTTCAAGTGGGTAATCACGTCACCGGGTTGCAGGCCGATCAGGGCGGCCGGGCCGTCCTGGACTTCCTTGATCACCACACCGCTCTTGAGGTCGAAGCTTTTCTTCTGTTCGTCGGTCAGCTCGACCACGGCGATGCCCAGGCGGTTGCTGCTGCGCTCGGCACCGGATTTGCCGCCCAGAGCGAGCTCCTGGCCTTCTTCCGGAATGGCTCCGACAGTCAGTTCAACATTCTGACGCTTGCCCTCGCGGATCACTTCAAGCTTGGCCTTGCCACCTGCCTTGAGTGCGCCCACCAGATGCGGCAGGTCGGCAGACATGACAATCGGCTGGCCATTCATGCTGAGAATCACATCGCCAACCTTCAAGCCGCCTTTGGCTGCCGGGCCATCATCCTGAATCTGCGCGACCAGAGCACCGGCCGGTTTGTCCAAGCCAAAGGATTCAGCCAGGTCTTTGTTGACTTCCTGGATAACCACGCCCAACCAGCCACGGCTGACCTTGCCACCGGCTTTCAACTGATTGGAAACGTCCATAGCCACATCAATCGGAATAGCAAAGGAGACCCCCATGAAACCACCGGAACGGGTGTAGATCTGCGAGTTGATCCCCACCACTTCGCCCGCGAGGTTGAACAGCGGACCACCGGAGTTACCCGGGTTGATCGGCACGTCGGTCTGGATGAACGGCACGTAGTTCTCGTTCGGCAGGCTGCGGCCGATGGCACTGACGATGCCCTGGGTCACGGTGTGATCGAAGCCAAACGGTGAACCGATGGCCACCACCCATTGCCCGGCCTTCAGATCCTGGGACTTGCCCAGTTTCAGCACGGGCAGGTCCTTGCCTTCGATCTTCAGCAAAGCGACGTCGGAGCGCGGATCGGTGCCGACCAACTTGGCCTTGAGTTCACTGCGGTCAGCCAGGCGCACGAGGATTTCATCGGCGTCGGCGATCACATGATTGTTGGTCAGGATGTAGCCGTCAGGTGAAATGATAAAGCCCGAGCCCAGGGATTGAGCTTCGCGTTGACCACCGCCACGGGGCGAGCGCGGCTGGGGCATGCCACGCTCGAAGAACTCCCGCAGCATTGGCGGCAGGCCTTCAAGGTCGGGCATCTGCTGGTTCGAAACTTTACGATCCGGCAGTTTCTGGGTGGTACTGATGTTCACCACGGCAGGCGAGGCCTGCTCCACCAGTTGGGTGAAGTCAGGCAACTCCGCCGCTTGCGCGGAAACGGCCTGACCCAGCACCAGCACCGTGGCGACTATGGATAGGTAAGATTTCAAACGTGGTATCGACATACAGCTCCCGTTACGACGAGCAGGGTTGGGCGACAGGGTTCAATAAACGCCGAAGACTACTACTAGCGACGTCAACATTACGTGAACAACACAAGGCCAGAGCCGAGGAGCTCTGACCTATAAAAAACATAAGGAGATTTTGCAAGTGAAAATGCTCTCCATAAGTTTCATGTTCTCGGCAGAAGAACAAGGCAACCATCGCCTGTCTCCTGCTGCACTGTGAACGATCTGGATGAGCATAGGATTAACGGCTCAAGGCTTTTCGGGCGCTGGACCACTGCGAACAGACAGGATGATCCGTTCGGCGGTACCCATCGGAATCTCACCGACAACCGTCGCAACGATATCGCCCTGAGGCGTACTCATGCGACGGGATACCGCAACCGTAGGCCCAAGCTGAACACGGCTTTCGATCGCGGCTTCGCCCGTTACAGGCTCAAGGAACAGTGAAAACCGCGCGAGCCCATCGTCATACATCAAGCTGTTCACAACCACCTGGGTCTTGGGATCCTTGCGCGCGTCACTGCGGGTCAACTCGAACCCTGGCGGCAACCATTGCGGATGCCAAGCCTGGGCCTGGCCCGTCGGCGCTGACGCTTTATTGCTGGACGGGGTCAACGGTTTGCAGTCACTGCCAGGCTGCAAATCACGCGCATCGGGGATTGTGGTTTTCAGTTGCGTGAACTGGAACCGCTCCAGCAATTGCCCCTTATCGTTAATCAGCAGCGACTTGAGAGGCAACGCGGTTTCACGATCCAGGTGCAACTCAAATCCGTAACGATACTGGTCACGCGGGGTCAGCGACACGATCACCGTGTTACGGCCGGCCACCAGCGACTTTCCGCTAACGGCAATCTTGTAGAAAGAATTGAGTTTTTGTGGGTCGAATTCGTGGGCGGGGGCGCCCGGGGAGTTATCAACGCCGGCTACCAAACTGCCGGTAACGCATTGGATGCGCCCATCGATACGAACAAGTTCCTGAGCCGATCCATCGAGCTGCAACAAGCGCTCATGCACCTGGCTATCCTGAACGCGATGCCAGATCTCATGGGTAGAAAAACTACCGTTACGTTCGTAGATAAACGTGCCCTGGTAGCTTTGCTGCCCTGCCCGCCCAAGGCGCTTCAGCCAATCCTGGCCTTCGTCGGCTTGGGCAGGAGCTGCAATCCAGCCACTGAGCAAAAGCGCAAGGAGCGGTATGGCTCGCATAAAGCTCCTTAGCGGTTTAGCGGTTTTCCAGGTTTGCAGCGCGAGCGTAAGGCAATGCACTTTCAGTGCCTTTTACCGCAGACTCCTGAGCGTGTTGACGCAGGTAGCCAGGCAGACGCTGGTCCTGCCAGCCGGATTGCCCTTGAAGCACGCCATTGGCCATCGGACCCGGAGCGTCAGAACTTTCCTTATAGCCGGCCAGTACAGCCGGACCCTTGACCTGCGGACCAGCCATGACCGGTTGCTGGGTTTGCTGAGCCAGTTCGGCACCGGCGATCTCATCCTGGTTGTACAGGCGTACACCAGCCAGTACGGCCACAGTTACCGAGGCAGCGACTGCGAGGCGACCCAGGCTACGCCAAGGACCACGTGCAGCTTTTGCCGGAACGGCTTCATCGGCCAGCGCAGCAGAAACGGCCGCAGCAATATCCAGACGAGGGATTAGTAGATCCTTGTGCATCACCGCCCGAGCGACTTGGTAACGAGACCAGGTATCACGGGTTTCGGCGTCATCAAATGCATTGAGCACTCGACGAAGTTCCAGTTCATCCGCTTCGTTATCCATCACTGCGGACAGCGATTCCTGCAGGGCATCACGACTCATGGCGGTTCCTCTCTTGGCTGTCGCCGCTGTCTTTAGTTTTCCTGCAACAACGGCTGCAGGGCTTTATCGATGGCTTCCCGAGCCCGGAAAATCCGGGAGCGTACGGTCCCCACCGGACATTGCATGACGCTCGCAATGTCCTCGTAACTCAGACCATCGAATTCACGTAAAGTTAACGCCGTACGCAAATCTTCTGGCAGTTGCTGAATAGTGCGATGGACAGTGCCTTCGATCTCGTCGCGCAGCAATGCACGCTCCGGCGACTCGAGATCTTTGAGGCCGTGATCACCATCGTAAAATTCTGCATCTTCCGAACTCACATCACTATCTGGCGGGCGACGACCGCGAGAAACCAGATAGTTCTTCGCCGTGTTGATGGCGATGCGGTACAGCCACGTGTAGAACGCACTGTCACCGCGGAAATTACCGAGTGCACGGTACGCCTTGATAAAGGCTTCCTGTGCAACGTCCTGCGCTTCATGGGTGTCGTGCACAAACCGCACGATCAACCCGAGAATTTTGTGCTGGTATTTCAGCACTAGCAGATCAAATGCTCGCTTGTCGCCGCGTTGAACGCGCTCAACAAGCTGCTGATCCTCTTCCTGGGTTAGCATGAACACTCCTCGTTGTACTTGAAGGAGGCTTGCATAACTAAACGATCAGGCTTGCAAACATAGACTAGGACTTTTCGCAAAAGTTCTCCCCCTTCAAGCAAGTTTCCGGTGGGCTCTGTTTTGGCACACACGAAAAACGCAGCGCGGGCATAGCCGGCTGCGTGAATAATCTTGTCGCCGGTTTTCTGACGCTCCCATGCTCCAGGCCAATCAGTAAAACCAACGTTTTCCCAGCTTTCGGGCATCCTGTAATGGAGTCGGGAGGGATGTAAAAGTTCCCATATCGATACCGGACCGCCTCATCAAAGCCGTGCAGTTCGTTCACCGTAGTCTCACAATGCCACGAATGCCCGGCTATTGTGCCGATAGCCCCCTCTATATACTAGTGGGCCGTGTGACCCTTTGATTCGCCGATCCAGGCGTCCTGTTTGCGCCACCCCTTCGGATCGCTTTTTGCGGAATCCCATAAATGAGCCAACAGTTTCAACACGATGTCCTGGTGATTGGTAGCGGCGCCGCAGGCCTGAGCCTTGCGCTGACCCTGCCGAGCCATCTGCGCGTAGCCGTACTGAGCAAGGGCGACCTGGCCAACGGCTCGACATTCTGGGCCCAGGGCGGAGTTGCCGCCGTGCTGGACGACACCGACACAGTGCAATCGCACGTTGAAGACACCCTCAACGCCGGCGGCGGCCTGTGTAATGAAGAAGCGGTGCGTTTCACCGTCGAGCACAGCCGCGAAGCCATTCAGTGGCTGATCGACCAGGGCGTGCCGTTTACCCGTGATGAGCATGCGGGCAGTGATGACGGCGGTTTCGAGTTCCACCTAACCCGTGAAGGCGGCCACAGCCACCGGCGTATCATCCATGCCGCCGATGCCACCGGCGCCGCGATCTTCAAGACCCTGCTGGCCCAGGCCCGGCAACGGCCGAATATCGAGCTGCTGGAGCAACGGGTCGCCGTCGACCTGATCACCGAAAAGCGCCTGGGCCTGGCCGGCGAGCGTTGCCTGGGGGCCTACGTCCTCAACCGCGCCAGTGGTGAAGTCGATACCTATGGCGCACGCTTCACCATCCTGGCGTCAGGGGGCGCCGCCAAAGTCTACCTCTACACCAGCAACCCCGATGGTGCCTGTGGAGATGGCATCGCCATGGCCTGGCGGTCGGGCTGCCGGGTGGCGAACCTGGAGTTCAACCAGTTTCACCCCACCTGCCTGTATCACCCCCAGGCCAAGAGTTTCCTGATCACCGAAGCCCTGCGGGGTGAAGGCGCACACCTGAAGCTACCCAACGGCGAGCGCTTCATGCAGCGCTTTGACCCACGCGCCGAACTGGCACCACGGGATATCGTGGCCCGCGCCATCGACCACGAGATGAAGCGCCTGGGCATCGATTGCGTCTACCTGGACATCAGCCACAAACCTGCCGACTTCATCAAGACCCACTTCCCGACGGTCTACGAACGCTGCCTGGCCTTCAATATCGATATCACCAAGGGGCCGATACCGGTCGTTCCGGCAGCGCATTACACCTGTGGCGGGGTGATGGTCGACCAGCGAGGCCGTACCGATGTGCCCGGCCTGTATGCCATCGGCGAGACCAGCTTCACCGGCCTGCACGGTGCCAACCGCATGGCCAGCAACTCGCTGCTCGAATGCTTCGTCTACGCCCGCTCCGCAGCCGCCGATATCCTCGAACAAATGCCGCGCATTCCGGTACCGGCCGCCCTGCCCCGCTGGGATGCCAGCCAGGTCACAGACTCGGACGAGGACGTGATCATCGCCCACAACTGGGACGAGTTGCGGCGCTTCATGTGGGACTACGTGGGGATCGTGCGCACCAACAAGCGCTTGGCGCGGGCGCAGCATCGTGTGCGGTTGCTGCTGGATGAAATCGACGAGTTCTACAGCAACTACAAGGTCAGCCGTGACCTGATCGAGTTGCGCAACCTGGCCCAGGTCGCCGAGCTGATGATCCGCTCGGCCATGGAGCGCAAGGAAAGCCGAGGCCTGCATTACACCCTCGACTACCCGCAGATGCTGCCTGAGGCCCTCGACACTATCCTGGTGCCAGCCACCTACGGCGACTGAACTTCAAGCGCACCCGCAGGCGCCGATGGACATCGGCGGCCTGCGAACCACGCGGTACGCACACCGAGCGCACCTGCCACTCCCCCGGCAACCGGTAGCGCAATACCACGATCAGCGGCAACGCCAGGCTGTCAGGGCACAACTGTACTGCGTGCCAGCCGTGCGCCGCGCTCCACAACTGCCAGCCATCGGTATTGCGGCGCAGGCCACGAACCGACGAACGGTGGGTCAAGCGAATATGGCGCGGCAGCGCCCACAGGGCATGGGCCAGGCACGCCAGCACACCGAGTGCAGCCATCGAGAAAGGTACGACCAGCAGGCACAGCGCAACGAATGCAAGCAACTGGGCAAGGAGATACGCCGCCAGCAACAGCCCGCAGGCCTGCCAGCGGCATTCGAAGGTATTACTTGGGCTGGACACGATCCAGGATCATCCGGACCATGCGCTGCAGCTCCGGATCTTCCGATTCAGCACGCTCCATGAACCAGCCGAACATGTCCTGGTCTTCGCAGGTCAGCAGCCGGACGTAGAGGTCGCGATCCACCTTATTGAGAGTGGCGTAAACCTCTTTGGTGAAAGGCACCAGCAACACATCCAACTCCAGCATGCCGCGACGGCTGTGCCAGTACAGGCGATTGATTTCTACATCTTCGACCATGGAGCGCTCCTCAAATAGGGCGCAAGTATACAGGCCCACGCCCCTCGGAACAGTCGGCTTTGGTCGGGCTTATGAAACTACCCATTTAGCGGGCGCCCCTCTATGATGCACCCATGACTTTCCAACTGCGATGACCCATGGCTGACTCTGCTTTCTTCTGCCCCCTGTCCCACGAAGGCGTCCTGGCCGTTCGCGGCGCTGACGCGGCCAAGTTCCTCCAGGGGCAACTGACCTGCAACCTCAACTACCTCAACGATACCCACGCCAGCCTCGGCGCGCGCTGCACCCAAAAGGGGCGTATGCAGTCGAGCTTCCGTATCGTGCTGCAAGGCGATGGTGTGCTGCTGGCCATGGCCAGCGAACTGCTGGAGCCGCAACTGGCGGACCTGAAGAAATACGCCGTATTTTCCAAGTCCAAGCTCACGGACGAAAGCGCCGCCTGGGTCCGCTTCGGCCTGGCCGACGCCGATCAGGCAATCGCCAGTCTCGGCCTGGATTTGCCGGCCGAGACCAACAGTGTGGCGCGCCATGAAGAACTGCTGGCCATTCGCGTCTCCCCAGGCCGCGCCGAACTCTGGGCGCCCGCCGCGCAAGCCGAATCCCTGCGCACCCAACTGGCCGCCACCCTTGCCGAAGGCGATCTCAATGCCTGGCTGCTGGGGCAGGTGCGCGCCGGCATCGGCCAGGTCATGGCCCAGACGCGCGAGTTGTTCATCCCGCAGATGCTCAACCTGCAAGCGGTCGGTGGCGTAAGTTTCAAGAAAGGCTGCTACACCGGCCAGGAAATCGTCGCCCGCATGCAATACCTGGGCAAACTCAAGCGCCGCCTGTACCGCCTGAGCCTGGACGGCGACGCATTGCCCGAGCCCGGCACACCACTGTTTGCGCCCAGCCATAACAGTGCCATCGGCGAGGTGGTGATCGCCGCCCGGGCCGACGAAGGGATTGAACTTCTGGCGGTACTGCAAGCCGAAGCAGCCGACAGTGGCGATGTGCATTTAGGTACGCTGGAAGGCCCAGGCCTCACGTTACTCGACCTGCCCTACCAACTGGACCGTGATCGCGAGATCCAGCGTTAATCGCCATACCCTTTTGCAGCACCCTAGAGAGCATGAATGAACAAACTGGCGGAAAAAGTCCAACAGGCGTTGGTGATGGCCATCGATAACGATGACCTGGTTCTGCCCACGTTACCGGAAGTGGCCCTGAAAATTCGTCAGGCCGCCGAAGACCCCGAAGTCAGCATCAGTCATTTAAGCAAAGTCATCAGCCGCGATACCGCCCTGACGGCGCGGCTGATCAAGGTCGTCAACAGCCCACTGTTGCGCGCCACCCAGGAGGTCACCGACCTGCACACCGCCATCACGCGCCTGGGCACCAACTACAGCAGCAACCTGTCGATTGGCCTGGTGATGGAGCAAATCTTCCATGCCCGCTCAGACGTCGTCGAACAGAAGATGCGTGACGTCTGGCGCCGCAGCCTGGAAGTGGCGGGCGTCTGCTACGCCTTGTGCCGCAACCACAGCCAGCTCAAGCCGGACCAGGCGGCACTCGGCGGGCTGGTGCACCAGATCGGCGTACTGCCGATCCTGACCTACGCCGAAGATCACTATGAACTGCTCTCGGACCCGGTCAGCCTCAACCATGTGATCGATAGCATCCACCCGCTGCTGGGGGACAAGCTGCTGCGGGGCTGGGACTTCCCGGAAATGCTGGTGAGTGTGCCTGCGCACTACCAGGACCTTGAGCGCGACTCGGCCAGCCTGGACTATGTCGACCTGGTGCAAGTGGCCGTGCTGTATTGCCACAAGAACACCAACCATCCCTTGGCCCACACTGCGTTGTCGAACTTGCCGGCGTTCAAGAAGCTGCGCATCGACCCGCTCAATGAAGCGGTGCGCACCGAGCTGGACGAAGCGCGCTCGATGTTCTACTGAAACCCCACCGCCCCGGTAGCAGCCGGCGGCATAGGTATGCCAGCAGATAGGGCTGTTGTGGCGAGCGGGCTTGCTCGCGAAAGCAGTGGGTCAGTCAACATCAATGTTTGCTGAGCCGACGTCTTCGCGAGCAAGCCCGCTCCCACATTTATTCTTCGCTGCTTTAAGCATTGCGTTCACTTAACTGAACGGCAGTAGGGCTTGCCACGGGGAAGTTCATCAGTTTCTGAACGTTGTGTAGATACTCAGCCCGCGATAAAACTTACCCGTACCTTGAGCCCTTTGAGCTCGCCATCATGCAGGCTGATCTGGGCCAGATGCGCACGGCAGATTTCGCCGACGATCGCCAACCCCAGGCCTGAACCCGCGCCCTGCTGGTTACGCCGATAAAAGCGCTCGAACACCCGATCCCGTTCGTCCAGCGGAATGCCCGGGCCATCATCCTCCACTTCCAGCACCGCTGGCGCCGTGACCCGCAGGATCACGTTGCCACCGGATGGCGTGTGTGCCAGGGCGTTATCCACCAGGTTGCTCAACAGCTCGTTCAGCAAGGTCGGCTCGCCGCGCAACCACACCGGCTGATCCGCCTCCAATGCCAATGCCACGCCGCGGGCGTGGGCCAGAGGCGCCATGGCCATGCCCAATTCACGGGCCAGTTGACTGAGGTCGAGCAACTGCGCCCCCCCTTCAGCAATCGCCCGCGCACCGTTTTCGATGCGTGCCAGGGACAGCAATTGATTGGCCAGGTGGGTCAAGCGATCCGTACCTTGCGCCGCCGTCTCCAGGGTGCTGCGCCAGATCGCCGGTTCCTCGGCGCGCAGGCCCAACTCCAGTCGAGCCTTGAGCGCGGCCAGTGGGGTGCGCAATTCGTGGGAAGCATCGGCGATAAACTGGGCCTGGCGCTCGAACTGCCCACGCAGGCGTTCGGTAAAGTGATTCAAGGCCCGCACCAGCGGCCCAAGTTCGTGCTGCACTTCAACCAACGGCAGCGGCCGCAGATCATCCGGCTGACGTTCTTCCACCGCCGTGCGCAAACGCTCCAGCGGGCGCAGCGCTGCACTCACCGCAAACCACACCAGCAGCAAGGCGCCGATGGCCAGCATGCCCAGGCGCAGCAGGGTGTCGGCCATCAGGCTGCGGGCCATGCTGACGCGGGCTTCGTCGGTTTCGGCCACACGGATTTCGGCCATGCCATTCATGTTCGGCTCCGACACGGCCTTGAGCAGGCTCACCACCCGCACATTCTGCCCCTGGTACTTGGCGTTATAGAAACGCGCCAAGGCCGGATAATCGTCGGTGCGCGGTGTGCCGGGTGGTGGCCCTGGCAGGTGTTCGTAGCCGGAAATCAGCTTCTGGTGAATGTCATTGACCTGGTAATAAATCCGCCCGGCGCTGTCATAGGCGAAGGTGTCCAACGCCACGTAGGGCACATCGGCGCTGAGAGTGCCGTCGCGCTGGGACAGGCCGGCAGCGATGGTCCGCGCCGAGGCCAGGAGCGTGCGGTCGTAGGCCGTGTCTGCCGCCTCGCGACCATTCCAGTAGGCGCTCAAGCCACTGGCCAGCATCAGCACCACCAACAGCAATGCCAGGTTCCACAGCAGGCGCCAACGCAGGCTGCTGTGCTTACGCATCGCGGGCTTCCAGCAAGTAGCCGAGGCCGCGGAAGGTGACGATGGCGACCGGCTGACCATCGAGTTTCTTGCGCAAGCGGTGCACATAGATTTCGATGGCATCGGGGCTGGCCTCCTCATCCAGGCCGAAGACCTGGGACGCCAGTTGCTCCTTGCTCATGACGCGGCCAGGGCGGGCGATCAGCGCCTCGAGCACCGCCTGCTCGCGTGAGGTCAACGTCAGCAATTCACCGCCGAGGGTGAAGCGCCGGGTTTCCACGTCATACACCAGCACGCCACAGGTCTGCTGGCGCTCGCCACCCAGCACGCTGCGGCGCAACAGCGCCTTGACCCTGGCTTCCAGCTCGGTCAGCTCGAAAGGTTTGGCCAGATAATCATCGGCACCCAGGTTGAGGCCATGCACCCGATCCTTTACATCGCTGCGGGCGGTAAGCATCAGCACTGGCAGATTTTTCCCACGGGCCCGCAGGCGCGCCAGCACCTCGAAACCATCCATGCGCGGCAAGCCCACATCGAGAATCGCCACGGCGTATTCCTCGCTGCTCAGGGCCAGGTCCGCCGCCACGCCATCGTGCAACACATCCACCGTCAACCCCGTGCTCTTGAGCGCCTGAGCCACACTTTCGGCCAGTTGCAGATGGTCTTCAACGAGCAGGACACGCATGGATTTGTACCTCGTTAAGGGGTGACCGGTGCCACCCTTTGTTTACCAACTCGCGGCGCAGTTTACAGCCGCGGCCTGTGCTGTGAAGCCCGAAAACATTGAAAGGACGCTGAAAGGTTAGTGAAAGGTTCGCCCATTAGCATCCGAAAACGGACGGTTACACCTTCCGAGCTATTTCACCCATAGCGCCCGAAAAACGCCTCGAAGCGTTTTCGTCTCATAAGAACAATAACGGAGTGCATCACGATGCTGTCGACACAGCCCCAGGCTTGCCCGCCTGTTCGTTTTTCCCGCATGACCCACACCGCCCTCGCCAGTGCCGCTGCCCTTGCCGGCTTTTCGCCGCTCAGCCAGGCTGCCTTCTTCGAAGACAGTAGCGCGACCCTGGAAACCCGCAACATGTACTTCAACCGCGACTTTCGCGACGGTACCAGCGCCCAGCAGTCCAAGCGCGACGAGTGGGCCCAGGGCTTCATGCTCAACCTGCAATCAGGCTACACCGACGGTACTGTCGGTTTTGGCGTGGATGCACTGGGCATGCTCGGGGTCAAGCTGGACTCCAGCCCGGACCGCACCGGCAGTGGCCTGTTGCCCACCCACGATGATGGCCGCGCCGCTGACGAGTACTCCAAGCTGGGCCTGACCGGCAAAGTGAAAATCTCCGCCACTGAGCTGAAGATCGGTTCGCTGATCCCCGAGTTGCCAATCCTCAAGGCCAACGACGGGCGCATCCTGCCGCAGACCTTCAACGGCGGCCTGCTGACCTCCAAGGAATTCAAGAACCTGACGTTCACCGGCGGGCGCCTGGACAAGGCCAAAGACCGCGACGACAGCAACTACGAGGACATTGCCCTCAACAACAAGAACGGCCGCTTCCTCAGTGGAGCCACCGGCAAGCACTTCAACTTCGGCGGCGTGGACTACAAGTTTGCCGAGAAGATCACCGGTAGCTACCACTTCGCCCAACTGGACGACGTGTATCGCCAACACTTCCTCGGCGTGGTCGCCTCCACGCCCATGGGCCCGGGCACCTTCGGCACCGACCTGCGCCTGGCCATCAGCGATGACACCGGCAGCGCACGCGGCGGCAGCATTGACAACAAATCCCTCAACGGCATTTTCAGCTACGCCCTCAACGGCCATAAACTGAGCGCCGGCTACCAGCACATGTCCGGTGACAGCGCATTCCCGTATGTGGATGGCAGCGACCCATACCTGGTCAACTTTGTGCAGATCAACGACTTTGCCGGCGCCGAAGAACGCTCCTGGCAGGCACGTTACGACTACGATTTTGCCAAGCTGGGGATCCCCGGCCTGAGCTTCATGAGCCGCTACCTGTCCGGTGACAACATCAAGCTCAAGAACGGCGACACCGGCAAAGAGTGGGAACGCAACACCGAAATCAAATACGTGGTGCAAAGCGGCGCGCTCAAGGACGTGGCCGTGCGCCTGCGTAACGCCACCTACCGCTCCAACTACTCGGCCCGGGACGCAGATGAAGTGCGCGTGCTGGTCAGTTACAGCGTCGCACTGTGGTAACCCTGAAAGTCTTACCCCCAATAACAACAATGACGGAGTTCCCCATGTCCTCATCCCTGCGTAAATTTGCCCTGGCCGCCGGCTGCATGTTGTTGGCAGGCCAACTGCTGGCCGCCGGTGAACCCAAGCGCCCGGAATGCATCGCCCCCGCCTCCCCTGGCGGCGGTTTTGACCTGACTTGCAAGCTGGCGCAAAGCGCACTGGTCAACGAGAAGCTGCTGAGCAAGCCGATGCGCGTGACCTACATGCCTGGCGGCGTGGGTGCGGTGGCCTACAACGCCGTCGTGGCCCAGCGCCCTGCCGATGCCGGTACGTTGGTGGCCTGGTCCAGTGGTTCTTTGCTGAACCTGGCCCAGGGCAAGTTCGGGCGTTTTGATGAAAGCGCAGTGAAATGGCTGGCGGCGGTTGGCACCAGCTATGGCGCGATTGCGGTAAAAGCCGATTCGCCCTACAAGAACCTCGATGATCTGGTACAAGCCCTGAAGAAAGATCCGAGCAAAGTGGTGATTGGCTCCGGCGGCACCGTCGGCAGCCAGGACTGGATGCAGACCGCCCTGATCGCCAAGGCCGCCGGGATCAACCCCCGTGACCTGCGTTATGTGGCCCTCGAAGGCGGCGGTGAAATCGCCACTGCCCTTCTCGGCGGTCACATTCAGGTGGGCAGTACCGACATCTCCGACTCCATGCCACACATTCAGAGCGGCGATATGCGCCTGCTGGCCGTGTTCGCGGAAAACCGCCTCGATGAGCCGGAAATGAAAGACATTCCGACCGCCAAGGAACAAGGCTACGACATCGTCTGGCCAGTGGTGCGCGGTTTCTACCTGGGGCCAAAAGTCAGCGATGAAGACTACGCCTGGTGGAAAGCGGCCTTCGACAAACTGCTGGCCTCCGAGGACTTCGCCAAACTGCGTGACGAGCGCGAACTGTTCCCCTTTGCCATGACCGGCCAGGAGCTGGACACCTACGTGAAGAAACAGGTGGCTGACTACAAAGTGCTGGCCAAAGAGTTCGGCCTGATCCAGTAATCGCCCCCTGTCATGTAATGCCGCTGTAGGAGCGAGCTTGCTCGCAAAGAACGTGAGAGCGCCGTGTCAAACCAGATGAGCTGCGTTTTCGTTGACGTTTTTCGCGAGCAAGCTCGCGCCTACAAAGGTGGCCTTGGAGTTTTCCATGCTCTTACAACGCATTTTCGCTGCCGTGATGTTACTGGCCTGTATCGGCCTGGCGCTGATGGCCTGGCCGTATCAGGCGGCCTTTTCCTACGAGCCCGTAGGGCCTCGGGCCTTCCCGCTGTTGTTGATCGGGCTAATGGGGCTGGCACTGCTCTACATGCTGATTCGCCCGCAACCGACCAAACACACCGACGATGAACCGCCGCTAGACCGCCCGACCCTGATCAAGATCGGGATCTGCGTGGCCTTGCTGCTGGTGTTTGCCGGCACTTTCGAACCCCTGGGTTTCATTCTCAGCAGCACGCTGATCGGTATCCCGATGGCACGGCTGTATGGCGGGCGCTGGTTACCCAGTGCGGTGATCATCACCTTGATGAGCATCGGCCTTTATCTGCTGTTCGATAAAACCATGGACGTGCCACTGCCCCTCGGTCTGCTCGACGTTCTGGAGAACTGATATGGATACTTTTGGCTATTTGGGCCAGGGTTTCGGCGTCGCGCTGAGCCCCTATAACCTGGTGACCGCATTGTGCGGCACCCTGATCGGTACCGTGGTCGGCCTGTTGCCGGGCCTGGGTCCGATCAACGGCGTGGCACTGTTGATTCCCATCGCGTTTGCCCTGGGACTGCCGCCGGAGTCGGCGCTGATCCTGCTGGCAGCCGTGTACCTGGGCTGCGAATACGGCGGCCGGATCAGCTCGATCCTGCTCAACATCCCGGGCGAAGCCTCCACCGTGATGACTACCCTGGACGGCTACCCGATGGCCCGTAAAGGCATGGCCGGCGTGGCGCTGTCGTTGTCTGCCTGGAGTTCGTTCATCGGTGCGTTTATCGCCACCTGCGGCATGGTGCTGTTCGCACCGCTGCTGGCCAAGTGGGCGATTGCCTTCGGTCCGGCGGAATATTTCGTACTGATGGTGTTTGCGATTGTCTGCCTGGGCGGCATGGCCGGTGACAAGCCGCTGAAAACCTTTGTCTCGGCGTTGATCGGTCTGTTCCTTGCCTGCGTGGGCATCGACGCCAACAGTGGTGTGTACCGTTTTACCGGCGACAACATCCACCTGACCGACGGCATCCAGTTCGTGGTGTTGGTGCTGGGACTGTTCTCTATCAGCGAGATCCTACTGCTCCTAGAGAAAACCCACCGTGGCCAGGAAGCAGTGAAAGCCACCGGTCGCATGATGTTCAACGTCAAGGAAGCCTTGTCGGTGTTGACCGTGAACCTGCGTTGCGGTGTGTCGGGCTTCATCATCGGCGTACTGCCAGGTGCCGGCGCGACCATGGCCTCGGCCGTTGCCTACATGACCGAGAAACGTATCGCCGGCGCCAGCGGTAAGTTTGGCCAAGGCGACATGCGTGGCCTGGCCGCTCCGGAAACCGCCATCGGCGCTTCTGTCTGCGGTGCCATGGTGCCGATGCTAACCCTCGGCGTTCCAGGGTCGGGCACTACGGCGGTGATGATCGGCGCCCTGTCGCTGTACAACATCACGCCAGGCCCGCTGCTGTTCCAACAGCAACCGGATATCGTCTGGGGCCTGATCGCTTCGTTGTTTATTGCCAACATCATGCTGGTGATCCTCAACATCCCGATGATCCGCATCTTCACCCGCATCCTTGCCGTGCCGAACTGGGCACTGGTGCCGGTGATCGCGATCATCACCGCGATTGGCGTCTACGCCGTGCACGCCACCACCTTCGATCTGTTCCTGATGATCGCCATCGGCATCTTCGGCTACATCCTGCGCAAGTTGGACTTCCCGCTGTCGCCACTGCTGCTGGGCTTTATCCTCGGCGGCCTGATGGAGCAGAACCTGCGCCGTGCGTTGTCGATTTCCAATGGTGCACTGGAGATCCTGTGGTCCAGCCCGATCACCTTCAGCATCTGGGTACTGACCACCATCATGCTGCTCGTGCCATTGCTGCGTATCTGGCGCAAGCGCTCCTTGCAGCGTCGCGCTGTGGCCGATGTCTGAAGTCACCTTTAAACAATGGTGGGGAACACCGCTGGTCGGTCTGGCCGGCGGTTACCTGGCCAGCCTGGTCGGCTGGCCTTTGCCGTATATGGTCGGTTCGTTGCTGGCGATCATCCTGGTGCGCTGCCTCACGCCCTGGCAGTTGGGCGAGATTCCCGGCGGGCGAAAATGTGGCCAATGGGTAGTGGGCATCGGCATTGGCCTGCACTTCACCCCGTTGGTGATCGAGCAGGTGATGAGCCACTTTGGCCTGATCTTCTTCGGCGCGCTGGTCACCAGCCTGTCGAGCATTGTCGGCGTGTGGTTGATGCGCCGCAGCGGTGAAGACCGTGCCACGGCGTTCTTCTCGAGTATGCCGGGCGGTTCCGGTGAGATGGTCAACCTCGGCGCGCGTAACGGCGCGGTGCTCAGCCGCGTGGCAGCAGGCCAGAGTCTGCGGGTGTTATTGGTGGTGCTGTGCGTACCGGCGATCTTCAAGTATTTGCTGGGCGGCGGCGCGCCGCAATTTCACCCGGCCCCCGTGGATTGGGCATGGCTGGCCCTGCTGTTTCCCATTGGCGCCCTGGTCGCCTGGGGCTGGCAGCGTCTGCACCAGCCCAACCCTTGGTTGTTCGGGCCGTTGCTGGTCAGCGCCATCGCCAGCATCACCTGGGACTTGCACATTGGCCTGCCCGAGGGCGGCAGCCAGATCGGCCAATGGTTGATCGGTAGCGGCCTGGGTTGCCACTTCAACCGGCAGTTCTTTCGGCGGGCGCCAGCATTCATGGGCCGCACCTTGATCGGCACAGTGCTGACCATGTTGATCGCCACCCTGGCGGCGGTAGGTTTGAGTGCGCTGACGCAGTTGGATCTGCGCTCGCTGACGTTGGGCATGATGCCCGGTGGAATTGCCGAGATGAGCCTCACGGCCGAGACCTTACAACTGTCGGTGCCGTTGGTGACGGCGATGCAGGTGATGCGGTTGTTGTTTGTGCTGTTCCTGGCGGAACCGCTATTCCGCCACTGGAACCGCCAGCCGGACACCGTCTAAAACCTGGCACAACCCTAATGTGGGAGCGGGCTTGCTCGCGAAGGCGGTGGCTCAGTTGATAAATACTTGACTGACCCACCGCCTTCGCGAGCAAGCCCGCACAATCCCGCTATCACATCCTTTGGTGTTGGTCCTTAGATGGGCGGCAACCGCCACTCGATCGGCGTCTCGCCATTCTGCTCAAGAAACTTGTTCGTCCGGCTGAAATGCCCGCAACCCAAAAACCCGCGATACGCCGACAATGGCGACGGATGCACCGAAGTCAGCACCAAATGCTTGGTCGCATCAATCAGCTTCTGCTTGCCCTGGGCATGGGCGCCCCACAGCAGGAACACCAGGTGCGGCTGATGCTCGCTGACCACCTCGATCACCCGGTCAGTGAAGAACTGCCAGCCCTTGCCCGCATGGGCGTTGGCCGTCGCACGCTCCACGGTCATGGTGGTGTTGAGCAGCAACACGCCCTGGTCGGCCCAGCTTTGCAGGCAGCCATGGTTGGGAATGTCGATATTGAGGTCGCGCTTGAGCTCTTTATAGATGTTGAGCAGCGACGGCGGCGTCGGCACGCCCGGCTGCACCGAGAAGCACAGGCCATGGGCCTGGCCCGGGCCGTGGTAGGGGTCCTGGCCGAGGATCACCACCTTGACCTTGTCCAGCGGCGTGGAGTTGAGCGCATTGAAGATCAGCGGGCCCGGCGGGTAGATCTCTTTGCCTGCCGCATGCTCCTGGCGCAGGAACTCGCGCAACTCGTTCATGTAGGGCTGCTCGAACTCCTCGCGCAAGGCGTGTTTCCAGCTCGGTTCGAGTTTGATACGGTCGTCGGAAGTCATCAGAAACACATCATGTAAAAAGAGTGGGCGAACCCTAGGAAAGCCCACCCCACTTGTCAATTGATCTGACGCAGAACCGGCGCTTTCCCACGAAGGGATCATACTCAACGTTCAATTTACCGATTGAGGTCATGATGAATCTGCACTTCGAAGAGCTCACCGGCACAGATGGGGCCCGTATCGGCATCGCCAGCCTGGATGCGGAAAAGTCCCTCAATGCCCTCTCCCTCCCGATGATCCTGGCCCTGGGCGAACGCCTGGACCGTTGGGCCCGGGATCCGCAAATCGTCTGCGTGCTGCTGCGCGGCAACGGCCCCAAGGCATTTTGCGCCGGCGGCGAAGTGCGCAGCCTGGCCCAGGCCTGTCGTGAGCAGCCGGGAGCAGTGCCGCCGCTGGCCGCACAGTTTTTTGCGGCGGAATATCGTCTCGACTATCGCTTGCATACCTACCCCAAACCACTGATCTGCTGGGGCCATGGCTATGTGCTGGGCGGTGGCATGGGGTTGCTGCAAAGCGCAGCCATCCGTGTGGTCACCCCCAGCAGCCGCTTGGCCATGCCGGAAATCAGCATCGGCTTGTACCCGGATGTTGGCGCCAGTTGGTTCCTCTCCCGACTGCCCGGCAAGCTCGGCCTGTTCCTCGGCCTGACCGGCGCCCAGATGAATGGTCGCGATGCCCTGGACCTGGGCTTGGCCGATCGCTTCCTGCTGGATGAACAACAGGACGAAATGCTCGAAGGCCTGTTGCAGTTGAATTGGCAGGAGCAGACGGCGATGCAACTCAACAGCCTGTTCAAGGCCCTGGCCCAGGAAGCCGTCAGCCAGCAGCCCGCGCCGCAGTGGTTGCCACGACGCCAGCAAATCGACGAATGGCTGGATGTGGGCGATGTGCGCTGCGCCTGGCGCGCATTGAGCCAATTGCGCGAGCATGCCGACCCGTTGTTGAGCCGGGCCGGCAAGACATTGAGCGAGGGCTGCCCGCTGACCGCGCATCTGGTGTGGGAGCAGATCCGACGGGCGCGCCACTTGTCGCTGTCAGAGGTTTTCCAGATGGAGTACACCTTGAGCCTCAATTGCTGTCGGCATCCGGAGTTCAGTGAAGGGGTACGGGCACGTCTGATCGACAAGGATCAGCAGCCCCACTGGCATTGGCCGGATATCAATCGCATTCCCGAAGCCGTGGTCGAGGCGCACTTTCACAAGGCCTGGGAAGGACGGCACCCGCTGGCGGATCTGTCTGACGTGTAACAGAGACAGTCAGCCAAAAAAACGGCGCATTGCGCGCCGTTTATAGCAATAGCTGATTACCGGTGCCCGCCACGGCCCCGGCCATGATCGCCGCCACGGCCGTCTCCTCGACCATGACCACTGTAACCTCGATGATCACCCCAACCCTGGCTCGGATAGGGCCGGTAACCCGCCCTTGGCCCTGCTTGATAGTAACGGGGCGCCGGCTGGTAATAACGAGGTGCCGGGTAGTAGCGCGGTGGCGGTGCGTAATAGCCGCGCCGATACTGGTAAGACGGACCGCCGCCGTAGTAATAGACCGGCGCGGGCGCGGTATAGACTTCGGATCGGTAGTAGCTGGAACCTCCATCGTAATAAGGTACACAGGCAGAAAGGGTCAGACCGAGCACAGCGCTGAGGAGCAATCGACGATACATGGCGGCCTCCTGGACCGCGGAAGAGCACACACCAGCGACGCTGGAGGGCGACAAACAGCTTTCGCTGAATGACGAAATATCTGACATCAAAAACAGAATCTGGTGCGATCTGGACATAGATTGATACATCTGTGGCGCAATAAACCGCTCGGGGCTGTATCGTGCCAGGTATACCGGTTTTCACCGCAATCTCGACTGAACCACGCTTGAACCGACCAATGACCACTCCCACACTTTGCCCGGCCTGCGGCGCCCGCAACGACTGCGCCCTGGCCGACCCGCGCACCGCTGACCGCGCCTGCTGGTGCTACAGCGTCACCATCGATTCCAAGGTGCTCGAAGCCCTGCCCGTGGCGCTTCGCAACAAGGCTTGCCTGTGCCCGCGCTGTGCCCAGGTCGATGCCCGATTGCGCGGGGCCGAGCCCCAGTAATGCGTATCGACCGATTTCTCAGCAACCTGCCGCGCTTCAATCGCCAGCAGGTGCGCCTGCTGCTGGCTGAGCGGCGGATCCAGGTCGATGGACAGCCGGTCAACGATCCGCGGCATGACGTTCGCGAGTTCAGCCGTGTGGAGTGTGATGGGCAACTCCTGCAAGCCGGCAAACCCGCACGGTACTTCATGCTGCACAAGCCGCCTGGCTGCGTGAGTGCCACCGTCGACCCGCAACACGCCACCGTCCTCGACCTGCTGGATGAACCCGACAAGGGCGACCTGCATATCGCCGGCCGCCTGGACTTCAACACCACTGGCCTGCTGCTGCTGACCAATGATGGCCAGTGGTCGCGACGCCTGACCCAGCCTCAGACCAAGCTGCCCAAGGTCTACTACGTCGAGACCGAACAGGAGATTGGTCCGGACTATGCCGCAACCTTCAGCGCCGGCCTGTACTTCGCCTTCGAGAACCTGACCACCCAACCGGCCGAGTTGCAGGTGCTGAGCCCCAAAAGTGCGCGCCTGAGCATCATTGAAGGGCGTTATCACCAGGTCAAGCGCATGTTCGGGCACTTCAACAACAAGGTCACGCGCCTGCACCGCGAGCGCATGGGGCCGCTGGTGCTGGATGAACAGCTCGCCCCCGGCCAGTATCGGCCGCTGACCGAGGCTGAAATCTGCCAGATATGACCGTTGGGCCGGTGATCGCCAAAATCCCAGGGCGAAACTGGCGACCTGGCCCGCCTCCTGCTTGAATCAAAACGCCAGCCGCAATCTGACTGGCAAGTCACAGCCTCTTCCAAGAAACACATTGCCTGCCCGCACTCCTAGGATTGCGGGTGTTGCAGGCAAGCTGCCCGCCATAACAACACCCGTCGGCCAGTTTCATCGGACCGACATGGGCCTCCCTTCCAGGCGTATGCCTACCTGTCACAAAGCTCGTGCAGAGTGATCTGCGCGCACCACCCGCTTGCCAGGAGTCTTACGACATGAGGCCAGAAATCGCTGTGCTGGATATACAGGGTCAGTATCGGGTTTACACGGAGTTCTATCGCGCGGACGCTGCTCAAAAGACCATCATCCTGGTCAACGGCTCCATGGCCACCACCGCGTCTTTTGCCCAGACCGTGAAAAGCCTGTACCCACAGTTCAATGTGGTTTTATACGATCAGCCCTACGCCGGTCGCTCCAAAGCCCACAACCGTCATGAGCATATGGTGACGAAGGAAAGTGAAGGCCAGATCCTTCTGGAACTCATCGAGCACTTCGCCGCCGAACATGTGCTGTCCTTTTCCTGGGGCGGCGTTGCCACCCTCGTCGCCCTTGCCCAGCGGCCTCGGCGAGTGGAAAAGGCCGTCATCAGCTCGTTCTCCCCGGTGATCAACGCGCCGATGCGCGACTACCTGGAGCGCGGCGTCGACTACCTCGGCAGCCTTGACCGCCACAGCGTCGGGCATCTGGTCAACAGCACCATCGGCAAACACCTGCCGCCGCTGTTCAAGCGCTTCAACTATCGCCACGTCAGCACCCTGGCCGAGCACGAGTATGGGCAGATGCACTTCCACATCAGCCAGGTCCTCAACAGCGACCGCCAGTGCTACCTCAAGGCGGCGCGGCAGATCGACATTCCGGTGTTGTTCTTGAATGGTGAATGGGACGAATACACCAGCGCCGAGGATGCCCGGCTGTTTGGCCAACATGTGGCCAAAAGCAGCTTTGGCACCATCCAGGCCACCGGACATTTCCTGGATATGGAGCACAAGGCCGCGTGCAACGACAGCCGACAGGCATTGATGAGCTTTTTGAAACCGGAACAGTCGGTGAATCGACTGCGGTATCACCAGGGGCAGGCTGTGCATGCACTGGCAATTTAAAGGCCGGACCCTGGGCGGGTATGACGCTGTGTCACTGCCCAGGGTTGGCTGAAAGCTTGGACGGACGCTCGCAACTTGCACATTTTTCAAAGAAAAACTTCAAATCGCCGCGCACATCTGGTACAAAGTCAGCCGCTTTGAGCGGGTATAGTTTAGTGGCAAAACGAAAGCTTCCCAAGCTTTAGTTGAGGGTTCGATTCCCTCTACCCGCTCCACATAGTTGTGTTCCCACAGCCAATCCTTTTTGGCGGGGAATGAAAAAAACCGGCTCATGACGCCGGTTTTTTTACGCCCGAATTTTACCCATCAATCCCCGGCTGCTTAGCCGCCCCTACCCGTAAAACCGTGCAATACCTCCATCCGGCAGCCCCGGCATTCACTCTTACACTTCTTGAACGACCTACCGCTGCCGTTTGGTAGGTAGAGTGTTGATAATTTCTTTTCAGTGGTTATAGTCACTACCAACACACCACAAGGAGGTGATGTGGATAGCCGATACTTGATAGGCCATATCGTCGCAGACGGCTGGTACCTGGCACGCGTCAGGGGCAGCCATCATCATTTCAAACATCCAACCAAGCCTGGGCTGGTGACTATTCCCCATCCCAGGAAAGAGCTGTTGGACAAGACCGCCAAGAGCATTTTGAAGCAAGCTCTGCTCGGTTGAGCGCTCCAGGGAGAATCACGAACATGCTGTATCCGATTGCAATTTCAACGGGTGACGACGACCACGCCTGGGGTGTGGAAATCCCCGACATCCCTGGGTGTTTCTCTGCCGGCGATGACCTGGATGACGCCATGGCCATGGCGCGGGAGGCCATAGAAGGTCACTTCGAGCTTCTGGCGGAGGATGGCGCGCCCATTCCCAGCGCGCAAAAAGTCACCCATCACGCGGCCAACCCTCTGTACGCCGGCTGCATCTGGGCGGTAGTGGACATCGATGTGACCAAGTACCTGGGCAAGGCGCAAAAACTCAACATCACCTTGCCGGGCTATCTGCTCAACCGAATTGATGAATACGTGCTGCATCACCCGGAAGAAAAAAGCCGCTCCGGGTTCCTGGCTTCGGCAGCGCTGAAAGTGCTGCAGCAAGAGCGGTGACACTAGCGAATTTGACCGCAAGAAACGTAGTTCCCGCAGGAGCGATGAGCGCTAAAGTACAAGCCCGCCTGCTAAATGGTCCGTCCAACAAGGAGCCCGCTCGTGCCGTGTGAATACAAACTCATGCCCTCCCCCGTCGGCCAATTGACCCTGGTCGCGCGCAACGGCAAGCTCGCCGCCATCTTGTGGGAAACCGAGCGCGCTAACCGCGTGCGCCTGGGCGAGTTGGTGGAGGTCAGCGACAATCCAGCGCTGCTGCAGGCCGAGCGCCAGTTGAATGAGTATTTTGCCGGCACCCGCAACCGCTTCGATCTGGAGCTGGATTTCGAAGGCACCGAGTTCCAGAAAAAAGTCTGGGCCGCACTGTTGACCATTCCCTTCGGTGAAACCCGCAGCTACAGCCAGATAGCCATGCAGATTGGCAGCCCGAAAGCAGTGCGTGCGGTGGGGGCAGCCAATGGGCGCAATCCGATTTCAATCGTCGCGCCCTGCCATCGGGTGATTGGTGCGTCAGGCCGGCTCACCGGGTTTGCCGGTGGCCTGGAGGCCAAGCAGTACCTGCTCACGCTGGAGGATGGCGAGCCGACCCGGTCGCTGTTTTGATGACGCTATGGCTGGTCGGCCTTGGAGTCCTTCATTTGCACCGATGATTTGCTGCCATCGGCCCGGGCATGGGTTCGACCCGCACGGTTGACCCGCTGAACGCTCACACACCGTAAAAAAACGGCGGTTGGAATCAATCCAACCGCCGCTCTCAAGAAAGCACCCACCATCAACCGTCGCCGCGACGGCTCTTGCCGTAGGACGAAGCCAGCGCACGGGCTTTTTCCAGACGGGTTTCCAGTTTGGGCAGGGTTTCATCTACCAGCGCCTTGATTTCTGGCACATCCGACGCCGCGCCTTGCTGCTTGAACAGCGCGATTGCATCTTCGTTGGCCTTGACCTGCTGGGCCGTGTAGGCGGCGTCAAAAGAGTCGCCATCGGTCAACTCAGGCATCAGGCTTTCGGCCTTGTCGACGATCTTGTCGCGAGGCGCCACCGGCAAGTCGAGTTTTTTCGCAATGGCCGCCAAATGCTGATTGGCCAGGGTCCGTTCGTTGATGACCTCGATGGTGTAGTCCTTGATTTCCTGGGACGAGGTCTTGGCGTGGGCCATGCGGCTGGTTTCGATATCGGCCATGCCCTTGGCCGAGGCTTGCTCGATGAATTCGGCAGGCCCTTGGGCGAAAGCATTGCTGGCGCCGAGGCCCAGCAGCATCGCGAAAGTGGCGGTGCGTAACCGGATAGCCATGCGGCTCATGATGGGTTCCTCCAGGTAATAAATACATGCCGGGGAACGAGCCCCGTCCTGAATCTGAATTTTCAGGGCGGCAAAGGTTTAGAAAAAACTCGCTAGTGCGACGAACGGTCGTATGGACTCAGGAGGTTTTACTGCCCAGCAAGCCCCAAGTCAGCAACTCGGCCCGGCTCGACAGCAACGCAGTGAATGTGGCCCAGTATGCCAACGGCAGGAAGCTTCCTCGGGGCCCCTCTAGGAAACTTCCTACAAATCGACAGGACACTTCCTTTTCAAGTTCGGACTATTGCTAGTCATTATCACCGCCTTCGCTCCTGCATGGCAGTTGATAGGCATGGCTCCGCCCCGCATCCTCGTTTTGGAAAGCCAACGATTCAAACGCAGCGTTCTGATCAAGATGCTTGATCGGCTGGGCTTGCCAGCTGTGCTTCAGGCTTGTGACGGCGAACACGCCATGGCGCAATTGCAGGCGGGCGGCGGGGTCGACATCGTGCTCTGTGACGTAGCAGACAGGAGCCTTGACTGCCTGGAGTTCCTGCAGCGCGCCAGACAGGCAGGCTTAGCGCGTGCGGTTGTCTTTTGCAGTGAGTTACATCCCGCGTTACGCCGGGCGGTGGTCCATATGCATTGTCTTTCCGGTCTGCAAGTGTTGGGTGTGTTGACTCAGCCATTGCAGTTGCGCGCCCTGCGGCAGTTATTGCGCGGTTATTGCCGACGGCATATGCCATCGGTAAGTCCGTCGCTCTCCAAAGCATTACCCTCTGAGCAGGAGATTCACCAAGGCTTGGCATTGGGTGAGTTTCGTGCCTGGTTTCAGCCTAAATTCATGCTAGGCACCGGGCGCCTCGCGGGTGTGGAGGTGTTGGCACGCTGGGAGCATCCAACCAGGGGCGTGCTATTGCCGGCGGAGTTTCTGGCTGCCGTTATGGCCTACGATTTGATCGACCAGATGTTCATACAACTTCTTGAGCAAGGCATGAGCCTTCTGGGGGTTTTGCGCCGTCAGCAGACTCAGCTTGAACTGGCGTTTAACCTGCATGCCTCGCAATTGCTCAACAACGAGTTGATGGGGCATATCCAGCAGGCGTTGCTGCGCCATGGCCTTCCCGGCTCCACGTTGTTGTTCGAACTGGCGGAGAACGGCTTACTGGATATCTCACCGCGAATCCAGGAAAACCTGCTTCGTCTACGGATGCTCGGCTGCGGCTTAGCCATTGATGATTTTGGCATGGGCTTTTCATCGCTCAAACTGCTCTGCCAACTGCCCTTCAATCAACTTAAACTCGACGGCGAGTTCGTTCGCCATATTGGCGAACCGCTCAGTCGGGCCATGGTCGCCAGTACGTTGGCATTGGCTCGCTCGCTGGACATGAGCTTGGTGATCGAAGGCATTGGCACTCAGCGCGCCCATGAGGGTGTATTGGCCCTGGGATGTGAAATCGGGCAGGGATTTTACCTGGCCCGGCCAATGGCGGGCCATCGGTTGCTGGTGTGGCTTGAAACACACCTTGCCGGTCAGCGCGCGGGGCTGGATAACGCCTGAGATATTCCGGATATTCTCTACACTTGAATCGAGCTCGTGTATTTTGAGCTTCGTATCGAACGATCACTTTTTCCACTGTTTTATTTACGCGACGGGCGTATGCACCATCGGCGCATTCCGGTGTGTCTCGCAGAGGTAGTTATGTTTAAAGCGTTAGTTGTGGACGATCACCCTTTTATTCGATCTTCGGTCAAAATGCTCTTGAAACAGGAGCATTTCGACGTCGTTGCCGAAGCCGACAACGGGGCAGACGCGGTGCAGATGGCGCGCGAGCACGAACCCGACCTGATCGTTCTGGATATCGCCATGCCCAAGTTGGACGGGCTGGAAGTCATTGCGCGCATCTGCGCACTGGGCCTCAAGTGTAAGATCCTGGTTCTGACCTCCCAATCGCCGCTGTTCTACTCAATGCGTTGCATGAAAGCCGGTGCCGCCGGCTATATCTCCAAGACCAATGACCTGAATGAACTGATTAAAGCGATCAAGGCGGTTATGGACGGATATACTTTCTTCCCCAACTTGGCCAACAGTTCGGTGCGCCGCAGTGATGTCGAAACCACCGACTTGGAATTGATCCAGAGCCTCTCTGATCGTGAACTGACGATTTTGCAACAGTTGTCCCAAGGGTTGAGCAACAAGGAAATCGGTGACGCCATGCTGCTAAGTAACAAGACCGTCAGCACTTATAAAACGCGCTTGATCGAAAAGCTCAATGTCAAGTCTGTGGTCTACCTCGCTGACTTTGCTAAACGTAATAACCTGATCTGATGAACCTGTTCTTACGTAAGTGGATAGCGCTACTGGTACTTGGCATTGCGCTGAACGGTACGGTCCTGGCGGACTCGCCGGTTGGCACTTTCCAAGTGCTGGGCCGCTCCGGTGTCGATGGTTACCATGCTGTGCTTACCGAGGCTGACTGGAGCTGGCTGCGCAGCAAGAATGTATTGGTCCTTGGCGATTCCAGCCCCGACTATGCGCCCATGGGCATGGTCAACAATGGTCGGGACTATGAAGGTGTGACGGCTGATTACGCGCAGCTATTGAGTGAACTATTGCGCGTCCAGGTGCAGGTACGCCGATATGCCACGCGTGCCGAGGTGATCGACGGGCTCAAGCGCGGGGAGGTGGATTTTCTGGGCATCGCAAACGGCTATGAGGCCGCCGATGCCGGCCTGTTGCTGTCGACCGCCTATGCCGAAGACATGCCGGCATTAGTGACACGATTGGGCGAGAGCCAGGCACTGTCCCCTGACCTGGCGGGCAAGAAAATCGCGATGCAGTATCACTACCTTTCACCCGAAGCGGTAAAGACGTTTTACCCCAAGGCTACCTTGCAACTGTTTCCCTCCACCTTGAGTGCCATCGGTGCGGTGGCCTTCGGCAGCGCCGACGTGTACCTGGGCGACGCCCTCAGCGCTAATTTTCTGATCAACAAGAATTATTTGAACAATGTGCAGTTGGCTGACTTCTCCCAAATAGAAGCCAGCAACTTCTCGTTTGCTATGACCCACGACAATACGCGGATACAACGCGTGCTCAATAGCGCGCTGGCGGCGATTCCGATCAGCGAACGCATGAATATCCAGCGACGCTGGAGTGCCGGTGGCAGCAGTATGCCCGGGCGTACTGCATTGCACTTCAGCGCCAGTGAACAACGTTGGATGGATGCGCATCCGTCGGTGCGGGTAGCAGTTGACGACAGTTTCTTGCCGCTGTCGTTCTTCAATGAAGAGGGCGAGTTTCGCGGTATCAGTGCCGATGTGCTTGCGAAGGTTTCACTGCGCACCGGTTTGAAGTTCGAAGTGCAGCGTGCGGTTTCAGTGTCCGACATGGTTGATAAAGTGCGTGCGAATGAGGCCGACCTGCTGATTACGCTTACGCCAAGTACTTTGCGCGAGGGGGTGCTGCGCTTTACCCGGCCCTACCTGAACACCCCGTATGTGTTGGTCAGTGGCACCTCCCCCTCTAGCCCGAGCACTCTGGACGAGATGGCGGGCAAACGGCTGGCAGTGATACATGGCAATCCGGTACGGGACCTGGTGATCGAGAACTACCCAAGTATTAAGCTGGTGGAGGCGCGTAACGCCCAGGAAGTGATGGCGCTGGTTGCCGATGGCAAGGCGGACGCGGGAGTCAATTCGTTGATCATCGCCCGCTACATGATCGCGCGCGATCACCGGGAGCAGCTACGCATCACCAGCACCGTGGGCACGCAACTGGCACGCACGGCGTTCGCCACCTCTCGCGGTTCCCTTGAGCTGTATTCGATCCTGGAAAAAGCCTTGCTCAGCATCCCGCCCGAAGAGCTGGATGAAGTCACCAACCGCTGGCGCAGCGACATTGCCGTGGATGACAGCTACTGGCTTCGCAACCGCACGGTGATCCTTCAGGGGTTCGCCCTGGCAGCCTTGCTGTTGCTGGTGGCAATGGTGTGGATCGCTTACCTACGCAGGCTGATGCACACGCGCAGGCAGGCCGAAATTGCCCTGAGTGATCAATTAGAGTTCATGCGCGTGCTGATCGATGGCACGCCGCACCCCATCTATGTGCGTGATCGCCAAGCGAAGTTGGTGGTGTGTAACAGCGGCTACCTGAGTGTCTTTGGCGTCGAACGCGAAGCTGTAATCGGCAAGACTGTGATGGCCGGCGTACTCAGTAACCCCAGCGAGGCCGCTAGCTACCATGAGGACTATTTGCAGGTCATGGAAGAAGGCGTTCCCTGTGTGCAGGACCGTTGCCTGACGATGGGCTCGGGCCAGGTCCTGATGATCTACCACTGGATGTTGCCGTACCGAGGCAGTGACGGTGAAGTCAACGGAATGATTGGGGGCTGGATCGATATCAGCGAACGCCAGCACTTGCTGGAGGCCTTGCGTGAGGCCAAGGAGCATGCCGACGATGCCAGTCGCGCCAAGACCACCTTCCTGGCGACCATGAGCCACGAAATCCGCACACCAATGAACGCGATCATCGGTATGTTGGAGCTGGCGCAAAAAAAAGCCGATCAAGGTTACATGGACCGAGTTTCCATCGAGGTGGCCTCCAACGCTGCCCACGGGCTGCTGGACCTGATAGGTGACATCCTCGACATCGCGCGCATCGAGTCTGGGCGACTGTCCCTGGCGCCGGAGCGGGCCAATCTGCTGGTGCTGGTCGAGTCAGTGGCACGCATCTTCGAGGGCTTGGCACGGCAAAAGCAACTACGGCTGATCCTTGACCTGGACGCCACGCTCAACTGCCAGGTCCTAGTGGACCCGCTGCGCTTCAAGCAGGTCGTCTCCAACTTGCTGAGTAACGCCATCAAGTTTACAGCGGTGGGGCAAGTACGATTAAGCATCAGCGCGGAGCCGAGCCGCAATGATGAGCGCTTGGCGCTTTGCCTGAGGGTAGAGGACAGCGGCAGTGGTATTTCCGTTGACGACCAACAACGCTTGTTTAACCCGTTCAGCCAGGCCAGCAACCACGCGCAGGCGGCTCGCAGTGGCTCGGGCCTGGGGCTGATGATCAGTCGTACTCTGTGCGAAATGATGGGCGGCACCCTGACCTTGAGCAGTGTGTTAGGGCAAGGCACTCAGGTGGAGGTCCGTATCGCTTTGCCAACCCTACTGCCGGTTGATGAGCCCGCACCATCCTCAGCATTGGCGACTCAACCGGTCCAGGTACTCAATATATTGGTGATCGACGATTACCCAGCCAATCGCTTGTTGCTGACCCAGCAACTGAGTTTTCTCGGGCACCAGGTAAGCGACGCCGCAGACGGCGCCCATGGCCTGCGTGCCTGGCGCAGTCAGCATTTCGATGTGGTGATTACCGACTGCAGCATGCCGATCATGAACGGTTACGAACTGGCACGGGCCATACGTGATGAAGAGCGCAGCAATGGGATTGCACCAGGGATGATTCTCGGCTTGACCGCCAACGCCCAACCTGAAGAGAAGGACCGCTGCCTGGAGGCGGGCATGGATGACTGCCTGTTCAAGCCGATCAGCCTCAACGACCTCAATGCTCGATTGGCGTCCCTGATACCCGCCAACGCGGTCGCTCCCTTAGAGCAAGAGACGCCGCCACCGACCATCGACGGCATCGACTTGACCAGCCTGATACACCTGAGTCGTGGTGATGACGCTGCTATCAGAAACCTGTTGCAAGACCTGGCAACCAGCAATGAACAGGATATGGCGCAACTGATCCGGTTGTTTACCCAGCATGACCTGAGCGGCTTGAGTGATCTGGCACATCGCGTCAAAGGCGGTGCGAGGATTATCCAGGCGCATGCCTTGATCGAATGTTGCGAGGCGCTGGAGGCCGGCTGCAAAGGGTTGAACTCCGCAGTCCTGACTGACGCGGTCGATGCGCTGCAGCAAGCGATGGAACAACTGGGGCAGCGGCTGGAGATCTTCTTGGCCTGATACTCACTGCACCTTGAAAAAGCCGCCTCCACGATGCGGCTTTTTTATGGTTCTTCACGGAATCCCGGGAAACACAGAAACAAGAACGCCGATTTGATTGATGATGTTCGTGCGAGCAAACACATCTAACAAACCGGCGTTCTTATGCGCGATATTAATACTTTCCTTCCCTTTTGGGAGGGCTTTTCTATCGTCACGATCAAGCCTGATGGTGACGACCTCCAGATCGATCTGACACCCAACGCCAACCGATTCCCGTCCTGTGGCGTGTGCCAGAAACCCTGTTCAGCCACGCATGAGTATTGCAAGCGAGTCATTCGCGATTTGCCCATTCTCGGTCACGCAGTTCGCCTGAACGTTTTGCTCCGGCGCGTTGGTTGTCGCGACTGTGGCAAACGCATGGAAGCTGTCAGTTGGTTGGATCGCTATGCCCGCATGACGCGGCGTCTGGCAGAGGCGGTCATTCAAGCCTGTGAGCGTCTTCCCACGCTACACGTGGCGCAGATGTTCGGACTGCATTGGGACACCGTTCGGTTGCTAGAGCGTCGAGCCTTGCAAGCGGCATTAAGTGCCCTGCCGAAGGCGCAACCGCGACGTCTGGTGATGGATGAGTTCGCGCTGTTCAAAGGTCATCGTTACGCGAGTGTGGTGCTGGATGCGGATACGCGGCGGGTGCTGTGGATCGGCGAAGGCCGCAGCCGGGCGGCGGTCAGACCCTTTTTCGAAGAACTGGGGCCAGAGGGTTGTGCTCGAATCGAAGCGGTGGCGATGGACATGAACACGGCCTTTGATCTGGAAGTTCGCCAACATTGTCCAAAAGCGCGAGTGATCTATGACCTGTTCCACGTGGTGGCCAAATATGGCCGAGAGGTGATTGATCGAGTCCGTGTCGATGAAGCTAACCGGCTACGTCATGACAAGCCCGCTCGAAAGGTCATCAAACAAGCGCGATGGCTGTTGCTACGCAACCCGGAGAACCTGAAAAAAGCCGGAGCAGCAGGTTCACTTGCATGATTTGCTGGCGGCCAATCAATCGTTGATGACGGTCTACTTGATGAAGGCTGAACTCAAAACGCTGTGGTCGCCGAGTACTGCCTGGGACTGGAGATCGGCCTGGAAGCAATGGTTGCGTCACGCCCATGAAAGCGAGATACCTGCTCTGATCCAGTTCGCCAAAAGGCTGAAAAACTACTGGAGAGGCGTCATAAGCCGAGTTCGCTGGCCGATGCACACGGGGCAGTTGGAAGGAATAAACAACCGAATAAAGGTCATCAAGCGCATGGCGTACGGCTACCGGGACAGCGAATTCTTTTTCATGAAGATCAAGAGCGTCTTTCCCGGTAATCCGTGAAGAACCTTTTTTATTGGGCAGGTGGCAAGAGTCAAAATTCCGCTAGGAATTTTCCTACAAACCGCAGGGATGGATACTACTTGGGTGATCTGCTCCTCAAGGGAAGATGTATCTGTCGCACAAGACATGTGTTGTGTTAGTTGCTCACCCGCTTCGGCGTTTAGCAGCCCAACAAGGCTTGGCGATGGTGTTCATAACCTTCCCTTTGGAGCTGTACCATGAAAGTTCAAGCACTCACCCTCGCTGCTCTGTTTTGCGCAACCGGCGCCCAGTTCGCCACTGCGGCTGATGGCACCATCAATTTTGCCGGCGAACTGCTCAACCAGACCTGCACCATCTCCGTTGGCGGTGTGGTCAGCCCAGCTGTCGCCACCGTCACGCTGCCGACCATTTCCAACAGTTTGCTCGACACTGCCGGCAAGACCGAAGGCCGTACGGGCTTCGATGTCACGCTCAGTGGTTGCACCGGTACGGCAACCACCGCAGCCGCATTCTTCAACTCTGGCTCAACTGTTGATCCTGCCACCGGTAACCTGAACAACACGACCGGCACCGCCACACTCGTTCAGTTGCAACTGATCGACGCCGTGACCGGTAACGCCATTCAGGCAGGCAACACCAACCAGAAGACCAACACCACGCGTAACACCCTGGCTTCCGGCGGCGTGCGTATGGACTACGCCGTGCAGTACTTCGCCACCGGCGCAGCCACCCCTGGCACCGTACTCAGTTCTGTGACCTACAACATCGACTACCAGTAAGCCGCTTTCACGTCGGCGCACCGTGATCCGGTACGCCGATGTTTGCCAGGTGAGGAGTGTTATGTCTCGCGTGAAGAATGTTCGTTTCAGTGCCTGCTTGATCCTGGCCTCACTGGTCTGCTCCCAGGCCATGGCCGGAGTAGTGATCACAGGGACTCGACTGGTATACCCAGCCAGCCAGAAAGAAATTACCGTCAAGCTCAACAACAACGGAATGAAGCCGGCCCTGGTGCAAGCCTGGGTCGACACTGGGGATGTGCAGTCCAGTCCCACCAGCTCCAAGGCGCCGTTTGTGCTATCGCCGCCCGTCTCCCGTATCGATCCAAACAAAGGCCAGAGCCTGCGCTTGATGTTCACTGGTGCGCCGTTGCCTGCCAGTAAAGAATCAGTGTTCTGGTTCAACATTCTGGAGATCCCACCCAAGGCCGAAGGCCCGATGGAAATGAATGTGCTGCAAATGGCCTTTCGGTCCCGGATCAAGATTTTCTACCGCCCCGACGGCCTTCCAGGTTCGCCCAGCGACGCGCCACAACAGGTGCAATGGAAAGTGATTGCCGACGGTGCGGGTTATGCCTTGCAAGCTTTCAACCCAACGGTCTACCACGTGTCGTTGGTGGAGCTGGCCTTAGTCGCGGGTACCCAGCGTTACGAGGCTGACGGCGGCATGGTCGGTCCGGGCGAAAGCACCCTGTTCACCTTGCCGGCGCTCAAGTCTGTGCCGGGCGCTTCGGCACAGGTCGAGTTCAACGCCATTAACGATTACGGTGCACTGGTGCCGACCAAGCAACCGCTTAAGCCCTGATCGTCACGCGATCGTTCCTGCGCACGAGTACCTTATGACGACTATTCCACGCCTGGGCGATTGCCCGCAGGTGCAACCTCGCTTTGCCCTCAATCCAGTGACAGCGATGATCGTCAAGGCCCTGGCACTGTTGCCGGGCGCGATGGTCGCGCAAGGGGCATGGGCCGAAGACGTGCAGTTCAACGACGCCTTTTTGCCTGAAGACTCCCGCAGCCTGGACCTGACCCAATACGAGAAAGGCAACCCGGTGCTGCCTGGCGAATATCGGGCAGACATGGCGATCAACGGCAAGTTGGTGACTCGTCAGGATATTCGTATTAATGCTGCTGAGGACGGGAGCGACCCGGTGGTCTGCTTCAACCCAAGCATGTTGGAACTGCTGGGTGTGGACATGCACAAGCTGTCGCCTGAAGCCATGGCAAGCCTGGAAAGCGGGGCGCCGTGCCTGGACATTGGCCAGTTGATCGACAGCGCCACGGCCAGCTTTTCGCCGTCCACCCAGTTACTGGACATCAGCATTCCGCAAATCGCCCTGCGCCGGGATGCCAGGGGCTATGTCAGCCCGGAACTGTGGGACCGGGGCGTCACTGCCGGCACCCTTAGCTACACCTTCAACGGCAACCACAACAGAACCGACTTCGGCAACTACGACTCGGCTTACCTGGGGCTGAACGCCGGCTTGAACCTGGGTGACTGGCGCTTGCGACATAACGGCTCGATGAGCTGGCAGAAGGAAACAGGGCAGGACTACCAGACCCTCAATACCTACGCGCAGCGTGACGTCACCAGCTTGCGCAGCCAACTGACTGTGGGCGAGTCCAATACCAGTGGCGAGATCTTCGACACCCTGGCGTATCGCGGTGTGCAGCTGGGTACGGACGATCGCATGTTGCCTGAATCCCAGCGCGGTTATGCGCCGGTGATTCGCGGTATTGCCCGCACCGGTGCACGGGTAGCAGTCCGCCAGGCCGGTAATCTGCTCTATGAAACCACCGTGGCGCCAGGCGCCTTTGTGATTGATGACCTGTATTCCACCGGCTACGGCGGCGACCTGGACGTGACGGTCTATGAAGCCGACGGCAGTGAACAGCGTTTTATCGTGCCTTACGCCGCCGCCGCACAACTGCTGCGCCCTGGCACTTCACGCTACAGCCTCACGGCCGGTGAGACCCGCAACAACTTCACCTCGAACCAGGCAAGGTTGGTGCAGGGCACCTACCAGTTGGGTTTGAGCAATATCTTCACCGGTTACACCGGCGCACAAGGCAGCGACGATTACCGCTCGCTGCTGGGCGGCCTGGCATTCAGTACGCCGATCGGCGCGGTATCGATAGACGTCACCCAGGCGCAGACCCAATTCAAAAGCGGCCAGGACAGCGGCCAAAGCGTACGCATGAGTTACAGCAAAAATATTATCAGCACCGGCAGTAACTTTGCCGTGGCCGCCACGCGGTTCTCCACAGAAAAATACCTGGATTTCAGCAATGCAACGTTACTGCTGGATGCTGAGCGCAATGGTATCGACACCAGCTTCTACGCTCGCCCACGCAGCCGGTTGTCGCTGACCGCCAACCAGAGCCTTGGGCCTTGGGGCCAAGTGGCGTTCAGCGGTTTCTCACAAGACTACTGGAACCAGCCGGGTCGGGATGTGCAGTACCAATTCAGCTACAACAAGCAGGTTGGGCGGGTCAGCTATGGCGTGAGTGCCAACCGCAGTCGGGTCGGCTTAGGGGAGATGGATAACAGCCTGCTGTTCACTATGAGCATGCCGCTGGAGTTTGGCTCCTCGACCAACCAACCCCAATTGTCGACGCGCTTACTGCGCGATACCAACAGCCAGTACAGCGAACAAGCGACCCTCAGCGGCACTGCCGGCGAGGATCGCCAGTACAGCTACAGCCTGACCGGTGGCCATGAAGGCGCTACCGGCTCCAACAGTACGTCGGTCAATGGTCAATACACCGGTTCCAAAGCCTTGGTCGGCGCGACAGTCAGCCGTGGCGAGGGTTATGACAGCCTGTCCCTGAATGCCAGCGGCAGCGTGGTCGCCCACCCCAACGGGGTGACGTTCACGCCATATCGCGGCGAAACCTTGGCGGTGGTCACGGCCGAAGGCGCTGAAGGGGCCAAAGTGGTCGGCTTTCCTGGCCTCAAGCTCGATGGCCGTGGCAATGCCGTGGTGCCGTACCTGCGCCCTTATGAGTTGAACGAAGTGGCCATTGACCCGTTGGGCACCTCGTTGAACATCGAGCTCAATGAAACCAGCCAACAAGTGGCGCCGCGCGCCGGTGCGGTGGTGGCCCTCAAGTACGGCACTCGCAATGGCCAGGCACTTTTACTCAATGTGACCCTCGGCGATGGCAGCCCATTGCCGTTCGGTGCCAGCGTGATGGATGACCGTGGTGTGTCGGTGGGCGTGGTCGCTCAGGGCGGTCAGTTGTATGCCCGAGTCAAGGAGGATGCCCGCAGACTCTTGATCAACTGGGGTAATCAGGCCGGTCAACAGTGTGCATTGCCATTACCTCCCGGCACCAACGACGGCAAGCAACTACGGCAGGTAGATGCCGTGTGTGCGGTCGTTCAATCTGATAATCGCGTTGCTTCTGTAAATAGCGCTCAGGAGAAAAGGTGATGAAAGCTATACAGGTGTTGAAAGCGGGTGCGGCATTGGCGGGGCTATGGCTGGCGGCAGGGGCCGCGTTTGCTAACTGCAACATCAACGCCGGCTCGACCAAGATGGTACGGACCCAACCACTGCTTGGGGGGAATCTGACGGTTGGGCGTGACGTGCCGCTGGGAGCAGAGATCTATAGGCAAACCTTCACCCCCGTTAGCGGACTCGTTGTGGGCTGCACTGCGGGGCTATACAGCATCGAGACCAAGCGCTCGCTGTCGTCCACGCCGTTACCCTTGGCCAATTGGACGGGTACGCCCTTCCCGGGAAAGATCTATGAAACGGGCGTCAAGGGGATTGGTGTCGCGATCTGGTATGGCCCCAATGCCATGCCAACGTCTAGCTTCGGAACCAATTGCGGTGGCGGAACAAACTTTTGTAACTGGAATATCAGCTCCACGTTGGTCTTTGACCTCTCGTTTATCAAGATCGGAGACGTGAGTGCGGGCACGATCCAAGGCGCTTTATTGCCTACGATGGTGCAAAGCTTCATAAGCTCTAACACCGTCGAGATCGAACAGGTCAACTTTTCCGGAAGTATGAATATCGTTTCGCGCACCTGCTCGACACCGGACGTCAACGTGCCGATGGGCAGTCATATGCTCAGTGAGTTCTCCGGGCCTAACACTTTTACGCAGTGGAAGGATTTTTCAATCGCTCTGAACAATTGCCCGGCCTTCAACGGGTATTACCAGGCGAGCGGCCCGCGTTGGGCCAGTGACGGAACCGTCAGCAACCTCGACTCGCGCAAGAATAACGTGCTGCAAGTACGCCTGGATCCGACCCGCACGCCTCTCAATGCGTCGCTGGGCATCCTGAGCCTCAACCCCAGCGCGCCAGGCGATGATCCCGCCGCCACAGGGGTGGGCGTGCAAGTGGCAGATAGTCACGGAACGCCACTGCCGCTGTCCACCCTGCGTGCCAGTGGCATCACCACGCGCGCCGAAGAAGGTGCCAGCTACAGCATCCCGCTGAAGGCTCGGTACCTTCAGACCGAAAGCAGCATTACCGCCGGCCCGGCAAATGCCACGGCCACGTTCACCATCAATTACTACTGAGCCCCTGGGCGGATGCTCGGAAATTTCCTACAGGATTTTGGGTGTTTTCACGCGAATTGCTTCGATCAATTACGCACACTCCTCCCCTCCCATTAGCAAGCGAGAGAGCCGTCATGTCCTTCACATCGCTCCGGGTGTTGGTACTCGAAGACCACCTTTTCCAGCGTTCCGTGGCCGTCAACCTGCTCAAACAACTGGGCTGTGGCGAGGTCCTGGAGGCGAGTAACGGCACCGAAGCCCTGGCTGTGCTGCAAGGCGTTGGCGCTGTGGACGTGGTGGTCTGTGACCTGCAAATGGAGGGCATGGATGGGCTGGAGTTCATTCAACGCATCAGTGCGCACGGCCAGGTCGGCGCAATCATCGTCAGCAGTGGGTTGCCGGGGGATGTGCGCCGTGCCGTGAGCCAGATGGGCGCCTTGCTCGGCGTCAACATGCTGGGCGATACCGGCAAACCGTTGCAGATAGAAACGTTGCAGCCATTGCTTGAGCGGGTCCTGAGCACCAGTTGCGAAGTGCCTCAACCACAGCCGAGCCTGGAACTGGCCGACGAGCAACAGGTGCGGCGCGCCATTCTCGATCAACAACTGCAAGCCTATTACCAACCCAAGTTCGATTTGCACAGTGGCGCAGTGTTGGGAGTGGAGGTGCTTGCTCGCTGGAACCATCCCTTCCAGGGCGTGCTGTCACCGACGGTGTTTCTGCCGGCGATGGAGCGAAGCGGCCTGATGGACGAGTTGTTGTTTTGCCTGATGCAACAAGCGCTGGTCCTTCAACGGCAGGCCTTGAACCTGGGAATAGCTCTGGACTTGGCCTTCAACCTGCAAGCGGCGCAATTGATCGAGGTGGAGCTGACCGCTCACATTAAAAGAATCCTCACTACCCACCAGACGCCCTGCGCAAGTGTGACGTTCGAGCTGACTGAAAGCGGATTGCTTGAGGTGCCGGCGGTTTCCCTGGAGAACCTGGTGCGTTTGCGCATGATGGGCTGTCGCTTGTCCATCGATGATTTCGGCGCCGGATTCTCTTCGCTGCAGCGCTTGTGCCAGTTGCCGTTCAACGAAATAAAACTCGACGCGGAGTTCGTCCGTGGCCTGCTGCACGAGCCGCGCTGCCGGGCGGTCATAGGCAGTACCCTGGCCCTGGGGCAGACCCTGAGCATGTCCGTGGTGATCGAGGGCATTGAAACGGCCGAACAGCATCAAGCGTTGCTGGCATTGGGTTGCACCCAGGGGCAGGGGTATTGGCATGCACGGCCCATGAATGGCGCCGACCTGCTGCGCTGGTTGCAGCGCAATGCCGGGCGGCCTGTATCCAGCAACCATGCTGGAGGCCATCGATGATTAACAAAGCGCTGCGCATCATGATTGCCGACCCCGAGCATGCTCAGCGCCTGCGCCTGGAGCGCGATTTCAATCGCCAGGGCTATTACGCCATTGCGCCGGTTCCGAGCCTGGAAGACCTGCTTAACTTGGTGGAGTACGGCGATCGCGGCTTTGACCTAGTGCTGATCAATGGCAGCCTTGTCGGCAGCGAGGGTTTCAACCTGCACGATTTCTGCCTGGACCATCCCTTGATGGGGCAGGCGCTTATCTACGACCTGCCGCCACCGCAGTTTGCGACCTTGAGTGCTATGCGAAAGCTCTCAGATGCCAGCTAACGTCACAGTTGCGCCTTGGGCAGAAGACTTAATGCCGCTTGCAAGGCTTGACGTTGTAGCAACCGAACGGTGTCCCAATGCAGTCCGAACATCTGCGCCACGTGTAGCGTGGGAAGACGTTCACGGGCTTGAATGACCGCCACTGCCAGACGCCGCATCATGCGGGCATGGCGATCCAGCCAACTGACAGCCTCCATGCGTTTGCCACAGTCGCGGCAACCAACACGCCGGAGCAAAACTTTCAGGCGCATCGCATGACCGAGAATAGGCAAATCACGAATGACTCGCTCGCAATACTCATGCGTGGATGAACAGGATTTCTTGTAGTGCATCGGGCGTTTTTTATCGGGTGCTGAAAAAGGGTGTGTTACGCACTAGAGGGTAACCGCTCCGGTTATGGCGGCTACGCGAGCACGCCCTGCACTTGCGCGATCAACCACTGCAAGGCGCTGTCCCCGCCGCGGCGTTTATGCCAGGCCAATACAAAACCGAAGGACGGAATATGAAACGGTGGCGGCACCACCAGCAGATGCCGTTGATCGATGTTCCGCAGCCCCTGTGAGGATACGGTAAGGATCAGATCGGTGCCCTGGATCAGCTGCGGCGCGACGCTCCAATGCGGCAGGCTGATCGCCACATGCCGCCGCTCACGGATCGCGGTCAGCGCCCGTTCGATTTCCGGGGTGCCACTGCCACGCATTTCCAGCAGCACATGGGGCCGCGCCAGGTAGGTGGGCAAGTCGAGCACACCACCAGAGGGCAAACTATCGCGGTCCACCAGGCAGGCGTAGTGCTCTTGGAACAATGGCGTGCTGCGCAACTCGCCCGGCAGGTCGGGGAAGACCCCGGCTGCCAGGTCGATCTCGCCACTGAGCACCCCTTCCTGCATGCCTTCGCGACTGGCGTGGGTGACGGCCAGATCAATCCCCGGCGCCTGCTCGCGTAGCGCCCGCACCAGCCCGGGCAACAGCAACGCCGCGCCGTAATCAGACATGGCCAGGCGAAAGGTGCGCCTGGCCGAAGCGGGCTCGAAACGGTTCGGCGCCAGCAGCGACTGCACCTGGGCCAGCGCATCGGCCAAGGGCGCAGCCAGTTCCAATGCGCGAGCGGTGGCGACCAGGCCACTGCCCTGGCGCACCAGCAACGGGTCGCCCAGCAGATCCCGCAATCGCGCCAACGCATGGCTCACCGCCGGTTGGCTCAGGTGCAGGCGCTCGGCGGCGCGGGTGACGTGCTGCTCGCTGAGCAACGCGTCGAGGATCACCAACAGGTTAAGGTCGATACGGCGCAGATCATTCATATCGTGCATGTTCAGCATAAGAACTTGGAATTTAAATCTGCGCGACGAATACCGTAGAGTCCAGTAAAACCTTTGGGAGATTGATCATGACCACGTTGCATTGGCTGGGCTTGTTACTGTTGGCGGTGATTGCCGGGGCGGTGGTGCCGTTTCAGAGCGCGATCAACGCTAACCTCGGGCGCGGCCTCGGGCATCCGCTGTGGGCGACCCTGGCCTCGCTGCTGGTGAGTATCCTGGTTTTGCTGCCGGTGATCCTGGCTTTACGGTTGCCGCTGCCAAGCCTGGGTTTTATCAGCAAGGCGCCGCTGTGGATGTGGACTGGCGGCGCATTTGGCGTGTGTTTTATCTCCCTGGCCCTGGTCCTGCTACCCAAACTCGGGGCTTCGGGGTTTATCGCCCTGGCCCTGAGCGGGCAGGTCCTCGCCTCGTTGTTACTTGATCACTTTGGCTTGTTTGGTTTGGTAGAGCGGCAACTGACAGCACCCCGTTTGCTCGGGGTGCTGATGTTGATCGGTGGGGTGGCGTTGATTCAGTTCAGTGCCGCGCCCGCCAAGGCATTGGCCGCTGCGGGTTAACCCCGGGCCATCAACGCCGCTCGGCGGCCAGGCGGTTGATATGGGCTGGTTCGATCACCGGTTGCGGCGCGCCATGCCGGACCACCGCCAGCATCGCCCGCCCCACCGTCTCGGTACTGACCACCCAGGCCGGCCGCACGCGGCGCACCAGCGATAGCAGCGGCCCGATCAGGGTGTAGACCGTCTGGTAAAGCCGGGTTTTCGAACGCACGCCATGCAACGGCTGGATAATCCCCGGACGGAACAGGTAAACCGCCTTGAACGGCAGGCGCAGCAAGGCATTCTCGGTCTTGCCCTTGACCCGCGCCCACATCACCTTGCCCCGCTCGGAGCTGTCGGTGCCCGTGCCGGACACATACACAAAGGTCATCTGCGGATTGAGCCGCGCCAGGGTGCTGGCGGCGACCAGGGTCAGGTCGTAGGTCTGGCGGGTGTAGGAGGCTTCATCCATCCCCACCGACGACACCCCCAGGCAAAACAGACAGGCATCAAAGCCTTGCAGCAAATGTTCCAGGGGTTGGAAGTCGAACATATCGGCGTGCAACACCTGATGCAGCTTGCCATGCTCCTGGGTCAACGCCGTGCGCCCCACCGCCACCACTTCCTGCACATCAGCGGCCAGTAGACACTCACGCAACACGCCCTGGCCGACCATGCCGGTGGCGCCGAATAGCAGAACTCTCATAAGGGTGGGCCTCGGTGGCAAGCTTCAAGTTAAGAGCTGTACGAAGTGTTCAGGTTAACAGCTTGTCGCTTGAAGCTTGCCACTGCTGGACTCAAAACGCGCTGCGGAAAATCTCCTCGATCTGCCGCTGATCAGCGCGCCGCGGGTTGGTCAGGCCGCACGCATCCTTGAGGGCATTGGTTGCCAGCAGTGGGATGTCTTGCAGCTTGGCCCCCAGTTCACGCAGGCCAGCCGGGATGTCGACATCCTGGGACAGGCAGCGGATCGCCGCGATGGCCGCCTGCGCGCCCTCTTCGGGGGTGGCGTGTTTGTCGGCCACACCCAGGGCGCGGCCGACATCGCTCAGGCGCGCCGCGCTGACGCTGGCGTTAAAGCTTTGGACATGGGGCAGCAACACCGCATTGCACACGCCATGGGGCAAGTCGTAGAGGCCGCCCAGTTGGTGGGCCATGGCGTGGACAAAACCCAAGGAGGCGTTGTTAAAGGCCATGCCCGCCAGAAATTGCGCGTAGGCCATGTTTTCCCGGGCCGCCATATCGCTGCCGTCGCGTACCGCCAGGCGCAGGTTGGCACTGATCAGTTCGATCGCCTTGATCGCGCACGCATCAGTGATCGGGTTGGCGGCAGTGGAAACATAGGCTTCGATGGCGTGGGTCAGCGCGTCCATACCGGTGGCGGCGGTCAGGCCCTTGGGCATGGCGACCATCAGCGCCGGGTCGTTGACCGACAGCAATGGCGTGACGTTACGGTCGACGATGGCCATTTTCACGTGGCGGGTTTCGTCGGTGATGATGCAAAAACGGGTCATTTCGCTGGCAGTACCCGCGGTGGTATTGATCGCCACCAGGGGCAGTTGCGGCTTGCTCGATTGGTCGACACCTTCGTAGTCGCCAATGTGCCCGCCATTGGTGGCACACAGGGCGATGCCCTTGGCGCAGTCATGGGGCGAACCACCGCCCAACGACACCACAAAGTCGCAGCCACTGGCCTGCAGCAACGCCAGGCCGTTCTCGACGTTTTCCACGTTGGGGTTGGGTTTGGCGCCGTCATAGATCACCGAGTCGATGTCCTGCATCGCCAGTTTCTCGGCAATCATGCTGGCCACGCCCGCCTTGGCCAGGCCGGCGTCGGTGACAATCAGCGCCTTGCGAAAACCGTAGTTGCGGATCGCGTTCATGGCTTCGTCGAGGCAGTCGATGCCCATGATGTTGACGGCGGGAATGAAGAAGGTGCTGCTCATGATGAATCCTCGGGGATGCGTTGATGCCTACAGCATCAACCCCACCCGCCTGCGGCATCTTGACCAAGATCAACGCCCGCCCGTGATAAAGTCACCGCCCAGCCGTTTTTGAGTAGACCCGCCGCAATGAAGGATTTCCAGGATATCGACGCCACCCTTGAAGACTGGAACGCACTGCGCAGCAGCACCACCTTCTCCGCCATCCTGATCGGCAACGGTGCCAGTCGTGCGGTGTGGGAAGATTTTGCCTACGACTCGCTGTTTGAAAACGCGCGCACCGTCGAAGAGAAGCCCTTGAGCGCCTCTGAATTGAGCGTGTTTGACGCGATGCAGACCCGCAGCTTCGAGCAGGTCCTGGGCGCCCTGAAAACCACCAGCCGCGTCAACAAGGCCCTGGCCGTCAGCTCCGCCGCGCCGCGCAATCGCTACTACGCGATCAAGGAAGCGCTGATCAATAGCATCCACGCCGTGCATATCCCCTGGCGCCTGGTTCAGCCGTCGACCCTGGCCACGATCAATCAGGAACTGGCGAGCTACAAGACGGTGTTCACCAGCAATTACGACCTGCTCAACTACTGGTCGATCCTGCACACGCCCGGGATTGACGACCTGTTTCGCGGCCCCGATTCACGCTTTGACCTGCGCGATAGCGCTACCGCCGCGACGCGCATTCTGTACCTGCACGGTGGCCTGCACCTGGTGCGCAACCTGGACGGCTCGGCGCGTAGATTGCCGTCCACCGACAGCACGTTGCTCAGCAGTTTTGCCATCAACAACACGATCAAGACCCTCGACGATGTGCCGCTGTTTATCAACGAAGGCCCGAGCAGCGAGAAGCTCAAAAGCATTCGCAGTTCGGATTACCTGTCGTTCTGCTATGAGCAGTTGCTGGGGCAGGCAGGCGCACTGTGCATCTTTGGCCATCACCTGAGCGAACAGGATGGGCACTTGGTGGAGGCGATTCGTCGGTCGCAGATCAAGACCCTGGCGATCTCGGTATTTGGCCGCAGCGACGGGTTTATCCAGCAGCAAAAGCGTCGGTTTGCCGCGCTGTTTGAGGGGATGGAAGTGGAGCTCAGGTTCTTTGCGGCGCGCAGCCATGCGCTGGGCAAGCCGGCATTGTCGGTGCCGGTCGAGCACTGATCCCAGCCTCACTGGAGACCCCATGTGGGAGCGGGCTTGCTCGCGATAGCGGTGGGTCAGACGCTGGATGTGTTGAATGACACACCGCTTTCGCGAGCAAGCCCGCTCCCACATTGGATCGCATAGGCCTATAAATTCACGGAGACAAATAGCAATAGTTCTCGATATCATTCGCGACTTTTCTGCAGCGTGCTGCGTCAAGAAGGATATCCATGTCTCGTTTCAAGCCCGACCCGTTGTCGGCCGACGCCTTTCGCGGATTTTATGCAGATATCCTGCATTACCTGCGCAAACGCACGGACAACGCCAGCGACGCGGCGGACATGACCCAGGATGTCTTTACCCAATGGCTGGACTACAACGACCGGACCAAGGTCGAGCAGCCACGGGCCTTTCTGTTTCAGATGGCACGCAACCTGTTGCGTGACCATTGGCGCAAACAAAAGGTGCGGCACAGCGTCCACCCTGCACAGGCCGAATGGCACGCCGAGCCTGTCATCGACGAGCAAAACGATCCCATGGCCGCTGCTCAACGCCTCCAACGCCTGGAACAGTTGAAAGAAGTCCTCGCCGAACTCTCGCCCCGCAGGCGAGAAGCCCTTATGCTGCACCGCTTCGAAGGCCTGAGCCAGGCGCAGATCGCCGAGCGCATGGGCGTTTCGATCAGCATGGTGGAAAAGCACATCGCCTTTGCCCTGCTGCACTGCAAGCAGCGACTTCAAAAAGACCCGGGCAAGGAGCAGCCAGAATGACCCGCTTGAGCAACCGCGACGGCCACGGAATTGATGAACACGACACCATCGATGCCCAGGCAGCCAGTTGGTTTGCACGCAATCGCAACGAAGTTGGCACGCAGGACCGCAAGGCCTTCGCCGCCTGGCACGCCGTGCCGGCCCATGCGCGCGCCTACGCCGAATTCGAACAGTTGTGGGCCGATCTTGGCGAACTGCAGCAATTGAACAAACCCGTGCCCTTGCCCACGCGCAAGCCCGCGCCCTGGCGTCCGGCGCTGGCGGTGGCTGCCGCGCTGGTCTGCGCTTTGCTCGCCAGTAACCTGGGCGCCCCGCGTGGGCTCTATCACACTGAGGTCGCGGCGCAGGACAAAGGCATGCGCACCCTGGCCCTGCCGGATGGCAGCACCTTGTACGTCAATGCCAGCACGCGGTTGCGGGTGGACTTCGATGCCCACCGCCGCGTGATCCACCTGGACCATGGCCAGTTGTACGTGGAGGTGGCGCCCGACAAGGAACGACCACTGTTCGTACGCGCTGGCGAGGCCGACGTGCGGGTGGTGGGCACCGCGTTTGATGTACGTCGCGGTCAGCGACAACTGGTGGTCAGCGTGGCCCACGGGACAGTCGCCTTCGCCCCCGACCAGAAAGCCAGCGCCATCATGCTCGGCGCCCAACAACGGGCGACCTACAGCTACGCCAAGGGCTCCATGCAACAACAGACTCTGGCGGCGGGCGAAGTCGCCGACTGGCGCAGTGGGCACTTGTCCTTTCGTAATCGTGAATTGGCCAGCCTGCTGGATGAGCTGAGCCTGTACCGGCCCAAGGCCGTGGTGTTGGCCGATGGCCCAGTGGCGCACCTGAAGGTTTCCGGCAATCTTGATGTCAATGACCCGGACGCGTTGCTCAACGCACTGCCTGCCTTGCTGCCGGTGAAAACCGTGCCCCTGGCCGACGGTAGGATCCGTATCGAAGCGCGCAAATAACACCACTTGAGAATATTTTGCATTCGCATGTGAGGATTTTTTTTCCTGCCGCGTCTTCCTCAGGTCTGCGTTTGATACGCATGCCTTTTTGGCTATTTAGCCGCCTTGGGGGATTTCATGTTTCGCGCGCCTTGCCTTGCCCTGCACCTGTTTCTTCAACCGACACTCATCGCCACCTGCCTGGCCGTCAGCCTCACGGCCCAGGCCGAGTCGTTCAAGCTGCAACTGCCCGCCCAACCCTTGGCCATGTCCCTGAGCCAAGTGGCGCAACAGGCAAAAATCCAGCTGCTGTTCGACGAAGACCTGCTCAAGAATATCCAGGCGCCCGCGATCAACGGTGACTTCACCCCCGAAGTGGCGATCCGCACTCTGCTCAATACCGGCGCGTTCACCCTGATCAAAGTGGGCAACACCTATGTCGTGCGCCCCGAGGAAAGCCGCACCACCAACAGCACCAGCTTACAACTGGACGCCTTGAGCGTGATCGGCACCGGCAACGAAGTCGATGCCAGCACCGTCGGCCGCTCGACCCTGTCCCAGGCCGATATCGACCGCCTGCAACCCAACAACATCGCCAGCCTGGTGCAGACGCTGCCAGGGGTGACCATGGGCGGTTCGATGAAACCGGGCGGGCAGATCATCAACATTCGCGGGATGGGCGAGGCCGAAGACGTGCCGATGACCGTCGATGGCGCGGCCAAAAGCGGTTTCGAGCGCTATCAGCAAGGCACCGTGTTTATCGAGCCCGAGATGATCAAGAGCGTCGAGGTGGAAAAAGGCCCGCACTCGGCCTTCACCGGCAACGGTGGGTTCGGTGGTACGGTCAACATGGTCACCAAGGATGCGCCGGACCTGCTCAAGGACGGGCGCAACAGCGGAGCGATGCTCAAATACGGGTATGCCAGCAACGACCACGAACAGGTCTACACCGGCGCCGTGTATGGCCGTACCGAGGACGGGCGCATCGACGCCCTGGCCTACCTGACCAAGCGCGACGGCGGCGACATGAAGCTGGCCGACAAGCGCGACTACAACAGCAAGGACTACCCGATCAACCCGCAGCGCCTGCCCAACAGCGCACAAGATGTGGACGGTCAACTGTTCAAATTGAACATGTACCTCACCGATGAGCACAGCCTCGGTTTCTCCTACTCCCGAGCCAACAGCGAACGCTGGACGCCGTTCTCGGCCAGGAGTTACCCATCGCCACCGCGCAAGGACGATATCGACCGCTACGGTTACAAGGGCGCTTTGAAACGTTTTTTGGCCAACCGCACCACTGTCGACACCACCTGGTCGGGCAAGTATGAATACCAGCCCCTGGACAACCCGTTGATTGACATGAAGCTCAGCTACTCGGAGTCCAACACCGACCAGACCGACGAGCGCGACGCCACGGCCGTCATTGCCCTGTCGAGCGGCGGGCGCAAAATGGACACCGCCTACACCGACAAGATTCTTGAACTGCGCAACATCAGCCGCTTCAACACCGGCCCGCTGGACCATGCCTTGACCACCGGGGTGCAGGTCCGCAAGCACATCCGCGACACCGAAAGCTGGATGCCCGGCGCCAAGTACGAGACGCCTGAGTACAACTACGGGCATTTCCAGCCGGCGTTCATGCCCCACGGCAAGGTCGACACCAACGCGTTCTACATCCAGGACGCGGTAACCCTGGGCGACGTGACCATCACCCCATCCCTGCGTTATGACCACGTGCTCAACCGTGGCAAAGCCAACGATGCGCCGTACTACAGCAACCCCGATCCGGCCTACGGCCATGACTACGGCGACCGCACCTATGCCGGCTGGTCGCCACGCCTGGCGGTGTTCTGGAAAGTCACCCCGGACGTGGTGATGTTCGCCAACTGGAGCAAGACCTGGCGCGCGCCGGTGATCGACGAACAATACGAAGTCCAGGGCCTGGGCAGCCGCACCTCCACCAGCCGCAACCTCGACCCGGAACGCATCACCGCCATTACCGTGGGTAACGTCACCAGCTTCGCCAACGTGATTGCCAGCGGCGACAGCCTGCAACTGCGCACGACGCTGTTCCACAACAAGATCGAAGACGAGATTTTCAAGGCCACCGGCCTCGGCTGCCAGCAACAGAACTACATGGAAGGCTCCATCGCCAAGGTCTGCACCGACGCAGCGTCGAAGACCAACTACCGCAACGTCGGCAGCATGACCATCAAGGGCTTCGAGCTCGAAGGCTACTACGACTCGACCTACCTGTTCGGCTCCCTGAGCTACTCGTGGGCCACCGGCAAGCGCGAAAACCCCTACACCAACCCGTGGGCGACCGACATCCACGTCTGGGCCCGCGACATTCCACCGGCCAAGTGGGTTGCAGTATTGGGGACCAAGATTCCCGCTTGGGATGCGCAAATGGGCTGGCAAGGCCAGTTCGTGCGCAAGACCGACCGCCTGCCCAGCGACAAGTATTCGAGCGGCCTGAGCAGTAGCTTCGGCGACAGGTTCTACGACCAGTACGCCAACGCCAGCTACGATACCCAGGGCCTGTTCGCCAAATGGACGCCGCAACAGGCGTACCTCAAGGGCACCGAAGTCAACGTCACCGTCGACAACCTGTTCAACCGCAGCTACATGCCCGCCTTGAGTGGCGACAGCGCCACCAGCGTCGGGCGCAATGCCAAGATCAGCGTGACCCGGTTCTTCTAATCCCCTGCGCCTACAGGAACTGTACGGTTCAATCTGCACCCAGCTGTAAGCCCGCGTCCTGCGGGCTTTGTGGCTAGATGAGCAGCATCTTCCAGCCCATTCGATCCGGGTGCTCCCATGAGTTCGCGCGAAAACACCGGCATGGCCCTCGGCCTGCTCGGCGTCGTTATCTTCAGCCTGACCCTGCCCTTCACCCGCATCGTGGTGCAGGAAATCCATCCGTTGCTCAATGGCCTGGGCCGCGCCTTGTTCGCGGCGGTGCCAGCAGCCTTGCTGTTGCTGTGGCGCCGCGAAGCCTGGCCGACCTGGCGCCAGGTGCGCGGCCTGAGCCTGGTGATTGCCGGCGTGATCCTCGGCTTCCCGGTGTTGTCGGCCTGGGCCATGCAAACCCTGCCCGCCTCCCACGGCGCCCTGGTCAACGGCCTACAGCCTTTGTGCGTGGCGTTGTACGCGGCGTGGTTGTCCCATGAGCGTCCGTCAAAAGCCTTCTGGGCCTGCGCGGCGCTGGGCAGTGCGTTGGTGCTCGGGTATGCGCTGATCACCGGCGCGGGCAGCATCCAGGCCGGTGATTTGCTGATGCTTGGGGCAATTGCCGTGGGTGGCCTGGGCTATGCCGAAGGCGGTCGATTGGCCAAGGAGATGGGCGGCTGGCAGGTAATCTGCTGGGCGTTGGTGCTATCGACGCCGCTGTTGATCGGGCCGGTGACCTATCTGGCGCTGCAACACGAAGGCGCCATCTCGGCCCGCACCTGGTGGGCGTTCGGCTACGTCTCGTTGTTCTCGCAGTTCCTGGGGTTCTTTGCCTGGTACGCCGGGCTGGCCATGGGCGGAATCGCGCGGGTCAGCCAGATCCAGTTGCTGCAGATCTTCTTCACCATCGCCTTTTCCGCGCTGTTTTTTGGCGAGCACATCGAGCCGATCACCTGGCTGTTTGCCTGTGGAGTGATCGTGACGGTGATGCTGGGGCGCAAGACGGCTGTGCAGCCAGCGCCCTCTCCCAAGCCGCATGCAATCTAAATGTGGGAGCGGGCTTGCTCGCGAAAGCAGTGGGTCAGTCAATACATACGGCGACTGACACAGCGCTTTCGCGAGCAAGCCCGCTCCCACATTTTTGGTTCTGCGTGGTGCTCAGGGCAGGTAATTATCGGCGCGCAGCAGGGTTTCCAGGCAGTGCTCGCTGATCTGGTAGAACGCCTTCAATTCGCGGATCTTCTCCAGCAACTGCGCATTGTCCAAAGGCTCGGCACGCTTGACCGCCAAAATCATCTTGTTCTTGTTGGTGTGGTCCAGGGAGATGAACTCGAACACCTTGGTCTCATAGCCACAGGCTTCCAGGAACAACGCGCGCAAGCTGTCGGTGACCATTTCCGCCTGCTGGCCCAGGTGCAGGCCATATTGCAGCATCGGCTTGAGCAGCGCCGGGCTCTGGATCTGCAAGCGGATCTGTTTGTGGCAGCACGGCGAGCACATGATGATCGACGCCCCGGAGCGGATGCCGGTATGAATCGCATAGTCGGTGGCGATGTCGCAGGCATGCAGGGCGATCATCACGTCCAGCTCGCTGGGCGCCACGCTGCGCACATCACCGCACTTGAACACCAGCCCCGGGTGTTCCAGGCGGGCGGCGGCGTTGTTGCACAGGGTCACCATGTCTTCGCGCAACTCCACGCCCGTCACCTGGCCTTCGGCCTTGAGGGTGTTGCGCAGGTAGTCATGGATGGCGAACGTCAGGTAGCCCTTGCCCGAGCCAAAATCCGCGACCCGCACTGGCCGGTCCAGTTGCAAGGGGGATGAGGTCAGCGCATGGCTGAACACCTCGATGAACTTATTGATCTGCTTCCACTTGCGCGACATCGCCGGGATCAGCTCGTGCTTGGCGTTGGTCACGCCCAGGTCGGCAAGAAAGGGCCGCGTCAGGTCAAGGAAGCGGTTTTTCTCGCGGTTGTGCTCGGCCGACGGCGCTTCACGCAGTTGCTGGGGTTTGCTCTTGAACAGCGAGCTTTTGTTCTTCTTGCTGTATTCCAACTGCGCTTCGTCGGTCAACGACAACAGGTGCGCGTTCTTGAACGAGGTCGGCAGCAGCTCGGCAATCAGCGCGACGCCGTCGGCCAGGGCGAAGTTCTTGGTGATATCGCGGGTCTTGTAGCGATAGACAAAGGACAGGCATGCCTGCTCCTTGACCGTGACTGGCTTGATGATCAGGCGTTGCAGGTCAACCTCATCACCCACGTACTTGGCCAGCACCAGTTTGATAAAAGCGTTCTGCTCAAGACTTGCGCGCAGCAGTTCGATGAACTGGGCGTGATGATCCGGCGCGGGGCTGGCAGGTGTAGGGGTGACAGACATGAACAAAAAACGCCTCGGGCAGGGAATGCCGGGCATTTTAGGGGGGATGGGGGGCTCAGGGCACGGAGTAATTTGCCCAACGGTCAGCGCGATTCAAAATGTGGGGGGGGCTGGCTTGTGTGGGAGCTGGCTTGCCTGCGATGCGGCCACCTCGGTGTGTCAGTCACACCTCGGTGATGCTATCGCAGGCAAGCCAGCTCCCACAGACGGCAGCCCCCCACAGGTTACTTGAGGACGATCAGCCGGTTGGGCAGTTCGTTACGGGTGTGGGTCTGCGGCACATGCACCTTGAGCAGTTCGCCACAGGCCTCGATGCAGGTGATAAACCCGCTCAACGTCTGCCCCTGTTTCACCTGCTGGGTAAACGTCTTGACGATGGCATCCCAACTGCTGTCATCCAGGCGCTGGGAAATCCCGTCATCCACCAGGATCTCCACGTAACGCTCGGCCTCGCTGACAAAAATCAGTACCCCGGTACTGCCCAGGGTGTGGTGCAGGTTCTGCTCCAGGAACTGCCGGCGTGCCAGGTTCGACGCGCGCCAATGTCGCACCGAGCGCGGGATCAGGCGGGTGGTGATGGCCGGCAGGCGGAACACCAGGCACAGCACAATGAACGTCGCCCATTGCGCCAGCAGCAGCGTGTGCATGGTCAACCAGCCCGACAGGTAATGCACGATCCCCGGCACCACCAACGCCACCACACTGGCCCACAGCAGCGGGATGTAGGCGTAGTCGTCGGCGCGGGCGGCGAGCACGGTCACCAGTTCGGCGTCGGTCTGTTGCTCGACCCTGGCGATCGCTTCGGCCACTTGGCGCTGCTCGTGTTCTGTCAGTAAAGCCATGGTTGTAGATGCTCTTTAGTTATTGTCATTACCAGCCACCCGAAGCCCCGCCGCCGCCAAAACCGCCACCGCCGCCCCTGAAGCCACCGCCCCCGCCGCCACCGCCGCCACGCCCACTGCTGCTGAGAATCGCCAGCAAAATGGCGCCTACCGGCAGGCCCATGCGATTGCACAGCCACAACACCACCAGCAACAGAATGAACAAACCGATGGAAAACACCGGGTTGTCCTTGGCGAAGTTAGGGTCAGCCACATGGGCCGGCACGGCCAGCGGCTCGCCGCCAACCACCTGGATCATGGCGGCAACGCCGTCGCTGATGCCTTGGGTGAAATTGCCCGCCTTGAACTTGGGCGCAATTACCTGGTTGATGATCACCCACGACTGCGCGTCGGTCAGTACGCCTTCCAGGCCGTAGCCCACTTCGATGCGCAACTGGCGCTCGTCCCGGGCCACGATCAACAGCGCGCCGTTGTCCTTGCCCTTCTGGCCGATACCCCAGTGCCGGCCCAGTTGATAACCGAAGTCTTCAATGGGCAGGCCTTGCAGGTCGGGCACCGTGACTACCACTATCTGGTCGCCGCTGGTTTGCTCCAGCGCCTGCAATTGCTGGCTCAGTTGCGCGCGCACCGGCGGGTCGATCATCTGCGCGTTGTCGACCACCCGCCCGGTCAGCGCCGGAAAATCCGGCGCCGCCTGGGCAGTCAGGCTCACGGCCAGCAGCAGCGCTGCCAGCCACCCAGCACGCAGGGTCATCAGAATTTCACTTGTGGCGCTTTATCGGCATCGGCACTGGTGGCCTCGAAGTTGGCGCGCACCGGCAAGTCGCTGTACATCACGCTGTGCCACAGGCGGCCAGGGAACGTGCGGATCTCGGTGTTGAAGGCCTGCACAGCGGCGATAAAGTCGCGACGGGCCACGCTGATGCGGTTTTCGGTGCCTTCAAGCTGCGATTGCAGGGCCAGGAAGTTCTGGTTGGCCTTGAGGTCCGGATAGCGCTCGGACACCACCATCAAGCGGCTGAGGGCACCGCTCAGGCCTTCCTGGGCTTGCTGGAACTGCTTGAGTTTTTCCGGGTTGTCGAGGGTGCTGGCATCGACCTGGATCGAGGTCGCCTTGGCCCGCGCTTCGATCACGGCGGTGAGGGTGTCCTGCTCATGGGCAGCGTAGCCCTTGACCACTTCCACCAGGTTGGGGATCAGGTCGGCGCGCCGTTGGTACTGGTTCTGCACCTGGGCCCAGGCCGCCTTGACCTGTTCGTCCAGGGTCGGGATCTTGTTGATGCCGCAACCGCTCAGCACGCTGCTGATCAGTAGCAGGGCCGCGGCTTTCCAGCCCCATCGAATAGTCTGTGCTGCTTGCATGGTGTGTCTCCTGACCAACCTTATGGAATTTGACGACTGACCCTATACATCACGCGCTTGGGGCATAATCGGCCACTACTGGATTACATCGAGCCAATCAGCTAAAAGATGCCCTTCTTTATGGATAGTTCATAAAGAGCCAGAAGTGTGCGGTATTTATCCACACAACACCCGAACAACAATAGTCGCTCCCCACATTTTGGCCGAGCAGTGTTTACGTGACGCTGCGCAGTACGCCGAAAAAGGATATTCATGAAAAAGCTGTGTTTGCTGGGCCTTGTTGCCACTCTGGCCAGTCACTCCGTCGTTGCCGAGACCAAGCCCGCTGCGCTTAAGGACAAGGACGCGTTCGTCAGCGACCTGCTCGGGCAGATGACCCTGGATGAAAAGATCGGCCAATTGCGCCTGATCAGCATCGGCCCGGAAATGCCGCGCGAGATGATCCGCAAGGAAATCGCCGCCGGGCGCATTGGTGGCACATTTAACTCCATCACCCGCCCGGAAAACCGTCCGATGCAGGACGCGGCCATGCGCAGCCGCTTGAAGATCCCGATGTTCTTCGCCTATGACGTGATCCACGGCCACCGCACCATTTTCCCGATCAGCCTGGCCCTGGCCTCGAGCTGGGACATGGACGCCATCGGCCGCTCCGGACGCATTGCCGCTAAAGAAGCGGCGGCAGACAGCCTCGACATTACCTTCGCGCCAATGGTCGATATCTCCCGCGACGCCCGTTGGGGCCGCACCTCCGAAGGCTTCGGCGAAGACACCTACCTGGTGTCGCGCATCAGCGAAGTGATGGTCAAGGCCTTCCAGGGCCCGAGCCCGGCCCAGGCCGACAGCATCATGGCCAGCGTCAAGCACTTCGCCCTGTACGGCGCGGTGGAAGGCGGGCGCGACTACAACGTGGTCGACATGAGCCCGGTCAAGATGTACCAGGACTACCTGCCGCCCTACCACGCCGCGATCAAGGCCGGCGCCGGCGGGGTGATGGTGGCGTTGAACTCGATCAACGGCGTGCCCGCCACCGCCAACACCTGGCTGATGAACGACCTGCTGCGCAAGGAGTGGGGCTTCAAGGGCCTGACCGTGAGCGACCACGGTGCGATCTTCGAACTGATCAAGCACGGCGTCGCCAAGGACGGTCGCGAAGCGGCCAAGCTGGCGATCAAGGCCGGCATCGACATGAGCATGAACGACCAGCTCTACGGCAAGGAATTGCCAGGGCTGCTGAAATCCGGCGAGATCGAGCAAAAAGACATCGACAACGCCGTGCGTGAAGTACTCGGTGCCAAGTACGACATGGGCCTGTTCGCCGACCCGTACCTGCGTATCGGCAAGGCCGAAGATGATCCGGCCGACACCTATGCCGAAAGCCGCCTGCACCGCAGCGAAGCCCGCGACGTCGCGCGGCGCAGCCTGGTGTTGCTGAAAAACCAGAACGACACCCTGCCCCTGAAGAAATCCGCGACCATCGCTCTGGTCGGCCCGCTGGCCAAGGCGCCCATCGACATGATGGGCAGTTGGGCCGCCGCCGGTAAACCTGCGCAATCGGTCACCCTGCTGGACGGCATGAACGCGGTGATCGGTGAAAAGGGCAAAGTGATCTACGCTCGTGGCGCCAACATCACCAGCGACAAGGCGGTGGTGGACTACCTCAACTTCCTCAATTTCGATGCCCCGGAAGTGGTGGATGACCCACGCTCGGCCCAGGTGCTGATCGACGAAGCGGTCAAGGCCGCGAAAAACGCCGATGTAGTGGTGGCCGCCGTGGGCGAGTCCCGTGGCATGTCCCACGAATCATCGAGCCGGACCGACCTGAACATCCCGCAAAGCCAGCGCGACCTGATCACGGCCTTGAAAGCCACGGGCAAGCCGCTGGTTCTGGTGCTGATGAACGGCCGGCCGCTGTCGATCCTCGAAGAGAGTCAGCAAGCCGATGCGATCCTGGAAACCTGGTTCGCCGGCACCGAAGGCGGCAATGCGATTGCCGACGTGCTGTTCGGTGACTACAACCCGTCGGGCAAGCTGCCGATCACCTTCCCACGCTCCGTGGGGCAGATTCCGACCTACTACAACCACCTGACCATTGGCCGGCCATTCACGCCGGGCAAACCGGGCAACTACACCTCGCAGTACTTCGACGACACCACAGGCCCCCTGTATCCATTCGGTTATGGCCTGAGCTACACACGCTTCAGCCTGTCGGACATGGCGCTGTCGTCCACCACCCTGAACAAAACCGGTAAGCTGGACGCCAGCGTCACCCTGAAAAACACCGGCAAGGTGGATGGCGAAACCGTGGTGCAGCTGTACATCCAGGACGTGGCGGGCTCAATGATCCGCCCGATCAAGGAACTGAAGAACTTCCAGAAGATCCTGCTCAAAGCCGGTGAGTCGAAGGTGGTGCACTTCAGCATTACCGAGGATGACCTGAAGTTCTACAACACCCAGCTCAAGTTCGCGGCCGAACCTGGCCAGTTCAATGTGCAGATCGGCCTGGACTCCCAGGACGTGCAGCAGCAGAGTTTCGAACTGCTGTGATTTGAAGCGGTATGTGGGAGCTGGCTTGCCTGCGATGGCAACACCTCGGTGGCACTGATAGACCGAGGTGCCGCCATCGCAGCATAGGTATCTACACAACTTTGCCGCAACGCTTAAATCCAGGCAGATAGCGCAGTTGTGGCGAGCGGGCTTGCCCCGCGCTGGGCTGCGAAGCAGCCCCAATAAGCCGAATGCGTTGTACCAGATACACCCCAGCGGCTGGTTTTGGGGCTGCTTCGCAGCCCAGCGCGGGGCAAGCCCGCTCGCCACGGGGGAGTTCGTCAGTTTCTGAAAGTTGTGTAGATACTTATGGCCATCGCAGGCAAGCCAGCTCCTACAATTGATTGCGGTGTGCTTCCTACCCTCTTCGATCCAGCAGATTGACCACCAACCGGTCAATCCAGCCCCACACCCGCTGCTTCACCCGCCGCCACAACGGTCGGGCCTTCCATGCCTCCAGGCTGACCGCCTGGCTCTGGGCAAAATCGCGCTCGAAACTGCCCACTACCGCCAGCGTCAACGCCGGGTCCAGCGCTTCCAGGTTGGCCTCCAGGTTGAAGCGCAGGTTCCAGTGATCGAAATTGCACGAGCCGATGCTCACCCAATCGTCCACCAGCACCATCTTCAGGTGCAGGAAACAGGGCTGGTATTCGAAGATCTGCACCCCGGACTTGAGCAGGCGCGGGTAATACCGGTGCCCGGCGTAGCGCACCGAAGGATGGTCGGTGCGCGGCCCGGTCAGCAGCAGACGCACGTCCACACCGCGCCCGGCCGCACGGCGCAGGGCCCGGCGTACACCCCAAGTGGGCAAGAAGTACGGCGTGGCCAGCCAGATACGGCGCTGGCCGCTGTTCAGGGCGCGGATCAGCGATTGCAAAATGTCTCGATGCTGGCCCGCGTCGGCATACGCCACCCGCCCCAGGCCTGGGCCGGTTGCTGGCACTTTGGGCAAGCGCGGCAAACCAAAATGCGTGGCCGGCTTCCAGGCACGGCGGTGGTCGTTGACCCGCCACTGGCGGTCGAACAGGGCTTGCCAGTCGAGCACCAGCGGGCCGCTGATTTGCACCATGACTTCGTGCCACTCACAGGTGTCCTGCCCTGGCGTCCAGAACTCATCGGTGACCCCGGTGCCGCCCACCACGGCGATGCTCTGGTCGACCAGCAACAGCTTGCGGTGGTCGCGATAGAGGTTGCGCATCCAACGGCGCCAACGCAGGCGATTGTAGAAGCGCAGCTCCACCCCGGCCTCGGTCAAGCGGCGCCGCAGGCCCAGGGTAAAGGCCAGGCTGCCGTAATCATCGAACAGGCAGCGCACCTGTACCCCGCGCTCGGCCGCGTGCACCAGCGCCTTGACCATCTCCTCGGCACAGGCGCCCGCCTCCACCAGATACAGCTCAAGCTCCACCTGGCGTTCGGCGCGGGCGATCGCCACCAGCATCTGCGGGAAAAAGTTCGGGCCGTCGATCAGCAATTCGAAGCGATTGGCGCTGCGCCAGGGGAACACCGCGCCGCTCATGTCAGCGCGCCGTGAAAATCAGCACCGCACCCACCGGCACCGACAGGCTGATCGCATCCAGGCCGGCAGCCTTGCGCAAAGTCTCTATGCCAGAGAGCAAGTCAAAATCCTTGGCGTGCAACACCAGCGGCTCCAGGGTCACCACCTGGAAACGCCGATCATCCAGGCGCGTCGCCAGTAGTTCGGCGTTGTAGGTCTGGGTCTTGCCATGCAGGGTGACCGATAGCGGTAGGCGCAACTCCAACTGCGCGCCGGTGGCCAAGTCGTTGATAGGTTGCAGGTTGATTTGTGCGTTGATCAGCGCATCGGGGTGGGTCTTGATCTGGAACAGGTCGTTGCGCATGCGCTCATCGCGTAACGGGATGCCGCTGTTGATCGACTCCAGCTCCACCTCCAACTGCGCCGCGCCGTTCTCGTCGACCTTGCCGTGCAGCACCAGGAAGCGCTGGACTTCAGACAGGTCAGTGTTTTTGGTGGTGACGAACGACAGCCTTGAGGATTCGTTATCCAGGTACCAGGCGGCCTGCGCGGGCACGGCGGCAGCGGCCAGCAGCAAGAGCGCCAGGGGCTTGAGGATGGATGTGTTGAACATTGAACACTCGCACGGAGAAAAACCTGCCCGAACATTAACTGGCCGGCTTGCCGCACGCAATCTAACGGCCCCGGCAATTTAAATGTGGGAGATTCTATGTTGCAGGTAAACCCTGCAACCTTAAGTTCGGCTGGTATTCGCTCTGGTTTTTCATCAGCGCGAATGCCACTCGGCAGAGCTTGCGGGCGAGGATCACCAGGGCTTGGGTCTTTGCCAGTCCCCCGGGCTAGGTAGGACTCGTAGTACGGTTTCCAGGTCGCAGATCGGCTAGCGGCCATCGCTGCGTTGTGAGCAAGGCGCCGCAACTCTGAATCGCCCTTTTTACTCAAGTGCCGAGGGCCGGCCTTTTTTCCGGAATCTTTTGGTCTCAGATCCATCCCCAAGAAAGCGATGAATGCATCGCCATTGGCGAACTGACCGCGCATGAAGGCTGTCGCTAGACCAGTAGCCGTAAGATCACCCACTCCCTCAATGGCTTTGCAGCGCTTGATATTTTCGGTGATGCCCGCCTCTTTACTGACCTTGTGCAGCAACTTCTGAATGACCTGCTCAGCTTGTTTGAAGGACTTTAACTGCTGGGCCAACTCGTCTTTCAAAAGCGGTTCGCCTGACCAGCTCAGTGTAAGGCTTACACGCAAGTTGATAAGCTCTGCACGTCGGTGCAGCAAGCTTTTCAATAACTTGTAAGCCTGCGGAGGTGGACTCCAGAGCCGTAGCCGTTTCTGCTCGCTGCTCAGGTAGCGCGCTAATAAACGTGCATCACAAGGGTCGGTTTTCGCCCGCTGGCCAATGCTTTCGCGGTAATGGCTCAACCGATAAGCGTCTACAACGTAAACCCGATGTCCTATTTCATGGGCGAGTTCAGCTGTGTCCAAGTGGTAAGTGCTGGTGGCTTCCAGGGCAATTGAGCTGTTGGCAGGTAATGTGTTGAGCCAGCGACCAAGAGCATCGCGGTCGTTGGCAATGGCTTGAGTGGCGTTGAGGTCTTCGCGGTAGGCAACGATTTCGGCCTTGGCCACATCGATACCCACAACCGTTGGTGAAGTAAGGATTGTCATAACTAATCCTCGGAGCTAGGGTTTAAGGGCTTGTCGGGGTCTATCCCAGCGCTGGCTTGCCTCTATTGTCGGTTTTCCCGATGAATTCCTTATCGGCGCTTAGGGTAGAAAGGGCGGGACGAGAAGTCTCCCACGGTCCGTACTGGCTAGAGTCGGAATCGGGCTTTTAGTCGCCGCCCACCCCTTCAAGTCTAAACATACAAGCGGGCTTGCCCGCGATAGCAGAGGGTCAGTTAATAGATAGTTGACTGACCCACCGCTATCGCGGGCAAGCCCGCTCCCACACAAGCCCGATCCGGCGTCAGGCCAGTGCGTGCTGCACGCCTTGCACGGTCGCCTCCAGGCTAGCCAGATGCAGACTCAACACCCGCTCCACTGGCGCCTGGTGCATCGGCCAATGCAACGCCATGCTCCCCACCAACCGCCCGTTGGCCCGTACCGGCAACGCCACCGCACGGATCAGAAATGGCAAGCGCACCGGATACTCCCAGTACCCTTCGGTACGCTGGCCAAACCCCTGGTGCTGGGATTGCTCGCAAGCACGGTACTGATCGTCGGCCGGCACATGCTCGCGGCTGGCCAGGCGCTGGACTTCATCGGCAGCCAACTCGGCCAGGCACGCCTTGCCCATGGCCGAGTGGAACAGGCTGGCATGCTGGCCGACGATCTGGCAGTTGTTGGGGTACAGCTTGCGCAGCACCGTGGGGATCGCGCTTTCCATGACTTCCAGGCGCTCGCCGTCGAAGTTCGACAAGTCCGCCACCAACCCGGTGCGTTCGCTCAGTTCCAGCAGCCACGGCGCCGCACATTCCACCAGGCGGCGCTTGAAGCGTTGCTGGGTATCGCCGAACAAGCGCTGGGCGCTGATGCGATAACGCCGGTCGCTCAGGCCACGGTAGATCCAGCCCTGCTCCTGCAAGGTCAGCAACATCCGCGACACCGTCGCCTTGGGCAAGCGCGTCAGGTAATGCAGCTCCTCAAGCCCCAGGGCCTGGTGCTCGCCGAGCAACTCGATGATGGCCAGTGCCCGCTCCACTGAGCGCACAGTACCTGTGTCGGCGTTGCTGCCCATGGCTTGATCTCCCGGTTGCTGATGGATGATCGAATTTCACAGCAAGATACAGGCCGCCCTCCCCTCAGGCGTTCGCCCTCAAGCATTGCGGAGGGCTGCGCTGGACCCAATGCGTCAGTTGCTCATGGGCGTAGGCCAGTTGCAGTACGGCGCGATCCGCCTGGGCCGGGCCGATGATTTGCAGGCCCATGGGCAAGCCTTAGGGGTTGAAGCCCACCGGCACACTCATGCTCGGCAGGCCGGCCAATGTCGGGCCGATCACTACCTCCATCCAGCGGTGATAGGTGTCCATGGTTCGCCCTCCAACGACACGCGGCCAGTGCTGTTGTGCATCGAAAGGGAACACTTGGGCACTGGGCAACAGCAGAAAATCGTAACGCTCGAACAACTTGGCCAGGGCGCGGTACCACTCGCTGCGCGCCAACGAGGCCTGATAAACATCCGCCGCGCTCAAGCCCAGGCCGCCCTCCACTTCCCACTGCGCTTCAGGCTTGAGCAACCCACGTTTTTGCGGGTCGGCATACGCCGCCCCCAGCGCGCCCTGCACCAGCCAATGACGATGCACCAGCCAGGTGTGCCACAGGCGCTCCATGGAAAAGTCCGGCTGGCAGCCTTCCACTTCGCAGCCCAACGCACTGAAATCGCCGAGGGCGGATTCACACAAACTCAGCACGCCATCGTCCATCGGCAGATAGCCGTTGTAGTCCCCCAGCCAGCCCAGGCGCGTACCCTTGAAATCACGGGCCAACGGCGCGCCGAATACGCTCGGATCGTCCTTGAGCGACAACGGCACCCGCGCATCGAAGCCCGCCTGGATGCTCAACAACCGCGCCACATCCGCCACGCTGCGGCCCATCGGGCCTTCGGTGGCCAACTGCTGGACAAACACCTCCGGTGCCGGCCCATGGGGCACGCGGCCCTGGGACGGGCGCAGGCCAAACACGTTATTGAACGCTGCCGGGTTGCGCAGCGAGCCCATCATGTCGCTGCCATCGGCCACCGGCAGCATGCGCAGCGCCAAGGCCACCGCCGCCCCGCCGCTGCTGCCGCCGGCCACCAACGCGGGGTCGTAGGCATTGCCGGTGGTGCCGAACACGCTGTTGTAGGTCTGGGAACCCAGGCCAAACTCCGGCACGTTGCTCTTGCCGATGATAATCGCACCACTGGCCCGCACCCGGGCCACGGCGATGGCGTCTTCAACGGGGATCTGTTCGACGAACAGCGGCGAGCCCATGGTCGTGCGCAAGCCCTTGGTTGCCGCCAGATCCTTGATCGCCTGGGGCATGCCATGCATCCAGCCACGGGAGCGGCCCTGGTCCAGCTCCCGGTCACAATCCCGGGCCTCGGCCAGCACGTGCTCTTCGTCGCGCAACGACACCAGGGCATTGACCGACGGGTTGAAACGCGCGATCTGCGCCAGATAAGCCTGCATCACTTCATGACACGACACCTGCCGAGCGTGGATCGCCTGGGACAACGCAATTGCATCGAGCTCAACAATGTTCAAGGCTTCACTCCCTTGGTAAAGCGCGCCGGTGCTGCGGCCCTCGGCGCTTCATGCATGCAGTAAGTGCCCAGCAGCGTCAGGACGCAAGCGAACAGCACATAAAACGCCGGGGCCACCGGGGTGCCCAGCTCTTTGCTCAGCCAGGTGACGATCAGCGGAGCAAAGCCACCAAACACCATCACCGCCACGTTGTACGCCACTGACACCCCGGTGGAGCGCACCTCGATGGGAAACTGTTCGGCCAGGGCCGTCGGCGCCGGGCCGAAGAAGCCGCCGATGGCGATGCACAACATCACTTGCATCACCAGCAACCGCTCGATGGACGGCGCCGCCGCGACCCACACGTACAGCGGGTAAACCATCACGAAAAACGCCAGGGTGAAGCCCATCAACACCGGTCGCCGGCCCAGACGATCGGACAACAGGCCAGACAGCGGAATCACCACGGTCATCAGCGCCACGGCGAACATCTGCACCATCAATACCTGATCCAGGGGCAGGCCCAGGTTCTTGTGGGCGAAGGTCGGCATATTCACCAGCACCACGTAGAACGACACCGTCGCGCCACAGGCCAGGCCCATGCTCACCAGGATGCTGCGCCGATGCTCACGCAGCACCGTCATCAGGCTCGGCGCCGGGCCGGTGGCCTGTTTGCGCGCTTCGATAAATTCCTCGGGGTCTTCCATATGCCGGCGAATCCACAAGCCCACCGGGCCGATGAGCAGGCCGAACACAAACGGCAGGCGCCAGCCCCACAGGTCGAGGGTTTCTGGAGTAAAAAAGTGCGTGACCAGCGCTACCATCGCCGCGCCGCCAAACACCGCCAGGCACTGCCCGACCAATTGCCAGGAGCCGTATAAGCCCTTGCGATGGGCCGGTGCGCTTTCCACCAGAAACGCCGTGGCGCTGGCATATTCACCGCCCGTGGCAAAGCCCTGGAGCATGCGCGCCACCACGATCAACAGCGGCGCGCCCATGCCGATGGCGGCGTAGTTGGGGGCAAATACGATCAGTGCGATAGACACGGTCATCAAGCGAATAATCAGTTGCATGGCGGCCTTGCGGCCTTTGCGGTCGGCGTACATACCCAGCAGGATGCCGCCCACCGGGCGCATGAAGAAGCCCACGCCGAAGGTGGCCAGGGCCATCAACAGCGAGGCGTATTCGTCGTCCGAGGGGAAGAACTGCCGGGCGATGATGCTGGCCAGAAAACCATAGACGATGAAGTCGTACCACTCCAGCGCGTTGCCGACCACCGCCGCTACCACTTGCCGGGTGCGGGACACGCCTTTTATTGAAGTCTGCATGAGAACACTCCATTCAACCTGTTGAGGAAAGGTCCAGCGGCAGGAAAAAGGCAGGGGGTTCAGGCCGGTTTGAGCCAGCTCTCGGCCAAGGCACCCCAGTAGGCGGCACCGGTCAGCAGGATCTCGTCGTTGAAGTCATAGGCGGGGTTGTGGACCATCGGCCGCGACACGCCGTTGCCGATAAACAGGTAGCTGCCGGGGCAGCGCTGGAGCATCCAGGCGAAGTCTTCGCTGCCCATCAACTTGGGCGTGTTGGCGTCGACCGCCTCCTCGCCGAGCAAGGCAATACCGACCTGGCGGGCGAACTCGGTTTCGTCGGCATGGTTGACCAGCACCGGATAGGCCGGGCGATGTTCGATCTGCGCGGTACAGCCAAAGCTCTGGGCCTGGGTCTGGATAATCGCCTTGACCCGCTCCAGCATCTGCTCGCGCACCGGTGCATTGAGGGCGCGCAGGCTCAGGCGCAATACGGCCTGCTGGGGGATCACGTTGGCCGCTTGCCCCGCTTGCAGGGCGCCGACCGTAACCACCGCCGCTTCCTGGGCATTGATGTTGCGCGCGACCACTGTCTGCAACGCCATCACCGTACTGGCGGCCGCCACCAGCGGGTCCACAGTCAGATGCGGCATGGAGCCGTGGCCGCCGACACCTTCGAGGGTCACGGTGAGCAGGTCCTGGGAAGCCATCATCGGCCCGGTCCGCAGGCCCAGGTGGCCGGCGGGCAAGCCGGGCATATTGTGCATGCCGAACAGGGCATCGCAGGGGAAGCGCTCCAGCAAGCCATCGGCGAGCATCGCTTCAGCGCCGCCCTGGCCTTCTTCGGCCGGCTGGAAAATCAGGTTGAGGGTGCCGTCGAACTGACGCGTCGCCGCCAGGTAACGCGCAGCGCCCAACAGCATGGCGGTGTGACCGTCGTGACCGCAGGCATGCATGCAGCCGGCGTGTTGGCTGCTGTAGGCGACGCCGGTGTTTTCGATGATCGGCAAGGCGTCCATGTCGGCCCGAATCCCCAGGGTGCGCGAGCTGCTGCCATTGCGCAGCACGCCGACCACGCCGGTGCGACCGATGCCGGTATGCACTTCGTAGCCCCAGTTTTTCAGGGATTGGGCGACCAGGGCCGAGGTGCGGTTTTCTTCAAACCCCAGTTCGGGGTGGGCGTGGATATCCTGGCGCACGGCGTGCAGGTCGCTGGCGACATCGCTCAGCCAATCCAGGATGTGCTGGTGTGGGCTCATGGTGACTCTCCTCGCAGGCGGGTATTCCCGTTCTTTTTTGTGGCACCGCCACAGATAACCGCGATGGGCGTGCGAGGACAATCAAAGGTGGTTCCACCCTGTGGAACCTCAGGGCAGCAGGCGGCAACCCTGGCGCTCGCCCAGCCATTGGGCGCTGTGGCTGCGGCCCAGGCCGCTGGCGGTGACCAGGCGCGTCTGCGGGTGATCGGCAAAGGCGCTGGTGGGGATGTATTGCTTCACATAGCCCAGGCAATAGTCCGCCGGGTTGCCCGCCACATACCGACACGAGCAGTACTCCTTGGCGGTATAGGCGGCGATGATGTCAGGGAAGGCTTGCAGGTTGACGCGCTCGTGCCAGAGCCAACCCAGCAAAGCGAACAACAGCAGGAGAAACAGGCTGAGAAGCGGGCGACGATGGATCATGGTTGCACCGCCGCGAGCACGCGCTTGAGCAGTTCGTTGTGGCGATAGCTGCCATCGCGGTCATCGCCATAGCGCACGATCACCAACCTTGCCTGGGGCAACACATACAACGCCTGGCCCCAGTGCCCCAAGGCCGCGAAGGTATCGTCGGGCGCATCCGGCCAGGGCCGGGCAGCGCCCTGCACTTGACGGTTGAGCCACCAGTGGCCGCCGGGCACCGCTTCGTCCTGGTCCGCCGTGTACTGCGCCAGGGGTTGGCGATTGAAGTCGACCCACGCCTGGGGCAGCAATTGCCGCTCGCCCCAGCGCCCGTCCCGCGCCATCAACAAGCCAATGCGCGCCAGATCGCGGGCAGTCATATAGGCATAGGACGAGGCGACGAAGGTTTCATTGGCGTCACTTTCCCAGGTGGCGCTGCGGATCCCCAAGGGCGTGAACAGTGCGGTCCACGGGTAATCGACATAAGCCCTATGGCCCAGCATGCCCTTGAGAGCAGCGGACGCCAGATTGCTGTCGCCGCTGGAGTAGCGAAATGCCTGGCCTGCTGCTGCGAAGGTGTGGGTGTCGGCGGCAAACTGCGCCATATCGGCGCGGCCACGGGTGTAGAGCATGGCCACCACCGAGGATTTCAGCGGCGCGTATTCGTAGTCTTCCTGCCAGTCCAGGCCTGAGGTCCAGTTCAGCAGGTGCGCCAGGGTGATGCTCGGGTGTTGCTTCATCGGCGGATAGAAACGCGCGACCGGGTCGCTCAGTTTGAAGCGGCCTTCGCCATAGGCAACGCCCAACACCGTGGCCAGCAGGCTTTTGCTGATGGACCAGGTCAGGTGCGGCGTGCTTGCGGTAGTGGGTGCAGCGTAGCGTTCATAAATGACTTCGCCGTCGCGGATCACCAAGAGCGCGTCGGTGCGGATGCCTTGGCGGGTGAGGTCATTGCGGGCCGGGAATGCATAGTCCTCCAGCGCGTTCAAGGCGGGGCCGGTCAATGGCGCGCCCTGGGACCAATCCTTCGCCGGCCAGGCCTGGGCGTGTGCGGTAGCGGTGAACAGCAGCAAGGCGACACACAGCAGGCCTTTGACCATGGACAAGCACTCGGGGGCATTCAAACCGGCGAGCCTAATGCAGATAAATGACGGTTTGGCGACAGGTCATCGGTTTGCCGCGCCGCATAAATCCAAGCCCGCTCGCCACATAAGCTCAGGGGGATGGGTTCAGGGCTTTTTCCAGGCGTTTGGCCCGGGCGCTGGCGGCAAGGTCCAGCACGGCTTGGTCGCGCTGCCACATGGCGGCCCACGCCCCTTCACTCATCGCTTGATTGACCTGCGGCTTCAGCGCCTCGAACTGCGCAAACAATCCCCCCAACAACACATGCCCTGCCGCCGAGGCCGTGGGCTGGCGAATGACTTCGGCACAGCCGGCCAGCAACGCCAATAACTGCAAACGCAGGGTCTGGGGCCAATCACACTCCTGGCCGATGCCATGCAGCCAGGCGGTCATCGCGCTCAAGACATAGGTGTCTTCCAGCGTGCGGAAGGGTTTGACGTAGTCGTCCCAGCCATCCCCTGGCAAACGTTCGCAGGCGGCATGGTCGAGGTGGACGCGCCCGTGGCTGATATCGGGCATCAACGGGATCGCGGGCAAGGGCTCGACGCGTACGCCGGGCTCGCCGGCCAGCACCACTGCCAGGCTCAGGCGCGGCTTTTCATCGGCGGCCTCGCAACGCGCGGCGATCAGTAGCCAGTCGGCGGCGTCGCCGGCGGTGACGAAGTCCTTGCGCCCGCTCAGGCGCAAGTCGTCCAGGCGCGTTTGCATGTCCACTGGGCGCAGGCTGCGCTGTTCGGTCGCACACAAGGCGCCCAGGCTGTGGGGCGCGCTGGGCCATAACGCGCGCAAAGCTGCTTGATAACCCACCAGAAATGCCCGGCCGGGCGTGGCCATCAGGCGCGCACCCTGAGTTGCCAGTTCAAAGGGCGTCACCTGCCCCAGGCGTTGCAATAAAACGCTGTAGCCCTCGGCCAGGTTGGCGTGGACGGGCAGTCGGTCGGGTCGATCGAGCAAAGCGTGCCAGGGCATGGAGGGCTCCTTGGGGGCTGTCATCTAAGCGTCACCGTAGATTCATGGAGATGACACCGGGGGTACATAGCCTGACTTTGCACAACAAAGTCGACTGGCCGCAACCCTGGCCGGCACCTGGAGACTCGCCATGACTCAGATCGCCCGCATCAGTGACACCGGCAATGAACGCCGTCTGCAAGCCGAACGCCTGATCGGCGCCCAGGCTTTGCAGGAAGCCCAGGCCCTGCGTTTCACCGTTTTCAGCGGCGAGTTCAATGCCAAGCTCAAAGGCGCGGAACTGGGCCTGGACATGGATGACTATGATGTTCACTGCAGCCACATTGGCGTACGGGACTTGAACACCGGGCGACTGGTTGCCACTACCCGGCTGCTGGATCACCAGGCGGCCAGCACCTTGGGCCGGTTCTACAGCGAAGAAGAATTCAGCCTCCACGGCCTGTTGCATCTGCAAGGGCCGATCCTGGAGATCGGTCGTACCTGCGTCGACCCGGCCTATCGCAACGGCGGCACCATCGCGGTGCTGTGGGGCGAACTGGCCGAAGTCCTAAACCAGGGCGGCTACAGCTACCTGATGGGCTGCGCCAGCATCCCGATGCACGACGGTGGCATCCAGGCCCACGCAATCATGCAACGCCTGCGCGAACGCTATCTGTGCAACGAGCACCTGCGCGCCGAACCGAAAAAACCGCTGCCGAGCCTGGACCTGCCGTCCAACGTCATCGCCGAAATGCCGCCGCTGCTCAAGGCCTACATGCGCCTGGGCGCGAAGATCTGCGGTGAGCCATGCTGGGACGAGGATTTCCAGGTGGCTGACGTGTTCATCCTGCTCAAGCGCGACGAGTTGTGCCCGCGTTATGCCCGCCACTTCAAGGCGGCCATGTGATGGGGCGCCTGCGGGTCTACGGGCGGATCGCCCGCGTGCTGCTGGTGGTAAGCCTGGGCTTGAGCATGGCCGGGGTGTTTGGTCTGTTCGAGCGCCTGGGGGTTGCCAACTCCATGGTGCGGCGCCAGCGCTGGTCGCGGTTTTTCATGGCGCGCTTGAGCAATGCCCTGCCCTTTCGCGTGACCGTGCACGGCGAGCTGCCGCAACAGCCGATGCTGTGGGTCAGCAACCATGTGTCATGGACGGACATCCCGCTGCTGGGCATGGTGGCACCGCTGTCGTTCCTGTCCAAGGCCGAAGTGCGTACCTGGCCGGTGGCCGGTTGGCTGGCGGCCAAGGCCGGCAGCCTATTTATCCGCCGTGGTTCAGGTGACAGCCAATTGATCCGCAAGCAGATGACCCGTCATCTGCAGCAAAAACACCCGCTGCTGATGTTCCCTGAGGGCACCACCACCGATGGCCGCAGCCTGCGCACCTTCCATGGCCGGTTGCTGGCCAGTGCAATTGATGCCGACGTGGCGCTGCAGCCGGTGGCTATCCGTTATGTGCGCGATGGGCAGATCGATCCGCTCGCACCGTTTATTGGTGATGATGATTTGCTCTCGCACCTGATGCGCCTGTTTGGCAATGATCAGGGCGACGTTGAGATTCATCTGCTCAAGCCCATTGCCTGCGCCGGACAGGAGCGTGCAGCGCTGGCGTATCAGGCGCAGCAGGCGGTGCACAAGGCATTGTTCGGCGAGGTGGCCCAGCCAGCAGAACCAGGGCAAATAGGCACACTGGCCGCTGCCTGAGCCTCCCTGTAGGAGCGAGCTTGGCTCCGGGCGGCGTTCCGACGAAGAACCTGAGAGCGCCGCGATAAACCAGATGTGCTGCGTTATCGTTGACGTTCTTCGCGAGCAAGCTCGCTCCTACATAGAGGTGGCGTGTTGGGCGCAAAACACCTGCAGTTGGGGATAGAACACCCGGAAGTCCTCGCTCAACGGCTCATACAACAGCCGCAACTCCTGCATCGCCTGCCCCAGTTCCTGGGGTTGGCTCAGGCGCCGGGAAATCCCCCGCAGCACTTGCTCCATCACCGCGAACTCGCGGTAGGAGCCCAGCCAGTCATCGGCCGCCATATACGGCGCAATCTGCGCCAGGCGCCCCGGCAACTGCGGCTCTGCCGCCAGCACCTGGTACACCTGGGAGGTAAAGCGCTCCAGCGGCTGCTCGGCATACTGCGCCCAATCCCGCGCCAGACAATGGTCGAAGAACACGTCGAGGACGATCCCCGCATAGCGCCGCCGGGTCAGGGTGAACCGTGACAATGCCTGCCCGACCAGTGGGTGGCTGTCGGTGAAACGGTCGATGGCGCGATGCAACTGGATCCCCGCCTCGATTTGCGGGCTGTACTGGCCCTGCAGGCGGCCTTTGACGAAATCACCATAGAGGCTACCCAGCAGTTGTGCAGGAAGTTGGCCGCCAAGGTGCAGATGTGCGAGATAATTCATGGCGCGCAGTTTAGCACTGCCATCAATGCATCGTTATAACCCGATATACCGATTTATCTGGTAACAAGATCAAAATCGTATTGGTATATCGGGATATAGCGATTTAAAGTTCGCCTCATCGCGATATAACGTTTTACCAACACCGAGCCCTGCCATGTCCATTGACCTCGACGAAATAATAAAAGCCCTGGCACACCCAGTACGGCGAGACATTCTCAACTGGCTGAAAGACCCGAAAGTGCAGTTCCCCGAGCAAGTGCACAACCACGAGTACGGCATCTGCGCCGGCCAGATCGACCAACGCTGCGGCCTGTCGCAATCCACCGTGTCGGCGCACTTGGCGACCCTGCAACGCGCAGGCTTGATCAGCAGCCAGAAAGCCGGGCAATGGCACTTTTTCCGCCGCAATGAAGACGTGATCCAAGCCTTTATCCAGGCCATCACTGAAGAACTCAGCCCCCCGCTGTAAAGGACCCCACAATGCCTCTCTCGCTACTCATACTGGCCTTAAGCGCCTTCGCCATCGGCACCACCGAATTCGTCATCATGGGCCTGTTGCCCGATGTGGCGGCCGACCTCGGTGTGTCGATTCCAGGCGCCGGCTGGCTGGTGACCGGCTACGCCCTGGGCGTGGCCATCGGTGCGCCCTTCATGGCACTGGCCACCGCCAAGCTGCCGCGCAAGGCTGCTCTGGTAGCGCTGATGGGCATTTTCATCATCGGCAATCTGCTCTGCGCCCTGGCCAGTGACTACAACGTGCTGATGTTTGCCCGTGTGGTGACCGCGCTGTGCCACGGTGCGTTCTTTGGGATCGGCTCGGTAGTGGCGGCCAACCTGGTGCCGGCCAACAAGCGCGCTTCGGCGGTGGCCCTGATGTTTACCGGCCTGACCCTGGCCAACGTACTCGGCGTGCCCCTGGGCACCGCGCTGGGCCAGGAAGCTGGCTGGCGCTCGACCTTCTGGGCCGTGACGGTGATTGGTGTAATTGCGCTGATCGGCCTGATCCGCTTCCTGCCGGCCAAGCGTGATGAAGAAAAACTCGACATGCGCGCCGAACTGGCGGCCCTCAAGGGCGCCGGCATCTGGTTGTCGTTGAGCATGACTGCGCTGTTTGCCGCTTCGATGTTCACCCTCTTCACCTATGTCGCGCCGCTGCTGGGGGATGTCACCGGTATCTCACCCAAAGGCGTGACCTGGACCCTGCTGCTGATCGGCCTGGGCCTGACCGTGGGCAATATCATCGGCGGCAAGCTGGCGGACAAGCGCCTGGCGGCCACCCTGATCGGCGTGTTTATCAGCATGGCCGTGGTGTCCACCGCATTGACCTGGACCAGCGTCGCCATCATCCCCACCGAAATTACCCTGTTCCTCTGGGCCACCGCGTCATTTGCCGCCGTACCGGCGCTGCAGATCAACGTGGTGACGTTCGGCAAGGCCGCGCCCAACCTGGTCTCGACCCTCAATATCGGCGCTTTCAACATCGGCAACGCGCTGGGCGCCTGGGTTGGCGGTAGCGTGATTGCCCACGGTTTCGGCCTGACCAGCGTGCCGTTGGCCGCTGCGGTGCTGGCGATCCTGGCGCTGGTGGTCACGCTGATTACGTTCCGTCAGAGCGGCGATGCCGACCTGGCCCCTGCTACCCATTAATCACTTAGAACAGACGAGTGTTTACGATGACGACTATTTTCGATCCGATCAAACTGGGTGATGTGCAACTGTCGAACCGCATCATCATGGCGCCGCTGACGCGCGGCCGTGCCGATGCCGGTCGCGTACCCAATGCGCTGATGGCTGAATACTACGTGCAGCGGGCCTGCGCCGGGCTGATCCTCAGCGAAGCCACCTCGGTGACGCCAATGGGCGTGGGCTACCCGGACACCCCCGGCATCTGGTCCAACGACCAGGTGCGTGGCTGGACCAACATTACCAAGGCTGTGCATAACGCAGGCGGCAAAATCTTCCTGCAACTGTGGCACGTAGGGCGTATCTCCCACCCGTCCTACCTGAACGGCGAAGCCCCGGTGGCACCCAGCGCCATCCAACCGGCAGGCCATGTCAGCCTGGTGCGGCCACTGGCGGACTACCCGACCCCACGCGCCCTGGAAACCGCAGAGATCGCGGATATCGTCGACGCCTACCGCGTGGGGGCCGAGAACGCCAAGGCCGCCGGCTTTGACGGCGTGGAAGTGCATGGCGCCAACGGTTACCTGCTCGACCAGTTCCTGCAAAGCAGCACCAACCAGCGCACTGATGAGTACGGCGGCTCCCTGGAAAACCGTGCACGATTGCTGCTGGAAGTGACCGATGCAGTGATCGAAGTCTGGGGCGCTGGCCGCGTGGGGATGCATTTGTCGCCTCGGGCCGATCTCCATGACATGGGCGATGACAACCTGGCAGAAACCTTCACCTACGTCGCCCGTGAACTGGGCAAGCGCGGCATTGCCTTTATCTGCGCCCGCGAGAAAGAAGCCGGCGACAGCCTTGGCCCACAACTGAAAGCCGCGTTCGGTGGGCCGTACATCGCCAACGAGCGCTTTACCAAGGACAGCGCCAACGCCTGGTTGGCTTCGGGCAAGGCGGATGCGGTGGCCTTTGGCGTGCCGTTTATCGCCAACCCGGACCTGCCGGCGCGCCTCAAGGCCGATGCGCCGCTCAATGAAGCGCGCCCCGACACCTTCTACACCAAGGGCCCGGTCGGCTATATCGACTACCCAACCCTCCCCTTGTAAGAGCGAGCTTGCTCGCGAAGAACCTGAGGGCGCCGCAATAAACCAGATTCACTGCGTTATCGTTTACGTTCTTCGCGAGCAAGCTCGCTCCTACAGAAAAGCAGAAACGCAAAAGCCCCGGTTCGTGAGAGCCGGGGCTTTTTATGTTAGCCATCCGTTGTAGGAAACACTCCTTCACATCACTGCAACAATATCGCTACAAAATACTTAGCCGGCTACCTTTCAACCCGGCGCCAGCGCGTATATAAAGTCACCCCACAAATAAGTCGGAAGGACGATTGACCGTCCTTAGGCTTTACTGTTGACACAAACGGACGTAATTACGCATTTTGTATCAATTGCGCAGGCCGGGGCTCAATCGCAGCATGTCCAGCCCTATATCCACCAGACGCTCAGCCTGCTGATACAGCTCGAAGCTGTCAGGCACCAGTAGCCACTGGCCAATAAGCCCATTGATATAAGCGTGTATGCACACCGCCCCACGAGCAGTGTCGAGGTTTTCCGGGAGCTGCCCGCGGTGAACTGCATTGCGCAGCGTCAGGCCGATGCGCAGGTTGCACTCAAGGCTGTGGGTCTGGCGCTGACGGCGCATGTCGCACATTTCATCGGTAAATTCGCACTTATGGAACAGGATCTCATTAATGCGCCGAGTCTTCGGGTCCAGGGCCACCTGATGAAAAAGATGAATCAGCAGCTTGCGCATACAGCCCAGCGGATCTACCTCATCCTCGCTTTCACTGGCCCTGGCCAATTCGTCCAGAGGTTCGTGCAGCGTGTCGAGCAGTGCCTGCAACAGGTCCGACTTATTGCTGAAGTGCCAATAGATCGCGCCCCGCGTCACGCCTGCCCTGGCCGCGATATCTGCCAACGTGGTACGCGCAACGCCGCGCTCATAAAAGGCTTGCTCGGCGGCTTCAAGTATTTGGCTACGCGTTTCCTGAGCTTCCTCTTTGGTACGACGAACCATGGCAGTAACACCTCAATCAGGACACGAGCGGTGGCTGCTAACCACCTTCTGAATAATTATGGGACGACACCTTCATGGGCGCCGAACGTAATAGAATCGAGGCTTTCAGCGCTGCCTTGTAAGGAATCCGCGAAGCCTGTCAAGAGTTTACAAACAACCATGAACGTAAGTATATTGCGTAGCAAGCTACTTATCCACTCAGTGCCTGTTTTTTACCCTTCCACACTTCTTGTGCGCATCAAGCGCGCCTGACCCGAGGATCTTCATGCAACTTAAGCCAGCTGTTACCGCTCTGGTCACTGCCGTCGCCCTGGCATCGCTGCTCAGCGGATGTAAAAAGGAAGAGGCGGCACCGCCCGCTCAAACCCCTCAGGTCGGCGTGGTCACTATTCAACCTCAAGCCTATACCCTGACCTCCGAATTGCCGGGCCGCACCACTGCGTTCCGCATCGCGGAAGTCCGCCCGCAGGTTAACGGCATCATTCTCAAGCGCCTGTTCAAGGAAGGCGGCGACGTCAAGGAAGGCCAGCAGCTCTATCAGATCGATCCGTCGGTCTATGAGGCCACCCTCAAAAGCGCCCAGGCCAGCCTGCAGCAGACCAAGTCGATTGCCGACCGCTACAAGCAGTTGGTCAACGAACAGGCCGTCAGCCGCCAGGAATACGACACCGCCGTGTCCAACCGCATGACCTCGGAAGCCAACCTGCAGAGCGCTCAGATCAACGTGCGCTACACCAAGGTGTTCGCCCCAATCTCCGGGCGTATCGGCCGTTCCTCGGTCACCGAAGGCGCACTGGTCAGCAATGGCCAGGCCGATGCCATGGCGGTGATCCAGCAATTGGACCCGATCTACGTCGACGTCACGCAATCGTCCACCGAGATGCTGAAACTGCGTCGCGACCTGGAAAGCGGCCAACTGCAAAAAGCCGGTGAGAACGCGGCCATGGTCAAGCTGACCCTGGAAGACGGCAGCGAATACAGCCAGCAAGGGCGCCTGGAGTTCTCCGAAGTGTCGGTCGACCAGACCACCGGTTCGGTCACCCTGCGCGCCGTGTTCCCCAACCCTGACCACACCCTGCTGCCGGGCATGTTTGTCCACGCGCAATTGCAGGCCGGTGTGAACAGCAAGGCAATCCTCGCCCCTCAACAGGGTGTGACCCGCGACATCAAGGGTATCCCGACGGCGCTGGTGGTGACTGCCGACAACAAGGTTGAACAGCGCGTGCTGGTGGCCAACCGTACCGCCGGTGCCTACTGGCTGGTGGAAAAGGGCCTGAATGCCGGTGACCGTGTGATCACCGAAGGCTTGCAGTTCATCAAGCCGGGAATCACGGTTCAAGCCAAGGAAGCCACCAACGCCAAGCCCGCCGGTACTGCTCCTGCCGCCGCTGGCAAAGGGGAGTAATACATGTCGAAATTTTTTATCGACCGTCCCATTTTTGCCTGGGTAATCGCCCTGGTAATCATGCTGGTCGGGGCACTGTCGATCCTGAAGTTGCCCATCAACCAATACCCGGCCATCGCACCAACCGCCATTGATATCCAGGTGACCTACCCAGGCGCATCCGCACAAACCGTGCAGGACACCGTGGTGCAGGTGATCGAGCAGCAGCTCAATGGTATCGACAACCTGCGTTATGTGGCCTCGGACAGTAACTCCGACGGCAGCATGACCATCACCGCGACGTTCAACCAGGGTACCAACCCCGACATCGCCCAGGTCCAGGTGCAGAACAAGCTGAACCTGGCGACCCCATTGCTGCCTCAAGAAGTGCAGCAGCAGGGGATCCGCGTAACCAAGTCGGTGAAGAACTTCCTGATGGTGATCGGTTTGGTGTCCGAAGACGGCACCATGACCAAGGATGACCTGTCCAACTACATCGTTTCCAACATCCAGGACCCGATTTCTCGGACCTCTGGCGTCGGTGACTTCCAGGTCTTCGGTTCCCAGTACGCCATGCGTATCTGGCTGGACCCGGCCAAGTTGAACAACTACAAGATGACCCCAGTGGATGTCAGCACCGCCGTGCAGGCACAAAACGTACAGGTGGCCACCGGCCAACTGGGCGGCCTGCCAGCCCTGCCCGGCACGCAGTTGAACGCCACCATCATCGGCAAGACCCGCCTGCAAACTGCCGAGCAGTTTGAAAAGATCCTCCTGCGCGTGAACAGCGACGGTTCCCAAGTGCGCCTGGGTGATGTCGCCCGTGTCGAGCTGGGTGGCCAGAACTACAGCATCAGCGCCCAGTTCAACGGCAAGCCGGCTTCCGGCATGGCGATCAAACTGGCATCGGGCGCCAATGCCCTGGACACCGCCAAGGCCATCCGCGCCACGGTGGCGTCTCTGGAGCCGTTCTTCCCGCCGGGCATGAAAGCCGTGGTTCCGTATGACACCACCCCCGTGGTGACCGAATCGATTTCCGGGGTAGTCGATACCCTGGTCGAGGCGATCATCCTGGTGTTCCTGGTGATGTACCTGTTCTTGCAGAACTTTCGCGCCACCATCATCACCACCATGACAGTACCGGTGGTCTTGCTGGGTACGTTCGGCATCCTCGCGGCCTTCGGTTTCACCATCAACACCTTGACCATGTTCGGCATGATCCTGGCCATCGGCTTGCTGGTGGACGATGCGATCGTGGTGGTAGAAAACGTCGAGCGGGTGATGGCCGAGGAACACCTGTCGCCCAAGGAGGCGACGGTCAAGTCCATGAGCCAGATCCAGGGCGCCCTGGTGGGTATTGCCCTGGTACTGTCGGCGGTACTGCTGCCGATGGCGTTCTTTGGCGGCTCCACGGGTGTGATCTATAAACAGTTCTCCATCACCATTGTGTCGGCGATGGCCCTGTCGGTACTGGTTGCACTGATCTTCACCCCGGCCTTGTGCGCCACCATGCTCAAGCCGATCGACCCTGAGAAACACGGGCAACCCAAGCGTGGATTCTTCGGCTGGTTCAACCGCACCTTCGACCGTGGCGTTCTGAGCTACGAGCGTGGCGTGGGCAACATGATCAAGCACAAGGCGCCTTCGTTCCTGGTGTACCTGATCATCTTCGCCGGCATGATCTGGCTGTTCACCCGTATTCCGAGCGCGTTCCTGCCCGAGGAAGACCAGGGTGTGATCTTCGCCCAGGTGCAGACGCCGGTGGGTTCTTCGGCCGAGCGCACCCAGACCGTTATCGACGACATGCGTGCCTTCCTGTTGAACAACAAGGAAGGTGAGCCCGGTGAAGGCAAGGCCGTGCAATCGGTATTTACCGTAAACGGCTTCAACTTTGCCGGTCGTGGCCAAAGCTCGGGCCTGGCATTCGTCATGCTCAAGCCATGGAGCGAGCGGGATGCCTCGATGTCGGTATTCGAGGTGGCCAAGCGGGCCCAGGGATACTTCTCCCAGACCTTCAAGGACGCCATGGTGTTTGCCATCGTGCCACCTTCGGTACTGGAGCTGGGTAACGCAACGGGCTTCGACGTGTTCCTGCAGGATCAGGGCGGTGTGGGTCACGATGCATTGATGAACGCACGTAACCAGTTCCTCGGCATGGCGGCCCAAAGCAAGATCCTTGCTGGCGTACGTCCAAACGGTGTGAACGATGAGCCGCAGTATGAGTTGACCATCGACGACGAGAAGGCCAGCGCCCAGGGCATCAGCCTGTCGAGCATCAACCAGACCCTGGCGATTGCCCTGGGTGGCAGCTACATCAACGACTTCATCGACCGTGGTCGGGTGAAGAAGGTCTATATCCAGGGCGATGCCGCTGGCCGGATGTCCCCGGAAGACCTGAACAAATGGTACGTGCGCGCCAACGACGGAAAAATGGTGCCGTTATCCGCCATTGCCTCCGGCAACTGGATCTTCGGTTCGCCGAAACTGTCGCGGTACAACGGCGTAGCGGCCATGGAAGTCCTCGGCACTCCGGCGCCGGGCTACAGCACCGGTGACGCGATGGCAGAAGTCGAGCGTATCGCCAAGCAACTGCCTGCGGGTGTGGGCTATGCCTGGACCGGTCTGTCCTATGAAGAACGCTTGTCCGGCTCCCAGGCACCTGCGCTGTACGCCCTGTCGTTGCTGGTAGTGTTCCTCTGCCTGGCGGCGCTGTACGAAAGCTGGTCGATCCCGATTGCGGTGGTGTTGGTAGTACCGCTGGGTGTGATCGGTGCACTGATGGCGACCAGCCTGCGAGGACTGTCCAACGACGTGTTCTTCCAGGTGGGGTTGTTGGTGACGGTGGGCCTGGCCTCGAAGAACGCCATCCTGATCGTGGAGTTCGCCAAGGAGCTGCATGAGCAGGGCAAGGGCATCGTCGAGGCGGCCATCGAGGCGTCCCGCATGCGTCTGCGTCCGATCATCATGACGTCCATGGCGTTCGTCCTCGGCGTACTGCCGCTGGCGATCTCCTCGGGCGCAGGTTCAGGCAGCCAACACGCAATCGGTACCGGGGTAATTGGCGGTATGATCACCGCTACCGTCCTGGCGATCTTCTGGGTGCCACTGTTCTTCGTGACCGTGTCTGCCATTGGCAGCCGGAAAAAAACTGACAAGTCCGATACACCGCAAACTCCTAAAGAGGCTGGCTAATGCGCAAGTCGCTACTCTCCCTGGCAGTCACGGCATTCGTGCTCAGTGGCTGCTCGCTGATCCCAGATTATCAGCAGCCTGAAGCGCCGGTTGCCGCCCAGTTCCCTCAGGGGCCGGCGTATTCGTCGGCCCAGGCACCGAGCCAGGCCGCTGCCGAACAGGGCTGGAAGCAGTTTTTCCACGACCCTGCCCTGCAACAGCTGATCCAGGTCGCACTGGTCAACAACCGTGACCTGCGCGTCGCCGCGCTGAACATCGACGCCTTCGCCGCGCAGTACCGCATCCAGCGTGCCGACCTGTTCCCGGCCGTCGGCGCCAATGGCAGCGGCAGCCGTCAGCGCACTCCGGCACGGGCCTCGCAAACCGGCGAATCGAACATCACCAGCTCCTACTCGGCGACCCTCGGGATCAACGCCTACGAGCTGGACCTGTTCGGCCGGGTGCGCAGCCTGAGCGAAGAAGCGTTGCAGAAATACTTCGCTACCGAAGAAGCGCGCCGCAGCACGCAGATCAGCCTGGTGGCCAGCGTGGCCAATGCCTACCTGACCTGGCAAGCGGACAAGGAGCTGCTCAAGCTGACCCAGGACACCCTGGCCGCCTACGAGCAGAGCTTCAAGCTCACCTCGCGCAGCAACGAAGTCGGCGTGGCCTCGGCCCTGGACTTGAGCCAGGCGCGCACCTCGGTTGAAAGCGCCCGTGTGCAACTGGCCCGCTACACCCGCCAAGTGGCCCAGGACGAAAACAACCTGACCCTGCTGCTGGGCACCGGCCTGCCGGCGAATCTTGCCACCCAGCCGCTGTCCGACGACCTGTTGAGCGAAGTACCGGCAGGCCTGCCTTCAGACCTGCTGCAACGTCGTCCCGACATCCTGCAGGCCGAGCACAACCTCAAGGCGGCCAACGCCAATATCGGCGCGGCACGGGCTGCGTTCTTCCCGAGCATCAGCCTGACCGCCAATGCCGGTACGTTGAGCCCGGACCTCGGCGGCCTGTTCAAGGGCGGCTCGGGCACCTGGTCGTTCGCGCCGCAGATCAACATCCCGATCTTCAACGCCGGTAGCCTGCGCGCAAGCCTGGACTACTCGAAGATCCAGAAAGAGATCAACGTTGCGACCTACGAGAAGTCGATCCAGACCGCGTTCCAGGAAGTCTCCGACGGCCTGGCGGCACGTGCGACCTACAACCAACAGTTGCAGGCCCAGCGTGACTTCGTCGAGGCCAACCAGGACTACTACCGTCTGGCCGAACGTCGCTACCGCATTGGTGTCGACAGCAACCTGACCTTCCTCGACGCCCAGCGCCAGCTGTTCGCTGCCCAGCAAACGCTGATCACCGATCGCCTGGCCCAACTGACCAGCGAAGTGACCTTGTACAAGGCCCTCGGTGGCGGTTGGAACGAACAGACGGCGAAGAATGAACCCGTGAAAGAAGAAGCGCCGAAGCTCAAGTTGTTCTGATCGGCGTAGCGACACACGAAGCCCACCTTTTGGTGGGCTTTTTTCATGGGCGTACAGTTCCGTTCGATCACCGCCCAAAACCCGCCCTGCCCCCAATTGAATCGCCCCGGCAACGCCACGCACCATGGCCCGCACCTGAAAACCACCAATAACAACAGGTCCTACGCCATGAGCACTTTGCACCCTCGCCGGCTATTGCTGGCTACCGCTGTCGCCAGCCTTGCCCTTCCCGCTGTCGCCGAGGAGCACGGCTTTCTTGAAGACGCCAGTGCCAACCTCAACCTGCGCAACTTCTTCTTCAACCGCAATTTCACCAACCCGACCAAGACCCAGGGCGGTGCGCAGGAGTGGACGCAGAGCTTCATCCTCGACGCCAAGTCCGGGTTCACCCAGGGCACCGTGGGTTTTGGCGTGGACGTGCTGGGCATGTACTCGCAAAAGCTCGACGGCGGCGGCGGCTCGGGTGGTACGCAACTGCTGCCCCTGGATCACGACGGCAAACCGGCGGACAACTTCGGTCGCCTGGGGGTAGCGTTCAAGGCGCGGCTGTCCAAGACCGAGTTGAAAGTCGGCGAGTGGATGCCGGTGTTGCCGATCCTGCGTTCGGACGACGGCCGCTCCCTGCCGCAAACCCTGCGCGGCGGGCAGATCACCTCCAAAGAGATCGACGGCCTGAGCCTGTATGGCGGCCAGTTCCGCGCCAACAGCCCGCGTGATGACAGCAGCATGACCGACATGTCGATGTTCGGAAAAACCGCGTTTACCTCGGATCGCTTCAACTTCCTGGGCGCCGAATACGCGTTCAACGACAAGCGAACCCAGGTCGGCGTGTGGAATGCCCAACTCAAGGACATCTACCGCCAGCAATACCTCAACCTGATCCACAGCCAGCCCGTGGGCGACTGGACCCTGGGCGCCAACCTGGGTTTCTTCTACGGCAAGGATGACGGCAGCGCCCGGGCCGGCGAGTTGGACAACAAGACCTGGTCCGGCCTGTTCTCGGCCAAGTACGGCGGCAACACCTTCTACGTCGGCCTGCAAAAACTCAGCGGTAACAGCCCGTGGATGCGGGTCAATGGCACCAGCGGCGGCACCCTGGCCAACGACAGCTTCAATGCCAGCTATGACAACGCCGAGGAAAAATCCTGGCAAGTGCGCCATGACTACAACTTCGCCGCGCTCGGCGTGCCGGGGCTGACCCTGATGAACCGCTACATCAGCGGCAGCAACGTGCATACCGCCACCGTCAGCGACGGCAAGGAATGGGGCCGGGAAAGCGAAGTCGGCTACACCGTGCAAAGCGGCAGCCTGAAAAACCTTACCCTGCGCTGGCGCAATTCCAGCATGCGTCGGGACTACAGCAACAATGAGTTTGATGAGAACCGGTTGATCGTCAGTTACCCGATAAGTCTGCTGTAAACCGGCGACAATCTTGCTGTATGGTGCGCGCCTGCCGCTGCTGATCCCACTCAGCAGCGGCCTTTATTTGAGCCCGCACACACCATGAAGCCCGCCGCCCTCGCTACCGCCCTGTTCGCCCTGGCACTTTGCCTCAGCGGCTGCATCGGCGCACCCGTAGGGTTGACGCCACTGACCGAACAACGTCTGCAAACCCAGGCACCAATCCGCTTTTTGCTGACCTTCGATGATGGCCCCAGTGCCTCGGGCTACGCCAACCCCAGCCGTTCGGTGATTCAGGACCTGGCCGACAACCCCGTGCAACCGGGGATCAAGGCCATCTTCTTTTTACAGACCGACGCCTGGCGCGCCGGCGGTAGCCCACGCGGGCGCAAAACCATGGTGCGTGAGCACGCTGCTGGCCATATCCTGGCGTTTCACACTGCCACGCGCTGGCACAGCAACCATCGCCTGCTCAACGACACGGACCTGGAACAGACCCTGAACCAGGGCGCCGCCAGCATTGCCTCGATCACCGGCGCGCCCCCCAATCTGGTCCGTCCCCCCTTCTGGAACTACGACCGACGCACCTTCGCCGCGTACCAGCGCCACGGCATGCACATTCTGCTGACCGACCTGAGCGCCAATGACGGCAAGATCTGGGGCTTCAACGCCAGCCCCCAGCGCCGCGCCAACCTGCTGCGGCAACTGTCGCTGGTGCGCGAACGCATTGCCCTGGGCCAATTGCCGACCGTGGACGGGGTGATTCCGGTAGTGGTGACCTTTCACGACATTAACCGCTACACCGCCAGGCACCTGCACGAATACCTGCAGATCCTGATGGACAGCGCCCAGGCCAATGGCTTGAAAACTGCCGCTGAACCTTTCTACAGCGACCGCTCGGCGCTGGAACGTGGCGCCCTGGCCCGCACGGTAAAAGACCTCCACGAGGTGGTGCAGTTGCCCGGTATGTGGAATTGGGTGTGGGACGCGGACGCCCAATGAGGCTCTTGAACCAGAAACAAAACAGACCTCGACAATGAGTGTCTGTCGAAGTTTTTGAGCTTGATACCTCAGTCACTTAAAAAACCGGTATTACTTTCCTCAGGAACGTTTACCAAGCAACCTACCACCGACTCTCAAAATGCTTACGTCCTAGCGAGAGTTTGTAATGATGAGCTTACCTGTTTCAACATTTCCCAGCGCCCTCCGTTCTACCCAACTCGCGGAAACTTCCGGCCAAAAAACCACACCCGCCGTTACCGTGATTCAAAGCCCCCACATCCAAGAAGCAAACGTCCGCTTTACATCAAAGTCAAAACTCTTACCCGAGCAGCATTACGTCGAGAAATACCCAAACTACACAAACTCGGCCCCACTCTTTAGCGATAACAATATAAAAGTCGTCCATAAATCCTCGTGGAGAATTGAAAAGGAGGATAGCTATAGCAACATCAACAACGTACTTCAGATCGAAACCGGAGACAAAGCGGACACTATAAAAGTCAGCCAACCCTCGGCCAACGAAATCAGTTTGCAAGTCAATGGCACTTACTACACTTTAAAGCTCAACAACCATGAAGACTACCCTGAAGAACTGCACATAAAATCCAAAGGCGGCAATGATAAAATCAAGGTTGATCCCAGCGTCACCGTATCCATCACCATTGAAGGTGGCAGAGGCAATGACCAGATTGAAGCCCTTGCCAGTGGTTTGACTGCAGTCTATGGCGGGGCTGGAGATGATGACATCACCCTGGGCAGCGGGGCCGGTTATGCCGAAGGCAACAGTGGCGATGACAAAATGAAAGGCGGGACCGGTAAATCCGTGATGTATGGAAATGCCGGCAGAGACCAGATGTTTTCTGGCCCTGGGAGCAAAGGTACATTCAGCTACATGGACGGTGGCGAAGGCGACGACTTCATGATCAGCGAAAGCCCCTTTAACGTGATGCATGGTGGCCGCGGCCAGGACTTTATGTACGGAAGAGGGCCCACCACGTTTTATACCGGACGGGGCCGGGATACCGTCTTTTCAAACGATGCGCGCGACAAAGTCTATGCCGATGCCGGTGATCGTGTCTGCCGGGTTCCCGGCTCTACATTAAGACAAGTCACAATAAGCGATGCCGGCAATAAGGGCTTGAATATCGAGGGCTCAGATAAGTTCCGACAGCGTACAGAAGATGATCTTGAACTTTTCAGAAACTCGCCGACTGCGCAGAAGATGCTCACCGAGTTAGACCAGGCCGCCGAGCGTAATGGCGCTCCGGTCACGATCAAAGAAACCTTGATGGCCCCTAGCTATTATTTCGCCAACGCGTTTACAAGAGAAACCGACAAACAGCTGAAGGACTATGACGATATCAGCGAGTCCGCCCAGGTAGGTTTCATCCACGACAATACCAAGGGTTCGGTAGCGACCAGCGCAACGATAAACCACACTCCCAGCATCCTGTTTCCGCCTACCCTGGTACCGCCGATAGTCGATTTCTACCATGAAATGGCACATGCCTATAACGGCGCAAATGGCACTTTATTACCGGGCATAACCAGTAGACCTGATCTAGAGGCTCCAGAGCGCAACTTAGAGCGACAAGCCGTTGGACTGGAGACCGATGCACCGGCCTTCGACTTTGACAACGACCGCTCCACTCCCCCCACGACAACTAACCCCAAAACCTTTACCGAAAATGCGCTGCGTGAAGAAATGGGCTTTCCCCTGCGCAAATCTTACTCTCACTATGAGTGAGCAATAATCAACCACCCTGAACAATGCATGAGGGGGAGAAGCCGCCATTAACCGCGCGACTCAACCCCCAACTCATCCCACACCGACTCCGCCAGGTGGAACGTCGCATTGGCCGCCGGTATCCCACAGTAGATCGCGCTCTGCATCAGCACTTCCTTGATCTCGGCGCGGGTCACGCCGTTGCTGGCAGCGGCGCGCAAGTGCAGTTTGAGCTCTTCGTTGCGGTTCATGCCGATCAGCATGGCGATGGTGATCAGACTGCGGGTGTGCCGAGGCAAGCCGGGGCGGGTCCAGATATCACCCCAGGCGTGGCGGGTGATCATTTCCTGGAACTCGCTGTTGAACTCGGTCAGGGCATTGAGACTGCGATCGACATGGGCATCGCCCAGCACTTCACGACGGACTTTGAGACCATCGGCATAACGTTGTTTCTCGTCCACAAAATTCTCCTATATTGGTGCGGCCCTGCCGTGAGAAGCGGGCTTGCTGTGGCGAGCGGGCTTGCCCCGCGCTGGGCTGCGTAGCAGCCCTAAAACCTGCGTCCCAGTCCTATCTGATGCAACTCTGGTTTTTTTGGGGGCTGCTGCGCAGCCCAGCGCGGGGCAAGCCCGCTCGCCACAACCACAACCACAACCAAAGCCACAACTCATCAATCAGCTAACAAAAAAGCCAGCACCCGATCGCTGAACGCAGCGCCGGCTTGTACGTTGGACAGGTGTGCCGCGTAGAATTCGGCGTACTCGGCCCCCCGCACCTGCTCCTGGATAAAGTGGCTGCCAGACGGCGGTGTCACCGCGTCTTCGGTACCGGCGATCACCAGGGTCGGCACAGTGATCGACGACACCTGATCACGCAAATCGGCATCGCGCACCGCGCCACAGTTGGCGGCATAGCCTGCGGGATCGGTGGCTGCCAGCATGTCGGTAATGCGCTTGGCCTGCTCGGGATGCGCCTGGGCAAAATCAGCGGTGAACCAGCGAGCAATCGACGCATCACGCAATGCCACCATCGCCGCCGCGCCATCGCGCAAGACCATTTCTATACGAGGGTTCCAGATATCCGGGGTACCGATCTTCGCTGCCGTGTTGCATACCACCAGTTTGCGCAAGCGTTCGCCGGCGTTGATGCCCAGCCACTGGCCAATCAGGCCACCCATGGACAGGCCGCAAAAGTGCACGCGGTCGATCTGCAGCGTGTCCAGCAGCGCCAGCACATCCCGCCCCAGCTGTTCGATGCTGTAGGGGCCGTCGGTGACCAGGGATTTGCCGTGGCCACGGGTGTCCAGGCGCAGCACCCGAAAATGCTCGGTGAAGGCCGGCATCTGCGTGTCCCACATGTGCAGGTCAGTGCCCAAAGAGTTTGACAGCACCAGTACCGCCGCACCTTCGGGGCCTTCGAGTTGGTAATTCAGTTCGCCATCGGCGAGTTGTACAGATCCCACAGCAGCCTCCTCAGGCAGAAAATGCAAAGTGTCCGGCCACTGCACGGCTAACCCAGGTCTGGGCCTGCCCCAGGTAGTGGGCCGGATCGAGCAGACGATCGAGTTCGCCAGCCGACAATTGGGCAGTGACTTGCGCCTCATCGGCCAGCACCGCACGCAAATGGCGCTGCTCTGCCACGGCGCGTTTGCAACATTGCTCCAACAGATGGTGGGCGGTTTCACGGCCCAGGCGCTGAGCGAGCACGATGCTCACCGCTTCGGCCAGGACCAGACCTTGGGTCAGGTCGAGATTCTTGCCCATGCGCTGCGCATCGACTTCCAGGCCTTCGCTTACCAGTAGCGCTTGCTGCAAGGCACCGGACACCAGGCGGCAGATTTCGGGCAAGGTCTCCCACTCGGCATGCCACAGGCCCAGGCTGCGTTCGTGTTCCTGGGGCATGGCGCTGAACATCGTCGATACCAGGCCAGGCACACGGGTGGCCGCACTGATCAGTACAGCGGCGCCCACTGGGTTGCGTTTGTGCGGCATGGTAGAGGATCCGCCTTTACCCGGTGCCGACGGCTCGAACACTTCCGCCGCTTCGGTTTGCATCAACAGGCTGATATCCCGACCGAGCTTGCCGAGGCTGCCGGCGATCAGGCCCAGGACGCTGGCGAATTCCACCAGGCGATCGCGCTGGGTATGCCAGGGCTGCTCGGGCAGCGTCAGTTGCAACTCTGCCGCCAGGGCGTGCGCCACCGGCATCGCCTGTTCGCCCAGGGCGGCCAGGGTGCCGGACGCGCCGCCGAATTGCAGTACCAGCAGGCGCGGCTTCAACTCTGCCAGGCGCTGGCGATTGCGGGTCACCGCCCCCAGCCAACCGGCAATTTTCATCCCCAGGGTGACCGGCGTGGCGTGTTGCAACCAGGTACGCCCGGCCAATGGCACGTCGGCATAACGCTGCGCCTGGGCGGCGAGCACCGCGCCGAGCCGGGCAAGGTCCGTCTCAATCAGCGCCAACGCCTGCCGCAATTGCAGTACCAGGCCGGTGTCCATCACATCCTGGCTGGTGGCGCCCAGATGCACATAGCGCTCGGCACCGGCATCTTCACTGGCAATCAACTTGCCCAGGGCCTTCACCAACGGAATCGCCGAGTTGCCCGCCGTGGCGATCGCTATGCCAAGGGCATCCACGTCGTACAACGAGGCCAGGCAGGCCTGGGCAATCGGCGCCACAGCTGCCGCTGGGATCAACCCGACCCGGGCCTGCGCCCGGGCCAATGCGGCTTCAAAATCCAGCATGCCCTGCAAGCGTCCTTGGTCACAGAACACCTCGACCATGCTATCGGCGGTGAAGTAAGCGTCGAACAATTGGTTGCTCGTGCGCAGTGTCATAACTCATCCCTTACAGATCGTGGTGCAAGTACTCAGCCTGTTTCGGCAGGCGCAGGCTGAACAGAAACGCGATGGCCATCATGCCGGTCACGTACCAGTAGAAGGTGTTTTCCAGGCCGATGGACTTCAGGCCCAATGCCACGTATTCGGCCGAACCACCAAAGATCGCATTGGCCACCGCATAGGCCAGGCCTACACCGAGGGCGCGTACTTGTGGCGGGAACATCTCGGCTTTCACCAGACCGCTGATGGAGGTGTAGAAACTCACAATCGCCAGCGCCAGGGTGATCAATACAAAGGCCAGGAACGGGCTGGTCACGGTTTTCAGGGTCAGCAGGATCGGCACCGTGCACAGGGTGCCGAGGGCACCGAACCAGAGCATCGAGTTACGGCGACCGATCTTGTCCGAGAGCATGCCGAATAGCGGCTGCATGCACATATAGAGGAACAGCGCGCCGGTCATGATGTAGCTGGCGGTCTTGGCGTGCATGCCGGCGGTATTCACCAGGTACTTCTGCATGTAGGTGGTAAAGGTGTAGAAAATCAACGAGCCGCCGGCGGTGTAGCCGAGCACGGTGATAAACGCGGCCTTGTGATCACGGAACAGCGCGGCAATGCTGCCGGCGTCCTTGTTGTCACGCATTTCCTTGCTGGTGGTTTCTTTCAGGGAGCGGCGCAGCAACAGCGAAATCACCGCCGCCACCGCACCGATCACAAACGGAATGCGCCAGCCCCAGGCCCGCAGTTCATCTTCGGTGAGCAGTTGTTGCAGGATCACCACCACCGACACCGCCAGCAGTTGCCCGCCGATCAGGGTCACGTATTGGAACGAGGCGAAGAAGCCGCGCTGGCCCTTGAGCGCGACTTCGCTCATGTAGGTTGCCGTGGTGCCGTACTCGCCGCCCACCGACAGGCCCTGGAACAAACGCGCCATCAGCAACAGCGCCGGTGCCCAGGCGCCGATGTCTTTATAGGTGGGCAGAAACGCAATGACCAGGGAGCCGGCGCACATCATCAGCACCGAGATCATCATCGAGTTCTTGCGCCCGTGTTTGTCGGCGACCCGGCCAAACAGCCAGCCACCGATGGGGCGCATCAGAAAGCCTGCGGCGAACACACCGGCGGTGTTGAGCAATTGCACCGTGGGGTCGTCGGAGGGGAAAAACGCTGGGGCGAAGTAGATGGCGCAGAAGGCGTAGACGTAGAAGTCGAACCATTCGACCAGGTTGCCGGAGGAGGCCCCGACAATCGCAAAAATCCGTTTGCTGCGTTCTTCTCCAGTGTAGTGACTGGTATTGGTTGTCATGTTGTTTTCACTCGTAGGGAACGGGTTAGAGTCTAGACATACTTTGCAACAACCTCGTTCCGCAAGCAGACCTTGGAATATGTATTACCGATAAGGGCCTCTTCGCGAGCAAGCCCGCTCCAACATTGGAACGCGGCCACCCTGTGGGAGCGGGCTTGCTCGCGATAAATTTCAAGCCAACTCAGTAATCGAAGAACACCGTTTCTTCATCTGTCCCCTGAAGCACCACGTTCCACTGATAAACCCCCGACGCATCCGCCTTGGCCACCAAGGTCCGCCGCCGCTCTGCCGGCACACACGCCAGCAAAGGGTCATCGCCATTGGCCGCCTCGCCATCGAAATAAATCCGCGTCAGCAAGTGCTTCACCAAACCACGGGCAAAAACCAACACCACCAAATGCGGCGCCTGGGTCGTGCCCTTGAGACCCGGTACGCTGCCCGGCTTGATGGTGCTGAAACGGAAACGCCCTTCACCATCCACCGGCACTCGGCCAAAGCCTTCGAAATTGGGGTCCAGGGCTTTGGCCTGGTCATCTTCGGGGTGGTCATATTTACCGGCGGCATTGGCCTGCCAGACTTCCAGCATCGCATCGTTGACCACATCGCCATTGCCATCCACCACCTGCCCGGTGATCGCCACGCGCTCGCCGAGGGTGCCAGCATTGGCCAGGTCTTCGCGGTTCAGCCAGGTCAGGCCGATGTGATAGTACGGCCCGACGGTGTGGGACGTGGTTGCGTTAAGGGTCATGTCATTTCTCCATCGGCGTGGCGTCGCGGCCGCGCAGGACGATGTCCCAGCGGTAGCCGAGGGCGTAGTGCGGCACGGTCTTTTCCAGGTCGAAACTGGCGATCAGGCGTTCCTTGGCCGACGTGTCGGGCACGCAGTTGTAGATCGGGTCATAGGCCAGCAGCGGGTCGCCGGGAAAGTACATCTGGGTCACCAAGCGCGTCAGCACACTGGGCCCGAACAGCGAGAAGTGAATGTGCGCCGGACGCCAGGCGTTGTGATGATTACCCCACGGATAGGCGCCGGGCTTGATGGTCTGGAACTGGTACCAGCCATCGGCATCGGTAACGGTGCGGCCAGTGCCGGTAAAGTTCGGGTCCAGGGGCGCATCGTGCAAGTCGCGCTTGTGGTTGTAGCGCCCGGCAGCGTTGGCCTGCCAGATCTCGACCAATATGCCCGCCACTGGCAGGCCGTTTTCGTCCAGGACCCGGCCGTGAATGATGATGCGTTCGCCTTGCGGCTCGCCATCGTGCTGGGCCGTCAGGTCATTGTCTTTCTCGGCAATGCGCTCGGCGCCGATGGTCGGGCCGGTGATTTCCGACAGCGAATGGGGCAGAAACACCAACGGCTGGGACGGCGAACGCAGGTTCGTCGACTGGTACGCCGGGTGCAGGTAATCAGGCTGAGTACCCGCTTGCGGGCGCCGGTATCCGGGCTTGTCACTCATGAAGTCATCCTCTTTATTCTTGTCAGTCTCAAACGCGTTCGATCGCCAGGGCCAGGCCTTGGCCGACGCCAACACACATGGTCGCCAGGCCTTTGCTGCCGCCGGTTTTTTCCAGTTGATGCAGCGCGGTCAACACCAGGCGCGCACCGCTCATGCCCAGCGGATGGCCCAAGGCAATCGCGCCACCGTTGGGATTGACCTGCGGCGCATCGTCCGCCAGGCCCAATTCACGCAGCACCGCCAAGCCTTGGCTGGCGAAGGCTTCGTTGAGTTCGATCACATCAAAGTCGCTGACAGCCAGGCCCAGGCGCTCGACCAGCTTGCGCACCGCAGGCACCGGGCCGATGCCCATCACACGGGGTTCGACCCCGGCGCTGGCCATGCCCAACACCCGGGCGCGGGCGGTCAGGCCGTGCTTTTTCACGGCTTCGGCACTGGCCAGAATCAAGGCCGCAGCGCCGTCGTTGACCCCGGAGGCGTTGCCGGCGGTGACAGTCTTGTCCGGGCCATTGACTGGTTTGAGCTTGGCCAGGGCTTCGAGGCTGGTGTCGGCGCGTGGATGCTCGTCGTGCTCCACCAGAATCTCGCCTTTTTTATGGGCGACCCGCACCGGCACGATTTCTTGCGCGAAGAATCCGGCGGCCTGGGCAGCGGCAGTGCGTTGCTGGCTGCGCAAGGCGAAGGCGTCCTGGTCGGCACGGGAAACGTTGTACTCATCGGCCACATTGTCAGCCGTCTGCGGCATGGCATCGACGCCGTACTGGGCCTTCATCAACGGGTTGATAAAACGCCAGCCAATGGTGGTGTCTTCCAGCTTCATGTTGCGCGAGAACGCGGCGTCGGCCTTGCCCATCACGAAGGGCGCACGGGACATCGACTCGACGCCACCGGCAATGGCCAGTTCCATTTCGCCACTGGCGATGGCGCGGAACGCGGTGCCGATGGCGTCCATGCCCGAAGCGCACAGGCGGTTGAGCGTGACGCCAGGGATGCTCGGCGCCAGGCCGGCCAGCAGCGCAGCCATGCGCGCCACGTTGCGGTTGTCTTCGCCGGCCTGGTTGGCGCAGCCGAGGAACACTTCGTCGACTGCGGTCCAGTCCACCGATGGGTTGCGCGCCATCAGGGCCTTGATCGGCAGGGCCGCCAGGTCATCGGCGCGCACCGTGGACAAGCCACCGCCGAAGCGGCCGATGGGGGTGCGGATGGCATCACAGATAAACACGTCGCGCATCAGGCTTCTCCTGGGGTTTGGCCATGGGCGGCGGCGGTACGGGCTTCAAGGTCGCGCAAGGCGTTCAGTTCGATTTCGGTAGGTTCGGCGCTGGTGCTGACCTGGTCGGCAAAACGGATCGCCCAGCCGGTGGCGGCAATCACTTGCTCGCGGGTCACACCGGGATGCAAGGCGGTGACCACAAATTCGTGGGTGCCCTTCTCCGGTTCCATGATGCACAGGTCGGTAATAATCCCTACCGGGCCTGCGCCTGGCAGGCCGAGGCGCTTGCGCGAATCGCCGCCTTCGCCATGACCGACCGAGGTAATGAAGTCCAGCTTGTCGACAAACGAACGGGACGACTGTTTGAGGATGATCAGCACGCTCTTGGCGGAACCGGCGATTTCCGGCGCGCCACCGGCGCCCGGCAGGCGCACCTTGGGCTGATGATAGTCACCGACCACGGTGGTGTTGATATTGCCGAAACGGTCGACCTGGGCCGCGCCTAGAAAGCCGACGTCAATGCGCCCGCCTTGCAGCCAGTAGCGAAAAATCTCACCGGTGGGCACCACAGTGTCGGCGGTTTCCGCCAGTTCGCCGTCGCCAATGGATAGCGGCAGTACCGAGGGTTTGGCGCCAATCGGGCCGGACTCGTAGATCAACACCACATCCGGCGAAGACGTCAGGCGGGCCAGGTTGGCGGCCTTGGACGGCAGGCCGATACCGACGAAGCAGACCGAGCCGTTCTTAAGCCGACGCGCGGCGGCGACGGTCATCATTTCATTGGTCGAGTAAGTCATTGCTTGGCCTCCTGGGCAGCAGCCAGCTTGGCCTGGAATTGACTGAAGTCGGCGGTGCCATGGATGTATTCATCGATCCAGGCGGTAAACGTCCCACGATCCCGAGCGATCGGGTCCCAGGCTTGATAGAAGCGATTGTCGCGTTCGGTGTAACCGTGGGCGTAGGACGGATGCGCGCCGCCCGGCACATGGCACACTGCGGTCAGCGCCCAGGTCGGCAGCACGCAGGCGTTCATCGGCGCGTTGAGGTCATCGACGATTTCTTCGACGGTGACGATGCAACGCTTGGCCGCCAGCGCGGCCTCTTTCTGCACCCCAAGAATCCCCCACAACAGCACGTTGCCCTTGCGGTCGGCCTTTTGCGCATGGATCACGGTGATGTCCGGGCGCACCGACGGCACCGCCGCCAGCACTTCGCCCGTGAAGGGGCAGGTCACGGTCTTGATCAACGGATTGACCTTGGGCAGGTCGGAACCGGCATAGGCCCGCAGCACCGCGAACGGCAGGCCGGAAGCGCCGGCCACGTAGGCGTTGGCCAGGTCCGCATGGCTGTGTTCTTCGATCTCCAACGGTTGCGGCCATTGCTTCTCGACCGCGTCCCGCAGGCGATGCAGGGAGCCCACGCCAGGGTTGCCGCCCCAGGAGAAAATCAACTTGCGCGCACAGCCGGCCCCGATCAGTTGGTCGTAGATCAGGTCGGGCGTCATGCGTACCAGCGTCAGGTCTTTCTTGCCCTGACGAATGATTTCATGACCTGCCGCTGTAGGGATCAGGTGGGTAAAGCCTTCGAGCGCGACGGTATCGCCGTCATTGACGAACTGCTTTACCGCATCAGCCAGCGAAAGGATTTCAGCCATGGGGTTGGGCTCCCGATGTAGGTCGAAAAAGGCGCTGGAGACAGCGCCGAAGTGCTTGAAGAGTAAGCTGGGGTCAGAGGCCAAACAATCCGATAATCGACTAAGTGTTCGATAATCGAACGAATTGTTGCCTAGCTAACATTCCTCCAAACACCCCTGGATTCAATGTAAACACCGTACATGTGGGAGCGGGCTTGCTCGCGAAGGCGGTGTGTCAGTCAACACATTTTGTCCTGAGCCGCCGCCTTCGCGAGCAAGCCCGCTCCCACATTTTTGAAGCGTGCCGGCTTTAAATCTCAGGTGGCATCCGCATGGCTGACCAGGCCTTTGATCAGCACCGCGGTGGTGGCCAACGCGGCCGGAATTACCAACGCCGTCAGCACCTGCTCGAAGTTCCAACCCAACCCCAACAACGTGGCGCCCATCCACGCGCCGAGGATCGCGCCAAAACGGCCAATCCCCAGCATCCACGAGACCCCAGTGGCGCGGCCCTGGGTCGGGTAAAACCGCGCAGCCAGCGAAGGCATGGCCGATTGCGCACCGTTGACACACATCCCGGCGATCAACACCAGGGTGGCCAGGAGGGTGATATTGCCCAGGCTCTGGCCCACGGCGTAGGCAAACACCCCCGCCAACAGGTAGAAAGTGCCGATGACCTTGTGCGGATTGAACCGGTCCATGGCCCAGCCCACGCCCACGGCGCTGAGTACGCCACCAAACTGGAACAACGCGCCAATGAACGCCGCCTGTTCCATGCTGGCACCGCTGTCTCGCATCAGGGTCGGCAACCAACTGGTCAGCAGGTACACAATCACCAGGCCCATGAAGTACGTGAGCCACAGCAACAGGGTGCCGGCGCTGTAGGTGCCAGAGAAGATCACCGCGAATACATTGCGCGCCTTGACAGTTTTCTGTTCCGGGACACTGAAGCTGGCGGCCTGGGCGACGGTGACCGGGTCGATGGGCGCCAGGGCCTTGCGCACTTTGTCGGTGCCGCGATTGCGCACCACCAGGTAGCGCGCCGATTCCGGCAGCCACAGCAGCAGCACACCCACCAGGATCAATGGCAGGATGCCGCCGATCAGCAGCAGGCTATGCCAGCCGAACATCGGGATCAGCTTGGCCGAGATAAACCCGCCACCGGCCATGCCCAGGTTGAAACCACAGAACATGCTGGTCACCAGCAACGACTTGTGGCGCTCCGGGGTGTATTCAGACAGCAATGTCGTCGCGTTCGGCATACCTGCGCCCAGGCCCAGGCCGGTCAGGAACCGCAACACCAGTAGCTGATCAACGTCGGTGCTGTAGGCCGAGGCCAGGCTGAAGGCGCCGAACACCAGCACGGCGCCCACCAGCACCACCTTGCGCCCGAACCGGTCGGCCAAGGGCCCGGAGCCCAAGGCGCCAAACACCATGCCAATCAACGCCGCACTCATCACCGGGCCGAGGCTGGCACGGTCGATCCCCCAATCCTGGGACAGCGCCGGCGCAATAAAGCCCATGGCCGCAGTATCCAGGCCATCGAGAAAGACAATCAGGAAACACAGGATCACCACCCGCCATTGATAGCGGGACAAAGGTTGCGCATTGATAAAGGACTGCACGTCCAGACATGTACCAACAGAAGGCGAAGGCTGATTCATTATTTTTATTTCCACACCGATGGCGGGCGGACGACGGCGAGTCGTCAATATTATTGGAGCGAAACCAGACCTGTGGCGGCACGCCATCGCGGTCAATCACGCTGCCGCGACATTAATAAGCCAAGGGAAACACCGTCAATTCATCAAACCGGGATCTGTGCGGTCACCGAACAGCTTAAGCAAACAACTGGGCACTCAGCTCCTGGCTGGCGCTAAGCATGCTCGGCAGGAAGCGTTGCTCCAGCTCGCTACGGCTGACCCGGCCGGCGTGAGTGCTGACATTGAGCGCGGCCAACACCTGGCCAGACGCGTCATACACCGGCACGGCAATGGAGCGCAGGCCCTGCTCCAGTTCCTGATCAACGATGCACCAGCCCTGTTGCCGCACTTGTTGCAGGCATTCAAGCAAGTCTTGGGGCGTGGTCAGGGTGCGGCTGGTCTTGACTTGCAGATCGGCGTGATCGAGGTAGTCCTGCAGCGACGCATCATCCAGGGCGGCCAGCAGGATCCGGCCCATAGAGGTGCAATAGGCCGGCAACCGGCCACCGACCGACAGATCCACCGAGATCAGGCGCTGGGTCGTGGCGGAGCGGGCGATGTAGAGGATGTCGTCGCCTTCCAGGGTCGCCATGTTGCAGGCTTCGTGAAGCTGCTCGCTCATGCGGTCCAAGTAGGGCTGGGCAGAAACCGCCAGGGGCGTGGAAGACAGGTAGGCATGCCCCAGGGTCAGGACCTTGGGTAGCAGGGAATAGGTGCGCCCGTCGGTGGTGGCGTAGCCGAGCTTGATCAAGGTATGCAGGCAACGCCTGACGGCAGCGCGGGGGATTTCTGTGCGATGGCTGATCTGCGCGATGGTCAGGTGGCGCTTGCGCTCCTGGAACGCCTGCACCACGGCCAGCCCGCGTGCCAGGGAGGTCATGAAATCCGGGTCGCCGGTAAACGCCTGGATGCGCTTGGCCGGTGACGCGACGATCGGCGGCGCCACTGAGGCAAAGGAGTTGCGCAATTGATCGTTCATTTCAGGTCCTTTCTCTTGTTTTCAACCGCCATTACAAGCCGCCGGGCAGCGGATGTACAAGGCAGGGGCGCCAACATTGGGCGATTATCGGACGATCATTCGATAATCGCAATTTGCTGACTGAATGGATCAGGCGCAGCGCGCGTTGATTTAATTAGTGCCAATTTTACTTTCAACTGTCACATACCGATTATTAGGCAAGTGGCGCCAAGTGCTCGACACTATTGAACTGCCCTCTTATCTGGCCAAGTTGACGCTTTTTAACTTGTTGACGATAGTCTTATTCAAATGCGCCGCTATAATGCGCTCTGTAACAATCTGGAGTTGGCTGGACGCGCGATCGTCGATCCCGCTGAACCCAGCCATTGCCGTATCCAGGCCTTGGTCGCAAGTACCCAGTCCTGAAAAAGAAAACTGTTGCTACGACAGCTGTACTTCCCCGGTGCCGTGGCCGCGTGCAATACAGAAGTGGTCGATCGTAAGCCTCTTCCTGATATCGCGCTTCACCGGAATTAAACTCAACTCAATTAGGTAACAATGTGACGAAAGACGAACTGCGCGCAGAACTTGAGCGCCAGGAGCAACGTTACAAGGATGTTTACGGCGGGGAAGTCACCACCTACGCCGCCCAACCGGAGCCGGAGCGCAAACCATGGCGCAAACGAGCCAGTCTGCTCGACCAGGCGTTTGCCCAGGAAATCCAAAAGATCGAAAAGGATCTCAAGGCCGAAGAGCCATAAGCTCTGCTGGACTGAGCCTTCCTGGCAAGTCATTGCCCTGCCAGCACCTCCTGGCAGGGGCGCCTTGGGTATGCCCTCCAATCGTCATTTTCGGCGTCATTACGAAATTTCATACAGCCGTTTCAGCCCCCTCGCCCTAATTGTCGCACCCCGCACCGCGCCCTCTATTCTTTACAAATCAATGAGTTGCCAAACAACCGAAATATCTGGTAGCCACACCCCTCCTCCCAACTAATTCGTTGAAGAATGTTACCGGTGAGCAGCTAGTGCATCGATTACTGAGGTTTTCTGGCATAATCGCGCCCCCTTACGACCGGGTCATAAAACCTTCATGATCGATTTATTCAGCGGACTGGATGCCTGGGTTCTTGTGAGCCTGTTGCTCGCCCTCGCCTTTGTCCTCGCCTTCGAGTTCATCAATGGCTTTCATGACACCGCTAACGCGGTGGCCACAGTCATCTATACCAAAGCGATGCCGCCGCACCTGGCCGTATTCTTTTCCGGGGTGTTCAACTTCCTCGGCGTGTTGCTCGGCGGGGTAGGCGTTGCCTATGCCATCGTGCACTTGCTGCCGGTGGAGTTGCTGATCAATGTGAACACCGGACATGGCCTGGCCATGGTGTTCTCATTGTTGGCCGCCGCCATCACGTGGAACCTCGGCACCTGGTATTTCGGGATTCCGGCATCCAGCTCCCACACCCTGATCGGTTCGATCCTCGGTGTCGGCCTGGCCAATGCCCTGATCAACGATATTCCACTGGCGGATGGGGTCAACTGGCAGAAGGCCATTGATATCGGCGCCTCGCTGGTGTTCTCGCCCATGGCCGGCTTCCTGGTCGCTGCTCTGGTGTTGATTGGTCTTAAATGGTGGCGTCCGCTGTCCAAGATGCACAAGACACCGGACCAGCGCCGCAAGCTCGACGACAAGAAACACCCGCCGTTCTGGAACCGCCTGGTACTGGTGATTTCCGCGATGGCCGTGAGTTTCGTGCATGGTTCCAACGACGGTCAGAAAGGTATCGGCCTGATCATGCTGGTGCTGATTGGTATCGTGCCCGCGCAGTTCGTACTTGATCTGGGCAGCACCACTTACCAGATCGAGCGAACCCGCGACGCCACCCTGCACCTCAACCAGTTCTACCAGCGCAACCACGAAACCCTCGGCGAATTCCTTGCCTTGGGCAAAAGTGTCAGAGACGACCTGCCAGGCAAGTTCCGTTGCAACCCGCAACAGACCGAGCCGACCATCAACGCCCTCCTCGGCACATTGAAGGGTGTCTCTGACTACCACTCCTTGACCTCCGACCAGCGCATTGAAGTCCGTCGCTACCTGTTGTGCCTGGACGACACCGCAAAGAAAGTCGGCAAGCTGCCTGGCCTTGATTCCCGCGAGAAGTCGGACCTGGAAAAACTGCGCAAAGACCTGACTGCCACCACTGAATACGCCCCGTTCTGGGTGATCCTCGCCGTGGCCCTGGCCCTTGGCCTGGGCACCATGGTGGGCTGGAAGCGTGTGGTACTGACCATCGGTGAGAAGATCGGCAAGCAGGGCATGACCTATGCCCAGGGCATGTCGGCACAAATCACTACCGCCACCATGATTGGCTTTGCCAATATCTTCGCCCTGCCGGTGTCCACCACCCACGTGCTGTCTTCGGGCGTGGCCGGGACCATGGTCGCGAACAAGAGCGGCCTGCAAGGCGGCACCGTGAAGACCATCCTGATGGCCTGGGTGCTGACCCTTCCGGCCACGGTGAGCCTGTCGGCCGGGCTGTTCTGGTTGGCTTCCAAGGCGCTGGGCAGTTAACCGCCCGCGCAACTGAAAAAGGCGTGACCTGCGAGGGTCACGCCTTTTTTTGTCCTTGGAGCCGGCTTGCCGGCGAAAAACTTGAGAACAACACGGGGTACCAGGCCCACCGCGTTATCGTTGACGATTTTCGCTGGCAAGCCGGCGCCTACAAGAATTGCTTCAAAATCCGGGCAAAAAAAAGGGCGACCGAAGTCGCCCAAAATGCCTTGCGTGCTCATGTAACCCGGAAAAACCTATGGTTTTTTACGCTTATTCGCGTCTTTCCAGATAAAAAAACCAAACCCTACAAAAAACAGCACCATGAGGCCGACAGTCAGCACCCCGGCGAAAACCACATTATCGAAAAACATGACCGGCCTCCTGCTCTTGCCCTGTTGCGATGGGGGCTAAGTTAACCAAGAAGCCGGGGGGATAAATTGACGGGGATCAATGTCGCCCGCAACGGGGCGTAAAGAAGGGAAATAACTGACCTGAATCAACAGATTCAGGGCATTTCAGCGCTTTTTCGCTTTGTTTTTCGACTTTTTCTTCGTCTTGCCCAACGGCATGGCCTGCTCGAACGCCTGGCGCACGTCATTCAGGCGCTTGTCGTTGAGGTCGTGCACCCGTTTGGCCCGTTCGGCATTCAGGTCGATCAGCTTGTCGTCACTCATGGCATGGCTTACGTGGTGGCTGGAGTGACTCAATAATGCGTCCTGGCCCGCCCGGGGGTCAAACCTCGACATCCACCCACAACCCCTGGCGGGGCGCGTCCTCAATCAGCGGCGCGACCGGCACGGTGTTATCGGCGTTGAGTTCATCACCGGGAATGGCCAGGTGCTGCTCGGGATCTTCGTCGGCCTCGCGCCGGCGTTTCTGCTGTTCCTGCTGGCGTCGTTGCTCCTCGCGCAGCATCAGGGTCGATTGCTCGGCGTCGCGGTTTTTCAGGTCGATGGTGCTTTCGTTGGAGCTCGCCTGCGCAGGTACCACCGGCGGGATATCGGGCTTTGGGCGCACGGGGTCGAGTTGTGATGTGACCGGCACAACACTCAAGGGCAAGATCGGTGGCAGCATAATTATTAGTCTCCTGTCAGCAGGCTGTCGGCTGGCGTACCAGCGACTTGAGCCCAGGGTCGCCAACTTGTGACCCAGTCGTCAGTCACCCGTGCCCTGCCACCCGTCGAATCGACCTCTTTCATCCCTGCAAGCGGAGTAGTTTTTGTCAGAGTCCTTTGGCTGGGGACCTTGTTCCGTTAGAATAGTCGGCTTTTTCACGGCGGGAGTCAGGCAGCATGGCGCAGCAGTATCAACCGGGGCAACGCTGGATTAGTGACAGCGAAGCAGAGCTGGGGTTAGGCACCGTTCTGGCACAGGACGGCCGCTTGTTGACCGTGCTCTATCCGGCCACTGGCGACACTCGCCAGTATGCGCTACGGAATGCGCCCCTCACTCGCGTGAGGTTTTCGCCGGGTGACACCATCACCCACTTCGAAGGCTGGAAAATGACCGTGCGCGAGGTCGACGATGTCGATGGCCTGCTGGTCTACCACGGCCTCAATGGGCAGAACGAGCAGGTCACCCTGCCGGAAACCCAACTGTCGAACTTCATCCAGTTCCGCCTCGCCAGCGACCGTCTGTTCGCCGGGCAGATCGACCCGCTGGCCTGGTTCTCCCTGCGCTACCACACCCTGGAACACACCAGCCGCCAATTGCAGTCCTCGCTCTGGGGCCTGGGTGGCGTACGTGCGCAGCCGATTGCACACCAATTGCACATTGCCCGTGAAGTGGCCGACCGTATCGCGCCACGGGTGCTGCTGGCCGACGAAGTAGGCCTGGGCAAGACCATCGAAGCCGGCCTGGTGATCCATCGCCAGTTGCTGTCCGGCCGCGCCAATCGCGTGCTGATCCTGGTCCCGGAAAACCTCCAGCACCAATGGCTGGTAGAAATGCGCCGACGCTTCAACCTGCAGGTGGCGCTGTTTGACGAAGAACGGTTTATCGAAAGCGATGCCAGCAACCCGTTCGAAGACACCCAGCTCGCGCTGGTGGCCCTGGAATGGCTGGTGGATGACGAGAAGGCCCAGGACGCGCTGTTCGCCGCCGGCTGGGACTTGATGGTGGTCGACGAAGCGCACCACCTGGTATGGCACGAAGAGAAAGCCAGCGCCGAATACCAACTGGTGGAGCAACTGGCTGAGACCATTCCCGGCGTGCTGCTGCTGACCGCGACCCCGGAACAACTGGGCCAGGACAGTCACTTCGCCCGTCTGCGCCTGCTGGACCCGAACCGTTTCCACGACGTCAAAGCCTTCCGCGCCGAGAGCGAGAACTATCGCCCGGTGGCCGAAGCCGTCCAGGAACTGATGGACAAAGGCCGCCTTTCACCGGCTGCGCACAAGACTATCCAGGGGTTCCTCGGCAACGAAGGTGAAGCCCTGCTGGCCGCCGTCAACGATGGCGACACCGAAGCCAGCGCGCGCCTGGTGCGTGAGCTGCTGGACCGCCACGGCACCGGCCGCGTGCTGTTCCGTAACACCCGCGCCGCGGTGCAAGGCTTCCCCGAGCGCAAGCTGCACGCCTACCCGCTGCCGTGCCCGGACGAGTATCTGGAACTGCCGCTGGGCGAGCATGCCGAGCTGTATCCGGAAGTCAGCTTCCAGTCGCAGCCGGATATCGAAGAAGAAAACCGCTGGTGGCGCTTCGACCCGCGTGTCGAGTGGCTGATCGACCAGTTGAAGATGCTCAAACGCACCAAGGTCCTGGTGATCTGCGCCCATGCCGAAACCGCCATGGACCTGGAAGACGCCCTGCGCGTGCGTTCCGGCATCCCGGCCACGGTGTTCCACGAGGGCATGAACATCCTCGAACGGGACCGTGCCGCCGCCTACTTCGCTGATGAAGAGTTCGGCGCCCAAGTGCTGATCTGTTCGGAAATCGGTAGTGAAGGCCGCAACTTCCAGTTCGCCCACCATCTGGTGCTGTTCGATCTGCCGTCGCACCCGGACTTGCTGGAGCAACGCATCGGGCGTCTGGATCGGATCGGCCAGAAGCATGTGATCGAATTACACGTGCCGTACCTGGAAACCAGTCCGCAAGAACGGCTGTTCCAGTGGTACCACGAAGCCTTGAACGCCTTCCTTAATACCTGCCCGACCGGCAACGCCTTGCAGCACCAGTTCGGCCCGCGCCTGCTGCCGCTGCTGGAAAATGCCGACGACGTTGAATGGCAAGGCCTGATCGACGAAGCCCGGACTGAGCGCGAGCGTCTGGAAGCCGAGCTGCACACCGGCCGCGACCGTTTGCTGGAGCTCAACTCCGGCGGCGCTGGCGAAGGTGATGCACTGGTCGAAGATATCCTGGAGCAAGACGATCAGTTCACCCTGCCGATCTACATGGAAACCCTGTTCGACGCATTTGGCATCGACAGCGAAGACCATTCGGAAAACGCGCTGATCCTCAAGCCCAGCGAAAAAATGCTCGACGCCAGCTTCCCCCTCGGCGACGACGAAGGCGTAACCATTACCTACGACCGCAACCAGGCGCTGTCTCGCGAAGACATGCAGTTCATTACCTGGGAGCACCCAATGGTCCAGGGCGGTATGGATCTGGTGCTGTCCGGTTCCATGGGCAACACCGCCGTGGCGCTGATCAAGAACAAGGCGCTCAAGCCGGGCACCGTGTTGCTGGAGCTGCTCTACGTCAGTGAGGTAGTGGCGCCGCGTTCGCTGCAACTGGGTCGCTACCTGCCGCCGGCAGCCCTGCGTTGCCTGTTGGATGCCAATGGCAATGACTTGTCCGGCCGTGTGTCGTTCACCACCTTGAACGACCAGTTGGAAAGCGTGCCACGGGCCAGCGCCAACAAGTTCGTGCAGGCTCAGCGTGATCAGCTGACGCCACGGATCAACGCCGGCGAAGAGAAAATCGCCCCGCGCCACGCCGAGCGTGTGGCCGAGGCGCAACGTCGCCTGGCGGCAGACACCGACGAAGAACTGGCACGCCTGACCGCCCTGCAAGCCGTCAATCCAACCGTACGCGACAGCGAACTGGTTGCCCTGCGCCAACAACGCGAGCAAGGCCTGGCCATGCTCGACAAGGCGGCGTTGCGGTTGGAAGCTATTCGGGTGTTGGTAGCGGGTTGATCCGCACCCTGCCCTGTCAAACAAGAAGGCCCGCGCAATGCGGGCCTTTTTTATGGGGTCTTGAGGACCTCATCGCAGGCAAGCCAGCTCCCACAGTTGACCGGTGTTCCAGTTGGCAACTCGGTCAACTGTGGGAGCTGGCTTGCCTGCGATAGCATCACCTCGGTCTCAAGCAGGAACCGCCGGACCAGGCACCGCCACCACTCCCAACCCATCCTTCATCCGCTTGGCATCGCGCACAAAACACCGCGAAGCCTGGAACAGAAACAGCATGGTCAGGAACAACGCCACCGGGATCAGGTACATGGCGTCATGCAGCCCCACGGCCTTGAACGCTTCGGTCATTTGTTCGGCACCCGCCGCATACATCGCCGCATGGGCAAAGTGATCAGACAATGCGCCCACCACCACTGGCCCCATACCACCACCCAGCAGATACAGGCCGGCAAAGAACAGTGCCATGGCCGTAGCGCGTAGGCGTGGCTCCACCACGTCCTGGATTGCCGTGTACACACAGGTGTAGAAGTTATAGGCGAACAGCCAACCCACACTGAACACCGCGACAAACACCCCAATTTCGATGCGCCCCGCATGCAGGGCCCAGGCCGTGCAGACCGTGGAGATAATCAGGCTGAAGGCGGCAAACAGCAGGCGGCCGTTGGGGATACGTTGGTGAATCTTGTCGGCCACCAGGCCGCCCAAGGTCAGGCCAAACAAGCCCGTCACGCCGACGATCACCCCGGTTGCCACCGCAGCTTCTTGCAGCGGCATCAGGAAGTAGCGTTGCAGCATCGGCACCAGGAACGAGTTGCAGGCATAGGTGGCAAAGTTGAAGCACAGCCCGGCCAGCACCAACCAGAGGAAGGTCGGTACCGCCAGCACGCGACGAATCGGCCGATCAACTTTCTCTTGAGAGACTTGCACGGTTTCGGCGGCGCCGCGCTTGGGCTCCTTGATGTAGAACATGAACACCGCGAGGATCAGCCCCGGGACCGCCGCAATAAAGAACGGTGCACGCCAGCTGTCGAACGCCTGGACCATCGCGCCGATGGTGAAGAACGCCAGCAACAGCCCCAAGGGCAGGCCCAGCATGAAAATCCCCATGGCTCGAGCGCGGCGGTGGGCCGGGAATAGGTCGCCGATCAGCGAGTTGGCAGCCGGTGCATAACTGGCCTCACCAATACCGATGCCCATGCGTACCAGCAGAAAGGTCCAGAAGCTACCAACCATACCGTTGACCGCCGTCAGCGCGCTCCAACTCGCCAGGCCCCAGCCCATCAGTTTGCTGCGCGAGCCAGTATCGGCCAGGCGCCCCAGAGGCAAGCCGGCAATGGCATAGACGATGGTGAACGCGGTGCCGATGATGCCGAGTTGGAAGTCACTGAGGTGCCATTCCATGCGGATCGGCTCGATGATGATCGCCGGGATCGTGCGATCAAAGAAGTTGAACAGGTTGGCCAGGAACAGCAGGAACAGAATGCGCCAGGCATTCGCCGCTTGGGTCGAGTTCTGCATGGGTCCGTCTCTTTATTGTTATAGAGGCTCGATGCCGACGCATCCTGCCCGGAACCTGCAATCTAGTCAGCCAAGGCGCGGTTGTCTGTAATGATTCGTAAAGCTGATAGGGCGTAATTTCATCCAGGGCAGCCCGATTTTCCCCGGTAAAAAAATAAGCACGCGCCCCCCTTCCCAAGCGCCTTGGCAGGAATAGAATAGCGAGCCTTCCGCAGTTCCCCCCTTACCTCTTATTGATGACGTGCCATGTCCGATGCCAGTCCGTGTCTGAATTGCGGTGCCTGCTGTTCACACTTTCGCGTGTCTTTCTTTTGGGGCGAATGCGCTTCATCAGGCGGCACCGTGCCCGATGAACTGGTGGTACAGATCAACCCCAGCCGAGTGGCGATGATCGGCACCGACCAAAAGCCGGCGCGCTGCGTCAGCCTGGAAGGCGAAGTGGGCTGCGGTACACGCTGCTCGATCTACGAGCAGCGCTCCAGCGTATGCCGGGAGTTCGAGGCGTCATGGAGCCAGGGCGAAGTGAACGTCGATTGCGACGCCGCTCGTGCCGCGTTCGGCCTGGCGCCGCTTGAGCAACCGCCTTACGAGTACGAGTTGCCGATCAGCGCTTAGAACCACTGGCTATGAGCGGGATGCAAAAATCGAAAAAAATCAAAATGCCATCACCGCTTGCGATTTCGTTGAGCCTTCTATACTTGACTCCATAGGTCATCGCCGCGCGCCGTGACAAGAGATGACTCTAACGGGACATGCTATGGAATGGCTGGGTCTGCATTTTTTTACCCCCCTTCCCGAGAACGGGCATTTATTACTCGATTGCACCCATAACCCCTTCCTGGTGCTGCTGGCGTATCTGGTTGCCTGCGCTGCGGGCTTCGGCACCCTGGACATGGCTGAACGTGTCGGCCACGTTGACAACCCGACGGCAAAACGCCGCTGGCGCTGGATCGGCGCCGCATGCCTGGCCGGCGGGATCTGGTCGACTCACTTCATCAGCATGCTGGCGTTCCAGGCGCCCATCGCCATCCATTACGAACTATTCATGACCTTTGCTTCATTGCTGATCGCAATGGTCGCCTCGTTGTTCGCCATGCAAACCCTCAGTCATACGCAACTGCGTTTTCATCAGTATCTGATCGCGTCCATCTGGATGGGCCTGGGCATCACCCTGATGCATTACGTGGGCATGTCCGCCATGCGCTCCGAGGCCCAGATGTATTTTTCCAGCGCGCTGTTCGGGTTGTCGGTAGCCATCGCCATCGGCGCCAGCCTGGCGGCCTTGCTGTTATCCAATTACCTGCGCAATGGCAGCGGGATGTTCCACCAACTGCTCAAATACGGCGCCAGCCTGGTACTCGGCGCCGGCATTATCAGCATGCACTTCACCGGTATGGCCGCCATGCAATTGCTGCTGCCCACAGGGGCTGTACCGTCGCTCCCAATCGACAATAACCCGACGCAACTGGGGCTGTCGGTGGCCGTCATCACGTTGCTGGTGATCGGCAGCAGCATCAGCGCAGCCCTGGCCGACAAGAAACTGCAGCACAAGGAACGCGACCTGCGTCGGGTCAATACCTTGCTGACCGAGCTGGACCAGGCGCGCGCATCCCTGCAGCAAGTCGCCCACTATGACGCCTTGACCGGCCTGCTCAATCGCCGGGGCTTCAACCAGATCTTCGCCGAAAAGCTCGCACAGAAATCCCTGGCGGGGAGCATGCTGGCGTTGATTTTCCTCGACATCGACCACTTCAAGCGGATCAACGACAGCCTGGGCCATGACGCCGGCGATGAGCTGCTGACGGTCCTGGCCGGGCATATCAAGAGTTCGGTACGCAGCCACAATGATGTGGTGGCGCGGTTCGGCGGCGATGAGTTCTGCATCCTGATCAATATTCATCATCGCGACGAAGCGCGGCACATGGCCCAGCGCATCATGCAAAAAATGAAAGAGCCCATCGAGCTGGCTGGCCGGCGCATGGTGATGACTACAAGCATCGGTATCAGCGTATTTCCCGAGGACGGGACCACCAGCGAGGAACTGCTGAAAACCGCCGACCTAGCGCTGTATCAGTCCAAGGATGGCGGGCGCAACAGCCTGAACTTCTTCAGCTCCAACCTGAAAACCCGCGCCTCGCTTGAACTTCAGCTGGAAGAGGAACTGCGTAACGCGCTACGCAACCAAAAAGAACTGGTCCTGCACTACCAACCGATCCTCGACCTGCGCAAAGGCAAGGTCACACGGCTCGAAGCCCTGGTGCGCTGGCAACATCCCGTCCATGGGTTGCTGGCGCCCGACCGGTTTATCGGTATTGCCGAAAACAACGGGCTGATCGCCGAACTGGACAACTGGGTACTACGCCAGGCCTGTGCCGACCTGAGCTGGCTGACGGAACAGGGTCACCCAGACCTGAGCATGGCCGTCAACTGCTCGGCCCTGAACCTCGCCCGTGACGAACTGGCGGACGAGATCGAATATGCCCTGCGCAGCAGCGGTATCGCCGCCAGCCGCCTGGAACTGGAAGTGACCGAAAATGCCTTGATGGGCAACATCAGCAGCACCCTGATCCTGCTGCGGCAAATCCGCGCGCTGGGCGTTTCGTTGTCCATCGATGACTTCGGCACCGGTTACTCCTCCCTTTCCTATCTCAAGCGCCTACCCCTCAATACCTTGAAAATCGATCGGTCCTTTATCCAGGACATTCCCAAATCCACCACCGATATGGAGATTGTCCAGGCGATCATCGGCATGGCCCACACCCTGCACCTGCAGGTCATCACCGAAGGGGTGGAAACCCCGCAGCAACTGGAGCTTCTGATCAAGCATGGCTGCGATTATGTGCAGGGTTACCTGCTCAGTGCAGCGGTGCCAGCCAGTGAAGTCAGTGCGTTGATCAACACGCTTGATCAGCACAACCCGCTCACACCGTTAAGCCAGGCAGGCGGCAAGGACACCTCTTCGGTGGTACGTCCAATCCGTTGAGGCGCAAAAACCTTGGCATATCGCCATCATTTTGATTAAAGAACGCCGACGAACGGCCGATTCATGAGAGTCCGGCGTCGCTTTTCCCTAGAAAAAATAGGGTTAAGACAGGTCGCCGAGGCCTAAAACGCACTGTAAAAGTCGCGAACTCTCACTCGGTGATGGCTCTTTGATGCTTTCCAGCCATCCGTCCAGGCACATGGCGCACAATGACTTCTAAAAATAATCCTGTTACTGCGGTATCCGACGTGTTGCTGACAGCTCCTGCGGAAAAACCCTCAGGTTCAAAGTCATTGAACAGTCAACGTGCGCTGGGCACCCAGCAATACCTGTACTTCACCGAAACCAACACCGACCGCATCCTCGACAACCTCGACGGCCTGCGCGACATGGTGTTCCCACGCCCGCCGCACCTTGAGGGCGACAGCGAGTTACGCAGCGAGCAGGAATTTCCCTCGGTCTGCCTGATCGGCTTGGGGCGCTGCGGTTCCAACATTGCCCTGGATGTCGCGGAGCTGGTCTACAACGCGCGCAAGTTCTACTTGAACGAGTTCAGCACCGAAGATAAATCCTACGTTGAAAAGGGCTACAGCCCAGCCCAATGGATCCGTAACAACCTGCGCCTGGGGGCCAGCAAGGCCAGCAAGCCGGTGTTTCTGGTAGAACCGTTGGTGATGCTCGGCGACCTGGACAAAGACATTGCCGGGCGCATCCGTTTTTCCCGCAAGGGCGAAAAAAGCGGATTTTTACGCGACTACAGCAAGATGAAAATCATGGACCTGTCGGAAGTGCACGCCGGTGGCGCCGGTAACGCACCGATCCTCGGCCAGTACCTGGCCAAGATCATCCTCAACAAAGACACCCAGCGTTTTTCCAGCCCCGACTGGAAGATGATCCATTCGTACCTGATCGATTCCTGCGGGATCAAGGCCAACCAGTCGCGCCTCTACTTCTCGATCTTCAGCGCCGGCGGCGGCACCGGCTCGGGCATGGCCTCGGAATTTGGCCTGGCCCAGCAGCACTCGTACATGAACAAAACCTTCGATACCAAGCCCGCCGACGAGCACGACAGCAAGAGCGGCCACGCCTTTGTGTTCGAGCCGATCTTCACCAGCGGCATCTGCGTGCTACCGAACATCTCCGATCACCGCAGCGAAATGTCCGAGGCACTGCACATCAACGCCGGGCGTCTGCTGTGCAAGTACCTGTCGGAGGAATGGGACTTCTCGTACAACTTCGACAATGAAGACAGCAGCGAGGCCAGCGTCAAAGGGCGCATTCGCCCGTGGAACGCCATGATGCTGATCTCCAACGACATCATGCGTTACGCCGAAGAAAGCGACGATGGCAACATCCAGAACATTGACGTCAATGCCATGGAAAAACACGCCAACCAGTACATCTCACAGCAGATCTTCAACATTCTGACGGCCCAGGCGGTGACAACCGACTACGACCAGAACTATTTCCGCCGGGCCGGCATTGATATCGGTGAAACCATTCGCCTGGACGCCAACGACCTGTTCATGAGCCTGGCCGGGCCGGTGGCGATTGCCTATGCCGAGTCTGTGGTCCCGGAAACCCCGGCGCCGTCGAATGACAAGTTCAAGGTGTTCGAAAAAGAACCGCAGCGATTGAACATCGATGACCTGTTCTTCCGCTCCATCGACCTGCCCCACTTCAACAAGGTCACCCAGGCCATCGAAGGCATCAGCCTGCTGCCGATCGAGTCCAAGCGCTATCGGGCGTCGCTGGAGCAGTACAAGAATTCCGGCTATGACGCGGCGGCCCTGCACGACCTGCACTTCTTCAAGAACTGCTCGTCGGTGGTGTCCATTGTCTCCCTGCCCAAGGACTACAAACTGTCCTATATGGACCTGAACCGGCTCAAGACTCACCTCAACAGCCTGTTCCCCAACACGACCCTCAAGCGTTACGCCCTGGTGATCGGCGCCTCGGCCAACCTGTCGCTGACCACCCTGATCGCCAAGAGCCCGTGCCTGTCGGATGATTTCCTGACGTTGATCGTGGCCTTTATCAAACGCTGCTTTGCCCGCAACCCGTACCGCTTCGACGAGACGCTGGACAACTCGATCCTGGACTTCATCATCCATGAAGACTTCGACGAGGACCGTATTGACGAGTTGCTCAACGAATTCGAAAACCCGGCGAAAATCCTCGATACCAACTGGTACGCGATCAAGCCGATGTATGAGAAGAAGTATCGCGAGCTGATCAATGACAAGGAGAAGTTTGTCTCAATCAACGATATTCGTCTGTCGCGGGACTGCGTGAAGAAAGCGATCAAGTACCTGCGTGAGATTTATCGTCACCGGATTGGCAAGACCAAGGTGATCTCGCTGAATAACCATACGGGCAAGACCGCCTAGACCGAGGCGCGCCCTTCGCGAGCAAGCCCGCTCCCACCTTCGGCCGCGTTCCACCCTTGGAATGCGGCCGAAGGTGGGAGCGGGCTTGCTCGCGAAGGCGGTCTGCCAGGCGACAAATATCCATAACCTTGCCACACCAAGAAACAATTCCCCGAGCCATTCGCGGCCCGCAAAACTGTTCCCATGACGTTTACGTCACCCTCCCTTGTGACCTTTCTTCACGGCCAGTTGCCATCACGGGTAAAGCGGTTACTCCGCTACACACTTCTAACCGGGAAAAACGCGCACCATTTAAGTGCTCGAATTTAATTCGATGCCCTTTCCTGGATCAGAATCCACGGCGAAACCACCACCGCCCACAGGCTCGGATCACGCTCCACCAGGTCCAATGCCCGCGTCGCAGACACTTCGCCAAGGCTCCCCGAGGCTAGCCAGGCGGCCACTTTGTCCCGGCTATCCTCGGCCATGCCCTCGGCGGCTTCGATCAAATCCAGGCCTGCGTCGACCCACAATAGGGCACCCTTGGCGAAGAACGGCTCAAGCTCCTTCCAGGAAATTTCCGCGGTTTCGCCGAGCAGCTTGGCATAGAGGGTGCTAGGTTCTTGCGTCATGGGAACTCACCTGAGGGAAAAATCGGCGCAATCATACCGTCGAGACTTCCGCAGAAAAACCCAGTTGCAATTGAGGCACCGATTGAAAGTGTCAGGAACGCCAAGGATTGCCCGAGACTCTGGCATTCACCCGCCGCAATTCTGTCTTTTTCTTTCATTTAAGCGACACACCCGGGGTTTGCCCCCAGCAGCTAGCTTTTCAAGCGATCAACCGGCGCTCTACACTGTACCGGTACAGTTGCCAGGCCGCTGCCGGGGGGATATCCGAGATATCTGATCCGGTTCTGTAGCCCACAAGGCCGCTAGAACTATAAAAAATACAACAGTAAGAGTGGAGCACTATGAATAAGGCTACTAAGCAGATTTCCAAACTGTTTGCCGCTATGGTCCTGGCTGGAGTTGCCGGCCATTCGTTCGCAGCTGACACCATCAAGATCGGTATTGCCGGCCCTAAAACCGGCCCTGTGACCCAATACGGCGATATGCAGTTCATGGGCGCCAAGCAAGCCATCAAGGACATCAACGCCAAGGGCGGTGTCGACGGCAAGATGCTCGAAGCCAAGGAATACGACGACGCTTGCGACCCTAAACAAGCCGTTGCCGTAGCCAACAAAGTGGTCAACGACGGCGTCAAGTTCGTAGTCGGCCACCTCTGCTCCAGCTCCACTCAGCCTGCAACCGACATCTACGAAGACGAAGGCGTGATCATGATCACCCCGGCGGCTACCAGCCCGGAAATCACCTCCCGTGGCTACAAGCTGGTCTTCCGTACCATCGGCCTGGACAGCGCCCAGGGCCCAGCGGCCGGCAATTACATCGCCGACCACGTCAAGCCGAAGGTCGTTGCAGTACTGCACGACAAGCAACAATACGGTGAAGGTATCGCGTCTGCCGTGAAGAAGACCCTGGAAGAAAAAGGCGTGAAAGTCGCCGTGTTCGAAGGCCTGAACGCCGGCGACAAAGACTTTTCCTCGATCATCCAGAAGCTCAAGCAAGCCAACGTCGACTTCGTCTACTACGGCGGCTACCACCCAGAACTGGGCCTGATCCTGCGTCAATCCCAGGAAAAAGGCCTGAAAGCCAAGTTCATGGGTCCAGAAGGCGTGGGCAACGACTCCATCTCGCAAATCGCCCAGAAAGCCTCCGAAGGCCTGCTGGTCACCCTGCCCAAATCCTTTGACGCCGATCCTGCCAACAAGGCCATAGTCGACGCGCTCAAGGCTGACGGCAAAGATCCAAGCGGTCCGTTCGTGTTCCCGGCCTACTCGGCAGTTGAAATCATCGCTGGCGGCATCGCTGCTGCTAAAAGCGAAGACACCGCCAAAGTGGCCGCGGCCATCCACGCGGGTACCTTCAAGACCCCGACTGGCGATCTGAGCTTCGACGCCAAGGGCGACCTGAAAGACTTCAAGTTCGTGGTCTACGAATGGCACTTCGGCCAACCAAAAACCGAAGTTTCCCCTCAGTAAGCCAGGCGTTACTGGACAACAAGCCCACTGTGCAAGCAGTGGGTTTTGTTTTACGAGGTTTATGGGCCACGCACCCGCGATCCGGGTGCTGGTTCACCTGAAAATCTTAAAACCGTCACCAGCGGTTCGCTGGCAAATGCTTTGTGCAAATGTGCTCACAGAACACAGCACCAGGCTGGAAGATGACTCCACCAGTGAAATGCGTATCGGGTTTTTAGGAGCGCTGTAATGCCTGAGATCTATCATTTTTTCCAACAGCTGGTTAATGGCCTGACCATTGGCAGCACCTATGCCTTGATAGCCATTGGCTACACAATGGTTTACGGCATCATTGGAATGATCAACTTCGCCCACGGCGAGGTCTACATGATTGGCTCCTACGTGGCTTTCATCGCCATTGCCGGGCTGGCCATGATGGGTATCCACTCCCTGCCGCTGTTGATGACTGCCGCATTCCTTGCGTCAATCGTCGTAACCAGTGCCTACGGCTACAGTATCGAACGCGTTGCGTACCGCCCCTTGCGTGGCAGCAACCGCCTGATCCCGTTGATTTCCGCCATCGGCATGTCGATTTTCCTGCAGAACACCGTATTGCTGTCCCAGGACTCCAAGGACAAGTCCATTCCCAACCTGATCCCGGGCAGTATTTCCTTCGGGCCGGGCGGCGCAGAAGAAGTCCTGATTTCCTACATGCAGATCCTGGTCTTCGTCGTCACCCTGGTGGCGATGCTCGGCCTGACCCTGTTCATCTCCCGCTCCCGTCTGGGGCGCGCCTGCCGGGCCTGCGCCGAAGACATCAAGATGGCCAACCTGCTGGGCATCAACACCAACAACATCATTGCCCTGACTTTCGTCATCGGTGCTGCACTGGCGGCCGTCGCTGCCGTGTTGCTGAGCATGCAGTATGGCGTGATCAACCCCAATGCCGGCTTCCTGGTGGGCCTCAAAGCCTTTACCGCGGCGGTCCTGGGCGGCATCGGCAGTATTCCGGGCGCCATGCTCGGCGGGCTGGTGCTGGGTGTGGCCGAAGCCTTTGGTGCCGATATCTTCGGTGACCAGTACAAGGACGTGGTGGCATTCGGTCTATTGGTTCTGGTGCTGTTATTCCGGCCGACCGGCATCCTGGGCCGTCCGGAGGTTGAGAAAGTATGAGCAGATATCTTAAATCGGCGTTTTTCAGCGCCTTGCTGGTTTGGGCCGTGGCCTTTCCGGTACTCGGACTGAAGTTGAGCATTGTCGGGATCAACCTTGAAGTACACGGCACCGGGCCAGTGACGCTGACCATCATTGCCCTGTGCTCGGTGCTGATGTTCCTGCGGGTACTGTTCACCCAGCAGGTCGGTGCGCTGCTCAAGTCCAACCGTGGCCCGCTGGTCTCGCCCAAGGTCAGCCAGTTCCTGACCCTGCCGCGTACCCAGCGCTACATCATCATCGGCCTGATCGTGGCCGCGTTGATCTGGCCATTCTTCGGCTCCCGTGGTGCGGTGGATATTGCCACCCTGATCCTGATCTACGTGTTGCTGGGCCTGGGCCTGAACATCGTGGTGGGCTTGGCCGGGCTGCTCGACCTGGGTTACGTGGGCTTCTACGCGGTGGGTGCCTACACCTACGCGCTGCTCTCGCACTACCTGGGCTGGAGCTTCTGGATCTGCCTGCCATTGGCCGGCATGGCGGCGGCGACGTTCGGCTTCCTGCTGGGCTTCCCGGTGTTGCGCCTGCGCGGTGACTACCTGGCCATCGTGACCCTGGGCTTCGGTGAAATCATCCGCCTGTTCCTGCGTAACCTTACGGATATCACCGGTGGTCCCAACGGTATCAGCAGCATTCCCAAGCCAACGTTCTTCGGCTTGTCGTTTGATCGCTCCGCTGCCGAGGGCATGCAGACCTTCCACGAGTACTTCGGGATTGCCTACAACCCGGTGAGCAAGGTGGTGTTCCTGTACCTGGTCGCCCTGTTGCTGGCCCTGGCCGCGCTGTTCGTGATCAACCGCCTGCTGCGCATGCCGATCGGGCGTGCCTGGGAAGCGCTGCGTGAAGACGAAATCGCCTGCCGTGCGCTGGGCCTGAACCCAACCGTCATCAAGCTCTCCGCCTTCACCCTGGGTGCCGCGTTCGCCGGTTTTGCCGGCAGCTTCTTTGCCGCTCGCCAAGGCCTGGTGACGCCTGAGTCGTTTACCTTCATCGAGTCGGCAATCATCCTCGCCATCGTGGTATTGGGTGGCATGGGCTCGCAGTTGGGCGTGATCCTTGCGGCCATCGTGATGATCCTGCTGCCGGAACTGATGCGTGAGTTCAGCGAGTACCGCATGTTGATGTTCGGCGCCATGATGGTGCTGATGATGATCTGGCGCCCTCAAGGCCTGCTGCCCATGCAACGTCCACATATGGAGCTGCGCAAATGAGCCGCGAGATCCTGAAAGTCGAAAACCTGAGCATGCGCTTCGGCGGCTTGCTGGCGGTCAATGGCGTCGCCCTGACCGTCAAAGAGAAACAAGTGGTTGCGCTGATCGGCCCCAATGGCGCCGGCAAGACCACGGTGTTCAACTGCCTGACCGGCTTCTACAAACCGGCCGGTGGCAGCATCCTGCTGGACGGCCAGCCGATCCAGGGCCTGGCCGGTCACGAGATCGCCCGCAAGGGCGTGGTGCGGACCTTCCAGAACGTGCGGTTGTTCAAGGACATGACCGCAGTGGAAAACCTGCTGATTGCCCAGCACCGTCACCTGAACACCAACTTCTTCGCAGGCCTGTTCAAGACCCCGGGGTTCCGCAAGAGCGAGCGCGAGGCCATGGAGTACGCCGCGTATTGGCTGGACAAGGTCAACCTCACCGAGTTTGCCAACCGTCCGGCCGGCACCCTGGCCTATGGTCAGCAACGCCGCCTGGAAATCGCCCGCTGCATGATGACCCGCCCGCGGATCCTGATGCTCGACGAACCCGCTGCGGGCCTCAACCCCAAGGAAACCGAAGACCTCAAGGCGTTGATCGGTGTGCTGCGTGAAGAAAACAACGCCACCGTGCTGCTGATCGAACACGACATGAAACTGGTCATGAGCATTTCCGACCATATCGTCGTGATCAACCAGGGCACGCCATTGGCCAACGGGACGCCGGAGCAGATCCGCGACAATCCGGAAGTGATCAAAGCCTATTTGGGGGAAGCGTAAATGCTGCAATTCGAAAACGTTTCCACTTTCTACGGCAAGATCCAGGCCCTGCACGACGTCAACGTGGAAGTGCGCCAGGGCGAGATCGTCACCCTGATCGGTGCCAACGGTGCCGGCAAGTCCACCTTGCTGATGACCCTGTGCGGTTCGCCCCAGGCTCACAGCGGCAGCATCCGCTACATGGGTGAGGAACTGGTAGGCCAGCATTCGGCGGCGATCATGCGCAAGAGCATTGCCGTGGTCCCGGAAGGCCGTAGGGTGTTTGCCCGCCTGACCGTGGAAGAGAACCTGGCCATGGGCGGATTCTTTACCGACAAGGGCGACTACCAGGAGCAGATGGACAAGGTGCTGCACCTGTTCCCTCGGCTCAAGGAACGCTTCAGCCAGCGCGGCGGCACCATGTCCGGCGGCGAACAGCAGATGCTCGCCATCGGCCGTGCGCTGATGAGCAAGCCCAAGTTGCTGCTGTTGGACGAACCTTCCCTGGGCCTGGCCCCGATCATCATCCAGCAGATTTTCGACATCATCGAGCAACTGCGCAAGGACGGTGTGACGGTGTTTTTGGTGGAGCAAAACGCCAACCAGGCGTTGAAAATTGCCGACCGTGCCTACGTGCTGGAAAACGGCCGGGTAGTGATGCAGGGCAGCGGCGAGCAACTGCTGACCGACCCGAAAGTGCGCGAGGCATATCTGGGCGGCTAAAAACGGCTGCTCAATGAACCGGGCCAAAATGTGGGACCGGGCTTGCCCGCGATGGCTGTGTGTCGGTGCTGGATGCATTGGCTGACACTCCGCTATCGCGGGCAAGCCCACACTTGATCTTCATCCAGACTGAAACCCCGGCCCCACCACCAATCCCTGTGGGAGCTGTCGAGCTTTAGCGAGGCTGCGAAGGCGGCAGCACAGCTAACAAAGAGTCCACCTGACCCACCGCTTTCGCAGCCTCGCCAGGGCTCGACAGCTCCCACACTTGATCTTCATCCAACCTGAAATCCCGGACCCGCCGCCAATCCCTGTGGGAGCTGTCGAGCTTTAGCGAGGCTGCGAAAGCGGCAGCACAGCCACTGAAGATGTCGCCTGCTCCACCGCTTTCGCAGCCTCGCCAGGGCTCGACAGCTCCCACACTTGATCTTCATCCAGCCTGAAATCCCGGCCCCACCACCAATCCCTGTGGGAGCTGTCGAGCTTTAGCGAGGCTACGAAAGCGGCAGCACAGCCACTGAAGATGTCGCCTGACCCTCCACTATCGCAGCCTCGCCGGGGCTCGACAGCTCCCACACTTGATCTTCATCCAACCTGAAATCCCGGACCCGCCGCCAATCCCTGTGGGAGCTGTCGAGCTTTAGCGAGGCTGCGAAGGCGGCAGCACAGCTAACAAAGAGTCCACCTGACCCACCGCTTTCGCAGCCTCGCCGGGGCTCGACAGCTGCCACACTTGATCTTCATCCAGCCTGAAATCCCGGCCCCACCACCAATCCCTGTGGGAGCTGTCGAGCTTTAGCGAGGCTGCGAAAGCGGCAGCACAGCCACTGAAGATGTCGCCTGACCCTCCACTATCGCAGCCTCGCCGGGGCTCGACAGCTCCCACAGTTGATCTTCATCCAGCCTGAAATCCCGGCCCCACCACCAATCCCTGTGGGAGCTGTCGAGCTTTAGCGAGGCTGCGAAGGCGGCAGCACAGCTAACAAAGAGTCCACCTGACCCACCGCTTTCGCAGCCTCGCCAGGGCTCGACAGCTCCCACACTTGATCTTCATCCAGCCTGAAATCCCGGCCCCACCACCAATCCCTGTGGGAGCTGTCGAGCTTTAGCGAGGCTGCGAAAGCGGCAGCCCAGCCACTGAAGATGTCGCCTGACCCTCCACTATCGCAGCCTCGCCAGGGCTCGACAGCTCCCACACTTGATCTTCATCCAACCTGAAATCCCGGCCCCACCAACAGTTTTCAAGTTTTCTTCGACCCACGTGTAACGATCCCCTCCCCCCTTTCTCTAGTGGGGTAAGCAAGCACAAACGCTTTCTTGCCAACCTCACTGCTGGAGAAACACCATGACCACTACCACCCGTTCGCTGTCCGCCGCCACCCTCGTCCTGGCCCTGGGTTCTGCCTTGAGCCTGAGCACTCTGACCACTGCCGCCCATGCCGACGAGGCGAAGATGGAAAAATGCTTTGGCGTCGCCCTCAAAGGCAAGAACGACTGCGCCGCAGGCGCTGGCACCACGTGCGCGGGCACCTCGAAAACCGACTACCAGGCCAACGCCTGGAATCTGGTCCCCGAGGGCACCTGCATGAAGATGGAAAGCAAAACCTCGCCAACCGGTTTTGGCCAACTGGAAGCCTACAAGGCCAAATCCTGAATCCCCTGCCTGAGTACTGACGATGACGCTTTCATCTCTGCCTGATGTCGCCCAGGCTCAGGCTCCCGGCCTTCCGCGCCGGGCCGGGCTGGGGCTCAAGAGCGAGCACTTCCAGCAAGTGCTCGCCACCCTGCCCGATATTGGTTTTTTTGAAGTCCACGCCGAAAACTACATGGTGGCCGGCGGGCCGTTCCACCACTATCTAGGGTTGATCCGCGAGCAGTATCCGCTATCGCTGCACGGCGTCGGCCTGTCCATCGGTGGCGAAGGCCCGCTGAACCACGCCCACTTGGCGCGCCTGGCGGCACTGATGGAGCGCTATCAACCTCACTCCTTTTCCGAACACCTGGCCTGGTCAAGCCACGGCCCGGTGTTTCTCAATGACCTGCTGCCCCTGGCCTATGACGACGCCGCCCTCAAGCGGGTGTGCGAACACATTGACCAGGTACAAAACACACTCAAGCGGCGCATGTTGCTGGAGAACCCGTCAACCTACCTGCAGTTCCAGCACTCCACCCTGGACGAAACCGACTTTATCAGCGAGGTCATCCGGCGTACCGGCTGCGGCCTGTTGCTGGACGTGAACAATGTATATGTGTCCTGCATCAATCATCAGCAGGATCCGTTGGCCTACCTCAATGCCTTGCCTTTGCACAGCGTGGGCGAGATTCATCTGGCAGGTTTTGCCGAAGACACCGACAGCCTAGGTGATCGCCTGCTGATCGATGACCACGGAGCGCCGGTCGACAACGCCGTCTGGCAGTTGTATCAGCAGGCACTGCAACGCACCGGGCCGGTGGCTACGCTGATCGAGCGTGACAACGATGTTCCGGCCTTCAGCGTATTGCACGCCGAAGCCCGGCAAGCGGACCAGCACCTGCTGGCTGCGGCGGTGCCCCTATGAACCTGCACGGACGATTCGCCCAGGCCCTGCTTACGCCGGACCAACCATGCCCGGATGGGTTGTTCAGCCGCAATGGCGCCGATCCTGCCAGTCGTTTTGCGGTGTATCGCAACAACGTCCACAGCTCGTTGATCAATGCCCTGGCCGACAGTTATCCGGTGACCCGGCAACTGGTGGGCGACCATTTTTTTCGGGCCATGGCCGGGTTGTATATCCAGGCTTACCCACCGATCAGCCCGCTGCTCCACGACTACGGCAGTGACCTGGCGGATTTTATCCAGGGCTTCGCCCCCGCTGTCGAGGTGCCATACCTGGCCGACGTCGCTCGGCTGGAGCGCTTGCGGATCAGTGCCTATCACGCCATCGACGCCCCGGTAGCCGACCCACAGGCCGTGGTGAACCAGCTACAGCAGCTACTCAGTCTGGGCAACGTGCGCCTGCAATTGCATCCATCCGTTGCCACCTTGCGTTCGGACTACGCCGTGGTGGCGCTATGGGCTGCGCACCAAACCACCGACAGCATCGCCAAAATCGACCCCTGGCATGGGCAAAGTGCGCTGGTGCTGCGCAACGGCCTGGAGGTGGAAGTGTTCTGCATCGACAGCGGCTGCGTGACCTTTATCAACAGCCTGAACAACGATTGGCCCCTGGAAATGGCGGTGGCGTACGCCCTCGACGCGGCCAGCGAATTTGACCTGCACCAATGCCTGGGACTGCTGATCAACCACCGCGCCATCACCCAAATCAAGGTACAGCCATGAATACTTCCGCCCCCCGTCTGATTGCACGCGTCACTCAAACCTTCGAAAAAATCCCCTACAGCCTGATCGCTCTTGTCGCACGTTTTTCCATTGCAGCGGTGTTCTGGAAATCCGGCCAGACCAAGGTCCAGGGGTTTGCCGTCGACCTGATAGACGGCACCTTCGAACTGGGCGTGCCCCACCTCGCCAACTCCACCGTGCCGTTGTTTCGAAGTGAATACCGGTTACCGTTTGTGCCAGCAGAAGTGGCCGCGTACCTGGCCACATTCGCCGAACACTTTTTCCCGGTTCTGATTCTGCTGGGGCTTGCCACACGTTTTTCAGCGCTGGCGTTACTGGGCATGACCCTGGTGATCCAACTATTTGTCTATCCCGATGCGTACCCGACCCACGGCACCTGGATCGCGTTGCTGCTGGTGTTGATGGCCAAGGGGCCCGGACGGGTGTCAATTGATCACTGGATCGCCCGGCGCTGGCGCTAGAGCCGGTCCAATGCCTCGCCGTTGCGCTTGAACCAGCCCACCAGGTAATCGGCCAGCACTTGGGTGCGACGCGGTAGCCCACCCTGATACGGATGCACCAGGTACATGGGCATGCTGCGGGTCTGATAATCACGCAAGAGCCAACGAAGCCGGCCGTCAGCCAATTCCACTTGCAACAGATAGGACGGCAGCCGTGCGATACCGGCCCCCACCAGTGCGGCTTTTTTCAGCAAGTTGTAGTGGTTGGAGGCAAAAGTGCCATCCACCCGCACTCGCAACAGCTCGTGCTGCTGGTGATATAGCCACTCCTCGCGCCCACTGTAGTGGCTGTTGAGCAAACAGCGGTGCCCGACCAGCTCCGCGGGTGTCAGCGGTTCACCGTACTGTTCCAGGTAAGCCGGGCTGGCACAGGTCATTTCATGCCAGGCCAACAACGGCTTGGCGACCAGGCGCTCATCGTTGGCAACCTCTGAGCGTACCGCCAGATCAAAGCCGTCCCTGGCCAGGTCGCGATAATTGTTGCTGAGATCCACCTCGACCTGCACTTGCGGGTACTGTCGGGAAAACTCCAGTAACAGGCCATCGAAGAAGGTTTCGCCCAGGGACACCGGAACGGTCATACGCACCGGCCCGGCCACATCATCTTTTAGCCGCGCCAATGCCTGACGTGCACGGTCCACTTGGATTACCAGCGCCTGAGCTTGTGGCAGCAGGGCCGCGCCGGCAGCGGTCAGATTCAGCCGGCGGGTGGTGCGGTGCAGCAACACTACCGAAAACTGTGCTTCCAACTGGCTGATGCGCTTGGACAACTGCCCCTTGCTGCAGCCCAGTTGCTGGGCGGCCAGGGTAAAACTGCCGGCTTCGATCAACACCGCAAACGCCGCCAGGTCGTCCATCTCGCTCATGGATTGTTTCCATTTGAAAACCAAAGGTTGCCTATTAGTGCGCTTATCTACAGAAAAAACCACTCTAGACTGAAGGCTCACTTGAACCCTTTGAGGAATCACATCATGAAGATCCTGTTGATTGGCGCCAGCGGCACGGTGGGCTCGGCAGTCAAGGCCGAGCTGTCCCAGCGCCACGAAGTGATCAGCATCGGTCGCAAGAGCGGCGACTTTCACGTTGATATCAGCGATAGCGCTTCAATCCGCCAGTTGTTTGCGCAAACCGGCAAGTTCGATGCCCTGGTATGCGCCGCCGGCAGTGTGAACTTCGTACCTTTGGGAGAGATGGATGCCAGCCACTTCGACCTAGGCCTGCAAGACAAACTGATGGGCCAGGTCAACCTGCTGCTGATCGGCCGTGAATTCGCCAACGACGGTGCGTCGTTCACCTTCACCAGCGGCATCCTCAATCGCGACCCGATCCGCACCGGCGCTTCGGCTGCACTGGTCAATGGCGCCATCGATGCCTTCGTCAAGGCGGCGGCGATTGAATTGCCACGGGGCTTGCGCATCAATTCGGTCAGCCCGACCGTGCTGGTGGAGGCCATGGGCAGCTATGCGCCATATTTCAGAGGCTTCAAGCCGGCTCCTGCGGCGGACGTGGCATTGGCATACGCCAAAAGTGTTGAAGGCTTACAGACCGGACAGACTTACATCGTAGGCTGAAAGCATCACTCGAGCAGCGATGGCATCATCTCCAGCAACTGGTCGCGGGGAATGGAAAACGTCAGGCCCGGACCGTCGAGGACACTCTGAACCGTCGCGGTACTGAGCTGCCGGCCATTGAGATACAGCGTTATCCGTTTGTGCATGGCCAGCAGGCTCAGGGCTTTGGAACGCGCCCTGGCCTCGGGCGTCAGCGTCACGTCGACTCGAATAAACTCAGGCTGGAGCGCCGAGGTTTTTTTCAGGCTCACCGTGATCTCGGTAAAGTCGGTCTGCGAACTGTAGAACAGCTTGGCCGGCGCCTCGGCCCTGGCCAGGGGCGCCATCCAGACCAGGGCGAAAAAGGCCCATCGAAGGCTCATACACGTGCTCCTTTGAAAAGCGTGAACGTTGCACAAGGTTGGCACAGCAAACAGAGGAAAAGGCTTAAATCCGCGCTCCATTAAAATGCTGAAACCTAATCGTGCGCCATCGTCGGCTTGTGATGCGGCGCCAGCCTGCGTAACGTGGCGGCACTTGTCAGGAGACCCGATAATGCTTGCCGCCCGTACCCTTGCTCTGTTTGCCCTGCTGCCCTTGTTCGCTGCCTGCCAGGTGTTTGAACGCGATCCGGCGACGCCCTCCACTGCGGGCCTGACTCGCATGCAAGGCGAGTTGACGGCCATCGGCGACAAATTGCTGTTCCAGCCCTGCCATGACCAGCGTAACTACGTGGTCAACGATACCGGCGGTACCAGCATCCTCCAGGAAGCTGCGTCCCTGGCCGGCCAGCAAGGGGCGTTGTTTGCCGACTTGCGCGGCAAGTTTTCCGGGGTCGCCAGCGGCACCCAGGGCCAGGTGGAGCTGCAACAGCTGTACCGCGTCGAACGCTCGACCTCAGCCTGTGACGACCCGGACTTCAAGCGCATGATCCTGCGCGCCAACGGGCACAAGCCAGCCTGGGCCCTGAATGTGACCAACAAGGGCATGGTCCTGCAACGCGAAGGCCAGCCACCGTTGCCGGTGCCTTATGTGGAAGAGCAACTGGGTGACGGCCGTTTCAACCTCACCACCGAAGCCAACGGCCAGCAGATTGAACTGTGGGTCGCGCCCCAGCGCTGCATCGATAGCGTCAGCGGCAGCCTGCAACACATGAGCGCCGAACTTCGGATCAACGGTCAGGTGCAGCGTGGTTGCGCGGCATTTGGCGGCTCGCGAGACGACTGATTCGCCCCTGGGCTGTTTTAGCATGACGGGAAAGCGCCGTTGGGGCTTATAATCGCCGGTTTGCAAAACTGCCGGCCCTTCCAAACGCCGCATATCGGATCCTGTCATGCTACGAATCACCGAACTCAAGCTGCCCATCGACCATCCCGAAGAAGACCTGCGGCCTGCCATCGTGCAGCGCCTGGGCATCGCCAGTGATGATCTGCTCGATTTCACCCTGTTCAAACGCAGCTACGATGCGCGCAAGAAGTCGTCGGAGCTGTGCTTCATCTACACCGTGGACCTTGAGGTCAAGGGCGAAGCCGCCCTGCTGCTCAAGTTCGCCGACGATCGCAATATCAATGCCGCCCCCGATATCAGCTACAAGGTCGTAGGACAGGCACCGGCAGACCTGAGCGAGAGCCCTATCGTCGTCGGCTTCGGCCCTTGCGGGATCTTTGCCGGGTTGTTGCTGGCGCAGATGGGCTTCAAGCCGATCATCCTCGAGCGCGGCCGCGAAGTACGCCAGCGCACCAAGGACACCTGGGGCCTGTGGCGCAAAAACGTCCTAAACCCCGAGTCCAACGTGCAGTTCGGTGAGGGCGGCGCCGGGACCTTTTCCGACGGCAAGCTCTACAGCCAGATCAAGGACCCGAAATTCCACGGGCGCAAGGTCCTGCACGAGTTCGTCAAGGCCGGCGCGCCGGATGAAATCCTCTACGTCAGCAAACCGCACATCGGCACCTTCCGTCTGACCGGCGTGGTGGAAAACATGCGCCAGCAGATCATCGCCCTGGGCGGTGAGGTGCGTTTTGAACAGCGGGTCACCGACGTGCTGATCGAAGATGGCCAGTTGAATGGCGTGGTGGTCGCTGGTGGCGAACAGATCCTCTCCAAGCACGTGATCCTCGCCCTCGGCCACAGCGCCCGCGACACCTTCCGCATGCTCCACGGCCGTGGCGTGTACATGGAAGCCAAGCCGTTCTCGGTGGGTTTCCGCATCGAGCACCCGCAGTCGCTGATCGACGCGGCACGCCTGGGCAAGTATGCCGGGCACCCAAAACTGGGCGCGGCCGACTACAAGCTGGTGCACCACGCCAAGAACGGCCGTTCGGTATACAGCTTCTGCATGTGCCCGGGCGGTACGGTGGTTGCGGCCACTTCCGAGCCAAATCGGGTTGTGACCAATGGCATGAGCCAATACTCGCGTAACGAGCGCAATGCCAACTCCGGGATCGTGGTCGGCATCACCCCGGAAGTCGACTATCCGGGCGGCCCTCTGGCCGGGATCGAGCTGCAGGAGCGCCTGGAGTCCCACGCGTTCATCCTCGGCGGCAGCAACTACGAAGCACCGGCGCAACTGGTGGGTGATTTCATCGCCGGCAAACCATCCACGGCCATCGGCAGCGTGGAACCTTCCTACAAGCCAGGCGTAGCCCTGGGCGACTTGGCCCTGGCCTTGCCAGACTTCGCCATCGAGGCCATCCGCGAAGCGTTGCCGGCCTTTGAGAAGCAGATCAAGGGTTACTCGCTGCATGACGCGGTACTGACCGGGATCGAGACCCGCACCTCGTCGCCGCTGCGGATCACCCGCGACGCGTCGATGCAGAGTTTGAATGTCAAAGGCCTGTTCCCGGCCGGCGAAGGCGCAGGTTATGCCGGTGGGATCTTGTCGGCAGGCGTTGACGGGATTCGGATTGCCGAAGCCGTGGCCCGGGATATCCTCGGCATCGAGGCCTGACAGCTCACCCGCAAGCGCCCCTCTCTATTGTGGGAGCCGGGCTTGCCCGGCTCCCACAATGGTTTCCATACACAGGAAATTTTAGATATTGGCGCGCAGGATGCTGTCCGGCAACGGCTCGCCCCGCTCGACACTGGCTGCAACAGCGTCAATCAGTTCCTCCAGCTCGTACCCTTGCCCGATCAGCCACGCATCGTCGTAATAGGTCGTGGCATAACGCTCGCCCCCATCACACAGAATCGCCACGATAGACCCCGACTCCCCTGCCGCCTGCATCTGCTGCGCGGCAATCAACGCGCCAATCAGATTGGTACCGCTGGAACCCCCGACCCGCCGTCCCAAGCGTTGCGCCAGGTAATGCATGGCCGCCAACGACAAGGCGTCCGGCACCTTGACCATCGCATCGATCACCTTGGGCAGGAATGACGCTTCTACCCGTGGCCGGCCAATGCCCTCGATTCGCGAACCGCAGTCAAGGCGCAGGCTGGCATCACCGGTCTGGTAATACTCGAAGAACACCGAACGCTCGGCGTCGGCGCATAACACCCGGGTGCAATGCTGGCGATAACGCACATAACGCCCGAGGGTCGCGGTGGTACCGCCGGTACCCGGGCTGGAAATCAGCCAGCTCGGCTCTGGATGCCGCTCGCAGCGCAATTGCTGGAAGATTGATTCGGCAATGTTGTTGTTCGCCCGCCAGTCGGTAGCACGTTCAGCGTAGGTGAACTGATCCATGAAGTGCCCGCCGCTTTCCTGCGCCAAACGCTCGGATTCGGCGTAGATCTGCGTGGGATCCTGCACCAGATGGCTCTTGCCGCCGTAAAAGGCGATTTGCGCAATCTTTTCCTGAGACGTGGTGGCCGGCATCACCGCAATGAACGGCAGGCCCAGCAAGCGCGCGAAGTACGCTTCAGAGATCGCCGTCGAGCCGCTGGACGCCTCGATCACCGGTGCGCCGGGCTTGAGCCAACCGTTGCACAGGGCATACAGGAACAGGGAGCGGGCCAGCCGGTGCTTGAGGCTACCGGTGGGGTGGCTGGATTCATCTTTGAAATACAACTCGATCCCCGGCAGGCCCGGCAGCGGCAGCGGGATCAGGTGGGTGTCGGCGCTGCGCTGGAAGTCCGCTTCAATAATGCGGATGGCCTCTCGGGCCCACGGACGGTGGTCGCTCATGCTCAAGTTCCATTAAATTTTCAGGCTTGATCTTAGGGTGTTTCCTACACTGCACACAGATACAGTCGTGACTCAATTCGATACACAATTGCTAGGCTTTGACGCAATCCATACCTTGGCACTTTTATATAACAAAAAAAGAATATAACTTTTGTTTTAACAACTAACAGTACGAGTTAGGGTACGCCCCTATTGAACTTTGATTGGAGAGCATCCCTTGCCTCTGCGTAGCACATTTACCCGTTTCTTCCAGCTTGAAGCGGCCAGCGGTCTGTTACTGATCGCTGCAGCCGCCTTGGCCCTGATCATCAACAACTCACCGCTGTCCCATCTCTACAACAGCTTCCTTGAAGTGCCCGTCGCCGTACAAATCGGTGCGCTGCAAATCGCCAAGCCGTCACTGCTATGGATCAACGACGGCCTGATGGCCCTGTTCTTCCTGCTGATCGGCCTGGAGGTCAAGCGCGAGTTGCTCGACGGCCACCTGTCCAAGCCTTCCCAGGTCGTGCTGCCAGGCGCAGCAGCCATCGGCGGCATGGTGGTGCCAGCACTGATCTACTGGGCGCTGAACAAGGATAACCCTGCGGCGCTGGGCGGCTGGGCCATCCCGATGGCCACCGATATCGCCTTTGCCCTCGGCGTACTGGCACTGCTGGGCAAGCGTGTACCGGTGTCGCTGAAGCTGTTCCTGATGACCCTGGCGATCATTGATGACCTGGGCGCCATTATCGTCATCGCGATTTTCTACTCCAGTGAACTGTCCACTGCGTCGCTGGCGGGTGCAGGCGCATGCCTTGTCGCGCTGATCGCCATGAACCGCCTGGGCGTGGTCAAGCTCGGGCCCTACCTGATCATCGGCCTGATCCTCTGGGTCTGCGTGCTCAAGAGCGGTGTGCATGCCACCCTGGCTGGCGTCACCCTGGCGTTCTGCATCCCACTGCGTACCAAGAACGCCGAGCCGTCGCCCCTGCTAGGCCTGGAACACGCCCTGCACCCGTGGGTGGCGTACGCAATCCTGCCGCTGTTCGCCTTTGCCAACGCCGGTGTGTCCCTGGCCGGGGTCAACCTGGAGAGCTTCACCCACCATGTGCCTATGGGTATCGCCGCAGGCCTGCTGGTGGGCAAGACCGTCGGTGTGTTTGGCCTGACCTGGCTCGCGGTGAAAACCGGCCTCGCGGCTCTACCGACCGGCGCCAATTGGGGCCAAGTCATGGGCGTGGCCATCCTGTGCGGCATCGGCTTCACCATGAGCCTGTTTGTCGGCTCACTGGCGTTCGTACCAGGCAGTAGCGAATACGCCGGGATGGACCGGATGGGCATTCTCACCGGTTCGATCCTTGCTGCATTGATTGGTTATGCAGTGACAGCGATGGCCAGTCGCAAGCAGGTGACGGTCAACGCGTAACACGTAACGGGGGGGGAAGGCTTTTCCTGCCCCCCCGTGCTTTCAGCCTCTTCTCCCCTCGCTTGCAGCACCCTCCTACATTTTTTCTCCTGCGCCTCCCATAACGTCGCACTAGATGTCGCGATGTAACTCGCCAGGAGGGCATGATGGCCAACAACAAAGACAGACCGCAGGTCTGGCGTTCCTACGGGACCGGTACCGGTGGCTATCGCCGCCTGGAACCCATGAACGAGCGCGAACTGGCCGCCCGCGAGGCGCTCCAGCAACCCTACAACGCAATGCTCGCACGCCAGCAGGCCTACGAAGCAAAGCTTCAGCCTGCGTCAGAACCGAACCCCGCTCCTGTCGTCGGGTGCGTTTTCGCTAAGTCCTGCAACTTGCCGGACGCCATCATCAGCTACAACACCCCATCTGGTTACATTCCCCTGGATCGCCTCGCAGACTATGGCGAACATGCAGTGCTGGGCGGCCGTGAAACAGATGCAACAGGCCGGCTTCCTCTCCAGAAGATAAGCGCCACTGTATTGCCTGCCGGGCTTGGCTCGTTGGCACTGGGTGGCTCGGCCATTACGGGCGCGGCCGCTGCCACCGGGACCGTTGCGACAGGCTTCATGCTGGGCCTGGTAGCACTGCTATGGCCCTCAACGCTGGGCGACAGCGCGCTCTATAGCGATGAACAATTGCGCACCCTGACCCGCGCCCGCACCCGTGTGCGCCTGAATATCGAACAACAGGCCGACGGTAGCCTGAAGGGCTATGCCTTCTACACGGGAAAGAATCGTGATTGGGAAATGGTCGATGTCGTACAGTTTCAACTACAGGGCACGCAACACGTAGCGGATTTGGGTGACGGCGTCGAGCTGATCTGGACACCTGCTGTTGACCCTGCCGATACCCTTGGCATACCCGCACTGGAGGCTGCGCCAGCCACGCCTCACATATGGGTGTATCCGCCGACGGAAACAGCCGCGAGTATCATCGTCGACCCGATTTATCCGCCGGAGTATAAGGATTTCATTCTGGTATTCCCCAGTGAGTCAGGGGTAAAACCACTCTATATCGTGGTGAGCTGGAAGTACGAAGATGCGCCGTACCACGGAAAAAAAGGCAACTCCGTTAAAAGCAAAAGACCAACCAACGGTTTAGCCGCACTAAACGACTCAATACAGGTGAAACCTACAGAACCACGCCGAGTAGGTATCGACCCACAAACGAAGGAGTTTGTGGTCATAGATCGCACCACAGATGAGCTTTACCACGGTCATGTGAGGTCCTGGGAAGAGCTTCATCAAGACATGAAAAATGCGCTGATAAAAGCGGGTAAAACCAACCGCAAAGGAAAAATTCTCGGAGCAGAAAAATGAACATGCACTATCACGACCCGGATATGAGTCATGAGGAAGCAGTAAGCAGTCTTGCCGCTGGAGACGAACGTAAGGTAGCAACTGCACTGATTTCTATCGGGCTTAATGAAAAAAATAGCGCCTGGGCTCAGGAGGTCTGCTTAGAACATATAAGTCATGACAACCAAGCGATTGCCTCAGCTGCCATAGTCGCTGTAGGTCATATCGCGCGTCGATTCAGAACATTGGACACGGCTAAGGTGTCTGCGGCAATGCAACTGGCTGGGCAAAAACACCCATCACTGAGCGGCGTGATAAGTAGCGCTCGAGATGACATCGAAATGTTCACCTGATCGCTCCCTCCAACCGGTCACTCAATCTGAGAGATTTTCCTTCACTGCGCCCCTTTAACGACTAACAAAATGAAGAGCATCGATTATCACAACAAATATCGGCAGTCAGCCTGGTGGTGGATTTGAACCGTTAATAATCAAATCCATCTCCACGAAAATCCAAAAAAGATTCGCACCATGAGATATCTGATTGAAGCCTTCGATAAGGTTACTGAGCTCCAGGCTTTTGTAATCGAGCTACCTCCTGGGAGTGAGGAAAAGTTGAAAACCATAATGCAATGGTCCAACGAGCAGTATGGCTGGGAGGGTTACAACCTTACTCCCACCCAACTGACAGCTATCGAATCTTTGGCAGGCAGGGCAATAGAGACCCCCGTTCATTTTTTCCAACTCACCTGCAGTATCTGACTAGCGAACCAGAAGCTGAAAGGTGCTTTAACTAGCCTTATGTTTTATTTATCAATTACCGGTTTTTTTCCTGACGATAAACAGGACGAATCATTGCAATACCAATTCGACATAGAAGGGGATCAGCTTAATCAAGACGTCGCCCAACTCACCGAATCAAAACCCCTTGAGGAGTTGCAACCCGGTGAGTTGGAACTCACCAAAATCCAGGTCGCACAGCTCTCCACGCTGCTGAAGATTAATCTGAGAAACGACTTGGAGTACTTCATCGGCCTACGAAGCCGGCCATGAACGCCAACAAAAAACCCCGACCAGTCACCTGGTCGGGGTTTTTCTTTTACTGAATGACGCTTAGCGGGTAACGCGGCTGGTCCCGTCTACGGTCATGATGCGCACGCGGTCGCCGATGCGGAAGATCTCGTTTTCCTGCACGGCCTGGACGTAGGCGCGCATGCTGCCGTCGTCTTCGCGTACGGTGATTTCCACGCCCTGGGTGCGGGTCAGGCCTTCTTCGGTGGCCGAGCCCAGCAGGCCGCCCGCCACGGCACCGATAACAGCGGTCACGATGCTGCCGCGACCGCCACCGATGGCGCTACCACCAACACCACCAATGACTGCGCCTGCTGCGCCGCCGATTGGGGTCTTGGTGCCTTCGATCTTGACCGGACGCAGGGATTCAATGGTGCCCATGCGCACGCTTTGCACACGACGGGCTTCGTCACGGGAATACGAGTCGCCGGTCAGACTGGAGGCGCAGCCACCCAGCAGCAACGACATGGTGGTGAAGCAGGCAACCAGCAGAACAGACTTACGCATAGCATCAACTCCAAAGGACATATCTTTATTAGACTCCGCTGCTTGACGCCTGTCACGGCACGGCCCGGAGAAAATTGCTTTCATTCAGCCCCAGTACAGACAGGCTGTACCGCAAAAACCGACAAACGGTAGACCTACACCCAGACAAGGAATTTCATGGACTACTTCATCATTGTAGCTACCACCGCCGCCGGCCTGTATTTCCATTGGTGGCTGTACCGGCGGATCAAGCGCTGGGTAGACCGCGACTTGGCGCTCTCGCTTGCGGGAGACGATCCGCACAAGCGCAACTTTATGCTGCAACAGTTGGACCGTGCCAAGGCTGAGAAGGTCAAGCGTAAGGACTTGCCACAGTGGCTGCAGGACGCAGCGCGGCAATATGTGGTCAAAACCACGGAGTAGAAGGCTTCGTAGAAGGACATGTCAGAGCCGGCAAGCCGGCTCCTACAAGTGTGATGTCTTTAGGGTGCCAATCGCTCGCGGGTCCAGTCGGCACCCTGCAAACGATAGTTCAAGCGATCATGTAAACGGCTCGCCCGGCCCTGCCAGAACTCGATGCGCTCCGGCAGCAGGCGATAACCACCCCAGTGTTCCGGGCAATCCGGCTGGGTCTCGCTGAAACGCTGCTCGGTCAGCGTGAGCAGGTCCTGCAATTGCTGGCGATCACGGATCACCTGGCTTTGCGGGGAAGCCCAAGCGCCGATACGGCTACCCAGTGGGCGCACCTGATAGTAGGCGTCCGACTCCTGGGGCGTGACCTTGATCACCCGCCCCTCGATGCGCACCTGGCGCTCCAGGGTCGGCCAGAAGAAGGTCATGGCAGCAAACGGGCGAGCTGCCATTTGCTGGCCCTTGGCGCTCTGGTAGTTGGTGAAGAAGGTAAAGCCCTGGGCATCCAGCCCCTTGAGCAGCAGGACGCGGCAGTGAGGCCGGCCCTCCTGGTCCACGGTCGCCAAGGTCATGGCGTTCGCCTCAACCGGCGGTTGCTCGGTCTTGACCGCGTCGTTGAACCACTGGTGGAACAACGCAAACGGTTCGTCCGGGGCCTGGGCCTCGCTCAAACCGTCCCGTGTGTAGTCACGGCGCATATCTGCCAGTGCCTGGGTCATGCGGCTTTATCCTTCTGGCTCAATTACTCAGTTTTTCGCCTGGTCGTTTGCAGCGACTTTTTTCGCTGGCGCTGCGGCCTTGGCGGCAACTGGCTTTTTGGCAGCCGGCTTGGCGGCGGCTTTTTTCGCGGCTGGCTTGGCGGCGGCCTTCTTGGCTGGCGCTTTCTTGGCGGCAACCGCTTTCTTGGCGACCGGCGCTGGAGCAACGACGTCCTGCACCGCGACCAGTTCAGGCTTCGGCGGGTTTGGCGAGTTGTACTTGCTCAACAGTGCCAGCATGGTTGTGCGTTGGGTGAACATGATTTCCATGCGACGGTTCAGGGCTCGACCCTGGGTGCTGTCGTTAGCGGCGCGGGGCATAAGGTCACCCATGCCACGCAACATCAGGCGGTCCTGCTTCAAGCCACTGAGGCTGAAGATCGAAGCGATGGACTGGGCACGCTCCTTGGTCAAGGGCTGGTTCTGCACGGTGTCGATATGGCCCAGGACCAGCACGGCAGTCTTCGGATCCTTTTCAACGGCCTTGGCGACACGGGTAAACGGGCCCAGGGTCACCGGCAACAACATCGCCGGGCGCTTCGGGTTGTACGAACCATCGACTGGGGCAATCACCACCAGCACGTTGTCGCGACGTTCCAGTTGCAGGTTGCTGTCCTTGATCGCAGCGCGCAGGCGCGGCTCGTAGTCATCCAGCCAGGCCTGAGTAATTTTCGGGTCTGGCATCGGGATGTTGGTCACATCGACTTTGTTCAGGGGTTTGGGCTTGCTTTCAAAAGGCCACCACCATTTGGTGTCGCTTTCAGCCTTGGCCACTACCGGAGCGGCAGCGGCAGCAGGAGCAGGCGTTGCCGCCTTCAGATCGGCCTTGAGATCAGCCTTGGCGTCAGCCGCTTTGGCATCGGCCTTGGCGGTAACGTCCTTGGACGCCGACTTGTCGAACCCGAATGACCACCAATGCTCGCCAGACGCATCATTTTGTGGGGTTTGTGCACAGCCAGTAATAGTGAGGCAGAGCGCCAGTGCCAAGGACTTGTTCGATAACATGAGATATCCACAAAATGAGAAAACACAGGGGTCTGGATGACCCGTTAAACAGACGCTTCACGAAGTTTAAAGTAACAATACTTTTCAAGCGCCTTTTGTAGGTGCCTTTTTAACAAAAAAACGCCATACAGCAAGCTATTTACAGACAGTCGGCCAATATTCTTACCAACTTTTGCGCACGCGGGTCCATAAGTACATACGGCCCCAGAGTATTGGTCACGAAACCAAATGCTACATCATGTTCCGGATCGGCAAAGCCCACGGAACCACCCGCCCCAGGATGCCCAAATGCACGCGGGCCAAGGCCGAACGTGGCATTGGGCACATTCGGCTGGTCCAACATGCAGCCCAGGCCAAAGCGGGTTTGCGTCAACAAGGTTTTATCCGGCCCGATACTGTGTTCGCGGGTCAGTTGTTCAAGCATATCGGCTTCCAACAAACTTCCGTCCAACAAACCACTATAAAACCCGGCCAAACTGCGTGCATTGCCATGCCCGTTTGCCGCAGGCTGCTGCATACGACGCCACTCGGGTTTGTTAGTGCTGGTTAGTATAGAAGGCGGATTGGTAAACGCCCGGGTGCTCATTGCCTCGGGCTCACGCAGGGTAACCTGCAACAGCCGTTGGGCAGCTTCATCCCCCATATTGCCTTTACCCCTGGCAATGTGCGCGACACGATAGAACTCTTCGTCCGCCAGCCCGACATGAAAGTCCAGGCCCAACGGGCGAGCAACCCGAGCCACAATCGACTCCCCCGGCCCACGCCCGTCGGCACGGCGCAGCAGCTCCCCGACCAGCCAGCCATAGGTGATGGCGGCGTAGCCATGGCCTTCACCGGGGGGTCCACCAGGGAGCCTCGGCGGCCAGGGCAGCCGTCATCAACGGCCAGTCATACAGGGCCTCAGCGGGCAATGTCTCACGCAACGCTGGCAACCCGGCCTTATGGCACAGCAGTTGGCGCAGGGTGATGCTTTCCTTGCCCGCCGCCGCGAACTCAGGCCAGTAGTTGGCAACGGGGACGTCCAGTTGCAATTTGCCTTCGGCAACCAGTTGCAAGGCGGTGACAGCGGTGAAGGTCTTGGTGCAGGAGAACAGGTTGGCGATGGTATCGCTGTGCCAGGCCTCGGCACCGTCCTTGTCGGCAGCACCGGCCCACAGATCGAGGACCGTTTCACCGCCAATCTGCACACACAGCGCGGCGCCGCGCTCCTGAGGGTCGTCAAACAATGCGGCGAAGGCTTCACGCACTGCTTCGAATTGAAGCTCGTAATGACCCTGAATCTGCACCTGTATCCCCCTCGAAAAAGACCTGCTTTAAGTGGCGCCCATTGTTCCAGTCATTACTGGGTTTGGGAACCCGTTGCAGCATGGGCGACCTTGGCTTTTTCGGCCTCTGCGCCCAATTGCTGGATCGTCGTCAGGTTGCTTTTACGCACGCTATCGACAAAGCCCTGGAACGGCACATCAGTGATCCCCACCAAGCCGAAATGGCCGTTTTCACCGTCGAGCAAACGCCCGGTTACTGGCTGGTCGAGATACTGGAACCAGTGCACACCGACAATCGACGGTTCGCCCATGGCCTGCTTGAGGAAGGCCGCATAAGCCGGGGCCCGCGCCTCCTCACGGGCCAATTGCGTGACACCGCCCCAGAACGGGCCACGGTCGGCGGAGCCGAAGTTGAACTCGGTGATCAGCACCGGTTTGTCCAGTGCACGCAGGGCCGCAAAGTCGTAGCCGTCCTGGGGCTTGAGGGTGTACATGTTGAAGCTCAACACATCGCAATACTGGGCGCAGGACGCCACGGCCTCCGGGGTGCTGACCGCATAGCGGCCACCCAACAGCAACTGGTTGGGCGCATGCCACTTCAGCGCATCGGAGATGGTCTTGAAGTAGGCGTCGGCGAAGGTTTTCTGGAAGTACTGGAAATCAGCCTCGATTTCCGGATGCTCGGCATTGGGAACCGGCGGCTCGAAGCCTGGATCTTCCATCAACTCCCAGCCAGCCAGTTGGATGCCCCAGGCTTTGGAAAGGCCAGCTTCGTTGCGGTACTTGTCGCGCAGTTGCTTGAGGAACGCACGCTTGGCCGGGACATCCGTAGTCATGCGCAGGGTGCCGTAGGCCAGGGCGTAGCGGGATTTCGCATCATCGCCGGGGCCGGCCCACGCCAGTTCGTTATCGGCAAAGAAGCCAATCAACCAGGGGTCGTCGCGATGGTCGCGGGTGGCGATCGCCACAGCCCGCTCAGTGGCCATGGCAAAGCGCGGGTCGAAGGGATCGGGCATGCCGCCCCACCAGTCGATGCCGGTGCTGATACTGGTGTAGTCGCCAATGATCGACAGAGGCAAGGTGTAAGGCACGCGACGGGCGTCACCCAACTGCGGGGCGCTCCAGTTGCCGATCGTATTGAAGCCCCAGGCTTGCAGGCGATCCAGGGTGTGACCGGTCCAGCGGGCCTGGTCAAAACCTTGGGCCGTGCAGGGCTGCGCCTCTGCTGCCGGGTCACACGCCTGGCCGTAGGTGCGCTGCAGGTTGGCACCGTAGAAGTCGTACCAGCGCCCTACATTGAAGCCGCGCCCTACATCGGCGCCATTGCCGCCACGGTTGTCGCCGCTGCCGTAATACTTGTCGAAGGGCTCGCCCGCCTTGGGCAGTGCGCCAAACATCCATTCGCGCCCCGCGACATAAGTCTGGCTGTTATCCGGGCTCACCGTGTTGACACCCAGCGAGTAGAACGGATGCCCAAGCGGTGTCACCAGGTACCAGCGCCCGTCGCGTTTTTCGGTGCGGAAGAAGCCGCTGGCCTCAAAGGCCGGGCCCTTGGTGCTGCCGCCAAACTTGTCCAGGGCGCTCTTGTCACGCTCTGCGAGCCAGCCCTTGAGTTGTTGTTGTTCCTTGGCGGCAGCGGCTTTCAATTGCTCGTCGCTGCTGACTTTTTCTGGCCAGCGCGCACGGTTGGACTGCCCATAGGCGTCCACCAGTTCACTGTAGGCGGCCTTGAGCACCGGCTCGCTGTCCTGCACGCCAAAGCGCTCCAGCAGAATGCTTTGCGGCGCAGCCGGCTTGATCATTGACAGAGTAACCGAGACCACCTGGCTACGATCGATTTCGCCAGCGCTACCGGCCAACATCACGCGCTGCCCCTCCACGGTGATCGGCATCGGCGGCCCGGCCTTCATGCCCTGGCTCAAGGGCGAGTTGGCTTGCAGGGGCACCAGCAGGGTTTGCGCAGGCCCCGCCGGCAAATCGATACGGCTGACCAGGGTCCTGCCGTCGCTGCTCTGCACCTTGACGTACAACGTCAGCGCCCAGTCCATCGCACTCTGGATGCGCAGGCTCATGGCACTCGATTGCGACCAGTCCCACACCCCACTCTGCGGGCTGAGCACCAGGCTCGGCTCCGCTGCCGGGTTAAAGGTGATGCGGCGCAGCACCTCGCCTTCCGGGGTCTGTTCGGCGTTGTACTGCGGCAGGCTGGCGTCCTGGGTCGCCACCTTGACCACATCGGCCGGCCGGACAAAGTTGAACAGCGTCTGTTGCCCAGCCGGCGCGGCCAGCAATGGCGTGGCAAACAATAGGGCAAAAAGAGCAGGCAGCGTGCGGATCATACGAACAAGGTTCTCCCAATCGGCCGGTGAATGGCCTGATGACATATATGAGATAGACCACGAAGTGGGCGAATTCGCCCACTGTGGCTTAGGAAATTTCGCGCCTGAAAGGCGGCAAGGCATTAAGGATAGCCTTGCCATAGCGTTGGGTGACCAAACGGCGGTCGAGCAAGGTGATGGTGCCCCGGTCCTCTTCAGTACGCAGCAAGCGGCCACAGGCCTGGACCAGCTTCAACGAGGCATCCGGTACCGAGATCTCCATGAACGGATTGCCGCCCCGGGCTTCGATCCATTCGGCCAGCGCGGCCTCGACCGGATCGTCCGGTACGGAGAACGGGATCTTCGCGATCACCACGTGCTCGCAGTAGGCACCGGGCAAGTCCACACCTTCGGCAAAGCTCGCCAGGCCGAACAGTACGCTGGAATCCCCGCCATCGACCCGCGCCTTGTGCTTGTTCAGAGTCTCCTGTTTTGACAGGTTGCCCTGGATAAACACCTGCTTGCGCCAATCGCGGTCGAGGCCGTCGAATACGTCCTGCATCTGTTTACGTGACGAGAACAGTACCAACGTGCCCTTGGAACCCTCCACCAGGGACGGCAGGTCGCGAATGATTGCCGCGGTGTGGGCCGGCGCATCCCGCGGGTCGGCCTTGAGGTCCGGCACCCGCAGCACGCCGGCGTCGGCGTGATGGAACGGGCTGGGCACCACGGCAGTGACCGCTTTTTTCGGCAGGCCGGCACGCATGCGAAAGCGCTCGAAAGTACCCAGGGCGGTCAGGGTGGCCGAGGTCACCAGGGCGCCGTAGGCCACGTTCCAAAGGTTGCGCCGCAGCATCTCCGCCGCGAGGATCGGGCTGGCATTGACTTCGATATCGAACAACGCGCCGCTTTCCGACAGCGTCAGCCAGCGAGCCATGGGCGGATTGTCTTCCGGATCTTCGACGGTGAAGGCGGTCCACAACTCCCAGTTGCCCTGGGCCCTGGACAGCAGGCTGCCAAACAGCGGGTACCACTCTTCGGCCTGGTTGCTGGCGATGCCGATATTAACCTCGCCGTCCATGCCTTCCTTGAGCAGGTCGGTGAGGCGGGTGAACAGGTCGGTCAGGCGTGAAAAACCCTTCTTCAACTCGACGCCCATCTCGCGCATATGCTCGGGGATCAGCCCGCCGACAAAGCGATGGCGTGGCCGTTCGCGTCCTTCGACGTCTTCGCCGGGCTTGAAATCCGCCACTTGCTCACAGGCGCTGAACATGAACTGTTGCTGGGTCTTGATCTCCCGCGCCAACTCCGGCACCTGCTCGATCAGCTTGCCCAGGTCGCCGGGCAGCGGATGCTGGGCCAGCAGCTTGGTGAGGTTCTTGGCGGTGGTTTCCAGCCAGTCGGCAGTGGAGCGCAGGCGTGTGTAGTGGGCGAAGTGGCCGATGGCCTTGTCCGGCAAGTGGTGGCCCTCGTCGAACACGTACAGCGTGTCACGCGGGTCGGGCAGCACGGCACCGCCGCCCAGGGCCAGGTCGGCGAGGACCATGTCGTGGTTGGTGACAATCACATCAACCTTGCCCATGCCTTCGCGGGCCTTGTAGAAGGCGCACTGGCCGAAGTTGGGACAATGACGGTTGGTGCACTGGCTATGATCGGTGGTCAGGCGCGCCCAGTCGGCGTCTTCCAGGGCATTGGGCCAACTGTCGCGGTCACCATCCCACTTATTGCCGGCCAGCTTCTCGATCATGCTGGTAAACAGCTTCTGGCTGGCCTCATCGACTTCGATCTTGAAGCCTTCTTCTTCGAACAGCGAGGCCGTGGCGGTTTGCGCGTGGCCTTCCTGAAGCAGCACGTCCAGCTTGGACAGGCACATATAGCGGCCACGACCCTTGGCCAGGGCAAAGGTGAAGCTCAGGCCGCTATTGCGCATCAGGTCCGGCAGGTCTTTGTAGACGATCTGTTCTTGCAGGGCGACGGTGGCGGTGGCAATCACCAGGCGCTTGCCGGCCGCCTTGGCAGTAGGAATCGCCGCCAGGCTGTAGGCTACGGTCTTGCCGGTACCGGTGCCGGCCTCGACGGCCACGACCGCGGGGTCGCCACTGCGCCGGCCTTCGTCGTCGGTGTCGATATCCCCGAGGACCTTGGCCACTTCGGCGATCATCAGGCGCTGGCCGTAACGCGGTTTCAAGCTCTTGGCTTCGAGAAAACGCGAATAGGCGCCCTGGATCGTGGTTTTGAGTTCAGTGCTGATCATGGATAGTCGGGCGCAAAAAACGCTGGATAAATTTTCAGTGGTTCGGATCGGCAGCTATCATACCCCGCTAATTAATCCCGCGCAGAACGGAGTACCTCAATGACCGTCTTTAGCCTTGCCTACACCCTGCATGTATTGGCCGCCCTGGTATGGGTCGGCGGTATGTTTTTCGCCTGGATGATCCTGCGCCCGGCCGCTGTGGCGGCGCTTGAGGGGCCGGCGCGGCTGAAACTGTGGATGAATGTGTTTCCACGTTTTTTCGTGTGGGTCTGGGTGGCGGTGCTGATCTTGCCGATCAGTGGCGTCGGCCTATTGCAACTGCGCTTCAGCGGGTTTGAGACCGCACCGCGTTATGTGCAGGTGATGATGGGGTTGTATGTGGTGATGACGGCGCTGTTTATCCGCATCCAGGCGTTGCAACTGCCTGAACTGCGTACGGCAGTGGCAGCCGAGGACTGGGCGACTGGCGCGCAGGTGTTGGGAAAAATCCGAAAGTTGGTAGGAATCAATCTGATTGTGGGGTTGGTAGTGGTGGCGGTTGCCTCGGCTCGGCCGATGTTCTGAGGGGGTTCTCCAGGGCCTCATCGCGGGCATAGGTATCTACACAACTTTCAGAAACTGACGAACTCCCCCGTGGCGAGCGGGCTTGCCCTCGCGCTGGGCTGCGAAGCAGCCCCCAAAACCAGCCGCTGCGGTGTATCTGGTACAACGCATTCGGCTTATTGGGGGCTGCTTCGCAGCCCAGCGCGGGCAAGCCCGCTCGCCACAACTACGCTATCTGCCTGGATTTAGGTGTTGCGGCAAATGTTGTGTAGATACCGATGCCGCGATGGGGCCAGTGCCTATAGCTCAAAGCCGTTGGATGGTCACCGTACCGGCAGGTCCGGAAGGCCCAGCCTGCCCTTCCAGACCGGGACGGCCTTTCTCGCCGCCATCGGCGCGGTACACCAGGCACCCCCTGGACTGCCCGCCCTTGCCCGGTTTGCCGGCAACACCCGGCAAGCCGCCTGCACCGCCGTCGACCCAGACCTTAATCTGCTCACTCGGATAATCCTGCGGCAATTCGATACGCACTGCCGCCCCCGCGGCCCCCGGCAGCCCATCGCCACCGTTGTCGCCATTGGCGCCGCGCCCAGCCGAACCCCACGTGCACCCTGGGTCTTCGCCATTGGCGCCGTCCAGGCCGCTATAACCTTGGGCGCCGGTGCCACCCCGGGCATCGACAGACAATAGCTGCGCATTCAATGCATTGATCCGCAACGTCAGGTCACGCCCCGGCTTGGCCGGCTTTTCATGGGTGCCGGGCGCCCCCCGGGAGGTGATCTGGCTGCCATGCTCCAACTGCGCATGCCGTACCTGCAATTGCAGGGCCGAGGCGCTCGGCACAATGGCGATCCGCGCTTCGCGGCCCAGGTGCAGTTCGTCGACGGTGACCTGGGTGATATTTGCCGGAATCAACAAGGTGCCATAGTCGGCCACGTCCAGGCGTTCCAACTGCAGCACGCTGGTGCTGTTGGGCAAGCGCAGCAACGAGTTGGTCTCGACACTGACGCTTTCGGCCAGGGCAACGGGGCTGACCAGCAGGGCCAGGAGAATAACCTTACGCATGATTGCCATCCTTATTGTCTTGATCAGCCGTAGGCGCAGGCAGGCTCTTTATATGGAACATGCCCAGCAGCAGGATCAGCAGGCGGTCACGCCAAGGGTGGGCACGATGTTTGACGCTGGCGTTGAATAGCACCAACTCCAGAAGGTGGGTCAGCAACAATAGGATGCCGACCAGGTTGACCAATAGATGAAATGGATTGGTCAGCGGTTTGAACAGATTGATCAGCACAACGCCCCAGAACAGCAACGCCAGCAACTTCCCCAATCGCAACAACAGCTTCATGCCCTACGCCCCCTTGCACATTATTCTTTGGGCGCACAGTAACGAGTTCTACGGGCGATTTGCCAGTGAAGGATTAAAAAACTTGAGAACGCTGCGACTTGGCGACCAGATCGCCGAGGATTGTCGGAAGCTTCCATCAGAAATGCCCCTGGCGCCACCCAGGGGCAGGCGTGCAGCGCGCTAGCGGTTGATCTGGATTTCCACGCGGCGGTTCAGCGCTCGCCCGTCGGCGGTTTTGTTGTCGGCCACCGGATGGGTTTCACCGGCCCCCGTCACCGACACAAAGTTGCTGCGCGGCACGCCGGAGCTGACCAGGTAGTCGGTCACCGAATGGGCGCGTTTTTCCGAGAGTTTCTGGTTGTAGGCATCTTTGCCGACGCTGTCGGTATGCCCGCTGACCCGCAACTGGGCACTCGGCGCCTCCTGTTTCAGGCGTGCGGCGACGGTGTCGAGCTTGGTTTTATCGGCCGCCGTCAGCCGGGCCGAGTCGAACTCGAAGTGCACGTCACGAATCACGATGGTCTCTTCCTTGACCACCACCACTTCTTCGACGACTACCGCCTCGGGTACTGGCGGGCAGCCATTGGCATCGACCTGCACGCCTTTGGGGGTGCCCGGGCATTGGTCGCGGCTGTCGGGCACGCCGTCGCCGTCCTCATCGCCGTCGCCATGGACCCAGCAATAAGCGCCGGCCATGCCGCCGATCAACAAGGCGCCGCCGCCGGCCCATGAAGAGCTTTCGGTGGCGCCTAGCGCCGCACCGGTTACGCCGCCGAGGGCTGCGCAGGTGGGCCAATCGGTTTTTTGCAAGCCTGCGCAACCTGTCAATACTCCGGTTAGCAGAACCAAGGGTAGAGCTGTCCGCATGATGCTCATTTGATTTCTCCTGAGGGGATCGGCCGCAAGCCGATGGGTGGAGTAAAGACCGCTCTTTTCATCTGCGCCAGCGCGCCACACCCCCGTATTCATTGGCCCAGGCTGCTTTTCCAGGCCGACAGGCCGCCGCCCGCTCTAGGCCCGCGCGCTCAAGCAGGCTAGTCTTCACGGTTCTGATGTGAGGATCTTCGATGACCGCCGGTAATTCTTCCCGTACGCCGCAGCAATCGCTCGCCGCCCTGCTTGATCGCCAAGCGCCCAAACGCCTGCTGGTATTGGGTGCCGGGCAGTTCCCGGCGCTGGATGCGTTCAAGCAGGCCCACCCTGACACCGTAGTCTGCGTCGCAGGGCCTGGACCATTGCCTGCCGAACTGGCCGCCCAGCGATTTGACCTGGCCCTGGTGGTCGACTGCCTGGAGCACCTGTCAAAACGTGCAGGGTTGGAGCTACTGGGCGGCGTGCGCAACCTCAACGCCAGCCGCATCGCCGTCCTCGCCGACCTGGCGGCCTGCGGCTGGAAAGACACCGACTTTTTCTCCTTGGCCCTGCAGACTAGCGAACAATTTCGCCGCGACGATCAGGTACTGACGCTGTTTACCTACGATCTGCTTGAATACAAACAGGTCCCGGACTGGCTGAACGCCCGGTTCTGGGCCAACCCGGAAAACTTCGGAAAGTATTGGTGGTAACCATGAGTACATCCATTTGCCCTTGCGGCAGCGGCAACCTGCTGGATGCCTGTTGCGGCCATTACCACACCGGCCACCCCGCGCCCTGTGCCACTGCGTTGATGCGCTCACGCTACAGTGCCTATGTGCTGGGGCTGGTGGATTATCTGGTGGCGACCACGCTACCGGCACAACAGAGCGGCCTGGACCGTGACGCCATCGGGGCCTGGAGCGCGCAGAGCACTTGGTTGGGCCTGGAGGTGGAAAGTTCCGAGGTGTTTGGTGGGCAGCCGGAACATGCCTTCGTCACCTTTACCGCACGCTGGCATGACAGCACTGGCGAACATAGCCACCGGGAACAGTCGTCTTTCGTACAGAACGATGGGCACTGGTACTTTATTGATCCTACGGTGTCGGTGAAGGCTGGGCGCAATGATGCCTGCCTGTGTGGCAGTGGGCAGAAGTTCAAGAAGTGCTGTTCCAGCTATTTGAAACAAAACGGCTCAGTGTAGGAGCGAGCTTGCTCGCGAAGAAGGCAAGAGCACCGCATTTACCTAGACTGCCCTCGTCATCGTTGACGACCATCGCCGGCAAGCCGGCTCCTACAAAGGATTGCGTCATGGTCAACCGATTACGAAGCTATAGCTGTTTACTGGCACTGACCATTGGCCTCTCGGGCTGCGCGTCCTGGTTCGCCGATGACACGCCGCCACCGCAAATCCACCTGATCAAGGTCGATCTGGTACGCGCCAAGCTGTTGGAGCAGAAGTTCAAGCTGCACTTTCGCGTGGATAACCCCGGCGACTCGGACCTCACCGTGCGCGGCTTGATCTATAAGATCAGCCTGGCTGACGTGGAGCTGACCGAAGGCGAATCCAACGAGTGGCTGACCATACCGCCCCATCGCCGGGGTTTTTTCAAGGTCACGGTGCGCACCAACCTGTGGCCACAGGTACGGCAAATCGCCGACCTGTTGAAAAACCCGGACCGCCCTATCCCCTATCGCCTGGAAGGTGAACTGAAAACCGGATTATTCATCGGTAACGACGTGCACGTGATGCGCAATGACGAGATAATCCCCGCCGATTTTATTCCGGAGCGACACCAATGACTCAGCAACCCCATGTCCATGGTCCTGACTGCAACCACGATCACGATCACGATCATCACGACCATGGCCATGTCCACGGCCCGAACTGCGGCCATGCCCACCAGGAACCGGTGCGCAACGCCCTGAAAGACGTTGGCCGCAACGATCCGTGCCCGTGCGGCAGTGAGAAAAAGTTCAAGAAGTGCCACGGCGCCTGATCCGCCGCATGTAGGCGCCAGCTTGTCGGTCGGTGAGGCAAACCGCCATCGCCAGCAAGCCGGCTCCTACAGTTCTATCGATAGACCTAAATATTTCATTGAATTTTCCCTAGTCGACCGTTACCTATATCTACAGGCACATCAGCGGGCGTCCTGCCCGGTCAAGCATCACCAATTATGGAGAGCTTCATGATCGACCTGTATTACTGGACCACCCCCAACGGTCACAAGATTTCGTTGTTCCTGGAAGAAGCCGGACTGCCCTACGCGGTACATCCGATCAACATCGGCCAGGGCGACCAGTTCAAGCCAGACTTCCTGAAGATCGCTCCCAACAACCGTATTCCTGCCATTGTCGATCAACAGCCGAGCGACGGTGGTGCGCCGATTTCCCTGTTTGAATCCGGCGCTATCCTGCTGTACCTCGCGGAAAAAACCGGCCAGTTTCTGCCCAAGGACCTGCGCGCTCGCCAGGAAGTACTGCAATGGTTGTTCTGGCAAATGGGCGGCCTGGGCCCAATGGCCGGGCAGAATCACCATTTCAGCCAGTTCGCCCCGGAAAAGATCCCCTACGCCATCAAACGCTACGTCGATGAAACCGCGCGCCTCTATGGCGTGCTGGACCGGCGCCTGGCCGATCGCAGCTTCGTCGCCGGCGAGGCCTACAGCATTGCCGACATGGCGATCTACCCGTGGATCGTGTCCCACAAATGGCAGAGCCAGCGCCTGGAGGATTTCCCCCATCTGCATCGCTGGTTCAACCTGATCAAGGAACGCCCGGCGACGGTGCGGGCCTATGATTTGGTACAGAAGGTCAACCCGCCGAAATCCTGATCGTACCCTGTAGGAACTGGCTAGCCGGCGAAGATCGTTAACGAAAAAGCTGAGTGCCTGGATAAGCGTGGCGCCTGGTAGTTTTTCGCCGGCAAGCCGGCTCCTACAGGGGTTTGTGAGTGTTTGAAAAAATTAGCATCGCCTCCCGCTTGCGTCGGTTCGCCGCGCTCACTAACGTAGCGCCTTTACTGACGCTACCCCCCGCAGGAGCTTTGCCATGGCCTCGCCAGCCCTCTCACGTTTTCTTCCCCGGTTCGGCGTTGCCGCGGCAGTGGCCAGTGCCTTGGGCCTGGCCGGTTGCCAGTCACTGAACAGCCAGGACACCCTGCCGCCTGTTTCCGGCGTACAGCCGCTCAAGGGCCTGGCGCAAAATGTCTCCGTGCGGCGCAACAGCCAGGGCATGCCGCTGATTGAAAGCAACACCTTCCACGACGCACTGTTCACCCTGGGTTATGTGCACGCCAGCGACCGGATCAACCAGATGGTCACCCTGCGCCTGCTGGCCCAGGGCCGCCTGGCAGAAATGTCCGGGCCGGATGTGCTGGATGTCGACCGCTTTATGCGCGCGGTCAACCTCAAGAAAAGCGCCAGCGAGCTGTACAACGCGTCGTCACCACGCCTCAAGCGCTTCTTCGAAGTCTATGCCCGCGGGGTCAACGCCTACCTGTTCCGCTACCGTGAAAAACTGCCTACGGATCTGGCCAAGACTGGCTACAAGCCCGAATACTGGAAGCCAGAGGATTCGGCGCTGCTGTTCTGCCTGCTCAATTTCAGTGAGTCGGCCAACCTGCAGGAAGAGTTGTCCGCCTTGGTACTGGCGCAAAAAGTCGGCGCCGATAAATTCGCCTGGCTGACCCCAAGCTACCCGGACGAGCCACTGCCTATGGCGGAGTCCGACAAGCTCAAGGGCGTCAACCTCGGGCAGATTCCCGGCCTTGCCACGCTCAACAGCATCAACGAGCGCCTGGGCAGCCTCAATACCCTGGGGGTTTCCACCTCCAGCAACTGGGCCATCGCCCCACAACGCAGCCGCAGTGGTCGCAGCCTGCTGGCCAACGACCTGTCGACGCCGATGCAGGCGCCGTCCCTGTGGAATTTCGTACAAATCCGCGCGCCGAAATACCAGGCGGTCGGGGTGTCGATTGCCGGGATACCTACGCTGCTTTCCGGTTTCAATGGCAAGGTGGCCTGGAGCATGAGCCAGGTGTCCGGCGATACCCAGGACCTGTTCCTGGAGAAGGTCAAACGCCAGGGCAGCGCGTTGTACTACGAGCACAACGGCAAATGGCTACCGGCCATCGTGCGTAACGAAACCTTCTTCGCCAAGGGCCAGCGGCCGATTCGCGAGGCGGTGTACGAAACCCGCCACGGGCCGTTGCTCAACAGCGCCCAGTCGCTGACCAGCGGCTACGGCCTGGCCCTGCAAACCGCCGATTTCAAGGACGACAAGAGCCTGGATGCGTTTTTCGACCTGTCCCGGGCGCAGAACGTGGAAAAAGCTTCGGACGCCAGCCGTGAGATTCGCGCCATCCCCCTGAACATGGTGTTTGCCGACGCCAGCAATATCGGCTGGCAGGTCACCGGGCGCTTCCCCAACCGCCGCGAAGGCGAAGGCCTGCTGCCATCCCCAGGCTGGGACGGGCGCTATGATTGGGACGGCTTCGCCGACGCGATGCTGCATCCCTACGACCAGGACCCACCCCAGGGCTGGGTCGGTACGGCCAACCAGCGCAGCGTGCCCCACGGCTATGGCATGCAACTGTCCAACTCCTGGGCCGCACCAGAACGCAGCGAACGCCTGGCGCAGTTGGCCGGCAACGGCAAGCACGACAGCCGTAGCGTGATTGCCATGCAATACGACCAAACCACACTGTTCGCCGCCAAGCTCAAAAGCATGTTCCAGGCGCCAGGTATGGCCCAGCCTCTGAAACAGGCGATCGAGGCCCTGCCGGCCGTCGAACGGGCCAAGGCCCAGGAAACCCTGGGCCGCCTGATGGCGTTCGACGGGCGCCTGGCAGCCACGTCGAGCGATGCTGCGATCTACCAACTGTTTATGCAGGAAAGCTCCAAGCAGATTTTCCTCGATGAACTGGGCCCGCAAACCAGTGCCACCTGGAAAGCCTTTGTCAGCAACGCCAACCTGTCCTACGCCGCCCAGGCCGATCATCTGTTGGGGCGTGAAGACAGCCCGTTTTGGGATGACCTGCACACCCCCAACAAAGAAGACAAGCCGGCGATTCTCTCCCGCAGCCTGGCCGCCGCGATCACTGCCGGCGATAGCCAACTGGGCACGGATCACAAGGCTTGGCAGTGGGGCAAATTGCATAGCTACACCTGGAAAAACACCAGTGGCCAGACCCTGCGCGGCCCGTTGGCCGCAGGGGGCGATCACACTACGTTGAACGCCGCGCCCTACAACTGGGGGCAGGATTTCGCCACCACCCAAGTCCAGGCCCTACGCATGATTGTGGATTTCGGCCAAGTGGAACCCATGATGGGCCAGGGCGGGATCGGCCAATCCGGCAACCCTGCCAGCCCGTACTATGCCAATGGCATCGATCCGTGGCTCAAAGCGCAGTACCTGAGCTTCCCGATGCAGCCGCAGAACTTTGACAAGGTGTACGGCAAGACCCGATTGACTCTGGTCCCAGGGAAATAACCCCATTTAGGAGCTGGCTTGCCAGCGATGGCGGTGTGCCTGCCAGCACATCGTTGCCGCGCTGCAAGTCAGCTCCTAACGTTCTGCACTGCAATGGTGCTGAAGCTCTGTTGCGCCCGATATCGGGCGCTTGCCACGTTGCCCTTCGCGTAATCCCACCTATTAAAAAGACCGTTCGGAACTATGGTGCAGAAATTGCTACTTGCGATTCGTCTGACGCCGTTCAGTAACAGTCCTAATCGCGCCACAAGCGCTTATCTTGGTTTCCAGGGATTACATAATGAAAAAAGCATTGCTGACCCTTTCTGCACTCGCTCTGTGCATGGCCGCCGGTACCGCCTTGGCCAAGGAATACAAGGAATTGCGTTTTGGTGTGGACCCTTCCTACGCGCCGTTTGAATCCAAGGCCGCAGACGGCAGCCTGGTGGGCTTCGACATCGACCTGGGCAACGCCATTTGTGCGCAGCTGAAGGTCAAGTGCAAGTGGGTAGAAAGCGACTTTGACGGCATGATCCCGGGCCTCAAAGCCAAGAAGTTCGACGGCGTGATTTCGTCCATGACCGTAACCCCGGCCCGCGAGAAGGTTATCGACTTCTCCAGCGAGCTATTTTCCGGGCCCACTTCCTACGTGTTCAAGAAAGGCGCCGGCCTGAGCGAAGATATTGCGTCCCTCAAGGGCAAGACCGTCGGTTATGAGCAAGGCACCATCCAGGAAGCCTATGCCAAGGCCGTGCTGGACAAAGCCGGGGTCAAAACCCAGGCCTACCAGAACCAGGACCAGGTGTATGCCGACCTGACCTCGGGCCGCCTCGATGCATCGATCCAGGACATGCTGCAGGCCGAACTGGGCTTTTTGAAGTCGCCACAAGGCGCGGACTACGAAGTCAGCAAGCCGGTGGACAGCGAAATGCTGCCCTCCAAAACCGCCGTGGGTATCGCGAAAGGTAACAAAGAGCTGAAAGCCCTCTTGGATAAAGGTATCAAAGCGTTACACGATGATGGCACCTACGCCACTATCCAGAAAAAACACTTTGGCGATCTGAACCTGTACAGCGGCAAGTAATGCTGCGGCGCCCACTCCGCTAACGGGTGGGCGCACTATCGATGGCCAAGGGCATACCCCATGTTTGAAGACCTGCTGCAGACCCTCGGGCTTGGCGCGTTCAGCCTGCAAGGGTTTGGCCCGCTATTGCTGCAAGGCACCTGGATGACCATCAAGCTGTCGGTGCTGTCTCTGGCCGTCAGCGTAGTACTGGGCCTGCTCGGCGCCAGCGCCAAGTTGTCGAGCGTGGCGCTGTTGCGTATCCCCGCCCAGCTCTACACCACCCTGATTCGCGGCGTGCCGGACCTGGTGCTGATGCTGCTGATTTTCTACAGCCTGCAAACCTGGCTGACCAGTTTCACCGACTACATGGAATGGGAATACATCGAGATCAACCCGTTCGGCGCCGGGGTGATTACCCTGGGTTTTATCTACGGTGCGTATTTCACCGAGACTTTTCGCGGCGCGATCCTCGCCGTGCCCCGCGGCCAGTTGGAGGCTGCCACGGCTTATGGCCTCACACGCGCACAGCGCTTTCGCTACGTGACGTTCCCGCAAATGATGCGCTTTGCCCTGCCGGGTATCGGCAATAACTGGATGGTGATGCTCAAGGCCACGGCACTGGTGTCGATCATCGGCCTGGCCGACGTGGTCAAGGCCGCCCAGGACGCGGGCAAAAGTACTTATCAGTTGTTCTTTTTCCTGGTGGTCGCGGCTTTGATCTACCTGGTCATCACCAGCGCGTCCAACTTCGTCCTGCGCAGGCTGGAAACCCGTTACGCCGCCGGCGTACGGGAGGCGGTGCGATGATCGAACTCTTACAGGAATACTGGCGCCCCTTCCTCTACAGCGACGGCCAGCACATGACCGGCCTGGCCATGACGATGTGGCTGCTCACGGCCTCGATCTGCATCGGTTTCGTGGTGTCGATCCCGCTATCCATCGCCCGCGTCTCGCCCAACCGCTGGGTACGCTGGCCGGTGCAGTTTTACACCTACCTGTTTCGCGGCACGCCGCTCTACATCCAGTTGCTGATTTGCTACACCGGCATCTACAGCCTGGCTGCCATTCGTGCGCAGCCGGTGCTGGATGCGTTCTTTCGCGACGCAATGAATTGCACCCTCCTCGCGTTTGCCCTCAACACCTGCGCCTACACCACGGAGATCTTCGCCGGGGCCATTCGCAGCATGGCCCACGGTGAGGTCGAGGCGGCGAAAGCTTATGGCCTGAGCGGCTGGAAACTGTATGCCTACGTGATCATGCCCTCGGCCCTGCGTCGTTCATTGCCGTACTACAGTAATGAAGTGATCCTGATGCTGCACTCGACGACGGTGGCCTTTACCGCGACGATCCCGGACATCCTCAAAGTGGCCCGGGACGCCAACTCGGCCACCTTCCTCACGTTCCAATCGTTTGGTATCGCTGCGCTGATCTACCTGACCGTGACCTTTACCCTGGTCGGTCTGTTTCGTCTGGCGGAGCGTCGCTGGCTGGCCTTTCTCGGGCCTAGCCATTAAGGAGCCCCTATGCGGCAACAGATTCATCCCATCCTCGCACCGGTGCCTGGCACCGCACGGCAGATCCACAGCTTCCACTTCGGGCCAGAGCAGGCCGAAGGCAAAATCTATATCCAATCCTCGCTACACGCCGACGAACTACCCGGCATGCTGGTGGCCTGGCATTTGAAGGCACGCCTGGCGGAGTTGGCCGCCGCCGGCCGCCTGCGCAGCAAAATCGTGCTGGTGCCAGTAGCCAACCCGGTAGGCCTGGAACAGGTGCTGATGGATATTCCACTAGGCCGCTACGAACTGGAGAGCGGGCAGAATTTCAATCGCCTGTTTGTCGACCTCAGTGACGAGGTCGGCAATCAGGTCGAGGGCCTTCTGGGCGGCGATGCCAGGCTTAACGTCGCGCTGATCCGCGACAGCCTACGCCAGGCCCTCGACCGCCATCTACCGGCCACGCAGCTGCAATCCCAGCGCCTGGTACTGCAACGCCTGGCCTGTGATGCCGATATGGTGCTGGACCTGCATTGTGACTTCGAAGCCGTCGCCCATTTGTACACTACACCCGAGGCCTGGCCGCAGGTCGAGCCGTTGGCCCGCTACATCGGCGCCGAAGCCAGCCTGCTGGCCACCGACTCCGGTGGGCAATCCTTCGATGAGTGTTTCACCCTGCTCTGGTGGCAGTTGCAGCAACGTTTTGGCGAACGCTTCGCGATTCCCCAGGGCAGCTTTTCGGTGACACTGGAGTTGCGCGGCCAAGGTGATGTCAATCATGGCCTGGCCAGCCTCGATTGCCAGGCGATCATCGACTACCTGATCCGCTTTGGCGCCATCAGCGGCGAACCGGCGCCTCTGCCCGACTTGCCCTACCCCGCCACGCCACTGGCCGCCGTCGAGCCGGTAGCCACCCCGGTGGGCGGCCTGCTGGTGTTTCACGCGTTGCCAGGGGAATACCTGGAGGCCGGGCAGTTGGTCGCCGAGGTCATCGACCCCATTCACGACCGCATCAGCCCCGTTCATTGCCGGCATGCCGGTCTGCTGTATGCCCGTTCGCTTCGGCGCATGGCCACGGCCGGCATGGTGATTGCCCATGTCGCCGGCCTTACCCCCTATCGCAGTGGCTATTTACTATCGCCTTGAGGATGCACGCCCCATGTACAAACTGACCGTTGAAGGCCTGCATAAGAGCTATGGCGACCATGAAGTGCTCAAAGGTGTATCGCTGAAGGCCAAAAGCGGTGATGTGATCAGCCTGATCGGCGCCAGCGGCTCGGGCAAAAGCACCTTCCTGCGTTGCATCAACTTCCTTGAACAACCCAATGACGGCGCCATGAGCCTCGATGGCCAGCCGATCCGCATGGTCAGCGACCGCCATGGTATGCGCGTGGCCGACGAGGCCGAGCTACAACGGCTGCGCACCCGCCTGGCGATGGTATTTCAGCATTTCAACCTGTGGAGCCATATGAGCGTGCTGGAGAACATCACCATGGCCCCCCGCAGGGTCTTGGGGTGTAGCAAAAAGGACGCCGAGGACCGCGCCCGGCGTTATCTGGACAAGGTTGGGCTGCCGGCACGGGTAGCCGAGCAGTATCCAGCATTCCTCTCCGGTGGCCAGCAACAGCGGGTGGCTATCGCGCGCGCCCTGGCGATGGAGCCGGAGGTGATGCTGTTTGACGAGCCGACATCGGCTCTGGACCCGGAGTTGGTGGGCGAAGTGCTGAAGGTGATTCAGGGTTTGGCTGAAGAGGGCCGGACCATGATCATGGTGACCCACGAGATGAGTTTCGCGCGCAAGGTATCCAGCCAGGTGCTGTTTTTGCACCATGGCCTGGTGGAAGAGGAAGGCACACCGCAAGAGGTGCTCGGCAACCCGAAAAGCGAGCGTTTGCGGCAGTTTTTGAGTGGCAACCTGAAATAAACAGCGCACAACGCAGAGGCTTGGTGAAGGGATTGTTGTGGGTGTGGCGAGCGGGCTTGCCCCGCGCGGGGCTGCGTAGCAGTCCTAATAATTTCGCCACCTTTGCTCAGATAAACGGCGGCGTCAGGTTTCAGGGCTGCTACGCAGCCCAGCGCGGGGCAAGCCCGCTCGCCACAGATATCAAGCCACAGGCGCGGGTGGTGGCTCGTCCGGCAGGGTCGGTACGCCAGGTTCGGTGGGTTGTTCCGGGGTATCGGGGTCAGGCTGGCCAGGGATGCCGCCGGCGGCGGGGTCGGCCATCAGGGACCAGGCCAGAACACCAATCTGGTTGGGTTCAAGCCGGGCAAGTTCGGCGCTGATTCGCGGGTCGATCTTCATAGGGTACTCCTCAAGCGTGGCTCGGCGCGCTGTGCACGCGCCGAGGCAGTACACCCAATAGAGTGCCTGCCCGCTGACAAATTCCCTTGCTCTGTAAGACGTTTCTATCAGGTGCGTGGCAGAGTGACGCCGCGCTGGCCCTGGTACTTGCCGCCACGGTCCTTATAGGACACTTCGCACTCTTCGTCGGATTCGAAGAACAACATCTGCGCTACGCCTTCGTTGGCGTAGATCTTCGCGGGCAAGGTGGTGGTGTTGGAGAACTCCAGGGTCACGTGGCCTTCCCATTCCGGCTCAAGCGGCGTCACGTTGACGATGATGCCGCAGCGCGCGTAGGTGCTCTTGCCCAGGCAGATGGTCAGGACATTACGCGGGATACGGAAAAACTCGACAGTGCGCGCCAGGGCGAAGGAGTTAGGCGGGATGATGCACACATCGCTCTTCACATCGACAAAGCTCTTTTCATCGAAGTTTTTCGGATCGACGGTGGCCGAGTTGATGTTGGTGAACACCTTGAACTCATCGGCGCAACGCACATCGTAGCCGTAGCTGGAAACCCCGAACGAAATCAGGCGTTCGGTGCCCTCACCGCGCATCTGGCGCTCGACGAAGGGTTCGATCATGCCGTGCTCTTGCGCCATGCGGCGAATCCACTTGTCCGATTTGATGCTCATGGCGGGTGTCCTGAATAGCGAGGTGGAAAATTCTGTTGGGCATCTTACCGGGGCTGGCCTCGCGGTTCAAAGGACGCGGGGGTTTTTCTTGATTAAGTTGCGCCGGATCACTGTCACCCGCAAGGGGCGAGCCCTGCCCCCGAATTACAGGGCCGCAGGCCTGTAAAAGGCACCGCCAGTCACGAAAATAGAGAAACCTTCGGAAATACCATTGGCACGTTCCGGAAAAAGGGTTAAGGTGGCGCCACTGTGCTGCTTGTGTCACTGAGAATCTCTACACGATATGTTGAATTTCGATCCAACCATCTCCAAGAATTTTTCCTGCTCTTTGCACTCAGTCTCGGCCAGGGCTTTTCCTGAGTCGCAGTTAACTTTGTCCAAGGAGATACACCATGTCTAATCGCCAAACTGGTACCGTTAAGTGGTTCAACGATGAAAAAGGCTTCGGCTTCATCACTCCACAATCCGGTGACGACCTGTTCGTTCACTTCAAAGCTATCCAATCCGACGGCTTCAAAAGCCTGAAAGAAGGCCAACAGGTTTCTTTCATCGCTACCCGCGGTCAGAAAGGCATGCAAGCTGAAGAAGTTCAAGTTATCTAACTTGTACTGACTCAGTCGAAAGAACCCCGCCCTTAAAAGCGGGGTTTTTTTATGCCTGCCATTTAGTCGGCATGGCCGAGCACAAAAAAATGTGGGAGCGGGCTTGCCCGCGACTGCGATGGATCAGTCGGTACATCTGTCGACTGATACTCCGCATTCGCGAGCAAGCCCGCTCCCACATTGGGTCAAGCGTCGTTATTGAAACAACGACTCGCTCGACAGACCATTCTTCTCCAGGATCTCCCGCAAGCGCTTGAGACCCTCCACCTGGATCTGCCGCACCCGCTCACGGGTCAAGCCAATCTCCAGGCCAACATCTTCCAGGGTGCTGCTTTCATGGCCACGCAGGCCGAAGCGGCGAATCACCACCTCTCGCTGCTTGTCCGTCAGTTCTGAAAGCCATTGGTCGATGCTTTGTGACAAGTCATCGTCCTGCAACAGCTCACACGGATCCGTTGGTCGGTCATCCGTAAGGGTGTCCAGCAGGGTTTTATCCGAGTCCGGACCCAGCGAGACATCGACCGAAGACACACGCTCATTAAGACCCAGCATGCGCTTGACCTCTCCCACTGGTTTTTCCAGCAGGTTGGCGATCTCTTCAGGCGAAGGTTCATGATCAAGTTTCTGGGTGAGCTCACGTGCCGCCCGCAGGTACACGTTCAGCTCCTTGACGACATGAATCGGCAACCGGATGGTCCGGGTCTGATTCATGATTGCGCGCTCAATGGTCTGGCGAATCCACCACGTAGCGTAGGTCGAGAAGCGAAAACCCCGCTCGGGGTCGAACTTCTCTACTGCCCGGATCAAGCCGAGGTTGCCCTCTTCGATCAGGTCCAACAGCGACAGCCCACGATTGACATAGCGTCGGGCGATTTTCACCACCAGGCGCAAGTTGCTTTCAATCATGCGCTTGCGCCCAGCCGGATCGCCCTTTTGCGACAGTCGCGCAAAATGGACTTCTTCTTCGGGAGTGAGCAAGGGGGAAAAGCCGATTTCATTGAGGTACAACTGGGTAGCATCGAGCGCCCGGGTGTAATCAATATACTTATGCTGTTTTAACGCTGTGGAGTTTTTGGACTTGGTACGAACTGAAGGTACAGCGGGTCCCTCATTCGACATCGATTCCGTACCGATGCCGGTCTCCATAAGGAGAACCTCATCGTCGATGTCAAACTCCGGCGCTTCTTTACTGAGAGCCATTGTTATAGTCCTTTGGTGAGTTCGACCTCAAGCTCAAGCGACGCCTTTATCCTTGGCAACGCTGGAGCCTGTTCCTTCTACGTGAGGGAACAGGCTGACAACACATCAACGCCGGGGTAGGAATTGCAGTGGATCTACAGGTTTACCTTGGCGGCGAATCTCAAAGTGCAGTTTCACCCGGTCTGTACCAGTCGACCCCATTTCGGCAATTGTCTGTCCGACTTTGACCTGCTGCCCCTCCCGAACCAACAACCTGCGGTTATGACCGTAGGCACTGACGTAGGTATCGCTGTGTTTGATGATGACCAATTCGCCGTAGCCCCGTAAACCACTCCCGGCGTATACAACGGTCCCATCAGACGCAGCTAAAACAGGCTGTCCCAAATCCCCGGCGATATCAATGCCTTTATTCAAACTACCGTTTGAAGAGAATTTTCCAATAAGAATGCCATTTGAAGGCCATCCCCAACCGGTCGGCGCCGGTCCCGCAGGTGGCAACGGCGCGGGGGCCGGCTTGCTCGCAGGCTTAGCCGCAACGGTGCCTGCAGGCCGAGTGAAGACCGTAGTCTTGCTGGAAGACGAGGCCGAGGAACCGGATTTTGTCACAACTGCCGTGGGCGCCGAACCGGTGCGTCCATCGAAGCGGATGGTTTGCCCCGGATGTATCGTATAGGGCACAGGAATATTGTTACGCGCTGCTAGCGCCTTGTAGTCCCAGCCATAACGGAAGGCGATCGAGAACATCGTATCGCCCTTGCGCACCACGTATTGCCCGGTGGTCACCGTAGGCCGTTGCGGTGCCGCGCTATTGCGGTCGACAACCCGCGCGCCGCTACCCGTGCTGGAGCAGGCAGCCAGCAAGGAACTCAAGACAAGGCCAATCACCAGTCGCTGAAAGCTCGTTTTACTCATACGCTGCGCAATGACTGTGAGACTCACCCGCCGCTCCCTTTGTGGTGGCTGAAACATGAACGCCTGTATCAGGCTTGAAATATGTCGCAAGTATAACTGGCTGCCAGACTTTAACCGGCAACAAGGTAGAAACGAAAAATTCATCTCGTTTAATAACTACCCAACTTGATGTTGACTCAATGAACCCCGCTGTAAGACACATACCCAGCAATAGAATTCAGTGCGCTGTCACAAATGATCAGGCCAGGGGCCCATTAAGTAACGGAACAAAACGCACCGCTCCCAGGACATGCCGGGAAAAACCCTCTTCTTCGCGCACGATCAACATCAACTGCTGCACTTCGCCCGAACCCACCGGTATCACCAGGCGCCCGCCCGGAGCCAGTTGATCGAGTAGCGCCTGGGGCACATCGGTGGCCACTGCAGTCACGATGATGCCGTTGTAGGGCGCCAATGCCGGCCAGCCTTCCCAGCCATCCCCCCAGCGAAAGACCACGTTGCGCAGGTTCAGCTCCACCAGGCGCTCCTTGGCCCGGTCCTGCAGGACCTTGATCCGTTCCACGGAAAACACCCGCTCCACCAATTGCGAGAGTACGGCGGTCTGGTAGCCGGAGCCCGTACCAATCTCCAACACTTTGTCCAAAGGGCCCGCCGCCAACAGCAGCTCGCTCATCCGCGCCACCATATAGGGCTGGGAAATGGTCTGGTTATGGCCGATGGGCAGCGCGGTATCTTCGTAGGCACGATGGGCCAGGGCCTCATCGACAAACAGATGGCGCGGGGTACGGCGGATGACTTCCAACACCTGGGCGTTGGACAACCCCTCTTCATAGAGCCGCTGGATCAAACGCTCACGGGTACGTTGGGAGGTCATGCCGATCCCCCGGCGCAACAGGTCGTCCTGTTCACGAGCCATCAGCGCAGCCCCTCCAACCAGGGATCGAGACCACCGAAGGCATCACTGAAGGTACGATCAAGTTGCAGCGGGGTAATCGAAACATAGCCTTGCATCACCGCATGAAAGTCCGTGCCTGGCCCGCCATCCTCGGCGTCGCCCGCTGCAGCAATCCAGTAGCCTTCCCTGCCACGGGGATCGACCACTTTCAGCGGTGCCGCGGCGCGGGCGCGATGGCCCAGGCGGGTCAACTGGATGCCGCGAATATGGTCCAGGGGCAGATTGGGAATATTGACGTTGAGCACCGTACGCGGCGGCAGCACCAGGGTGCCGTGGGCCTCGACCAGTTTGCGTGCGAAATACGCGGCGCTCGCCAGGTTATCCACCTGCCGCGACGCCAGCGAAAAGGCGAAAGCCGTACGCCCCAGGAAGCGCCCTTCAAGGGCCGCCGCCACGGTGCCGGAATACAGCACGTCATCGCCCAGGTTCGCGCCCAGGTTGATCCCGGAAACCACCAGGTCCGGCTCATCGGCCAGCAAGCTGTTGATCGCCAGGTGCACGCAATCGGTCGGCGTGCCATTAACGCTGATAAAGCCGTTGGCCAGCGTCTGCGGGTGCAAGGGACGGTCGAGCGTCAGCGAACTGCTGGCGCCGCTTTTGTCCTGGTCCGGGGCAACCACCACGCACTCGGCGTAATCCGCCAGCGCAGCATGAAGCGCGGCAAGGCCGGGTGCGGTGACCCCGTCGTCGTTAGATATCAGAATACGCATGGGCTGTCCGTCTGCCCCACCGGCACCAGATCAACAAGCTCGCGCACCAAGACAGTGGCGAAGCATCCGGCCGGCAGGACGAATTCCAATTGCAGAATGTCAGTCTCGGGATAATGCCACGTCAACCCGCCAATGGGCAGTCGCAGAATGCGACGTTCCTGGCTCATGCCGGCTTTGGCCAGCCAATCGCACAGGTCCGCCTCGCTCGCAGCGACCGCTTGTTCCAGTTCATGGGTGGCGCCAGCGGCGGGCGAATCGCCTTCACCCCATTGCGGGCCGGTGGGATGCAGGTCGAGGATCGCCAGGCGTGGATCGCTGCACTCCGCCTCCCCGGCCGGGAAAAAACTGCGGCTATCGGTGAATGCCAGCAAGTCACCGACCTGGGCCCGCTGCCACGAACCATCGGCAACCCGCGCCGCCAGCACTTTATTGAACACAAAGCTGCGCGCCGTCGACAGCAGGCGCGAACGCACATTGCGTTGCTCCGGCAAAGCCTTGCGGGCCGCCCAGTCGCGGGCATCGACGACGTTGCCGCCGTCATGGCCAAAACGTTGGGAGCCGAAATAGTTGGGAATACCGTGCTTGGCGATCAATTGCAGACGCGCGTCGATAGCGGCCGGATCGCCAGCCAGTTGGGTCAGGCGCAGGGTGAAACCGTTGGCCGCATGCGCGCCACGCTGCAATTTACGTTTGTGGCGGGCGGTCTTGAGAATCTTCAGGGTGTCGTTTTGCGCCGCGCTCAGGTCTGGATCGGCCTTGCCCGGCAGTTGCACGCTGAACCACTGGCGCGTCAGCGCCTGGCGATCCTTGAGGCCGGCATAGCTGACGGTGCGTAACGGCACACTGGCCGCCTTGGCAATCCGCCGCGCAGCCTCTTCAGTGTTCAGGCCGCGCTTTTCCACCCACATCCACAGGTGCTCACCCTCGCCGGTCAGCGGGATATCCAGCACTTCATCCACCTGGAAATCTTCGGCAGTCGCCTTGAGCACCGCACTGCCCAGTGCGTCGCCATAGGCCCGCGGGCCCAACAATTGCAGTTCGTTCATGCGCGCAACAACAAGGCGACGGAGTGCACGGCGATGCCCTCTTCACGACCGGTAAACCCGAGCTTTTCGGTAGTGGTGGCTTTCACGTTGACTTGATCCAGTTCTATTTGCAGGTCGGCGGCAATCACGGCGCGCATCGATTCGATATGTGGGGCCATTTTCGGCGCCTGGGCAACGATGGTGTTATCGACATTGCCGACCTTCCAGCCCTTGCCATGGATCAGGCCGACCACGTGCCGCAGCAGCACGCGGCTGTCCGCGCCCTTGAAAGTGGGATCGGTGTCCGGAAAGTGTTTGCCGATATCCCCCAACGCTGCTGCGCCGAGCAAGGCATCGCTCAAGGCATGCAGCACAACGTCGCCGTCGGAATGAGCCAGCAACCCATGGTGGTGCGCAATGCGCACGCCACCCAGAGTGATGAAGTCGCCTTCGGCGAAACGGTGCACATCATAGCCGTGGCCAATACGCATAAAAAAACGCCCCGATTTAATTCAGGGCGTGATTCTACCTACTTTTGCCGGACATTAACCGAGCAAAGCACGTCCATGATGACGCAAGTGGTCCTCAATGAAGCTGGCGATAAAGAAGTAGCTGTGGTCATAGCCCGGTTGCAGGCGCAGCTCCAACGGGTGGCCGGCCGCCTTGGCAGCTTGCTGCAAGGCCTCGGGCTTGAGCTGGGAGGCCAGGAAGTCGTCGCGATCACCCTGATCCACCAGCAATGGCAGTTTTTCCGAAGCTTCGCTGATCAGCACGCAGGCGTCCCATTCGCGCCACTTCGAACGCTCTTCTCCCAAGTAACGGGAAAAAGCCTTCTGCCCCCAAGGGCAATCCATCGGGTTATTGATTGGCGAAAACGCCGACACTGACTGATAGCGCCCGGGATTGCGCAAGGCACACACCAGCGCACCGTGGCCTCCCATGGAGTGCCCGCTGATACCGCGCTTGTCGCAAGCCGGGAAATGCGCTTCCACCAACGCCGGCAATTCCTGCACCACATAGTCATGCATCCGATAATGCCGGGCCCAAGGTTCCTGGGTGGCATTGAGATAGAAGCCCGCCCCCAGCCCAAAGTCCCAGGCATTATCCGGATCACCCGGTACACCCGGCCCACGAGGACTGGTATCCGGTGCCACGATGATCATTCCCAGTTCGGCCGCCACGCGCTGCGCGCCGGCCTTCTGCATGAAGTTCTCATCGGTACAGGTCAGCCCCGACAGCCAATACAACACCGGCAGCTTGCCACCCTGCTCCGCTTGGGGCGGTAGGTAGACGGCGAAGGTCATGTCGCAGTCCAGCACATCGGAATGATGCTTGTAACGCTTGTGCCAGCCGCCGAAGCTCTTCTGGCACGACAGGTTTTCCAGACTCATGGCCGACCTCAGAAATGGATGACAGTGCGAATGCTCTTGCCTTCATGCATCAGGTCGAATGCCTTATTGATATCTTCCAGGCCCATGGTGTGGGTGATGAAGGTATCCAAGGGAATTTCGCCGGTCTGGGCCATTTCCACATAACTTGGCAACTCGCTGCGGCCACGCACGCCACCGAATGCCGAACCGCGCCAGACGCGACCGGTCACCAACTGGAATGGACGGGTAGCGATTTCCTGGCCAGCACCGGCGACACCGATGATCACCGACTCGCCCCAACCCTTGTGGCAGCACTCAAGGGCTGCGCGCATCAGTTGCACATTGCCGATGCATTCGAAGGAAAAGTCCACGCCGCCATCAGTCAAATCGACAATCACGTCCTGGATCGGACGGTCGTAGTCTTTCGGGTTGATGCAGTCGGTGGCGCCCAGTTGCTTGGCGATCTCGAACTTGGCCGGGTTGATATCGATGGCGATGATCCGAGCAGCCTTGGCTTTCACCGCGCCGATCACCGCCGACAAGCCAATCCCGCCCAGGCCGAAGATGGCTACGGTGTCGCCCGGCTTGACCTTGGCGGTGTTGATCACCGCACCGATCCCGGTGGTGACGCCACAGCCCAGCAAGCAGACTTTTTCCAGCGGGGCTTCTTTAGGAATCTTGGCCACGGAGATTTCCGGCAACACCGTGTACTCGGAAAAGGTCGAAGTCCCCATGTAGTGGAAAATCGGCTGGCCCTTGTAGGAAAAACGCGTGGTACCGTCCGGCATCAGGCCTTTGCCCTGGGTTGCGCGGATGGCCTGGCACAGGTTGGTCTTGCCGGACAGGCAGAATTTGCACTTGCCACATTCCGGGGTATACAGCGGGATCACATGGTCGCCCACCGCTACCGAGGTCACACCCTCGCCAATCGCCTCGACTACCGCGCCGCCTTCATGGCCGAGGATCGACGGGAAGATACCTTCCGGATCGGCGCCCGACAGGGTGTAGGCATCGGTATGGCAAACCCCGGAAGCGACCACGCGCAACAGGACTTCACCCGCCTTGGGCATGGCCACATCCACTTCCACGATCTCCAGCGGTTTCTTGGCTTCAAAGGCGACAGCGGCGCGTGACTTGATCATCCGGGTTTCTCCAGGGGCTTGAAAAGTGAGACGGGCAGTGTAAAACATGGCCAACTGATTAATAATCCAGGCAAAAGCAAAACATTATTGCCATACAGGGACAATCTGCATGCTGGAGAACCGCTGGGAAGGCATCGATGAATTCGTCGCCGTGGCCGAATGCAGCCAGTTCACCGCCGCCGCCGAGCGGCTTGGCGTGTCCTCGTCCCATATCAGCCGTCAGGTTGCACGCCTGGAGGAGCGCCTGCAAACCCGCTTGCTCTATCGCAGTACCCGGCGCGTGACACTGACCGAGGCCGGCCAGACCTTCCTCCAGCATTGCCAGCGCCTGCAAGACGGGCGTGAAGAAGCCTTGCGCGCCGTGGGCGACCTGACCAGCGAGCCCAAGGGCATGTTGCGCATGACCTGCGCCGTGGCCTATGGCGAACGTTTTATCGTGCCCCTGGTCACGCGCTTCATGGGGCTGTATCCGCAATTACGGGTGGATATCGAACTGAGCAACCGCCCCCTCGACCTGGTGCATGAAGGTCTGGATCTGGCGATTCGCCTGGGTCGCCTGCAGGACTCGCGGATGGTCGCCAGCCGTCTGGCGCCACGGCGCATGTATCTGTGCGCCTCGCCGTCCTACCTGGAGCGGTATGGCCGCCCACATAGCTTGTCGGAACTGAGCCGACATAACTGCCTGATCGGCAGCTCGGATATTTGGCAGTTGGCCCAGGATGGGCGCGAGTTTTCCCAAAGGGTGCAGGGAAACTGGCGCTGCAACAGTGGGCAGGCGGTGTTGGATGCGGCGTTGCAGGGGGTGGGATTGTGTCAGTTACCGGACTATTACGTGCTGGAGCACTTGCACAGCGGAGCGCTGGTTTCACTGCTTGAGGCCCATCAACCACCGAATACCGCAGTGTGGGCGCTGTATCCGCAGCAGCGGCATTTATCGCCCAAAGTGCGCAAGTTGGTGGATTACCTGAAGGAAGGGTTGGCTGGGCGGCCGGAGTATGGCGGGTGATCTGGAGTGTCAGGCCCGGCCTCATCGCAGGCAAGCCAGCTCCCACACTCGACTGCATATACCTGCTGGAATGCGGTCAAGTGTGGGAGCTGGCTTGCCTGCGATAGAGTCAACTCGGTGTAACTGACTAGCTGCGATTCGCCCACCGCAACCTAAGCCACTCCAGATCCTCCGGCCGGGTCACCTTGATATTGTCCGCGCGCCCTTCGACCAGGCGTGGCGCCTGACCGGACCATTCCATGGCCGAGGCTTCGTCGGTGATGACCGCATCGGCCACCAGGCTATCGGCCAAGGCACGATGCAAGGCGCCCAGGCGAAACATTTGCGGCGTGTAGGCTTGCCAAATCAGGCTACGGTCAATGGTTTCCACCACCCGCCCGTGCTTGTCGACACGCTTGAGGGTGTCGCGGGCCGGCACTGCCAGCAAGCCGCCCACCGGGTCGTGCGCCAGCTCCGCCAACAACGTGTCGAGGTCCTCGCGGCTCAGGTTCGGCCGCGCAGCATCGTGCACCAGCACCCAATCGTCATCGCTGGCGCCCAAGGCATTGAGTTGCAGCAACGCATTGAGTACCGAGCCTGAACGCTGCGAACCACCGTCCGCGCGCTGAATACGCGGGTCGCCAGCACACGCCAGGTTGGGCCAATAAGGATCATCCACAGCCAGACTGACCACCAACCCCTTGAGTTGCGGATGGTCGAGAAAACAGCCAAGGCTATGTTCAAGAATAGTGCGCCCGCCCAACTGCAAATATTGCTTGGGACGGTCTGCGGCCATACGGACACCGACGCCCGCAGCAGGAATCACGGCCCAGAAGGCCGGTATACAGGAATTCATTGGGCCAACTGGTAGAGGGTTTCGCCCTCCTTGACCATGCCCAATTCATGACGAGCCCGCTCTTCAACGGTCTCCAAGCCTTTTTTCAACTCAAGCACTTCGGCATCGAGTACACGGTTGCGCTCCAGCAACACCTCGTTTTCGGCGTGCTGCGCGGCAATTTGCTGGGTCAGGTCGGTTACCTGCGCCAGACTGCCATTGCCCACCCAAAGGCGGTACTGCAGGCCAGCCAGCAGCAAGAGCAAGACGAGGAACAACCAATTGGGACTGCGCATCGAATATCGGGTATCCAGTGAAAAAAGACAGCCATGCAAAAACTTTTGAAGCAACTGATAGCACGAAGCCTGGAAGAACCAGGCTTGTGCTTGATAGGCATCAGATTAGTGCGCAAATTCACTCTACAGCGAGTTTTCCGACACAATCCGTTGTCTTTTTACCATCAACTACTCAGCCGCGAAACTCACCACGACCGTTGTATTTGGCTTTACCGCCCAGTTGCTCTTCGATACGCAGCAGTTGGTTGTACTTGGAAACGCGGTCGGAACGGCACAGGGAACCGGTTTTGATCTGGCCTGCCGAGGTGCCCACGGCCAGGTCGGCAATGGTCGAGTCTTCGGTTTCGCCGGAGCGGTGCGAGATCACAGCGGTGTAGCCCGCGGCCTTGGCCATCTGGATAGCTTCCAGGGTTTCGGTCAGGGTGCCAATCTGGTTGAACTTGATCAGGATCGAATTGGCGATCTTCTTGTCGATGCCTTCTTTCAGGATCTTGGTGTTGGTCACGAACAGATCGTCACCGACGAGCTGGATCTTCTCGCCGATCTTGTCGGTGAGGATTTTCCAACCGTCCCAGTCGGACTCATCCAGGCCATCTTCGATCGAAATGATCGGGTAGCGCTGGGTCAGGCCCTTCAGGTATTCAGCGAAACCTTCGGAGTTGAACACCTGGCCTTCACCGGACAGGTTGTACTTGCCATCTTCATAGAACTCGCTGGCCGCGCAGTCCAGGGCCAGGGTCACGTCGGTGCCCAGCTTGTAGCCAGCGTTGGCCACCGCTTCGGAGATCACTTTCAGTGCATCTTCGTTGGACGCCAGGTTCGGTGCGAAACCACCTTCGTCGCCCACAGCAGTGCTTAGGCCACGGGCCTTCAGCACAGCTTTGAGGTGATGGAAAATCTCGGTACCCATGCGCAGGCCTTCAGAGAAGGTCTTGGCGCCGACTGGCTGTACCATGAATTCCTGGATATCGACGTTGTTGTCCGCGTGTTCGCCACCGTTGATGATGTTCATCATCGGCACCGGCATCGAGTACACGCCCGGAGTGCCATTCAGGTTGGCAATGTGCGCGTACAGCGGCAGGTCTTGATCCTGTGCAGCAGCCTTGGCAGCAGCCAGGGATACGGCGAGGATCGCATTGGCGCCGAGGCTGCCTTTGTTTTCAGTGCCGTCGAGCTTGATCATCGCGTGGTCCAGGGCTTTCTGGTCCAGCGGGTCCTTGCCCAGCAACAGGTCGCGGATCGGACCGTTGATGTTGGCTACCGCCTTGAGGACACCCTTGCCCAGGTAACGGCTCTTGTCGCCATCACGCAGTTCCAGCGCTTCGCGCGAACCGGTGGAAGCACCGGACGGCGCGCAGGCGCTGCCGATGATGCCGTTATCGAGAAGCACGTCGGCTTCGACGGTGGGGTTGCCACGGGAGTCGAGAACTTCACGACCTTTGATGTCGACGATTTTTGCCATTGTTGTAAACACTCCAAAGTTGACGAAAACGACGCAGCTGAAGGAAATCTTTTGACCGACCGCAAGGGTGGAACAACGGGGCAGGCTTGCAGACGACAAAGCCCAGGCCCGGAGGCCTGAGCATAAAACGCGGAAAGTTTACCGGAGAAACGCGGCTTACGCGGTCTCTACTGTCGGAAAACTCTTGACCAGTTCGTCTAACTGCTTGAGCTGGGCCAGGAATGGCTCCAGCTTGTCCAGGCGCAGGGCGCAAGGACCGTCGCACTTGGCGTTGTCCGGATCCGGGTGGGCTTCCAGGAACAGGCCAGCCAGGGACTGGCTGATACCGGCCTTGGCCAGATCCAGCACCTGGGCACGTCGACCGCCAGCGGAATCTGCGCGACCACCCGGCATTTGCAGCGCGTGGGTCACATCGAAGAACACCGGGTATTCGAACTGTTTCATGATGCCGAAACCAAGCATATCCACCACGAGGTTGTTGTAGCCGAAGCTCGAACCACGCTCGCACAGGATCAACTGGTCGTTACCCGCTTCCACGCACTTGTTCAGGATGTGTTTCATCTCCTGGGGCGCAAGGAACTGGGCTTTCTTGATATTGATCACAGCGCCGGTCTTGGCCATAGCGACGACCAGGTCGGTCTGGCGCGACAGGAAGGCCGGCAACTGGATGATGTCGCACACCTCGGCGACCACGGCCGCCTGCTCAGGCTCGTGGACGTCGGTGATGATCGGCACGCCGAAGGCTTGCTTGATGTCCTGGAAGATCCGCATGCCTTCTTCAAGGCCCGGGCCGCGATAGGAGGTCACGGACGAACGGTTGGCCTTGTCGAAGCTGGCCTTGAACACATAAGGGATACCCAGTTTCTCGGTAACCTTTACGTACTCTTCACAGACCTGCATCGCCATGTCGCGGCTTTCGAGCACGTTCATGCCGCCAAACAGCACCATGGGCTTGTCGTTGGCAATTTCGATATCGCCTACACGAATGATCTTCTGGGCCATCAGGTTTACGCCTTCTTCTGATGTTGCGTCAGTGCAGCCTTGACGAAACCGCTGAACAACGGGTGACCGTCGCGCGGAGTCGAGGTGAACTCAGGGTGGAACTGGCAAGCGACGAACCATGGATGATCCGGGGCTTCGACCACTTCAACCAGCTTGCCGTCACCGGAGCGACCGGAGATTTTCAGGCCGGCTTCCTTGATCTGCGGCAGCAGGTTGTTGTTCACCTCGTAACGGTGACGGTGACGCTCGACAATTACGTCCTTGCCGTAGCAGTCGTGCACCAGCGAGCCGGACTCCAGCAGGCAATCCTGTGCGCCAAGGCGCATGGTGCCGCCCAGGTCAGAGCTTTCGGTGCGGGTTTCTACAGCGCCGGTGGCATCTTCCCACTCGGTGATCAAGCCCACGACCGGGTGGCCGCTGGTGTGATCGAACTCGGTGGAGTTGGCGTCTTTCCAGCCCAGCACGTTACGAGCAAACTCGATAACGGCCACTTGCATGCCCAGGCAGATACCCAGGTATGGCACCTTGTTCTCACGAGCAAACTGTACCGCCGTGATCTTGCCTTCCACGCCACGCAGGCCGAAACCGCCTGGAACGAGGATCGCATCAACACCTTCAAGCAGGGCGGTGCCCTGGTTCTCGATATCTTCGGAGTCGATATAGCGCAGGTTGACCTTGGTACGGTTGCTGATGCCGGCGTGGCTCATCGCTTCGATCAGCGACTTGTACGCATCCAGCAGTTCCATGTACTTACCGACCATGGCGATGGTGACTTCATGCTCTGGGTTGAGCTTGGCGTCGACCACGGCTTCCCACTCGGACAAGTCCGCGCCGCCGCACTGCAAGCCGAAACGCTCGACCACAAAATCATCCAGACCTTGGGAATGCAGGATGCCCGGGATCTTGTAGATGGTGTCGGCGTCTTCCAGGGCAATCACCGCACGCTCTTCAACGTTGGTGAACTGCGCGATCTTGCGACGCGAGGAAATGTCGATCGGATGATCGGAGCGGCACACCAGCACGTCCGGCTGCAGGCCGATGGAACGCAGTTCCTTGACCGAGTGCTGGGTAGGCTTGGTTTTGGTTTCGCCAGCGGTGGCGATGTACGGCACCAGTGTCAGGTGCATCAGCATCGCGCGCTTGGCGCCGACTTCGAAACGCAACTGGCGGATGGCTTCGAGGAACGGCTGGGACTCGATGTCACCCACGGTGCCACCGATCTCGACCATCGCCACGTCGGCATCGCCCGCGCCCTTGATGATGCGGCGCTTGATTTCGTCGGTGATGTGCGGGATCACCTGGATGGTTGCACCCAGGTAGTCACCACGGCGCTCCTTGCGCAGGACGTGCTCGTAGACACGGCCGGTGGTGAAGTTGTTGTTCTGGGTCATGGTCGTGCGGATGAACCGCTCGTAGTGGCCCAGGTCCAGGTCGGTCTCGGCGCCGTCGTGGGTAACGAACACTTCACCGTGCTGGAACGGGCTCATGGTGCCCGGGTCGACGTTGATGTACGGGTCCAGCTTGAGCATGGTGACCTTAAGTCCCCGCGCCTCCAGGATGGCCGCCAACGAAGCGGAGGCAATGCCTTTCCCCAATGAAGAAACAACACCGCCCGTGACGAATATGTAGCGCGTCATGAAAAACCCTAGAAGTCTGCGTTAAAGCGGTCGGAGCCGCCGGGGAAAGCGAAGGAAGGCCGAAGCCCCCGATCACCTGCATTAATCACAGTGCACCTTTCAAAAAAACCGCCGCGTTGTGACAGACCAGCAATGGAACACCGGTACGTTGATCGCTACACATTTTTTGGAATCGCCCAGCAAAGACTGCTTGGTAATCGGCAACGACTGTGTTTCAGGAGAATCCACAGAAGTTGTATCAAGAAGGGAGCGTAGTCTACCGGAAAGGCGCTATCAGCTCAAACCTTGATCGCAGGTTGGTGGCGCCCAATGTAATTGCCAGTCATCCCCCTGCCCTATCGAGGCCCTTGCCAGGTTGGCCACGGCCAGTAGGCGGGAGCCCTGGTACAGCAGCGGCAATCTGCCACGGATAAAACCCGGCACCGCACTTTCGTTGAGTAAACGCTTGAGGTCACGCCGGCCACGGCCTGGCACTTCCATGACTTCACCGCCTTGGCGGTAGCCGATGCTCAAAGGGCCTTCGGGGGCATGCCCGCTGAAATACAGCTGGCCGTTGCCAGGTAACTGTAGTGGGTTTTGCGGGCGTGACCAGCTTAACGGAGTGTCGGAAAATTCCGACCAAGCGGCAGCCACCCACCAGATGCGATCGTTGCAACGGTGCAATTGGCCATCGGCCAGACGCCAAACCGGCTGTGCGTCCGCCTTGGCATCACGCAGGGTATTCCAGCCGATCCAGTGCTCGCTGTCGGGCAACGGCGTCAGCGGCGCCAGCCAGTATCGCAGGGCATTACGCTGCCGGGCGTCGGAAAGATCACGCAACGGCGCAAGCACCAAAGATGGCAGCGTTAGCCAGGGAAATTCCGATGGCAGCTGGGCGGCCTGCACATCCAATTGCGCCAGCTCATCGAGCAAGCCTTGGGCCTCTGCCAGATGCCCAGCGGTTCGCGCCAGGGTATTCACGGCCTGAGGCCAGCGCGCGGTGAGCAGCGGGAACAATTGATGCCGCAAATAATTGCGAGAGAAACGTGGATCGCTGTTGGAAGGATCTTCAATCCAGCTCAACTGCTGCCCGCGGGCATAGACCTCCAACTCGGCTCGCGACACGTCCAGCAGCGGCCGCGCCAAGTGCCCCTCGCCCAAGGGACGCTGCGCTGGCATCGCCGCCAGCCCCCCGCACCCCAGCGCCCCGCAGCAGACGGAACAGCAGGGTTTCGGCCTGATCGTCACGGTGCTGGCCAGTGAGTAGCAGCTCCCCTGGGCCAATTGCCTCAGCGAACGCCTGGTAGCGCACATCACGGGCCGCCCGCTCAAGACTTGCACCCGGCTGCACGCACACATACATGACTCGCAGCGACACACCTGCGGCATCACAGACCGCCTGACAATGAGCTGGCCACGCGTCAGCCGCAGCCTGGAGGCCATGGTGAACATGGATCGCCTGCAGGGGCGGCAGAGACTGTTTTTTTGCCAGATCGGCGAGAAGGTGCAGCAGGACCGTGGAGTCGAGTCCGCCGGAGAAAGCGATATGCCAGGCCGAGGCGTTGCGCCACGGGGCGAGGGTTTGCAGAAGTTTGGCGGTTAGAGTTGGTTTCATCGCACGTTACCGCCACAAAACTGGAATACGTTAACCAAGCATATACAAAGCAAATGTGGGAGCGGGCTTGCCCGCGATAGCGGTGTACCAGTCAACCAATCTGGCACTGACACATTACTATCGCGAGCAAGCCCGCTCCCACATGGGTAACGCAGTGGCTTAGAGACCGTAGCTCATCAGGCGCTCGTAACGACGGGCCAGCAGCGCCTCGTTGTCGAACTTCTTGAGCATGTCCAACTGCGCACAGAGCTCAGCGCGGATGGTAGCCGACGCTGCAGCAGGGTCGCGGTGGGCGCCGCCCAGGGGCTCGGCGATCACTTTGTCGACGATACCCAGGCCTTTGAGGCGATCAGCGGTGATACCCATGGCTTCAGCCGCATCCGGGGCCTTTTCTGCGGTTTTCCACAGGATCGAGGCGCAACCTTCCGGCGAGATCACCGCGTAGGTGGAATACTGCAGCATGTTCAATTGGTCGCAAACGCCAATGGCCAACGCACCGCCGGAACCGCCTTCACCAATCACGGTCGCGATGATCGGAGTTTTCAGGCGTGCCATCACCCGCAGGTTCCAGGCAATCGCTTCGCTCTGGTTACGCTCTTCAGCGTCGATGCCTGGGTAGGCACCCGGGGTGTCGATAAAGGTCAGGATCGGCATCTTGAAGCGCTCAGCCATCTCCATCAGGCGGCAAGCCTTGCGGTAGCCTTCTGGGCGCGGCATGCCGAAGTTGCGACGCACTTTCTCGCGCACTTCGCGGCCTTTCTGGTGACCGATCACCATCACGGGCTGGTCGTCGAGGCGGGCAATACCGCCGACAATCGCCGCGTCATCGGAGAAGTGGCGGTCGCCGTGCAACTCGTCAAACTCGGTGAAGATGTGATCGATGTAGTCCAGGGTGTACGGACGGCGCGGGTGGCGGGCCAGGCGCGCGATCTGCCAGCTGGTCAGCTTGCCGAAGATGTCTTCGGTGAGCGTCTTGCTCTTGTCTTGCAGGCGGGAGATTTCATCGCCGATATTCAGCGAATTGTCATTGCCGACCAGGCGCAGCTCTTCGATCTTGGCTTGCAGGTCAGCGATCGGCTGTTCGAAATCAAGAAAATTCGGGTTCATAAGCGTCCGTCTTGGGTCGACGGCCAAGGAGTGCCTGGCCAGCCGGTTGTCTATTCGCGCCCTACCTTAAGGGAGAGGCGCGTCAAGGTCGAGATTAAATGTTGAGTCGAGGTCAGGGGTACAAGGGCAGCCCTGACCGTCAACGGTATTGGAGGAAGACGTTGTCACGCCCGAACTGGTCACGCAATGCTTGAATCAAGCCATCAGCCGGGTCAATTCGCCACGTCTCGCCGAACTGCAACATCGCCTTGGCGTCGTTGCCGGTGTACTCCATGGTCACCGGGCACGCGCCACGGTGGCGCTTGAGCAGATCCCCCAGCCAGCGTAGCTGATCGCCCTTGAGCGCTTCGGTTTTGACCTTCAGGCGCAGGCTTTCGGCCAGGTTGGTACGGGCATCCTCCATGCTCATCACCCGCTTGATGCGCAGGCGCAGGCCGCCGGAGAAGTCATCGTTGCTGACCTCCCCTTCCACCACCACCATCGCGTCGGTCTGCAACAGCGACTGCGCGGAGTGGAAGGCGTCGGCAAACAGCGATGCTTCGATACGCCCGGAACGGTCGTCGAGGGTGATGAAACCCATCTTGTCGCCCTTTTTGTTCTTCATCACCCGCAGGGCAATGATCATCCCGGCGACAGTCTGGGTATCGCGCGCCGGCTTCAGGTCGATGATGCGCTGGCGGGCAAAACGGCGGATCTCGCCTTCATATTCATCAATCGGGTGACCGGTGAGGTACAGGCCCAGCGTGTCTTTTTCACCCTTGAGCCGCTCCTTGAGGGTCAGCTCCTTGGCCTTGCGGTGATTGGCATACACATCGGCGTCTTCTTCGACGAACAGCCCGCCAAACAGGTCGGCATGCCCGCTGTCGTGGGTGCGGGCAGTTTGTTCGGCAGCCTTGATCGCTTCTTCCATGGCGGTCAGCAGTACCGCGCGATTACGGTCGATATTGGCCTGGTAGGCCTTCGGCTCGTCATGGAAATACGGGCCGAGACGGTCAAGTGCACCGCTGCGGATCAGGCCATCGAGGGTACGTTTGTTGATGCGCTTGAGGTCCACACGAGCGCAGAAGTCGAACAGATCCTTGAAAGGACCGTCCTGGCGCGCCTCGGTAATCGCCTCGACCGGGCCTTCGCCCACGCCTTTGATCGCGCCCAGGCCGTAGATGATGCGGCCTTCGTCGTTCACGGTGAACTTGAACTCCGAGGCGTTCACATCCGGCGCGTCGAGACGCAGCTTCATGGTCCGCACTTCTTCGATCAAGGTCACGACCTTGTCGGTGTTGTGCATATCCGCCGAAAGCACCGCCGCCATGAACGGCGCCGGGTAGTGGGCTTTCAGCCAGGCAGTCTGGTATGACACCAGGCCGTAGGCGGCGGAGTGGGATTTGTTGAAACCATAACCGGCGAATTTTTCCACCAGGTCAAAGATGTTACCGGCAAGGTCAGCGTCGATATTGTTGGTGGCGCAACCTTCAATGAAACCGCCGCGCTGCTTGGCCATTTCCTCGGGCTTTTTCTTACCCATGGCTCGACGCAGCATGTCCGCGCCGCCAAGGGTGTAGCCGGCCATGACCTGGGCGATCTGCATCACCTGTTCCTGATACAGGATGATGCCGTAGGTCGGTGCCAGTACTGGCTTGAGGCCCTCGTACTGGTAGTCGGAGTGCGGGTAGGCCAGTTCGGCGCGCCCGTGCTTACGGTTGATAAAGTCGTCAACCATGCCCGATTGCAGTGGGCCCGGACGGAACAGGGCCACCAGTGCGATCAAGTCTTCCAGGCAGTCGGGCTTGAGCTTTTTGATCAGCTCCTTCATGCCGCGGGACTCAAGCTGGAACACCGCAGTGGTCTCGGCTTTTTGCAGCAGGGCGTAGGTCGGCTTGTCGTCCAGCGGGATAAAGGCGATATCCAGCGGCGCCTCATCGACCTTGGCCCGCTCGCGGTTGATGGTCTTGAGCGCCCAATCGATGATCGTCAGGGTCCGCAGGCCGAGGAAGTCGAACTTCACCAGGCCGGCCGCCTCCACGTCGTCCTTGTCGAACTGGGTTACCAGGCCACCGCCTTCTTCGTCGCAATAGATCGGCGAAAAGTCTGTGAGCTTGGTCGGCGCGATTACCACACCACCGGCGTGCTTGCCGACGTTACGCACCACGCCTTCAAGCTTGCGGGCCATGTCCCAGATTTCGGCGGCTTCTTCATCGACCTTGATGAAGTCACGCAGGATTTCTTCCTGTTCGTAGGCCTTTTCCAGGGTCATGCCGACTTCGAAAGGAATCATCTTCGACAGACGATCCGCCAGGCCGTAGGACTTGCCCTGCACCCGCGCCACGTCGCGGATAACTGCCTTCGCCGCCATGGAACCGAAGGTAATGATCTGGCTTACCGCGTTGCGACCGTATTTTTCGGCTACATATTCGATAACCCGGTCGCGACCATCCATGCAGAAGTCGACGTCGAAGTCGGGCATCGATACCCGTTCCGGGTTCAGGAACCGTTCGAACAGCAGGTCATATTCCAGCGGATCAAGGTCGGTGATCTTCTGTACATAGGCCACCAGCGAGCCCGCACCCGACCCCCCGGCCAGGCCCCACCGGCACACCATTGCTTTTGGCCCACTGGATAAAGTCCATTACGATCAGGAAGTAACCGGGGAATCCCATCTGGATAATGATATCCAGCTCGAAATTCAGCCGATCGACATACACCTGGCGCTTGGCCTCGTAGTCTTCGGTGGTGTCCTTGGGCAACAGGACCGCAAGACGCTCCTCCAGGCCATCGAAGGACACCTTGCGGAAATATTCATCGATGGTCATGCCATCGGGAATCGGGAAGTTGGGCAAAAAGTGTTTGCCCAGCTTCACTTCGATATTGCAGCGTTTGGCAATTTCGACGGAGTTTTCCAGGGCCTCGGGCAAATCGCTGAACAACTCAGCCATTTCCTCGGCGCTTTTGAGGTACTGCTCTTCGCTGTAGTTCTTCGAGCGCCGTGGATCGTCCAGGGCCCGGCCTTCGCCGATGCACACCCGGGTTTCGTGGGCTTCGAAGTCTTCCTTCTTGATAAAGCGCACATCGTTGGTGGCTACCAGCGGCGCACCCAGCTTTTCCGCCAGGGCTACGGCAGCGTGCAGATGCTCTTCATCGTTGGGGCGATTGGTGCGCTGGACTTCCAGGTAGAAACGGCCAGGAAAGACCTTCATCCACTCACTGGCCAGCACTTCGGCCTCGTGCGGGTTACCACCCAGCAACGCGATACCGACCTCACCCTCTTTGGCGGCCGACAGCATGATAAGCCCTTCGCTGGCCTCGGCCACCCATTCGCGCTCGATGATGATCGAGCCATTGCGCTGGCCGTCGATGAAACCACGAGAAATCAGTTCGGTCAGGTTGCGGTAGCCCACGCCGTTCATCGCCAGCAGGCTGATACGGCTCAGGGCGTTGTCCGGATCTTTGTTGGACAGCCACAAGTCGGCGCCGCAGATCGGCTTGATCCCGGCGCCCATGGCATTCTTGTAGAACTTGACCAGGGAGCACATGTTGTTCTGGTCAGTGACCGCGACGGCAGGCATGTTCATGCCCACCAGGGTTTTGACCAGTGGTTTGATCCGTACCAGGCCGTCGACCAGGGAGTATTCAGTGTGCAGGCGCAGGTGAACGAATGAAGCCGGCATAGTGATCCTGTCTAGATACGTGTGAAAACAACAAGGCCCGGATTGTACCGGGCCTTGAGTAAAACATCAGCCTGCGCCTAAATCTCGACCAGACTTTCGCGCACCTCGTAAGCCTGGCGCACCGGGGCAAACGAGCGGCGGTGGATCGGTGTAGGGCCCAATCGCGCCAGGGCTTCCAGATGAACGGGCGTCGGGTAGCCTTTGTGGCCACCGATGCCATAGCCCGGATAGATCAACTCGAACGCCGCCATTTCACGGTCGCGACTGACCTTGGCCAGGATCGAGGCGGCGGCAATCGCCGGAACTTTGCTATCACCCTTGACCACTGCTTCGGCGGGCATCGCCAGCTTCGGGCAGCGATTACCATCGATCATCGCCAGCTTCGGGGTGATGTGCAGGCCCTCGACGGCGCGCTGCATGGCCAGCATCGTGGCGTGGAGGATATTCAGCTCGTCGATTTCCTCGACTTCAGCCCTGGCGATATGCCAGCTGAGGGCCTTTTCGCAAATTTCGTCAAAAAGCTTTTCACGACGGGCTTCGGTGAGTTTCTTCGAATCGTTGAGGCCGAGAATCGGGCGATTCGGGTCAAGAATCACTGCCGCAGTGACCACCGCGCCGCACAGCGGGCCGCGCCCTACCTCATCGACACCGGCGACCAATTCGTGTGTTTGAGCGACCAAGCTGAAATCCAGGCCCATTTGCGTCTTCATAGGGTTTCCTGCTGGCGGCCGATCAAGGTCAACACGGCGTCTGCGGCCTGGTTCGACGCATCACGGCGCAAGGTACGGTGAATTTCGTCAAACCCGCGGGTCTGCTCTTCGCCACCGTCGATCAACGGCAAAATGGTCTGGGCCAATGCCTCGGGCGTCGCAGCGTCCTGCAGCAACTCCGGCACCAACAAGCGCTGGGCAAGCAGGTTGGGCAAGGAGATGTAGGGACTTTTAACCATGCGCTTGAGAATCCAGTAGGTCAGCGGCGCCAATCGATAGGCCACGACCATTGGGCGCTTGTAGAGCAAGGCCTCCAGCGTGGCAGTACCAGAAGCGATCAACACCGCATCACACGCGGCCAAGGCCAGATGGGAACGTCCGTCAAGCAGCGTCAACGGCAGGTTGCGCCCCACCAGCAAGGCCTCGATCTGTGCTCGCCGCTGCGGGCTGGCGCACGGCAGCACAAAACGCACTCCAGGCTTCAAGGCCAGCAGGCGCTCGGCCGCATCAAAAAACAATGCACCCAGGCGACCGACTTCACCACCACGACTGCCCGGCATCAACGCCACCAACGGCCCGTCGGGCAGGCCCAACTCGGCGCGGGCGGCGGGGCGGTCAGCCTGCAGCGGGATGGTATCGGCCAGGGTATGGCCGACAAACCTTACCGGCACGCCCTGCTCTTCGTAGAACCGCGCCTCGAAAGGCAGCAGGGTCAGCATCAGGTCGCAGCCCTCGCGGATCTTCAAGACACGCTTTTGTCGCCACGCCCACACGGACGGACTGACGTAATGCACGGTCTTGATTCCGGCCTGACGCAGTTTGAGTTCGATATTGAGGGTGAAGTCCGGGGCGTCGATACCGATAAAGACGTCCGGTTTTTCTGCAATCAGGGCCTGGATCAGCAGTTTGCGCCGAGCCAGTAGCTCACGCAGGCGCCCCAATACTTCCACCAGCCCCATGACCGACAACCGCTCCATGGGAAAGTAGGAAGTCAGGCCTTCAGCCTGCATCAACGGGCCGCCGACCCCAATGAATTCGACCGCTGGATGCTGCACCTTGATGGCGCGCATCAGGCCAGCGCCGAGGATATCGCCGGAAGCTTCTCCGGCCACCAATGCAATACGCAGCGTGGCCATGATCAGCGGGTGATGCCGCGAGTCGATGCCTGGATCGAATCACGGAACATGGCAACTTCGGGAAACAGCGCCGCCGGCTCGGCCAACTCGGCGAGCGCTTGGTCAACCGTCAGGCCCTGGCGATACACCACCTTGTAGGCGCGACGCAGGGCGTGAATCGCCTCTTCGCTGAAACCGCGTCGGCGCATGCCTTCGAAATTCATGCTGCGGGCTTCGGCTGGGTTACCGAATACTGTGACGAACGCCGGGACATCCTTGCCAATAGCAGTACCCATGCCGGAAAAGCTGTGAGCGCCGATATGGCAGTACTGATGCACCAGGGTGAAACCGGACAGGATCGCCCAATCGTCAACGTGTACATGGCCGGCCAGCGCGGTGTTATTGACCAGGATGCAGTGATTGCCAATCACGCTGTCGTGACCGATGTGCGCGTAGGCCATCACCAGGTTGTGATCGCCCAGGGTGGTTTCTGCCCGGTCCTGCACAGTACCGCGATGAATGGTCACGCCTTCACGAATGATGTTGTGATCACCGATTACCAGGCGGGTTTCTTCACCCTTGTACTTCATGTCCGGCGTGTCTTCGCCTACCGAGGAAAACTGGTAGATGCGGTTGTGTTTGCCTATGCGGGTCGGACCCTTGAGGATCACGTGCGGCCCGATGACTGTCCCCTCGCCGATTTCCACACCTGCGCCGATGATCGACCAAGGGCCGACCTCAACGTCGGCGGCCAGCACGGCCGTCGGATCGATGATTGCGCGAGGGTCAATCAAACTCATAGTTTGCGTTCCGCACAGATGATTTCGGCGGAACACACAGGCTTGCCGTCAACGGACGCCTGGCATTCGAATTTCCAGATCTGGCGCTTGCAGCTCACGAACTTGGCTTCCAGGATCAACTGGTCACCTGGGGTGACCGGGTTGCGGAAGCGCAGCTTGTCGGAGCCCACGAAATAGTAAAGCGTGCCGTCGGCAGGCTTCAGGTCGAGCATTTTAAAACCCAGGATACCAGCGGCCTGCGCCATCGCTTCGATGATCAATACGCCCGGCATGATTGGATGCGCGGGAAAGTGACCATTGAAGAATGGTTCGTTGATGCTGACATTCTTGTAGGCACGAATGCGCTTTTCCTCAACATTCAGTTCCACTACGCGGTCCACCAGCAGGAACGGGTAACGGTGAGGCAGGTATTCGCGAATCTCGTTGATGTCCATCATTTCGGGGGGAAGCCTGTAATAAAGATTGGGAGCGCGCGGACTAAGGCACGCCCCTCTAGCAAATCAAGAAGGCAGTCTAGCTGCTGTGCACACTTGATATGGAAATGGTATCAGCCATCTGATGAAACATTACTGCCAGGGGTCACGTCCCCAACACGCTTTTCCAGATGTTTCAGGCGCCGTGCCATGTCGTCGAGCTGCCTTAAACGGGCCGCGCTCTTGCGCCACTCGGCTGCGGGTTGCATCGCCGTACCGGAAGAATAGGCCCCAGGCTCAGTAATCGAATGGGTCACCATGGTCATGCCGGTAATGAATACGTTGTCGCAAACTTCAATATGGCCCACCAGCCCGACACCGCCGGCCAGCATGCAATGCTTGCCGATCTTGGTGCTGCCGGAGATGCCGACGCACGCAGCCATGGCCGTGTGATCGCCAATCTGTACGTTGTGGGCGATCTGGATCTGGTTGTCCAGCTTCACACCATTGCCAATCACGGTATCGGCCAGGGCCCCGCGATCAACCGCAGTGTTGACGCCAATCTCCACATCATCACCGATCAACACACCGCCAACCTGGGCAATCTTCTGCCAGATGCCTTTCTCGTTGGCAAAGCCGAAGCCTTCGCCACCGATCACGGCACCCGACTGAATCACCACCCGTTGCCCGATACGCACATCGTGGTACAGGGTCACACGTGGCGCGAGCCAGCCGCCCGCGCCGACTTCACTGCGGGCGCCGATAAAGCAATGAGCCCCTACAGTCACGCCTGCACCAATGCGCGCACCACTCTCGATCACCGCGAAAGCACCAATGCTCGCCGCAGGATCAACCTGGGCGTCATCAGCGATCACGGCAGAAGGATGAATGCCTGGGGCAGCCTTGGGTTTCGGATCGAACAGGTGGGACACCCGCGCGTAAGCCGCGTAAGGGTCGGCCACCACCAGCGCATCCCCGGCAAACGCCTCGGCATCAGCGGCCTTCAGCAATACTGCTGCGGCCTGGCTGTCGCCCAGGTATTTACGGTATTGGGGGTTTGCGAGGAAGCTCAACTGAGCTGGGCCAGCCTCCTGCAAGGTGGCTAGCCCAGTGATTTCCTTCTCCTTGGAGCCACGCAAGGTGGCCCCCAGGAACTCGGCCAACTCGCCGAGTTTGATAGTCGCGGTCATGGCTTACTTCAGCTGGTTCATGCGCTCGATCACCTGGCGGGTGATGTCGTATTGAGGCTTGACGTCGATCACGGCGCCACGCTCGAAGACCAGGTCAAAGGCACCTTTCTTGATGACTTCTTCCACGGCGCTGTCGAGTTTTGGCTTCAGTTGCTTGAGCATTTCACGGTCGGCCACAGCCTTGGCTTCGTTCAGTTCCTTGGACTGGAATTGATAGTCACGGGCCTTTTGCTTGAATTCAAGCTCCAGACGCTCGCGCTCGCCTTGCTGCATTTTGTCGCCACCGGCGACCAGGCGATCCTGGATACCTTTGGCGCTGCTTTCCAGAGTCTTGAGCTTGGTCAGTTGCGGACCGAATTTTTTCTCGGCATCTACCGCGTACTTCTTGGCCGCGTCGGATTCCAGCAGGGCCATCTGATAGTTCAGGACGGCGATTTTCATTTCGGCAAACGCCGGGGTTGCGACCAGCACGGTTGCCAGAAGAACCAATTGAGTCAACTTACGCACGATGCACTCCTACAGAATCCGTTGTCGTTATCTTGGGTCGGACGCTTAGAACGTCTGGCCGAGGGAAAATTGGAAAATCTGGGTTTCAGCGTTATCCGGTTTCTTGACTGGCATCGCCAAGGCGAAGCTCAACGGACCAAGGGCGGTAATCCAGGTCACACCCACACCCACGGAACTGGCCAGATTGCTCAGGCTTACGTCGTTGCACTGGGTGTTGGACTTCAGGCCGCTCGGGTTACGAATCTGCTCGCACTTGGAGTCGAATACGTTACCCACATCCCAGAAGACCGAAGTCCGCAGGGAACGCTGGTCCTTGACGAATGGCAACGGGAACAGAATTTCCGCACCACCTTGAATCAACACGTTACCACCGAATGGCAGCGGGTCATTGTCCGAGTCACGCACAGTGCCGACGTTACCGGTTTCGGCAACACCACGGCTCGGCGTACCACGAGGACCCAGGGTGCTGTCCTTGAAGCCACGTACGGAGTTGAAGCCACCGGCGTAGTAGTTCTCGTAGAACGGCAGGCCATTGGTCGAACCGTAGCCGTCACCATAGCCCAGTTCGGTGTGCAGGCGCATGGTGTAGTTATCGCTCAACGGCGTGAACAACTGGCCACGGTAGTCGAGTTTGAAGAACGACAGATCGCTACCTGGGGTGGTGGTTTCCAGGGTCAAGCTCTGGGAGTGACCACGGGTGGCCAGCACGCCTTTGTTCAGGGTGGACTCGGACCAACCGGCCGAGGCCTTGAAGTTGAGGAACTTGTCACCTTCGCGGCGGGTGAAGTCGAAGATCTCGTCCACGGTGTAGACACCGGTCTTGATCTCATCCTGCTGCGCAGTCAGGCCGAAGGTCAGACGCGAGGTCTCACTGATCGGGTAGCCCACGTTGACGCCGGCACCCAGGCTGTCGATCGCATAGCTTGCAACGTCGACGTCGAGGTCTTTGTAGTCGGTGGTGCGGTAGAAGGCGTTGTAGCCCAGGCTCACACCGTCAGCAGTCCAGTAGGGGTCCACGTAGCCGAAGTTGTAGCGGCTCTGGTATTCACTGCGGGTCAGGCCGATGGAAACCTTGTTACCGGTACCCAGGAAGTTGTTCTGGGTAATCGAGCCACCGAGGATCAGGCCGGCACTCTGTGCAAAGCCGACACTGGCAGTGATCGAGCCGGATGCTTGTTCTTCCACGGCGTAGTTAACATCGACCTGGTCATCCACACCCGGTACGGCCGGGGTTTCGACGTTGACTTCCTTGAAGAAGCCCAGGCGCTCAAGACGGGTCTTGGACTGGTCGATCAGGTAGGTCGAAGCCCAGCCACCTTCCATCTGGCGCATTTCGCGACGCAGCACTTCGTCCTCGGACTTGGTGTTGCCCCGGAAGTTGATACGGTTGACGTAGGCACGCTTGCCCGGATCGACGACAAAGGTGATGTCCACGGTGTGGTCATCATCATGTGGGGTCGGCACGCCGTTGACGTTGGCGAAGGTATAGCCTTCGTTACCCAGGCGACGGGTGATCAATTCGGATGTGGTGGTCATCAGCTTGCGCGAGAACACCTGGTCCTTCTGGACCAGCAGCAGGGACTTGACCTGGTCTTCAGGCACTTTCAGGTCGCCGCTGAGCTTCACGTCACGAACGCGGTACTTCTCGCCTTCGTTGACGTTGACCGTGATGTACACGTGCTTCTTGTCCGGGGTGATGGACACCTGGGTCGAAGCGATATCCATGTTGATATAGCCACGGTCCAGGTAGTAGGAGCGCAGACGCTCCAGGTCACCGGAGAGTTTTTCACGGGCGTACTTGTCGTCGTTCTTGAAGAACGACAGCCAGTTGGTGGTCTTGAGTTCGAACAGGTCGATCAGATCGTCGTCGGCGAACTTGGTGTTGCCCACCACGTTGATGTGCTGGATCGCCGCCACGGTGCCTTCGTTGATGTTGACCTTCAGGCCGACACGGTTGCGCGGCTGCGGCACCACTTCGGTTTCCACGGAAGCGGAGTAACGGCCTTGGGCAACGTACTGACGCTGCAGCTCGTTACGCACGCCTTCGAGGGTGGCACGCTGGAAGATCTCGCCTTCGGCCAGGCCGGATTGCTTGAGACCTTTCATCAAGTCTTCAGTGGAGATCGCCTTGTTGCCTTCGATCTCGATACTGGCGACAGAAGGTCGCTCGACGACAGTGATGACCAGGACGTTGCCTTCACGACCCAGCTGGATATCTTGAAAGAAGCCGGTTTTGAACAGCGCACGAGTGGATTCCACCAGGCGACGGTCGTCAGCCTGTTCCCCAACGTTCAACGGCAAGGCGCCAAACACGCTACCCGCGGAAACCCGCTGGAGGCCGTTGACGCGAATATCGGAGATGGTGAAGGACTCGGCGTGAACTTCGGCGATCATCAATACGGTGAGAACCGCAGTTAGCAGCAGACGTTTCATGAAGTCCTTTCTTATTCCAACTGGCAATAAACAAACTGCCGCAAAATGCGGCAGATTCGCAATTCAGCGAAGCGTTACAGACGTCCCAGATCGTTGACCAAGGCTAACAACATCACCCCGACCACCAAACTGATACCGATCTGTATCCCCCAACCCTGCACCCGATCCGACAAGGGGCGACCACGCACCCACTCGACGAGATAAAACAACAGATGCCCCCCATCCAATACTGGAATGGGCAACAAATTCAGAACCCCAAGGCTAATACTCAGATAAGCCAGGAAATTCAGGAAATCAGCAACGCCCGACTGGGCAGAAGCGCCCGCCACTTTAGCAATGGTTATCGGTCCACTCAAGTTTTTTACCGAGAGCTCGCCGAACAACATTTTCTTCAGCGAATCGAGGGTGAGCACACTCATGGTCCAAGTGCGTCGCGCACCCTCGCCAATTGCCGCCAACGGCCCGAAGCTGACCTCTCGCACCATCGATGGCGGCCACTCGACACCTTTGACCCCCCGCCCCCCAGATACCCGCCGGCCGCCTTGGCCTCCCCGCGCACCGCGAGGGTGACAGGGACGTCGATTTGAGCACCGTCGCGCTCTACTTTCAGCACAATTTTCGTATCAGGACGTACACGAACCAGATCGACTACTTGCTGCCAGTCGCCAAGTGCCTGACCATCAAGGGCCAGCAAACGATCACCGGTCTTCAGACCGGCGGCCTGGGCCGGCCCCTTCGGATCGAGCTCTGCCAGCACTGGCGGCAGCGCCGGGCGCCAAGGGCGAATCCCCAGGGACTTGATCGGATCAGGCTCGTCGGCGCCCTTGAGCCACTGGTCCAGGACCAGCTCACGCGGCGTCTGCGCCGTGGAGTCCTGCTCGCGCACCACCAGTTGTACGGTGCCGCTCTCACCCAGACGTCGCACCAACTGCAGATTGACCGCCCCCCAACCGCTGGTCGGCTCGCCATCAATAGCAACAATTTCCTGCCCAGCGCTCAAACCAGCCTTGGCTGCAATACTGCCCGCCTCCACCGCACCGATGACCGGACGCACCTGCTGGCTGCCCAACATTGCCAGGACCCAGAAGAACACCATGGCCAGCAGAAAGTTGGCGATCGGCCCGGCAGCTACGATAGCGATACGCTGACGAACGGTCTTGCGATTGAAAGATTGATCCAGCTGATCTGCCGGCACTTCGCCTTCGCGCTCGTCGAGCATCTTGACGTAGCCGCCCAGGGGAATGGCGGCAATCACGAATTCAGTCCCACGTCGGTCATGCCAGCGCAGCAGCGGCATGCCAAAACCCACGGAAAAACGCAGGACCTTGACGCCACAACGGCGCGCCACCCAGAAATGACCAAATTCGTGGAAAGTGACCAGTACACCCAGAGCAACCAGGGTGCCGACAATCATGTAGAGCGCACTCATCTAATCTCTCCGCATTCCAATCCCGCGCCTGCCCACTAACCTGCGTGGCGTTTCAACCATTGCTCGGCCAAGACCCGGGCCTTGGCATCCGCCTCGAACACGGCGCCCAAATCATTCACGGCAACCACCGGCTCGAGACTCAAAATTTCCTCGATGATACTCGCGATCTGTGGGAAGCGGATGCGCCGATCAAGAAACGCGGCAACCGCGACCTCATTGGCCGCATTCAACATCGCCGGAGCGCTGTTGCCCGCCTCTGCCGCTTCACGTGCCAGGCGCAGGCAAGGGAAACGCTGATCATCCGGCGCCTCGAAATCCAGGCGTGCAATGGCAAACAGGTCCAGGGGCGCCACACCCGAGTCGATACGCTCAGGCCATGCCAGGGCATTGGCAATCGGCGTGCGCATGTCCGGGTTGCCCAACTGGGCCAACACCGAACCATCCACATAGTCGACCAGGGAATGAATCACGCTTTGCGGATGAATCACCACCTCGACCCGCTCGGCCCGGGCGTCAAATAGCCAGCAGGCCTCGATCAGCTCCAGGCCCTTGTTCATCATGCTCGCCGAATCCACCGAGATCTTGCGCCCCATCGACCAATTGGGATGAGCGCAAGCCTGATCGGGAGAAACGTGCTCCAGTTCGGCCAACGGTGTCTTGCGGAACGGCCCACCAGAAGCGGTCAGCAGGATGCGCCGCACGCCCACCTGGCTCAGGCCGCGGGCAAAGTCGCCCGGCATGCACTGAAAAATCGCATTATGCTCGCTGTCCAGCGGCAACAGCACGGCGCCGCTCTTGCGCACCGCCTGCATAAACAGCGCGCCGGACATCACCAGCGCCTCTTTATTGGCCAACAGGATCTTCTTGCCTGCATCGACCGCCGCCAGGGTTGGCCGCAAGCCAGCGGCACCGACAATGGCGGCAACCACGGTATCCACTTCAGAAGCAGCGGACACCTGGCACAAGCCCTCCTCGCCGACCAGCACTTGAGTGCCCAGGCCGGCAGCCCGCAGGTCGTCCTGCAAACCACGGGCAGCAACGGCATCCGGTACCACTGCAAACTGCGGCACATGCCGCACGCACAGCGCCAGCAGTTCGCTCAAACGACTGAAGCCGGTCAGGGCGAATACCTGGTAGCGCTCGGGATGACGAGCGATCACATCCAGCGTGCTCAAGCCCACCGAGCCAGTTGCCCCCAGCACTGTCACCTGCTGTAGGCGGCTCACGAAGCAGCCATCCACAACAGCACGGCAAATACCGGGATCGCCGCCGTCAGGCTGTCAATGCGGTCCAGCACGCCACCATGGCCCGGCAGCAGGTTACTGCTGTCCTTGATACCAGCCTGGCGCTTGAACATGCTTTCGGTCAGGTCACCGACCACCGAGATCAGTACCACCACTGCCGCGCCGATCAGGGCCAGGAGGATTTGCTTGGCTTCCCACTCACGCACAACGCCGACGACCAGGGTAATCAGCAACGTCAACGCCAGCCCGCCGTACACCCCTTCCCAGCTCTTGCCGGGACTGACTGCCGGGGCCAGCTTGCGCTTGCCAAAGGCACGGCCGGAGAAATACGCACCGATATCCGCGCCCCAGACCAGCACCATCACCGCCATGATCAACCAGTTGCCCAAGGCCATATGCTTGATATAGACCAGACCCTGCCAGGCCGGCAGTAGGATCAGCAGGCCGATCACCAGCTTGCAGGCAACACTGGACCACTGAGCTCTGGTCCGCGGGTAGGTCAATACAAGGAATGTTGCCAACGCCCACCACAGTACCGCCGCCCCGAGCACCCAGGGTGCGACATCCGGCAGGATGTACATCAGGAACAGCAGCAACGCGACCACGGCGGCATACACCACCCGCGGCAACTGCTCGGCAAACCCTGCCAGGCGCGCCCACTCCCAGGCGCCCAGGGTCACGACCAGGCCAATGAACAGCGCAAAGCCGGCGCCTTCGAGCAGGAAAAACCCGCACAAGGCGATCGGCAGCAGGATCAGTGCCGTGATGATTCGTTGTTTAAGCATTAAACCCGGGCTCCAGCTTCGATCTGCTCGCTCGTTTTACCGAAGCGACGCTGACGGGAAGCGAAATCGGCCAGTGCATTACGCATGGCATCGTGTTTGAAGTCCGGCCAGAACAGGTCGGAGAAGTACAGCTCGGTATAGGCCAACTGCCACAACAGGAAATTGCTGATGCGGTGTTCGCCCCCGGTACGGATGCATAGATCCGGCAACGGCAGGTCGCCGGTCACCAGGCAGGTTTGCAACAACTCGGGCGTGATGTCTTCCGGGCGCAAATGGCCAGCCTGCACTTCACGCGCCAGGCGCTGTGCAGCCTGGGCAATATCCCATTGTCCGCCATAATTGGCGGCGATTTGCAGGACGAAGCGGTCGCTGCCGGCGGTGATCGCCTCGGCTTCACGCATGGCCGCCTGCAGCTCCGGATGGAACCGCGAGCGATCGCCAATGATGCGCAGGCTGATGTTGTTGTCGTTGAGACGCTTGGCTTCGCGACGCAAGGCCTTGAAGAACAAGTCCATCAAGGCGCTGACTTCGTCGGCCGGGCGCTGCCAGTTCTCACTGGAGAAGGCAAACAAGGTCAACACCTCGACCTTGGCCTCGGCACACACCTCGATCACCGCCCGTACCGCATCGACACCCGCTTTATGCCCGGCGACACCCGGCATAAAGCGTTTTTTCGCCCAGCGATTATTCCCATCCATGATGATCGCGACATGGCGCGGCACCACGGAGGGCACAGTCTGCTTGGTCTTTTCCATGAAAGCGTCCTGACCCCTTATACGGCCATCAGGTCCTTTTCTTTCTCTTCCGTGGCCTTGGTGATCAGGACCTCGGATTCCTTGGTCAGCTTATCGATATCAGCGATTGCACGACGCTCTTCGTCTTCGCTGATTTCCTTGTCCTTGACCAGTTTCTTCAGGTCACCCAGGGCGTCACGGCGAATGTTACGCACGGCAACACGGGCATCTTCCGCTGCGCTACGCGCCTGCTTGGTGAAGCCCTTGCGGGTTTCTTCGGTCAGCGCAGGCATGGAGATCAGCAACAACTCACCCAGGTTGGTCGGGTTGAGGTTCAGGCCGGCGCTCTGGATGGCCTTGTCGACGGCAGCGAGCATGTTGCGCTCGAAAGCCACGACCTGCAGGGTGCGCGAGTCTTTTACGGTAACGTTGGCTACGCCGCTCAGCGGAGTGTCGGAACCGTAGTAAGGCACCATCACGCTGCCCAGGATGCTTGGGTGAGCCTTGCCGGTACGAATCTGGCCGAATGCATGGCTCAGAGACTCCAGGGATTTGTGCATACGCGCTTGGGCGTCTTTCTTGATTTCGTTGATCATTGTTGGCCTTCCTCGATCAGAGTCCCTTCTGCGCCGCCGTGTACGATATTCAGCAGGGCGCCGGGCTTGTTCATGTTAAATACGCGCAGCGGCATCTTGTGGTCGCGGCACAGGCAAATTGCCGTCAGGTCCATAACGCCCAGCTTGCGATCCAGCACTTCATCATAAGTCAGATGATCGAACTTCTCGGCATGCGGGTCTTTGAATGGATCGGCAGTGTAGACACCATCAACCTTGGTGGCCTTGAGCACCACGTCAGCATCGATTTCGATGGCGCGCAGGCAGGCAGCCGAGTCGGTGGTGAAGAACGGGTTGCCGGTACCGGCAGCGAAGATCACCACTTCTTTGGCGTTCAGGTGGCGCATGGCTTTGCGACGATCGTAATGATCGGTCACACCAACCATCGAGATGGCCGACATCACAATGGCCGAGATATTGGCACGCTCCAGGGCATCACGCATGGCCAGGGCGTTCATCACAGTGGCCAGCATGCCCATGTGGTCGCCAGTGACCCGATCCATGCCAGCAGCACTGAGCGCTGCGCCACGGAACAGGTTGCCACCACCAATCACCAGGCCAACCTGGACGCCAATGCCGACCAATTGGCCGACTTCCAGCGCCATGCGGTCAAGCACCTTGGGATCGATCCCGAACTCTTCCGAGCCCATCAGGGCCTCGCCGCTAAGCTTGAGTAGAATGCGTTTATAGCGAGCCTGATAACCACTGCCCTGCTGAGCCATTGCGAATCTCTCCTGCGGCGTTTTTTTAAAAAATTCTTGGCGAGCCGTTTACGGCTTGCGTTCACTCTAGCTGGACGCTGTCACAGCGCCATCGGAACACGGCTTTGTAAGCCAGTTCCAAAGGGAAGCCAAATAAAATTGAGCATCCCATTTGAAAAGAGGCTGCGCGCGTGAGCGGGCAGCCTCTCTTGGGCGACAGTTGAAAACTGTCTTATTGCTTGGCGGCAGCCAGCTGGGCAGCAACTTCTTCAGCGAAGTTGTCGACCGGCTTCTCGATACCGTCGCCTACTTTGAAGTAGGTGAAGGAAACGATTTCAGCACCGGCTTTCTTGGCCAGCTCGCCAACCTTGATTTCAGGGTTCTTGACGAACGCCTGCTCAACCAAGCTAGCTTCGGCCAGGAACTTGCTGATACGGCCTTTGACCATGTTCTCAACAATGTTTTCTGGCTTGCCTTTGATTTTTTCTTCGTTCAGCTGCAGGAACACAGCTTTTTCGCGCTCGATCGCTTCGGCAGAAACTTCCGAAGGCAGCAGGAACTCAGGGTTGCTGGCCGCTACGTGCATAGCGATGTCTTTGGCCAGCTCAACGTTGCCGCCCTTGAGGACAACTGCAACACCGATCTTGTTGCCGTGCAGGTAACCACCAACAACGTCACCTTCAACACGCACCAGACGACGAATGTTGACGTTTTCGCCAACCTTGCCGACCAGTACCAGGCGATCAGCTTCTTGAGCGGCGATCAGCGGAGCGGCGTCAGTCAGTTTGTCGGCGAACGCTTTTTCAACGCTAGCAGCAACAAATGCCTTGAAGTCGTCCTGCAGAGCCAGGAAGTCGGTCTGCGAGTTCACTTCCAGCAGAACGGCGGATTTGCCGTCTTCTTTCAAAGCGATAGCGCCTTCAGCAGCTACGTTGCCTGCTTTCTTGGCAGCCTTGATCGCGCCCGAAGCACGCATGTCATCAATGGCTTTTTCGATGTCGCCGTCAGCCTTTTCCAGGGCTTTCTTGCAATCCATCATGCCTTCGCCAGTACGCTCACGCAGTTCTTTAACCAACGCTGCAGTAATTGCTGCCATTTTCAAATTCCTCTTGGATAGGTTTTCAACCATTCCACCCGACTTGTACGGGCGTTCAATTCTTCCCGAACCACCCTTGTTAACCGCTGCACGTTACAGATGCTGTAGCTGTGCCGCTCACAAATGGTTTTCGAGGTGGCAAAAAGGGGGCCAAGCCCCCTTTTTGCTTACTGAGTCAACGCCAGGGCGTCAATTACTCAGCTGCAGCGACCGGTGCTTCTTCAGCAGCGAACTCTACGGTGCCGCCGCCAACATTGTTGCGGCCACGGATTACAGCGTCAGCCATCGAACCCATGTACAGCTGGATAGCGCGGATTGCGTCATCGTTGCCTGGGATGATGTAGTCAACGCCTTCCGGGCTGCTGTTGGTATCGACTACGCCGATAACCGGGATGCCCAGCTTGTTGGCTTCGGTGATCGCGATGCGCTCGTGATCAACGTCGATAACGAACAGTGCGTCAGGCAGACCGCCCATGTCCTTGATACCACCCAGGGAACGATCGAGCTTTTCCAGGTCACGGGAGCGCATCAGCGCTTCTTTCTTGGTCAGCTTGGCGAAAGTACCGTCTTCGGCTTGCACTTCAAGGTCACGCAGACGCTTGATGGAAGCACGGATGGTTTTGAAGTTGGTCAGCATGCCGCCCAACCAGCGGTGATCGACGTACGGCGAACCGCAACGTGCTGCTTCTTCAGCAACGATCTTGCCAGCGGAACGCTTGGTGCCGACGAACAGAATCTTGTTTTTGCCCTGGGCCAGGCGCTCTACGAAAGTCAGAGCTTCGTTGAACATTGGCAGGGTTTTTTCAAGGTTGATAATGTGGATCTTGTTACGCGCGCCGAAAATGTATTTACCCATTTTCGGGTTCCAGTAACGGGTCTGGTGACCGAAGTGCACACCGGCCTTCAGCATATCGCGCATGTTGACTTGGGACATGATAGTTCCTTAATAAGTCGGGTTTGGCCTCCACGTATCCCAATGACCAACCAGCGGCTTCAAGGCCTCCGGCACCCAGGTCATCGTGTCGACACGTGTGTGGATTTAAGCTTTGCGGGGTATCCCCGGAAAGCGGCGCATTTTATACCACAGCAACGACAAAAACGAAACCCGCAATCGCATTTGCTTGCCGCCACGGCCACCCAAGCCATTGAATCGGGTGAAAATACCCACACCTTATAGAGAGAAGCGATAGCCAGAGACTCATGGTTTGTACCTTGCGTCTGTTAGAATCGCGTTTTTTGGGCTTGTGCGAACGCTGCACCTTTTTGTCGCACACCCGTAAACCGTATTGATTTCAGCGCGTCGCGCTAGAGAGAGCCTGTATGACCGTTACCCTGAAAACCGCCGAAGATATCGCAGGCATGCGCGTTGCCGGCAAACTGGCTGCCGACGTGCTGGAAATGATTGCCGAACACGTCAAGCCCGGCGTTACCACTGAAGCCCTGGACCGCATCTGCCATGACTATATCGTCGACGTGCAGAAAGCCATCCCTGCGCCGCTGAACTACAAAGGCTTCCCCAAGTCGATCTGCACCTCGATCAACCACGTGGTCTGCCACGGTATCCCGGGCGACAAACCGCTCAAAGACGGTGACACCCTGAACATCGACGTCACCGTGATCAAGGACGGTTATCACGGCGACACCAGCCGCATGTTCCACGTCGGCAACGTCCCGGTCTGGGCCGAGCGCCTGTCCCAGGTCACCCAGGAATGCATGTACAAGGCCATTGAACTGGTCAAGCCCGGCTGCCGCCTGGGCGATATCGGCGAAGTGATCCAGAAGCACGCTGAAAAGAACGGGTTCTCGGTAGTCCGCGAATTCTGCGGCCACGGCATCGGCAAAGTGTTCCATGAAGAGCCACAGATCCTGCACTACGGCCGTGCCGGCACCGGCATGGAGCTCAAGGCAGGCATGACCTTTACCATCGAGCCGATGATCAACCAGGGCAAGGCCGACACCAAGGTGCTGGGCGACGGCTGGACCGCCATCACCAAGGACCGCAAGCTTTCGGCACAGTGGGAGCACACCCTGCTGGTCACCGACACCGGCTACGAGATCTTCACCCTGCGTGCCGATGACACTATCCCCCGCGTTTCGGCCTGATGCTTGCAGCGGGCTTTCCGGATAGCAACGTTGCGACCTACACATAGATAGAAAGGAAAGCCGATCGATGCCCCAGGTGGATCCCGAACTCTTCGACCGTGGCCAGTTCCAGGCGGAACTGGCGCTGAAGGCAAGCCCGATTGCCGCCTTCAAGAAAGCCATCCGCCAGGCCCGCGAGGTGCTCGACGGACGTTTTCGCAGCGGCCGGGAGATCCGCCGGCTGATCGAGGATCGCGCCTGGTTCGTCGATAACATCCTGCAAAAGGCCTGGGAACAGTTCGACTGGAGCGAGGACGCCGATATCGCCCTGGTGGCCGTCGGCGGCTATGGCCGGGGCGAACTGCACCCCTACTCCGATATCGATCTGCTGATCCTGCTGGACAGCGCCGACCACGAGATTTTTCGCGACTCCATCGAGCGTTTTCTGACGCTGCTATGGGACATCGGCCTGGAAGTCGGTCAGAGCGTGCGCTCGGTAGATGAATGCGCCGAAGAGGCCCGCGCCGACCTCACCGTGGTCACCAACCTGATGGAAAGCCGCACCATTTGCGGCCCCGAACGCCTGCGCCAGCGCATGCTGGAAGTCACCAGCACCGCGCATATGTGGCCGAGCAAGGAGTTCTTCCTCGCCAAGCGCGCCGAGCAAAAAGCCCGGCACCACAAGTACAACGACACCGAGTACAACCTGGAACCCAACGTCAAGGGCTCGCCTGGCGGGCTGCGGGACATCCAGACCATTTTGTGGGTGGCCCGGCGCCAGTACGGTACCCTGAACCTGCGAGCCCTGGCCGGCGAAGGCTTTTTGGTAGAGAGCGAAAACGCCCTGCTGGCCTCGTCCCAGGAGTTTTTGTGGAAGGTGCGCTACGCCCTGCACATGCTCGCCGGACGCTCCGAAGACCGCCTGCTGTTCGACCACCAGCGCTCCATCGCCAGCCTGCTGGGGTTTGAGGGCGAAGACGCAAAGACCAGCATCGAAAGCTTCATGCAGCAGTACTACCGGGTGGTCATGAGCATCGCCCAGCTCAGCGACCTGATCATCCAGCATTTTGAAGAAGTGATCCTGGCCCCCGAAGACGAAGCGCCGCCGCAACCGATCAACGCACGCTTCCAACTGCACGATGGCTATATCGAGGCGCGCAACGACAACGTGTTCAAGCGCACCCCATTTGCCATGCTGGAAATCTTCGTACTGATGGCCCAGCAACCGGAAATCAAGGGCGTGCGCGCCGACACCATCCGCTTGCTGCGGGAAAACCGTCACCTGATCGACGACGAATTCCGCAACGACATCCGTAATACCAGCCTGTTTATCGAGCTGTTCAAGTGCAAGATCGGCATCCACCGCAACCTGCGGCGCATGAATCGCTACGGCATCCTCGGGCGCTATCTGCCGGAGTTCGGCTTTATCGTCGGGCAGATGCAACACGACCTGTTCCACATCTATACGGTCGATGCCCACACCCTGAACCTGATCAAGCACCTGCGTAAGCTGCAGTACACCCAGGTGTCAGAGAAATTCCCGCTGGCCAGTAAGCTGATGGCCAAACTGCCCAAGCCCGAGCTGATCTACCTGGCCGGCCTGTACCACGATATCGGCAAGGGCCGGCATGGCGACCATTCGGAGATCGGCGCGGTGGATGCGCAAGCCTTCTGCCAGCGTCACCAGTTGCCGCAATGGGACAGCCGCCTGATCGTCTGGCTGGTGCAGAACCACTTGGTCATGTCCACCACTGCCCAGCGCAAGGACTTGTCCGACCCGCAGGTGATCCATGACTTCGCGCAGATCGTCGGCGACGAAACCCGTCTCGACTACCTGTACGTGCTGACCGTCTCCGACATCAACGCCACCAACCCGACCCTTTGGAATTCGTGGCGCGCCAGCCTGTTGCGCCAGCTCTATACCGAGACCAAGCGCGCGTTGCGCCGTGGCCTGGAAAACCCGGTGGACCGCGAAGAGCAGATCCGCCGCACCCAGAGCGCGGCTCTGGATATCCTGGTGCGCGGCGGCAACGACCCGGACGATGTGGAGCAACTGTGGTCGCAATTGGGTGATGACTATTTCCTGCGCCACACCGCAGGCGACGTGGCCTGGCACACCGACGCGATCCTCCAGCAGCCGGCTGACGGTGGCCCGCTGGTGCTGATCAAGGAAACGACCCAGCGCGAATTCGAAGGCGGGACGCAGATTTTCATCTACGCCCCGGACCAGCATGACTTCTTCGCCGTGACCGTGGCCGCGATGGACCAGCTCAACCTGAACATCCATGACGCGCGGGTCATTACCTCCAGCAGCCAGTTCACCCTCGATACCTATATCGTGCTCGACACCGAAGGCGAGTCCATCGGCGATAACCCCGAGCGCGTGAAAAAGATCCGCGAAGGCCTCACCGAAGCCCTGCGCAACCCGGACGACTACCCAACCATCATCCAGCGCCGGGTGCCGCGCCAGCTCAAGCACTTCGCCTTTCCTCCCCAGGTGACCATCCACAACGACGCCCAGCGCCCGGTCACGGTGCTGGAACTCAGCGCGCCGGATCGGCCAGGCCTGCTGGCACGGATCGGTGGGATTTTCCTGGAGTTTGACCTGTCGCTGCAGAACGCCAAGATTGCCACCCTGGGCGAGCGGGTCGAAGACGTATTCTTTATTACCGACGCCGACAACCACCCCCTGTCCGACCCGGAACTGTGCCGCCGCTTGCAGGACGCCATCGTGCAGCAATTGAGCGTGAACCAGGAGCCTGGGGCAGAAGGTTTCCGACTGACCATTTGAGTTGAATTTTTCCCTGTGGGCGCGCGCCCTTGTAGGAGCTGGCTTGCCTGCGATGGCATCGCCTCGGTGTACCAGATACACCGCGGTGCCTACATCGCAGGCAAGCCAGCGCCTACAGGGGCCGCGCTCAACGATAGAGGACCCTATGAACAACGCCCTGAACCAGCTGCAACCCTATCCGTTCGAGAAATTGCGCGCCCTGCTGGGCAGTGTCACGCCAAACCCGGACAAGCGCCCGATCGCCCTGTCCATCGGCGAGCCCAAGCACAAGTCCCCGGATTTCGTCGCCCAGGCCCTGGCCAATAATCTGGACCAGATGGCCGTCTACCCGACGACCCTGGGTATTCCCGCCCTGCGCGAGGCCATTGGCGCCTGGTGTGAACGACGCTTCAACGTACCCAAGGGCTGGCTGGACCCGGCGCGCAATATCCTGCCGGTCAATGGCACCCGCGAAGCGCTGTTCGCCTTCACCCAGACCGTGGTCAACCGTGGCGACGATGCGCTGGTAGTCAGCCCGAACCCGTTCTATCAGATCTACGAAGGCGCAGCATTCCTCGCCGGGGCCAAGCCGCATTACCTGCCATGCCTGGATGAAAATGGCTTCAACCCGGATTTCGATGCGGTGACACCGGATATCTGGCAACGCTGCCAGATCCTGTTCCTGTGCTCCCCCGGCAACCCGACCGGCGCGCTGATTCCGGTCGCGACCCTGAAAAAACTGATCGCCCTGGCCGACCAGTACGACTTCGTGATCGCCGCCGACGAGTGCTACAGCGAGCTGTACTTCGACGAACAAACCCCTCCGCCTGGCCTGCTCAGCGCCTGTGTTGAACTGGGTCGCGAGGACTTCAAGCGCTGCGTGGTGTTCCATAGCCTGTCCAAGCGCTCCAACCTGCCGGGCCTGCGCTCCGGTTTTGTGGCCGGCGATGCCGAGATCCTCAAGGCCTTCCTGCTGTACCGCACCTACCACGGCTGTGCAATGCCGGTGCAAACCCAGCTGGCAAGCATTGCCGCCTGGCAGGATGAGGCTCATGTATTGGCCAACCGTGATCTGTACCGGGAAAAATTCGCCGCGGTCCTGGCGATTCTCAAGCCGGTATTGGACGTACAGAACCCTGACGGTGGTTTTTACCTGTGGCCGAACGTCGAGGGCGACGACGCCGCGTTCTGCCGCGACTTGTTCGTGGAAGAACACGTGACCGTGGTGCCGGGCTCGTATCTGTCGCGGGAAGTGGACGGTTTCAATCCAGGCGCCGGGCGGGTGCGCCTGGCACTGGTTGCACCGTTGTCCGAATGTGTTGAAGCGGCGGAGCGTATTCGCGATTTTATTCAACGTCGCCGCTGAATACTCACCCCATGTTTACCTCAGGTAAGCATGGGCTTACATGTTCAGGCCGTTCGAATGAAACTTTCCAGCGATTTGGACGAATGAATCCATACATTCGTCCTCATGCGTCATAGGAAAGACCACATGATAAACACCACCCTGCCAACCGCGCTCCACTACCCGCCTGCTGCCTCATCCGTCGGAAATGCTACCGATTCGGCCCAACCCCTTTCCAGAAGCCGACGCAACATTGGCGAACCCGCCACATACTGGCCCCAACACAGCACGATAAAAATAGCCATGTATGACTACGAAATGGACGATGAATACGTAGAGGCCGTCAAAAGCGCCGCCAGCGCATGGCTGCCCCACATCAATCTCAAGTTCGAGTTCGTATCAGGAGAAGAAGGTGACGTTCGCATTACACAGAACGTGAACGACGCCTCAGAGGGTAGATCAACCATGGGGACAAGAGCACTCGTCAAGCCTCCCGCCAGTCCGACCATGTCATTGCCAAGGAACCATACGCACCCCCCGATTCGCCTACGTGGTAATGCATGAGTTCGGCCATATGCTCGGCGCCCGTCACGCCCATCAACACCCCGATGCCCATATTCCCTGGAATATGGACAAGGTGTTTGAAGGCTACACCCGTATCGCCGGGCTGGACCGTGAACAGGTACAAAGTAATGTGCTCCCTCTACCCCGCTCCAGCCAATACGACTTCATGCCTTACGATGGTGACTCGGTCATGCACTATGAAATCAGCTACAAATTAACCCATGGAGGCTGGGGCCAATCTGAAACCTGGTCCCTGAGCGATGGGGACATCGCCTGGGCAAACAAGGCCTACCCAAAAGCAGCTCCCGCTACTTCTTGAGCCCCAGGTTCGCCTCACTCATATCCAGGTCCGCCAGCACCTCGCGCAGCACATCATCACCAATCTGGTGGTGGCGGCTCAGGCTGTACAACTCCAAGCGCTGCGCGCGCAGGGCCTTTAGCCGCAACTTGCGCTCCAACTGATCCATCTGCAGCGCCAATGCCTGGGCTTCAGCCGAGTCATTGAACACCTCCAGTTGATGGCGGTACTCCGACATGATCCGTGCCTTGAGCTCCGTCGCCAGTGCAGCCTGCGCCGCGTCCAGGGGCGCCACGTCGGCGGCCTCCTCCGCCTCCAGGGCATGAATTGCAGCCTCGGCGGTTTTCTTCCAGGCATCGCGCACCTCACCGTGACGCTTGTCATCCGGGCTTTTCTCAATCCCCCGTAGCAACAGCGGCAAGGCAATGCAGGCGGCCACCAATGACAGCAGAATCACCCCGGCGGCGATAAAGATCAGCAGATCACGCTCCGGAAACGCCTGGCCGGGCGCCATCAGCAACGGTACTGACATCACGCCGGCCAAGGTCACAGCCCCGCGTACACCGCCGACGGTCAACAACCAGCAGGAACGGGCGGTTGGCACCAGTGTCAGCTCGCTTTTACCGCGCAGGCGCCGCAGCAGACCAGACAGGCGCCAAATACTCTGTACCCAGATAAACCGCAGCACCAGCAACACCAGGAAGATCGCGATCACGTCCAGGACGCGATAAAACAAGGTCGGCCACAGCGTGGCTTCGTGACTGGTCACCGCCTTGATGATGTCCGGCAATTGCAGACCCAGCAGCAGGAAGATCAAACCGTTGAAGGCAAACTCCAGCAGCGACCAGACACTGCGATTGAGCAAGCGCGTACTGGTCTGGCGCGGCAGCAGGTCCAGCCAGCTTTGCATCATGCCCGCCGCTACCGCCGACAAAATTCCCGACGCCCCCAGCCGTTCGGCCAGCACGTAGGCAGCAAACGGCAGCAGCAACATAAACACCACATGGGTGGCCGGGTCATCCCAGCCCCGGGCAATCATCCAGGCCCGCAGGCGCCCCACCAGCCAGCTCAACGCCACACCGATGGCCAGGCCACCGAGCGCCACCAGCACAAACGTCAGGCTGGCATCGGCCAGGGAAAACACCCCGGTCAACGCCGCCACGAGGGCGAACTTGAACGTCACCAGGCCCGACGCATCGTTCATCAAGGCCTCGCCCTGGAGCATATGCATCAGGGGCGTGGGCAAGCGGTTCTGGGAAATCGCCGACACCGCCACCGCATCCGTCGGCGATAAAACGGCCGCCAGGGCGAAGGCCACAGGCAGGGGAATGCTCGGCAGCAACCAATGGATAAAGTAACCAGCGCCCACCACGGTAAACAGCACCAGCCCCACCGCCAACGTCAGGATCGGCCCGCGCAGGCGCCACAGTTCGCGCTTGGGCATGCGCCAGCCATCGGAGAACAGCAGCGGCGGCAGGAACAGGAATAGAAACAACTCCGGGTCCAGGGCCACATGCAACCCCAGGGTCGGCCACGCCAGCAAGGCGCCGGCAGCAATCTGCACCAAAGGCAACGGCAAGGGAATGACACGCCCGACCAGACGCGAAACGCTGACCAGCATCAGCAGGATAAGAACGGTGTAGGCGGTTTGCATAAAGCGGGGTTCCCGGACAATCGACGTACTACGACACATATCAGGCAGCAGCGCGCCTTTGAAGTGCCATATTAGCCACCTATGCTGCCGTCTGGCTTTTGCACATAAGTCGCACCCGATCACGTAAAGAGTGACGAGCGGCACCGAATCCCTTCGGTCATGGCATAATCCGCGATCCTACGTTTCCATCAGCCCAAAGGGGGCAGTTCCTTGACCGATTCAAGCAAAACATTGCACCTTTTCGGCATCAAAGCCTGCGACACCATGAAAAAGGCTCGTACCTGGCTCGATGAAAATGCCATCAGCTATGAGTTTCATGACTACAAGACGGCCGGTATCGACCGCGAACACTTGACCCAATGGTGCAACGAGCACGGTTGGCAAGTGGTTTTGAACCGTGCAGGCACGACCTTTCGCAAACTCGAAGACGAAAAGAAAGCCGATCTCGACCAGGCGAAAGCGATTGAACTGATGCTCGCACAACCCTCGATGATCAAGCGCCCGGTGCTTGATCTCGGTGACAGAACCCTGATTGGCTTCAAGCCAGATAGTTATTCGGCGGCCCTCAAGTAGGCCAGCCACTTCATTTTTGTAGAGGTAACAGCATGTCCAATTCCCTGTTCAGCCTGGGCTTCGGCGTCGGCACCCAGAACCGCCAAGGTGCTTGGCTGGAAGTGTTTTACGCGCAGCCATTGCTCAACCCTTCGGCAGAGATCGTTGCCGCCATCGCGCCCATCCTCGGCTACACCGAAGGTAACCAGGCCATCACGTTCACCATTGCCCAAGCCTCGCAGCTGGTTGATGCACTGAAAAATGTAGATGCCACCCAAGCCGCCCTGCTGACCCGCCTGGCCGAAAGCCACAAGCCGCTGGTCGCCACACTGCTGGCCGAAGACGCAGCGTTGACCTCCACTCCAGAGGCCTACCTCAAGCTGCATCTGCTGTCCCACCGCCTGGTCAAGCCCCATGGCCTGAGCCTGGCCGGTGTGTTCCCGCAACTGCCGAACGTGGCCTGGACCAGCCAGGGTGCGATCGACATCGGCGAGCTGGCCGAGCGCCAGTTGGAAGCGCGCCTGCGTGGCGAGCTGCTGGAAGTGTTCTCGGTGGACAAGTTCCCGAAAATGACCGACTACGTGGTGCCGGCCGGCGTGCGTATCGCCGATGCAGCGCGCCTGCGCCTGGGTGCCTATGTAGGCGAAGGCACCACCGTGATGCACGAAGGTTTCATCAACTTCAACGCGGGCACCGAAGGCCCGGGCATGATCGAAGGCCGTGTATCGGCGGGCGTCTTCGTCGGCAAGGGTTCGGACCTGGGCGGCGGTTGCTCCACCATGGGCACCCTGTCGGGCGGCGGCAACATCGTGATCAAGGTGGGCGAAGGCTGCCTGATCGGCGCCAACGCCGGTATCGGCATCCCGCTGGGTGATCGCAACACCGTGGAATCGGGCCTGTACGTGACCGCTGGCACCAAAGTGGCACTGCTCGATGAGCAGAACCAACTGGTCAAGGTGGTCAAGGCCCGTGAACTGGCTGGCCAGCCGGACCTGCTGTTCCGCCGCAACTCCGAGACCGGTGCCGTGGAGTGCAAAACCCACAAGTCGGCCATCGAACTGAACGCAGCGCTGCACGCTCACAACTAAGCAGCGACTCGATGCCACCGGAACCGGCCGCGCTGTTCAGCGCGGCCGGTTCATATGAGTCTTGAACCCCATGCTTGTGCCTTCGCCCTGGCGCGCCGATTTCCCGGCCATCGCTACCTTGCAACGGCAAGACCAGACCTATCTGGACAACGCCGCTACCACGCAAAAACCTCAAGCCCTGTTGGACGCCCTCAGCCATTACTACGCCAATGGCGCAGCCAATGTGCACCGTGCCCAGCATTTGCCGGGCGCCCATGCGACCCAGGCGTTCGAGGACAGTCGCAGCAAAGTGGCGCAATGGCTCAACGCAGGTGATAGCGGGCAGATCATCTTCACCCACGGCGCAACTTCAGCGCTGAACCTCCTGGCCTATGGCCTTGAGCACCTTTTCAACCCGGGCGATGAGATTGTCATCAGCGCCCTGGAACATCACGCCAACCTGTTGCCCTGGCAGCAGTTGGCCAAACGCCGCGAGCTCACGCTTGTGGTGTTGCCCCTCGACGACGAGGGCTTGATCGACCTGCAAGCCGCCGCCGCGATGATCGGGCCACGCACCCGGTTGCTGGCGGTGAGCCAATTGTCCAACGTGCTGGGCGCCTGGCAGCCTTTGCCGCAGTTGCTGGCACTGGCCAAGGCCCACGACGCCTTGACCGTGGTGGATGGCGCACAGGGCATCGTCCACGGGTGCCATGACGTGCAGGCCCTGGGCTGCGACTTCTACGTATTTTCCAGCCACAAGCTCTACGGCCCGGACGGCGTCGGCGTGCTTTACGGCCGCACCGAAGGCCTGCATCTGCTGCGCCACTGGCAGTTTGGCGGCGAGATGGTGCAACAGGCGGACTACCACAGCGCCAGCTTTCGCCCGGCGCCCCTGGGTTTCGAAGCGGGCACCCCGCCGATTGCCGGGGTGATTGGCCTGGGGGCGACCCTCGATTACCTCAGTTCCCTGGATCAACCGGCGGTGCTCGCCCATGAAGCGGCGCTGCATGACTATCTATTGCGCGGCTTGCGGGCACGCAATGGCGTGCGCCTGTTGGGCTCGCCACAGGTGGCCCTGGCCAGCTTCGTAGTGGACGGCGTGCACAACGCCGACCTCGCCCACCTGCTGACCGAGCAAGGCATCGCGGTACGCGCCGGCCATCACTGCGCAATGCCCTTGCTCAAGCGCTTGCATTTATCCGGCGCGATCCGGGTTTCCCTGGCCCTGTACAACGACTCCGATGACCTGGAGCGCTTTTTTGAAGCGCTGGACCAGGCCCTGGATATGTTGCGATGAGCTTGCCGGCGGATGCACTGACCGCGCTGCAAGCCTTTCAGGCCGTCGGCAGTTGGGAGCAACGCGCCCGCCTGCTGATGCAATGGGGCGAGCGGCTGCCGGCATTGGTGCCTGAGGACAAGATCGACGCCAACCTGGTACAGGGCTGTGAAAGCCTGGTGTGGCTGGTGGGGCGCTTGCACGAGGGCCACTGGCAGTTTGCCGCCAGCAGCGACGCGCGCTTGATTCGCGGGTTGGTGGCGTTGTTGCTGGCGCGGGTCAATGGCCTATCGGCGCACGCGTTACAGGCGGTCGACCTGCCTGACTGGTTCAGCCAGTTAGGGCTTTCTCGCCAGTTGTCACCGTCGCGCAGCAATGGCCTGAACGCAGTCCTGCAGCGCATGCGCGACTTGAGCCATACACAAAACTAACTGTAGGAGCGGGCTTGCCCGCGATAGCGGTGGGTCAGTTGATCGATACTTGACTGACCCACCGCTATCGCGGGCAAGCCCGCTCCCACATTTTGATGTATGTCCCGCAGAGAGACTCAGGTGGGCTTGACCCGCTCGGACGGCCTGCGCACCCCGGCCACGATCTTGTCCACCGCCTTGGTCGCCGCCACCATGCCAAACGTCGCCGTCACCATCATCACCGCGCCAAACCCACCCGCGCAGTCCAGCTTTACGCCATCCCCCACAAAACTCTTCTGCAAACAGATGCTGCCATCGGGCTTGGGATAACGCAGCTGTTCGGTGGAGAACACGCAAGGCACGCTGTAGTGCCGAGTCACGGTGCGTGAGAACCCGTAGTCGCGACGCAAGGTGGAGCGCACTTTCGAGGCCAGCGGATCGTTGAAGGTGCGGTTCAGGTCGCACACCTGGATCAGCGTCGGGTCAATCTGCCCGCCGGCGCCGCCGGTAGTGATGATCTGGATCTTGCGCCGCTTGCACCAGGCGATCAGCGCCGCCTTGGCGTTGACCGCATCGATGCAGTCGATCACGCAGTCGATCGTCGGCGTGATGTACTCGGCCATGGTGTCGCGGGTCACGAAGTCCGCCACCGCATGCACGGTGCAATCGGGGTTGATCGCGCGCAGGCGCTCGGCCATCACTTCGACCTTGGGTTTGCCTACCGTGCTGTCCAGGGCGTGTAACTGACGGTTGCTGTTGCTGACGCACACGTCGTCCAGGTCAAACAGCGAAATCTCGCCCACCCCGCAGCGGGCCATGGCTTCCGCCGCCCACGAACCGACACCGCCCACGCCGACGATGGCCACATGGGCCGCTTTCAAGCGTGCCAGGCCTTCAATGCCATACAAACGGGCGACACCGGCAAACCGTGGATCTTCTGTGCTCATGACCATTACCCCAAAAACCGGCGCGCATTATGGACTACGCAGCGACAAGTTCGAAGCTTCCAGCTACAAGTAAAGAACTAAGCAGAGCTTTCGCTGACTAAACTCCGGTTTTTCCCAGCTTGCTGTACGCTCATGGAAGGGCCAGTGTAGGATGCGCGCCGTTCGGCGTAGGCCAACACCTCTTTTCGTTCCGCACTCTTTGGAACCCGAAACAGCTATGTCATCGCGTAAATTTGGACTCAACCTGGTAGTAGTGCTGGCAATTGCCGCGCTGTTCACCGGTTTCTGGGCGCTGATCAACCGCCCGGTCACTACTCCCAACTGGCCACAGCAGATCTCCGGGTTTTCGTACTCGCCGTTCCAGCAAGGCCAGTACCCGCAGAAAGACCAGTACCCGACCGACGAACAGATGCGTCAGGACCTTGCGATCATGAGCAAGCTGACGGACAACATCCGTACCTATTCGGTCGACGGCCCGCTGGGGAACATCCCCAAGCTGGCAGAAGAGTTCGGCCTGCGCGTGACCCTAGGGATCTGGATCAGCCCGGACCTTGAGCGCAACGAGCGCGAGATCCAGCGCGCCATCGAGATCGCCAACAGCTCGCGCAGTGTGGTGCGTGTGGTGGTCGGCAACGAGGCGATCTTCCGCAAGGAAATCACCGCCGACGAGCTGATTGTCCTGCTGGACCGGGTGCGCGCTGCGGTCAAAGTGCCAGTGACCACCTCCGAGCAGTGGCATATCTGGGAACACAACCCGCAACTGGGCAAGCATGTCGACCTGATCGCCGCGCACGTCCTGCCGTACTGGGAACATATTCCCATGGCCCAGGCCGGGCAATTCGTCCTCGACCGCGCCAGGGATCTGAAGAAGACCTTCCCGAAAAAGCCGCTGCTGCTCTCGGAAGTCGGCTGGCCGAGTAATGGCCGCATGCGCGGTGGCGCGGACGCGTCCCCTGCCGACCAGGCCATTTACCTGCGTACCCTGGTCAACAAGCTGAACCGCCAGGGCTACAACTACTTCGTGATCGAAGCCTTCGACCAACCCTGGAAAGCCAGTGACGAAGGCTCGGTCGGCGCCTATTGGGGGGTATTCAACGCTGCGCGCCAGCAGAAATTCAATTTTGAAGGCCCGGTAGTGGCGATCCCGCAATGGCGGGTGCTGGCCATCGGCTCGGTGGTGCTGGCCCTGCTGTCGCTGACCCTGCTGATGATCGACGGCTCGGCCCTGCGCCAGCGTGGGCGTACCTTCCTGACCTTTATCGCGTTCCTGTGCGGGTCGGTGCTGGTATGGATCGGCTACGACTACAGCCAGCAATACAGCACGTGGTTCAGCCTGACGGTGGGCTTCTTGCTGGCCCTCGGCGCGCTCGGGGTGTTTATCGTGCTGCTGACCGAGGCCCATGAGCTGGCGGAAGCGGTCTGGACCCACAAACGCCGGCGTGAATTCCTGCCGGTTGAAGGGGATTCGGACTACCGCCCCAAAGTGTCGATCCATGTGCCGTGCTACAACGAGCCGCCAGAGATGGTCAAACAGACCCTCGACGCCCTGGCCGCCCTCGACTATCCGGACTACGAAGTCCTGATCATCGACAACAACACCAAGGACCCAGCCGTGTGGGAGCCAGTGCGCGACTACTGTGAGACGCTGGGCCCGCGCTTCAAGTTCTTCCACGTCGCGCCCCTGGCCGGTTTCAAGGGCGGCGCGCTGAACTACCTGATCCCGCACACCGCCAAGGACGCCGAAGTGATCGCGGTGATCGACTCGGACTACTGCGTGTCGCCCAACTGGCTCAAACACATGGTGCCGCACTTCGCCGACCCGAAAATCGCCGTGGTGCAATCGCCCCAGGATTACCGCGACCAGAACGAAAGCACCTTCAAGAAGCTCTGCTACGCCGAATACAAAGGCTTCTTCCATATCGGCATGGTCACGCGCAACGACCGCGACGCCATCATCCAGCACGGTACCATGACCATGACCCGCCGCTCGGTCCTCGAAGAACTGGGCTGGGCCGACTGGTGCATCTGTGAGGACGCCGAACTGGGCCTACGGGTATTCGAGAAAGGTCTGTCAGCTGCCTACTACCACACCAGCTACGGCAAGGGCCTGATGCCCGATACCTTTATCGACTTCAAGAAACAGCGCTTCCGCTGGGCCTACGGCGCGATCCAGATCATCAAGCGCCACACCGCCAGCCTGTTGCGTGGCAAGGACACCGAACTGACCCGTGGCCAGCGCTATCACTTCCTCGCGGGCTGGCTGCCGTGGGTGGCGGACGGCATGAATATCTTCTTCACCGTCGGTGCCTTGTTGTGGTCGGCGGCGATGATCATTGTGCCGACCCGGGTCGACCCGCCGTTGCTGATCTTCGCAATCCCGCCGTTGGCGTTGTTCGTGTTCAAGGTCGGCAAGATCATCTTCCTCTACCGCCGCGCCGTTGGCGTGAACCTCAAGGATGCGTTCTGCGCGGCCCTGGCCGGGTTGGCGTTGTCACATACCATCGCCAAGGCGGTGCTGTATGGTTTCTTCACCACCAGTATTCCGTTCTTTCGTACACCGAAAAACGCGGATAACCACGGCTTCTGGGTAGCGATTTCCGAAGCCCGGGAAGAGATGTTCATCATGTTGCTGTTGTGGGGCGCAGCGCTGGGGATTTACCTGGTGCAAGGCTTGCCGAGCAATGACATGCGCTTCTGGGTGGTGATGCTGCTGGTGCAATCGCTGCCCTATGTGGCGGCGTTGATCATGGCGTTCCTCTCCTCGCTGCCTAAACCGGCAACGGCGGAGGAGCCCGCCACGGCGGCGTAAAAACTTGCGCAATCCACTAAACGGCGGCCTCTGGCCGCCGTTTTGCTATAAGATAACGGCCCTTTATGGGTTCAGGCAGCCACTGATCCCCCCTTGTGGGAGCGGGCTTGCCCGCGATGCAGGCGCCGCGGTGCATCAGTTGCACCGCAGTGATGCTATCGCGGGCAAGCCCGCTCCCACATTGGATCTATTTCACTCTCGTCTTGCGCCCTGACACACCTTCGGAGTTTTCCCATGACGGCCCACGCCGACCTTTCGCCGACCCTCCAACTCGCTATCGACTTGATCCGCCGCCCGTCGGTGACGCCGATCGACGCCGACTGCCAGAAGCTGATGATGCAGCGCCTGGGCGACGCCGGCTTTGCGCTTGAGCCGATGCGCATCGAAGATGTGGATAACTTCTGGGCCACCCACGGCAAGCATGAAGGCCCGGTGCTGTGCTTCGCCGGCCACACCGACGTGGTCCCGACCGGCCCGGTGCAGGCCTGGCAGAATGATCCGTTCGACGCGCTGATCGACGAACACGGCATGTTGTGCGGGCGTGGCGCGGCCGACATGAAAGGCAGCCTGGCCGCAATGCTGGTGGCGTCCGAACGCTTTGTGCAGGACTACCCGGACCACAAGGGTTCGGTAGCCTTCCTGATCACCAGCGACGAAGAAGGCCCGGCACACCACGGCACCAAGGCAGTGATCGAGCGCCTGGCGGCACGCAAGGAGCGCCTGGACTGGTGCATCGTTGGCGAGCCGTCGAGCACCACCCTGGTGGGCGACGTGGTCAAGAACGGCCGTCGTGGCTCCCTCGGCGCGACCTTGACCGTGCGCGGCGTGCAAGGCCACGTGGCCTACCCGCACCTGGCGAAGAACCCGATCCACCTGGCCGCCCCGGCGCTGGCGGAACTGGCCGCCGAGCATTGGGATGATGGCAACACTTTCTTCCCGCCGACCAGCTTCCAGATTTCCAACCTCAATTCCGGCACCGGCGCCACCAACGTGATCCCCGGCGACCTGACGGCGGTGTTCAACTTCCGGTTCTCCACCGAATCCACCGTCGAAGGCCTGCAGCAGCGGGTCGCGGCGATTCTCGACAAACATGGCCTGGACTGGCACGTGGAGTGGGCGCTGTCGGGCCTGCCGTTCCTCACCGAGCCGGGAGCCCTGCTCGATGCGGTGTCGGCCAGCATCAAGGCCGTCACCGGGCGCGAGACCCGGGCATCCACCAGCGGCGGCACGTCCGACGGGCGCTTTATCGCGACTCTCGGCACCCAAGTGGTAGAACTGGGCCCGGTCAACGCGACGATCCATCAGGTCAACGAGCGCATCCTGGCCAGCGACCTCGATGTACTGACCGAAATCTACTACCAGACCCTGATCAAGTTGCTCGCCTGATGCTTGCTTGCCCCATTTGCAGTGCGCCACTCAATGAGGTGGACAATGGCGTGGTGTGCCCGGCCGGACACCGTTTCGACCGAGCCCGCCAGGGTTACCTGAACCTATTGCCAGTGCAGCACAAGAACAGCCGCGACCCGGGCGATAACCTGGCGATGGTGGAGGCGCGCCGCGACTTCCTCAATGCCGGGCACTACGCGCCGGTGGCCAGGCGCCTGGCGGCACTGGCAGCGGAACGCAAACCCCAGCGCTGGCTGGATATCGGCTGCGGCGAAGGTTATTACACCGCACAAATCGCCGACACCCTGCTGCGCGCCGATGGCTATGCCCTGGATATCTCCAAGGAAGCGGTCAAGCGCGCGTGCAAGCGCAACCCGACCCTGACCTGGTTGATCGCCAGCATGGCCCGTGTGCCGCTGGCCGACGGCAGTTGCCAGTTCCTCGCCAGCGTGTTCAGCCCGCTGGACTGGCAGGAAGCCAAACGCCTGCTCAGCCCTGGCGGCGGCCTGATGAAGGTCGGCCCGACCCGCGGCCACCTGATGGAGCTGCGCGAGCGCTTGTACGACGAAGTGCGTGAGTACACCGACGACAAGCACCTGGCCCTGGTGCCGGACGGCATGAGCCTGCAGCACAGCGAAGTCCTGGAGTTCCAGCTCAGCCTGGCCGAGCCCAAGGACCGCGCCAACCTGCTGGCGATGACGCCCCACGGCTGGCGTGCCAGTGCCGAGCGGCGCGCCCAGGTGATCGAACAGGCCGAACCGCTGCTGGTCACCGTGTCGATGCGCTACGACTATTTCGTGCTTCAATAACCGACTTTTCCGGGCATTTGCGCCCACCCTGAATCCGCGAATGGATTTTCGAATCCCGCAACGAGGAACATCCATGCGCCAACCCGATATCGAGATTTACCTCAAGGACGCCGACGTCGACTACAAGGCCATCGCTGCCTGGCTCGGCGCCGCCCTGGGGCCGTGTACCGACTGGGTACAAAAGGGCCAGACCTATAAGTGCAAGGCCGGCAACGTACCCGTGACCTGGCTGCCCAAGGCCGTGGGCAAGTGGAACAGCCTGTACCTGGAAAGCGACCAGACCCCGTGGGAAGACGACATCGCCTGCGCCCGTGCGGCCTTTGCCGCGCTGAACGTCGAAGTGCGTTGCGCGCCGGGGACGTGGGTTGAAGAGGAAGGTGAAGAAAGCGCTGATACCTGGATCCGCATCAGCGAAGACGGTGAAGAACAGATCACCTGGAAAACTGCCTGATCCAGCCCGGTCAGTGTGGGAGCGGGCTTATGTGGGAGCTGGCTTGCCTGCGATACAGGCACCTCGGTCTATCAGCCAGACCACGGTGATGCTATCGCAGGCAAGCCAGCTCCCACACAAACCCGCTCCCACTTGGGTTCAGCGGCGTTGCAGAAATCTGCTTTAAAGACCCACCACATCCTCCGCCTGCAAGCCCTTCTCGCCGCTCACCACGGCGTATTCCACCTGCTGGCCCTCGGCCAGGGAGCGGTGGCCTTCACCGCGGATGGCGCGGTAGTGCACAAACACATCCTTGCCGTCTTCCCGCTGGATAAAACCATAGCCCTTGGCGTCGTTGAACCACTTCACATTGCCGGTTTCGCGCGTTGTCATCTGTTTGCTCCCACTGGTTTTTATTGTTGAGTCAGTCGCATTGAACTGCCGAGTATAAGACAGGCTCAAAAACGATCAACTCAACTTTACTTCGCTGCTTTTTTGCCGATTTTCGGCGAATACGGCACACTACCCGCCCGAGCGCCTGCTCGGTTTTTCCCACTCAAAGCAGCACGCCTATGACCCGCTCCCCGTTCCGCCGTCTGGTATTTGGCACCTTGCGCCGACTGTTGTACCTCTGGGTTCGCTCGGAGACGATCAATCAGTCGTCCCTCACCCTTAACCTGGACCGCAGCCGGCCGGTGTTCTACGTCCTGCAATCGCCCTCCCTGACCGAACTGGCCGTGGTGGATGCCGAGTGCACCAAGGCCGGCTTGCCGCGCCCGGTGCTGCCGGTGTCCGTCGGTCCGTTGATGGAACCGGCGGCGTTTTTCTACCTCACGCCCGACCCGGACTGGCTCGGCCGCCAGGACAAGCGCGGCGCGCCGCCGACCCTGACGCGCCTGGTCAATACCCTGACCGAACATGCCGAGGAAAACGCGCAGATCATCCCGGTCAGCGTGTTCTGGGGCCAATCGCCGGCCAGTGAGTCGAGCCCCTGGAAACTGCTGTTTGCCGACAGTTGGGCCGTCACCGGGCGCCTGCGCCGGCTGTTGAGCATCCTGATCCTGGGGCGCAAGACCCGTGTGCAATTCTCTGCGCCAATCAACCTGCGTGAATTGATCGAGCACAATAAAGGTCACGAACGTACGGTGCGCATGGCCCAAAGGATCCTGCGGGTACACTTTCGCAACCTCAAGACGGCGGTGATCGGCCCCGACCTGTCCCACCGGCGCAACCTGGTCAAAGGCCTGGTGAACATGCCGCTGGTACGCCAGGCGATCCTCGACGAGGCCGAGCGCGAGAACATCACGGCCGAAAAAGCCAAGGCCCAAGCCCTGCGCTATGGCAACGAGATCGCTTCGGACTACACCTATACCGCCATCCGCTTCCTGGAAGTGGTACTGAGCTGGTTCTGGAACAAGATCTACGACGGGATCAAGGTCAACAACATCGAAGGTGTGCAAAAGGTCGCCCAGGGCTACGAAGTGATCTACGTGCCTTGTCACCGCAGCCATATCGACTACCTGCTGCTGTCGTACCTGCTCTTCAAGAATGGCCTGACCCCGCCGCACATCGCCGCCGGGATCAACCTCAATATGCCGGTGATCGGCAGCCTGCTACGCCGTGGCGGGGCGTTTTTCATGCGCCGCACGTTCAAGGGCAACCCGCTGTACACCTCGGTATTCAACGAGTACCTGCACACCCTGTTCACCAAGGGCTTCCCGGTGGAGTACTTCGTCGAGGGCGGTCGCTCGCGCACCGGGCGCATGCTGCAACCCAAGACCGGGATGCTGGCGATTACCCTGCGCAGCTTCCTGCGTTCCTCACGCATGCCCATCGTGTTTGTGCCGGTGTATATCGGCTACGAACGGGTGCTGGAAGGCCGCACCTACCTGGGCGAGCTGCGCGGCGCGACGAAAAAGAAAGAATCGATCTTCGATATCTTCAAGGTCATTGGCGCCTTGAAACAGCGTTTTGGCCAAGTAGCGGTCAACTTCGGCGAGCCGATCAAGCTGGCGGAGTTCCTCGACCAGGAGCAACCGGACTGGCGCGCCCAGGACCTGGGGCCGAATTACAAACCGGCGTGGCTCAATGAAACCACCAACCGCCTCGGCGAGCGCGTGGCCCAGCACCTCAACGAGGCCGCCGCGATCAACCCGGTGAACCTGGTGGCGCTGGCGCTGCTTTCAACCAGCCGCCTGGCCCTGGACGACCAGGCCATGGCACGGGTGCTGGACCTGTACCTGGCGCTGCTGCGCCGAGTGCCCTACTCGCCCCACACGACGTTGCCCGAGGGCGACGGCCAGGCGCTGATCAAGCACGTCAAGGACATGAACCTGCTGTCGGAACAGAGCGATGCCCTGGGCAAGATCCTGTATCTGGACGAGCAAAACGCCGTCCTGATGACCTATTACCGCAACAACGTGCTGCATATCTTCGCCCTGCCGGCGCTGTTGGCCAGTTTCTTCCAGAGCAGCTCGCGCATGAGCCGCGAACAAATCCTGCGCTACACCCGCGCGCTCTACCCGTACCTGCAGTCGGAGTTGTTTATCCGCTGGTCCCTGGACGAGTTGGACGCGGTGGTCGACCAGTGGCTCGAAGCCCTGGTGGAACAAGGCCTGCTGCGCTTTGAAAACAACATCTACCTGCGCCCGGCGCCCAGCTCGCGCAATTTTGTGCTGCTGACCCTGTTGTCCAAGAGCATTGCCCAGACCCTGCAACGCTTCTACATGGCCATTTCCCTGCTGCTCAACAGCGGCCAGAACAGTATCAGCGCCGAAGAGCTGGAAGACTTGTGCACGGTCATGGCCCAGCGCCTGTCGATCCTGCATGGCCTGAATGCCCCGGAGTTCTTCGACAAGAGCCTTTTCCGACATTTTATTCAGACGCTGCTCGAGCAAGATGTGCTGCGCCGCGATGAAGCCGGCAAGTTGAGTTACCACGACCTGCTCGGCGAGTTGGCCGAAGGCGCAGCCAAACGGGTGTTGCCTGCGGAGATTCGCCTGTCGATCCGCCAGGTGGCGTTGCACCGCAACGACGAAGCGCCCGCGCCAGACGCCGAACCGCACGAAACCCGCTAGATTTACCAGGGCGCCAGGGTGTTTCTGGCGCCGTTGACAAGGAGCTGCACCATGAAAAAGATCATTCTCCTGGGCCTGACCGCCCTGCTGGGAGCCTGCCACTCGATGAGCCCTGCACCTAAAGCCAGCCTTTATGGCGAAGTGTTCTACCTGCAACGTATCGCCCTGCCGCCTGCCGCTACCTTGAGCGTCAGCCTGCAGGACGTCTCGCTGGCCGACGCCCCCGCCGTGACCCTGGCCGAGCAGAAAGGCCCGGTCAACGGCCAGGTGCCGCTGCCCTTCCACCTGAGCTACGACCCGGCACAGGTCAAGCCTGGCCACAGCTATTCGGTCAGCGCTCGCATCGAGCTGGATGGCAAGCTAATGTTTATCACCACCGAGCGCCATTCGGTGCAGTTGAACGGCCAGGATCCCCAGCCGCTTCGCCTGCGCGTTGACGCCGTTGCCCACTGATCCAGTCGATTAAAAGGAAGCGCCCATGCTCCGTAACTCTCTTCGCCTCAGCGCCCTGTGCGCCGGCCTGCTGCTCGGTGCCAACGCCATGGCCCTGTCCCTGGGTGACCTGTCCCAGGGCGATGCCACAGGTGGCCTCAAGGACGCACTGACCCAAGGCGCGCAGATTGCCGTCAAACAACTGGGGGTTCCCGGTGGTTTCAGCAACAACCCCGAGGTCAAGATTGGCTTGCCAGGCAAGCTGGAAAAAGCCGCCGGCGCCCTGAAAATGCTTGGCATGGGTGATCAAATCACCCAACTGGAAGACAGCATGAACAAAGCGGCCGAATCCGCCGTGACCCAGGCCCAGCCGATTCTAGTGAATGCCGTGAAAAACATGAGCGTGAGCGATGCCAAGGGCATCCTCAGCGGCGGCCAGGATTCGGCAACCCAGTATCTGGACAAAAGCAGCCGCGAGCAGATCCGCGCCAAGTTCCTGCCGATCGTCAAGCAATCCACGGACAAGGTCGGTGTTGCCCAGCAATACAACGCGCTCGCCAAAAAGGCCCCGATGGGCTTGCTCGGTGGCAAGAGCGACAGCGTCGAAAACTACGTGACTGAACAAGCGCTGGACGGTTTGTTCAAGATGATTGCCCAACAGGAAGAAAGCATTCGCCAGAACCCGGCAGCCGCCGCCACTAGCCTGGCCAAGAAAGTCTTCGGCGCGCTGTAGGGCACTTCGCTCAGCCAGCCGCACAAAACAAAACGCCCCGAATGTTCGGGGCGTTTTTGTAACTTAGGCCTGCATAAACCGGTCTGGTGTTCCGGCCCTGTCACCCTCAGTGACCGTAGGTTATTTTCCCTTCGAACTTGACGGTGTTACCGCACGGTTGCGGCTTGGCCTGGCACGGCTCTGGTTTCGCCGGGCAAGGCTGAGGTTTGCAAGCACCACCTTGACCCCCAGCCTTCAGCGACTTGAGTCCCAACAGCGACCAAGGGCTTAGTAATATCGGAATAGGCAAAAACATAGATAAGTCCTCACGGCTCAATGAAGCCCTATGCGCGCAACGAACCCGCCGCCGCAAAAGGCACCTGCATCCCAGGTTTCCCTGAGTGGCAGGCGCGCAATAAACAGTTCCTGAACCTTGTAGCCTCTATACACAGGCTTAAGCCGACTTCGGCTTGACCCGGAACCACGCCGCATACAACGCTGGCAAAAACAGCAGGGTCAGCGCCGTCGCCACAATCAAGCCCCCCATGATCGCCACCGCCATCGGCCCGAAAAACACACTGCGCGACAGCGGGATCATCGCCAGCACCGCCGCCAGCGCCGTCAGCACAATCGGCCGGAAGCGCCGCACGGTGGCCTCGATAATCGCCTGCCATGGATCCAGGCCGGCCTTGATGTCCTGCTCGATCTGATCCACCAGGATCACCGAGTTACGCATGATCATCCCCGACAGCGCGATAGTGCCCAACATGGCCACAAAGCCGAACGGCTGGCGGAACACCAGCAGGAACAGCGTCACACCGATCAGCCCCAGCGGCGCGGTGAGGAACACCATGGCCGTGCGCGAGAAACTGCGTAGTTGCAGCATCAGCAAGGTCAGCACCACCACGATGAACAGCGGCACGCCAGCCTTCACCGAGTTCTGCCCACGGGCGGAATCCTCAACGGTCCCCCCTACGTCCAGCAGATAACCGTCCGGCAGTTCTGCGCGCACCTCGGCCAGGGTGGGCAAAATCTGCTGGACCAGGGTTGCCGGTTGCTCCTTGCCGTAGATATCCGCGCGGACCGTCACAGTTGGCAAGCGATTGCGGTGCCAGATGATGCCTTCTTCGAAGCCATACTCCAGGGTGGCAATCTGCGACAGCGCGACGCTGGCGCCGTTGTCGGTGGGCACCGCCAGGCTCGGCAGCAACGACAGTTCGGTGCGTTCATGCACGGTGCCGCGCAGCAGGATCTCGATCAACTCGTTGTCCTCACGGTATTGACTGACGCTGGAGCCGGTCAGGGAACTCTGGAGGAATTTCGACAGGTTGGCAGTGCTCACGCCCAAGGCGCGGGCGCGATCCTGGTCGACATTGAGGTAGACGATCTTGCTCGGCTCTTCCCAATCCAGGTGCACGTTGACCACGTGGGTATTCTCACGCACCTTGGCCGCGACCTTGCGCGCCAGGGCCCGGACCTCTTCGATGTGCTCGCCGGTCACGCGAAACTGCACCGGATAACCCACCGGTGGGCCGTTCTCCAAGCGCGTGACCCGCGAGCGCAGGTCGGGGAATTGCTCGTTGAGGGTCTCGATCAACCAAGTGCGCAGGCTTTCGCGCTCCTCGATGGTCTTGGCCAACACCACGAACTGGGCAAAGCTGGCCGCCGGCAATTGCTGGTCCAGCGGCAAGTAGAAACGGGGCGAACCGGTGCCGACATAAGCCACATAGTTGTCGATCCCTGCATGCTCCTTAAGCAAGCCCTCAAGACGCTTGACCTGATCGGCAGTGTTGCTCAGGGAAGCGCCTTCGGCCAGTTTCAGGTCGACCATCAGTTCCAGACGCCCGGACGCCGGGAAGAACTGTTGCGGGACAAGACGGAACAGCGCCACCGAGCCGATAAACAGCAGCACAGTCAGCACGATTACCGTCTTGCGGCGGCGCACGCACCATTCCACCCAACGCCGTACGCGCTGGTAGAACGGCGTGCCGTAGGGATCCGGTCCATCAGTACCGTGCTTGGCTGCGTGAATCTTCGCCAGGTCCGGCAGGAGCTTTTCCCCCAGATACGGCACAAACACCACGGCAGCGATCCACGAGGCCAACAGCGCGATGGTCACCACCTGGAAGATCGAACGGGTGTATTCGCCCGTACCCGATTGCGCGGTGGCAATCGGCAGAAAGCCGGCAGCCGTGATCAGCGTACCGGTGAGCATCGGAAACGCCGTACTGGTCCAGGCGAAACTGGCGGCCTTGAGACGGTCGTAGCCCTGCTCCATTTTGATCGCCATCATTTCCACAGCGATGATTGCGTCGTCCACCAACAAGCCCAGGGCCAGGACCAAAGCGCCCAGAGAGATCTTGTGCAAGCCGATGCCCAGGTAATACATGCTGGCAAAGGTCATGGCCAGCACCAGCGGAATCGCCAGGGCCACCACCATACCGGTGCGCACGCCGAGGGAGAAAAAACTCACCAACAATACAATCGCCAACGCCTCGGCCAACACCTGGACGAACTCACCCACGCTGGTCTTCACCGCCGCCGGCTGATCCGACACCTTGCGCAGCTCCATGCCTGCGGGAAGGTTCTTCTGCAGGCGTGCGAACTCGCCCTCAAGAGCCTTGCCCAATACCAGGATGTCACCGCCATCGCGCATGGCCACGGCCAGGCCGATTGCGTCATCCCCCATGTAGCGCATACGTGGCGCAGGAGGGTCGTTGAAGCCACGGTGAACCTCGGCCACATCGCCGATGCGGAACGTGCGGTCGCCCACACGGATCGGGAAATTGCGGATCTCCTCCACCGTCTTGAAGTTACCCGACACCCGCAGTTGCACGCGCTCGCTCGGGGTTTCAAAGAAGCCGGCGGTAGACACCGCGTTCTGCTCCTGCAATGCCTGTTGCACGGCCGCCAGGGGCAGGCCAAGGGTGGCGAGCTTGAGGTTGGACAACTCGATCCAAATCTTCTCGTCCTGCAACCCCAACAGCTCGACCTTGCCCACATCCGGTACCCGTTGCAGCTGGATCTGGACGCGGTCGGCGTAGTCCTTGAGCACCGCGTAGTCAAAACCCTTGCCGGTCAGGGCGTAGATATTGCCAAAGGTGGTACCGAATTCATCGTTGAAGAACGGGCCCTGGATATCCGGTGGCAGGGTCTGGCGGATATCGCTGATCTTCTTGCGTACCTGGTACCAGAGGTCGGGAATCTGCGCCGAGTGCATCGAGTCCCGGGCGATAAACGTGACCTGGGATTCGCCCGGACGCGAGAACGAGACAATGCGCTCGTACTCGCCGGTTTCCATCAGCTTCTTTTCAATACGCTCGGTGACCTGGCGCGAGACTTCCTGAGCCGTGGCACCTGGCCAGTTGGTCTTGATCACCATGGCCTTGAAGGTGAACGGCGGGTCTTCGCTTTGCCCCAGTTTGGTGTAGGACAACGTACCGACAACAGCCAGCAGCAACATCAGGAACAGCACGATCTGGCGATTACGCAACGCCCATTCGGAAAGATTGAAACCCATCGGGGACTACTCCTTGTTGGCCGCCAGATTCACCACCCGGTTGGAGCGATCCACCGGGCGTACTTGCTGGCCCTCATGGAGCACATGGACACCGGCGGCAATCACCCAGTCAGAAGGACTCAGGCCCTCGAGCACCGGTACGCTTTTTTCGCCAAAGGCACCGATCCGCACTGCCGTGCGCTTGAGGGTGTTATCCGGTTTGACCAACCAGACGTAGGACGCGCCGTTCTCTGCGCTGAGGGCAGAGAGCGGTACCGACAGCGGGATCACGCCGTCAGCCTGAATAAATACCCGTGCGCTCTGCCCCAGTTCGGCCGGGACTTTGCCGGCGTTGAAGGCTACCCGGGCGGCGAAGGTGCGCGACCTGGGGTCCGCCGCCGGTGACAGCTCGCGAATGCGCCCATCAAAACGCTGGTCGGGCTGGCTCCACAACTCAACGGAGACCGGCTGGCCAACCTTGAAGCGGCCGAAGCTTTGCTCCGGGAAGCTGATCAACACTTCACGCTCGCCATCGGTGGCCAGGGTAAACACGGTCTGCCCGGCCGCCACCACTTGCCCGACTTCCACCGCACGCTTGGCCACCACGCCATCCTGGGGCGCGCGCAGCACGGCATAGCCGGCCTGGTTGTTGGCGACGTCGAATTCAGCCTTGATCTGTTGCAGGCGGGCGACACCTGAGCGGTAGAGGTTTTCGGAATTGTCGTACTGGGAGCGGCTGACCATCTGACGATCCATCAGGGTCTTGTAGCGATCGCGCTCGGCCCGCACCAGGCTCAAGTTGGCCTCGGCCGCCGTGACCTGGGCCCGGGTGGCCTGCAGTTGCAGGCGCACATCCTGAGGATCGAGCTCTGCCAGCGGCTGGTTGGCCTTGACGCGCTCGCCCTCCTCCACCAGCCGTCGGCTGACTTTGCCCCCAATGCGAAACGCCAGGTCCGGCTCATAACGGGCACGAACCTCGCCAGGATAGCTGTCCATCGCCAGCGCCGAGGGCTGTGGCTGCACCACCATGGCGGGGCGCACGCTGGTTTGGGCCGCTTCTTCATGGCCACAGCCAGCCAACAAGAAAGCCAGGCTGACAGGCAACGCGAGGGGCAGGAGAATGCTGCGCATGCTGAAGGACCTTTCGCAAATGGTGCTTGGAATAATTATACTGGCCGGTATGTTATTAATACCAAACTCACCAGTCCAGTATTAAAGTGAACATGTCCGACAATCCTGTAAACACCAATAGCCCCGGGCGTCCCAAGGACATGGCAAAACGCCAGGCAATCCTCGACGCGGCAAAAACCCTGTTTTTGAGCAATGGTTACGCGAGTACCAGCATGGATGCGGTAGCCCTTGAGGCAGGCGTGTCGAAACTGACGGTCTACAGCCACTTCACCGACAAGGAAACGCTGTTCACCGCAGCAGTGGAGGCCAAGTGCGAAGCGCAGCTGCCGGTGATGTATTTCGAGCTACCCGACGGTGTGCCGGTGGAGAGGGTGCTGCTGAACATCGCCCGTGGCTTTCACCTGCTGATCAATAGCGAGGAGTCGGTGAACCTGCATCGTTTGATGATGACCTCGGGCAATCAGGATCCGAAACTGTCGCAGATCTTTTTCGAAGCCGGCCCCATGCGGATGTTGCAGGGGATGGAGCGCTTGCTGGGCAAGATCAATCAGAGTGGGGCATTGCGCATCGACAAGCCGTTTACCGCCGCCGAGCACTTCTTTTGCCTGCTCAAGGGCACGGCGAATTTCTGCTTGCTGTATGGCTGTGGCGAGCGCTTGAGCGAAGCGGCCGCCGAGGAGCATGTGCAGGAAGTGGTGGGGTTGTTTATGCGGGCGTACCGGCCTTGAACAGTCGTTGATCGATCTGGCGCCATCGCCGGCCGGCGATGAGGCCCTCAGGCCTTGAGCGCTTTTTTCGGATAAATATCGTACCGGCTGGATTTGCCGTCCAGCGCGTGGCTCGGCTTGGGCCCATCAATGCACGGTGCCTTGCGCGGGCGCTTGACCACCACCCGGTGGCTGGCCAGGGCCAAGGCCGCCGCCAGCAACGCCGGGGCATCCGGATCGTCGCCCACCAGCGGGCGAAACAGGCGCATTTCTTTCTTCACCAGGGCGGTTTTCTCACGATGGGGAAACATCGGGTCCAGGTAGATCACCTGCGGCGGCTCACCTTCCCAATTGCGCATCACGTCAATGGAGTTGCCCTTGAGCAAGGTCATTCGCGCGACAATCGGCGCTACTTCAAAATCATCAGCACCGCGCGCCAGGCCATCTTCGAGCAAGGCACCAATCAACGGTTGCCGCTCGATCAGGCTCATCTCACAGCCCAGGCTAGCCAATACGAACGCGTCCTTGCCCAGGCCGGCCGTGGCATCCAGCACCCGGGGGCGCACACCTTGGGACACGCCAACCGCCTTGGCAATCATCTGCCCGCTGCCACCGCCGTAGAGCCGGCGATGAGCCGCGCCACCCTCGACAAAATCCACCCGCACCGGCCCAGGCGCATCGGGCCCCAACTGTTGCAGTTGCAGGCCGTGCTCACCCACTTGCAGGGCAAAATCGGCGTCCGCCAGCTGCAAAGGCAGGCCAAGCTGCTCGGCCCAGTGCTGGGCACGGGCCTGGAAACCGTCGGCCAAGGCCTCGACCCGAATGCGGCTGGCCGCGGGTTGTTCGTTCATCGTTTACTACGCTCAAAAATATTAAGGATCGGCAAAAAGCGGCCGATAAAAAAGGATCAGGCATTTTGCCAGACCCTGAGCGTCGACCGAGAGAAATGTCAGACATTCATTCCCTATTCACCGGTGTACTGCCGACCCACAACCACTTCGGCCTGCGCAATACCCAAGCGCTGGCCGGCGTCAGTCATGTGTGGCAGGACTTCTTCGCCAGGGCGTTGGCCGAGCAACTTGGCCAGGAGCCAGGTGCGCAGTTGGCTGCAGATCCGGTGCCGGTGGATGCCTCAGTCGAACCCAGCGCCGGCAGCGACCTGCTGACGCAAATCGTTACCCAGCGTCATTGCGATGTCCAGGACACCGAAATCGCCCCACCTGAGCCGCTGTTCCTGCCGATTGCCGAGTTCGAACTGCAATTGCTGCCCCCGGCGGCCGTGCCGTTCCCGGAGGATGAAATCGTCGCCCAGCAGCGCCAGCAGAATTTCGAAAGTGGCTGGGTACGGCCGATCGTCCTGACCGCCGGCCAGCCACTGCCCGAGCCAGGCCCGGCGCCGCAACCCAAGCCATTGTTCCTGCCGATTGCCGAATTCGAACTGGACCTGCTGCCACCCGCAGCCGAACCTTACCCTGACGAAGAACGGGTACAACAGCAAAAGGCCCTGGACTTCGATTGCGGCTGGGCGCGCCCACTGATCCTCAACAACCTGCGCCTGGCGGCCTGATCCCTAGCGGCACACCCACCAACGGCCCATATCCAGATGGAAATGGTTGCGATGGGCGGCGTTGTAGTCCGGGCTCAAGACCACGTTGAAATTGCTGCATGCACTGTCGCGCACCTGGCGCAGAAAGCGCGCGCTGGCACCCTCCCCAGGCCAATCCTTCAATACATTGATACTGCGCCCGTCCGCCAGGCGGAACCCGGCGATGTCCAGGGCATTGGCCCAAGCATGCTGGCTGAGTTGCCCTTGCTCACGCCCATACATATTGCGACAGGCAAAACTGCCCAAGTGATCGACCCGTGTCACCGCCTGGCCAAACACCGCCTGGGCGGCCGGCTGCAAGCTGTGGCGCTCGAACAGGGCAAACGCCACCGCCAACGGGCAACTGGCGAGGAAACTGCTGCTCAACCCTACCTCCGCCCCCTGTACCCGCAGGACGTTGCGCAATGGGCACGCAGCATCCACCGGGCTGTCCGCTTGATGGCTGACCCGCAGCCCGGAGGTTTTCAGCACCAGGTCGCACAGCGCGGGATCATCCTGCAAACGCCCGAGCTTGAACCGCGTCAGCAGGTTGGGAGCCGCCTGCACATCCAGCGGCGCCCAGGGGTTCCACTCGGCGGGCACCGGCACCCAGCCGCGCCAGAGGCCCACGAGTAGGCCGCCGGCGAGTAGCAGCAACATACCCAACACTTTGAAAAAAGCCACGACTCAACCCTTGAACAACTGATTGGCCTGGCTGAACGGCATCGAGCGCTCGGTAAAAGTGAAGGTTCCCAGTTCCTGAACCTCCCGCGCGGCCCTGAAGAACTCCCCATAGGCCGCCAGGGCCATGGCCGAGCCGACGCTAATGCGCCTGACGCCCATCTCGCTCAGTTGCGCCACCGAGAGCTTGAGGCCACCTGACATCAACACATTCACCGGTTTTGGCGCCACCGCCCGCACCACCGCCAGTACTTCCTCAGCACTGCGCAGGCCCGGCGCATACAACACGTCGGCGCCCGCTTCGGCGTAGGCCTGCAAACGGCGAATAGTGTCGGGCAAATCCAGGCGACCATGTAGGAGGTTTTCCGCACGGGCCGTCAGCATGAAGGGGAATGGCAAGCTGCGTGCCGCAGCGACGGCAGCCTCGATGCGTTCAACAGACAGATCAAAAGGGTAGATCGGGTCGACCGCAATCCCGGTAGCGTCTTCGATAGAACCGCCGACGATGCCGGTAGCGGCAGCGCGCAGTAGGCTCTGGGCACAACCTTGAGGCGTATCGCTGAAGCCGTTTTCCAGGTCCGCCGCCACCGGCAGCGCGGTGGCCTGGACAATCATCCCGGCGTTGCCCAGGGTATCTTCCAGCGACAGCGCGCCTTCAGCATCAGGGCGCCCAAGACTGAAGGCAAACCCCGCGCTGGTGGTGGCCAAGGCTTCAAAACCGAGGCTGGCGAGCATCTTGGCGGAGCCGGCGTCCCACGGATTGGGCATGACGAATGCACGATCACGCTCGTGCAAAGCTTTAAAGGATTCGGCGCGAAGGGTTTGGGCATCCATGACTGACTCCAGGCACAAAAAGAATCCTAGAGTAACCCCAGTTGCTCTACAGCGGGTTCCCGATGCAGCTGGGCCAACGCCGGCAAACCCGGCAGACGTACCATCAATTGCTGATGAAAACGCATGGCCAACTGGGCCGCCAGGCGGTTATCCGAGGTGTGCAGGAACACGTAGGGCGTGCGCCCTTCCTCGATCCAGCCGGCGACTTTTTCAACCCACGGCACCAGGAATGGATCGTTGGCTTCCAGCTCCGGGTGGCCGATAAAGCGTACCTGGGGAAACTGGGTCAACGCCGCTGGCCGGGGCGGGACCTTGGGCTTTTTCGATTGGGCATGGAGCACCGCTGCCGAGGTTGAAGTGCAACTGAACAGGGCCCGAGGATCGAGGCAGATACGCTCGACACCACGGTCACGCAGCAGGCGGTTGAGGCTGCGCTCGGCGTCGCCCTTGGCGAAGAACTCGCGGTGACGCACTTCCACCGCCAACGGGCGCTCCAGGCCGTCGATAAACCCTGCCAGCTCCCCCAGCCGCTGTGGGGTGAAACTGGCTGGCAGCTGCAACCACAGTGGCGAAACCCGCTCGCCCAGCGGGCTCATCAAGCCGAGGAAACTTTCGGCGGCGGGCAACTGTTCGCGCAGGTCAGCGCTGTGGCTGATATCCCCGGGAAATTTGGCGGTAAAGCGAAAGTGCGCGGGCATGATCTCAGCCCAGCGCTGCACAGTCGCGACTGAGGGCCGCGCATAGAATGTGGTGTTGCCCTCGCAGGCGTTGAACACCTGGCAATACAGCCCAAGAAAATCCGTGGCCCGGGCGTCTTGCGGATACAGGTACTCGCGCCAGGCGTTTTCACTCCAGGACGGGCAACCGAGGAAATAAGGCAACACCATCAGATGTGGATATCGAGACCCAGCACTTCCATATCCCATTCGACAAAGCCGGCAGTGGTCAGGTAGCTGGCCAGGGCCGTGGCGACGCTCTTGCTCATGGAGCGCGGGAAGATCATGTCATGCTGGCGGGCCGGAACGCCGCCGATCCGCGCGCCGCTGGCACCTTGGGAACGGGCGGAAACCGCCGCACCCTGGGATGTTTCGGGCTGGACTTCAATAAAGTCGGGGGACTCTTCGACGGACTCGTCTACCTTCACGCTCGCCTTGCGGGGCTTGCGCTTGAGGGGGTAGGACTGGGAGGAAAAGCCGTCTATACGCATGCATGCAGATCCGTGATCAATGATGGCAATTTAGCGGCACTTTCCTTGGCGCGCAAATGCTCTGTTGATAACTAGAACACATAAACGGGCAAAGGTTTAAACCCTGGGGGCAAATTCTGACGATTGGCGATGCACTCCCCTGTAGGAGCGAGCTTGCTCGCGAAAAACCTCAGGGCAATGCGGGGAGTCAGATTCCCCGCGTTATCGTTAACGACCTTCGCGAGCAAGCTCGCTCCTACAAAATACCGGCAGGCGTTCCAACCCCGCCCACTGTAGGAGCGAGCTTGCTCGCGAAAAAACCTGAGGGGCAGCGCGGGGAGTCAGGCTCCCCGCGTTATCGTTAACGACCTTCGCGAGCAAGCTCGCTCCTACATGGGGTCAGGACTGTTGGCGTTCGGCCTTGGTCTGCGCCACTTTATCGCGTAGGTAGACCGGTGCGGCCTGGTCGGCGGGGATCGCCTCGCCGCGCTCCCAGGCAAAACGCGCCAGGGTCAGCAGGTCTTCGGCATGGGGCAGCATCACGGCATCCTGGCCGACCGTGGGCACGGCGATACGCTCGCCATAACCCCAGCCCGTACCGGCGCCAAACCAGTCACCGCTGGTATCCGCCGGCAAGGTAGCGGCCTCGGGGGGCTGCACGGCCTCGACACCGACCAGGCGCATCTCACCCGCGGTTTCGCGGTAGCAGCCCCAATAGACTTCATCCATCCGTGCATCAATGGCTGCCGCAACCTGCTGCGCGCCATGCTCACGCAGGGCACGCTGTGCCAGCACTGCCAGGTTGGACACCGGCAATACCGGGCGCTCCAAGGCAAACGCCAGGCCTTGCACCACACCAATGGCAATACGCACACCGGTAAACGCTCCCGGGCCACGGCCAAAGGCGATGGCGTCCACCGACGACAACGTGGTGCCGGCATCGAGCAACAACTGCTTGATCATCGGCAGCAGCTTTTGCGCGTGCAGGCGCGGGATCACCTCATAGTGGCTCGTGACCTTGCCGTTATGCAGCAGGGCAACGGAGCAAGCTTCAGTCGCGGTGTCCAGGGCCAGCAGGGTGCTCATCGGTGTGGGTGTCCAAATCGAAAAAAAGTGCGCCAGTATAAACAACAACGGCCCGCAAGCGGGCCGTTGAACGTCAAGCCGATCGTCAGATCAGCTCAGCGCTTGCAGCACCTTGGCGGTGATGGCTTCAACCGAGCCTACGCCCGGGATATGGCTGTACTTCGGCTTGCCCTGGGCAGCCGACAGCTTCTGGTAGAACTCCACCAGCGGCTTGGTCTGGGAGTGGTAGACCGACAGGCGATGACGCACGGTTTCTTCAGTGTCGTCTTTGCGCTGCACCAGGTCGTCACCGGTTACATCATCCTTGCCAGCCACTTTTGGCGGGTTGTAGACGATGTGGTAGACACGGCCCGACGCTTCGTGAACGCGGCGACCGGCGATACGCTGGACGATCTCTTCATCTTCAACGGCGATTTCGACCACGGCGTCCAACTCGACGCCCGCCTTCACCAGGGCGTCAGCCTGGGGGATGGTGCGCGGAAAACCGTCGAACAGGAAACCGTTCTTGCAGTCTTCCTGGCTGATGCGTTCCTTGACCAGGTTGATGATCAGGTCATCGGAGACCAGGCCACCGCTGTCCATCACGCTCTTGGCGATCAGGCCCAGCTCCGTGCCGGCCTTGACGGCTGCGCGCAGCATGTCGCCAGTGGAGATTTGTGGAATGCCGAACTTTTCAGTGATGAACTTTGCCTGAGTACCTTTACCGGCCCCGGGAGCTCCCAGCAGAATGACGCGCATCGATGTGCTCCTCAATTTTTTATAGAGATGACGCTCGGATTCGCCGCGTGGGGCCAATCTCGTAGAATATGCTCGTAAAAATACGAATCCAGGCCGCCCAAACGGCCAAAGGCTGATCAAGATACACAGCGAGCCCTAACCACACAAGCCGCCAAAAGTCGGAAGAACCCGCACCCCACAAGCCTTTTGGTCGCGGTATCCCTTGGTGCAACCCCGACACAAAACCGCCGGCAGAGCCCTTTCGGGTCAGCCGGCGGTTTTGTGTGCAAGCCCTTGAGAACACGCCAGAAATGTCAGCCGGTATTACGCAGCCCGGCGGCAATACCAGCCACGGACACCAGCAGCGCCTGTTCCAGAGGGCTGTCCTGTGTCGCTTCCTGCTGGCGAGAGCGGGCCAGCAGCTCGGCCTGCAACAGGTGCAACGGGTCGAGGTAGGTGTTGCGCAGGCGGATGAACTCCAGGGTGTCAGGACTGTGGGCCAGCAGCTGCGACTGCCCGGTCAAGCCAAGCACCACGGCGCACGCCTGCGACAATAGGTCGCGTAAATGCGCACCCAACGGCAGCAGGTCGGGCTGCACCAGACGCTCGTCGTACAGGCGGGCGATATCGGCGTCGGCCTTGGCCAGGACCATCTCCAGCATGTCGATACGGGTGCGGAAGAACGGCCACTGTTCGCGCATCTGCCCCAGCAACTCACCTTCGCCACGCTCCAGGGCCTTGCTCAATGCCGCTTCCCAGCCCAGCCAGGCCGGCAGCATCAGGCGGGTCTGGGTCCAGCCGAAAATCCACGGGATCGCCCGCAGACTTTCGATGCCCCCCGCACGGCGCTTGGCCGGGCGACTGCCCAGGGGCAAGCGGCCCAGTTCCTGCTCGGGTGTGGACTGGCGGAAGTACTCGACGAACTGCGGATTTTCCCGCACCACCGCGCGATAGGCACTCACGCCATCGGCCGCCAACTCATCCATCAAATGCCGCCAGGCCGGCTCTGGTGGCGGCGGTGGCAGCAAGGTCGCCTCCAGCACCGCGGCCAGGTACAGGTTGAGGTTCTGCTCGGCGATATCCGGCAAGCCGAACTTGAAGCGAATCATCTCGCCTTGCTCGGTGGTGCGAAAACGCCCGGCGACCGAACCCGGCGGCTGCGACAGAATCGCCGCGTGGGCCGGGCCGCCGCCACGGCCCACGGTGCCGCCGCGCCCATGGAACAACAGCAGTTCAACCTGCTGCTCGCGACAGATATCCACCAGGCGCTCCTGGGCCCGGTACTGCGCCCAGGCCGCGGCGGTGGTGCCGGCATCCTTGGCCGAGTCCGAGTAGCCGATCATCACTTCCTGCGGGCCTTGCAACCGCGCACGGTAGCCGGGCAACAGCAACAGGTGTTCGATCACCGGGCCGGCATTGTCCAGGTCGGCCAGGGTCTCGAACAACGGCACCACGCGCATCGGCCGCTGCACCCCGGACTCCTTGAGTAACAACTGCACCGCCAACACATCGGATGCCGCGCCCGCCATGGAGATGACGTAGGAACCGAGGGAAGCCGCCGGCGCAGCGGCAATTTCCTTACAGGTATTGAGCACCTCGGCGGTATCGGCCGAAGGCTTGAAATAGCCCGGCAGCAATGGGCGACGGTTGGCCAGCTCCTTCATCAGGAAGGTGATGCGCGCGTCTTCGTCCCATTCCTCATAGCGGCCCAGGCCCAGGTAGTCGGTGATCTCGGTCATCGCCGCCGAATGCCGGCTGGAGTCCTGGCGCACATCCAGGCGTACCAGGAACAGGCCGAACGTTACCGCTCGGCGCAGGCAATCAAGCAACGGGCCGTCGGCAATCACCCCCATGCCGCAGGCGTGCAGGGACTGGTAGCACAACTCCAGCGGCTCCAGCAGGTCGCGATTGTTTTGCAGCACATCGGCCGGCGCCGGGATGCTGCTGGTCAACGCCGCATGCGCCCAATTGCGCGTGGCGCGCAGGCGTTCGCGCAGTTGTTTGAGCAAGGCCCGATAAGGCTCGACGCTATCACCGACCTTGGCCTGCAACTCGGGGCTGGCCTGCTGCATCGACAGCTCCGATGCCAAGTGATCGATGTCGCGCAAGTACAGATCCGCCGCCATCCAGCGCGCCAGCAACAGCACTTCGCGGGTCACGGGTGCCGTCACGTTGGGGTTGCCGTCGCGGTCACCGCCCATCCACGAGGCAAAGCGGATCGGTGCCGCCTCCAAGGGCAGGCGCAGGCCGGTGGCGGCGTGCAAGGCTTGATCGGCTTTGCGCAGATAGTTGGGGATGGCGTGCCACAGCGAATGCTCGATTACCGCAAATCCCCATTTGGCCTCGTCCACGGGAGTGGGCCGAGTGCGGCGGATTTCTTCGGTGTGCCAGGCTTCGGCGATCAGCCGTTGCAAACGTTGGCGAATCTGCTCGCGCTCAGCACCGGTCAGGTCACGGTGATCCTGCAAGGCCAATTGGGCGGCGATAGCGTCGTATTTCTGGATCAGCGTGCGACGCGCGACTTCGGTCGGGTGGGCGGTGAGCACCAGTTCGATTTCCAGGCGCGCCAACTGTCGGGCCAAAGATTCGCTGCTATGGCCTTCATGCTGCAGGCGCGCCAGCAACTCGGGGAGCACTCGCGATTCGAATGGGGCAGGCTGTGATTCATCACGCCGGTGAATCAGTTGGTACTGTTCGGCGATATTGGCCAGGTTAAGGAACTGATTGAACGCACGCGCCACCGGCAGCAGCTCGTCTTCCTGCAATTGGTTGAGGCTGGCACTGAGTTCTTCGCCGGCCGCCGCCTCCGTGGCGCCACCACGACGATCGGCCTTTGCGCCTTTGCGGATCTGCTCGATCTTGGCGAGGAACTCATCACCGTACTGCTCTCGAATCGTGTTGCCCAGCAGTTCACCCAGCAGGTGAACATCTTCACGCAAACGTGCATCGATATCGCTCATCAGCCAATCTCCAGCCAGAATCCGGGACGCTTTGACCTTCAAGAGTGCCGATCAAGGCGCGGTCTTACAAGGAACTTTAAACCTTGGCGGTTGCAGCTAGTCTCAAAGATACGTCGTCGCGTTATCCACGCCGCGACCGGTCACTCATCACCGCCCGCTACCCTGGGCATAACTGAGGTTGCCATGAAAATCCGAGAACTGGCCCAGCATTGGGAAGAAACCGCCAAGGGTCGCCTGACCCGGACCGAATATGCCATCCACCTGGATGTAGAGGCCGCCGCACGGCTGGCGGCCATCCGCGAGATGTACCCCAAGCGCAGCACCGAGGAATTGCTCGGCGAACTGATCGGCGCCGCCCTCGAAGAGCTGGAAACCAGCTTTCCCTATATCCAGGGCCAGCATGTGGTTGCCACCGATGAAGAGGGTGATCCGCTGTATGAGGATATCGGCCCGACGCCACGCTTCCTGTCGCTGTCACGGCGCTACCTGCATGATCTGTCGGCGATGCCTGACGATCAGAAACACTGATAAACATCCGCGAAAAAACTCCATCCCCCTGCGCACCGGGCCTTTTATAGGCCCGGCATACCGCTGCACGTGGCAAAAGTTCCAACTTTTAAACGCTGACCCTTCAGTCAGATTTGTTCAGATATTTTTTCGGGCAAATCGCCATCTTTGGCTGAACTATTCAAAAAAGCCTCGGGTCACAGCCAGTAAGCCATCACTTGGAACAGGCGTTTGAAAAGGCAAACTGAGCTTCACCGCCAAAACGCAGACGCTGAACACCGTAGATGGATTTGATGTTTTTCAGGAGTTATCCAATGGAGTTGAAGACGATGAAGACCAGCACTGCCAAATCCTCGTTTAACCACCTGCGCGGGCTTAAATTGGCCGCGTTGGCAATCGGCACCAGCTTCGTCCTCGCGGGCTGCGCCGGCAACCCGCCGACCGAGCAGTACGCGGTGACCCAATCGGCCGTGAACAGCGCCGTAAGCGCTGGCGGTACCGAGTACGCTGCCGTGGAAATGAAAGCTGCCCAAGACAAGCTCAAGCAAGCCGAGCTGGCCATGCATGACAAGAAGTACGACGAAGCCCGTCGTCTGGCCGAACAGGCTGAGTGGGACGCTCGCGTTGCAGAGCGCAAGGCCCAGGCTGCCAAGGCTGATCTGGCGCTCAAGGACTCCCAGAAGGCTGTTCAGGAGCTGCGTAACGAAGGCATGCGCCCTGCTGTGATCCAGCAGAAGTAAGCAACGCCCTTGTTTGCATCGCATCCGAAATCGAATTGAAAGGACGACACCATTATGCGTAAACAATTGATGATCCCTGCCCTGCTGGCGATGAGCGTTGCTCTGGCGGCCTGCTCCACCCCGCCTAACGCGAACCTGGAAAACGCACGGACCAACTTCTCGGCCCTGCAAGCCAACCCGCAAGCGACCAAAATCGCCGCCCTGGAAACCAAGGACGCCAGCGAATGGCTGGACAAGGCCGACAAGGCCTATCGCGACAAGGAAGACGAGAAGAAGGTCGACCAACTGGCCTACCTGACCAATCAGCGTGTTGAAGTCGCCAAGGACACCATTGCACTGCGCGAGTCCGAAGCCAAGCTGAAAAACGCCGGCGACGAACGTGCCCGCGCCCTGCTCGAAGCCCGCGACGCGCAGATCAAGCAACTGCAAAACAGCTTGAATGCCAAGCAGACCGAACGCGGTACTCTGGTGACTTTCGGTGACGTGCTGTTCGCCACCAACAAGGCCGACCTGAAATCCAGCGGCCTGATGAACATCAACAAACTGGCGCAATTCCTCCAGGAAAACCCGGATCGCAAAGTCATCGTTGAAGGCTACACCGACAGCACTGGCAGCGCGGCCTACAACCAGACCCTGTCTGAGCGCCGTGCCACTTCGGTACAGGTCGCGCTGATCAAGATGGGCGTTAACCCAAGCCGCATCGTGACCGCAGGCTATGGCAAGGAATACCCGATTGCCGATAACGGCAGCGTTTCGGGCCGTGCCATGAACCGCCGCGTTGAAGTGACCATCTCCAACGACAACCAGCCGGTCAAACCACGTTCTTCGGTGCAATAACCGACTGACGTCTACCGGTCTGAAAGCCCTGCCTGAGTTCCAGGCAGGGCTTTTTTTTGCAAAAAAACACCTGCCGGCAGGTTTCTTCCGATTAGCCGAACTTGACCGGGTTGTTGTTTTCCTGGGGCATCATGTTCTGCATACCCTGCTGTTTTTCGCTATTGATCTGTTTGCGCAGCAGGTCTTGCTCATCCCCTTCGCCGGCACCACTGACGCCAGCGCCCTGGGAGCCGCCTGCACCACCGGCACCGGCCAACAGCATCTCCAGGAGCTTTTTCAAGGCTTCAGGGTCAGTTTTGCCCTGCTGCTGAGCGCCGCCCACGTCCTTGCCGACCATGTTGCCGGAATCACCAAGGCCGACGCCGCCGAAGTTACCAAACCCGCTTAAACCACCTATTCCACCAATACTCATCGCGATGCTCCACATAGTTGAAGGGTTGCTTGTCAGCGGTGCTGACCCTCCAATCAGTGGCTTAATACGGAATGTGGTTCCAAAAATTACCGGTTTGGTCACTGTTGCAACTGCGGTGTTTCCTGGCCCATGCAGCGCACTGCCTGCTTCTTGCTGTTCACCAGCACGCCCGTCAGCCCCTTTTGCTCGGTGTCGAACAGCACCAGCACGCCATCCACGCATTGCGCCACCTGGGGCGCCGGGGTCAGGGAGACTTTATAGTCCTCGCCAGGCACGGTCTTGAGCATGGTGTAGTCGCTGAGCAGCAACGCATCCTCGGGCTTGGCGAAGTGCAGGTAACCGTAGTACCACAGGCAGCCAACGGTGCCGATGATGGTGCCGATGCCGGTGAGGATCAGGGGGATCATGTTGCGTTCTTCGCTCATTGCGGGCTCTCTGATGATTCAACTTTAGGATTGGCGGCCGCCGGGTAATTGGGGATTTCCCCCAGGCGGCGCAGGCCATTGAAATGCTGCGGATCTTCAAGGTAGCGCAGCATCACGGTTTGCCAGGTCTTGTCGGCAAAGGTCTGCACATGCCCACCCCGGGTCAGTTGCAGCACCCTGGGCGGCGGCGCAGCTTGATACAGACGGATGCCGTTGGAAAGCGGCACGATCGGATCATCCAGACTATGGAACAGCAGTTTCGGCACGCCGGTCAGCTGTGGCATGCCATGGATCGCGCTGTCGCTGTCCGGCACCAGCCACGACAACGGCACCTGAAACGGCCATGTTAGCCAGGAAGTACTCAGGGCGAATTGCCCTACATCACGATAACTGGCAGGCACCCCGTCCAACACCAGCGCCTTGAGCCGGGGCTGGCGCGCAGGGTGAGCCGCCAGGTAATGCACCGCCAACGCCCCGCCCAGGCTCTGGCCCAGGACGACCAGCGGCTGGCCCTGGGTTTCGGGCGCCTGGTCGAGCCACTGGAAAGCGGCATCCAGGTCCTGGTAGATGGCCGGCAACGCAGGTTTGCCCTCCGATACGCCATAGCCGCGGTAGTCCAGCATCAGCACTTGATAACCCTGGGCTGGCAACCACCAACTGCCCCCGAGATGCCCGGACAGGTTGCCACCGTTGCCGTGCAGGTGCAGCACCGTACCCTTGAGCGGCACGCCGGGCTTGGCCGGCAACCACCAGGCACGCAGCTGCACGCCGTCGGCGGTGGTCAGGGTGACGTCACGGTATTCCAGGCGCGCCTGTTGCGGGGTAAAGGGCAGGCCGGGCTCGGGATAGAACAACAGCGAGCTGCAGCCATTGAGGGTCAGAAGCAGGCATAGAATGGCGAGCAGTCTCATCCGTTGAAACCTCGTAAGTGGGTGAGGACACTGTAGGAGCCGGCTTGCCGGCGATCGCGGTCTACCTGTGAGATAGCTATCGCCGGCAAGCCGGCTCCTACAGTTGATGGGGGTGGGTCAGAGGATATTGGAGTAATCCGCCTCGATCCGATCCAGGCTCAGGTGGTTGAGGAAGTTTGAGAAACACATCCACGCCGACAACGCGTTCATATCGCGGAACTGGTCCGGCAGGTATTTAGGCGGGACCACCAGGCCTTCGTCCACCAACTGGCGCAAGGTACGCATGTCTTCCAGGGTGGTCTTGCCGCAGAACAACAGCGGCACCTGCTCCAGCTTGCCTTTACGCACGGCCAACTGGATGTAGTTGTAGACCATGATAAAGCCCTTGAGATAGGACAAATCCTTGGTAAACGGCAGGCCCGTCGGCGTCGAGCCACGGAACACCCGGCTGGCGTTGCCGTAGCTCTCGGCCATTTCAAAGCCTTGCTCGCGGAAGAACTCGAACACCTGCAGGAAATCGGCGCCCTCTTCCACCATATGGATCGCGCGGGTGCGGTTGGTCAGCTTGCGCAGGCGGCTGGGGTAGGAGGCGAAGGTGATGATCTCCATGAGGATCGCCAGGCCTTCCTGGGTCACGGTCGACGACGGTGGCCCCTTGGACAGGAAGGTGCAGATCGGCTGGTTCTGGCCATTAAGGGTGGTGCCCACGTGGACCAGCCCCTCGTGGACTTCCAGGGCTCGCACATCACGCTCGTTGAACATCGCATCGGCGCGGATCTTGATGTAGTCGGCACCCGCCGCGGCGTCAGCCACGATGCCGTCGGACTCAAATACGCGGATGGTTTCCTCAGCCTCGCCAAACACCTTGTTCAGACGGCTTTGCAGCAGGCTCACGGCGTCCTTGGCGGTCAAGGTCTTGGCTTCGTCCTTGAGGTCGCCACGCCCGTCGATGTTGTTCAAGTAGTCGGAAAGCATCAGGCCCAGGTCGGCCAGGGTCGGGTCGCCGGCATGGAATGCATCGGACGCGGCGCCGTAGAGCTCCTGGGAAATCAGGCCGAAATCCTCGGTGCCACGGGCCTCGAGCATGCGCACCACCATGCGGTACTCCTTGCACATGCGCCGCATGATCTGCCCAACCGGATTGAACTGGCCCAACTGGCGGGTGATATCACGCTCGATGTTCTGGAACTCCAGCTTCACCTTGCTCGAATCGAACGACAGTGGCCGGTTCAAGTAATAATCGCGGTCCACCGCCGGCATGTGCTTGCCCTTGCCCTGGAGGAAGCCCTTGCGAATGTTGTCGTCCCACTTCACGGCGTCGAGGACGCGAATCGGTGTTTGCGCCAGCACAATGCGATCGGACAAGGTGCGTATCGTCTGCTGGTAATCGTCCACCTGGTGCTTCCTCTTTAAACGTTATTTGCCAACACGCTGATAGCGCACGGCTTCGACAAACACATCGGCGTTGGCCGGATCATCCAGGTAAGCCAGGACCTGATTGATGGGGCTGTCGATCAATGTCCCGTCGCCCTCGACTGTTTCCACACTGCTGCCCTGCAGGATTTTCTGCGCGATGGCCTGGTTGATCGCCTCGGGATCGAGGTAGTAGACCACCAATTCGCGGGCATCATTGAATTCGAAGCCGGCGAGGATAAAGTGCCCGCCGAGCTTGTCCGGCAGCGGCGCCGACAGGTACCAGCGGTTGCCGTGGCGGGACACGCTGAACAGGTATTCGTCGCGCTTGACCGGTTTGGTCTGCGAGGTGCTCACCGCCTTGTAGCGATGATTGCCTGCGCGGCTGATCTGCAGGTTGAGCGGTTCGCCCCAGGCATTCTTGCTGGCCCACTTGCCCAACAGCGCATCCGGTGCAGCCTCACTGGCCGGCAAAGGCTCCTTGAAGGTCACCAGGCAGCCGCCCAGAAGCAGGAACGACATTGCGATCACCATTACACGCCAAGCTTTCATCGGATACTCCAGCAATGAGCGATCTTCTGTAGGAGCGAGCTTGCTCGCGAAAAGCCTGAGGGCAACGCCGGGAGTCAGGTTCCCCGCGTTATCGTTAACGCCCTTCGCGAGCAAGCTCGCTCCTACATGGGCGGGTCCATAGTGCTGCTAAAACCTTAGACCGAGGCCAGGACCAGGTGCATGTAACGCTTGAGAATCTCGAGCATTTCTTCACCGGTCAGCGCCTCGGGCTCGAACAGCAGGCCCTGATATTCCATCCGACTGATAATCGCCGTCAACACTTTGGCATCCTGTTGCGGCTCACGGGAGCCCAGCACCTGGAAAAACTGGCAAGTGCCCTGCAACAAAATCTGCTGGTGAGAACGGACCAGCTCGCCCAAGCGCGGGTTCAACAAGGCCTCCTGGCGAAACGCCTGTTCGGCCATCAAGTATTCGCGACGGTTAAGCAGTTGGCGCAGCACGTAATCGGCGGTCAGGCGCGCAATATCATCGGCCAGTTGCGAGCGTGACTCGGCACTGCCATCACCGTAGGCCACCATTTCCCGCAACAAGCCCTCGTTGCGCACCCACAACTTGCCCATGAACGCTGCACTGCGCTCCACATATTGGGCAAAGGTGTCGGTGAGCAGGTCGTCGATATCCTTGAAATAGTAGGTGGTGGCCGACAGTGGCACACCGGCCTCTGCCGCCACCGCGCGATGGCGCACGGCCCGCACACCATCGCGCACGACAATGCGCATGGCCGCATCAAGGATATCCTGGCGACGCTGCTCGCTGCCCTGGCGACTGGCCTTGCGGCCCTGGTACTGAACACTTTCTGCCACGGCGGCGGCGATGCCAGCGGCGCCCTCTTGAGCCATTACGCGCTTCACGAAAGATCGTCCTCTTACTCAACAAAACTCTGGCGCCGTACGCTTGACGTTAGTACAGGCCACACAAAAAAGCCGCCTTATTAAAGGCGGCTTCTGGATTCGCTAAGGTTACGCTTGTGGCCGCATGTGCGGGAACAAGATCACATCGCGGATCGACGGTGAGTTGGTCAACAACATCACCAGGCGGTCGATACCGATACCTTCGCCAGCCGTTGGCGGCATGCCGTACTCCAGCGCCCGTACGAAATCGGCGTCGTAGTGCATGGCCTCGTCGTCACCGGCGTCCTTGTCGGCCACCTGGGCCATGAAGCGCTCGGCCTGGTCTTCCGCGTCGTTAAGCTCGGAGTAGGCGTTGGCGATTTCGCGACCACCGATGAACAGCTCGAAACGGTCGGTGACGTTCGGGTTGTCATCGTTGCGACGGGCCAGCGGCGACACTTCGAACGGGTACTGGGTAATGAAGTGCGGCTGTTCCAGCTTGTGCTCCACCAGCTCTTCGAAAATCATCACCTGCAGCTTGCCCAGGCCTTCGAAGCCCAGGACCTTGGCCCCGGCTTTCTTGGCAATGGCGCGGGCCTTGTCGATGTCGTTCAGGTCGTCAGCGGTCAGCTCAGGGTTGTACTTGAGGATCGAATCGAACACCGACAGACGCACGAACGGCTCGCCGAAGTGGAATACCTTGTCGCCGTACGGCACATCGGTGCTGCCCAGGACCAACTGCGCCAGTTCGCGGAACAGTTCTTCGGTCAGGTCCATGTTGTCTTCGTAGTCGGCGTAGGCCTGGTAGAACTCCAACATGGTGAATTCTGGGTTGTGACGGGTCGAGACACCTTCGTTACGGAAGTTGCGGTTGATCTCGAACACTTTTTCAAAGCCGCCCACTACCAGGCGCTTGAGGTACAGCTCCGGCGCGATACGCAGGAACATTTCCATGTCCAGGGCATTGTGGTGGGTTTCGAACGGCTTGGCTGCCGCGCCGCCCGGAATGGTCTGCAGCATCGGCGTCTCGACTTCGAGGAAGTCACGTGCCATCAGGAAACTGCGGATGTGTGCGATCACTTGCGAACGCACACGGAAGGTCTGGCGCACTTCTTCGTTGACGATCAGGTCGACGTAGCGCTGGCGATAACGCTGCTCGGTGTCGGTCAGGCCGTGGTGCTTGTCTGGCAGCGGGCGCAGCGACTTGGTCAGCAGGCGCACGTTGGTCATTTCGACGTAGAGGTCGCCCTTGCCCGAACGGGCCAGGGTGCCTTCGGCGGCAATGATGTCGCCCATGTCCCAGGTTTTCACCGAGGCCAGGGTTTCTTCCGAGAGCGTCTTGCGGTTGACGTAGACCTGGATACGCCCGGTCATGTCCTGGATCACCATGAACGAGCCACGGTTGAGCATGATGCGACCTGCCACCTTGACCGGGATCGCCGCTTCAGCCAGCTCTTCCTTGGTCTTGTCCGCGTACTGCTTCTGCAAGGCATCGCAGTAGTTTTCGCGGCGGAAGTCGTTGGGGAAGGCATTACCCTTGGCGCGCTCGGCAGCAAGCTTTTCCTTGCGCAGGGCGATCAGGGAGTTTTCTTCCTGTTGCAGGGCCTGGTCGAGTTGTTGGTCGCTCATGTCTTTAAATATTCCATCGGGTTCGTTGTCCCAGGCTCAGGCCGGGGATCGCCGGCAAGCCGGCTCCTACAGGGATCGCGGTTTGTCAGCGTATTACAGGCCTGATTTCAGGCTGGCTTCCAGGTATTCGTCGATATCACCGTCGAGCACCTTGTCGCAGTCGCTGCGTTCGATGTTAGTGCGCAGATCCTTGATCCGCGACGCATCGAGCACATACGAACGGATCTGGTGACCCCAGCCGATATCCGACTTGGTATCTTCCAGCGCCTGGGAAGCGGCGTTGCGCTTCTGCATTTCCTGCTCGTACAACTTGGCCCGCAGCATTTTCATGGCGGTGTCCTTGTTGGCGTGCTGGGAACGTTCGTTCTGGCAACTGACCACGGTGTTGGTCGGTACGTGGGTGATACGTACGGCCGAGTCAGTGGTGTTTACGTGCTGGCCACCGGCACCGGAGGAGCGGTAGGTGTCGATGCGCAGGTCGGCCGGGTTGATCTCGATTTCGACTTTGTCGTCGATCTCTGGCGAGACAAACACTGCAGAGAACGAGGTATGACGGCGGTTGCCGGAGTCAAACGGACTCTTGCGCACGAGACGGTGTACGCCGATCTCGGTCCGCAGCCAGCCAAAAGCGTATTCGCCCTTGATATGCACGGTCGCGCCCTTGATACCAGCGACTTCACCGGCGGACAGTTCCATGATGGTGGCTTCGAAACCGCGTTTGTCAGCCCAGCGCAGGTACATGCGCAGCAGGATGTTGGCCCAGTCCTGGGCTTCGGTGCCGCCGGAACCGGCCTGGATATCCAGGTAAGCGTTGTTCGGGTCCATTTCATGGCTGAACATGCGGCGGAATTCGAGTTTGGCGAGGTTTTCCTCGAGACGGGCCAGCTCGGCGGCGACATCGCCCACTGCGCCTTCGTCGTTTTCTTCGACGGCCATGTCCAGCAGGTCGCGGCAGTCGCCCAGACCGGTGTTCAATTCGTCGAGAGTGTCGACGATCTGCGCCAGCGCAGCGCGCTCGCGGCCCAGTTCCTGGGCGTATTCAGGTTTGTTCCAGACAGCCGGATCTTCAAGCTCGCGATTGACTTCGGTCAGACGCTCATGCTTTTGATCGTAGTCAAAGATACCCCCGAATAGTTTCGGAGCGCTCGGACAGGTCCTTGATGGTGTTAAGGATCGGGTTGATTTCCATGGCGGGCAGCACTCGTTGGCGAACTTTTGAAAGCCGGCGAGTATAACGGCAAAAGGCCGGAAACGGCAGTCCGCTTGGCCGAAAAGGCGGGGTTTGTGTGATATCCACAGACCGATAAAGAGCAAATGTGGGAGCTGGCTTGCCTGCGATACAGACGCCTCGGTGTATCCAGTAGACCGAGGAGACGCCATCGCAGGCAAGCCAGCTCCCACATTAGGTTGGCGGTGTTCTGTGGGTTATTCGATCCCGACCTGGTTGCGCCCGTTATGCTTGGCCAGGTACAACCCCTTGTCCGCCGCCGAGATCAACTGCCGGCAATCGGTGCCCAGCAGTGGCGTCATGGTCGCCAGGCCAATGCTGATCGTCAGGCTCGCCCCTTCAGAAGGTGCGATATGCGGGATCTTCAGCGCGGCAACGGCCTGGCGCAGTTTCTCGGCCACCAACCGCGCACCACCCGGCGAAGTATTGGGCAGCACCAGGGCAAACTCCTCGCCGCCGTAGCGCGCCGGCAGGTCCGAAGGACGGCTGCTGGCATCGCGAATAGCCGCCGCCACCTTGCGCAACGCTTCATCACCTTCCAGGTGGCCAAAGCTGTCGTTGTAGGTCTTGAAGAAATCCACATCGATCATCAGCAACGACAACTGGGTCTGGTCACGCATGGCACGCCGCCACTCCAGTTCCAGGTACTCGTCGAAGTGCCGGCGATTGGACAACCCGGTCAAGCCATCAGAGTTCATCAAGCGTTGCAGGACCAGGTTGGTGTCCAGCAACTGCTGCTGGCTGACCCGCAGCGCACGGTAAGCCGCGTCCCGTTGCAGCAGGGTCATGTAGGAGCGCGAGTGGTAGCGGATACGCGCCACCAATTCGATGTTGTCCGGCAGTTTGACCAGGTAGTCATTGGCCCCGGCGGCAAACGCGGCGCTCTTGATCAGCGGGTCTTCCTTGGTGGAGAGCACGATGATCGGAATGTTCTGGGTCGCCGGGTGGTTACGGTATTCGCGTACCAGGGTCAGGCCGTCCAGCCCGGGCATGACCAGGTCCTGGAGGATCACCGTCGGCTTGATGCGGATCGCCTGGGAGATGGCCTGGTGGGGGTCGGCACAAAAGTGGAAGTCGATATTTTCCTCATGGGCCAGACCGCGTCGCACGGCTTCGCCGATCATCGCCTGGTCGTCCACCAGCAACACCATGGCGGCATTTTCGTCGGTCTTGAAGTCGTCGAGTTGTAAATCATTCATTTGCGGTCACCTGAATTACTACGTGCAGGCCAGGACAGCGAGTTATATCGGTCATTTTGCGAATACCTCCAGCAATCGTGGCGCAATTCTGTCCAATGGGCGAATCTCAACAGCGGCATCAATCGCCGCTGCCGCTTTGGGCATGCCGTAAACCGCACAGCTCTGCTGATCCTGAGCGATGGTCAGATAGCCCTGCTCACGCATCAACTTGAGTCCCTGGGCTCCGTCGCGTCCCATGCCGGTCAGCAAGACGCCGACGGCATCGCCGTTCCAATGGCTGGCGACGCTCTCGAAAAACACGTCGATGGACGGCCGATAAATCTCATTCACGGGCTCCGCCGTGTAGGCCAGCGTACCGTTTTTCAGCAGCCGGATATGATGATTGGTGCCGGCCAGCAATACCACGCCACTTTGCGGTGGCTCGCCCTCACGCGCCAGGCGCACCGGCAGGCCCGAGGCGCTGCTCAGCCACTCGGCCATGCCGGCGGCGAAGACCTGGTCCACATGCTGCACCAGCACAATGGCTGCCGAAAAGTTCTGCGGCAAGCCCTTGAGCAGGATTTCCAGCGCCGCCGGACCGCCTGCCGAAGAGCCGATCGCCACCAGATTCAGGCGCTTGCCCGTACCCCGCGCGTGCACCGGTTCAGCCCGTACCCGGCTGCCGCGCTGGCCGATCAGCCAGCCAATATTGAGGATCTTGCGCAACAAGGGCGCGGCCGCCTCCTTGGCATCGCCAACCCCCAGCGCCGGGGTGTCCACCACATCCAGGGCGCCATGGCCCATGGCTTCGAAGACACGGCTGACATTCTGCTGGCGATCGACGGTAACAATAACGATAGCGCAGGGCGTCTCGGCCATGATTTGCCGGGTCGCCTCGACGCCATCCATCACCGGCATGATCAGGTCCATCAGGATCAAATCCGGGGTCCGCTCGGCGCAGCGCTGCACGGCTTCCAGGCCATTGGTGGCGACCCACACCACCTCATGGGCCGGCTCGAGGCTCAAGGCCCGGCGCAATGCCTCGACCGCCAGGGGCATGTCATTGACGATGGCGATCTTCATGCCCGGGCCCCTCCAATCAGTTCCACCACCGCATCGAGCAGGGCGTCGTCATGGAAACTGGCCTTGGCCAGGTAATAGTCCGCGCCGGCATCCAGGCCACGACGCCGGTCTTCTTCGCGATCCTTGTAGGACACCACCATCACCGGCAGCGACTGCAGGCGAGTGTCACGGCGCAACAGTGTGACCAATTCAATACCGTCCATGCGAGGCATATCAATGTCAGTGATCAGCAGGTCGAAATCTTCGGAGCGCAGAGCATTCCAGCCGTCCATGCCATCAACGGCGACCGCCACGTCATATCCACGATTAAGTAATAGCTTGCGCTGCAGTTCGCGCACGGTAAGTGAGTCATCCACCACCAGGATGCGCTTGCGCGCGGCCTCGACGGTTTGCTGGGCGCGGCGGGCAATGCGCTCCAGGCGGCCGGTGTTGAGCAACTTGTCCACCGAGCGCAGCATGTCCTCGACATCGACAATCAACACCACCGAACCGTCATCGAGCAGCGCGCCGGCAGAAATGTCCTGCACCTTGCCCAGGCGATCATCGAGCGGCAACACCACCAAGGTGCGCTCGCCAATAAAGCGTTCCACGGCAATCCCGTACACCGCTTCGCGCTCACGGATCACCACGACCTTGAGGGTGTCCTGGCTGGTCTGCCCGGGCGGGCGCTGCAATAGCTGGCTGGCCGCGACCAGGCCGACATGCCGGCCCTCGTGCCAGAAATGCTGCCGGCCTTCCAGTTGTACGATTTCGTCGGGCGAAAGGTCGCACATGCGTTCGATATGGGCCAAGGGGAAGGCGTAGGCTTCTTCGCCGACTTCCACCACCAGGCTGCGCACCACCGACAGGGTCAGCGGCACTTCCAGATGAAAGCGGCTGCCCTGCCCCGCCGTCTGTTCCAGCACCACCGCGCCGCGCAATTGGCGGACCATGTGTTGCACTGCATCCAAGCCTACACCGCGCCCGGAGACTTCGGTCACCTTGTCGCGCAGGCTGAAGCCCGGCAGGAACAGGAAGGTCAGCAGTTCCTCTTCGCTCAGGCGTAACGCGGTTTCCAGCGGCGACAGATTGCGCTCGACAATACTGGCGCGCAGGCGCTCCAGATCAACGCCGTTACCGTCATCGCTCAACTCCAGCACCAGCAAGCCCGCCTGGTGCGAGGCGCGCAGGCGGATCAGGCCCTCGGCCGGCTTGCCCGCCAGCAGACGCTGCTCGGGCATTTCGATGCCGTGATCGACGGCATTGCGCAGCAAATGGGTCAACGGCGCTTCAAGCTTTTCCAGCACATCGCGGTCCACCTGGGTCTTTTCGCCTTCGATTTCCAGGCGTACCTGCTTGCCCAGGCTGCGACCCAGGTCACGCACCATGCGCGCCTGCCCCGCCAGTACATCGGCAAACGGGCGCATGCGACACGCCAGCGCCGTGTCATACAGCACCTGGGCACGCTGGCCGGCTTGCCAGCCGAATTCATCGAGCTCGGCGGTCTTTTCTGCCAACAGCAACTGCGCTTCGCCCAGCAGGCGGCGGGCATCGGCCAGGGCTTCCTGGGCTTCGAGGCTCAGGTCGACGGTCTTGAGCTGGCCATCGAGGTTGTCCAAGGCCCGGGCGCCGTTGCTTTGAATGCGTTTGAGGCGTTGCAGGCTGGACAGATACGGCTTAAGCCGCTGGGTTTCCACCAGGGACTTGCTGGACAGGTCCAACAGGCTGTTCAAGCGCTCGGCCGTGACCCGCAACACGCGCTCGCCGCCTTCGATCATGCGTTTGTTCTGACGCGGCGCTTCACTGCCCAGGGGCGGCGCGGCCTCTGGTTCCGGGGGCAATAGCAGCGACTCTTCAAGGGACGCCAGCGGCTGCGCAAGCGGCTCGGGCAGCGGCGGCGGTGCAACCACTTTGGCCGTGGGTTGCGAGGGGTCCAGCAAGCGCTCCATCAGCGCCACATACCCCTCGATATCGGCCGGGCCCACGGTGTTGCCCGGCGTGGCGATGCGCATCAGCAGGTCAGTGCCCTGCAACAACGCGTCGATATGCTCAGGTTGCAGGTACAACCGGCTTTCCTGGGCGCTGACCAGGCAATCTTCCATCACGTGGGCAACGCTGACGCCAGCGTCAACCCCGACAATCCGCGCCGCGCCCTTGAGCGAATGCGCCGCGCGCATGCAGGCTTCAAGCTGGTCAGCCTGGGTCGGGTTGCGCTCCAGGGCCAGCAAGCCGGCGCTGAGCACCTGGGTCTGGGCATCGGCTTCCAGGCTGAACAGTTCCAGCAGCGAGGCGTCGCGCATCTGATCGGGGGTCATGACAGGCTCCGGGTCACGGCAGACAACAGTTGCGCCTCGTCCAGCCAGCGCAGGCTGCGGCCCTTGAACTGCAACACACCCTGGGTGTAGCGCGCACTGGCCTGGGTGCCGGAGGCAGATGCCGCCTTGAGGGTGCGCTCATCGATGGCGTGAATGCCATCCACTTCATCCACCGGCACCACCACCGGGCCATCCTGCGCGGCGATGATCAACATGCGCGGCATGATCCGCCCGCCGCTGGGGCCGCCGGCGGTGCTGTCGAGCCCCAGCAGTTCCACCAGAGACAGGCAGGCCACCAGCGCACCGCGCACATTGGCGACCCCGAGCAGCGCCCGGGAACGCTGGTGAGGCAAGGAATGGATCGGTTGCAGGGGCGCGACTTCCACCAGGCAACGGGTGGCGATGCCCAGCCACTCCTCGCCCAGGCGGAACATCAGCAATGAACGGGTAGCGACCTCATCATCGGCCTGCGCGGCGACGGCATGACGATGGTCTTGCTGGGCCAAGGCATAACGATCCAGCAGGCGGGTGGCGGCTGCGGAATACACCGCGCAATTGCGGCAATGGATATGCTCGGCCAGCAACGGGCAGGATTTATCGCCGTGGATGCCAATGCGGTTCCAGCAATCATCGATAGCCTGGGTATCGGCGACCGTCAGGTCCAGGTGGGTTTCCGGGGATGCAGAGCTACTCATCGTTTACGCTCACTGTCAGCGGCTCGCTCGCTGCGGGCAGCACGGGCTTGCAAGCGCCGCGCCCCCGCCGTATCGCCCTGGGATTCCAGCAGCGCGGCCAGGTGCATCAAGGCCTGCGGATGCTGGGGTTCCAGGTACAAGGCTTTTCGATAATACCCCTGGGCTTCGAGGGCGCTACCCGCCACATCACTGAGCAATCCCAGCCAGTAGAACACCTGGGCCGCCGGTGGATGGTTTTGCAGGTAGCGCTCGCAGGCAGCGCGGGCCTCAAGGCTTTTGCCTTCATTGGCCAGGGTCGCGATCTGACCGAGCAGCTGCGCCGCATCCGAGTGCACGGGAGCAGGCTTGATCGGCACCACCGGCGCCGCGAACGCACTGAATGGCCGGGGCTTGCTCGGAATCGGCGCGGCGCTGCGCTGGGGCACCGCAGGCGCTACGGGGACGTAGACCGGCTCGGGTGCGGCTTCGGCATGACGGCTGAAGGCAAATGACTGCGGCACACCAATCGAGCGCATGCCCAGGCGTCCCAGCAGGCTGCCTTCGGCCGGGCCTATAAACAGCACGCCGTCGACATGGGTCAGGCCCTTGAGCACTTCAAATACCTGCTTCTGGGTCGGCTGGTCGAAGTAGATCAGCAGGTTGCGGCAGAACACAAAATCATAGGTGGGCTCGTTGGCCAACAGCTGCGGATCGAGCAGGTTGCCCACCTGCAGACGCACCTGTTCACGCACCCGGTCGCAGACGCGGTAGCCATCCTCTTCGGCGCTGAAATGTCGCTCACGGAATTCGATGTCCTGGCCACGGAAGGAATTCTTGCCATACACCCCACGTCGCGCCCGCTCCACCGACAGTGGGCTGACGTCCATGCCTTGCACCTTGAACTGGTGAGGCGAAAGGCCCGCATCGAGCAGGGCCATGGCGATGGAATAAGGTTCTTCACCGGTGGAGCACGGCAGGCTGAGGATGCGCAGGGCGCGCATGTGCTTGATCTCGCCCAGCCGCGCCACCGCTAGCCGCGCCAGGGTGGCAAAGGATTCGGGATAACGGAAAAACCAGGTTTCGGGGACGATGACCGCTTCGATCAGCGCCTGTTGTTCCTCGCTGCTGGTTTGCAGGCGCTGCCAGTATTGATCGGCACTCAGCCCCTGCAACGCCTGGCTGCGCTGACGCACCGCGCGCTCGATAATCGCCTCGCCCACCGAGGCGACATCCAGACCGATTCGCTCCTTGAGGAAGTCGAAAAAGCGTTGATCATTGCTCATCACACCTCCCCAACTGTCGGGTCGGGGGCAAACAGCAAGGCACGGACCTCGGCGGTGAGCAGGTCGGCGACGCCGATCCACTGCGTCAGGCCCTGTTCGTCTTCGCGCACCGGGCCCAGATACGGCGCTTGGCGATTGTCCAGGCCATAGGGTTGGAAATCCGCCGGATCGCAGCGCAGGGTGTCAGTCGCCTGCTCGAGGATCAGCCCCAGCCAGCGCGATTCCAGCCAAGCCTCTGGACGATAGTTGACCAGTACCAGCCGTGTACTGGTGCGGGCCTGGGCCGGCGTACCAAAGGTCAGGGCGCTGAGATCGATCACCGGCACCATATTGCCGCGATGGGCAAAGATCCCGGCGACCCACACCGGCGCGTGGGCGATGGGCTTGAGCGGCAGGCGCGGCAACACCTCGGCCACTTCCGTGGCCTTGAGGGCATAGCGCTCGCTGGCGATATGAAACACCAGGAACAAGGCTTTTCTGGCTGCCGCCGCCACGCCGCGTTTCGCCGCCGGATCACTCATCAGACTTTGAAACGCGACACGCCGCTGCGCAGACCCACCGCAACCTGGCTCAATTCATCAATGGCAAAGCTGGCCTGGCGCAGGGATTCCACGGTCTGGCTGCTGGCATCGCCCAACTGTACCAAGGCATGGTTGATCTGCTCAGCACCCGTGGCCTGGGCCTGCATGCCCTCATTGACCATCAGCACCCGCGGCGCCAAGGCCTGGACCTGGTGGATGATCTGCGACAGTTGCTCGCCCACTTGCTGCACTTCGAACATGCCGCGACGCACTTCTTCGGAGAACTTATCCATGCCCATCACACCGGCCGATACGGCGGACTGGATCTCGCGCACCATCTGCTCGATATCGTAGGTGGCCACGGCGGTCTGGTCTGCCAGGCGCCGTACTTCGGTGGCCACCACGGCAAAGCCGCGTCCGTACTCACCGGCTTTCTCGGCCTCGATGGCGGCATTGAGGGACAGCAAGTTGGTCTGGTCGGCCACCTTGACGATCGTCACCACCACTTGGTTGATGTTGCCGGCCTTCTCATTGAGGATCGCCAACTTGGCGTTCACCAGATCGGCGGCGCCCATCACCGAATGCATGGTTTCTTCCATGCGGGCCAGGCCTTGCTGGCCGGAACCGGCGGCCACCGAGGCCTGATCGGCGGCGGTGGACACTTCGGTCATGGTGCGCACCAGGTCCTTGGACGTGGCTGCGATTTCCCGCGAAGTGGCGCCGATTTCGGTGGTCGTCGCGGCGGTTTCAGTGGCAGTGGCCTGCTGCTGCTTGGAGGTGGCGGCAATCTCGGTCACCGACGTGGTGACCTGCACCGACGACCGCTGGGCCTGGGATACCAGGGCGGTCAGCTCGGCCATCATGTCGTTGAAGCCAGTCTCGACTGCACCGAACTCGTCCTTGCGGTCCAGGTTCAGGCGCTTGCTCAGATCACCGGTGCGCATGGTTTCGAGGATATCGACGATGCGTTTCATCGGCGCCATGATCGCGCGCATCAGCAGCAGCCCGCACAGGCCGGCGGCGAGGATCGCGAGGAGCAGCGACACACCCATACTGATTTTCGCGGCAACTACGGCGTCATCGATGGCGGCAGTGGCCCTGTCCGCGACCTGTTTGTTCTCATTGATGATGTCATTGAGCTTCATGCGCCCTGCAGTCCAGGCCGGGGTCAGTTGCTCGTCGAACATCTTGACGGCCTCGGCTTCCTTATTGGCCTGGTGCAATTCCAGGACCTGGGCCAGCACTTGGTTGTACTTCTGGTGCAGGGCCTCGAAGGCGTCGAACTCGCTACGATCCTGGTCGATATTGATCGTCTTGGCATAACTGTCCATGTGCTGCTCAAGGCGCGCCTCGAACGTTTTGTAATCCTGCCGGTCAGCATCGGAAATGCCCTGGTGCTCGCGCAAACCGATCAATTCCTGGGTCTGCAGGTAGCTGTCGACCCAGGCGCTGCGGATCATCGAGCTGAAAAAAACCCCCGGCACGGCGTCGTCGCGCACCGAGTTTTCGCTCGCTTCGATCTTCAGCAACCGTGAATACGAGACCACAACCATCAGCAGCATGATGGCGATAATGACCGCAAAGCTCGCCAATATGCGTTGGCGCAAGGTCCAGTTCTTCACAGTATTTCCTCGAGGGCCGATCAAATGCCGGGGAGTATAGCTGAGGCCGTGCCATCATTTATCAATGGGTTGTGGAGCAAGTCTCAAGGAATACAAAAACACCCCGCAACCTATCCGGGTGCGGGGTGTTTTTTGTGCGGGGCGGGTCAGAGCGTGGCTTGGCGTACCTGTTTTTCCAATTCACTCTTCAAACCCGGTTCCAACTTGAGCTGGCGGGCCAGTTCGTCGAGGTAGGACTTCTCCATGAAGTTTTCCTCGTCCACCAGCATGACGCTGGCAATGTACATTTCGGCGGCCATTTCCGGGGTGCTGGCGGCACGGGCTACATCGGCGGGGTCCAGGGGTTTGTTGAGCTCGGCATGCAGCCAGCGTTGCAGCTCCTGGTCGTTGTCCAGCTTGACGAATTCACCTTCGATCAAGGCGCGCTCGCGCTCGTCCACATGACCATCGGCCTTGGCGGCGGCCACCAGGGCCTTGAGAATGGCCTGGCTATGCAGCTCGACCTGGGCTGGCGGCAGGCGGTCGAGGGTCTGTGGCTCGCCTTTCGGCGCACCGGCCTGTTGTGCTTGCCAGTTGCCGTAGGCCTTGTAGGCAATGACGCCTAGTGCTGCAAGACCGCCATAGGTGAGGGCTTTACCGCCAAAGTTGCGGGCTTTTTTGTTGCCCAGCAGCAGGCCCATGGCCCCGGCGGCCAATGCCCCGCCACCCGCGCCGCCCAACAGGCTGCCGAGCCCGCCACCGCCGAGCAGGCCGCCCAGTGCGCCTTTGTCATCGCCTTTACGTTGACCGCCCGCCTTGTTTTGCAGCATGTCCTGGCCGGACTTGAGCAACTGATCAAGCAATCCACGGGTATTCATTCATAGCCTCCAGAAACTTGGGTTCATAGGTTTAATAGGCTGTCAGCGTAAAACTAAGTGCCAATATTCCTGGATATAGAGTGCTTCCAGATGTAACTCATGACTGGGGTTGGGGTTGGGTACATATCCGTTGCTGCGGTAACGGCGGCTATGGGTTCCGCCCTTACGGCGGGTCACTTTGGAAAAGAGCCCCAAAGTAACCAAAGGGCTCTTGCCCCACCACTCGGTGCCTCGCCTAGGCTCGGCATGCCCGTAATCCGACATTGATTTGGGGGGCCGCCGCGATGGGCCATCCATGGCCCAGCGCGGCTAAACCGGCGTCCTGCCGGTTTACCCCCCAAATCAATATCGGATTACGGCCAGCGTGGTTTAACGGGGCGCCTAAGATCAAAATCACAAGCAAAACGAGGCGGCCTGACAGCCGACCTGATCGTCGAAGCGTGCGCGTATCCTTGGGGGAGCGGGCTTGCTCGCGAATGCAGTCTGTCAGTTGATAAATGTATTGACTGATACTCCGCATTCGCGGGCAAGTCGAATCGTCGCACCGCCGCTCCCACAGGGGGACGCAGCTCCGCGCTCTGGCGTTGCTGTTGCTCAGCTTTTGATCTGGCTTTTGATCTTAGGCGCCCCGTCAAACCACGATGGCCGCAGGCAGGTATTGCGCAGTGGGCACCCCGGCAGGATGCCGGGGTAGCCGCGACACGGCCATGGATGGCCGATCGCGGCGGGCCCACGGAGCAATGCCTGACTGCGGGCATGCCGAGCCTAGGCGAGGCACCGAGTGGTGGGGCATGTACGGGACAACCACATGGGTTACAAAAAAGTGCATTCACATAGGTGACACTTTGATTGAGACATAACCGTTCTTTGCATCTCTCGCATTCACATGGCCCAAGATCACCGGACCGAAGATTACATTCCATACCCCATCACCAATCATCTCCATTCCGATGGTCTGGTGACGAAGTAAATTGCCGATATAAACCCGCATGCCTCCTCGATTGATGATTCCGCTACTGTCGGCCAGGTAACTCTCAATATGGCTCGCATAGGTCATTTCCGGTAGCTTCTCCGGGTACATTCGAGTTGAAGGCGTATAGCAAGCGGCAGGCGTTTTCTGGCCAAGCGCCTCGTGCCCACGCTCGTAATTGTAGTGCTGCAGGAAGCGATCAAAGTGGCGCTGCTGGGCTTCCCAGGCAATTGCCGACGGGTGAGGTAACGTGCTTTTCAGCGTTCGGTGCATACGCTCATGCCGCCCATTCTGATCTGGGCGACCTGGCTCGATCCGCTCAGGAATGATCCCAAGTCTCATCCACCAGATCGACAGCTGTGACAACCCCGCTCGACTGGTGCTGGCAAACGGTATGCCGTTGTCGGTACGAATGCGCTCTGGCAGGCCGTATTCGCGAAAAAACCCTTTCGAAGGTTTGCTGGGTTTCCTTCAGATTGGTGCTGCTCATGCTCTGGCACGCCAGCAAAAACCGGCTGGCATGATCCATGATCGTCAGCGGATAACACCAAATCCCTGCTCCGGTCAGGTATTGGCCTTTGTAATCAGCGCTGAATAACTGGTTGGGATTTTCTGCCTTGCGTAAAGGCTTGGGATACACAGCCACCCGTCGGCGCAATGGCTTGGGGGTAATCAAATCAGCTGCCTTGAGAATGTTGTAAATGGTCGTCTTCGAGGGCGGATCCTGATCTGGGAAACGCTGGATGAGACTATTCTGAATCTTTTTCGGGCCGGGAATCGTCTCGCCACTTAAGCGAAATTCAACGATTGCCTGTTTCACAGCCAAGGGCACCACGTAGGTTTGGTTGTGGCGGCAGCGGCTACGCTCATCAAGCCCACTCGGGCCCTCTGCCTCGTAACGCCTGATCCACTTATACCCAGTCTTGCGGCTGACCTCATAGTCCCGGCACAGCTGGCTAAGGCTGTGCTTCTGGGACAGGTAATCGGCAATGAACAGTACTTTAAGGTCCATAGGTTTCAGCTCTTTCCAGGGCATGGTCAGATCCTCGCGAAATCGACCCTGCCAGTTAAAAACTGTTACCTATGTGCGTGAACTGATTTGTAACCCATGTGGGTGAGTCATACCGGCAAGAGCCCTTTGGTTACTTTGGGGCTTTTCCAAAGTGACCCGCCGTAAGGGCGGAACCCATAGCCGCCGTTACCGCAGCAACGGATATGTACCTCCCCTACAGCCCCCCCCCCGCTGACACGTCTTGTTTCACATGCAACGCCATCATCCCGCTATCAATCAATTTTCCTTCCCCACCGAACCCCTTAAGCTATTCGACATCTGTTTACTGTCCGTTGCGTTTGGCCGAAGGCATGTCCGAACCGTTATTTCTGATCCAGCACGCGCCAGGAACGGCACGGGATTGCTCACCACAGGTTGTATTTATGCACCGCAGGAATTTGCTCAAAGCGTCCATGGCCATCGCGGCCTATACCGGACTGTCGGCCAGTGGCCTGCTCGCCGCTCAGGCCTGGGCCGGGAATCGTGCAGCCGATGGCGACGCCAAAGCGTTCGACTTCGATTGGCTCAAGCTGCAAGCCAAGCAACTGGCTGGCAAACAGTATCAGGACACCCGCCAGGTGCTGCCGCCGACCCTGGCGACCATGACCCCGCAGAACTTCAATGCCATTGGCTACGACGGCAATCATTCGCTGTGGAAAGACCTCAAAGGCCAACTGGACGTGCAGTTTTTCCATGTCGGCATGGGCTTCAAGACCCCGGTGCGCATGCACAGTGTCGACCCCAAGACCCGTCAGGCGCGGGAGGTGCATTTCCGTCCATCGCTGTTCAACTATGAAAAAACCACGGTCGATACCCAGCAGCTCAAGGGCGACTTGGGCTTTTCCGGGTTCAAGCTGTTCAAGGCCCCGGAACTGGACCGCCACGATGTGGTGTCTTTTCTCGGCGCCAGCTATTTCCGAGCGGTGGATAACACCGGCCAATACGGCCTTTCGGCGCGCGGCCTGGCCATCGATACCTACGCCAGCAAACGCGAAGAATTTCCCGATTTCACCCAGTTCTGGTTCGAGACGCCGGACAAGGACAGCACCCGCTTCGTGGTCTATGCCCTGCTCGACTCACCGAGCGCCACCGGCGCCTACCGCTTCGACATCGATTGCCAGGCCACCCAGGTGGTGATGGCCATCGACGCCCATATCAACGCGCGGACCGCGATCCAGCAGATGGGCATCGCGCCCATGACCAGCATGTTCAGTTGCGGCACCCATGAGCGGCGCATGTGCGACACCATTCACCCGCAGATCCACGATTCCGACCGCCTGGCGATGTGGCGCGGCAACGGCGAGTGGATCTGCCGCCCGCTGAACAACCCGGCCAAGCTGCAATTCAATGCCTTCGCCGATAAAGACCCGAAAGGTTTCGGCCTGGTGCAGACCGACCATGAATTCGCCAGCTACCAGGACACTGTGGATTGGTACAGCAAGCGCCCGAGCCTGTGGGTAGAACCGACCACCGCGTGGGGCGAAGGCTCTGTCGACCTGCTGGAAATCCCTACCACCGGCGAGACCATGGACAACATCGTCGCCTTCTGGACCCCAAAGAAACCGGTGGCCGCCGGCGACTCCCTGAACTTTGGCTACAAGCTCTACTGGAGCGCCCTGCCCCCGGTCAGCACGCCGCTGGCGCAGGTCAACGCCACCCGTTCCGGCATGGGCGGTTTCACCGAAGGCTGGGCACCGGGTGAACATTACCCGCCGGTCTGGGCGCGCCGGTTTGCCGTGGATTTCAAGGGCGGTGGCCTCGACCGTCTGCCCGAAGGCACCGGGATCGAGCCGGTGGTCACGTGCTCCCATGGCGAAGTGAAAGATTTCAGCGTGCTGGTGCTCGATGACATCAAGGGCTATCGCATCCTCTTCGACTGGTACCCGACCAGCGACAGCGTAGAACCGGTGGAAATGCGCCTGTTCATTCGCACCAATGACCGGACCTTGAGTGAAACCTGGTTGTACCAGTACTTCCCACCCGCTCCGGACAAGCGCAAGTACAGCTGATGCCAAACGTTCCCACGCGCTGAGTAGCGTGGGAACGCCCTGGCCGGGTCAAAAGCGTGAAATGCTCTTCATCGCGCCAATCAGATAGCGCATTGCAACTTGATCGTTTTCGGTCAAGGCGCGGTACTGCTCCAGCAGTTGAGTCTCATCCGAGCTCAATCGGCGGCCATGCAATGACAGCCTGCGGCTGAAAAAAAGCGTCAGAACCTCTGTTACACCAATGGACTTGGCCATGGAATGTTTCTCCGTGTAATAAACAACAACTCCTAATGCCCATAACCCTGTCCGCGAAGTGCAATGCCTCAGCGAGCAAACAGACTGACTTCCTGGGCCAGAAGCCGCCTTACTTCAAGCGTAGAAACTATCCTGACGCCTGTGAGATTTTTTTAGAGTATTCACTTAAATATTTCTCTCGAAGCAAAAAACTTGCAGAAAACTCTTACGCCTCATAAATTGACTGACCACTCAATTAATTAATGAGACAGGCATGCGCACCATTGATCCCCAACAACGCGAAAGCAAACGCATGGCCCTGTTGGATGCCGCGTCCCAGTGTTTCGCCGAGGCCGGTTTTGTCGCCACGCGCACCGCGGATATCTGTGCCCGAGCCGGTATGAGCGCGGGCAATCTGTTCCACTATTTCGCCAGCAAGCACGAGGTCTTGCTGGCGCTGGTGGCCCGCGAAGGTGCAGAGATCCAACAGGCCATGGCGCCGTTGGCCAAGACGGCTGATCCGATGGCGCAGTTGCTGGCTTTCCTCGATCAGGTCTGCCAATTGGCCTGCGACCGCCACTATGCTGGTCTGGCGCTGGAGATCTCGGCCCTGGGTCACCGCGACGAAGCCGTGGCGCGGCTGGTGAAGGCCAATGACCGCTCGTTGCGTGATGGCTTGGAAGCCCTGGTAAAGGCGGCCGACCAGGCCGGGCAATTACACACCGCGTTGAGCGTGCCCGACGCGGCCAACTGGCTGGCCGCCTTGATCGATGGCATGTTCGCCCGCGTGGCTGTCGACCCGGACTTTCACCCCGAGCAGCAGACCAAGGTCCTGCGGGGCCTGGTGGTTCACCTGCTGCAGGGGCGTTGAACATGCCAGCAACGGCCACTGCGCGCTTGGTGCAGGTCGATGCGCTGCGTGGGTTTGCCTTGTTCGGCATCCTCAGCGTGAATATCTGGGCCTTTGCCGATCCCTTTTATGCCTCGACCTCCAGCAATCCGGCCTACGCCAGCGCGCTCGATCACGGGGTGCGGCTGCTGGTGGCATGGTTGTTCGAGACCAAGTTCTACCTGCTGTTTTCCTTCCTGTTCGGCTACAGCTTCACCCTGCAAATGGCCGCCGCCGAGCGTGCCGAGGCCGCCTTCGTCCCACGCATGCTGCGCCGGCAACTGGCACTGCTGGCATTGGGCCTGGTCCATGGTGCCCTGTTGTACTACGGGGAGATTCTCTCGACTTATGCCCTGCTGGGCCTGGTGCTGCTGGCCGCCCGCAACCTGTCAGCGGCCCGCGCCCGGCGGTGGGCAGTCGGTCTGGTGGTGGTCGCCTGTTCACTGTGGATGGCGTTGGGAGTCTTGCAGGGGCTGGCGGGTGAATCGGTCGGCACTGGCCAGGGCGAAGCCCAGGCAAAACTCACGGCATTTTCCGCCGGGGCCCTGCAAACCTTGCAGTTTCATAGCCGGGAGGTGTGGACCACAGTGCCGGCGTTATGGCTATTGCAAGGACCCAGCGCCCTGGCGATGTTCCTGTTCGGCTACGCCGCTGGGCGACAGCAGTGGCTGGCGTCGCCACAGACCTGGGAACCGCGCACCCGACGCCTGCTACTAATGACCGCCCCACTGGGCCTGCTCGGTGCGCTGCTCTACGCCCTTACCGCCGCTTACAGACCAGGCGGCGGCCTGGAAACCTTTGCCTTCGGCCTCGGCCAACTGACGGCACCGCTGCTGACAGCCGCCTATTGTCTATTGATGTTGGCGCTGTTCAACACCACCAGCGGTGCAAGGCTGTGCGCGTACCTGGCGCCGCTGGGCAAGATGGCCTTGAGCAATTACCTCATGCAATCGATGGTGCTCGGGCTGTTGTTCACCGGCTACGGCGCTGGCTGGATCAATCAGGTCGAGCCATGGTTGCTTTTACCCATGGCGGCCACGATTTTTATCCTGCAAATGTGGCTGAGCACCCACTGGCTACGCCGCCATCCCTACGGGCCGTTCGAGTGGTTGTTGCGCGCCGCGACGTTACTGGCCTGGCCGAACTGGCGGCGCAGCGAATAAACATCAAAATCCCCCGGCCACAGGCAAGAAAAAACCCACCGTGATCAGCGGTGGGTCTGGGTGATAAATGTAAAAAATCAGTCGCGCAAGTCAGACTCATGAATCGGCTGGTCGCGGTGGGTCGCCCGCTGGTATTGCGCCGGCCAGGTCGCCTTGCGCCCGCCCAGGTCGTCATCGGCGTGCAGCGGCCAGTACGGATCACGCAGCAGTTCCCGGGCGAGGAAGATGATATCGGCCTGGCAGGTGCGCAGAATATGCTCGGCCTGGGCCGGCTCGGTAATCATGCCCACCGTGCCGGTGGCCATGCCGGACTCCTTGCGCACACGCTCGGCAAAGCGCGTTTGGTAACCGGGCCCGATAGGGATTTCTGCATTGGCCGCAGTGCCACCGGAGGATACGTCGATCAGGTCCACGCCCAGGTCTTTGAGGCGGCGCGCCAGCTCCACGGTTTCATCCGGGTTCCAGCCGTCTTCCACCCAGTCGGTGGCCGAGACGCGCACAAACAACGGCAGCTCTTGCGGCCACACCTCACGCACCGCTTCGGTGACTTGCAATACCAGGCGAATGCGGTTTTCAAAGGAGCCGCCATATTGATCCTGGCGCTGATTGCTCAGGGGCGAAAGAAACTGATGCAGCAGATAACCATGGGCGGCATGGATTTCCACCACTTTGAAACCGGCAGTCAGGGCGCGTTTGGCGGCGGCTACGAAGTCGGCGATCACCTGCTGGATTTGCCCTTCGTCCAATTGCCGGGGCGCGGTGTGCTGTGGGTCGAAGGCGATGGGCGACGGACCTACCGGCACCCAGCCGCCGTCTGCGGGCTTGACGCTGCCGTGCTTGCCGATCCACGGTCGGTGGGTGCTTGCCTTGCGCCCGGCATGGGCCAGTTGAATACCTGCCACCGCCCCTTGGGCGCTGATAAAGCGGGTGATGCGCTGCAACGGTTCAATCTGGGCATCGTTCCACAGGCCCAGGTCCTGGGCGGTGATGCGGCCATCCGCGGTGACGGCGGTGGCTTCACTGAAAATCAGGCCAGCGCCGCCGACGGCGCGGCTGCCCAGGTGCACCAGGTGCCAGTCATTGGCCAGGCCATCGACGGCGGAGTACTGGCACATCGGCGATACGGCAATGCGGTTGAGCAGGGTCAATTGGCGCAGGGTATAGGTTTCAAGCAACAGACTCATGGGGCACCTCTTCTCGTATCCGGTGGGCATTGGCTCCAGGGTTCTGTCTGACCGGTGCGCGTGACGAAAAGATGAAAGGCCCGTCCCCTTCGGGCTAAAAAACAGACAAGGTCACAAGACCAATCACACAGTGCTTAGAGACTAGTCGACAACCGGGGATTGCACAGGGTTCAGCGCGGTTCGATGTGGGCAATCATCAATTGCACGGTTTCCTGGCCACGGAATTCGTTGACGTCCAGCTTGTAGGCCAGCTCCACCCAGCGAATGGTCGGGTTGGGCCACACTTCGCGGTCGATGCCAAAAGCAATGCCATCGAGTTTCACCGCGCCGCACTCACTCTTGAGCACCACCTTGAGGTGACGCTCGCCCACCACCCGTTGCTCCACCAGTTGAAACACCCCGTGAAACAGCGGTTCGGGAAAGTGCTGGCCCCAGGGCCCGGCATTGCGCAGGGCGCGGGCCAGTTCCAGATGGAACTCTTCCACCGCCAAGGTGCCATCGGACAGCAGGCGCCCGGTGAGGTCTTCTTCACGCAGTTGGCGGCGCACTTCGGCGTCGAACGCTTCGGCGAACAGCGGGAAGTTCGCTTCAGGCAAGGTCAGGCCCGCCGCCATGGCGTGGCCGCCGTATTTGGCGATCAGGTTCGGATGCTGGCTCGCCACCACGGCCAGGGCATCGCGGATATGGAACCCCGGCACCGAACGCCCAGAGCCCTTGAGCAGGCCGTCACCGGCATCGGCAAAGGCAATGGTCGGGCGGAAATAGCGCTCTTTCATACGCGAAGCAAGGATGCCGATGACACCCTGGTGCCACTCGGGGTCGAACAGGCACAGGCCGAATGGCATCGACTCCACCGGCAAGTCCTTGAGCTGGGCCAGGGCTTCGCGCTGCATGCCCTGCTCGATGGTCTTGCGGTCCTGGTTCATGCCGTCCAGTTGCGCGGCCATTTCCCGGGCCTGGGCGAAGTCGCTGGTGAGCAGGCATTCGATGCCCAGGCTCATATCATCCAGGCGCCCGGCCGCGTTGAGGCGTGGGCCGAGAATAAAACCCAGGTCAGTGGAGGTGATACGCGCGTGGTCACGCTTGGCCACTTCGAGGATCGCCTTGATGCCCGGCCGCGCACGACCGGCGCGAATCCGCTCCAGGCCCTGGTAGACCAGGATGCGGTTATTGGCATCCAGCGGTACCACGTCGGCCACACTGCCCAGGGCCACCAGGTCGAGCAACTCGCCGATATTGGGTTGCGGCTGGTTGTCGTACCAGCCCAGGCTGCGCAAGCGCGCGCGCAACGCCATCAGTACGTAGAAGATCACTCCCACGCCCGCCAAGGCCTTGCTGGGGAACTCGCAACCGGGCTGGTTCGGGTTGACGATGGCATCGGCCGCCGGCAATTCGTCGCCGGGCAAGTGGTGGTCGGTGACCAGTACCTTGAGCCCCGCCGCCTTCGCCGCCGCCACGCCTTCGACACTGGAGATGCCGTTGTCCACGGTGATCAGCAACTGCGGCTCGCGTTGCAAGGCCACGGCGACGATTTCCGGGGTCAGGCCGTAGCCGTATTCGAAGCGGTTGGGCACCAGGTAATCGACATGGGCGGCCCCGAGCAGGCGCAGGCCGAGGGTACCCACGGTACTGGCGGTGGCGCCATCGGCATCGAAGTCGCCAACGATCAGGATCCGCTGGCGCTGTTCCAGGGCCGTCACCAGCAAGTCCACGGCGGCATCGATCCCTTTGAGCTGCTGATAGGGAATCAGACGCGCCAGGCTCTTATCCAGCTCATCCTGCGAGGTCACGCCACGGGCGGCATAAAGACGGGTCAGCAACGGTGGCAATTCACCGAGGAACGGCAGGACGGCGGGCAATGGGCGAGGATCGATACGCATGGGGTGATGGGGGCTTCTCTAGCTATAGATAAAAATGCTCACCCTGTAGGAGCGAGCTTGCTCGCGAAAAACGCAAGGGCACCGTATTCATTCTGGATGCCCGCGTTATCGTGGACGCCCTTCGCGAGCAAGCTCGCTCCTACAGAGGGCGGTGTTGAATACTAGCCGCGTTCGCCGACCAGCCACTGCAACTGCACTTCGTGCTGGCCGCGGTCATCGGTGACGAAGATCGTGCCTTCGCTGATCATTACATCCCACTTGATCACCCGTGGCATGTCCTTGGCCAGGGTTTCCAGGATTTCCTGGGGCACGGCAGCGATGTGCACGTTTTTCAGGTTGTTGGCCACCGGCACCACCTTGCCTTCCCACACCCGCAGGCTGCCGTAGGCCAGCAGGCTGGTACGCTCGGTACGGCGCGAACACCAGGTCAGGCGGTCGGCATCGGGCTGACCGACTTCGATCCAGTGCAGAACCCGATCATCCAGGCTTTTTTCCCACAGGGCTGGTTCGTCTACATCTGACAGTCCGCGACCAAACGACAAGTGCTCGTTGTACCAAAGGGCGTAGGCCAGCAACCGTACGGTCATGCGCTCTTCGGTTTCCGACGGGTGACGGGCGATGGTTTGCTTGACGCTCTCGTACACCGAACGATCGAGGTCGGTCAGGTTGAGTTCAAACTTGTAGGTCGTGGACGGCTGGGCCATGAACGGACTTCTAGAGACAGGAAAAGGCGGCCAGTCTAACCGATGGCGGGGTCATTCAACGAATCCTGCGCTGCATCATCCTTATCCCTGCACCGCTCGCCTATGTTAAAAGGCAATACACACCTGCCTGCACTAGTAAGGATCCTCATGTCGTTTACCGCCAAACCGCTTGCCGGCCTGAAAGTCATCGAACTGGGCACCCTGATCGCCGGCCCGTTCGCCTCGCGCATCTGCGCCGAGTTCGGGGCCGAGGTGATCAAGGTCGAATCCCCTGACGGCGGCGACCCGCTGCGCAAATGGCGCAAGCTGTATGAAGGCACCTCGCTATGGTGGTTTGTGCAGGCACGCAATAAAAAGTCCCTGACCCTGAACCTCAAGCATCCGGACGGCCTGGCGATCCTCAAGCAACTGCTGGCAGACGCCGACATCCTGATCGAGAACTTCCGCCCCGGCGTCCTCGAAAAACTCGGCCTGGACTGGGACACCCTGCACGCCCTGAACCCCAAGTTGGTGATGGTGCGGCTCTCGGGCTTTGGCCAGACCGGGCCGATGAAGGATCAACCGGGCTTCGGCGCGGTCGGTGAGTCCATGGGCGGGCTGCGCTACATCACTGGTTTCGAGGACCGCCCGCCAGTGCGTACCGGGATTTCCATAGGCGACTCCATCGCCGCGCTGTGGGCGGTGATTGGCGCACTAATGGCCTTGCGGCATCGCGAGGTCAACGGCGGCCTCGGCCAGGTGGTGGACGTGGCGTTGTATGAAGCGATCTTCGCGATGATGGAAAGCATGATTCCGGAGTTCGATGTGTTCGGGTTTATCCGCGAGCGCACCGGCAACATCATGCCGGGCATTACCCCGTCATCGATCCATACCACCGCCGATGGCAAGCACGTGCAAATTGGCGCCAATGGCGATGCGATCTTCAAGCGCTTCATGCTGACGGTCGGTCGTGAGGACCTGGCCAATGACCCACAACTGGCCAGCAACGATGGCCGCGATAGCCGGCGCGACGAGCTGTACGGCGTGATCGACCGCTGGGTCAACAGCTTGTCGCTGGAACAGGTGGTGGAGCAGTTGAACCTGGCCCAAGTACCTGCCAGCCGGATCTACAGCGCCGAAGATATGCTGGGCGACCCGCAATACCTGGCTCGGGAAATGTTCCTCAAGGCACAACTGCCCGACGGCAAGGATTTCAAGATGCCCGGCATCGTGCCCAAGCTTTCGGACACCCCTGGCAGTTGTGAGTGGGTCGGGCCGGAGCTGGGCGAGCATAATGCCGTGGTTCTGCAATCCCTAGGCTACGACAGCGCCGCCGTAGCCCGTTTGCGCAAGGAGGGCGCGATCTGATGCCGCTCGGAGCACGTTCAAGATAATGGCCTGCCGTTTCATCAAGGCGCTGCGGCGCCTATGGCTCATCGCCCCGCTGCTCGTGGCGCTACCGCTATCGAGCCAGGCACAGGACACGTTAACCTGGGTGGTGCGTGACCTGCCGCCGATGACCATTTTCGATGGCCCGCAAAAGGGCCAGGGCAGCGTCGATAAACTGCTGCCGCTGTTGATCGAGCGCCTGCCGCAGTATCGCCACCAGATTCTGCACGTCAATCGAGCCCGAGGCATGCAAATGCTCCAGGCGCCCTCCTTCACCTGCGATCCATCGCTGGTATGGACACCCGCGCGGGCCAAGAGCATTGTCTTTTCCACACCTGCGTTTGCCGTGCTGAGCAATGGCATCGCGATTCGCCGTAACCGACAGGACGCCCTGGCAAGCTATGTGGTTGACGGCAAGTTCGATCTGGCGCGGTTTCTTGATGCGCAACAGACACGTCTTGGGATCGTCGCCGAGCGTAGCTACGGCCCCGGGATTGACGAGCAGTTGATCCAGGCCGATCCACTCGAACTGGCCCCACACTACGGCAACGACGCACTGGGCAGTTTGCTGCAGATGCAGCGCCTGGGGCGGTTGGAAGCCGTGCTGGGCTACTGGACGGAAATCCGCTACCAGGCAGCGCAACAGGGTATTGATCCGCAAGACCTGTTGTTCTATCCGATCAAGGGCACGACGCACTATCAGCGGATCCATATCGGTTGCTCGAACACCCCAAAGGGACGCGAGGCCATCAGCCATATCAACCGCGAGTTGCAGAATATCCCTCAGGAGACGCTACTTGAGTCCTATGCCAACAGGCTGGACCCGCTGACACGCGAGCAATACCTCAAGGACAACCCGAGGTTTTTCAGCGACGCGCCGCTGCCTTGATAAATCCCGGGCAAAAAGAAACCCCGAGCAGTGGGGAGACAACTCGGGGTTAAACGTGGCCTACAAAGACCAGTACAACAAGCTACAAGCACCGGAGCACAATGCTTGATCCTGCTGTTACAACGTCTGACTCGCCATCCTGTAGGAAGGTTCCAAAGATAAAACTTTCTTCATGCCTGGGCGGTGATGCGTGTCTGGGCGGCGTTGCGCAAGGCCGCGACCACCGAGGGCTCCAGGCGCCCTTCGGCGATTTTCAGGTCGCGGTGCAGGCAATCCACCACGTCCACCAAGGCGCGCTTGTCGGTCAATTGTCCACGATCCACTTCGCGTTCAACCACGATAGCGCCCGTCGGGCTCTTCACCGTCACCAGGCACTCGCCGTGTACACCCGAGGTAGTCAGCGTGACCTGATAAGGGCTCAGCGCTTCACCGAGCAATAGGCTGATACTTTCCATCTCGATCACCACTCAATCATGAGAAAAATAAATAACCACTGTAGGAACGCCGCCCGGACACAAGCTCGCTCCTACAGGTAAATGACCGTCGTCCAAAGCACAAAGTTCGGCTTTGAGCTGAGTCAATCGAGCATGCATGGCAAATATGACAGAGAGAAAACAGCCGCCGACAGGCTAGAATCCCCTGATTATTGCCGGAGCCCACCGTGAGAGACGCGTCTGAACAGCCCTTGCGCATAGTCATCGCCGACGATCATCCGATTTTCCTGATCGGTTTGCGCGCAGTGCTGGAGCGCGATGAGCGGGTACGCATCGTCGGAGAGGCCAACTCGCCCCAGGCCCTCGCGGCCCTGCTGCAACGCTGCCCCTGTGATGTCCTGGTCACCGATTTCATGATGCCCGCCGAACCCCAGGCCGACGGCCTGCGCCTGATCGAGCACCTGCGCCGGCATTACCCCGACCTGCCGCTGGTGGTGGTGACCATGCTCAACAATGCCGGCCTGTTCAACTCGATCCTGGAGCTTGGGGTCATGGGCCTGTTGAGCAAGGCCAGCCTGGCCGACGAACTGCCCGAGGCCATCGAGCAAGTGCGCCAGCAGCGGCCCTATGTGGCGCGCACCATTGAACAGGCGCTGGCCCTGGCGGGCGCTGTGGGGGCTGACCGCCTGCACTCGCAGCACCAACTGTCCCCACGGGAACTGGAAGTGATCCGCCTGCTGGCGAGTGGCAAGACGGTCGGTGAGATTGCCGCGCACCTCAATCGCAGCAAGCAGACCGTCAGCGCACAGAAGGTCAGCGCCATGCGCAAACTCGGGCTGATCAGTGATGCCGCGTTGTTCATCTACGTGCAGGAACACGGGCTGGCCTAGCCATAGGCGGGTTACCTGACACCCTGCATCGCCGGCATGCCAGGGGCTACAAGGCAATCGCCGCAGATTGCGCCAGCCAGTGTTGCAGCACCTGGGCGCTCATCGGATGGGCAATCAGGCAACCCTGTAGCCACGCCGACCCCAGCGCACGCACTGCGTCACGGTCGGCGGGGGTTTCAATCCCGGTCACCACCACGCCAACACCCAGGTGCCGGGCCATGCTCATGGCGCCGGCAACCACCGCGCATTTGCGCTCGTCGCCGGCCATCCCGCTAGCAAACGCCGGGGGAATCTTCAACTCGGTGAAGGGCAACTCCAGCAAACGCTGCAAGCTGGTACCGCCGATGCCGAAATCGCCAATGGACAGCTTGCAACCGATCATCCGCAGGCGCAGCAACCCGGTGACATGGGCGCTGTCTGTCTTCAGGCGCGAGGTTTCCACCAGTTCCAGGGTCAGGGTGCGCGCGGGTACCGCAAAACGTTGCAACAGCCCTTGCAGCGTGAGCGCGAAGTGCTCCTGCTCCAGCAGTCGCCCGGGAATGTTGACCGACACCGGCAGTTCCCGCCCCGTGTCCCGGGTCACCTGGGCGCAAAGCCGCAACACCTGCTCCAGCACGTACCAGGTAAAAGCCTGTTCCAGCCCCGCCAACTCCAGCAGTGGCAGAAACTCACTGGGCATCAACTGACCCTGTTCGGGGTCTTGCCAGCGTGCCAACGCCTCCACCCCTTGCAGATCACCGGCCTGGCTGACGATGGGCTGGTAGCAGACACTGGCGTAACGCTCGATGGCCGCCTCGCCGACCTCGGCGCACAGTTGCTCGGTTGCGAACTCACTCACCCCCAACATCTGGCGCACGCGGTCCCAGGACAAAGCCTGCGGGCTAGGTCGCAAGCGTTGCTGGCACGCCTCGAGCATTTGCCCGATGGCAGTGGCGGAAGCCGGCTTAGGCATGCACCCCAGCACGTTGAGCCCCGCCTGGCGCGCCATGTTGGCCACGCCATCCAGTACATCGGGGTCGGCGTCGCTCAACAGGACCAGCACCTGGGCCTGGCCTTGTTCGGCCATTTCGCGGATCAGCCCCAGTGAGTCGCCCTGCTCCAGGTACAAATCGCAGATGGCGATATCCACCGGGCCCTTGCTCGCCAGCGACTGGCGGGCGACCTCGACGCTGTCGGCCGTGAGTACGTTGAACACGCCGTTGGCGTTGAGCATCTGGTGCAGGGCCATGAGCTGGAACGGATGGTCTTCGAGAATCAGGACTTTGAGTGAGCGCATGGGAAACTCTGGGGCTACGTGCAAGATCGCTCACATTAGCCAAAACCCGCGCAAGCCCCCATAGGACGCGTCCTATTCTTTCACCTATTATTCTTGCGCCTGTAGATAAGGCCGGATTTCTTGCTGCAACACCCCCATGGTCGCGGACAAGGCTTGCCAGTGCTGCGCCAGTTCATCGTCACGGTGCTCCCGGGCACTGGTTTCGAGGGCGACGCAGGCCTTGGCCAATGGCAGCGCATCCACCAGGCAACAGATGCCCTTGAGACGATGCAGGCTGGCCCGCAACTGCGCCAGGTCGTGCTCGGCCATGGCGTTGCCCAACAGGTGGTGCTCGTGCTCCAAATTGTTCGCCAACTCCTGCAACATGCTTTGCAGGATCGGCCCGTCGGCCTGGGTCATCTTGCGCAGGGCCTGCAGGTCGAAGGCAGGCACGGCCGTGACCCGGGCCAGCACCTGGGTCCATTGTTCCAGGGTCACCGGCTTGACCAGCAGCACATCCATGCCCGCCTGGCGGCCGCGTTGCCCTTCGTCTTCCTGGGCATCGGCGGTGCAACCGACCAACGCGCAACGCGGGCGCTGCTCCTGGGTTTCTATCTGGCGAATGGCCTCGGCCAAGGCATAACCGGACATACCCGGCATATGACAATCGGTCACCAGCACGTCGAACGCCTCGCTGCGCCAACGTTGCAATCCCGCCTCGGCACTATTGAGGGCCACCACCTGATGCCCGAGGAATTGCAACTGCTGGGCCAGCACCAGGCGGTTGGCCGGCAGGTCGTCGACAATCAGCACCGACAATGCCCGGCCCGCCGCCAGCACAGGCACGGCGACGGCTGGCGCGGGCACGTCGTCACTGCCAACCCGGTCCAGGCGCAGGTCGATGCACACGGTGGTGCCTTCGCCCAGGACGCTGTGCAGGCTGATTTGCCCACCCATCAAGTCCACCAGTTGCTGGCAGATGCTCAAGCCTAGCCCGGTGCCGCCATGTTCGGCGGCTGTCAGCGGGCTGCCCTGGATAAACGGCTTGAACACCCGGGCCTGCTGTTCAACGCTGATACCGGGGCCGGTGTCCTCGACGCACAAGTGCAGGTATTCGTGACCCTCACCATCGGCCTGGCAGGCCACGCGCAGGCGCACTTCTCCGTGCTCCGTGAACTTCAGCGCGTTGCCCAGCAGGTTATGCATGACCTGGCGCAGGCGCAGCGGGTCGAACCAGTAAAAGCCTTGCGCCTGGGGATCGAAAGCCAAGGTCAGGTGCAAACCCTTTTTTTGTGCGGTGGCTTCAAACAGCCGCTGGATGCCTTCAAAGAAACCTTTCAGGTCGGTGGTCTGTGGTGCCAGTTGCAGATGGCCGGCTTCGATCTTCGCCAGATCCAGGCTATCGCCCATCAAGGCAATCAGCTCCCGTGCCGAACGATGGGCCACCTGCAGCGCCTCGGAGACGGGCACGCCCAAGGCCAGGGCGCGCTCCTGCTCCAGTTCGAGCAGGCCGATAATCGCCGTCATCGGCGTACGGATCTCATGGCTGAGGTTCGACACAAAGGCGCTCTTGGCGTAGTTCGCTGCATCAGCGGCGCGCCGTGCGTCCATCAGCTGGGTTTCCAAGACCTTGCGCTCGTTGATATCCACCCAACCGCCGAGCAAGCCCTGCAACTGACCCTGGGCGTCATAGAACGGCACGGTCCATTGATAAATATGGGCGATGCCGCCGTTGAACTCCAACTGGCGGTCGACAAACAGTGACTGTTGCGTGGCCAGTTGCTCCATATGCCCGGTGTGCAGGCGCATGGCCGTGGCGGCTGGCAGGATTGCGCTCTGCGGCAGGGTCAGGCCGCGAATCTGTTCAAGCCGGGTAGCCATCTGTTGCTCATAGCTTTTGTTACAGGTGACCAGGCGGCCAGCAAGATCGCGCACAAAGACCGGGTTGGGGATACCGTCGAGCAAGGCCCGCTTGAAGGCCAACTGGTCATTGAGCCGCCGCTCGGCCTCGACCCGCTGGCGGATCTGGCGCTTGAGCCGGCTGTTCCAGACCAGCGAAACCAACACAAACAGCAGCGCCGTGGCGACCGTCCAGTAGGCCCACGACGGCACCCGCTGCCAGGCGGGCACCGGGACTGCCACCGCGCCCATCCAGCGCAGGCGCAGAGCGCTCAACTCGGCCACCGGCAAGGCTTCCAGGGCCTTGTTCAAAATACTCAGCAACTCGGGATGGTCCTTGCGCACTGCCAGGCTGTCACTGGACCACTTGCCATCGACACTGCGACCGACCCGCAACTCATCGGTCGGATAACTTTGCACCTCCACTTCACTCTGGATGGTCGCGTCGGCGTCTCCCCGGGCGACCAGGGCGCGGGCCTCGGTGTAGTTGGGCGCCAGGCGCAGGCGGACCTCTGGGTATTCGCGGCGGATATAGGCCTGCAGCACATGCCGCGCGGGCAACGCCAAGACCCTGCCCGAGAGGTGGCTCAGGCTGATCACCGGCGGCGCATCGACCCGTTCGACAAACACCCAGCCGGCGCCGCCAAACCCATGGCTGAAATCGAGAAAGCGCCGGCGCTCGGTATTTTCCACCAGGGTGGTACTCATATCCGCACCGTGGGTTTCCAGGAGCTCCAGAGTTTGCGCGGTAGAAAACACTTCTTTGAGAACAAATTGCATACCGGTCATACGCGACAGGCGATTAAGCAGATCGATATTCAGCCCTACCCAGCGACCGTCCTTGTCCTTGAATACATACGGCGAATATTGCTGGGCCGCTACCACCACCTGGGGATGGCGCAGCATCCAGGCCTGCTCGACGGCGGTCAGGGGGATGCGTTCACCGTCAACGTCCACTCCCAGCCCGGTGGTCCAGCGGGCGAGGATTTCGCGGCGTACCGAGTTATCGATGCTGTGCAGTGCGCGGTCCATCATCCGGCCCAACAAGGGATCGGCCTGGCGCGTGGCGAAGGCAAAGCCAATCGGCGCCAGGCGGCTCTGCTCCTTGATCTGCATCCTCAGGTAAGGTCGCAGGGACTTGTAGGCGCGCACAATCACTTCATTGCCGATAAACGCATCCACATCGCCCTGGGCCAAGGCTTCCAGGCCGCTGTAGAGGTTGGGGGCGAGCATGATGTGGCTTTGCGGGTACGCCGCATGCACGTTCTTGACGTTGGCATAGCCATCAAGCAACACGACTTTCTTGTCCTTGAGGTCGTCTTGCATGGCGTCGTCAGTACGCACCACCACCACGGAACGATCCGGCATATAGTCCGGGGTAAAGGCCAGGCCGGGCACATCCCGCTCGTAGCCGTTGGCACTGGTGAGGATATCAATAGCCCCGCTGCGCAACGCCTCCACCGCCTGGGCCCGCTCGGCAAAGCCCATCACTTGCATGGGCACGCCGAGGCGCGCGCCCACCAGGCTCAAGTAGTCGGCGCTGATGCCCTGGTAGCGATTGTGATCACGGGTGATATCGATGGGTTGGTAATCATCGATGGAGATCCCCACTTTCAAGGTGCGATGCTGTGCCAGCCACTGCCGTTCGGCGGGCGCCAGGGTCATAGGCGTCAGGGTGATAAACGCCGGCACCAGATTGAACGGCAGGCTGACGGCGGCCAGGCTTACGGGCAGGTAGCCGAGCAGGAGCAGGCTCAGTAGGCACTGGCGCCATCGGGTCGTGAACCGCACCGGGGGGCTTCCTTGTTGGCTGTTATTGAGTGTACGGCGCAAGGATCAACTCCCACCTGTGGCGAGGGGGCTTGTCCCCCGTTGGGCTGCGTAGCAGCCCCAAAATATGCCATCCCGGTGTGTCAGATAAAACTCGGTGAGGCTTATTTGGGTTGGGGCTGCTGCGCAGCCCAGCGGGGGACAAGCCCCCTCGCCACAGGTGACCAAGAAAAACGGCGCTTCCCCATTTCTGGGCAAGCGCCGTTTTCATTACGCGAGCAGCGCTCCTGGTCTTAGAGCGGCTTCCCACGATTGCCATGCTGGCTGACAAACGCCTGGATGGCTTTCAGGTCGTTAGGCAGCACCGTGCAACGCTCTTCCCGCTCGAACAGGTCAGCCAGGTGCGGTGGCAGTTCCAAGGCTTTGCCGACACCGGCCTTCTGCACGGCTTCGGGGAATTTAACCGGGTGGGCCGTGCCGAGGATGACCATCGGGATATCCAGGCTACGGCGGCATTCGCGCGCGGCCTTGACGCCAATGGCGGTGTGCGGGTCCAGCAGCTCGCCAGTCTGGGCATAGACTTCGGCGATGGTCTCGCAGGTCTGGGCATCGTCCACCGCCAGGGAATCGAACAGCTTGCGGGTTTCGGTCCAGCGTTCCTGGTCGACGCTGAAACCGCCCCCCTGCTTGAAGCTGTCCATCAGGCCGGCCAGGGCTGCGCCGTTGCGACCGTGCATGTCGAACAGCAAACGCTCGAAGTTCGACGAGACCATGATGTCCATCGACGGCGACAGTGTGGCGTGCAGGGTTTCCTTGACGTACTGGTTGCCACTCATGAAGCGATGCAGGATGTCATTGCGGTTGGTGGCGACGATCAATTGGTTGATCGGCAGGCCCATGTTGCGCGCCAGGTAGCCGGCGAAGATATCGCCGAAGTTGCCGGTCGGCACCGAGAACGACACCGAACGCGCCGGCCCGCCCAGCTGCAGCGAGGCGTGGAAGTAGTAGACGATCTGGGCCATGATCCGCGCCCAGTTGATCGAGTTCACCGCCACCAGACGCGTGCCCTTGAGGAAGCTCTGGTCGGCGAAGCTGGCCTTGACCATTTCCTGGCAGTCATCGAAGTTGCCTTCGACCGCGATGTTATGGATGTTCTCGCCGAAGATGGTGGTCATCTGCCGGCGCTGCACGTCCGAGACCCGGTTGTGCGGATGCAGGATGAAAATGTCGACGTTTTCGCAGTGCTTGCAGCCTTCGATGGCCGCCGAGCCGGTATCACCAGAGGTGGCACCGATGATCACCACACGCTCGCCGCGCTTCTCCAGCACGTAGTCCAGCAGGCGACCGAGCAGTTGCAGGGCGAAATCCTTGAACGCCAGGGTCGGGCCGTGGAACAGCTCCAGCACCCATTCGTTGCCGTTCAGTTGGCGCAACGGGGCAATGGCGCTGTGGGAGAACACGCCGTAGGTTTCTTCGAGGATCTTTTTGAAATCGGCATCGGGAATGCTGCCGGTGACGAATGGGCGCATGACCCGGAATGCCAGTTCGTGATACGGCAGGCCAGCCCAGGAGGCGATTTCTTCCTGGGTGAAGCGTGGCAGGTTTTCCGGTACGTACAGGCCACCGTCAGTGGCGAGACCTGCGAGCAGGACGTCTTCGAAATTCAGGGCCGGTGCCTGGCCGCGGGTGCTGATGTAACGCATGACTGGCTCCTCTACAACATTCTTGAGCAGAGGCCGCCGAACCTGCGGGGCCTCTGCGACCTATCGTTAGTTAAGGTGTTCGACGCGGATCCGTACCACCGGCCCGACCACGCCTTGCAAGGCTTCCAGGGCGGCGATGGCATCGTTCATGTGCTGTTCCAGCACACGGTGCGTCAGCAGGATCATGGGCACCAGGCCGTCGTGTTCTTCGACTTCCTTCTGCATGATCGACTCAATGTTGATACCGCGCTCCGAGAGGATGCTGGCCACCTGGGCCAACACGCCCGGATGATCCTTGGCCTGGATACGCAGGTAGTAGGAACTTTCGCAGGCTTCGATCGGCAGGATCGGGTGCGCCGACAGCGAGTCCGGTTGGAACGCCAGGTGCGGCACGCGGTTTTCCGGGTCGCTGGTCATGGCGCGGACCACGTCCACCAGGTCGGCAATCACCGAGGAAGCAGTCGGCTCCATGCCGGCGCCGGCGCCGTAGAACAGGGTCGAACCGGCGGCGTCACCGTTGACCATCACCGCGTTCATCACGCCATTGACGTTGGCGATCAGGCGATCGGCCGGGATCAGGGTCGGGTGTACGCGCAATTCGATACCGGCCGCGGTGCTGCGCGCTACGCCCAAGTGCTTGATGCGGTAGCCCAGGGCTTCGGCGTAGTTCACGTCGGCGGTGGTCAGCTTGGTGATGCCTTCGGTGTAGGCCTTGTCGAACTGCAGCGGAATGCCAAAGGCGATGGACGCCAGGATGGTCAGCTTGTGCGCTGCGTCGATGCCCTCGACGTCAAATGTCGGGTCGGCTTCGGCGTAACCCAGGGCCTGGGCTTCGGCCAGCACGTCTTCGAAGGTACGGCCCTTCTCGCGCATTTCGGTCAGGATGAAGTTACCGGTGCCGTTGATGATGCCGGCTACCCAGTTGATGCGGTTGGCCGACAGGCCTTCACGGATCGCCTTGATCACCGGGATACCGCCGGCCACCGCCGCTTCGAACGCGACGATCACGCCCTTCTCGCGGGCCTTGGCGAAGATTTCATTGCCGTGTACGGCAATCAGCGCCTTGTTGGCAGTGACCACATGCTTGCCGTTTTCGATGGCCTTGAGCACCAGCTCACGGGCGACGGTGTAGCCGCCCACCAGCTCGATGACGATATCGATTTCAGGGTTGGTGGCCACGTCGAAGACATCGTTGGTAATCGCAATACCGGTCGTTTGGTACTGAGGCTTTGGCGTACGCATGGCAATTTGTGCCACTTCAATCCCACGCCCTGCACGGCGGGAAATTTCCTCAGCGTTACGCTGAAGTACGTTCAAGGTGCCGCCACCGACGGTCCCTAACCCACAGATGCCTACTTTGACCGGTTTCACTGAAGAACTCCCCATGAAACGGCCGACTCAAGGTCGGCCGTGAAAAACAGCCGCACAACTGCGGCTCGCTATTAATGACCCGTCGACTGCTCGGCGGGTCTGACCGTCAAAGGCTCGACGATACTGTTTATTTGGCACCCAGCGCCAGTTTGGCGATTTGTGGTGCAGGCTGGTAGCCCGGAATGACCTGACCGTCCGCCAAAACGATGGCCGGCGTACCGTTCACGCCGATCGACTGGCCCAGGTTGAACTGCTTGGACACCGGGTTGGCACAGGCAGCAGCCTTGATGTCCTTGCCGTCGACCATCTTGTCCATGGCGGCTTTCTTGTCAGCCGAACACCAGACCGCTTGCAACTGCTTGTCGCCCGGCGAACCCAGGCCCTGGCGCGGGAACGCGACGTAGCGCACTTCGACGCCCATCTTGTTCAGCTCAGGCACTTCGGCGTGCAGTTTGTGGCAGTACGGGCAGGTGGTGTCGGTGAACACGGTGATGTGGGTCTTGGTCTCGCCAATGGCCGGGTACACCACGGTTTCGGCAACCGGAATGGCGTTGATCAACTTGGACACGCCCAGGCGCTCGGCCTTCTCGGTGAGGTTGACCGGCTTGCCGTCTTTCAACTGGAACAGGTACCCCTGGACGATGTACTGGCCGTCAGCGCTGGCGTACAGCACGCGGCTGCCCTTGAGCTTGACTTCATACAGGCCGGCCATGGGGCTGGCGCTGATGCTTTCTACCGGGGTTTCGAGTTGGAGGCTTTCCAGACTCTTACGGATTGTCTTCTCGGCGGCGTCATCGGCGACGGCAAAGGTTGAGACCAACGCAATGGCTGCGGCGGCAAAAATCTGGGTCAAGCGCATGGGAACTCCTGAAGGCAGATGCAGGGACGATGGCCAGGACGCCGATCTGGAAACACGGCTCGGGGCCGTCCCCGTTGCAAACCGGCAAAGCCTACCACAATTGGGCGCCAGGGCAGACGCCAGCGGCCAAATTGGGGCCTGTCAGCCCCTTGGGTGATGTTTGGCGTGCAGGTCCTGCAACCTTGCGCGCGCCACATGGGTGTAAATCTGCGTGGTCGACAGATCGCTATGGCCCAGCAACATCTGCACCACCCGCAAATCCGCGCCATGGTTGAGCAGATGAGTGGCAAACGCATGGCGCAGGGTGTGGGGGGACAGCGACTTGCCGATCCCGGCTACCTTGGCCTGGTGCTTGATGCGATGCCAGAAGGTCTGGCGGGTCATCTGCTCGCCGCGCAGGCTGGGGAACAGCACGTCACTGGGGCGCCCGCCCAGCAGCTCGCTGCGGGCATCGCGCATGTAGCGCTCGACCCACACAATCGCCTCTTCGCCCATGGGCACCAGGCGCTCCTTGCTGCCCTTGCCCATCACCCGTAACACGCCCTGGCGCAGGTTGACCTGCTCCAGGGTCAGGCTGATCAGCTCGGTGACACGCAGGCCGCAGGCATACAACACCTCCAGCATGGCGCGGTCACGCTGGCCGATAGCCTCGCTCAGGTCGGGCGCGGCCAGCAGGGCGTCAACGTCGGCTTCCGACAGGGATTTGGGCAATGGCCTGCCGAGTTGCGGCATATCGACTTGCAGGGTCGGGTCGACAGCAATTAGCTTTTCCCGCAGCAAATAGCGATAGAACCCACGCACTCCCGAGAGGAATCGTGCGGTGGAGCGCGGCTTGTAGTTTTGTTCAAGGCGCCAGGCCAGGTGATCGAGGATCAACTCGCGCCCGGCATGGCTCAACTCGAGGTTTCTCTCCAATAGCCAGCCATTGAACAGTGCCAGGTCGCTGCGGTAGGACTGGCGAGTGTTGTCCGACAGGCCTTTTTCCAGCCAAAGCGCGTCGAGGAAGCGGTCGATCAGGGGGTGGTCAATGGCGGGCATGGGGGCTCAGGCTGATTACGTCAGTGTCTGGTAGATCCTATCGCAGGCAAGCCAGCTCCCACAGGGAAATGCATGCCTAATGTGGGAGCTGGCTTGCCTGCGATAGCCGCGACTCGGTCTCAAGTCAGTCTACAAACCCTGGCAGCACCGGCACCGGTCGCTTGTCAGCATCGATCGCAACAAAGCTGAACACGCCCTGGATCGCCTTTTCGCGACCATCGGCACTCATGCTCTCGACAAACACCTCCACCTCAACCTTGAGGCTGGTGTTGCCGACCTTGATCACGCGACCGATCAACTCAACGATGGAACCGGCCGCAATCGCGTGGTTGAAGTCGATACGGTCGGTAGACACCGTCACCAACGGCAAGCGGCAGAAACGTGTGGCGGTGATGAACGACACTTCGTCCATCCACGCCAACGCGGTGCCGCCGAACAAGGTGTTGTGGTGGTTGGTGGTCGGTGGGAACACGGCCTTGGTCACGTGGGTAACGGACAGGTCGGTGCGGCGCTGGATTTCTTCAAGGCGGGTGGTCATGACTGGATACCGGCAGATAGACAAATTTCAGGCACAAAAAAGCAGCCCGTAGGCTGCTTTTTTCTGCATCGGGAAGCTGGACTTAAGCCAGTTTTTCCTTGATGCGAGCTGCTTTACCGGACAGGTCACGCAGGTAGTACAGCTTGGCTTTACGTACGTCACCGCGACGTTTAACGGCCATGCTGTCGATTTGCGGGCTGTAGGTCTGGAAAGTACGCTCTACGCCAACACCGTTGGAGATTTTACGAACAGTGAAAGCACTGTTCACACCACGGTTACGCTTGGCGATTACTACGCCTTCGAACGCTTGCAGACGCGAACGGTCGCCTTCCTTCACTTTCACCTGAACGACAATGGTGTCGCCCGGGGCAAAGGTAGGGATCTCTTTGGTCATCTGCTCTGCTTCGAGTGCAAGGATGATTTTGTTAGTCATGCTGTGCTCCTAAGGTAAATCGTCGGATCTACCATCGATACGTTGTTAACTATCGTCCCGCGCGAGGATGTATTCCTCGAGCAGCTTCTTCTCTTCTCCAGAAAGCGAGCGGCTTTCCAGAAGATCGGCGCGTCGTTCATAGGTCCGACCAAGGGACTGCTGTAAACGCCAACGCCGGATGTGTGCGTGATTGCCACTTAGCAATACGTCGGGAACACGCTGATCCGCATACACCTCCGGTCGGGTGTAGTGCGGGCAATCCAGCAAACCATCCGTGAAGGAATCTTCCTCCGCGGAGTCCGCATGCCCTAAAGCTCCAGGCAGCAGTCGTGTAACCGCATCTATCAGGACCATCGCCGGCAGCTCACCGCCAGACAGGACATAGTCCCCAATCGACCACTCTTCATCGACATGAGCGTCAATAAAACGCTCGTCAATGCCTTCATAGCGACCGGCAATCAGGATCAGTGCTTCCTCATTCGCCAGTTCGCGTACCGCAGCCTGTTTCAGCTGGCGGCCTTGAGGGGACAGGTAAATTACCTTCGCCTTCTCCCCTGCTGCTGCCTTGGCCTGAACCAGGGCGTCTTCCAGGGGCTTGATCTTCATCACCATGCCCGGGCCACCGCCAAATGGGCGATCGTCCACAGTGTGATGTCGATCCGTCGTGTAGTCTCGCGGGTTCCAACAAGTGAGCTGCAAGAGCCCTTGTTTCACCGCCCGACTGGTGATGCCGTACTCGCTGATGGCGGAAAACATCTCGGGAAACAAACTGATCACTTCAATGCGCAAATTAGCCACGCTTAGAAGTCCGCATCCCATTCCACCTTCATCTCGCCCGCTGCCAGGTCGACGGCCAACACACATTGCTCGGTATAGGGCAACAGGCGTTCGCGATCATCCAGGCTGCCAGCGCAAGGCTTGACCACCATTACATCATTGGCGCCGGTTTCCAGAAGATGATCGATTTTCCCAAGCAATTGCCCGAGTTGATCAATAACCTTCAGACCTTCCAGCTGGTACCAGTAGTACTCGCCGTCGGTCAATTCAGGGAACAGGTTGCGCGGCACGCAGATCTCATAACCGGCCAGAAGACGTGCTTCTTCACGATCATCGAGACCCTTGAGCTTTGCGACCAGGAACTTGTCGTTCCCGCGTCCACTGACCAGCTCGACCTGTTTCACACTACCTTCGCGCTTGAGCGTCCAGGTCTTGTACTGCAACAGGTTTTCAGTCGGATCAGTAAAGGAATACACCTTCACTTCGCCGCGAACGCCATGAACAGAGTAAATCTTGCCGATAACGATCAAATCATCAGCAACAGCTGGCGTCGCGTTCATATTGCTCAGGCTGCGGCCTTAGCCGAGTCCTTCAACAACTTGGCAACACGCTCGGAAGGCTGTGCACCAACGCTCAGCCAGTAGGCTACGCGCTCTTGGTTCACGGACAGACGAACTTCTTGACCACGAGCAACAGGGTTGAAGAAACCAACCTGTTCCTTGTGCGAACCGTCACGCGGGTTGCGGCTGTCGGTTACGGTCAAGTGGTAAAACGGGCGCTTTTTGGAGCCGCCAAGGGCAAGACGGATTGTTAGCATGTGAACATCGTTCCTGTAGTCGGTGCTGCAAATCTAAATGCACAGCGGGCATGGGTGCCCGAAAGGCCGCATATTCTAAGGAATATCCGGACTTTTGCAAATGTCTTTTTCCGGCGCCTGACCGCGTGCCATTCAGATCTGCTATAGAGCCGTCGGTTAAAACGGCGAGTCAGCTCCCGCCAACGGCGGGTTTGCTGGAGATCCCACGTCCATGTGGGTCTGCACAAGAGCGAACTCTTGCGCGAATTCTTTACATCTTCGGCATGCCACGACCGGGCATCATACCGCCCATACCGCGCATCATTTTGGCCATGCCGCCTTTGGCCGAGAATTTCTTCATCATCTTTTGCATCTGCTTGTGCTGCTTGATCAAGCGACCAATGTCCTGCACCTGGGTGCCGGAACCCATGGCGATCCGACGCTTGCGCGAACCGCTGATCAGCTCAGGGTCGCGGCGCTCGGCCGGGGTCATGGAGTTGATGATGGCTTCCATCTGCTTGAACTGCTTCTCTGCCGCGCCCTGGGCATTGCCCATTTGCGCCAGGTTCACACCGCCGATGTTCGGCAGTTTGTCCATCAGACCGCCGAGGCCGCCCATGTTCTTCATCTGTTGCAACTGATCACGGAAGTCTTCGAGGTCGAAGCCCTTGCCCTTCTTCAGCTTCTTGGCCAGTTTGTCGGCCTTGTCTTTGTCGAGGGTCTGTTCGGCCTGCTCGATCAGGCTGAGCACGTCGCCCATGCCGAGGATACGCGAGGCGATACGCTCAGGGTGGAACGGCTCGAGCGCTTCGGTCTTCTCGCCCATGCCGATGAACTTGATCGGCTTGCCGGTGATTGCGCGCACCGACAGTGCGGCACCGCCACGGGCGTCACCGTCGACCTTGGTCAGGATCACGCCGGTCAGCGGCAGTGCATCACCAAAGGCCTTGGCGGTGTTGGCCGCATCCTGGCCGGTCATGGCGTCGACCACAAACAGCGTTTCTACCGGATTGATCGCGGCATGCAGCGCCTTGATCTCGCCCATCATCTCTTCATCGATGTGCAGGCGACCGGCGGTATCGACGATCACCACGTCGATGAACTTGAGCTTGGCTTCTTTAATGGCAGCGTTGGCGATGTCGACCGGCTTCTGGCTCAGGTCGGACGGGAAGAATGTCACGCCGATTTCACCGGCGAGCATTTCCAGCTGCTTGATCGCGGCCGGACGGTATACGTCGGCCGAGACCACCATCACGGACTTTTTCTTGCGCTCTTTGAGGAAGCGCGCCAGCTTGGCAGCGGTGGTGGTCTTACCCGCACCCTGCAAACCGGCCATCAGCACAACGGCCGGCGGCACGGCGCTGAGGTTCAGGTCTTCGTTGGCCGCGCCCATCAGGCTTTCGAGCTCGGCCTGGACGACCTTCACAAAGGCCTGGCCCGGCGTCAGGCTGCGGGACACTTCAGTGCCGACCGCGCGCTCTTTGACCGAGTTGACGAAATCCTTGACCACAGGCAAGGCAACGTCGGCTTCCAGCAACGCCATGCGCACTTCGCGCAGGGTATCTTTAATATTGTCCTCGGTCAGCTTGGCCTTGCCGGTGACATGGCGCAGCGTCTGCGAGAGACGGTCAGTCAGATTTTCAAACATGCGCGATCCTTTCAGGCCCTATTCATCGAAATGCATTGGTAGACCGAGGTAATGGCGGCCCAGGCTGTGATAAATCGCTATTAAAAACAGCGCTCGGCGAGCCTGCGGCGTGGGCAGGTCGCGGATTATAGCGAAGACTGCCGCCATGCACACCCGCTGTCTGGCCCGGTGGTCTTTCGTGGAACGCAGGTGTGTGCCAAACTCATCGGCTTTCGGGCTTGCCTAACAGGATTTATGCTCCCTTTGTCACCCAGTTTGCTACCCAGTCTCGCCGCCGCACTCTTGTATGCCGCTGCGACCCTCTATCAGGGCACCCGCCTGGCTCAACGCGCCAAGGCGGACAAACGCCTGCTGGCCGGCCTCGGCGTGTTCGCCTTGCTGGCCCACGCTGCCAGCCTGTTCACCCACCTGATGACGCCGGTGGGCCTGGGCCTGGACTTTTTCAGCGCCGCCAGCCTGATTGCCGCCGCGGTCATTGCCTTGACGCTGCTGGCCTGCGCGCGGATCCCGGTGGAAAACCTGCTGCTGCTGCTCTTCCCCCTGGGGATGTTGACGGTGCTGCTGGCGCAATTCGCCCCCACGGGCACCGTGCAGGTGATCGATGAGGAACCGGGCATCCTTGCCCATATCCTGTTGTCGATCCTCGCCTACGGCATGTTTACCATCGCCGTGTTCCAGGCTTTGCTGCTGCTCCTGCAAGATCACCAGCTCAAGCACAAGCACCCTTCCGGGCTGATCAAGAACTTCCCGCCGCTGCAGACCATGGAAAGCCTGCTGTTCGGCTTCCTCTGGGCCGGCTGGACGCTGCTGTCGCTGTCGCTGATTTCCGGCTGGCTGTTCGTCGAAAACCTGTTCGCCCAGCACCTGGTCCACAAGACCCTGCTGGCGTGCCTGGCCTGGGTGGTGTTCAGCGTCCTGTTATGGGGTCGCAATCGCCTGGGCTGGCGTGGGCACAAGGCGATCCGCTGGACCCTGGCCGGTTTCTGCCTGCTGATGCTGGCGTATTTCGGCAGCAAGCTGGTTCGCGAATTCATCCTGCATATCTGACGGGCAGCGATCATGGACAACTTGCCCCTTGAGCCAATGCTCGCGGTAGTCGCGCTGCTGGTGTTGTGGTCGGCGCTGTTTACCGCCATCGAAGCCGCCCAGCACCATTTGCTGGCCCTGCGCCCCGGTACACGCCAGGGCGACAAGGCCGCTGCCCGCCTCAGCTTCCCGCGCAACAGCCTGATCCTTTGCAATACCTTGTGCCGTGCGGTGGTGGTGATTCTCTGCACCCTGCTGGCGATCCATGCCTGGGCCGAAAACGGTCCCTGGCTCGGCTGGCTGATCTCCAGCGCGCTGTTGCTGGTACTGGCCGACTACCTGCCCCGCACCTTGGCCACCCGCTACCCGCAAGCCGTGCTGGGGTTTGGCAATACACTGCTGGGCATCCCGCTAAAGATCCTCTACCCCCTGGCCTGGGTGCTCAATGGCATCAGCCTGCTGTTGCTGCGTCCTTTCGCCCGCAAGTCGGGGATCGTCAAAAATAGCGACGAGCCACAGCCCGACCGCTCCGACGAGCAGGCCACGGACGACAGCGAAGACCGCGCCCCGGGCATGCCCGGCATCCACGCCCTGGACAACATCACCGTCAATGACATCCTGGTGCCACGCAGTGAAGTGGATGGCATCAACCTCGATGACCCTATCGAGCAGATCATCGAACAACTACGCACCTCCCGGCGCACCCGCCTGCCGGTGTTCCACAGTGATATCAACCAGGTCGAGGCGGTGCTCAACACCCGGCAGATCCAGCATCTGCTGCCAGATGCCAGCCTGACCAAGGATGCCCTGCTCGCGGCCTGCCATGAGCCGTACTTCGTCCCGGAAAGCACACCGCTGCAGTTGCAGTTGCTGAACTTCCACAAGCAGCAACGGCGCCTGGGCATGGTCGTGGACGAATATGGCGAAGTGCTGGGCATCGTCACCCTGGAAGACATCCTGGAAGAGATCGTCGGCGAATTCGAAAGCGAACAGAGCCTGGACAACCCCCTGATCCAGCCGCAGCCAGATGGCCGCTATGTGATCGACGGCGCGGTGTCGATTCGCGAACTCAACAAATGCCTGGGCTGGCACCTGCCCAGCGATGGCCCCAAGACTCTCAATGGCCTGGTGACCGAAGCGCTGGAGACCATTCCCGATTGCGCAGTTTGCGTGAAGATCGGCCGTTATCGCCTGGAAATCCTTGAAACCGAGGACAACCGGGTGAGCAAGGTGTTGATCTGGCATATCGGCTCGGCGCCGATTACCACCTGACTCACCGTGGATGGGCTTGTGTGGGAGCGGGCTTGCCCGCGATAGCATCACCTCGGTATCACTGATACACCAAGGCGCCCGCATCACGGGCAAGCCCGTTCCCACATTTGATCTCCTGCATTCGCACCTCTTGTTGTATCCGCGCGCGCCTTCCTATAATCGACCCCGCTTACCCAAGCCCCGCCCGACCGCGTGCTATCCGCACTGAGCGTGTCCAGGCACCGCTTTATCGTGTCTGACCGGTACTCGCTCCCATCCCGAGCCGACGCCGCGCACTGCCCTGATCCATGGGTGCAAGACCAATAATAATCCGCGCCAAAGGCGCAATGACCATCAGGGATACCTCAATGAGCACCACCTATAACGAGGCCGCTCCCGCCGCCCCGACCAACTCGACCAGCCGCGTCGCGACCGCGAGCATCATCGGCACGGCCATCGAGTTCTACGACTTCTATATCTACGCCACGGCCGCCGCGCTGGTGATCGGCCCGGTGTTTTTCCCGCAGAGCTCCGGCACCGCACAGATGTTGGCCGCGTTCCTGACCTTCGGCATCGCGTTTATCGCCCGACCATTGGGCTCGGCGCTGTTCGGCCATTTCGGTGACCGCATCGGGCGCAAATCGACGCTAGTGGCCTCGTTGCTGCTGATGGGCGTGTGCACCACCTTGATCGGCTTGCTGCCGGGTTACGACACCATCGGCGCCTGGGCACCGATCCTGTTGTGTGTACTGCGTTTCGGCCAGGGCCTGGGCCTGGGCGGGGAATGGGGCGGCGCCGCCCTGCTGGCCACCGAGAACGCGCCCAAGGGCAAGCGCGCCTGGTTCGGCATGTTCCCGCAATTGGGGCCTTCCATCGGCTTCCTGGCGGCCAATGGGCTGTTCCTGATCCTGGCGATGAACCTGGACGATGAGCAATTTCGCAGCTGGGGCTGGCGCATTCCGTTCCTGCTCAGCGCCGCGCTGGTGATGGTGGGCCTGTATGCACGCCTGAAACTGCACGAAACCCCGGTATTCGCCAATGCCGTAGCCAAGGAAAAACCGGTGAAAGTGCCGCTGGTGGAGCTGTTCAGCCAGCATTGGCTGCAGGTGCTGCTGGGCGCCGCAGCGATGGTGGTGTGTTATGCACTGTTCTATATCACCACGGCATTTTCCCTGAGCTACGGTGTGAGCACCCTGGGCTACAGCCGCGAAACCTTCCTCGCCCTGCTGTGCTTTGCCGTGCTGTTCATGGGCGCGGCCACGCCGCTGGCAGCCCTGGCCAGTGACCGTTACGGGCGCAAGCCGGTGCTGATCGTCGGTGCGGTGCTGGCAATTCTCTCGGGCTTCACCATGGAACCGTTGCTGACCCATGGCTCGACCTGGGCGGTGGCGTTGTTCCTGTGCCTGGAGCTGTTCCTGATGGGCGTGACCTTTGCGCCGATGGGGGCGTTGTTGCCGGAATTGTTTCCGACCCGCGTGCGTTATACCGGGGCTTCGGCGGCGTATAACCTGGGCGGGATCGTCGGGGCATCGGCCGCACCGTTCTTTGCGACCAAGCTGGTGGCGATGGGTGGGCTGAGTTATGTCGGCGGGTATGTGTCGGCGGCAGCGTTGCTGAGTTTGATTGCGGGGCTGTGCCTGAAAGAGACACGGGACAACGATTTGAATCGCGTCGCCTGATAGACAGCTATCGCGGGCAAGCCCGCTCCCACACTGGGAATGTATTCCAAATGTGGGAGCGGGCTTGCCCACGATGCTTTTACAGCTCTACAACCACCGCCTGCGAGGCGCGGGTCGCCTTGGCCCGGGCAGCCTCGATCGACTCATCCCGCGCCAACGCCACGCCCATACGGCGCTGGCCATTCACTTCTGGCTTGCCGAACAGACGCAGCGCGGTATCCGGCTCGCTCAGGGCTGCACCGAGGTTGGCAAACGCAGTCTGGGTCGACTGCCCTTCCACCAGGATCACCGACGACGCCGAAGGCCCGAACTGACGGATCAACGGAATCGGCAAGCCCAGAATCGCCCGTGCATGCAGGGCAAACTGCGACAAGTCCTGGGAGATCAAGGTCACCAGGCCAGTGTCGTGGGGGCGCGGCGAAACTTCGCTGAACCACACCTGATCGCCCTTGATAAACAGCTCGACACCAAACAGGCCACGACCCCCCAGGGCCTCGGTCACGGCTTTGGCGACGCGCTCGGATTCAGCCAGGGCCGCCGGGCTCATGGCCTGTGGCTGCCAGGACTCCTGGTAGTCGCCCTTCTCCTGGCGGTGGCCCACTGGCGCACAGAAGGTGGTGCCACCGACGTGACGCACGGTCAGCAGGGTGATTTCGTAGTCGAAATCGATAAACCCTTCGATGATCACCCGGCCCTTACCGGCGCGGCCGCCTTCCTGGGCGTAGTCCCAGGCCTTTTGCACGTCATCTGCGCTGCGCAACAGGCTCTGGCCCTTGCCCGACGAACTCATCACCGGCTTGACCACACATGGGAAACCCAGGTCTTCGACGGCCTTGCGGTAGTCTTCGACGGTGTCGGCAAAGTGGTACGGCGAGGTCGGCAGGTCCAGCTCTTCAGCGGCCAGGCGCCGGATGCCCTCGCGGTTCATGGTCAGCAGCGCCGCACGGGCGGTGGGGATCACGGTAAAGCCTTCAGCTTCTAGCTCCACCAGGGTGCCGGTGGCGATGGCTTCGATTTCCGGGACGATGAAATGCGGCTTTTCCGCTTCGATCACCGCACGCAGGGCCGCGCCGTCGAGCATGTTGATCACATGGCTGCGATGCGCCACCTGCATCGCCGGCGCGTTGGCGTAGCGATCCACGGCAATCACTTCAACGCCCAGGCGTTGCAGCTCGATTACCACTTCCTTGCCCAGCTCACCGCAGCCACACATCAATACGCGGGTCGCGGTTGGCGACAATGGAGTTCCGATTCGGGTCATCTCAGGTCCTCAGGGGAGCGGATCAGGGGGGAGAAAGGCCGGCATTTTACATGAACGGCCGGCATTGGCCTCAGTTGGCGACACGCTGGCGACGCAAACGCCAGGCCATGGCCAGCCACACCACGGTGACCCCGGCAAATTTCGAGGCCAGGGCGGTACCGACCACCGCGGGCGTCAACGCGCCGATCAGGCCAAAAAAGATAAAGGTATCGAGGGGAATACTCAGCGCCGAACTGATCCACAGCCGGTCGTGCAACGGGCGCTTGGTGATGCTGAAGACCAGCCAGTCGATACACTCGGACACCGCGAACGCCGTGGCACTGGCCAAGGCGATAGACGGATCGGAGGTGATATAGGACAGCACCAGCGCCGCGAGCATGGCGATGATCGCGCCGTGGCCGAAGCGGGTTTGCACCATGTCGCGCAGGATAAACACCAGGCCACCCCAGGCGGACCAGATGACATCCAGGTGCGGAGCGGTGGAAAAGGCGAAGTTGATCAGCACGACGCTGCTGATATAGGCGATCAGGAAGAGCATGGGGCGAGGGACCTGTGGGCAATGCGCACAGGGTACTGCACCAGAAACCCTGTGGCGAGCGGGCCTGTTGTGACCACTGAACCTATTGTGGCGAGCGGGCTTGTCGGAACGCCGCATCGCCCGCGCTGGGCTGCGTAGCAGCCCTAAAAACAGGCGCCGTGGTTTACCTGAAAGTCCATGGAGGTCCTATTGGGGCTGCTGCGCAGCCCAGCGCGGGCGATGCGGCGTTCCGACAAGCCCGCTCGCCACAGAGGCCCTCTCCAAGCGCCCTAGGTACTCCAGACACACCGCGCCAGCTCAGCAGTTATTTTTTGTGGCCAGCGGACTTGTTGTGACCACTGGACCTATTGTGGCGAGCGGGCTTGCCCCGCGCTGGGCTGCGCAGCAGCCCTAAAAACAGGCGCTGCGGTGTACCTGAACGTCCGCGGAGGTTTTATTGGGGCTGCTGCGCAGCCCAGCGCGGGGCAAGCCCGCTCGCCACAACAGGTTGGCTCGCCACTCAAAAATATCAGGTGCCGGATTTTCCGGGAATCATCCACAATACCCCACTGGCCTTCGCCCGCTCATGACACAGCCCCAGCACCACCCGGCGCTCGGCATTGTCCATGCGACTCCAACGCGTGATTTCATCGACATTGCGCTGGCAACCGGTGCAGATATCGTCGTCATCCAGCGCACAAATACTCACACAGGGCGAGGCGACGGGGCGTTCTACCGGGTTCATTCTGACTGCTCGACCAGATCACGGGCATAGCGCTGGGAGTTATGCACATAGTGCGCAGCACTGGCCTCCAGCATTCTTTTCTGCTGCTCGGTCAACTCCCGCACTACCTTGCCGGGCGAGCCCATCACCAGCGAGCCATCGGGGATTTCCTTGCCCTCGCCGATCAACGAGTTGGCGCCGATGATGCAATGCCGGCCGATCTTGGCACCGTTGAGGATCACCGCATTGATGCCAATCAGGCTGTAGTCGCCGACGGTGCAGCCATGCAGCATGGCGTTATGCCCCACCGTCACACCGGTGCCCAGGGTCAGGGGGTAGCCCATGTCGGTGTGCATCACGCTGCCGTCCTGCACGTTGCTGTTCTTGCCGATCAGGATCAGTTCGTTGTCGCCACGCAACACCGCGTTGAACCAGACGTTGGCCCCCTCTTCCAGCTTGACCTTGCCCACCAGCGTGGCATTGGGGGCCACCCAGCTGTGTGGATGGGTCTCGACGCGGGCATCGCCCAGGCGGTATTTCATGGTCTTCCCTCACGGCTTGCCATTCAAACGATGGCTTAGGTATTGATGAAGCTTTTCGGCGGACGGTGCAGGCTGATGTCGGCATCGTCATAGAGCAGGTTGATCAACTCTACGATCATGATCGCCGTCAGGCCCCAGATCTTGTATTCACCGAACCGATAGCTGGGCACGTACCAACTGCGGCCCTGGTAATCGATGCGATGGGTATGCTCGCGCGGGTCCTGGCGGAAAAACTCCAGGGGCACGCTGAATACCGCAGCAATCTCGGCGTCGTTGGCCAGGTACTCGACATAATCGGGAATTACCCCCACATACGGCGTCACGCGGATGCCGTGCAGGGAGATCAGCGGGCTCAAGGGGCCGATTACTTCCACCAGGCCCGGCGGCAGGCCGATTTCTTCTTCGGCCTCGCGCAGGGCGGTGAACACCAGGTCCGGGTCTTCCGGGTCGCGGCGCCCACCCGGAAAGGCCACTTCACCGCCATGGGTCGATAGCCCGCTGGCACGCAGGGTCAGGATCAGCTCGGGTTCGTCACTACGGGTAATCGGCACCAGCACGGCGGCCTCGGGGAAACGTGCGTCAGTTTCCAGCGTGCGTGGCGTGTGATTGCTTACCCGGCGAAGTAGCTCGTCCAGCATGAGTCATCTCGATCTGTTGGCTACCTTGCATCATGCACCAAAGCGTACGGGCGCCCAACCCCAAAACCCCGGCGGTGTCGCTAAACGACAACTTGCAGGCCACTGCCCTGCACGCCAAGATAGGCGCAGTCCCCAGGAACCCAAGCATGAATTTCTGCAGCCAGTGCGGTAAACCGGTCACCCAGCGCATTCCCGAAGGCGATGCACGCCTGCGTTATGTGTGTGACCACTGTCAGACCATTCACTACCAAAATCCCAATATCGTCGCCGGCACCCTGCCCGTCTGGGGCAACCAGGTGCTGCTGTGCCGACGGGCCATCGAGCCGCGCCTGGGCTTCTGGACCCTGCCTGCAGGCTTTATGGAAAACGGCGAGACCGTCGAACAGGGCGCCGTGCGCGAGACCCTCGAGGAAGCCTGCGCCAGGGTGCGCAACCTGAGCATCTACACGTTGATCGATGTACCGCACATCAGCCAGGTGCATATCTTCTACCGCGCCGAACTGATCGACCTGGACTTTGCCGCCGGCCCCGAGAGCCTGGAAGTCAGGCTGTTCGACGAAGCCGATATCCCTTGGTCCGAGCTGGCTTTCCGCACGGTCAGGCGTACCTTAGAATGCTTTTTCGCTGACCGTCGGCAACAGGTGTTCCCCGTGCGCAGCGAATCGGTGCCACCCCTGACTCAACCGGCGCAATAAGCCTTTATACGGATATCGTTTCAATGCGTTGGTTGCTTGTTCTGCTCTGCCTGTCGTTCGCCAGCCTGTCGTGCGCCACCACCCTGCAAACCCTGGGCGGCAAACCCGTCGAGAAGATCCTGGTGCTCAAATCCGCGCACCAGTTGCAACTGATCAACGATGGCAAGCCGCTCAAGACCTACCGGATTTCCCTGGGCAAGAACCCCAAGGGTCACAAGCTGGTCGAAGGCGACCGCCGCACGCCGGAAGGCTTCTACTGGATCGACTGGCGCAAGACCAGCGACCGCTTCAACCTGTCCATGCACATCTCCTACCCCAATATCAGCGATGCCGCCCGCGCGCGCCGCGAAGGGGTCAAGCCCGGCAGCATGATCATGATCCACGGCACGCCAGACAGTGAGGAATACCCCGAACAGTGGTTCCACACCCTGGACTGGACCGACGGCTGCATCGGCATGCGCAATGTCGACATGCGCGAAGTGTGGAACCTGGTCAAGGACGGCACAATGATCGAGATCCGTCCGTAACCTGTACCGTTCGTAAAATAATTCAAAAAAAACCTGTCTCCCCCACAGCCCCTGCCGGTGAATACCATTTCACTGCCAGGGGCTGCGTCTTTCTGCGCGCTATAAAGACCTCTCTAATACCACTTGATGCCAGGCACCTTTAAGGTGCCTGTAAACAGCCATGCGCACGCTTTTGGCGGCATTGACATGGTATTTAAGTGGTATTAATTTCCGGCCATTACCGGGCGACAACACTCCAATAACGCATCGGAAACCCTACAGATGAATCCCATCCAGACCCTGCGTCCTGACGACCGACAATCCACGCCGCTGTACCTGCAACTGGCCCGCAACCTCGAAGCCGCCATTCATGCTGGCCAGTGGAAATCCGAGCAGGCCTTGCCCTCGGAGCGCGTGCTCAGCGAGCAGTTGAGTATTTCCCGGGTCACCGCCCGTAAAGCCCTGGAAGTGTTGTTTGCCCAAGGCCTGATCCGCCGTAGCCAGGGCTCTGGCACGTTTATTACGCCACGCCTGGAACAGCCACTGTCGCGCCTGTCGGGGTTCAGCGAGATGCTGCGGCTCAAGGGCTTTGTCCCCGGTTCCCAATGGCTGGAGCGGGAAATCACCCCGCCGACCCATGAAGAACTGATCCGCCTGTGCCTGTCGCCCACCGACAAAGTGGCGCGCCTCAAGCGCCTGCGCAAAGCCGATGACACCGTCATGGCGATCGAGATGAGCGCCCTGCCCGCCTCGATCATTCCAAAGCCCCAGGCCATTGGCAGCTCGCTCTACGAATACCTGGAAGGCATCGGCAAACCGGTGGTGCGGGCCCTGCAACACATCCAGGCCATCAACGCCTCGGATGAGTTCGCCGCCCTGGTGGGCATCGCCCCTGGCACCGCCATGCTGCTGATGACCCGGGTCGGCTACACCGCTGATAACACGCCCATCGAGATCACCGACACCTACTGCCGCAACGACTACTACGACTTTGTCGCCGAGCTGCGGCGCTATGACTTTGCCGCCGAGTTGCGGCCTTAGAGAACTGCCCATGTCCGAAGACAATATCCTCACGCCCCACGGCTGGATTCGCGGCCGCCTGGTGCACCACGAAGGCAAGGTCAGCGCCGTCGAAGGCGTGCCTTGCAACCCCGCCGACAACGACCTGCCCTACCTGCTGCCGGGTTTTATCGACCTGCATGTGCATGGCGGCGGCGGCAAGGACATCATGGAAGGCAGCAGCGCCTTCGAGACCATCACCCGCACCCATGTGCGTTTCGGCACCACTTCGCTGCTGGCCACCACCATGACTGCGCCGGTCGAGGAAATCTCCCGGGTACTCGGCGAACTCGGCCAGTTCTGCGAACAGCGCCCAGCCGGCAGCGCCCGAGTGCTGGGGGTGCACCTGGAAGGTCCCTACATCAATCCGGGAAAACTCGGCGCACAACCCAACTTCGCCCACACTGCCTTGATGGCCGAGGTTGAGCAATACCTGCACCTGGCGCCCATCCGGGTGATCACCATTGCCCCGGAAATCGCCGGGCATGACGGCCTGATCCGCACCCTCAGCCAACGCGGCGTGCGCATGCAGATCGGCCATACCCTGGGCAGCTATGAAGAAGGCGTCGCTGCCCTGGCCGCCGGCGCCACCAGTTTTACCCACCTGTATAACGCCATGAGCCCGTTGCATCACCGCGAGCCGGGCATCGTCGGCGCCGCACTGGCCCATGCCCAATACGCAGAACTGATCCCGGACCTGCTGCATGTACACCCCGGCGCCATGCGTGTGGCCCTGCGCTCGATCCCCTGCCTGTACTGCGTCACCGATTCCACCGCTGCCGCGGGCATGCCCGACGGCGAATACAAGCTGGGCAGCCACACCGTGACCAAATGCCTGGGCGGCGTACGCCTGGCCGACGGCACCCTGGCCGGCAGCACCCTGACCATGGATCAGGCACTGCGCAACCTGGTGAAGATTGGCCTGCCCGTCAGCGAAGCCTCACAGCGCCTGTCGCAGTTTCCTGCGGACTATCTGGGCCTGGAACAACGCGGCCGCCTGCAACCCGGCAGTTTTGCCGACTGCGTGCGCCTGGACCGCTCCCTGCACCTCACCGACGTAATGGTCGAAGGAGAAACCATTGACTTCAAAAATGCTTGAAGAGGCACTGTCCTCCAGTGAGGCCGTCGCGGCCCAATTGCAATGCCTCGACCCGCTGCTGGCCGAGGTCGCAGGCCGCCTGCGCCGCCAGCCGCCGCAAGTGGCGATGACCGTCGCCCGTGGCAGTTCGGACCACGCCGCCAGCTACTTCGCCTACCTGACCATGCAGCACGTGGGCGTGCCGGTGGCGTCGCTGCCGATGTCGGTGGTGACGCTGGCGCAGGCGCCGCTGAAAGTCAGCGGTCAGGTAGCCTTCGGGTTTTCCCAGTCGGGGCAAAGCCCGGACCTGGTCAACAGCCTACGCCTGCTGCGCAAGCGCGGGGCGTTGAGCGTATCCATGGTCAACGCCGAAGACTCGCCTTTGGAGGCCGCGTGTGAATTCCATGTGCCCCTGTGCGCCGGCCCCGAACGCAGTGTGGCCGCGACCAAGAGCTTTATCGCCACCTTGAGCGCCAGCGCCCAGTTGGTCGGCCACTGGAACCAGGAAGATGGCCTGCTCGAAGCCTGCCACGCCTTGCCCGCTGGCCTGCGCGAAGCGGCGACCCAGGACTGGAGCCTGGCCATCGACGCCCTGCGCGATTGCCAGCGCCTGATGGTCATCGGCCGTGGCGCCGGATTTGCCATCGCCCAGGAAGCCGCGCTCAAACTCAAGGAAACCTCGGCGATCCAGGCCGAAGCCTTCAGCAGCGCCGAAGTGCGCCATGGGCCGATGGCCTTGATCGACGCCAACTACCCGTTGCTGGTGTTCGCCCCACGCGGCGCCGAACAGCCGGGCTTGCTGACCCTGGCCACGGAAATGCGCCAACGCGGCGCCCGCGTGCTACTGGCCGCACCCGACGATATCGCCGAGCGTGACCTGACCCTCAGCCGCGCCGAACACCCGGCCCTGGACCCGATCCTGGCGATCCAGAGCTTTTACGTGATGGCCGCCGGCCTGGCCCAGGCCCGGGGCATGGACCCCGACCAGCCGCGCCACCTGAGCAAAGTCACCCGCACCCACTGAAGTGATGTGCAGCGTTTTCCTGATGAGTACCGTGCCCATGACCAACAATAACAATGACCTGACCCTCAACGCGCCCTTGACCGGGCCGGTGCGGACCCTGGGCAACGTGCCAGACGAGGTGTTCGCCAGCGGCGCCATGGGCGATGGCCTGGCCATCGACCCGCTCAACGATTGCCTGTATGCGCCGTGCGATGGCGTGGTGATTCACCTCGCCCGCACCGGGCATGCGCTGACCCTGCGTGCCGACAACGGTGCAGAAATCCTGTTGCACGTGGGCATCGATACCGTCGAGCTCAAAGGCGAAGGCTTTGCCCTGCTGGTCAAGGAAGGCACCCGCGTCAGCAGCGGCCAGGCCCTGGTGCGCCTGGACCTGGACCGCATCGCTCGCCAGTGCAAAAGCCTGATCAGCCTGATCATCCTCACCAACAGCGATCAGTTCGAGCTGCGACCGTTCAGCATGCAAATGGCGACCGTGGGCCAACCGCTGATGCAGGTCTGCCCGCGCCACACCTCGGCCACCCGCACAGTTGCCGGCACGCACACCGCCAGCGTAAGCAGCGCCAGCATTCGCATCACCCACAAGGGGGGCCTGCATGCACGCCCCGCTGCGCTGATCCGCAAGACCGCCCAAGGTTTCAGCAGCCAGTCGCACCTGCATTTCGCCGGCAAGTCTGCGCCGTGCGACAGCCTGATCGGCCTGCTGGGCCTGGGGATTGGCGAGCAAGATGAGGTGCGCGTCAGTTGCCAAGGCGAAGACAGCGAAGCCGCCTTGCAAGCCCTGCTCACAGCGTTGTCCCTGGCGGTTCCCCACAAAGCCCCGGCCACCGTCGCTGCGCAGCGCGCCCCCGCCCAAGCCGGTGTTTTGCAAGGCGTCTGCGCCGCACCTGGCCTGGTCTGCGGGCCTTTGTGGCGCATGAGCAGCATCGAGTTGCCTGCAGACCCACGGACCCACGTCGCCGATGAACAGTTGCAGCAACTGGACGCCGCCTTGGAGCAGGTGCGCGGGGAAATCCGCCGCACCCTGGAGCACGCCCGTCGGCACAAGGACGTGGACGAAGAGGAGATCTTCGCCGCCCACCTGGCCCTGATGGAAGATCCCGCCCTGCTGGAGGCCGCCACCGCTGCCATCGAGCAAGGCAGCGCCGCCACCCACGCCTGGCGCGATGCAATCCAGGCCCAATGCGCCGTGCTGCTGGGATTGGGCAAGCCGTTGTTCGCCGAGCGCGCCAACGACCTGCGGGACTTGCAGCAACGGGTCCTGCGGGCGCTGCTGGGCGAAGCCTGGCAGTTTGAGTTGCCGTCCGGCGCAATCGTCGTCGCCCATGAATTGACCCCCTCGGACCTGCTGCAGTTGAGTGAGCAGAACGCTGCGGGCCTGTGCATGGCCGAAGGGGGCGCCACCTCCCATGTGGCGATCCTGGCCCGGGGCAAAGGGTTGCCCTGTGTGGTCGCCCTGGGCAGTGCAGTGCTCGACGTGCCCCAAGGCCAGCGGGTGGTGCTGGACGCCGCCAACGGCCGCCTGGAGCTGACGCCGGATGATGCACGCCACGCCGAAGTGCACCAGATCCGCGATGCGCAAAAACTGCGGCGCCAACAGCAACAGGCCCAGGCCCAGGCAGCGGCCAGCACCCTCGATGGCGTGGGCGTTGAGGTGGCGGCCAATGTCGCCTCCAGCAGCGAGGCGCAGACGGCCTATGAAAACGGCGCAGATGGCGTTGGCCTGTTGCGCACCGAATTTCTGTTTGTCGACCGCCGCACCGCGCCCGATGAGCAAGAGCAGCGCCAGGCCTACCAGGCGGTGCTGGACGCCATGGGCGACAAACCAGTGATCATTCGCACCATTGATGTAGGCGGCGACAAACAGCTCGACTATCTGCCACTGCCCGCCGAAGCCAATCCGGTGCTGGGCCTGCGCGGCATTCGCATGGCCCAGGTGCGCCCGGAGCTGCTGGACCAGCAACTGCGCGCCCTGCTGCAGGTCAGCCCGCTGCAGCGCTGCCGAATCCTGTTGCCGATGGTCAGTGAAGTGGACGAGTTGCTGCACATTCGCCAGCGTCTCGATGAACTGTGCGCCGAACTGGAGTTGACCCAGCGCCCGGAACTGGGAGTGATGATCGAAGTGCCGGCCGCCGCGCTGATGGCCGAGCAACTGGCCGAGCATGCGGACTTTTTGTCGATCGGCACCAATGACCTGTCCCAGTACACCCTGGCCATGGACCGCGACCATGCGGGCCTGGCGGCCCGGGTCGATGCATTGCACCCGGCGCTGTTGCGCCTGATCGCCCAGACCTGCGCCGGCGCGGCGAAACATGGACGTTGGGTCGGTGTGTGTGGCGCCCTGGCCTCCGACCCGCTGGCCACGCCGGTGCTGGTGGGCCTTGGGGTGCGCGAGCTGTCCGTCAGCCCGCCGCAGATTGCTGAAATCAAAGACCGTGTGCGCCACCTCGACGCCGCGCAATGCCGGCAACTGAGCCAGGGCCTGCTCAACCTGAGCAGCGCCGGGGCCGTACGCCAAGCCTGTAACCAACACTGGCCGTTGAGCTGACAACAACAAGAAAAAGGAGACTCGCCATGTACCAACACTTTATCGAAGGCCTGCAACGCCTGGGCCGCGCGCTGATGCTCCCCATCGCCATCCTGCCGATTGCCGGCCTGTTGTTGCGCCTGGGTGATACCGACCTGTTGAACATCGCGGTAATGCACGACGCCGGGCAAGCGATCTTTGCCAACCTGGCCCTGATTTTCGCCATCGGTATCGCCGTGGGCTTTGCCCGGGACAACAACGGCACCGCCGGGCTGGCGGGTGCCATCGGGTACCTGGTGATGATCTCGACCCTCAAGGTGCTGGACTCGACCATCAACATGGGCATGCTGGCCGGGATCGTCAGCGGGTTGATGGCCGGCGCCCTGTATAACCGCTTCAAGGACATCAAGCTGCCGGAGTACCTGGCCTTTTTCGGCGGGCGACGCTTTGTGCCGATTGTCACCGGGTTCTCGGCAGTGGGCCTTGGCGTGGTGTTCGGCCTGATCTGGCCGCCGGTGCAGCACGCCATCAACGGCTTCGGCGTCTTGCTGATGGAAAGCGGCAGCCTGGGGGCGTTTGTGTTTGGCGTGTTCAACCGCCTGCTGATCGTCACCGGCCTGCACCATATCCTCAACAATATGGCCTGGTTTGTGTTCGGCAGCTTCACCGACCCGGTGACCGGCGCGGTGGTGACCGGCGACCTGACCCGCTACTTTGCCGGCGACCCCAATGGCGGCCAGTTCATGACCGGCATGTTCCCGGTAATGCTCTTCGGCCTGCCGGCGGCGTGCCTGGCGATGTACCGCAATGCCTTGCCGGAGCGGCGCAAGATCATGGGCGGGATATTCCTGTCGATGGCCCTGACCTCGTTCCTCACCGGGGTGACCGAGCCGATCGAGTTCGCGTTCATGTTCCTCGCGCCGTTTCTGTATCTGTTGCATGCACTGCTGACGGGCCTGTCGATGGCCGTCACCAACCTGCTGGACATTCACCTGGGCTTTACCTTTTCCGGCGGGTTCATCGACATGGTCCTGGGCTGGGGCAAATCCACCAATGGCTGGCTGGTGGTGCCCGTGGGCCTGGCCTATGCGCTGATCTACTACAGCGTGTTCAACTACTGCATCCGCCGCTTCAACCTCAAGACACCGGGCCGCGAAGACATTCAGGTGGCCCAGGCCGAAGTCATGACCGATAACCAGCGCGCCCATGGGTACCTGCGCGCATTGGGCGGTGCCGCGAACCTGTTGAGCGTCGGCGCCTGCACCACGCGCCTGCGCCTGGACATGGTGGACCGCAACAAGGCGGTGGATGCCGAGTTGAAAGCCCTCGGCGCCATGGCCGTGGTCCGTCCCGGCAACGGTGGCAGCCTGCAGGTGGTGGTCGGGCCGATGGCCGACAGCATTGCCGACGAAATCCGCCTGGCCATGCCCACGTCCGCTAACGTGCCGGTGCCCGGCGCCGCCCTGCCAACGCCAGCGGCCAGCGTCGCCACCGTCGCCACGGCCCAGGCCCAGCAATGGCTGGATGCATTGGGCGGGCAGGCCAATGTGCTGCAACTGGACTGCATCGCCATGACCCGTATCCGCCTGCAACTGGCCGATGAAAAAGGCCTGTCGCAAGCACAGCTCAACAGCCTCGGCTGCCAGGGTGTCAGTCGGTTTGAAGATGGGGTGTGGCATCTGCTGATCGGCGACCAGGCCCAGGGTTTGAGCGACGCCCTCAAGGCCCTGGCACACCGCAACCCGGTGCGCGCAGGCGTCTGACCTACCTATCTACCGCCCCGCCCGGGGCGGTCCTGCCCATGCTGAGGGCTCTAATCCTTCAGCATGGAGCCTGTGCCTGTGAGCACTTCCAATCCCCCCCTGAGCTTTGACGAGATCAAAAGCTCACTCAACCTGATCGGCCATCATCTGCTCGATGTCGATAGCCCTTTGCTGCCTGCGCAAACCCCGTCGGCAGACCTGGCTTATCTGGAGAGCTTGAACACGCTTCTCAAGCAGTACCGTCAACAGTTCCTGGCCAAGAGCCGCGCGCTGTACCAGGGTTTGGCCCAACACGATCTGCAAAGCACTGAAGGCCAGACCCTGCTGGCCACCCTCAAGACCACCCTGAACACGCAACTGCTGGAGTTGGACCGACGCGAGCAGATTGACGGCAAGGCGCGCAAATCCTTCATGACCTTTGAAGCGGGCTTCACCGCACAGGCCAAGGAGGCGGCGCTCGGCGCGACAGATCGCCTGCTGCATCCGCAAGAACGGGCGATCCTCGATCGCATACCGCTGGGGGCGACTCTGCGTCCCGGCCTGTACGCAGTGACCCTGCAATACCAGGGGCACACCGTGGAGCTGGCCGGTGCGTTTGTCCTCACCGAGCAGTCGAGCCCGGTCGTCACCGACCTGACGTCTGTCACGCCGGTGGGCCGCGTAGGGTTGTTCACGCCCTCACGAGGGTTCGAGTTTTTCGACTCGTTGGCCAGCCTCTACAGCCAGTTGTTCCAGCGCCTGGCCAGCCCCGAAGAACGCCGCCACTTCATGGACCTGCTTGCCCGCAGCTATCACGCACTGACACCGAGTGCCATCTGGCCACTGGCGTTGACACCAATCCAGGATAGACCGCTGTACGAGCATCTCGATAACGCGCTGATCGCCAAACGCAGCGAGGACATTGATCGCGCACTGAGCCTGGTGGACAACCCGGGCAACGACAGCCAAGCGTTGATCGATGCCCTGGAACAGGCGATCCGTGGCGCCCTGCCCGACCTCACGGCGCGCTTGCAATGGCGCGCCCAGGCCCTGCTGGACCGCTGGCTGCGCCACAGCGCACCTGATTGGTACCGCAGCGCCAGCGATGCGCGGCGTGCCCTGCTGGCCGAGTACCTGCATCGCTACAACGAGGCCCGGCAGAATCTGGAGCAGTTGCTCGGCCCCCTGGCCACACCGCACGCCCTGGCGCGGCATCAGTGGCTGGAGCGTCTGAGCGATGACCTGGAGATCCACGATCTGGCCCCCGAACAGTTGCAGGTCAGTACCCGGCGCTTTGTCAGCGCCGTCGGCGAATATACCCACGAGCGCAACCTGATCGAACTGGCCCTGCGCGGCCTGCATCCGGGCGATGAACAACCCGGCTCCGAATTCCTCAAAAAGACCACCCTGCGCTACGCCGGCGCAGCGCTGCCCAACACCTATGTCGAGCTGACACCCGCCTGGCTCGTAGAACAACTGAGCACGTTGCAGCCGCGCATCGACTTTGGCGAGTTGCAAAAGCACCTGCACGCCAAGACCGAACTGCGCCAGGCCATCGAAACCCTGTTCGACCACAGAATCAACGCCCTGGCCTACGCCGCAATGCTGCAAGGGCATTTGCGCGAAGACGACTTCGAGCGCATACAGCGCCTGCGCCAAGGCAGCGATCCACAGCTGAGCGCTTCGACCCTGGCCCTGCACGAGGCACAACTGCAAGACCTTTGGGTACTGCGCCAGCGCAACGCCCAGGGTGTGGTCGACCGTGTGCTGCTGTGTACCCCACAGGCCCCCCGCGAACAGCAGTTCCAAGCGTTCGACAGTGAAATCGCGTGCCAGAACCATATCCTCGGCTGGGCCCTGGACAACGGCGGCACGCCACCGCAAGGCAGCCTGACCGACTACCTGCTCGGCCGTGTCGCCCTGCGCTTTCGCGCCAAAATGAACCAGGTGCTCAGTGGCCTGAGCTACAAGTCCCATGCCCAGGAACACCAGGAAATCACCTTCGGCCCCGCCCACAGCCACGCCGAATGCCTCAAGGCCATGGCCAGCCATGTGCTGGCCACGCGCACTGATGACGATGCGTTCAACACCCCCGACTGGTATCGCTCGGCCCCGGCGGACACGCGCCGCACCCTGATGAAGCGGGCGGACGACAGCGACGAGGGCTTGCGTTTCTACAACGCGTTTTCATTGTCCGAGGCGCAGATGCCCAGTTTCGCGGCCTATCTGCATGAGCAAGCCCGCAAACGCCTGAATCAATTGCTGGGACGCGCAGGCAACGATGTGGATCCCGACACTGTCTGGGCCTATTCGCCCACCGCCCTGATCGGCACCTCGACGCCCGCCCCCCTCAGCTATACCCAGCTGTATCGCGATGGCTATGCCGACGGCATTGGTTTTCTGGAGGAGAAGTTCTCGCGCTCGGCCCGCTTCAAAGGCCCCGAAGGCGTGGACCTGAGCCCGCTGACCGCTGAAAAGGTTGCCCGCTCGGTCACCGGCGTGTGGATCGGCCAGCGCTATATCGATGAGGTCAAGAGCCGCCTGCTGAATGTCGGCCAACCCGACTACGAAATGCGCCGCAATGCCACCCTCGCCCTGACCCAGATGCAACTGCGCAACGCGGCCCTTGAATGTCGCTTGCAAGGGCACATCGCCTCGCTCGATCTGAAATGGCTGGAGCGCACTCTTTCGAGCATGGACCAGACGTCACCCCAGATCCGTGGCGAGCACGCCATCCATCGTCTGGTCATCGACGGTGAATGGGTGATCGGTTGCTACCTGTTCAGCCACGACAATCACCCGACGCTGCTCTACACCCCAAATGCGCCGGACGACATCAGCCTGCGCGAAGCCCGGCTATTCAATTACCTGCTGAAAAAACTCCCTGGCATGTTGGGCTATCTGCTGGAGCGGGTTGCGGTTCAATCCAAGGCGCGGGTGCGTACGTTCCTGGAAGAGGCCAGGCGCCAGTTGCCCGAGGATCTGGATAAAACCAGCAGCAGCCCGGCACGCCATGACCCGATCCGCTCCCAGACCCAAGTGCAGGACCTGCGGCGCGAGCTGTACGACTTGAGGTTGCAGCGCACGATTGACGATGTGCAAGCGACCACCGTCAACCGCACTCAAATGATCAGTGGCATTTTCTGGACCTGCGTGGAATGGGTCGCCGCCATCGCCACCGCGCCCTTCCCGGTCCTGAGCCTGAGCGTCGGCCTGGCGTTGGCGTTCAAGGACGGCATGCTCGCCCTGCACGCTTACCATCAGGGCGATAACGCCCAGGCCCTGGAGCACTTCATCGGCTATCTGCTCAACAGCGCAGGTGGCTTGTTCACCGATCTGCGGCCCGCCCTCGGCACCCTGCAGCAATTCGTCCGCCCTGTGGTGCGCCAGGCGCCACGGCGCATCGCGCAAAGCCCGGCGCTGAAACTGATAGCCCCTCTGGAACCCACGCCGGCGAAGCCTGCGGGCATGCAATCGGTGCTGTTCAATGGCGAGTTTCTTTGGGCGCCGCTGACCCCGGACCCCATCGGTCGCTATTTGCTGTACCGCCTGGACCCGGTCACCGGCAAGCTGGTCTCGACCACCCGTCTGGCCGCGCCCGATGCCCAGGGCGTGTGGAAACGTACCGGCGTGACCGGCGGCGCGCCGAAATATGAAAAAGTCCCGGAGACCCCCGACAGCCTGAAAAACTACGAGATGCCGGCCAAGTACATGGACAAGGTGGAGCACGTTCTGAACCCGGAACTCAAGGCCCAACTGCGCAAGCAAGGGGATTGGGTTTACGACAATCCGCACGTCACCCTGGCAATCGCAGCACAGGATCTGCAGCCGGTGCGCCAGGTGTACCAGCAACAGGTCAGCCAACTGCGCAAGGATGCCGAGGTTTTTTTCAGCACCCCCAGAGCGCCAGCGCAGCGTGCCGCGTTACAGCCGGTCACGGCAGATACTTCGCTGGCAGCACTCGTCGGCACCCCGGCCAACACTCGCGCGCCGAACCTGATTATCGGCGCCGAACCGAGCTCCATCGCCAGCCAGCAAGTACTGATTGATAACATCGAGGCGTTGGCTGCCAAGGGTTACAAGCGCCTGTATGTGGAATACCTGCCCGGCGATGTGTTCCGCCAGAAACTGGCGAAACTCAACAACGGCAAATCCTGGAAGCATATCGAGCGCCACCTGAAGGTGGTCGACAAAGCGTTTGGCTTCGCGGAGAACGGGCCATTTTCCTATCTTGCGCTGGTGCGCAAGGCCTCGGCCAAGGGCCTGAAGATCAAGGCACTGGACGCCTCGACGTCCTACCATTTGGAAGACGCCCTCGTCCTGGGCGACACACCGCCCACCACTGCCCGAGAGCCAGGGCTGCGCAATTTCTATTCGTCCAGGGTGCTGGAGGCCGATAGCGAAGCGTTGCCCGACGAACCCTGGATCGCTCTGGTCGATCCGGCGCGCATGAGCACGGTCAATCAAAGACCTGGCCTGGCCGATCTGCACAACGCCATTGCTGTGCGAGTGGAGGAAGTCGGCCCTGGCCAGGCGACCGGGATGCGTATCGACAACCTCGGCGCCACCGTGGCGGATGGGAAATCGGCCGATTACGTACTGGCGGTGCAAACGCACACCACAACCGTCGACCTGCCAGGGCCCTCTACCACAACGGCGCCCGCTGCGGCCGGGCATTACAGTGATTACGATATTGCCCCACAACTGCGTGAAAGCATTCGCGTCCAGTCAAGCGAGGCCCGCCGCTTGAGCAATATTTATGAACCCACTCATGAAAAATACCGCAAGGCGCACTACGCCTTCAAAGACGCCCAAAAGCGCCTGAACGAACACGCCAAACAGTATTTAAGCAGTCACACCCTACCCGCCCGGCCGGACCTTGCACCGCTCAGCGCGCAAACACAGCCGGTGCCGTTTCTCCAATCGGTAAGCGAAAGCTCCTTGCCCGGATTGGTTATCGGCGAAGCGAAAAAAGCGCAATCGAGCAAGGCGTTCCTCATTGAACATATGCAAACACTCAAGGACCTGAAGTTTGACACCCTTTACATCCAACGCCTGCTCACGGACCAGAACCAAGCAGATCTGGACGCTTTCCTCAATTCAAGAAAGATGTCTACCCACCTCAAGGACGACATCAAAAAACTGGATACCTACAGTGGCTCCCACAGCTATTTCGAAGTGATTCAAAAAGCCAATAAATACGGGATCCGGGTCCGCGCACTCGACTGCAATGCCAGCTACCACGCCAAAGACGCCGGCCCAGAGGCCCGGAACCGGATGTTCAGCTACTTCGCCTCGCACGTAATCAGTGCGGACCAGGCGGCAAACGGCCCGCATAAGTGGGTGGCTTTCGTTGACGCCTCCCATACCAACACCAACCGCCAGATACCAGGCCTGGCCGACCTGCAAGGGACCGTCAGCCTGAATATCCGCGATAGCGCATCGTCTCTGTCCAGCGACATTCGCCCCGGTCGCTGGGAGACGAGCCTTGCGGCCGAATGGACAGCGTCACGCAGTGACTTTACGTTGGAGGTCGGCGTGACGGGCACACCGCCTTATGATTTTGTGCCGCTGGATAGAACGCGCTTGAAGGCGTCCGGACATTTCCTGGTTGAACGCCCCTCGATGAGTGAAACCAACCTGCTGCACAAATCCAGGACCGGAGAAATCGTCTCGACGCCAATCCAGGTGGATGACCAAGGGCTGTTTTTCATTGATCGCTGGGGCATGAAAGATCAGCGCTTCCCCCACCAGGACACGTTGATTACTGCCATCCGAAGGAACATGGAGCTGACCCCGGCACCGTAACGGCCTGACACGCCAACGCAGTAGCAGGCAAAAAGAAACCCGCTGGCCCAGACGGTCCAGCGGGTTTGTTTTTTTGCCAATCAGCGCATCAGAAATCCGCCAACTGCCACACCTCGTACGCCGGTGTTTCGTAGGGATGACTGAGCTTCAATGCCGCCACAACGGCCTGGATCAACTCATCCGCCACCACCAGCTCAACCTTCCATTCTTCGACGACTTCGACCTGGCCAACCTGGCCGATAAACGGCTGGCTACCGTCCAGGGCGCGGAACTGGCCACGCCCCAATACCTGCCAGGCGCAGTTGTCGTAGTTGCCGATGCGCCCACCACCTGCGGCGAAGAGGGCGGTTTTCACCGTCTCCACATGGCTGTCGGGCACAAAGAAGCTGAGCTTGTACACAGCCTTAGTTCACCCACACGCGAGCGTTACGGAACATGCGCATCCACGCGCCGTCTTCGTTCCACTCTTCAGGGCGCCACGAGTTCTGCACGGCGCGGAACACACGCTCCGGGTGCGGCATCATGATGGTGACGCGACCGTCGCGGCTGGTAAGGCCGGTGATCCCGCGCGGCGAGCCGTTCGGGTTGGCCGGGTAGCTTTCAGTGACCTTGCCGTGGTTGTCGACAAAACGCAGGGCCACGGTGCCGGACAGATCGGCTTCCAACAGGGCTTCTTCGCTTTCGAACTCGGCATGGCCTTCACCGTGGGCGATGGCGATCGGCATGCGCGAACCGGCCATGCCCTGCAGGAAGATCGAGTTGGACTCCTGCACCTGCACCATGGCCACACGGGCTTCGAACTGCTCGGAACGGTTGCGCACAAAGTGCGGCCAGAACTCGCTGCCCGGGATCAGTTCGCTGAGGTTGGACATCATCTGGCAACCGTTGCACACACCCAGGGTGAAGCTGTCGTTACGTTCGAAGAACCCCTGGAACGCATCGCGGGCACGGCTGTTGAACAGGGCCGACTTGGCCCAGCCTTCACCGGCACCCAGCACGTCGCCGTAGGAGAAACCACCGCAGGCCACCAGGCCTTTGAACTCATTGAGGTCAACGCGACCGGCGAGAATGTCGCTCATGTGCACGTCGATCGCATTGAAGCCGGCACGGTCGAACGCCGCCGCCATTTCCACCTGGCCATTGACGCCCTGCTCACGCAGTACGGCAACTTGAGGGCGAATGCCTTTCTTGATGTAAGGCGCGGCAATGTCCTGGTTGACGTCGAAGCTGAGCTTGGCGCTCAGGCCCGGGTTGTCTTCTTCCAGGATCACCTCGAATTCCTGCTCGGCGCAGTCGACGTTGTCACGCAGGCGCTGGATCTGGTAGCTGGTCTCGGCCCACTGGCGTTGCAGCAGGCGGCGCTGGCCGGCGAACACGGTGTCACCGTTGAACGAGATATTGATCTCACCGTTGTTGATCGGCTGGCCGATCACGGCCACGCAATCGTCCAGGCCAGCGGCGCTGAATTGTGCGAGTACATCCGGGGTAGCGTCCTGGCGCACCTGGATCACCGCGCCCAACTCTTCGTTGAACAGGATGCCGTTGATCTCGGCTGCATCCTCGGCAACGCTGTCGAGCACGATGTTCAGGCCGCAGTGACCGGCGAACGCCATCTCTACAACGCTGGTCAGCAAGCCGCCGTCGGAACGGTCGTGGTAAGCCAGCAGGTGGCCGTCGGCATTCAGGCCCTGGATCACGGCGAAGAAGGCTTTGAGGTCTTCCGCATCATCCACGTCCGGCGCGTGTTTGCCGAGTTTGCCGTGGGTCTGCGCCAGGATCGAGGCGCCCATGCGGTTCTGGCCACGGCCCAGGTCGATCAGGATCAGATCGGTGGTGCCCTTGTCCATGCGCAGTTGCGGGGTCAGGGTCTGGCGGATATCGGTGACCGGGGCGAAGCCGGTAACGATCAACGACAGCGGCGAAGTGACGCTCTTGTCGCTGCCATCTTCGTTCCAGCGGGTGGCCATGGACATGGAGTCCTTGCCCACCGGGATGGTGATGCCCAACTCGGGGCACAGCTCCATGCCGACCGCTTTTACGGTGTCGTACAGGCGCGCATCTTCGCCCGGATGACCGGCGGCCGACATCCAGTTGGCCGACAGTTTGATGTCGGACAGCTTGCCAATACGGGAAGCAGCGATGTTGGTGAGGGTTTCACCAATGGCCATGCGGCCCGACGCCGGGGCGTCCAGCAGGGCCAGCGGCGTGCGCTCGCCCATGGCCATGGCTTCACCGGTATACACGTCGAAGCTGGTGGCGGTGACGGCAACGTCAGCCACTGGAACCTGCCATGGGCCGACCATTTGGTCACGGGCAACCAGGCCGGTGATGGTGCGGTCGCCAATGGTGATCAGGAAGCTTTTGCTGGCCACGGCCGGGTGGTGCAGCACGCGTTCGATGCTGTCGGCCAGTTCCAGTGTGCTTGGGTCGAAATCATCGCCCAACTCGGCTTCACGTACCGCCGAGCGGTGCATGCGTGGGGCTTTGCCCAGCAGCACTTCAAGGGGCATGTCTACCGGGCTGTTGCCGAAGTGGCTGTCGGTGACAGTCAGTTGCGGCTCGGCAGTGGCTTCGCCGACCACCGCAAACGGGCAGCGCTCGCGCTCGCAGATGGCCTGGAAGCGTTCGAAGTCCGCCGGGCCAACGGCCAGTACGTAACGTTCCTGGGATTCGTTGCTCCAGATTTCGTGCGGGGCCATGCCCGGCTCGTCGTTTGGAATATTGCGCAGCTCGAAACGGCCGCCACGGTCGCCATCGTTGACCAGCTCCGGGAAGGCGTTGGACAAACCGCCCGCGCCGACGTCGTGGATAAAGCTGATGGGGTTCTTGTCACCCAACTGCCAGCAACGGTCGATGACTTCCTGGCAACGGCGTTCCATTTCCGGGTTTTCGCGCTGTACGGAAGCAAAGTCCAGGTCTGCCGAGCTGGTGCCGGTGGCCATGGAGGAAGCCGCGCCGCCGCCCAGGCCGATCAACATCGCCGGGCCGCCAAGCACGATCAGCTTGGAGCCGACCAGGATCTCGCCCTTCTGCACGTGGTCTTCACGGATGTTGCCCATGCCGCCAGCCAACATGATCGGCTTGTGGTAGCCGCGCACTTCATCGCCACGGGGGGTGGTGATGGACTGCTCGAAAGTACGGAAGTAACCGGTCAGGGCCGGACGCCCGAATTCGTTGTTGAACGCGGCGCCGCCCAGCGGGCCTTCGATCATGATGTCGAGTGCGGTAACGATGCGCTCAGGCTTGCCGTACGGCACTTCCCACGGCTGTTCGAAGCCTGGGATCTGCAGGTTGGATACGGTGAAACCGGTCAGGCCAGCCTTGGGCTTGGCGCCACGGCCGGTTGCACCTTCGTCGCGGATCTCGCCGCCCGAGCCGGTGGCTGCGCCCGGGAACGGGGCAATTGCGGTCGGGTGGTTGTGGGTCTCGACCTTCATCAAGATATGCACCGGTTCCTGCACCGCGCCGTACTGGCGGGTTTCAGGGTCCGGGAAGAAACGGCCGGCGACGCTGCCGACGATCACCGAGGCGTTGTCTTTATAAGCCGACAGAACGCCTTCGCTGTGCATCACGTAGGTGTTCTTGATCATGCCGAACAGGCTTTTTTCCTGGCTCTGACCATCGATATCCCAACTGGCGTTGAAGATCTTGTGCCGGCAGTGCTCGGAGTTGGCCTGGGCGAACATCATCAGTTCGATGTCATGGGGGTTGCGCTGCAAACCGTTGAAGGCGTTGACCAGGTAATCGATCTCGTCTTCGGCCAGGGCCAGGCCCAGCTCGGTGTTGGCCTTCTCGAGGGCGGCGCGGCCACCGCCCAGCACGTCAATCGCAGTGAGCGGCTTGGGCTCGGCGTGGCTGAACAGGCCGGCGGCCTGTTCCAGCTGGCTGACGATGATCTGGGTCATGCGGTCGTGCAGGCTGCTGGCGATCAGCTCGGCTTCGGCATCGCTGAACTGGCCAGCCACGTAGAAGGCGATCCCGCGTTCCAGGCGCTGGATTTTTTCCAGGCCGCAGTTGCGGGCGATATCGCTGGCCTTGCTCGACCAGGGCGAGATGGTGCCAAACCGCGGCAGAACCAGGAACAAGCGGCCGGTCGGCTCTTGAACGGGAACGCTGGGGCCGTACTTCAGAAGGCGTGCCAGCACTTGCTGTTCGTCGGCGGTCAAAACGCCGTTAACGTCGGCGAAGTGAGCAAATTCAGCATACAAGCCAGTGACAGCTGGAACCTTCTGGCTCAGTTGCTCAAGGAGTTTGCTGTGGCGAAAGGCAGAAAGGGCAGGAGCGCCGCGCAGGATCAACATCTTCGGGACAGCCTCGGGAAGGGGGTGTGCTTTGAGGCCGTGCATTCTAGCGTAAACCTGCGCCAACGGCACCCGAAACGGCACCACTGGCCGCTGCCGAACGTCAGTTGGCCGCGATTGCACGGTATCGGGGCGTTTTCCAGGGTCGCCGGTGCAGTTTTTTTAACCGTCACAATTGCGCCCCAGGCCACGTTTCTGCGGGCTGCAGCACAGTTTCGCAGGCGCTAGCAGACAACGCCCATGCTGTCGAGATATGGCGCCGTGGGCCGTTTGCGTATACTGCGCAGATGTTCTCCCCAACTGCTTTGCGCCCGCGATGTGCCAAATGGCTCCTCGCCACCGGACTCTTCCTGATGCTCAGCGCCTGTGTTGATAAGCCCAGCACGCTCGAGCGAATCAAGGAGGATGGCGTATTGCGGGTGATTACCCGAAACAGTCCGGCCACCTATTTCCAGGACCGCAACGGCGAAACCGGTTTCGAATACGAACTGGTCAAGCGCTTTGCCGACGACCTGGGGGTGAAACTTGAAATCGAGACCGCCGACAACCTCGACGACCTGTTCGGCCAGTTGGGCAAACCCAACGGCCCGGTATTGGCCGCCGCCGGCCTGGTCAGCAGCGAACAGCGCAAACAGCAGGTGCGCTTTTCCCACGCGTACCTGGAAGTCACCCCGCAGATCATCTACCGCAACGGCCAGTCCCGCCCCACCAACGCGGCAGACCTGGTAGGCAAGAAGATCATGGTGCTCAAGGGCAGCACCCACGCCGAGCAACTGGCCGAGCTGAAAAAGCAGAACCCTGCGATTGAATACGAAGAGTCCGACGCGGTTGAAGTGGTCGACCTGCTGCGCATGGTCGACGAAGGGCAGATCGACCTGACCCTGGTCGATTCCAATGAAGTGGCGATGAACCAGGTGTACTTCCCCAACGTACGGGTGGCCTTTGACCTGGGCAACGCCAGCAACCAGAGCTGGGCGGTGGCTGCAGGTGAAGACAACAGCCTGCTCAACGAGGTCAACAGCTACCTCGACAAGGTCGAGAAGAACGGCACCTTGCAGCGCCTCAAGGATCGTTATTACGGGCATGTCGATGTACTGGGCTACGTTGGCGCCTACACCTTTGCCCAGCATTTGCAGCAGCGCCTGCCCAAGTACGAGAAGTTCTTCAAGACCTCGGCCAAGGAAGAAAAGGTCGATTGGCGGCTATTGGCAGCCATTGGCTACCAGGAATCGCTGTGGCAACCGACGGTCACCTCCAAGACCGGCGTGCGCGGCTTGATGATGCTGACCCAGAACACCGCCCAGGCCATGGGCGTGTCCAACCGCCTCGACGCCCGACAAAGCATCAAGGGCGGTGCCAAGTACCTGGCGATGATCAAGAGCGAACTGGACGACAAGATCCTTGAACCTGATCGCACCTGGTTTGCGCTGGCGGCCTACAACGTCGGCGGCGGCCACCTCGATGACGCACGCAAGCTGGCACAAAAAGAAGGCCTGAACCCGAACAAATGGCTGGACGTTAAGAAAATGCTGCCGCGCCTGTCGCAGAAGCAGTGGTACAGCAAGACCCGCTACGGCTACGCCCGTGGCGGCGAACCGGTACATTTCGTGGCCAACATCCGTCGTTACTACGACATCCTGACCTGGGTGACCCAGCCGCAGCTGGAAGGCAACCAAGTGGTGGAAGGCAACCTGCACGTCCCGGGCGTGGACAAAACCAAGCCGCCGGAAGACACCCCCCAACTCTAGCCCCCAGGCTTGCTGTGGCTGTGGCAAACAGGCTTGTTTGTGGCGAGCGGGCTTGCCCCGCGCTGGGCTGCGAAGCAGCCCCCAATAAGGCCACCGGATTTCTGCCTGACAAACCCCGATTGCCACAAGGGGCGTGGCATGTGCCGAAGCTCTGGCAACACAACCCAACACTCTGAAGACCACAGTCCTATTGTGAAAACCACTCTTACTGTGGCGAGCGGGCTTGCCCCGCGTTGGGCTGCGAAGCAGCCCCAATAAGGCCACCGGATTTCTGCCTGATAAATCCCGATTGCAGGTTTTGGGGCCGCTGCGCAGCCCAACGCGGGCGATGCGGCGTTCCGACAAGCCCGCTCGCCACAGGGGGCGCGGCATGGATCGAAGCTCTGGCACCACACCCCAACACCCTGAAGACCACAGGCTTACTGTGAAAACCACTCTTACTGTGGCGAGCGGGCTTGCCCCGCGCTGGGCTGCGAAGCAGCCCCAATAAGGCCGCTGAATTTCTGCCTGATAAACCCCGATTACAGGTTTTGGGGCCGCTGCGCAGCCCAACGCGGGGCAAGCCCGCTCGCCACGGGAGGCCGTTTGCCGCGGAGGCTGGCTCAGATTGATCGAATGCGGTCAGCTCAGGCCTGTGATCAGATGCACTACCCCGCCTGTCAATATCATCACGGCAGTAATTCCCGCTGCCTTCAGCCCCATTTCATCGACCAGGGTCGGGTCTTGTAGCTGCACACGGATCCGCGTCAAAGCCACTCGCTGTTGCGACTTCAGGTTTGTCGCCCCGCCCAGCGCACTCAACACCGCCGGCGCCAACATCGCATCAGCCGCAGGCTCGGCGTTCGGCGTTTCGGCCACCAGGTCCGGAGTCAGGGCTTTCCAGAACGCTTGCTGTAGTTTCTCGAACATGCTCAATGCTCCACGACAGGTAAAGTTTCTACAGTCGCCGTGTGGTAAAGGCGCAAGGCCTCGCGCACTTGGGCGGCTTCCTCCAGACCTAGTACCTGGCGGGCGATGATCTGGCAGTCCGCCAGGTCCAGCTCACGCACGGTGGCCTTGATACTGGGGATCAGCGGCACGCTGACGGACAGTTCGTCCACCCCCAGCCCGATCAGCATCGGCACCGCCAGCGCTTCGGACGCCAGCGCGCCACATACGCCCACCCACTTGCCGTGGGCATGGGCGGCCTTGACCGTGGTGGCGATCAAGCGCAGCACCGCCGGGTGAAAACTGTCGGCCTGACTGGCCAGGCGTGGGTGGTCGCGGTCCATGGCCAGGGTGTATTGGGTCAGGTCATTGGTGCCAATGGAGAAAAAATCCACATGGGGCGCGAACACATCCGCCATCAAGGCTGCCGATGGCACCTCGATCATGATCCCCAGCTTCGGCAGCTCGCTAAGCCCCAAGGCCAGCGCTTGCTCCTCCAGGATCTCGCGGGCCTGGCGCAGCTCCGACAGTAGGCTGACCATCGGCAACATGATGTGCAACCGCGCCAGGCCGGCGCTGGCCAGGATTGCCCGGAACTGCTCGCGCAACAGCTCGGGACGTTCCAGGCACAGGCGAATTCCGCGCAAGCCAAGAAAGGGGTTGGTCTCGCTGTCCATCGGCACATAGGCCAAGGGTTTGTCACCGCCCACATCAAGCGTGCGCACCACCAGATTGCGCTCGGTGCCCAGGACACCAGCAATGGCGCTGTAGGTCTGGGCCTGTTCCTGCGGGCTCGGCGCGCGGTTGCGGTCCAGGTAGAGAAACTCCGAGCGCAACAGCCCGACCCCCTCGGCCCCCAGCGCCAGGGCTTGCTGCACTTCTTGCAGCGAAGCGACGTTGGCGGTCACTTCAATATGATGACCATCGCGGGTGGTGGCGGCCAAGGCGGCCTGCTGCAGATCGCGCTGGTGGCGCACAACCTGCTGCTCGCGCGCGGCCCGCAGCGTCTCGATCACTACCGGGTCCGGGTCGAGGTGCAGTTCGCCTTTGTCGGCGTCCAGCAACACTGGCTTGCCATCGGGCAATGCCAGGACCTGGGCCGGCACACCGCAAATCGCCGGCAAGCCAAGGGCGCGAGCAAGAATGGCGACGTGGCTGGTGGCCCCTCCGGCAACGGTGATAAACCCCAACACCTTGCCCGGGTCGAGGCTGGCGGTTTGCGAAGGCGTCAATTGCTCGGCAATCAGGATGGCCTGCTCCGGCAAATCCCAGGCGCCGTCCTGGACCCCGAGGATCTGCTTGAGGACCCGCTGGCCAACATCCGCCATATCGGCGGCACGCTCGGCCAACAGTGGGCTGCCCGATTGCTCGAACAACGCAGCGGTGGCGAGTGTGGCGCTGTTCCAGGCGAAGGCCGCGCTCTTGCCTTGGGCGAGCAGGCCGTGGGCGTGTTCTAGTAGGGTCGGGTCTTCGAGCAATTCCTGATGGGCACGGAAAATCTGTGCCTGGGCGCTATCCCCGGCCTTGTCCTGCAGCGCTTGCAGTGCTTGGGCGGCAGCCTGTAAACCACACGTCAGAGCGGCACGTTCTGGCGTCTCGCCAGCGCCCTTTTCAGTCACGCTCAGCTCAGGCTCGGCGACCTGCACCACGTGGCCAAACGCCGAACCTGGCGATGCACACACGCCCCGCAATACCGTTGCCGATGACAGCGGGGCGATGGCTTCAGCCACCACCGCCACCGCTTCGCCGCACCCGTCGGCCAACAGCGCGACCAACGCCTCGATCGCCGCCGCCGCATCCGCCCCCGCCGCACTCACTTGCAGGGTATCGCCGCGCACCGTCTGCAAGCCCATGATCGCCACCAGTGATTTGGCGTTGGCGCTCTGGGTTTGCTTGTGCAGGCAGATGCTCGCTTTGAAACCTTTTGCGGCCTGGGCCAGCACCGCCGCCGGACGGGCATGCAGGCCGTTGGCATTGGGCAACGTCAGGGGCTTGGAAAACAGGGCCTCGCCCTCTTCTTCCGAGTCATTGGCGGCACGTGTTGCAGGCGTCACGTGCAGCAACGGTTGCCCGGCTTCAACCAGCCCCGTGTCCGCCGCCAGCAGCGTAAATGGCTCGCCGCTGACCACCAGCATCAGGGTCAGCAAACTGCGGGCATTGAGTGCGATGTAGTCGGCATCAAACTCAATCAGCGGCTGCCCTGCCGCCACCCGCTGGCCCTCCTCGACCAACCGGGTGAACCCCTTGCCCGCCAGGTTCACGGTATCCAGGCCGATATGCATCAGCACCTGCACGCCGTGGTCGTCAGTGACGCTGACCGCATGACCACTGTCCTGGATATTGCTGATCACCCCGGCCAGCGGTGCGCAGAGGGTCTGCGAGGTGGGATCGATACACACGCCGTCGCCAATCAGGCGGCTGGAGAACACCGGATCCGGCACCTGGTCCAGGGGCAACAGCACGCCCGCCAGGGGCGCCAGCAGTTCCAGGGGTTGAGTTGTGGTCATGACTTCACCTGCTGTTTTGTTCTGTAAAAATCAAAGGGGTGACGAAGGTTTATTTCCACCAGTATTCGACCTGCACACCGAAGTTGGAACCGTGCCGCGCACTGCCGTAGGAGCCGCTGTCGGACAACGCCGAACCCGCCGCCAGTTCATTGGCCGCACGCTTGGCCGCTTCGTTCCAGGTGGCATAGGTGTAGTACAACCGCACTTCCGGCCGCGCCCAGAAATCCGGGCCTTTGGGCGACCAGGTCGGGGCGAATGTGAACTTGCTGAGCTTGCGCGTGCCGCCGCTGGCATCCACTTGGTCATGGCCCAGTTCGGTGACCAGCTTGAACTGTTCGCTGATGGCATACGCCGGGCGCACACCAATGGACATCCAGGTTTGGTCCTGGCTGCCAGGACGCACATCTTTCTGGTACACCGCCTCGACCTGGCCGCCAAACCGCGGGGTCACTTGCCAGTCAAAAAACTCCACCGCGCGGTAGCTTTTGCTGCTGCGTTCCAGTGCCGTGTTGCCGGTGTAGCCAAGGCCAGTGCCCGGCCCTTCACCGTACTGCAGGGCAAACTTGTTCTTGCCGCCGAGAAAGGCCGCCTGCACATGCTGGGCTGTGAGGGCCCAGCCGCTGTGGGTATCGCGCCCGCCAGCCTGTTCGATATAACTCAGGCCCAGCTCCAGCTCCCCGCCGGGGTTAGTCTTGAAGCCGGCGACGTTGAAGTCGTGACGGGTGGCGTATTCCTTCTGGTACAGGTTGTCCTTGCGCGACAGGGCGTAGCTGTATTTCAGATCGCCAATCAGCACGTCCTCGATACCGCCGCCGGTGGCGCTCTGGTTCCAGTAGTAGAAGTCGGAAATATGGATGTCATTTCGTTTGTAGTAGCGCCGGCCGGCCCACAGTGAACCGCCGTTGAGGCTGGGCATGTTCGACCACTGCGCATACATCTGCGGCATGCGGGCCGAACCATTGTTTTCGCCCTGGAACTTCAGCTCGCGGTCGTACTTGTTGTACAGCGAGGCCATGGCATCGACGCTCAGCACCGAGCCGTCATCGAAGGTGAACAGGTCCTGGCGTAACTCCAACTCGGCATACTGTTCGCATTCGTTGCCCAAGCGGTATTTGGATTGGGCGCCCGGCAGTTGGAAACACTGCTGCGGGCCGCTGCCGGTCGAGGTGCCGGCGCCGCTGCGCAGGTAGCCTGCGAATTCCAGGGCGTGGGCCGCCAGGGGCAGGGTCAGACAGGATGCAGCGAGGCCCAGCTTTATTGTTGTTTTCATGAAGCGCTCCTTTTTCTTATTGTGTGTAACGCGATTCTGTAGGAGCGAGCTTGCTCGCGAAAATCGTCAACGATGACGTGGGCATTGCGGATGCACGCGGCGCTTTGAAGTTTTTCGCGAGCAAGCTCGCTCCTACAAAAAGGGGAATCTCAGTCGGTCAGGTGCAGCACAAAAGACTCGTATGGGCGCAAGGTGATGCTGTCGGTGCGCACCGGGCAGTCGGGGTAGTTGCTGATCAGCAGCCGTTGCGCGCTCGCTGCGCTGATCACGTGGTCCGGCAGCTGGATTTCGCAGGGCTGGCCATAGAAGTTGTTCAGCACCAGCAGGCGCTCGCCATGGCCTTCGCGCAGATACGCCCAGACCTTGGCGTGATCGAGCAGCAGCTGGCGGTAAACGCCCTGCTGAATCAGCGGTTCAAGGCGACGCAAAGCGATCAGCGCCCGGTAGTGATGCAGCACCGAATCCGGGTCATCCAACTGGCTCTGGACATTGATCTGCGCCGCATTGGCCGGGATGCCAATCCACGGTTCAGCGCTGCTGAAGCCGGCATTGGCCTGGTCGTCCCATTGCATTGGCGTGCGCCCGTTATCGCGGGACTTTTGCATGATGGCAGCCATGCTTGACGCTTCGGACTCACCCGCATCGCGCTTGAGGCGATAGATATTCAGGGTCTCGACATCGCGGTATTGCCCGATCTGCTCGAAGCCCGGATTGGTCATGCCCAGCTCTTCGCCCTGGTACACAAACGGCGTGCCCTGCAGAAAGTGCAAGGCGGTGGCGAGCATCTTGGCCGAGACCACGCGGTACTCGCCGTCATCACCAAATCGCGAGACGACCCGCGGCTGGTCATGGTTACACCAGAACAGCGCATTCCAACCGCCACCGGCCTGCATGCCCAGTTGCCAGTCAGAGAGAATCTGCTTGAGTTGCAGGAAGTCGAAGTCGGCGCGCACCCATTTTTGCAGGTTGGGGTAATCGACTTTCAGGTGATGAAAGTTGAAGGTCATCGACAGCTCTTTCGACTCTGGGCGCGAGTAGCGAATGCAGTGCTCGAGGCTGGTGGACGACATCTCGCCAACGTTGATCAAGTCGTGGCCTTCGAAGACTTCGCGGTGCATTTCCTGCAGGTACTCATGCACGTGCGGGCCGTCGGTGTAGAAGCGCCGGCCATCGCTGTTGTCTTCGGGAAAATCCGCCGGTTTGGAAATCAGGTTGATCACGTCCAGGCGGAAACCGCCCACGCCTTTGTCACGCCAGAAGCGCATGAGTTTGTAGACTTCGGCGCGCACCTGGGGGTTGTCCCAATTGAGGTCAGCCTGGGTGTGGTCGAACAGGTGCAGGAAGTACTGGCCGGTCTGCGCTTCGTATTCCCAGGCCGAGCCGCCGAACTTGGATTCCCAGTTGTTCGGCTGGTCGCGCCAGATGTAGAAGTCGCGATACGGGTTGTCGAGGCTGCTGCGAGCCTGCTGGAACCATTCGTGCTCGATGGAGGTGTGGTTGACCACGATGTCGAGCATCAGCTTGATCCCGCGCTTGGCGGCTTCGCTGATCAGCAGGTCGCAGTCGGCCATGGTCCCGTAGCTGGGATCGATGGCGTAGTAGTCGCTGATGTCATAGCCGTTGTCGCGCTGGGGCGAGCGCAGGAACGGGGTGATCCACAGGCAATCCACGCCCAGCCATTGCAGGTAGTCGAGCTTGTCCACGATGCCCAGCAGGTCACCGGTGGCGTTACCCGCGTGGCTGTGGAAGCTCTTGGGGTAGATCTGGTAGATCACCGAGTGTTGCCAGTCTTGCATGGTGGGTTCCTTCAGTTGATTTTTGTGCTGGCCTTGAGGGCCTCTTCGCGAGCAAGCCCGCTCCCACAAGGGGGAACGCATTTCAAATGTGGGAGCGGGCTTGCTCGCGAAGGCGGTAGTTCAGGCGACCCGGTATCCAGGCCGGACAATCTTCATGCTCAACCCACAGGTCAAAACAAACGGCACCACAATCGCCACCGCCATGCCGATCACAAACATTGGGATGTACTGCGGGATGATCGAGATAAACCCAGGCAAGCCGCCCACGCCGATGGCCGAGGCCTGGACCTTGTTCAGCGAGAGGAAAATGCTACCCAGGGCCGAGCCGAGCAACGCGGCGTAGAACGGGAACTTGAAGCGCAGGTTTACCCCGAACATCGCCGGCTCAGTGATGCCGAAGTAGGCAGAAATCGCCGAGGTCGAAGCCATGCTTTTGTCCCGCGCATTGCGGCTCATGTAGAACACCCCGAGTGCCGCGCTGCCCTGGGCCAGGTTGGACATGACAATCATCGGCCAGATAAATGTGCCGCCCTGGGTCGAGATCAGTTGCAGGTCCACGGCGAGGAACATGTGGTGCATGCCGGTGATCACCAGCGGTGCATACAGCAGGCCGAAAATCGCCCCGCCGACCATCGGCGCCAGGTCGAACAACGTGACGACGCCTTCGGTGATCAGGATGCCGAGGTGCCGGGTGACCGGGCCGATGATCGCCAGGGCCAGCACGCCGGTGACGACGATGGTGGTGATCGGCACGACGAGCAATTGGATGGCATTGGGCACGCGCGCCCGCAGCCATTTTTCAATCACGCTCATGACATAGGCCGCCATCAGGATCGGCAGGATCTGCCCCTGATAACCCACTTTCTCGATCTGGAACCAGCCAAAAATATCGAAGTACGGCAGGCTCTGGCCGTCGAGCCCGGCCACTGCCTTGCCATAGTTCCAGGCGTTGAGCAGGTCCGGGTGCACCAGCATCAGGCCGAGCACGATGCCGAGGATTTCACTGCCACCAAAACGCTTGGCCGCCGACCATCCCACCAGCGCCGGCAGGAACACGAACGAGGTGTTGGCCATCAGGTTGATCAGGCTCCACAGGCCATCCAGGTTCGGATAGGCCTCCAGCAAAGTCTGGCCCTCGATGAACATGCCTTTGGCGCCCATCAGGTTGTTGATGCCCATCAGCAGGCCGGCAATGATCAGCGCCGGCAGGATCGGCATGAACACATCGGAGAACACCCGAACCAGGCGCTGCAGGGCGTTGGTCTTGTCGGCGCCCTTCTTCTTCACATCGGCGATGGTGGCGGCAGCCAGGCCGGTCTGTTCGCGTAGGGCGGCGTAGACCTTTTCGACTTCGCCGGGGCCGATGACGATCTGGAACAGGCCGCCGGTGAAGAACGAGCCCTTGACCAGATCGACCTGGTTCAATGCACTGGCGTTGACCAGGCTCGGGTCCTTGAGCGCCAGGCGCAGGCGCGTCACGCAGTGGGCGGCTTGCTCAAGGTTGTCGCTGCCTCCGAGATTTTCGAGGATCTCGCGGGCAATAGTTGAATAGTCGTGGCTCATGCTTGTTCTTCCACTTTAGATTCTTGTTATTGGCAGCACGCCGAGGGCAAAAGTACTCGTACAGACGAGTTAAAGCAACAACTCGTCTGTACGAGTTACAAAAATATCCAATAACCTCTTTCCTGCAGGAGCGAGCTTGCTCGCGAAGAACCTGAGGGCAACGCGGGCTGTCCGGGTTCTCGCGTTATCGTTGACGTTTTTCGCGAGCGAGCTCGCTCCTACAGGGATTGGCGATATCTGAGGGTCCAATGGACAAAGCCCGCCTCTGCCACTAAGGTTCCTGCCTTGAACGCAAACGCGGCACAGAGCCCTCTCCATGAGTAAATACAACCAGATCTACACCGATCTGCTTGCCAGCATCACCACCGAACGCCTGCAACGCGGCACGCGCCTTCCCTCTGAAACTGAACTGATGGACGCCTACCAGGCCAGCCGTGGCACCGTGCGCCGGGCCATCGAGCAACTGCAGGAGCGTGGGTTCGCGCAAAAAATCCATGGCAAGGGCACCTTCGTGCTGTCAGCCAACCCGATTGAGTTTCAACTGGGCGGCATCGTCAGCTTCCACGAAACCCACGCCGACCTGGGCGATGACGTACGCACCGAAGTGGTCGAGTTCACCCAACTCCCGCTGGAAGGCTCGCTGCTGCAACATATCGAGGCCGAGCCCGGCACCCTGATCACCCGCATCAAGCGAGTGCGGCGCATTGGCGGCAAACGGGTGATCCTCGACATCAACCACTTCGTCGCCGACCTGATCCCGGGCCTGGACCAGACGATTGCCGAACAGTCGATCTACGCGTTTATCGAACAGACATTGCAGCTGCAAATCAGCTATGCCCAGCGCACCATCGAAGCCCTGCCCCGCAGCAAGGACGATCAGGCGCACTTGGACCTCGACGGCCAAAGCCACGTGATTGTGGTGAGTAACCAGACGTTTTTGCAGGACGGGCGGCAGTTCGAGTACACCGAGTCGCGGCATACGTTGGATAAGTTTTACTTTTCGGATATTGCGCGGCGCTGAAGCAGGAACGAGGAAAAGCCCTGTGAACACTCCATACAAATGGAGTGAACAGTTACCGCAAGCCATCGGCGAGTCACGGGATGACGTCCCCCAGCTACACAGGGACAACGGCACGGATCTCATAGAGGAAGAAAACCATGCTCACGAAGAGCCTGTTACTGAGTTTTTGCACTGTGTTATTGATTGGCTGCACAGGCAGAGGCTTTCAACCGCCGCCGCCGGAATTTACCAATTGGAAGAAGACCGGGGTCACTGAAAAGGGCGTCAAGAGCGCGATGACCGCATGCGGCTATACCAACCTAACAGGGACGGGAGACCGTACGCCGATTGACCAGGTACTCACGCAGTTTTATTGCATGAAAGACGCAGGCTTCAAACGCACAGACAACATTGACCTGTGCAAGGAAGGTCGCATCGGCGAATCACCGGTGTGCGAAGGCCGCCGGTAAACCAGTACGGCACCGCAGCTGGGCAGTTGCGCCACGAGCCTGGGTAGCCCCCAAAAAAGCCAAAAGCCCGCAATTACGCGGGCTTCAGGGCATTTCTTGTTAATGGGTGCCGGGCAATACCGGACGCCCCATCATTCCCACTCAATCGTCGCCGGTGGCTTGCTCGACACGTCATACGTCACGCGCGAAATACCTTCGATCTCATTGATGATACGGCCGCTGACGGTCTCCAGCAGTTCGTACGGCAGGTGTGCCCAGCGGGCGGTCATGAAGTCGATGGTTTCTACGGCACGCAGCGCCACGACCCAGGCGTAACGGCGGCCATCGCCTACAACGCCAACCGATTTCACCGGCTGGAACACCACGAATGCCTGGCTGACCTTGTGGTACCAGTCGGCCTTGCGCAGTTCTTCGATGAAGATGTGGTCGGCACGACGCAACAGGTCGGCGTATTCCTTCTTCACTTCACCCAGGATGCGCACGCCCAGGCCCGGGCCCGGGAATGGGTGGCGGTAGACCATGTCGTACGGCAGGCCCAGTTCCAGGCCCAGACGGCGGACTTCGTCCTTGAACAGTTCGCGCAGCGGTTCTACCAGCTTGAGGTTCATTTCCTCAGGCAGGCCACCCACGTTGTGGTGGGACTTGATCACGTGGGCCTTGCCGCTCTTGGCGCCAGCCGACTCGATCACGTCGGGGTAGATGGTGCCCTGGGCGAGGTACTTGATGTTGTCCAGTTTGTTGGACTGGGCATCGAAGACGTCGATGAAGGTGCGACCGATGATCTTGCGCTTCTTCTCAGGGTCCGACTCGCCGGCCAGGTTGTTGAGGAACTGGTCCTCGGCATTGGCGCGGATGACCTTGACGCCCATGTTCTCGGCGAACATGGCCATCACTTGCTCACCTTCGTGCAGGCGCAGCAGGCCGTTGTCGACGAAGACGCAGGTCAGTTGGTCGCCAATCGCCTTGTGCAGCAGTGCGGCAACCACGGAGGAGTCGACGCCGCCAGACAGGCCCAGCAGCACGTTGTCGGTACCGACCTGGGCGCGCACGTTGGCGATGGCGTCTTCAGCGATTTTCGACGGGGTCCACAGGGCTTCACACTCGCAGATGTCGAGGATGAAGCGCGACAGGATGCGCCCGCCTTGCTTGGTGTGGGTCACTTCCGGGTGGAACTGCACGCCGTAGTAACGACGCTCGTCGCTGAACATGCCGGCGATCGGGCAGCTCGGGGTGCTGGCCAGGATGTGGAAGTCTTCCGGCATCTTGGTGACCTTGTCACCGTGGCTCATCCAGACGTCGAGGCCGAACAGGCCGTCGGCGTCGACGTGGTCTTCGATGCCGTCCAGCAGGCGGCTCTTGCCGACCACGTCGACGCGGGCATAACCGAATTCACGCAACTCGGAACCTTCGACCTTGCCGCCCAGTTGCTCGGCCATGGTCTGCATGCCGTAGCAGATACCGAAGACCGGCACGCCCAGGTCAAACACCGCTTGCGGGCAGCGCGGGCTGTTGGCTTCGTGCACGGACTCGGGGCCACCGGCGAGGATGACGCCTTTAGGAGCGAATTCGCGGATCGCTTCGTCGTCCATATCGAACGGATGCAGTTCGCAGTACACGCCGATTTCACGCACGCGGCGGGCAATCAGTTGGGTGTACTGGGAACCGAAGTCGAGGATCAGGATACGGTGGGCGTGAATGTCGAGGGCCATGAAGTCAGTCTCGTCTAATGAATCAGAAACAACTCGGGGCTGAAAGAACAGCCCCGGTTACTTAACGTTTTGCTGGAAGCCTCAACCTACGCGGTAGTTTGGCGCTTCCTTGGTGATCTGCACGTCGTGGACATGGGATTCAGCCATGCCGGCGCCGGTGATCCGTACGAACTCTGGCTTGGTGCGCATTTCTTCGATGTCGGCGCTGCCGGTGTAGCCCATCGAGGAACGCAGGCCGCCCATCAGTTGATGGATGATGGCGCTCAGGGTGCCCTTGTACGGCACACGGCCTTCGATGCCTTCCGGGACGAGCTTCTCGGCGCCTGCCGAGGAGTCCTGGAAGTAGCGGTCGGAAGAACCTTGCGCCTGGGACATGGCACCCAACGAACCCATGCCGCGGTAAGCCTTGTAGGAACGGCCCTGGAACAGTTCGATCTCGCCTGGCGCTTCTTCGGTACCTGCGAACATCGAGCCCATCATCACGCAGGAAGCACCGGCTACGATGGCCTTGGACAGGTCACCGGAGAAACGGATGCCGCCGTCGGCGATCAACGGAACGCCAGTGCCTTCAAGGGCAGCGGCGACATTGGCGATGGCGCTGATTTGCGGCACGCCCACACCGGCGACGATACGCGTGGTGCAGATCGAGCCAGGGCCGATACCGACCTTGACTGCGTCGGCGCCGGCTTCGGCCAGGGCCTTGGCAGCTGCGCCGGTGGCGATGTTGCCGCCGATCACCTGCACGTCAGGGAAGTTCTGCTTGACCCAGCGTACGCGGTCGATCACGCCTTTGGAGTGACCGTGGGCAGTGTCGACCACCACCACGTCAACACCGGCAGCGACCAGGGCCGAAACGCGGTCGCCGGTGTCTTTACCGGTGCCCACGGCGGCGCCAACGCGCAGACGACCTTGGTCATCCTTGCTGGCCAGCGGGTAAGCCTTGGCTTTTTCGATATCGTTGACGGTCATCATGCCCTTGAGGGCGAATTTGTCGTCGACGATCAGCACGCGCTCGATGCGGTGCTTGTGCAGCAGTTCACGCACATCGTTCTTGTCGGCGCCTTCCTTGACAGTGACCAGACGCTCTTTAGGCGTCATCACTTCACGGACGGTGACTTCAAGACGGTTTTCGAAGCGCACGTCACGGGAAGTGACGATGCCGACCAGGTCGCCATCATGCAGCACTGGAACACCGGAGATGTTGTGCAGGCGGGTCAGGTCGAACAGGTCGCGTACGGTGGCGTCGGCTTCGATGGTGATTGGATCTTTCACCACACCGGCTTCGTAACGCTTGACCTTGCGCACTTCGGCAGCTTGCTGCTCGATGGTCATGTTCTTGTGGATGATGCCAATGCCGCCTTCCTGAGCCATGGCGATGGCCAAACGGGCTTCGGTGACGGTGTCCATGGCAGCGGAAACCAGGGGAATATTCAGCTCGATGCCACGGGTTAGGCGGGTCTTGAGACTGACTTCGTTAGGAAGCACCTCGGAGTAACCGGGCACTAGGAGAATGTCGTCGAATGTCAGAGCTTCTTGGCTGATACGCAGCATCGCGGGGGCTCCCGAGCGGGAAAATGGAAGCGCGCCATTATATACATGCGCCCTGTCGGGCTCAATGTAAAACTCTGACAAACTTGGTAATACTGATAGATGGGTAAAACGCACCGCTTATCTGTAGGAGCGAGCTTGCTCGCGAAGATCGTGAAGGCACTGCGCAAAACCAGACAGCCAGCGTTATCGTTGACGATTTTCGCGAGCAAGCTCGCGCCTACAATTCGACTTTGACCCAACTCATCTTCTGGTCGAGCCAGTCGGCAAATTCGTCGATAAAGCTCTGTTTGAAGCCCGCTTCCGCCCAGTTGTTGAAGATGAAGCCCAGGTTGGAAAAGCCGCATTCCTGCAGGAACAGGAAGCCGTTGATGTCATCTTCATGCCCACACAGCGGGCAGGTGAAGTTGTCGGTATGGCCGGGCATCCAGTCTTCGAGGCTCTCGAACAGGGCTTCGCCCACTTCTTTAAGGCACTCCGGGCAGCCGGCTTCTTCGAGAAAACCCTTGGCCGGGGTATAGATGCAGCGTTTGTAGATGATTTCCAGGCCATTGACCGGTTCATTGAACGGCAACGCCTCGGGGTGCAGCACCACAGCGCGGGCGCCGTCGGCCAGGGCATAGCCCATGCGGTTGCCGGTGCGGCCACAGGTGGTCAGTTCTTCCTTGATGATGTTCTTGCGCACCAGCCAGCGCACGATGGCCCGGGCGCGGGGTTCGTGGACGGGCAAGGTGGAGATTTTCGGGACAAGGATGCTTTGGGAGTTCATGGGAGTCCTGCGGTGTGGCGTCTGGCGCCTTCGCGAGCAAGCCCGCTCCCACATTCGACTGCATTCCTACAGGAGAAATGCAGTCGAATGTGGGAGCGGGCTTGCTCGCGAAGAGGCCCTAAAAGCTGGCAGCTTAATCCCTGACACCCAGAGGTCAAGTACTCAAATACCGCCCAATCAACGCTATGCCACTGGCCAGCACCAGCCACGTCACCAACCGCACAAACGCCTCGCGGGACATGCCCAGGGTCAATCGCCGCCCCGCCCACAGCCCGAGGGCCATCGCCGGCAGCAGGCACACCGCCAACATCAGCAACGGCAACTCGGCATACACCCCGGCGATCAAAAACAAACTCAGGCGCACCACCGTGCTCGCGCTGATCAACGCACTTTGGGTGGCTCGCGCACCGTCCTTGGGCAGGCGGCTGTTCAGATAGATCGCATATAAAAAGCCGCCACTGCCAAACAAGGCCCCGAACAGTCCGCCCACTACGCCCATGGGTACCGACCAGCCGGCAGCCAGGGCTGTGGGCTTGGCCTTTACCGCCAGGGTGTAGATGGCATAGGCGCTGATAAACAGGCCCATCAACAGCAGGAGCAGGTCCGAATGCAGGTTGAGCAAGAAGATCACGCCGAGGGTGCAGCCAATGGCCATGCACGGTAGTAAGCGCAACAGCTCCGGCTTGACCACGTCCCGCCGCGATTGCAGGAGGTTGCCAAAGGCCGCGACGAAATCCAGCAGCACCAGCAACGGAATGATCTTCGACAGCGGCATAAACATAATCAGGATCGGCCCGGCCACCAGCGCCGTGCCAAAGCCGGCGATGCCAAACACGATATAGGCCAGGGCGATCCCCAGGCCGATCACCAACCAGTCCACCGGACCAAACGACCACTGCCCCATCAATTCAACCAGACTCATGAAATATTCCTTGTCAGCGATGGCCCTCACTTTAGCCAAGCGAGTGGGTTGCGACTAATATCTTCAAAGCCCTCAACCTATCTCGAAAAGGCATGACTCGTGATTTCCATCCGGCAACTGCGTTACTTCGTCGAAATCGTCGAGAGCGGCAGTTTCAGCGCCGCTGCCGAACGGCTGTTTGTCGCACAATCGGCCCTCAGCCGGCAGATCAAGGAGCTGGAAAACCTCCTGCAAACCCCACTGTTCGAGCGCACCGCCCGGCAACCGCGCCTGACGGCCGCCGGCGAAGCGTTCTACCCACGGGCACGCAACCTGCTGGGCGAATTGCACAAGGCCAGTGAACTGGCGACCCAGGTCGGCCACGGCCAACTCGGCACCCTGCGCCTGAGCCACTCCAGCACGGTGCCCATGAGCGGGCGTGTCCTGCGCGGGATCAGCGCCTGGCTGGAGCAGTGTCCCGGGGTGTCGATGGATATTGTCAAACTGTCCTCTGAAGCGCAGTTGGAGGACATTGCCGACGGTCGGCTGGAGGTCGGCCTGCTACGCCTGCCGGTGCTGCGCCAGCGCGAAGGGGTGCGCATCGTGCCGCTCTATAAAGAGCCGCTGTTGCTGGCTGTGCCTCCTACCCACCCTTTGGCCCGCCACGCCTCGGCCATTGAACTGGCGCAATTGAAAGACGAAGCCTTTATTTCGATCCCCCACCCGCAACGCGGTGGCCTGAGTTACCTGTCAGCCGAGTTATGCATGCGTGCCGGATTTTTCCCCAAGGCCGCGCGGGTGATGTCGCGCAAGACCACCCAGTTGCAGTTGATCCAGGCTGGGTTTGGCATTGCCCTGCTGCCCGAGTCGATGCGTGATATCGCCCCGGCCAACATTCACTTCCTGCCCCTGGCCGATCCTGATTGCCACAGCACGGTGGCCCTGGCCTGCGCGCAGGCGCCGAGCACGCTGGTTGCGCAGTTCTGTCAAACATTGGCCGAATGCCTATAAACTGCCGCCCATGACTAAAGATCTCCTGCCATGATTAAAGACCCGTTTGCCCGCCTGGGCATGGACCGCGAAGTCCTGACTGTCAGCCAGCTCAACGGCCGCGCTCGGGTGTTGCTCGAGGACGTGTTCACCAATATCTGGGTCGAAGGCGAGATCTCCAACCTCGCCCGCCCGGCCTCTGGGCATGTGTATTTCACCCTCAAGGACAGCGGCGCGCAGGTACGGTGTGCGCTGTTTCGCAACAACGCCGCGCGCGTGCGCCAGGCATTGAAGGATGGCCTGGCGGTCAAGGTGCGGGGCAAAGTCTCGCTGTTCGAGGGGCGTGGCGACTACCAGTTGATCCTCGACACTGTAGAGCCAGCCGGCGATGGTGCGCTGCGCCTGGCCTTCGATGCATTGAAGGAAAAGCTCAGCGCCGAAGGGCTGTTCAGGGCCGAGCGCAAGGTGCCGCTGCCGGCCCATCCGCGCCGCATCGGCATTATCAGTTCACCCACCGGCGCGGTGATTCGCGACATCATCAGCGTGTTCGGCCGCCGTGCGCCGAATGTGCAACTGACCCTGATCCCCACCGCCGTACAGGGCCGCGAGGCCGTGGCGCAGATTGTCCGCGCCCTCAAGCTGGCAGATGCCCGGGGCTTTGATGCGCTGATCCTGGCCCGTGGCGGCGGCTCCCTGGAAGACCTCTGGTGTTTCAACGAAGAAGCCGTGGCCCGTGCCATCGATGCCTGCGTGACGCCCATCGTCAGTGCGGTCGGCCATGAAACCGATGTATCCATCAGTGACTTCGTAGCCGACGTACGTGCCCCCACGCCCTCGGCTGCCGCTGAGTTGTTGGCGCCGGACGCCAGCCATCTGGTCCGCCAGGTCGAAAACCTGCACCGGCGCCTGGTGATGCTGATGCGCAATCGCCTGAGCCATGATCGCCTGCGCCTGGAAGGCATGGCCCGGCGCCTGCGTCACCCCGGTGAGCGTCTGCGCCAGCAGGCCCAGCGCCTGGATGACCTGGATATGCGCCTGCGCCGGGCGTTCGAGCGCAGCCTCAATACCCGTCGCGAACGCCTGATCCGCCTGGAAACCCGCCTGGCCGGCCAGCATCCGGGGCGCCAACTGGCCCTGCTGCGCCAGCGCCTGGACAGCCTCGCCGAACGCCTGCCCCGGGCCATGCGCGAAGGTCTCAAGGCACGGCGCCTGCAACTGCAAAGCCAGGTGCAAACGTTACAGGTGGTCAGCCCTCTGGCGACCTTGGGCCGTGGCTACAGCATCCTGCTGGACGAGCGCGGCCAGGCCATTCGCAATGCCGCGCAAACCCACACCGGCCAGCGCCTGACTGCGCGCCTCGGTGAAGGCCAACTGCAAGTGCGGGTGGAAGACAACCACCTGACACCCGTCACCCTTTCATTACTGGATTGATTGATGCCTCGTCTATTTAGCCTGTTGCTGCTGCTGTGCCTCGCTTTTAACGCCCACGCCGACAGCTACATAACCCGCACCCTGAACAAGCCGGTGCCCGGTGGTGTCGCCGTGGTCGACCTGGGCCCTGGCGCCGACGCGCCAAAAGCCACGTATCAGGGCAAACCGGTGCTGGTGGTCAAGGAACAGGACAACTGGCTGGCGATTGTCGGCATCCCGCTGACGGTCAAGCCCGGCAACGAGCGCATCAGCAGTGGCGGACGTACCCTGCCGTTTATTGTCGGGTTCAAGAAATACCCGGAACAGCGCATCACCCTGAAGAACAAAAGCCAGGTCAACCCCGAGCCTGCGCAACTCAAGCGCATCGAGGGCGAGTTGGCCGTGCAGCTCAAGGCTTATCGTAGCTTCAGCCCGAACCTGCCGAGCAACCTGGTGCTGGACAAACCAGTGAACGGCCCGCTGTCTAGCAAGTTCGGCGTGCGCCGCTTCTTTAACGGTGAAGAGCGCAACCCGCATTCGGGCCTGGACTTCGCGGTGCCCGCTGGCACGCCGATCAAGACCCCGGCCAATGGCAAGGTCATTCTGGTGGGTAACTACTTCTTTAACGGCAATACGGTGTTTGTCGACCATGGCCAGGGCTTTATCAGCATGTTCTGCCATATGTCGAAGATTGATGTGAGGGTGGGCCAGCAACTGGTGCGTGGAGCGGTGGTCGGCAAGGTCGGTTCGACGGGCCGGGCGACCGGGCCACATATGCATTGGAATATCAGCTTGAATGATGCGCGAGTGGACCCGGCGATCTTTATCGGAGCGTTCCAGCCTTGATCTGATCGCGGGGCATACTGGCGTCATCGTGGGCTTGCACGCGGTGACGCCAGATCAGGCTCCACTGATTGCGCATCTGCAAACCCTCACGCAAATAAAACAAAGCTTCCAGACATTACCCACCATAAAATCTCGTTTTATCGAGCAATAGCAGAACTTCTCTCAATTTTTTCCGACTGCTTGCCATCTTTCACCCCGGCGGTTAGGGTTGGACCTATGAAAACCTCTCACACCCTCATTCAGCTTCGCCAGCACCGCAGCCTGTGCCTCGTCAGCGCACGACTGCCAGGCTGAATCGAACGGCCTCATCCCCGGTTTTATCTCTAATAAACGCTTTATGGCAGGCCGCCTTCTCTCGGCCCTACAACAAGGATTCTCCTGATGAGCATGCTCAAAGACCCGTCGTCGAAATACCGCGCATTCCCGACCATTGATATCCCGGATCGCACCTGGCCATCGAAGACCATCACCACCGCGCCGATCTGGTGCAGCTCCGACTTGCGCGACGGCAACCAGTCGTTGATCGAGCCGATGGACGCCGTGAAGAAACTGCGTTTCTGGAAAACCCTGGTCTCGGTGGGCGTGAAAGAGATCGAAGCCTCGTTCCCGGCCGCTTCGCAGACTGACTTCGACTTCGTACGCACCCTGATCGAAGACAACCATATCCCCGAGGACACCACCATCCAGGTGCTGACCCAGGGCCGTGAAGACTTGATCGCGCGTACTTTCGAATCCCTGCGCGGCGCCAAGAAAGCCATCGTGCACTTGTACAACGCCACCTCGCCGTCCTTCCGCCGTATCGTGTTCAATCAGGACAAGGACGGGATCAAGGCCATCGCGGTCGACGCCGCCAAGCTGTTCGTCAAGTACGCCGCCCAGCAGCCGGAAACCCAGTGGACTTTCGAGTACTCGCCAGAGACATTCAGCGCCACCGAGCTGGAGTTCGCCAAGGAAGTATGTGACGCAGTGATCGAGGTGTGGAACCCGACGCCCGAGCACAAGATGATCCTCAACCTGCCGGCTACCGTGGAATGCGCCACGCCGAACATCTATGCCGACCAGATCGAATGGTTCGGTCGCCATATCAACCGTCGTGACAGCGTGATCATCAGCCTGCACACCCACAACGACCGTGGCACTGGCGTCGCCGCCACCGAGCTGGGCCTGATGGCGGGTGCCGACCGTGTCGAAGGCTGCCTGTTTGGCAACGGCGAGCGTACTGGTAACGTCGACCTCGTCACCGTCGCCTTGAACCTCTACACCCAGGGCGTAAACCCTGAGTTGGACTTCTCCGATATCGACGGCGTGCGCAAAGTGGTCGAGGAGTGCAACCAGATCCCGGTGCACCCACGTCACCCGTATGTCGGCGACCTGGTCCACACCGCGTTCTCCGGCTCGCACCAGGATGCCATCCGCAAAGGCTTCGCCCAGCAGAAACCGGATGCCTTGTGGGAAGTGCCGTACTTGCCAATCGACCCGGCCGATATTGGCCGCAGCTACGAAGCGGTGATCCGCGTCAACAGCCAGTCGGGCAAAGGCGGTATCGCTTACCTGCTGGAACAGGAATACGGCATCAGCTTGCCACGCCGCATGCAGATCGAGTTCAGCCAGGTGGTACAGGCCGAAACCGACCGCGTGGGCCTGGAGATGACTGCTTCGCAAATCCATGCCCTGTTGCAGCGTGAATACCTGCAAGCCAACACCCCGTACGCGCTGGTCAGCCACCGCCTGCAGGAAGAGAACGGCAACAGCTCGGTAGAGGTTGAAGTCTCCGGCAAGGGCCAGGGCGAAACCAACCTGCGCTGGCACGGCAAAGGCAACGGCGCGCTGGAAGCGTTGGTGGCCGGCCTGCCGATTGGTGTCGAGATCATGGACTACAACGAGCACGCGATTGGCGCAGGTACTAACGCCAAGGCTGCGGCTTACATCGAACTGCGGGTGAACGGCGAGCGTCCGGTGCATGGCGTGGGGATTGATGAAAACATCACTACGGCCAGCTTCAAGGCCGTGTTCAGCGCGCTGAACCGCTCGTTGAGCCAGCAGGAAGCGAAAGCGGCGTAACTGACCGCTGAAAAGCCAAAGGCCCCTGGATGCGAATCCAGGGGCCTTTTTACTTTGGGGCTAGGGCGAGGCTGATGGCCCTTTCGCGGGCAAGCCCGCTCCCACAGGGGAATGCATTCCAAATGTAGGAGCGGGCTTGCCCGCGATAGCTATCTCCCATACACCAAAGATTTATCAGACAAACTGAAAGCTATCGGCATCCAGGTTCGCCGGAAACCTCTGGCGATACTCAGCCAATTGCGCCGCCTCCAGGCAGACCTTGAACACCCCGTCCGCCTCCCCGGCGCTCAACAGGCTTTCGCCCTGGAAGTCCAGGACCTGGCTGTCCCCCGTGTAAGCAAAACCCTTGCCGTCGGTGCCTACCCGGTTCACCGCCGCTACATAGCACAAGTTCTCGATGGCCCGCGCCGGCAACAGGCGGTTCCAGTGTTGACGCCGCGCGCCCGGCCAGTTGGCGGTGTACAGCAGCAGATCAGTGTCCTGTGCATCACGACTCCACACCGGGAAGCGCAGGTCGTAGCAGATCAGCGGGCGAATCCGCCAGCCCTTGAGCTCGAACTGCACCTGGCGCTCGCCGGGGGTGTAGTGATTGTGCTCGCCGGCCATGCGAAACAGGTGCCGCTTGTCGTAGTGCAACACCTCGCCATCGGGCCGTGCCCACAACAGGCGGTTGCGGTGAGTGCCATCGGCGGCCTGGATAATCACGCTACCGGTGATCACCGCGTTGTACTTGCGCGCCTGGGCCTTGAGCCAATCATGGGTCGGGCCGTTTTCCGCTTCGGCCAGGGCTTCGGACGCCATGGAAAAACCGGTGGTGAACATTTCCGGCAGCACGATCAAGTCGGCGCCCCTGGCTTGCTCCAGCAGCAACTCGAAATGCTCCAGGTTAGCCTGGCGGTCATGCCAGGCCAGGGTGGTCTGAACCAGGGCGATGTTCAGATCGGGTAACGCACTCAGATCACGCATAGTTTCTCGGCTGCTTGGCGCAGCGTCTCCTCGCGTTTGGCAAAGCACAGGCGCACCAGGCGCTGGCCTTGGGGTGGGTTCTGGTAGAACACCGAGACCGGAATCGTCGCCACGCCATGTTCGCGGGTCATCCACAGCGACATGGCCACGTCATCCAGATCCGGGCGAATCTGTGAGTAATCCACCAGTTGAAAGTAAGTACCGGCCACCCGCGTGAAACTGAAACGCGAGGGGGCCAGTAGATCGCAGAACAAGTCGCGCTTGGCCTGGTAAAAAGCCGGCAACTCCTCAACGTGTTCAGGGTGCTCGGCCATGAAGTCGGCCAGGGCGAACTGCAACGGCGTCACGCCGCAGAAGCTGACGTATTGATGCACCTTGCGCAGCTCCGCGCTCAAGGCCACAGGCGCAACCACGTAACCGGTCTTCCAGCCAGTGACGTGGTAGGTCTTGCCAAAGGAGCTGACCACGAATGCGCGCGGATACAGCTCTTCGTGGGCCAGGACGCTGACGTGGGCCACGCCATCGAATACCAGGTGTTCGTAGACCTCGTCGCTGACCAGATAGATATCGCGGTCACGGATCAGCTCGGCCAACTGATCCAGCTCGACGCGACTGATCAGGGCGCCGCTGGGGTTGTGCGGGGTGTTGAGGATGATCATGCGCGTGCGCGGTGATAGCGCGGCCTTGATCTGCTCGAAATCCAGGCTGAAGTCCACCAGCCCCAATGGCACATGCACACAACGACCGCCGGCCAACTCCACAGAGGGCTCGTAGCTGTCGTAGCACGGGTCGAAGACGATGACTTCATCACCGCTGCGGATCACCGCCTGGATCGCACAGAAGATCGCCTGGGTGGCGCCGGGGGTGATGGTCACCTCGCTGTCGGGATCAACCTGCACGCCGTAGCTGCGGGCGACCTTGGCCGCCACTTGCTGGCGCAGGGCTGGTAGACCGGTCATTGGCGCGTATTGGTTATGGCCGCTGTCAACATGTTTGCCCACCGCGTCGAGCAAGGCCTGGGGGCCATTGAAATCGGGGAAGCCCTGGGACAGATTCAGCGCGCCGGTTTGCGCAGCGAGTTGCGACATGGTGGTGAAGATAGTGGTGCCGACGTTTGGCAGCTTGCTGGTGATCATGCGGTGGGCCCCTGACGGTGAGTTACAAGTTGTAAGCTGCAAGCGCCGAGGGGTCAATCGCGAGGCACAAAAAAGGGCTCATTCAGAGCCCTTTTTTGGGTAACGCCTAACTGGTATAGGTACTGGCTTGCCTGGGTAGCGGTGGGTCAGTCAGCAAGTTGGTGTCTGATCTATCGCTATCGCGGGCAAGCCCGCTCCCACACAAGCCAGCCCCAACAGTTAGCGGCGGTCTTTACGCTTTTTGTCAGCCTTCTTGTTGTGGCTCATCAAGCGACGTTTCTTGTTCACTTGGCGGTCAGTCAGGCTGTTCTTGTTGCCTTCGTACGGGTTCTCGCCACCTTTGAACTCGATGCGGATCGGCGTACCGACCAGCTTCAAGACACGACGGTAGGTGTTTTCCAGGTAACGCACGTAGGACTTTGGCACCTTCTCGATCTGGTTACCGTGGATCACGATAATCGGCGGGTTGGCGCCACCCAAGTGAGCGTAACGCAGCTTGATCCGGCGGTTGTTGACCATCGGCGGCGCGTGTTCGCCCACTGCGTCTTCAAGGATCTGGGTCAGGCGGTTGGTCGGCCAGCGGGTGACCGCAGACTTGAACGAGTTCTGAACGGACGCGTAGAGGTTGCCCACGCCGGTGCCGTGCAGCGCCGAGATAAAGTGGATATCGGCGAAGTCGACGAAGAACAACCGACGTTGCAGCTCGACCTTGACGAAGTCACGCTCGCTCGGGGTCATGCCGTCCCATTTGTTGATCGCGATCACCAATGCCCGACCGGCCTCCAGGGCAAAGCCCAGCAGGTTGAGGTCGTGGTCGACCACGCCTTCGCGGGCGTCCATGACGAAGATCACCACGTTGGCGTCTTTGATCGCCTGCAGGGTCTTCACCACCGAGAACTTTTCAACTTCCTCGTGGATCTTGCCGCGCTTGCGCACACCGGCGGTGTCGATCAGCGTGTACTTCTCGTCGTTACGCTCGAACGGGATGTAGATGCTGTCGCGAGTGGTGCCGGGCTGGTCATAGACGATAACCCGGTCTTCACCAAGCATGCGGTTGACCAGGGTCGACTTGCCCACGTTCGGGCGGCCGATGATAGCGATCTTGATACCGTCTTTTTCGCTGGGGCCAGGAATGCGCTTGGCTTCCTCGCCTTCAGCAACGATTTCTTCTTCGCCGTCTTCTTCCTCGACGTCATCCTTGGGGAAATCGCGCAGAGCGATTTCCAGCATCTGGGTGATGCCGCGACCGTGGGCACCGGCGACCGGGATCGCGTCACCCAGGCCCATCGGGCTGAATTCGGCGCGGGCCGCTTCAGGATCGATGTTGTCGATCTTGTTGGCGATCAGATAGGAACGCTTGTTGCGCTTGCGCAGGTGCTCGCCGATCATCTGGTCGGCAGCGGTGTAGCCCGCGCGGGCGTCCACCAGGAACAACACGACATCGGCTTCTTCAATGGCCAGCAGCGACTGCTCGGCCATCTTTTCGTCCATGCCATGCTCGTCACCGGAGATACCACCGGTGTCGACAATAATGTAGGAGCGCCCTTGCCACTTTGCCTCACCGTATTGGCGATCACGGGTCAGACCGGACAAGTCGCCGACGATAGCGTCGCGAGTCCTGGTCAGGCGGTTGAACAAGGTGGACTTGCCGACGTTAGGTCGGCCCACCAGGGCGATTACGGGAACCATGCGGCTCTCCACTGCGTTATTTCAGAAAATACAAAAGCCGCTGCAAGGCAGCGGCTGGTGCTCGGGGCGGCATTTGAAATGCCACATGCCCTGCACAACACTGATCACTGTAGGAGCGAGCTTGCTCGCGAAGAACGTCAACGATAACGGGTTTAACCTGATTAAACGTGTGTTCCTCAGGTCCTTCGCGAGCAAGCTCGCTCCTACAAAAAGCAAAAAGCGTTGTGTCAGGGCCGCCTGGGGGGTTACCCCAAGCATAGTTCTTACTTGATGGTCAGGGCTTCCAGCTTGCCGCTGTTACCAAACACATAAAGCATGTTGCCTACCACCAGCGGACGCGCACGCAGGCCGTCGCTGTCGATACGTTCACGGCCGACAAAGCGCCCGTCCACCTGGCTCAGCAGATGCAGGTAACCTTCCAGGTCGCCTACCGCTACATAGCTGGAGAACACTTCCGGAGCCGACAGTTGACGGCGAGCCAGCGAGTCGTTGCTCCACAGGGCTGTGGTGGAACGCTCGTCGATGCTTTCAACGGTACCGGATGCCAGGCTCACGTAGACGCTGCCAAACCCTTGGGCGACACCGGCGTAGCTGGAGGCATCACGCTGCCATAGGACACGACCGCTTTGCAGATCCAGCGCCGCAACGCGGCCCTGGTAAGTGGCGACGTACAGGGTTTCACCCGACAGCAGCAAGCCGCCGTCGATGTCCACGACACGGTCCAGCTCGGAACGACCTTGCGGAATGGCGACCCGCGATTCCCAGGCCGGCACGCCGTTCTGGGTATCCAGGGCAACCACTTTACCGGTCGAAAGACCTGCCAGCGCCAGGTTATTGGTCACAACCGGACCACTGGTACCGCGCAACGTCAGCACCGCTGGGGTGCTGTCGTACAGCCAACGCTGTTCACCGGTGTTGGCGTCGAGGCCAATGACACGGTCATCCTGGGTCTGCACCACGACGATATCGCCGTTGGTGGCAGGCGGTGCGAGGACTTCACTGGTCACGCGAGCGCGCCATTTCTCTTCACCATTGCTCGAATCCAGGGCCACGACTTCGCCTTTCAGCGTGCCGATCATCACCATGCCGTAACCCACGCCAACGGCGCCGGAAACCGGTAGTTCGAGATCTTTCTTCCACTTGACGTCGCCGTTCATGCGATCCATGGAGATCACGACGCCCGTCACGTCAGCGGCCACAATGTTGTCACCGTCGATTGCCGGTACCAACATGTTGTAGGTATCACCCTGGCCGTCACCGATGGAGCGGCTCCACTGCTTTTGCAGGACCACTTCTTCCTTGAAGCTGGTCAGCTCGGCCGGAGGCAGTTCTTTTTTGCTGTTGCTGCTGCAACCCGCGGCCAAAACGGCCAGAGCCAGCAATGCTGCATGTTTCCAACGGATCACGTCACGCATCCCCTTTGGCCAAGTCGTCCAGCTTGATTTGTAAGCCACCGACCGCTGCTTCATCAGACAGCGCAGCCTTGGCTTTTTGGTACGCAGCATTGGCTTCGTCGGTACGACCCAATTGGACCAGCAGGTCGCCCTTGAGCTCTTCGCGAGTGGCTACAAATGCCTTGTCAGCATCGCCGTCGAGCAGTTTCAGTGCTTCGTCGGCCTTGTTCTGTGCAGCCAGGACCTGGGCCAGGCGCTGACGTGCGATTTCACCCAGGGTCGGGTTGCTCGGCTTGTCGGCGATGGCTTTGAGCTCGGAGGCTGCGTCATCCAGCTTGCCGGTATCGACCGCGACTTTCGCGACGAACAGGCTGCCGTATTGGGCGTAGGTGCTACCGCCAAATTCGTTTTTCAGCTTGCCGGCCAGGTCCGCCACTTGGGCCGGATCAGGCTTGCCAGTAGGGGTCAGCGTGGTTTCCAGCAGTTGCTGATAGAGCATCGAGGCGCCTTGCGACTGATTGCTCTGATACTTCTGGAACGCCTGCCAACCGAACACCACCACCAGCGCCAGCAGGCCGCCAGTTACCAGGGGTTTGCCGTTACGCTGCCACCAGTCTTTGAACTCGGCCAGCTGATCATCTTCAGTACTCGACACCCCAATACTCCTTAATCGCTAAATTCGGCTGTTTGACAGCTTCAACCCTGCACGATGCAGGTGGCCAAGTGCGCGGCAAGCGCATCAAAGGCAATGCTTTGTTGTTCGCCCTGGCCACGCAGGGGTTTGACACTTACCACTTGCTGGGCCAGTTCATCGTCGCCCAAGATCAGCGCGTACAACGCGCCGCTCTTGTCGGCTTTCTTGAATTGGCTCTTGAAGCTGCCAGCGCCGGCATTGACCTGCAGGCGCAGGCTCGGCAGTTGGTCGCGCAACTGTTCGCTCAAGGCCAAGCCAGCCAGTTCGGCCGCCTCGCCAAAGGCGCACAGGTACACGTCCACCTGACGGGAAATTTCTTCAGGGATCTGCTCCAGGGTTTCCAGCAGCAGGATCAGCCGCTCGATGCCCATGGCAAAACCCACGCCCGTGGTCGGCTTGCCGCCCATCTGCTCGACCAGGCCGTCGTAGCGACCACCGGCACACACCGTGCCCTGGGCGCCGAGCTTGTCGGTAACCCACTCGAACACGGTCTTGCTGTAGTAATCGAGGCCGCGCACCAACTTGGGGTTGATCACGTAGGGAATGCCGGCCGCATCCAGGCGAGCCTTGAGGCCCTCGAAGTGGGTACGGGATTCGTCGTCCAGGTAGTCGGCCATTTTCGGCGCGTCGACCAGCACGGCCTGGGTGTCGGCGTTCTTGGTATCGAGGACGCGCAACGGATTGGTCTTCAGACGGCGTTGACTGTCTTCATCGAGCTTGTCCAGGTGGGCCGACAGGTACTCGACCAGGGCCTCACGGTAACGGCCACGGGATTCGCTGGTGCCCAGGCTGTTGAGTTCAAGCTTGACCGCGTCACGAATGCCCAATTGGCCCCACAGGCGCCAGGTCAGCACGATCAGCTCGGCATCGATATCCGGGCCATCGAGGTTGAAGACTTCGCAACCGATCTGGTGAAACTGGCGATAACGGCCTTTTTGCGGGCGTTCGTGACGGAACATCGGGCCGATGTACCACAGCTTCTGGGTCTGGCCACCACCGGTGATGCCATGTTCGAGCACGGCGCGCACGCAGGCAGCGGTACCTTCCGGACGCAGGGTCAGGGAGTCGCCGTTGCGGTCTTCGAAGGTGTACATCTCTTTTTCGACGATGTCGGTCACTTCACCGATGGAGCGCTTGAACAGCTCGGTGAACTCGACGATTGGCATGCGGATCTGCTTGTAACCGTAGTTATCCAGCAGGCGCGCGACCGTGCTCTCGAAATAGCGCCACAGGGGCGTCTGTTCGGGCAGGATGTCGTTCATGCCACGGATGGCTTGCAGAGACTTGCTCACATCAAATCCTTAAATTCGTTCAATCAGCCGCGAGCGATCAGCGCTGCGTCTGCGGCGACCTTCTCGGCCGCTTTGTCGCGGATCAGCTTTTCCAGATGATCCACCAGATTGTCATTCGTCAATTTCTGCGACGGCTTGCCGTCGATGTAAATCAGGTTCGGGGTACCACCGGTCAGGCCCACATGCGCTTCTTTGGCCTCACCTGGCCCGTTGACCACACAACCGATGACCGCGACATCCAGCGGCACCAGCAGGTCTTCCAGGCGTACTTCCAACTCGTTCATGGTTTTCACCACGTCGAAGTTCTGCCGCGAGCAACTCGGGCAGGCAATAAAATTGATGCCACGGGAGCGTAGATGCAGGGATTTGAGAATGTCGTAGCCGACTTTCACTTCCTCTACCGGGTCCGCCGCCAGGGAGATACGAATGGTATCGCCAATCCCGTCGGCCAGCAGCATACCGAGACCCACCGCAGATTTCACTGTGCCTGAACGCAAACCGCCGGCTTCGGTGATGCCCAAGTGCAACGGCTGCACGATTTCCTTGGCCAACAAGCGGTAGGCTTCTACGGCCATGAACACGTCGGAAGCCTTTACGCTGACCTTGAAGTCCTGGAAATTCAGGCGCTCAAGGTGCTCGACGTGGCGCAGTGCGGATTCGACCAGGGCTGCCGGAGTAGGCTCGCCATATTTCTTTTGCAGGTCTTTTTCCAGGGAACCGGCATTGACGCCGATACGGATTGGAATCCCGCGATCGCGGGCAGCGTCGACCACGGCACGCACCCGGTCTTCGCGGCCGATGTTACCCGGGTTGATGCGCAGGCAGTCGACGCCCAGTTCGGCTACGCGCAACGCGATCTTGTAGTCAAAATGGATATCGGCGACCAGCGGCACCTTGACCAATTGCTTGATGCGGCCGAAGGCCTCGGCAGCGTCCATATCCGGCACGGAAACCCGCACGATATCGACACCTGCGGCTTCCAGGCGGTTGATCTGGGCCACAGTGGCCGCCACATCATTAGTGTCGCTGTTGGTCATGCTCTGTACGGCGATGGGGGCATCGCCACCCACCGGCACGGAGCCAACCCAGATCTTGCGCGATACGCGACGTTTGATTGGAGATTCGCCGTGCATGACTATTGTCCCAACTTCAGGCGAGCGGTCTCGCCACTGGTGAACGGCGCCACGTCCACAGGCTGGCCGTTGTAGGCCACTTGCGCACCACGGGCAAAGCCCAGACGCAGCGTCAAAGGAGGCTTGCCGACCTGCTCAAGCGTATCTCCCTTACGCTTCAAAGCACTGAACAGGACTTTGCCATTGCCATCGGTGACTTGTGTCCAGCAGTCAGCGACGTAGGTAATCTGGAGACGGCCATCGCCGGCCACGCTGGCAGGCGCCTGGGCGACAGGGGCAGCGACCGTAGGCGCGACTGGCGCGACCGGTGCTGGTGCTGGTGCTGGTGCAGCGGGAGTCGGGACCGCAGTGGCCGGAGCCGGGGTTGCCGGCGCGGCGGGAGCCGATGCAACGGAGGCCGGAGCCGATTCAGTGCCGGCTTCGACGGGCGCTTGACCCGCTTGCAGGTCAAGGTTGGTTCCAGTTGCGGCCTCACCCTGGGCCACAGCCTGGTCTTCCGGCTCGTCCAGGGGGTGGATCTGGGTGGTGCCGTCGGCGCTTTCGACTTCGACGTGCTCCAAGGCATTGCTGATCAGGTCCTTACTGCGCAGCGAGGTCTGGTCCTGCCACCAGATGAAGCCACCACCGATCACTGCAATCAGCAGCAACAGGCTGACAATTCGCAAAATAGTGTGGGAAACGCGCACCGGCTCTTCAATACGACCGAGACCGTGCACGTTGCTGCCCTGGGAGTCGGTACCGGTGAACTGGTCGAATTGCTGGACCAGGATGGCCTGGTCGGTGCCCAACAGCTTGGCGTAGGCACGGATATAACCGCGGGCGAAGGTATGCCCGGGCAGTTTGTCGAACGCGCCGTTTTCCAGGTTGCCCAGGGAAGTGGTGGTCAAATTGAGCTTGAGGGCCACTTCTTCCAGTGACCAACCATTGCTTTCGCGGGCCTGACGCAAGGTCTCGCCTGGGTTAACGCGATTAGCGGCTACAACTTCCGGGTGCGCGGCTTTCATCATTGCTCCGACAGGTATTGCTGATATTCCGGCGTACCGGGATAGAGTCGTTCTAGTTGCTGGCCAAAACGTGCGGCCTTGTCGCGTTCTTCATGAACCGTGGCCAGGCGCACACCAAGCAATAGACTACGTGCATTTTGCCCACTGAGCAGGCTAAAACGCTCGTAATAGTCACGTGCCGGCACATAATGCCTGTCTTCAAACGACAACTGGGCCATTTCAAGCAAGGCCCGTGGCTGGCGCTGGTTCAGGTGCAGGGCTTTTTCCAGTTGCTGGCGGGCGTTTTCCCGCTGGCCAAGGCGCACAGACGTCACCCCAAGGTTCTCGAAAACCCGCGAACGTTCAGGATATAGGGTATCAGTGGCTGCCTGCTGGAAATAACCGGATGCTTGTTCATAACGTTCCTGCTGGAACAGGAAGCTGCCGTAGTTGTTGAGCAGGCGCGGATCATGGGGGCGAACCGCCAGGGCTTTCTGGTAATACTGGTCGGCCAGCTCGGGCTCGGCCTGGGCCTGGAACACCAGGGCCAGCGCCGCATTGGCGTCGGCATCCTGGCTGTCGAGGGCCAGGGCCTTTTGCAGCGGCACCTTGGCCTGCTCGCTCAACCCCTGGCGCAGGTAGCCTAGCCCCAACTGCACATAGGCAGCACGCGCTTCATCACGGCCCTTGCCGGTTTGCAACGGGCTGTCAGAGCCCGATGAAACACAGCCAACCGAGAGGCTGGCAACAAGCAAAAGCAGCGCAAGGCGCAAGGGCATAGAGATCCTCTCTCAGATTCGATTCACAGCAATTTGCGGCAAATCGTCGGCGGCGTTCAGTTCACGCACGGCGATATAACGCTCGCTGCGACGGGTGCGATCCAGCACCTGTCCTACCAATTGGCCACAGGCGGCGTCGATGTCTTCACCACGGGTGGTGCGCACAGTCACGTTGTAGCCTGCCTGGTGCAGTTGATCCTGGAAACGGCGGATGGCGTTGTTGCTCGGCCGCTCGTAGCCAGAATGGGGAAACGGGTTGAACGGAATCAGGTTGATCTTGCACGGGGTGTTCTTGAGCAACTCGATCATCTCGACCGCGTGTTCGACCTTGTCGTTGATGTCCTTGAGCATGGTGTACTCAATGGTCAGCACGCGCTTCTCGCCCAAGGTCGCCATGTAACGCTGGCAGGATTCGAGGAGCATCTTAAGCGGATACTTCTTGTTGATCGGCACCAATTGGTTACGCAATGCGTCATTAGGTGCATGCAGCGACAACGCCAGGGAGACGTCGATGTGCTTGGCCAGCTCATCGATCATCGGTACCACGCCGGAGGTCGACAGGGTTACACGGCGCTTGGAAATGCCGTAGCCCAGGTCGTCCATCATCAGGTGCATGGCCGCGATCACGTTGTCGAAGTTCAGCAGCGGCTCACCCATGCCCATCATCACCACGTTGGTGATGGCACGGTCGACGGTTGCCGGGACGCTGCCAAAGGATTTGTTGGCAATCCACACCTGGCCGATCACTTCGGCGGCAGTGAGGTTGCTATTGAAGCCTTGCTTGCCGGTGGAGCAGAAACTGCAGTCCAGGGCACAGCCTGCCTGGGACGAAACGCACAAAGTGCCGCGCTTGCCCTGGGGAATGTAGACGGTCTCGACGCAACTGCCGGACGCCACGCGCACCACCCATTTACGGGTGCCGTCGCTGGAGATGTCCTCGCTGACAACCTCGGGACCACGAACCTCGGCAATAGCCTTGAGCTTGTCGCGCAGGGCCTTGCTGACGTTCGTCATGGCGTCGAAATCGTCGACACCAAAGTGGTGAATCCACTTCATTACCTGACCGGCACGGAAACGCTTCTCCCCGATTGAGTCGAAGAATTTTTCCATTTCCTGTTGAGTCAGACCCAGCAGGTTGGTTTTTACAGTCGATGTAGTCATGGATTCACCTTCACTCTTAAGCCGATGCTTAGCGAGTGGTTACTTCAGTAGCTGCGAAGAAGTACGAGATTTCGCGAGCAGCAGCGGCTTCGGAGTCCGAACCGTGTACAGCGTTGGCGTCGATGGAGTCAGCGAAATCAGCACGGATGGTGCCGGCAGCAGCTTCTTTAGGGTTGGTAGCGCCCATCAGCTCACGGTTCAGAGCGATAGCGTTTTCGCCTTCCAGAACCTGTACAACAACAGGGCCGGAGATCATGAAGGCAACCAGGTCGCCGAAGAAACCACGAGCGCTGTGCTCAGCGTAGAAGCCTTCAGCTTCAGCCTTGGACAGTTGCTTGAGTTTCGAAGCTACAACCTTCAGGCCGGCTTTTTCGAAACGAGTGGTGATCTCGCCGATGACGTTTTTTGCAACAGCGTCAGGCTTGATGATGGAGAAAGTACGTTGAACAGCCATGGTGTAACTCCAGAAACGGTAATTTGCGAAAAATTAAACCCGCGAATTATACGCGGGTTCTTGGGTATTGCCTAACTGCGTGAGGGAGGCTTCAGTCCTGTTCTTCTTTCCAGGCAGTCTGGATAGCTTCAAGAACCTTTTCACCGCCGCGATCCCGCTCATCTTCAAACCCTGGCAAGGCCATGACCATGTCACGCAAAGCTACAAAGTTCAGCGAATAGGGATCCATATCCGGATGGCCGTCGGCCAGCAGGATAGCGATCTCTTGCACATCAACCCATTTAAGACTCATGACACTTCCTTGAATCAGTGCGGTGCTTCGGCCGCATGGTTGAGCGAATACTTCGGAATTTCGACGGTGAGGTCTTCAGTCCCCACCTTGGCCTGACAGCTCAGGCGCGAAGTCGGTTCCAGGCCCCATGCCCTATCAAGATAGTCCTCTTCCAGCTCATCGGCCTCTTCGAGGCTATTGAAACCTTCGCGGATAATGCAGTGACAGGTGGTGCAGGCATTGACGCCACCACAGGCACTCTCGATCTCGATGTGGTTGTCATGGGCGACTTCGAGAAGGGACTTGCCGGTCTCAGCCTCCACGACCATACCGTCCGGGCAATGCTCGGCGTGTGGCAGAAAAATGACCTGCGGCATCAGTTATTCCTCAATTTCATTCAGGTTGCGTCCCGCCAGGGCGGCTTTCACCGTCTGGTTCATACGACGGGCGGCAAAGGCATCGGTTACTTGTGAAAGGCGCTTGGTCTGTTGTTCGATGGCATAACCATCGGAGCCTTTCATCAATTCGGCCAGTTCCTGCATCTGCAGGTCGATGACCAGGCGTTCCTCGGCATCCAGCAGACGATCTCCGTCCGCCTCAAGTGCGCCCTGCACCGCTTCTAGCAGGCGCTGGGCATCGACTTGCTGCTCACGCAGCACACGGGCGACTTTGTCATCACCGGCGTACTGGAACGAATCCTTGAGCATCTTGGCGATTTCGCCATCGGTCAGGCCGTAGGACGGCTTGACCTGGATGCTGGCCTCGACGCCCGAACCCAGCTCACGTGCAGCAACACTGAGCAGACCATCGGCGTCGACCTGGAACGTCACACGAATCTTCGCTGCACCCGCGACCATGGCCGGGATGCCGCGCAACTCAAAGCGTGCCAGGGAGCGGCAGTCGCTGATCAGCTCACGCTCGCCTTGCAGCACATGAATCATCATGGCCGTCTGACCATCTTTGTAAGTGGTGAAGTCCTGGGCGCGGGCGACGGGAATGGTGGTGTTGCGCGGAATCACCTTTTCCATCAAGCCACCCATGGTTTCCAGGCCCAGGGACAACGGAATTACGTCGAGCAGAAGCAGTTCGCCACCATCTCGCTTGTTGCCAGCCAGGGTATCGGCCTGGATCGCAGCACCAATGGCCACCACTTGATCCGGATCGATTTCGGTCAGCGGCTGACGACCAAAGGCTTCGGCCACCGCTTCGCGAACCCGTGGCACACGGGTCGAACCGCCAACCATGACCACTGCGCCAACTTCTTCCAGCTCGATACCGGAGTCACGCACGGCACGGCGGCAGGCTTTCAGGCTACGAGCAACCATTGGCTCGATCAGCGCATCGAAGGCTTCACGGGTCAGTTGGGCCGACCATGAGCCGTAGGAAACCTCAACAGATGCAGCGTCAGTCAAGGCTTCCTTGGCTGCGCAGGCCGTTTGCAGCAGATTGCGCTGGGCGCCTGGATCGAGGTCGGCGGACAAGCCGGCGCTGGTGATGATCCAACCGGCAATGGCGTGGTCGAAGTCGTCACCACCCAGGGCACTGTCGCCACCGGTGGCCAGGACTTCGAAGACACCGCCGGTCAGGCGCAGGATGGAAATATCAAAGGTACCGCCACCCAGGTCGTAAATGGCGACCAGGCCTTCGGCCTGCTGGTCCAGGCCATAGGCCACGGCAGCAGCGGTCGGCTCGTTAAGCAAGCGCAAGACATTGAGTCCGGCCAGTTTCGCCGCATCCTTGGTGGCTTGGCGCTGGGCATCATCGAAATATGCCGGAACGGTGATCACCGCCCCTACCAGCTCGCCGCCCAAGGTGGTTTCGGCGCGCTGGCGCAGGACCTTGAGGATATCGGCCGACACTTCCACCGGGCTTTTCGGGCCTTGGATGGTGTCGATAAACGGCATATGGGATTCACCGCCGACAAAGCGGTACGGCAGTTGATCACCCAATTGCTTGACGTCGGACAACCCACGACCCATCAAGCGCTTGACCGACAGCACGGTATTCAGCGGATCGGTAGACGCGGCCAGGCGGGCCGACTCGCCCACTTCGGTGCGATCAGCGTGATAGCGCACGGCGGACGGCAGGATCACCTGGCCATCAGCATCGGGCAGCGGCTCGGAGAGACCGCTGCGCAGTGCGGCGACCAGTGAATTGGTAGTACCCAAGTCGATGCCAACCGCCAGGCGACGCTGGTGCGGTTGAGGACTTTGGCCGGGTTCGGCGATCTGCAGTAGAGCCATGGTAATCAGGTCTTATCTGTCTATCAGGCGTGCAATCTGTGCAGCACTGGGTTAATCGTCGAGGCGCTCTTCTAACTGGCGCACTTCGTAAGTGAGCTTGTCGAGGAACTGCATGCGCCGCATCAGGCGTTCGGCCTGTTCACGCTGCGCTGCATCATCCCAACAGGCTGCGAAGCTTTCGTTGAGTTCATCCTGGGCCACTTTCAGACGCCGTTTGAAGACCGCGACGCCAGCCAGATCGGCCTCGTCCTGCAAGTCTTCGAGCTCCTCACGCCATTGCATCTGCTGCATCAGGAAATCAGGGTCATGGACCGTAACTTCCAGCGGCAGCTCGCGACCACCCATGGCGAGCAGGTAACGCGCGCGCTTGGGGGGGCTTTTGAGCGTCTGATAGGCTTCGTTGAGGCTGGCTGACTGCTCCAGCGCCAGGCGTTGCTCACGCTCGGAGGCGTCGGCAAAGCGATCCGGATGCACTCCACGCGCTAATTCACGGTAGCGCGTGGCAAGCTGCTCGAGGTCCAGGCGAAAACTCGGCTGCAGCTCGAATAAAGCGAAATGACAAGGAGTACCCACAAATAGCCTCAGATGTTGAAGCTTTCGCCGCAGCCACATTCACCGCGTACGTTGGGGTTGTTGAACTTGAAGCCTTCGTTCAACCCTTCCTTGACGAAATCAAGCTCGGTGCCGTCCAGGTAGGTCAGGCTTTTAGGGTCGATGATCACTTTCTCGCCGTGACTTTCGAACACCTGGTCTTCCGCAACCACCTCGTCGACGAACTCCAGCACATAGGCAAGGCCGGAACAGCCCGTGGTGCGCACACCCAGACGAATCCCCTCACCTTTACCGCGCCCATCCAGGGAGCGTCGCACGTGCCGCGCAGCCGCTTCTGTCATGCTGATAGCCATCGTTGACTCCTTACTTGTCGCCAAATGCTTAGATCAAGCCTTTCTTCTGCTTGTAGTCGCGAACGGCCGCCTTGATGGCGTCTTCCGCGAGTACCGAGCAGTGAATTTTCACTGGCGGCAGAGCCAGTTCTTCGGCCAGCTGAGTGTTCTTGATGGTCTCAGCTTCATCCAGAGTCTTGCCTTTCATCCACTCGGTCGCCAGGGAACTGGAGGCGATGGCCGAACCGCAGCCGTAGGTCTTGAACTTGGCATCTTCGATGATGCCCTGCTCGTTGACCTTGATCTGCAGGCGCATGACGTCGCCGCACGCCGGAGCGCCGACCATGCCGGTGCCGACATCAGGATCTTCCGCGTCCATCTTGCCGACGTTGCGCGGGTTTTCGTAGTGGTCGATGACCTTTTCGCTGTAAGCCATGGTACTCAATCCTCACTCATCAGGGCCGCTCTGGAACCCTGTAGAAACGCCTGCGTTTTCCGCCACGTTCCTACAGAGCTTGGGTGGCGGCTTCTATATTTAGTGTGCCGCCCACTCGATCTTGGAAATATCGACACCGTCTTTGAACATGTCCCACAGCGGCGACAGAGTGCGCAGCTTGGTGACCGCTTCGCAGACTTTCTGCGCGGCGTAGTCGACTTCTTCTTCGGTGGTGAAACGGCCGAACGTAAAGCGGATGGAGCTATGCGCCAACTCGTCGTTGCGGCCCAGGGCACGCAGGACATAAGACGGCTCAAGGGAGGCCGAGGTGCAGGCCGAACCGGACGAAACCGCCAGGTCCTTGAGCGCCATGATCAGCGACTCGCCTTCGACGTAGTTGAAGCTCAAATTCAGGTTGTGCGGTACACGGGCGGTCATGCTGCCGTTGATGTACAGCTCTTCAAGGTTCTCGACCTGCTTGTAGAAGCGATCGCTGAGGGCCTTGATACGCACGTTTTCGGCAGCCATGTCTTCTTTGGCTACGCGGAAGGCTTCGCCCATGCCCACGATCTGGTGGGTCGCCAGGGTGCCCGAACGCATGCCGCGCTCGTGACCGCCGCCGTGCATGGTGGCTTCGATACGCACGCGAGGCTTGCGGCTCACGTACAGCGCGCCAATGCCTTTGGGGCCGTAGGTCTTGTGGGCCGAGAACGACATCAGGTCGACTTTCAGCTTGGACAGGTCAATATCGACCTTGCCGGTGGACTGGGCAGCATCGACATGCAGCAACACGCCTTTGGAGCGGGTCAGCTCGCCGATGGCGGCGATGTCGTTGATGGTGCCGATTTCGTTGTTCACGTGGATCACGGAAACCAGGATGGTGTCTTCACGCATCGCGGCTTCAATCATCGCCGGTGTGACGATACCGTCGGTGGTCGGCTCAAGGTAGGTAACCTCGAAACCTTCACGCTCCAGTTGGCGCATGGTGTCGAGGACAGCCTTGTGCTCAATCTTGGTGGTGATCAGGTGCTTGCCCTTGGTCGCATAGAAATGCGCAGCGCCCTTGATTGCCAGGTTGTCGGACTCGGTGGCACCGGAAGTCCAGACGATTTCACGCGGGTCGGCATTGACCAGGTCTGCGACCTGGCGACGAGCGTTCTCCACCGCTTCCTCGGCCTTCCAGCCAAAAACGTGGGAACGAGAGGCCGGGTTGCCGAAGTTTCCGTCAACCAGCAGGCACTCGCTCATCTTTTGCGCGACACGCGGATCAACCGGGGTGGTCGCTGAGTAATCAAGGTAAATCGGCAATTTCATGGACTTTCTCCTAAATCAGGCTGGCAGGCGTGCCGTTAGCTCTTCGGCTGTCACTCGACGGCGGACGCTTCAATCTTGTCCAGGCGCGGCGCCTTGGTGTTGCATCGGCGCTGGTCCTGACGCTGGGCTACTTCCTGCACCTCACGGCGAGTCACAAGATCAGCCAAGCTGATACCACTCAAAAACTCATGGATCTGCAGGCTCAGATCACACCACAAGTGGTGCGTCAGACAGGTGTCGCCGGCATGGCAGTCACCCAGGCCCTGGCACTTGGTGGCATCGACGGATTCATTCACCGCGTCGATCACCTGGGCGACCTGAATGCCCTGCATGTCGCGGGACAACTGATAACCGCCGCCCGGGCCACGCACACTGGAAACCAGGTTGCTGCGGCGCAACTTGGCGAACAGTTGCTCAAGGTAAGACAGGGAAATGCCTTGGCGCTCGGAGATATCGGCCAGGGACACCGGCCCGTTTTGCGCGTGCAGGGCCAGGTCAAGCATGGCGGTCACCGCGTAACGGCCTTTTGTAGTCAGTCTCATGGACAAGTACCAAGGTGTTTCAGAATGGGAGCAAGTATGCGATTCCCGAGTATTTAAGTCAACTATAAGACCTAGTACTTTAGTCAGGAATACCCGTAAAAAGGGCGCGCGAATCATAGCAGGATGGGGTGGGAACGAACAGCGGCGCCGGACAACCTGCATTGCCAGACACGCAGAAAATCAACTGCGGGAGCGGGCTTGCTCGCGAAAGCCGTGGGTCAGCCACTCTATTCGGTGACTGAGACACCGCTTTCGCGGGCAAGCCCGCTCCCACAGGGTTTTGCAGTGACTGCAAGGGCTCAACCAGCCTTGGTGACCGCGGCCTCATCCTTGATCTCGGCGAAGTCTTCTTCGCGCAACTCAGGCAGATCCTTCGCACAGTAGGGGCTACCCAGATCCTTCAGCGCGCCGCACATGCCGTCCAACTTGCCGTCTACCGCTTGTAGATGGTCGAGCAGCAGGCCAATGGCTCGCGCCACCGGGTCCGGCATGTCTTCACTGACGCCATAGGCATCAAAGCCGATTTTCTCAGCCATGGCCTTGCGCTTGGCTTCCTGCTCATCACCGACTTCCGGCTTGACGATGATCCGCCCGGGAATCCCTACCACCGTGGCGCCTGGCGGCACCGCTTTGGTGACCACCGCATTGGAGCCGACCTTGGCCCCGGCACCGACGGTAAACGGACCCAGGACCTTAGCGCCCGCCCCGACGACTACGCCATTTTCGAGGGTCGGGTGGCGCTTGCCCTTGTTCCAGGTGGTGCCGCCCAGAGTCACGCCCTGGTACAGGGTCACATCGTCACCAATCTCGGCGGTTTCACCGATAACGATGCCCATGCCATGGTCGATAAAGAAGCGACGACCCACCTTGGCCCCCGGATGAATCTCGATCCCGGTCAGCCAGCGACCGAAGTTCGACACCAGCCGCGCCAGCCACTTCCAGCCCATGCCCCACAAGGCACCCGATAAGCGGTGAATCCAGATCGCGTGCATCCCGGGGTAGCAGGTCAGCACTTCAAAGGCGTTGCGCGCCGCCGGGTCACGGTGGAAAACACTCTGGATATCTTCTCGCAAACGCTCGAACATTTTTTAATCCTTCCGCTTAAGAAGCTCGCCACGGGCCGCTTTCTGGGTTTCCGTGAGGATGCCACGCAATATATTCATCTCTGCCCGGCTGACCGAGCTGCGTCCGTAAAGCCTGCGCAGGCGCGCCATCAAGTGCCGTGGTTTTTCCGGATCGAGGAATTCGATGGCCACCAGGGTTTGCTCCAGGTGCTCATAGAATCGTTCCAGCTCATCCATAGTGGCCAATTCGCCACTTTTGGTGGATGCAACCTCATCCTTCTCCATTTTGCTGGGCTGGCCTTGTGCTGCCAACCAGGCCATGCGCACTTCATAACTCAACACTTGCACCGCCGCCCCGAGGTTCAGCGAGCTGAATTCGGGGTCTGATGGAATGTGCACGTGAAAATGACATCGCTGCAGCTCGTCATTGGTCAACCCGGAGTCTTCACGACCAAATACCAAAGCGATTTCGGCGCCGCCGGCCGCCTCTTCGACCACTTTGGCCCCGCATTCGCGAGGATCAAGCAGCGGCCAGGGGATGCGGCGGTCGCGGGCGCTGGTGCCGAGCACCAGGTTACAACCGACCAGGGCATCTTCCAGACTGGCGACGACCTGGGCTTTTTCCAGGATGTCATTGGCGCCGGAGGCGCGAGCGTCGGCCTCATGGTGTGGGAACACACGCGGCTCCACCAACACCAGGCGCGTCAGCCCCATGTTCTTCATGGCCCGCGCCACCCCGCCGATATTGCCGGGGTGACTGGTATTGACGAGGACGACACGAATGTTTTGCAGCAAGGGAGGCGCTCTCGGACACGGGAAAGGGGAGCAAATCTTACAGAACAGCCTAAGGTTATGCCATGAAAGCGAACGTCGTCCTTCACCTGAAGAAAGTTTCTGCTAGAATGCTCGGCTTTCTTTAACAACCTTAGGTGACACATCCATGCAGCCCATGCTGAATATCGCGCTGCGCGCCGCCCGCAGCGCCAGTGAATTGATCTTCCGCTCCATCGAGCGCCTGGATACCATCAAGGTCGACGAAAAAGACGCCAAGGATTATGTATCCGAGGTGGATCGCGCCGCCGAACAGAAAATCATCGACGCCCTGCGCAAGGCCTACCCTACCCACGGCATCCTCGGTGAAGAAACCGGCCTGCACAAAGGTAGCGGTGAAGGCGAAGACTACCTGTGGATCATCGACCCACTGGATGGCACCACCAACTTCCTGCGCGGCATCCCGCACTTTGCCGTGAGCATTGCCTGCAAATACCGTGGCCGCCTGGAACACGCCGTCGTACTCGACCCGGTTCGCCAGGAAGAATTCACCGCCAGCCGTGGCCGTGGCGCCCAGTTGAACGGTCGCCGCCTGCGCGTCAGCGGTCGCACCAGCCTGGACGGCGCCCTGCTGGGCACCGGCTTCCCGTTCCGTGATGACCAGATGGACAACCTGGAAAACTACCTGGGCATGTTCCGCGCCCTGGTTGGCCAGACCGCCGGCATCCGCCGCGCCGGTGCAGCCAGCCTGGACCTGGCCTATGTCGCCGCTGGTCGTTTTGACGCGTTCTGGGAGTCGGGCCTGTCCGAGTGGGACATGGCAGCAGGCGCCCTGCTGATTCAAGAAGCCGGCGGCCTGGTGAGTGACTTCACCGGCGGCCACGACTTCCTGGAGAAGGGTCACGTGGTTGCAGGCAACACCAAATGCTTCAAGGCAGTACTGACGGCGATCCAGCCGCACCTGCCGGCTTCACTGAAGCGTTAAGCGAGCGAGCACAAAAAAGCACCCCGAGGGGTGCTTTTTTTATATCTGGGATTTGGCCATTGCCTCAATTTCAGCGACGACATAAACCACATGTGGGAGCGGGCTTGCTCTCGAAAGCGGTGGGCCAGTCACCCTATTCGGCGACTGATCCACCGCTTTCGCGAGCAAGCCCGCTCCCACATTTTGAACTTCACCAGACTTGGTATTACTGCTGATTCTGGCCGAGGATCAGGCGACCCTCTTTATCCACAGGGATCTGGCTACCAGGATCACGCTCCATACGCACCGATCCTTCTTTACCATCCAGGTTGTAACGCACGTCATACCCGACAACCTTGTCGCTGATGTCGTTAACGGTGTTACAGCGCGTCTGGGTGGTGGTGTAGGTATCACGGTTCTGCATGCCTTCCTGAACCTTGTTACCGGCATAACCGCCGCCCACTGCGCCAGCTACGGTGGCGATCTTCTTGCCATTACCGCCGCCGATCTGGTTACCCAACAGACCACCTGCCAGGGCGCCAACCACGGTACCTGCGATTTGATGCTGATCCTGCACCGGACGCTGCCGGGTCACGGTGACGTCCTTGCAGACCTCACGGGGGGTTTTGATCTGGGTCTTGACCGGCTGCACTGCCAGCACTTGCGCATACTCAGGGCCGCTTTTTACCAGGCTGTAGGTGGCAACAGCACCCCCGGCAGTCACACCGACAGCACCCAATACCGCACCAACCAGTAACGACTTGTTCACGTGAACCTCCTGACCATCACAAGCGGACTGAAACGTCCGCGCTATACCCAGCCTTGGAGCAAAAAAAAAGGCGCGAGTTCAATACTCGCGCCTTCTTTGTAACAGCAGGTCAACAAGCACCCATCAAGGGCGGTCGTCGATCTCCTTGTCTGTCGCAACAGGAGGAATCAGGTCTTCGCTGTTGAGGTTCAGCCAGATCAACACCACGTTGGCGATGTAGATCGACGAGTAGGTGCCCGCCAGGACGCCGATAAACAGCGCCAGGGAGAAGCCCCACAGGTTGTCGCCACCGAAGATCATCAGCGCGGCAATCGCCAGCAAGGTGGAGATCGACGTCGCCATGGTACGCAACAGGGTCTGGGTGGTGGAGATGTTGATGTTCTCGATCAACGTCGCCTTGCGCAGCACCCGGAAGTTCTCGCGAACCCGGTCGAATACCACGATGGTGTCGTTGAGGGAGTAACCAATGATCGCCAGCACCGCCGCCAGTACTGTCAGGTCGAAGGTGATCTGGAAGTACGCCAGGATCCCCACGGTTACGATTACGTCGTGGATCAGCGAGACAATGGCACCGACCCCGAACTTCCACTGAAAGCGGAAGGCCAGGTAGATCATGATGCCGGCCAGCGCCATCAGCATGCCGAGGCCGCCCTGGTCGCGCAGCTCTTCACCTACTTGCGGGCCGACGAACTCGACGCGCTTGACCGACGCCGGGTTGTCGCCGCCGACCTTGAGCAAGGCCTCGGCCACCTGGTGCCCCAGTTGCGGATCTTCGCCAGGCATACGCACCAGCAGGTCGGTGGTCGCACCAAAGCTCTGCACGATCGCCTCGTGATAACCGGCCTCGTTCAGTTGGGTACGCACCTTGGTTACGTCGGCCGGCTTCTCGTAGGTCAGCTCGATGAGCGTACCGCCGGTGAAGTCCAGACCGTAGTTCAGGCCCTTATGGAACCAGCTGAACAACGCCAGGACGGTAAGGAGCACAGTGACGCCGAACGCAACGTTGCGAACGCCCATGAAGTTGATTGTACGTAACATGGCAGCCCCTTAAATCCACAACTTCTTGAAGTCACGCCCGCCAAAGATCAGGTTGACCATTGCGCGGGTCACCAGAATGGCCGTGAACATCGAGGTAAAGATACCGAGGGACATGGTCACCGCAAAACCCTTGACCGGGCCGGTGCCCATGGCAAAGAGAATCCCGCCGACCAGCAAGGTGGTCAGGTTGGAGTCGAGAATCGCGGTAAATGCCCGGCCGAAGCCTTCGTTGATTGCCCGTTGTACGCTCATGCCCGCCGCGATCTCTTCACGAATCCGCGAGAAGATCAGCACGTTGGCGTCCACCGCCATACCCATGGTCAGTACGATACCGGCAATACCCGGCAGGGTCAGTGTAGCCCCCAACAGCGACATCAAGGCCAGCAACATGACCATGTTGCCCGCCAGCGCGACGGTGGCGATCACACCAAAGAAGCGGTAGATGGCGATGATGAACAGGGAAACGAACAGCATGCCCCACAGCGCCGCATCGACACCCTTGGTGATGTTGTCGGCACCCAGACTTGGACCAATGGTGCGCTCTTCAGCGAAGTACATTGGCGCAGCCAGGCCACCGGCACGCAGCAGCAGGGCCAGCTCGGAGGATTCACCCTGGCCGTTCAGGCCGGTGATACGGAATTGAGCACCCAGCGGCGACTGGATGGTCGCCAGGCTGATGATCTTCTTCTCTTCCTTGAAGGTCTGCACCGCGACGTCTTTCTCGACGCCATTGACCATTTGCTTGACGTAGGTGGTCACCGGGCGTTGCTCGATGAAGATCACCGCCATGCTGCGACCGACGTTGCTGCGGGTTGCGCGGCTCATCAGTTCGCCACCATGACCATCCAGGCGGATGTTCACTTCAGGCGTACCGTGCTCACCAAAACCAGCCTTGGCATCCGTCACCTGGTCACCGGTGATGATCAGGCTGCGCTCGATCTGCGCCGCCGGGCGATTGCCCTCACGGAACTCGAAAGACTCGGAAGTGGCCTTGGAAGCACCCGGCTCGGCGGCCAGACGGAACTCAAGGTTGGCAGTCTTGCCGAGGATCCGCTTGGCTTCAGCGGTGTCCTGCACGCCTGGCAGCTCAACCACGATACGGTTGGCGCCCTGGCGCTGAACCAGAGGCTCGGCCACACCCAGCTCGTTGACGCGGTTACGGACCGTGGTCAAGTTCTGCTTGATGGAGTATTCACGGATTTCCGCCAGCTTGGCCGGGGTCATCGCCAGACGCAGCACCGGCTGACCATTGAGGTCGGCAGGCACAATGTCGAAATCGTTAAAGCTCTTGCGAATCAGGGCACGCGCCTGTTCACGAGCGGCTTCGTCAGCAAAGCCCAGTTGGATGGCACCGTTGAGCTGCGGCAGGCTGCGATAGCGCAGGCGCTCTTTGCGCAGCAGGCTCTTCACATCGCCTTCGTAGACTTTCAAGCGTGCATCGAGGGCTTTGTCCATGTCCACTTCCAACAGGAAGTGCACACCACCGGACAAGTCCAGACCCAGTTTCATCGGATGTGCGCCGATGCTCTTCAGCCATTTTGGCGTGGTCTGTGCCAGGTTAAGCGCGACTACGTAGTCATCGCCCATCACCTTGCGCACGACATCCTTGGCCGGCAATTGGTCTTCCTGCTTGGTCAGGCGCAACAAGCCGCCCTTCGCATCAGCTGCCAACGTTGCCGCCTTGACCTGGATTCCCGCGTCGGTGAGCGCTTTGCTCGCACGGTCCAGATCAGCCTGATTGACCTGCAGCGAAGTGCTGGCGCCAGTGATCTGGATCGCAGGGTCATCAGGGTAGAGATTGGGAGCGGAATAAATAAAACCGATCGCCAGCACCGCCAGGATCAGTACGTATTTCCACAGAGGGTATTTGTTCAGCATCACGCCGCCCGCTTATGACGCGGGGCGCCTTGCGCGCCCCGTCGATTGGTAAAAGTTGTTACTCAGATCGCTTTCAGCGTGCCTTTTGGCAGCGTGGCGGCAATGGCGCCTTTCTGGAACTTCATTTCAACGGTGTCGGAGACTTCCAGGACCACGAAAGCGTCGGAAACCTTGGTGATCTTGCCAGCGATACCACCGGTGGTCACCACTTCGTCACCTTTCTGCAAGCTGCCCAGCAGGTTTTTCTGCTCTTTGGCGCGCTTGGCCTGTGGACGCCAGATCATCAGGTAGAAGATGACCAGGAAGCCGACCAGGAAAATCCACTCGAAACCACCGCCCATAGGACCGGCAGCGGCCGGTGCAGCGGCGTCAGCCATAGCGTTAGAGATAAAAAAGCTCATTTAGCACTCCAGTTGCAAATAGTGAATCTTAGGGTCGGGAAACTCAGTCCAAGGGCGGCACGGGCAGCCCGCGCTTGGCATAGAAGGCATCGACAAAGGCGGCCAATGTACCCTGTTGAATAGCCTCGCGCAAACCAGCCATCAGGACTTGGTAGTGACGCAAATTGTGGATGGTATTCAACATGCTACCCAGCATTTCCCCGCATTTGTCCAGATGGTGCAGATAAGCACGGGAGAAGTTCTGGCAGGTGTAGCAATCACAGGTGGGATCCAGCGGCGAATCATCATGGCGATGGAACGCGTTACGGATCTTCAGCACGCCTGTATCAATGAACAGATGCCCGTTGCGGGCATTACGGGTTGGCATCACGCAATCGAACATGTCCACACCGCGGCGCACACCCTCTACGAGATCTTCGGGTTTGCCAACGCCCATAAGGTAACGAGGTTTGTCAGAAGGCATCAGGCCTGGCAGGTAGTCCAGCACCTTGATCATCTCGTGCTTGGGCTCGCCCACCGACAGGCCGCCAATGGCCAGGCCATCGAAGCCGATCTTGTCGAGGCCTTCCAGCGAGCGCTTGCGCAGGCTTTCGTGCATGCCGCCCTGGACAATGCCGAACAGCGCGGCGGTGTTGTCGCCGTGGGCATTCTTCGAACGCTGGGCCCAACGCAACGACAGCTCCATGGAAATCCGCGCCACATCTTCATCAGCCGGGTACGGCGTGCATTCGTCGAAAATCATCACGATGTCGGAGCCCAGGTCACGCTGGACCTGCATCGACTCTTCCGGGCCCATGAACACCTTGGAACCGTCCACCGGCGAGGCGAAGGTCACGCCCTCCTCCTTGATCTTGCGCATGGCGCCCAGGCTGAACACCTGGAAACCACCTGAGTCGGTGAGGATCGGACCTTGCCACTTCATGAAATCGTGCAAGTCGCCATGCTTCTTGATCACTTCCGTGCCCGGGCGCAGCCACAGGTGGAAGGTGTTGCCGAGGATGATCTCGGCGCCAGTGGCGACGATGTCACGCGGCAGCATGCCCTTGACGGTGCCGTAGGTGCCGACCGGCATGAACGCCGGGGTCTCCACGGTGCCACGGGGGAAGGTCAGGCGACCGCGACGGGCTTTGCCGTCGGTGGCCAACAATTCAAACGACATACGACTCATAGTTGTTCCTCTGGGCCGCGCGGCGCCGGATTACGGGTGATGAACATCGCATCACCGTAGCTGAAAAAACGGTACCCGTTATCGATGGCGGCCTGGTAGGCGGCCATGGTCTCGGGGTAACCGGCAAATGCCGAGACCAGCATCAACAGCGTGGATTCGGGCAAATGGAAGTTGGTGACCAGGCAATCGACCACATGGAACGGCCGGCCTGGGTAGATAAAGATATCGGTGTCGCCACTGAACGGCTTGAGCACACCATCGCGCGCCGCACTCTCCAGGGACCGCACACTGGTGGTGCCCACTGCGACCACCCGCCCACCGCGCGCCTTGCACGCGTTGACCGCGTCCACGACGTCCTGGCTGACTTCCAGCCATTCGCTGTGCATATGGTGATCTTCGATGTTATCCACACGCACCGGCTGAAACGTCCCGGCCCCCACGTGCAGGGTCACATAGGCGCTTTCGACACCCTTGGCGGCAATCGCATCCAGCAGTGGCTGGTCGAAATGCAGCCCGGCAGTCGGCGCCGCCACCGCACCAAGGCGCTGGGAGTACACCGTCTGATAGCGCTCGCGATCCGAATCTTCATCGGGGCGGTCTATATAAGGAGGCAACGGCATATGGCCGACACGCTCCAGCAGCGGCAACACTTCCTCGGCAAACTTGAGCTCGAACAACGCGTCATGCCGCGCGACCATCTCGGCTTCGCCACCACCATCAATCAGGATGCTCGACCCTGGTTTGGGCGACTTGCTGGAGCGCACATGGGCCAGCACACGATGGCTGTCCAGCACCCGCTCCACCAGAATTTCCAGCTTGCCGCCGGAAGCTTTCTGGCCAAACAGCCGCGCCGGAATCACCCGGGTATTGTTGAAGACCATCAAGTCGCCTGGGCGCAAATGCTCAAGCAAATCAGTGAATTGACGGTGTGCAAGGGCACCGCTGACCCCGTCCAGGGTCAACAGTCGACTGGCGCGACGCTCGGCCAAAGGGTGGCGGGCGATCAGCGAATCCGGGAGTTCAAAACTAAAGTCAGCAACGCGCATGATGGGGTTCGTCTAGCAGGGCCGGGAAGTCTAGCGGAAATAGTGAAAATAGACCATGAAACGTGATTGACCAACGGTAATCACCTCTCTATACTTCGCCGCCATTGAGCCCTGATGGCGGAATTGGTAGACGCGGCGGATTCAAAATCCGTTTTCGAAAGGAGTGGGAGTTCGAGTCTCCCTCGGGGCACCATATAGCAGTATCTGAAAGTCTCTACCAGACTCTCAGCAACAGAGAAACCGGCCACTTGAGCCGGTTTTTTTGTGTCTGGCTATCTACCTCTGTATCCCCTTATCCAGCGTATCAAGCTAGAGACGCTCACTTGGCTCGAAGGATGGGAGATCACAATCGAGGAATCGGTAGCAATCAACTCGTGGTGATACTCGCCTGCGACAATGCGGATGGGCGCTCGGCGCGCCCGATCCGGATCAGACGAAGAAGGATAAGGCGCCGGTGACCAAGGCCAGCGCAGTGATGACTAGCGATGTCAGCACTGCCCATTTGAGGGTGGCCTTCTGGAAGTCGCCGATATCGCGATCGACCATGCCCACCAGAAGCAGGGTCGAGGCCACCAACGGACTCATCAGGTGCACCGGTTGTCCCAGCACCGAGGCGCGGGCGATTTCAATCGGGTCGATGCCATAGGCGGCAGCCGCGTTGGCGAGGATCGGCAATACCCCAAAGTAATAGGCATCGTTGGACAGCACGAAGGTCAATGGCATGCTGGTCAACGCGACCACCAGCGGGAACCAGTGGCCCCACGCTTCGGGGATAAAGTCGACCAAGGTCTGCGCCAAGGCGTCGACCATCTTGGTGCCGGAGAAGATCCCAGCAAAGATGCCAGCGGCAAATACCAGCAGTACCACGGTCATGGCGTTGCCCGCATGGGCGAGGATGCGCTCTTTCTGCAACTCCAGCTGCGGGTAGTTAATCATCAGTGCCGCGACGAAACCGATCATGAACAACAAGGCGGAGTGCATGACGCCCAGCACCAAAGCCGTCATGACGGCGATCACCAGCATCAGGTTGATGTAGGCCAGCCTTGGGCGCTTGTGCGGATTGTCGCCGAGGATTTCCTTGATGTAGCAATTGCCGCCACCAGACTCCAGAGCAATGTTGCCGATGCGTCGACGCTCGACGCGGCCCAGCAGGTAGGCGGTGAATACCACCCAGGCGGCGCCCCCGATCACAGTTGGCAGCATTGGAATGAAGTACTCGGTCGCATCCAGCCCAAGCGCGGCGATGGCGCGTGTTGCTGGGCCTCCCCAGGGACTCATGCCGCTCATGATGCTCAGTGACAACATGGCCAGCGTGGCAAGGATCATCGGGTTCATGCCAATGCGCTTGTACAGCGGTAGCATGGCGGCGCAGGTAATCATGTAGGTCGTGGTGCCGTCGCCATCGAGCGCTACCAGCAGCGACAACAGCGCGGTGCCGATGGCAATCTTGATCGGGTCACCATTGACGCGCTTGAGGATCTTGCGAATCAGCGGATCGAACAACCCGGCATCGATCATCAGGCCGAAGAATAAAATGGCGAACAGTAGCAGCGCCGCCGAAGGCGCTACCATCTTCAGGCCATCGAGCATCATCTTGCCCAGCTCGGGGGCGAAGCCACCGATCAGCGCGAAAACAATAGGTACCAGAATAAGCGCAACGATTGGAGACAGGCGTTTACTCATGATTAGGTAGGTGAAGGTCACCACCATGATCAGGCCCAGAAGTGCGAGCATGGTCTTTTCTCTTGTTTTTATTGTATGTGCGGTCGCCTACAGACAGACGACCCCCTAGGCCACTCGACACCGTTGGGATGTGGTGGGGTTCTTAAGTCAACAATGGGAAATGGAAGCGGTTTTCGCCGTCTCGCCTTACTGCAAATGGTCGAGGCCGGGCTGGGTGTGTCGGCCATGCTCAGCGCCGACCATCCGATCCTGGTCAGCGTGCCGCTGATCGCCCCCCAAGTGCCCCCCTCGGGGCCGGTCTATCGCCGCGAGGCATCGCTGTCGCCAGCGGCAGAGACGTTCGTGTCGATCCTGTCGGATAAATGGCCCTACCGGTAAGCGACGAACTTTACCTTTCGCTCGGCGCAACACAGAGGAGAAACCGAGCGCTTCCATGGTTCATTCACCGCCAAGGCCAAGGTTGTCGGGCCGGCGCTTTTCGATGGTGAACTTCAGCAGTGCTGCGCTGCGGAACAGGCCATGTGCGAACTTCCCGTAGGGCAGTGTGATGAACAGTGCCATGACCGTGCCCAGGTGGATCGCCAGCAGGATCGCCATCGCCGCGGTATCGCGCAAGCCCAGCAGCGCAAGGCCAGTGGCGCTGACCAACAGCAGCAGCAGGATGAAGGCCCTGTCCATTGGGCGCTGGGCAACATCACCCTGCTCCGGCGAACGGCGAAAGTTCATCACCAACAGCCCGGCCGGCCCGACAATCAAGCCAATGCCGCCCAAGGTTCCGAGCAGCACCGGGGCACTCAACAGCGCATACGGAGCCTGCAAGCCCAGCAGGTAGTGATACCCGGTGGCCACCGCCGTGGCGGCAAAGCACAGCATAAACCCGTAGAAGGTGAAGTGATGGAAGCGCCGACGCCAGAGCGTGTAGCGATCATCGGTGTTGTTGCAGCCCTGGCCATGCCCACCGTCCAGGTACTTCAGGGTCAGTACCGCGCTTGATGCCTCAAGCACCGCTCCCTTGGCCGGTTTCCCCAGCGCATCGGCAGGCGAGACCGAGCGCCAGAAGCGGCGCAATGCAATGATCAACGCCAGACTCGCGGCAGCGAAGACACTGCCGAACATCAGCGCTAGGGTGTTGTGCGGGAAGATCGCATAAAAATTCCCTGCCAAGCGACCGGGCAGCAGCGTGCCGTTCATGAACAAGGTCAATAGCAGGAACAGCGACAGCGCCACAGCCAATGCACTGACGACATAGGTGCCATTGTGACGATACAGCCGTCCGAAGAGCGACGGCCAGGCGTACTCGGCGTAGGTCTGCCCGCGGACCTTGGCCATCGCCTGTGGCACATTGACGGCGAACTCGTGGGGCTGCGCATACTGGCAGGCATGCAGGCAAGCACCGCAGTTGTGACATAGGTTGGCCAGGTAATGGATGTCGGCCTTGCCGAACTCCAGCCTGCGGGTCATCGCGGGGAATACCGCGCAAAAGCCCTCGCAATAACGGCAGGAGTTACAGATCCGCATCTGCCGGTCTACTTCCTCCTCCTCCAAGTTCAACACCTGGATCAATTCGAGGGTCGGCTTGGCAGGATCATGCATGCGTGGGTTAGGCAGTTGCGCGGTCATGGCGATTCTCTTCTTTTGGATATTCGTGACCTACCGCAGCCGCGGCGCTGGTCCCGGCGATGCGGCCGAAGGCGGTGCCGATGGACATGCCGACGCCAGCCGTGTACCCCTTGCCCAGCACGTTGCCCGCCATCATTTCGCCGGCAACGAACAGGTTCGGGCTGGGTCGCCCGTCGAAATGGACGGCGGCAGTTTCATCGGTGCGTAGCCCCAGATAAGTGAAGGTCACGCCAGGACGCAGCGGGTAACCGTAGTAAGGAGGCGTATCGATCGGGCGCGCCCAGTGGCTTTTCACCGGCTGCAAACCTATGGTGTGACAGTCGTCCAACTGGGTGTGATCGAAGGTGCCCACCTGGCAGGCTCGGTTGTAGGCGCGCACGGTTTCGACGAAAGCTTGCACAGGCAAACCGAGCAGGCCGGCCAGCGCCTCCAGGCTATCGGCGGTGGTGCCAGGAAACACTGGCGGCATGAAGCGACCGAGGGCTTTCTGGTCGATGACCGAGAACCCCACCTGCCCAGGTTGATGGGCCACCAGACGCCCCCAGATGGCATAGCGCTTGGGCCAGAAATCCTCGCCTTCGTCGTAGAAGCGCTGACCGTCGCGATTGACCACCACGCCCAGCGACACACAATCGATACGTGTGCAGATACCACCGTCGTACAGCGGTGCGCGGGCATCAATCGCCACCATGTGCGCCTGTGTCGGGTCGCCAATCGTGTCGGCGCCCTTTTCGATCATGCGGCGCAACAGGACCCCATCATTAAAGCGCGTCCCGCGAATCAGGAAATTATCCGAAGGCCACTCCCCTCGCTCGTTCTGCCCCCAAGCCTCGCGCAACCATTCTCGGTTGGACTCGAAACCACCGGCGGCAAGCACGCAACTGCGTGCCTCGATGCGCTCGGAGGAAAGCTGCCGTCCCTGAACCTCGCGCGACGGCACGTGGACCGCAACGAAGCGTCCGTCCTGCAGTTCGATGTCGGCTACAGGCGTGTCATAGCGAATCTGTACCCCGAGGTTCTCTGCACTGCGAAAATAGGCGTTGATGAGCGCCTTGCCTCCACCCATGAAGAAGGCATTGGTGCGTGCGGTGTGTAGCGCGCCAGACAACGATGGCTGAAAGTGCACACCGTGACGGCGCATCCAGTCGCGGCAACTAGAGGAAGCGCGAATCACCAGACGCGCGAGCTTTTCGTCAGTTTCGCCCCCGGTGACCTTCAGCAAGTCCTGCCAGAATTCTTCTTCCCCGTACGCCTCGACCAGCACATCCTGCGGAGCATCATGCATGCACCGCAAGTTACGCGTGTGTTGAGAGTTGCCACCCCGCCAGGCGCGGGGCGCCGCCTCAAGCAGCATCACGCTGGCCCCGGCCTCTCGCGCCATCAGCGCGGCACAGAGGGCGGCATTGCCCCCTCCGATTACAAGCACATCGATCATTTCGCCTCCAGGTCACAAGGAGTCGAATGTTCGTATGCTCCTCGTGAGCATGGACTCTATTGAATGCACGGAGGACGCGAAACGCGATTACCGAGGGGGGGCGTTCAGTTTTTCTAAAGGGTATGGGCGACTGGACCCGCCGACGGGGTCACAGCAAGGAGGCCCCAGGCCATCGGCCTTGTTCAACCAGATCCCGAGCGACCTCTTGTAGGACGATGCGTGTCGCCAATGCGGCCGGCGAAAGCTCGTCATCGGTCAGGCTGACGATCACATTGCGACGCTGCGCCTGTGCTTCATCGATGGCAAACACGCGCAAGCCCGCCTGATGCGCCCGGGCCACGGTTGCGCCGGGCTGGATGGTGGCAGCATGACCTGCACAGACACAGTCCATCAACAGTGACAGACCATCGGCCTCCATGAGGATGTTGGCCTCAAGCCCGGCCCGCTCTAAGATCGAGCGCAATGTCGTACGCAGTCCATGTTGTGGGCTGGGCATCACCAACTGCAGCGTAGCGATCTGTTGCAACGTAAGGGCCTCGCCCCAATCGGCCTTGACCAGGGAGGGGGGAACCAGAACGAACAGCCGCTCCTTGAGCAGCGGGCGGACGTCCAGCCGAGGTCCCGCCTCCGCTTGGAACAGCACCGCCAGGTCAAGGTGCCTGGCATTGAGTTGGTTCATCAGGTAGCCCGATAGCATTTCCACCAGATGCAGACGGATATCGGGATAGCGCTCGCGCATCCTGTCGATCAACGCCAAGCCAAGAATAGATGCGGTGGTCGGTGCGAGCCCAACGCTAGCATAGCCGCTCATACGCCCGCTTTGCGCCGCAAGGACAGCATGCTCCGCCTGGCGAAGCGCCAGGCGCGCATGATATTCGAACGCCAGGCCCGCCGCCGTCGGTGAGACGCCGGTGCTCGAACGCGTCAACAATCGAGTACTGACCTCGCTCTCCAACTTCGACAATTGCTGACTCAAGGCAGAGGCGCCGACGCCAAGCTCGAGCGCAGCCCGGCCAAGGCTCCCGTATTCCAATACACTCAGGAAATAACGAAGTTGGCGTAACTCCATACAAGTCTCTTTCAGCAATAGGGGGTTAGTCTGCAATCATTTTGAAAGTACTTAGACCACATGCTCGGCTGCGCTTCATCGATGTGACGCTACGGTGATTTGACTCCACCGATACTGGACAGGAGTGGGAGCATAACACCGAGGTGAGCTACGTCTTCCAGACGTGCCTGAATATCTTTGTCTGCCCCCCTCCCCGCCACCAAGCAGTACCGGCTCGGCATCGCTGAAGATGGTTCGCCATCGACTACCCCACCGCCACCCAATGCCCCCCCCCCGCCCACATCGTGAAATTTCTGCCTCGACGCTTCAAACCCCTTGCCCTTGATCGGGCTGGGTTGTTCGAACTCTTGCAGCAACGCCTTGAAGTCACGTTTCTGATCAACGTCAGGCATGGGCACCGCGCTTAACAGCCGTTTGGTGTAGGGATGCTGTGGGTTGTGCAATACGTGATCACGGCGGCCGATCTCGACTATCTGGCCGCCATACATCACCGCGACGCGATGGCAGATGCGCTCGACCACGGCCATGTCGTGGGAAATGAACAGGTAGCTGAGTCGATGCTGTTCGCGCAGCTGTTCCAACAACTCCAGCACTTGGGCCTGCACTGATACGTCGAGGGCGGAGACGGACTCATCGGCGATGATGACTTTGGGGTTGAGCGCCAATGCCCGGGCAATGCAGATACGTTGGCGCTGCCCGCCCGAGAACTGGTGCGGGTAGCGGTACATGGCGTCCGCCGGCATATCGACCTGGCGTAACAGTTCGGCGACACGCTCCTGTCGTTGCGCCAGTGGCAATTGGTCATGGATCAGCAGCGGCTCGCCTACCAGCTCCAGGATGTTTTTGCGTGGGTTCAGGGCCGCGTAGGGGTCTTGGAAGACCATTTGGATATCGCGGCGCACGGCCTGCAGTTGGGCGCCGTGCAAGCCGTTCAACTCTTTGCCGAACAACTGCACGCTGCCTTGATAGGCCAGCATATTCATCAGGGCCTTGCCGGTGGTGGACTTGCCACAGCCGCTCTCCCCGACCAGCCCCAGGGTTTCGCCTTGGCGCAGTTCAAAGTTGAGCCCTTCTACCGCGTGCACCTGTTTGTCTTCTTCGAACCAGCCCATGCGCACAGGAAAACGCACCGACAAGTCGCGCACCTGCAAGACCACCGGTTGCTGGCTGACGTCGCCCGGCTGACCCGCCGTGCCCAGCACGGGCACCGCCGCGAGCAATTTACGGGTGTAGTCGGCCTGAGGTTGGGTGAACAACTGGCGCACGGGCGCTTGTTCTTCGGTGCGGCCATGGTTCATCACCACCACCTGGTCGGCCATTTCGGCGACCACCCCCATGTCGTGCGTGATCATCAGCAAGCTGGTGCCGTAGACCTGTTGCAGTTCGCGCATCAGTTCCAGGATCTGCGCCTGGATGGTCACGTCCAGCGCAGTGGTTGGTTCATCGGCGATCAGTACCTTGGGCCGACAGAGCATGGCCATCGCGATCATCACGCGCTGGCGCATGCCACCGGACAGCTCGTGGGGATACTGCTGCAGACGTTTTTCCACCTGTGGCATACGCACTGATTCAAGCATCTCCCGGGCGCGCTGGCGCAGTGCCTGACGCCCTAGCGGTTCGTGCCGGCGTAGCGTTTCTTGCAATTGCTGGCCGACAGTCATCAGCGGATTCAGCGACGTCATCGGCTCCTGGAAAATCATGCCGATCTGCTTGCCGCGCAGCCGTTGCAACTCGCGCTCGGGCACACCGATCAAGTCGCGCCCTTCAAAGCTGATCGCGCCTTCGGCCACCCGCACCGCCTTGGGCAACAGCCCCATGATCGCCAGCGACGACAGCGATTTGCCGCTGCCTGACTCCCCGGCAATGCACAGTGTCTGGCCGGCGAACAGGTCGAAGCTCAGGTGATCGACCACGCGCCGGGAGTTGGCCCCCATGCCGACATCGATGGACAACTGCTGCACCGACAAAATCGGCTGGGAGGTCCCGTTACTCATCAAAGCTCCTCACGCGTGAAGCGATAAACGCCAAGTCGTTGGCGATGAACAGCCATCAGGCAAATACGATTTTCGGGAAGTAGAAAGACACGACCCAGTTGGGTAGGTCGACGATCTCGCTGATACGCAAATCGCCACATACCGAACACAACATGTACGCCTGCTCCGCGGGCATGTGGTGCTCACGGCACAGCCAGTCGATGGTGTTGCTGACGGCCTGACGCGCGGCTTGCATCAAGTCCGGACCGATGCCGGTGAAGGCTTCGTAGCCCGCACCATCCAGATGACGGGTCACGGGGCCTGGGGTGCTGAAGCGCGGTGTTGCCAGCGGGGCGTTCTTGATCAGGTCCAGCTTCACCACCACGTCCATTGCGCTCTCGATCGCGGTGCCGCACACCTCACCATCGCCTTGCGCCGCGTGGGTATCGCCAATCGACAACAAGGCGCCGCTGACCTCCACCGGCAGGTACAACGTGGTGCCGGCCGACAGGTCGCGGATGTCCAGGTTGCCGCCAACCCGGCGCGGTGGCACCACCGAGTGCAAGCCCGCCAACGCTGGCGCCAGGCCAATGGTGCCGGCGAAGGGCTTGAGCGGCACCTTGGCGAAATCACTGAAGGCCGCCGGGCTCAGGGCCACTTTGTCGTAGTGCCACAGCACCAGGGCCGGGTCCGTGAACTGGTCCGCAAGCAGACCAAACCCCGGGATGTTGGCCGTCCAGCCAAAGCCACTGGGCTTGAAGCTGTCGAGGGTGATTTTCAACACATCGCCAGGCTCGGCTCCCTCGACGAAAATCGGCCCGGTGACCGGGTTGATCGTGTCGAACGGCACCTTGGTGACATCGCTCACCGTCGATTGCGGCGTGAAGAAGCCATTGGACGAATCGCGACAGCAGAACTCCAGCATGGCACCTGGCGCCACCCGGGCGGTCGGCTCGATGCTGTTGTCCCAGCCAAAATGGCTGTTGACGCTGTGAATGGTCTTGACCAGGCAGTTCTGGCACATAGGGAGAAAGCTCCACGTAAAGACCACGCCCGGAAGGCGTGGTGGCAGGCCGGCTGCGCTTTATTTCAGGTAGATGTAGTTGTAGTTGACCGGGATGTGCACCGGATCGACGTACAGCGCGTCGCTGCCGCCCATGCGCGAAGAGCGCACGGTGAAGCGCTGTTCGTTGAAGATCGGCACCCACGGCGCATCAGCCATCACATCGATGAAAATCTTCTTCCACAGTGCAGTCCGCTCGGCCTGTTGCTCCGGCTTGGCCATGCTGTCGGCCTTGGCGGCCAGCGCATCCAGGTTCTTGTTGCAATACAGCGCCCAGTTCCAGCCACCGTCCACCGCACTGTCACAGCCCAGAATCGGCCCGTAGAAGTTCGAAGGGTCGGGGAAGTCGGCAATCCAGGCCATGCCACCGGACCACACCATCGGCGCCTGATCCTTGGAACCGCCTGCCGCAATCACGTTGGCCTGCGCCAGGGACTTGATCTTCACACGCACCCCGACCTTCGCCAGGTCTTGCTGGATAGCCTGGGCGATACGCGGTTGCGGGTCGGTGTTCATCACGTACATCTCGGTGTCGAAGCCCTTGTCGAAACCGGCTTGGGCCAAGAGCTTCTTCGCGCCTTCGACATCGTAGGCGTAGCCTTTGTATTCCTTGTCGTAGCCCGGCATCGCTGGCGGCAGCGGCTGGTTGGCCGGGACCGCACGGCCGTTGATGATGCGCACAATGCGGTCTTTGCTGATCGCCATGTTCACCGCCTGGCGCACCTTGAGGTTGTCGAACGGCGGCAGTGTGGTTTTCAGGGTCAGGTAGCCGGTTTGCAATTGATCACCGGTGACCACCAGGCTCTTGAACTTGGGATCGTTCTTGAACTCGAGGAACTTGGCCGGCGGCACACCGTCGCCCGCGATGTCGACCTCGCCCTTCTGCAAGCGCAAGAGCGCGACCATCGGATCCTGGCCGACCTCAAAGGCGATCGTGTCGAGGTGCGGCAGGCCCGCCTTGAAGTAGTCCGGGTTCTTCTTGAACAGAATCTGTTGCCCCAGCTTCCACTCCGCCAGGCTGTAGGCGCCGGTGCCCACCGGGTGTTTGCCGAAGTCGGCGCCCCACTTCTCGACTTCCTCCTTGGGTACGACAAAGGAGAAGTTGACCGCCATCACTTGTAGAAATGTGGCATTCGCCGACTTGAGCGTGATCTTGACCGTGTAATCGTCGACGACCTCAATGCCCGGCATGTGCTCAGCCTTACTGGCCGCCATGTCTTCATAGCCCACGATCGAACTGAAGAAGCCCGCACCCGGGCTCTGGGTTTTCGGGTTGACGGTACGCTCCAGGGAGTACTTCACGTCGCTGGCCTTGAGTTCGCGACCATTGTGGAACTTCACGCCTTTTTTCAAGGTGAAGGTATAGACGGTACCGTCGCCGGAGATGCTGTAGTCCGACGCCAGGTTCTTGGTCAACTCCGTGGTACCGGGCTTGTAGTCCATCAGCCCGTCGAACAGGCTTTTGATCATCGACCAGTTCTGCCAGTCATAACCAATGGCCGGGTCGAGGGTAGCCACATCGTTTTGATAGGTAATGACGGCGGCGCCACCGTCTTTGGCGTTTGGATCAAAGTCATCGGCCAACAGATTGCCGGTAAACAACGCAGCCGCGATGGCCAAGGATAATGCTTTGCGATTCATGCTCCAGCCCCTTACCTATGGTGATGTTGCTAGTGTTTTTTGATGTCGATACGCGGGTCGACCCAAGGGATCACCAGGTCGGCGACCAGGTTGCCCAAAACGATTGCCACCGCAGAAACCGTGGTCACCCCGACAATCACCGGGATGTCGACTTGCTGGATCGCCTGCCATGTCAACTGACCAATCCCCGGCCAGCCGAAGACCGACTCGACCACCACCAGCCCGCCCATGAAGATGCCGATGTCGATGCCGATCATCGGAATTACCGGCACGATGGCATTGGGCAGAACATGGCGCAGCACCACGCGTACGCGGCTCAAACCCTTGGCCCGGGCGGTGCGGATGAAGTCTTGGTGCAGCACCTCGATCATTGAGGAGCGCACCATGCGTGAGTACCAGCCGCTACCGAGAATGCCCAGGGTCAGGGCCGGTAACAGCAGGTGTTCGAAACCGCCGTAACCGCCCATGGGGAACCAGTCCAACTGCACGGCGAAGAAGTACAGGAACAGCATCGCCGCGATGAACTGCGGGGCCGATACGCCGATGAACGAGAGGGCCATCAAGGCTTTGTCGGCCCAACTGTCGCGGCGCAATGCAGCGATCACGCCGAGGCTGATGCCAATCAGCAACTCGAAACCTATACCAGCGGCCATCAACTCCAGGGACGGACGTAAGCGCGCGCCGATCAGTTCTGTCACCGGGCTGCGCTGGATGTAGGAGCGCCCGAGGTCGCCCTGCACCAGGTTGCCCAGGTAATTGGCGTACTGTTGGTAAAACGGCAAGTCGAGTCCTAGCTGCGTGCGGATCCCGGCCACCACTTCGGGCGTGGCACTGCGCCCGGCAATCTGGCGTGCCGGGTCAGCCGGCAGCATGAACAGCAGCAGGTACGTGATGAAGGTCACGCCCAGCAGGATCAACAGCGAGTAGCCGATGCGACGACTGATGAAGGCCAACATTCAGCTTCTCCCTTGCAGGGTGGGATCGAGTTCATCGCGCAGGGCATCGCCCACCAGATTGAACGCCAGCGATAACAGGACAATCGCAATGCCGGGGAAAAACACCAGCCACGGCGCCGAGGTGAAATAGGTCTGGCTCTCGAAAATGATGTTGCCCCAACTGGGTGTCGGCGGTTGGACCCCCACGCCCAGGTACGACAAGGTGGCCTCCAGCAACACAGTGGTGGAGATGCCCAGGGTGGCCCAGACCAGGATGGTCGGCAGCAAATGAGGCAACAGATGAGAGAACAGAATGCGCAGCGAACTGGCTCCCAGGGTTCGCTCTACGGCGACGAAGTCACGGGCACTCAGGGCGATGGTTTCGGAGTAGATCACCCGGGCGATCTGCACCCAGTTGACCATGGCGATCACCAGCGCGACGATCCACACGCTGGGCTGGAAAATCGCTGACAGCGCAATCGCCAGGAGCAAGGCCGGGAACGCCATCATCAAGTCGGTGAAGCGCATCAGCGTGCTGCCGACCCAGCCACGCAGGAAGCCTGCGCTCAGCCCCACCAGCGTGCCGATCAGCACCGCCAGGCCGTTGGCGAGCAAGCCGATGAACAACGACGTCCGTGCGCCATAGATCAGCCGCGACAGCAGATCACGGCCGAGTAGATCGGTGCCCAGCAGGTAGGGCATATCGGGAGGCAGCGGCGCGCCTTCCAGCGACAAGCCTTCGACAAATTGCTCGGACGGATCGTACGGGCTCATCCACGGTGCAAACAACGCCAGCAACACGACAATCACGATGTACAACAACGACAACGCCACCGCCGGACGGCGAACCAAGGCACGCAACACCTTCATAGTTGGCCCCTGCTCGGTTGCAGGCGATCTGCCGCCATCTCTGCACAGAGGTCGTCCAGGCTACGGTTCAAGTGCATGGACAGGCTGCGTAGGCGCTCATAAGCCTCACGCTCATCAATCTGCTGCTCGACCATCAGCCGTGCCAATGCCTGGGCGAGCAGCGGCCGTGCCAGGAGTCGTTGTTGCAGCGCATTGATGGTCTGTGCGTCGCTGTCGAGTCGCTCACGCAAACCGAACGCCATCATCAACGTGGTGTAGACCGAACCTTGGGTGATGGGCTTGTTCAGCAATGCCGTCGCCCCCAATTCAATGGCGCGCTGGATATGCGAAAGGGTTTCGTGGGATGTCAGCGCAACAATGGGCACGCCGGCAGCGTTCAGACGTTGCAGAGTGGTGGGGCTGGCGAAGGGCTCCAGCTCAACGATGGCGGCAAAACACCCCTCGAGCGAATCATCGGCGTCCTCAAACAACTCCTGTGCGGTAATACCCAGCCGCTGCAGGCTCTTGTGCAGATTAGCCAGGCTGCGGGGCTCGCAGTCGATCAACAGCAACCGACCCGCTTCAAAGTCCGGGCGCTTGAACAGGCTCATTTGACGATCCTCAGGCGGGGCGCTGGCGCAACGGCGCGCAGGCGTTGAAACTCACTCAGGTCGGTGGCGGTCAGGTATGGGTCGGCCGGTAGTGGCTTCGTCGCACTGTGCAAGACAACGAAGCGTCCCGCCCGCAGCTCAGCGATATGGCATGGCTGGCTGCTGTGATTGTTGCGCTCGGAGATGGCCAGGGTGCCGAACACGCTGTCCTGAGGGTGGTCGTACACGTAGCGGCAGATCCCTTCGGGGTCGTCGCTGCCACACTGATCCAGTGCACGGGCAAAGAGGTGCAGGGCCACGTACATCCCGGTGTAGAAATGCGAAATCGGATATACCCCATGCAGCATGTGCTGCTGCTGACTGAACGCGGGGGCGATTTCTTCAAAGAACGGACCGCACGACAGCACACGCAGGCTGCGCAGGTCGCCAACGTCACTCAACTCAGCCTCGGTCAGGTTGCAGCTCAACACTGGAAGGTTCCAGCCAACGGCGTGACAGGCGGCATCCAATTGCTGCAAAAAGGCGTAGGAAGACTTACCGATCAGGTTGTTGAGAACAAACGCAGGGCGCTCTGCCAGCAGCGTCTGGATCAACTCGCCGAAGGGCGATGCATCCAGATGGATATAGCGCTCCAGTAGCACCACGGCCCCTGCCACTTCGAGCACTTCACGGGCAACGCGATTGCTTTCCCAGCCCCAGCTGTAGTTCGATCCCAGCAGCACGGCACGCTTGCCAAACGTCTGCAGGGCATAGCGCAACAAGGGGATCAACGTCTGATTCGGACACCCTCCCAGGTAGAGCACATGCTCACTGCTCTCGAACCCCTCATACGGGCAGGCGTACCACAACAGACCGGCGTTCTGCTCCAGGTCCGGAATGATCTCCTTGCGACTGGCGGAGGTGGTCGTACCGAAGATGTGCCGGACCCCAGACTGCATCAACTCGACAGCCCCTTCGCTGTACCGCTGCAGAACGCCTCGTGGATTGCGGTGAGTGGCCTGCAGGACAAAGTCATATCCAGGGTTGCCATTGATTTGCGCGAGCGCGTGGGTGGCCCCGGCCAACGCATTGCGACCAACACTTTTGTAAGTGCCCTCGGTGGAGAGCAGCAGCCCAACCTCGATGGTACGACGCATCATTTTTCCCAAAAAAAAAACCTGATCGACCAGCGAACTGGTCAATCAGGCTTCATTACCTGGCGCTCAAGGCGTGCGATGTCTGTCGGCAAGACTTAATGGCATGGCCAGGCTTGCTCGTGGATATCGCTATGAAAAAAGCGTGCCATCTTTACAGTGCCACGGGAGCTGGGGCTTGCCACAATGTCCAGGGGACGCGTCAGCACTGAATTGGAACGCATTGGTGGTTCTGGGCTTCACAATAGTGCACAGCAGATCGCGCAAACTTTCACCGACTCCAGGCGAGACTCATCCGTACCGGTGTAACGTAAATTCCCACGCAGTTGCCGATGCCTTACCAGAATGCGGCAATACGAGACAAACACTTGTCGGAGTTGGTGGTATGCAATCTTGCAACTGGAGACTTAAAGTCTTGCCGAGGTGTCTTTTCGACCGCCCAAAACAAAACCCCAACTGCTTTCGCAATTGGGGTTTCGGAATTTAATCTTGACGATGACCTACTCTCACATGGGGAAACCCCACACTACCATCGGCGATGCATCGTTTCACTACTGAGTTCGGGATGGGATCAGGTGGTTCCAATGCTCTATGGTCGTCAAGAAATTCGGGTACTGAGTCGTGGCAAGAATGCCTCGCTTCAGCAAATTGGGTATGTAATAGAATTCGGTGTTTGCAAGATCGAACTTTCGGTTCATTTCGTCTTCACACACCGCAATCTGGCCTTTCGACGCAAATTGCTTGGGTGTTATATGGTCAAGCCTCACGGGCAATTAGTATTGGTTAGCTCAACGCCTCACAGCGCTTACACACCCAACCTATCAACGTCGTAGTCTTCGACGGCCCTTCAGGGAACTCAAGGTTCCAGTGAGATCTCATCTTGAGGCTAGTTTCCCGCTTAGATGCTTTCAGCGGTTATCTATTCCGAACATAGCTACCCGGCAATGCCACTGGCGTGACAACCGGAACACCAGAGGTTCGTCCACTCCGGTCCTCTCGTACTAGGAGCAGCCCCTCTCAAATCTCAAACGTCCACGGCAGATAGGGACCGAACTGTCTCACGACGTTCTAAACCCAGCTCGCGTACCACTTTAAATGGCGAACAGCCATACCCTTGGGACCGGCTTCAGCCCCAGGATGTGATGAGCCGACATCGAGGTGCCAAACACCGCCGTCGATATGAACTCTTGGGCGGTATCAGCCTGTTATCCCCGGAGTACCTTTTATCCGTTGAGCGATGGCCCTTCCATACAGAACCACCGGATCACTAAGACCTACTTTCGTACCTGCTCGACGTGTCTGTCTCGCAGTCAAGCGCGCTTTTGCCTTTATACTCTACGACCGATTTCCGACCGGTCTGAGCGCACCTTCGTACTCCTCCGTTACTCTTTAGGAGGAGACCGCCCCAGTCAAACTACCCACCATACACTGTCCTCGATCCGGATAACGGACCTGAGTTAGAACCTCAAAGTTGCCAGGGTGGTATTTCAAGGTTGGCTCCACGCGAACTGGCGTCCACGCTTCAAAGCCTCCCACCTATCCTACACAAGCAAATTCAAAGTCCAGTGCAAAGCTATAGTAAAGGTTCACGGGGTCTTTCCGTCTAGCCGCGGATACACTGCATCTTCACAGCGATTTCAATTTCACTGAGTCTCGGGTGGAGACAGCGCCGCCATCGTTACGCCATTCGTGCAGGTCGGAACTTACCCGACAAGGAATTTCGCTACCTTAGGACCGTTATAGTTACGGCCGCCGTTTACCGGGGCTTCGATCAAGAGCTTCGCGTTAGCTAACCCCATCAATTAACCTTCCGGCACCGGGCAGGCGTCACACCCTATACGTCCACTTTCGTGTTTGCAGAGTGCTGTGTTTTTAATAAACAGTCGCAGCGGCCTGGTATCTTCGACCGGCATGAGCTTACGGAGCAAGTCCTTCACCCTCACCGGCGCACCTTCTCCCGAAGTTACGGTGCCATTTTGCCTAGTTCCTTCACCCGAGTTCTCTCAAGCGCCTTGGTATTCTCTACCCAACCACCTGTGTCGGTTTGGGGTACGGTTCCTGGTTACCTGAAGCTTAGAAGCTTTTCTTGGAAGCATGGCATCAACCACTTCGTCACCCAAAGGGTAACTCGTCATCAGCTCTCGGCCTTAGAATCCCGGATTTACCTAAGATTCCAGCCTACCACCTTAAACTTGGACAACCAACGCCAAGCTGGCCTAGCCTTCTCCGTCCCTCCATCGCAATAACCAGAAGTACAGGAATATTAACCTGTTTTTCCATCGACTACGCTTTTCAGCCTCGCCTTAGGGACCGACTAACCCTGCGTCGATTAACGTTGCGCAGGAAACCTTGGTCTTTCGGCGTGGGTGTTTTTCACACCCATTGTCGTTACTCATGTCAGCATTCGCACTTCTGATACCTCCAGCAAGCTTCTCAACTCACCTTCACAGGCTTACAGAACGCTCCTCTACCGCATCATCCGAAGATGATACCCGTAGCTTCGGTGTATGGTTTGAGCCCCGTTACATCTTCCGCGCAGGCCGACTCGACTAGTGAGCTATTACGCTTTCTTTAAAGGGTGGCTGCTTCTAAGCCAACCTCCTAGCTGTCTAAGCCTTCCCACATCGTTTCCCACTTAACCATAACTTTGGGACCTTAGCTGACGGTCTGGGTTGTTTCCCTTTTCACGACGGACGTTAGCACCCGCCGTGTGTCTCCCATGCTCGGCACTTGTAGGTATTCGGAGTTTGCATCGGTTTGGTAAGTCGGGATGACCCCCTAGCCGAAACAGTGCTCTACCCCCTACAGTGATACATGAGGCGCTACCTAAATAGCTTTCGAGGAGAACCAGCTATCTCCGAGCTTGATTAGCCTTTCACTCCGATCCACAGGTCATCCGCTAACTTTTCAACGGTAGTCGGTTCGGTCCTCCAGTTAGTGTTACCCAACCTTCAACCTGCCCATGGATAGATCGCCCGGTTTCGGGTCTATTCCCAGCGACTAGACGCCCTATTAAGACTCGCTTTCGCTACGCCTCCCCTATTCGGTTAAGCTCGCCACTGAAAATAAGTCGCTGACCCATTATACAAAAGGTACGCAGTCACCCAACAAAGTGGGCTCCCACTGCTTGTACGCATACGGTTTCAGGATCTATTTCACTCCCCTCTCCGGGGTTCTTTTCGCCTTTCCCTCACGGTACTAGTTCACTATCGGTCAGTCAGTAGTATTTAGCCTTGGAGGATGGTCCCCCCCCATATTCAGACAAAGTTTCTCGTGCTCCGTCCTACTCGATTTCATGACTAAGAGATTTTCGCGTACAGGGCTATCACCCACTATGGCCGCACTTTCCAGAGCGTTCCGCTAATCTCAAAGCCACTTAAGGGCTAGTCCCCGTTCGCTCGCCACTACTAAGGGAATCTCGGTTGATTTCTTTTCCTCAGGGTACTTAGATGTTTCAGTTCCCCTGGTTCGCCTCTTACGCCTATGTATTCAGCGTAAGATAACCATCTTATGATGGCTGGGTTCCCCCATTCAGACATCTCCGGATCAAAGTCTGTTTGCCGACTCCCCGAAGCTTTTCGCAGGCTACCACGTCTTTCATCGCCTCTGACTGCCAAGGCATCCACCGTATGCGCTTCTTCACTTGACCATATAACCCCAAGCAATCTGGTTATACTATGAAGACAACATTCGCCGAAAATTCGATAATACTCAGTTACGAGTAACTCACAAATTTTACCTTAGCCTGATCCGTTACCAGTGAAAGTAACGTTCAGTCTATCTTTCTATCACATACCCAAATTTTTAAAGAACGAACTAGTCAAAGACTAGAAATCAACATTCACCATCACAACGATGGAATGCTCATTTCTAAGCTTTATACAAACAGAAGCAGTAGTGGTGGAGCCAAACGGGATCGAACCGTTGACCTCCTGCGTGCAAGGCAGGCGCTCTCCCAGCTGAGCTATGGCCCCGTATTTCTACAGGCGTTTCCCACACAAAATTGGTGGGTCTGGGCAGATTCGAACTGCCGACCTCACCCTTATCAGGGGTGCGCTCTAACCAACTGAGCTACAGACCCAATTTCGGGCTGCTTCTTTTCGTCTTCTTCAATGAATCAAGCAATTCGTGTGGGAACTTATGGAGCAGCTGATGTCGTCGATTAAGGAGGTGATCCAGCCGCAGGTTCCCCTACGGCTACCTTGTTACGACTTCACCCCAGTCATGAATCACACCGTGGTAACCGTCCTCCCGAAGGTTAGACTAGCTACTTCTGGTGCAACCCACTCCCATGGTGTGACGGGCGGTGTGTACAAGGCCCGGGAACGTATTCACCGCGACATTCTGATTCGCGATTACTAGCGATTCCGACTTCACGCAGTCGAGTTGCAGACTGCGATCCGGACTACGATCGGTTTTGTGGGATTAGCTCCACCTCGCGGCTTGGCAACCCTCTGTACCGACCATTGTAGCACGTGTGTAGCCCAGGCCGTAAGGGCCATGATGACTTGACGTCATCCCCACCTTCCTCCGGTTTGTCACCGGCAGTCTCCTTAGAGTGCCCACCATGACGTGCTGGTAACTAAGGACAAGGGTTGCGCTCGTTACGGGACTTAACCCAACATCTCACGACACGAGCTGACGACAGCCATGCAGCACCTGTCTCAATGTTCCCGAAGGCACCAATCTATCTCTAGAAAGTTCATTGGATGTCAAGGCCTGGTAAGGTTCTTCGCGTTGCTTCGAATTAAACCACATGCTCCACCGCTTGTGCGGGCCCCCCGTCAATTCATTTGAGTTTTAACCTTGCGGCCGTACTCCCCCAGGCGGTCAACTTAATGCGTTAGCTGCGCCACTAAGAGCTCAAGGCTCCCAACGGCTAGTTGACATCGTTTACGGCGTGGACTACCAGGGTATCTAATCCTGTTTGCTCCCCACGCTTTCGCACCTCAGTGTCAGTATCAGTCCAGGTGGTCGCCTTCGCCACTGGTGTTCCTTCCTATATCTACGCATTTCACCGCTACACAGGAAATTCCACCACCCTCTACCATACTCTAGTCAGTCAGTTTTGAATGCAGTTCCCAGGTTGAGCCCGGGGATTTCACATCCAACTTAACTAACCACCTACGCGCGCTTTACGCCCAGTAATTCCGATTAACGCTTGCACCCTCTGTATTACCGCGGCTGCTGGCACAGAGTTAGCCGGTGCTTATTCTGTCGGTAACGTCAAAATTGCAGAGTATTAATCTACAACCCTTCCTCCCAACTTAAAGTGCTTTACAATCCGAAGACCTTCTTCACACACGCGGCATGGCTGGATCAGGCTTTCGCCCATTGTCCAATATTCCCCACTGCTGCCTCCCGTAGGAGTCTGGACCGTGTCTCAGTTCCAGTGTGACTGATCATCCTCTCAGACCAGTTACGGATCGTCGCCTTGGTGAGCCATTACCCCACCAACTAGCTAATCCGACCTAGGCTCATCTGATAGCGCAAGGCCCGAAGGTCCCCTGCTTTCTCCCGTAGGACGTATGCGGTATTAGCGTCCGTTTCCGAACGTTATCCCCCACTACCAGGCAGATTCCTAGGCATTACTCACCCGTCCGCCGCTCTCAAGAGAAGCAAGCTTCTCTCTACCGCTCGACTTGCATGTGTTAGGCCTGCCGCCAGCGTTCAATCTGAGCCATGATCAAACTCTTCAGTTCAAACATCTTTGGGTTTTTAAGAAACCCTAAACTTGGCTCAGCAATCGTTGGTTACATCTTTGATTTCTCGCGGAGTAACTTGTGATGCTGATAATCCTGTTGACTATCAGTCTGACTCCACAAGCACCCACACGAATTGCTTGATTCAGTTGTTAAAGAGCGGTTGGTTAAGATCTTTCGTCTCAACCGAGGCGCGCATTCTACAGCAGCCTCATTTGCTGTCAAGTGGTTATTTTCAGAAGTTCTCGAGGTTTTTCTCAACAACTTCAACCACTTGCGCTTCCGATCTCTCGTTAGCGGGAGGCGAATAATACAGGATTAAAACACGTGGTCAACCCCCACCTGAAAATTCTTTCCCAAGCGCCTGGGTTGTCATTATGAAACATCCAAGGCAGCCCCTCGCAACCTCAGCAAGCGCGGCTAGGCGCCCGCATGCCGGTATGGCTGACTCTATCGCTTACCGAATTCCCCTGAGCCTCCATCCAGTGCCTGACTTGTCGAGCAACGCCGCCTACACACAACGCCTCAATGCAGTACTCACCTATATAGAAGCCAATCTCGAAGGTGACCTGTCCGTGAAGGCGTTAAGCCAAGTGGCGAACTTTCGGCGTTTCACTTCCATCGGCAACTCACCGCCTTCGTCGGCTTACCTGTTTCGCGCTATGTGCAGTTGATGCGGCTACGACGCGCAGCGCATTGCCGGGCCTCCACCTGGTATTACTCGGCACTGGAAGCAGCGTTCGATGCAGGGTCGCCACGCGGGCTCGACGGACCACATCGGCGAGACGATCTACCCGATCTATCGCGACTAGCTGCCCACCAGTGGCGAGGAACTGCGGGACCACCCGCTGTTCTTTGACTATCTCAGCGTTTATCCCGAGACCCCGCAGGATCAATGGCAGACTGATATTTATGTACCGCTGCAATAACCGCACAGACACCCACCGCCACATCCAATTTAATCTATACAAATCAAGCCATTAATGCTTTAAAGAAAGACCTTGAAACTCAAGGTCTTTTTTTTGCCTGCAGAAAAATGACCACCCCCGCCGCACTCCATAGGAGAGGACCCAGGACCATGGAATTGACGCTCGAAGCCGTTGCTCTATTCGCCCTCAAACTGGTGCATGAGACCGAAGATGGCAGCCCGATCCTGCGCGACGATCTGGTCATGGATGGTTACGAGCGGGAGGTGTTTGGATTGTTTGTGCGCAGTGGCGACCTGCCAACCATCCAGCGCAAGGTAGATGAATGCACCAAGCTGGCCCTGGCGACCTTGGGCGGAGCCGACACGGTGTTGGGCCGAGAGCTGCAAAAGCTTGCGACTGACGTCCAGCAAGCCTCGACACTAGAGGAACTCAATCCCCCAATCGAAGCACTCAAGGACTACCTCAAGGCAATCCTCTAGCGCCCTCCCAGACACACAAGGACCGTCCAATGATCGACTTCAACAACAAAGGCTTCTTCAAACTCAAGCAAAACAACGAGTATGCCGAACGGGTTGCTTCACTGTTGCTCGATGACGAACAAGTAGTCGATGCCTACAAAGCCATGCGCGACGGCGTGGTGTTCACCACCAAACGCATCATCGCCGTTAACGTGCAAGGCATCACCGGCAGCAAGAAAGACTTCACCTCCCTGCCCTACAAAAACATCGTCGCGTACTCGGTGGAAACCTCCGGGACGTTCGACCTGGATTCGGAGCTGGAGATCTACTTTTCGTCGCTGGGCAAAGTAAAGTTCGAGTTCACGGGCAAAACCTCGATTGTCGAAATTTCCAGGCTGATCTCTAAACATCTGCTGGGGTGATCGGACAGCAATACCCCCTGCGGTTGCCAACTGTTTCATTGCTCTGGCTCCCAGCCCGATCGCTGACGTAGGATAAGTACTTCAGCCCAAGGAGCGTCACGGATGAGCGCCACTCCCCCCCAATCGTTCTCTCTGGCGCTGCGCTCTTATTCCGGGCAGATCGAGCTGCACGAGCACGATTTTCATCAAATCGTCCTCCCCCAATCCGGGTCGATGGAGATTGAGGTCGACGGATGGGGTGGCAAGGTCGATGCGAGCCAGGGCGTAGTGATTGCCGCCGGCGCCCGACATACGTTCCTGGCCAATACCCGCAATAGCTTCCTGGTTCTGGACGTGTTGATGCCGCGCGCTGAAGAAAAGCAGGCAAGCACCACGCAGTTTCTTGATCCGCTGCATGACAAACGCTTTTTTGCAGTCCGCCCCCAGATCCGGCATTTACTCGACTACGCGAACAATAACGGATCATGGTTGGTCAACTCGCCCGCGATGGCCCAGTCATGGAGCCATTTGCTACTGGGCACGTTGCTGCAACCCGACGCGGCCCCGAATGATCCCGGGCAATTCATTCTCGCCAGGGCGCTGGCCTACATCGAGCAGCACCTGAGTACGCCCCTGACAGTGCATGACATTGCCCGTAACGCGGGCACCAGCGAGCGGCGGCTGTATGTCTTGTTCGGACAACACCTGAAACGAACCCCGTTTACCCACATCGCGACCCTGCGCTTGAATCTGGCCGTCGACCTGTTGCGCCAGACCTCTCTGTCGATCATTGATATTGCGCACCGCGCCGGTTACGCCGATCAGAGTGCATTGAGCCATGCCCTGAAGAAAGCCCGCAACCTCACCCCGGCAGCGGTGCGTAAACAAGCGCGAGATCACTGAAAACAGCAGGCCTGAACATTTTTTTGGCAGGCCCGATCAATACGCGCCCCTCGAAACTTTTCTATTGTCCCGGCACAAGGATCATCTAAAGACGGGGCCTGCATGACCACTTCCAACGCATCCGCCACCCTTACCAAGGGTGCCGCAGGGGCCACCTTGATTGGGGTCATTGCAGTGTTTTTGTGGGCGTGCCTGGCGCTGCTGACCACTTTAACCGCTGGAATCCCGGCCTTTCAGTTGCTGGCATCGAGTTTCGCCGTCGCGTTCGTGGCAAGCCTGTTGATGCTTGGCATGCGCGGCGCAGGAGGGTTCAGCAGTTGGCGTCAGCCCTGGTACGTGTGGGCAACGGGTTTCGCCGGCATTTTTATCTATCACTCACTGTATTTTTTTGCCCTGAAGGCCGCGCCGGCGGCTGAAGCCAGCCTCATTGCATACTTATGGCCGCTGCTGATCGTGCTGCTGTCGGGATTTTCCACCGGCGAGTCACTGCGCAAGCGCCAACTGCTGGGCGCTTTGCTCGGTTTGGCAGGGACAGCCTTCATCATGCAACAGCGCGCCCAAGGCGAAAGCCTGACGATGCCGATTGTCGGTTACGCCGCAGCCTTTGCCTGTGCCTGGGTCTGGTCGATTTACTCGGTGGTGAACCGGCGCTTCAGCAATGTCCCCAGCAGCATCATCGGCGGCATTTGCGGTCTGGTCGCAATAGCCGGACTGCTCTGCCACCTGGCATTGGAAACCACGGTGCGGCCTGACGCGGGCCAATGGGCGGCAATCGTCGCCTTGGGTCTTGGCCCGGTCGGCTTGGCCTTTTTCGCATGGGATCACGCAACCAAGCACGGCAACCTGGCGATGCTGGGCGCCTTGTCTTATCTGGCGCCGCTGTTCTCCACCCTACTGCTCATTGCTGTCGGGCAAAGCGACGCCAAGCCGATCCTGATTATCCCAGCAGTGTTAATCATCGCGGGGGCCGTCATTGCCACGTCCCGCTCACGCAAAACCTCACGCTGATATCGACCCACCAAGGAGATAGACAAATGGATTTGATCGCTTCGCAAGATACCGTGAGGATCGAGAGCAGCAGTCCCAGTTTTTCCGTCGCGCCCACGCGGCCCTTGCTCAGTCACCTGGGACAGCCATCGTTACTGAGCAGCCGTACCGGCATCCGCCGTCGTGCCAATGGCGAAGCCCCTCGTGTATTAATGTTTGTTCCGCCTTACACACGCCTGATCGAACCCACGCCAGACGACAGCGCGTTCGCCCGCATTGGTATTGATACGTTTGAAGTCATGAAGCGTGCCGGCACCCCCATCGGTCTGTTGCGCATCGCCACCGTCGCCCGGCGCGCGGGTTACGAGGTGCAGATTGTCGATGCACCCTTTGCCGGCTGGTCCCAGGAGTCCAGCCTGGTCAAGGTGGACCAGGGGCATCTGATCCGCTACGGCCTGACCGATGCGCAGATGCGCGAGATCATCGAAACCGCACAGCCCGATATTGTCGGCATCCAATGCAACTACACGGTGCAATGGGGCAATGCACGGGCACTGGCTGAACTGGTAAGGAACATCGACCCCAACCTGGTCCTGGTCACCGGCGGTGCCCATTCCAGTGGCGATTGGAAAAACGCGCTGCTGGATTCGGCCTTCGACTTTGCGCTGATCAACGAAGCCGACCGCGCCTTCACGCTGCTGCTCGACGCCCTGACCCACGAGGGCACAGACATCAATGCCGTACCTGGCGTGGCCTACCGCGACAGGCGCGGGCAACTGGTTCGCCCCACCCACAAGTCCAGCTATCTGAGCATCGTCCCCAAGCGCCAGGACCTCGACGAGCGGCTTGGCCTGATGCCGTTGCCAGACTTCAGCTTTCTGAACATGAACCATTACCTGCAGCCCTACCACTCCTCGGGCGCACGGGTGCGCAAGTACGGTGCCTGGGCGCAGATATTCTCCACGATTGGTTGCAACGTGAACTGCAACTTCTGCTACATCCCGAAAATCAATGGCCCTTGGCGCGCACTTGGCCTTGATTGGTTTGACTTGCACTTGGCCGACCTGGTCAAGCAAGGCGTGACCGAGGTCTTGATCGAGGACGATCACCTGATGCACGACCCGCTGTATGCCATGGAGGTCGGTCGCCTGCTGAAAAAGCACGACTTGCCATGGGTTGAGGAAGGCGGCTTGAGCCTTTTCAACCTGATCCTGCTGCACCTGGGGGAGCGCTTTATCGCCCAGATGGATGAAAAGGAGCGCAAGAGCCCGCAATACCGCAATGTGATCGAAGCGGTCAAAGGAGGACTGACGGCAAGGGAATTCATTCGCTCGATTGCCGAAAATGGCTGCTACAACATCTACCTCGCGGTAGAGAGCGCGAACGAGGACGCCCTGGTCAACTCCAACAAATCCCGACTCAATGCCATTCAACACTCCACATTCGAACTCATAGAAATTTTCACCGAACACGGGATTCAAGTCACCGGCGGGTTCATGCTGGGGTTCGTCAACCCTCCCGCGGGGCCTGGGCAAAAGCCTTTTGTAGAAAGCCTGGAGTTGATCGACCGGACCATCGATTACGCCGTCAACCTGATGGGCGCCGGCATGGCCTATGCCAACCCGTTTATCGTCACCCCGATCCCCGGGACGCCGATGTGGGAGTACCAGCAGCAATTTGTCGTGCGCCATTACGACAACGGCTGGTCCCATGAGAAAGCCACCATGGCGACCGATCAATGGAGCGCCGAAGCTATCGAAAAAGCCCGCATGGAATTGCTGGTCAGGGCCAATGGCGCTGATCGTGTCAGGGAGATGGTGCGCCGAGGCACCTGGCCCGTAGACGCTTGATGCAAGGGGTTGGAGCTTTCGGCGCCGAGGCGCAGTGAGCGCTGGAAGCATCCAACCGTCAAATCAGTTCAATCACCGACCCCGCACTTGTCCATTCAGGCCCACTATCGGCCCAACCAATCCATCCCCCCCCCCAATCTATCGATTTGAGCTCTCCCCCCACCCTCCCCCGACTATTGGCGCGACTTCCAACAACAAAAACCAGGAACACGCCATGACTGCCCGATTCCACAACCCGGTGGACACCCGCTTCGGCTGGGGCTGCCTGCAAGATTTGGCCGGTATCACCGCACAGCAGACTGTCGCCCTCGTCACCTTTCCCGAAGCCCGTGCGCTGGGATTGGTAGAGAGGATTCAGGCACTGCTGGGCGAGCGCTTGGTGTATGTGATCGAGGATGTGCAGCCCAACCCCGATGTCGCTCAATTGCGTGACACCTATGAACGCTTCTGGCAGCAAGCCGGGAGCTGTGACGTGGTGCTGGCCGTCGGGGGTGGCAGTGCAATTGATACGGCCAAGGCATTGATTGTCGGGACCGAGTCCGGGCAGTTCGATGAGTTGCTGGCGTTGTTGGCGACCGGCCAACCGTTTGTGCCGGCCCATTGCAAGACATTGATCGCGGCGCCGACCACTGCGGGTACCGGCAGTGAAGTGACGCCCTGGGCGACGATCTGGGATTCGGCCAGCCACAAGAAATACTCCCTGCACCTGGACTGCACCTGGCCAAAGGTAGCGATTGTTGATCCACAGTTGATGCTCACGGTGCCAGCCGGGGTCACCGTATCCACAGGGCTCGATGCTTTATCCCACGCCCTGGAGTCGATCTGGAATATCAACGCCAACCCGGTTTCCGACACTTTTGCGGTGTCCGCCATCGAGGACATCCTGGAGTGCCTGCCGCAACTGCGGCGCGACCTTGGCAATCCAGAGTTGCGCTCACGCATGGCCTTGGCGGCGCTCAAGGCCGGCCTGGCATTTTCCAATACCAAGACCGCCCTGGCCCACTCCATTTCCTACGAAATGACCCTGCACCACGGCCTGCCCCACGGCATCGCCTGTTCCTTCACCTTGCCGTTGGTGCTGGGGCTGGCGTGGGGGCATGACGCGGCGCGCGATCAAACGCTGCGCCGGGTGTTCGGCGATGACCTGGATAAAGCCCAGACCCAGTTGCGCAACTTCCTGCACAGCCTGGACGTAAAAACCGAGTTCGCCGACTACGGCGTCACGCCCACCGAGGCCGCCGCGATGATCCGCTACGCCCTGCAAGGGGCACGCGGCAAGAACTTTATCGGTTCCCAAACCGCCTAGGCGGTAACGCAATTCAGTCTTTCCTCTTGCACCTGTAACGGGTGCCACCCCGTCGCTGCGACTTCGGGGGCGAATAACAATAAGGAAAACATCATGAATCGTGCACACACCCTGCCTGTCCCAGCCGTTCGCTCGGCGTCGTTCCGCGTTGCCCAGTGGCGCATGCTGCTGGCGGCGATGTTTTGTTACCTGTTTTTCTACACCGGGCGCCAGACTTTCGGTTTCGCCATCCCGGGGATACAGGCCGAGTTCGGCCTGACCAAGGAGGTACTGGGCTGGATCTCGGCCGCCATGCTCTGGGCCTATGCCATTGGCCAGGCGATCAACGGCAACCTGGCCGACAAATTCGGCGGCCGACGCATCATGACCCTCGGCGCGGTGCTGTCGTGTGGCGCCAACTGGGTCACCAGTTTTGCCAGCGGTTTTGCCGGGCTGATCCTGCCATGGGGCATCAACGGTTACTTCCAGGCCCTGGGCTGGGCGCCGGGTAGCCGCTTGATCTCCAATTGGTGGAGCGCCAGCGAGCGCGGCAGGGTCTATGGCTTCTATGTGTTCGCCGCCGGTTGTGCGTCAGTGCTGTCCTATGTGACCTCCATCGTGGTGCTGGAAGTGCTGCACCTGGAATGGCGCTGGATCTTCCGCCTGCCGGTCCTGCTGATGCTGGCCGGGGGCATCCTGTTTTACCTGGTGGCCCGTGAACGCCCGCAGGATCTTGGCTTCGAACCCCTGGCCGATACCGGCGTGGCCAACGCCGAAGACAAGGGCCATGAAGTGGCCCACGGCGAAGAAGAAACCTCGGCACAGCGCTACAAAGCCGTGCTGAAAAACGCGCGCCTGATCATCGCCGCCGTGTCCCTGGGCTTCCAGAACGCTGCGCGCTACGGCTTGATCGTGTGGGTGCCGGTGCATTTTCTTGGCGCCAACTGGAAAAGCGGCGACAGCATGATCGATCCCAAGTGGATCACCGTCGCCCTGCCGGTCGGTATGGCCGTCGGCGCGCTGAGCAATGGCTGGGTATCCGACAAGCTGTTCGGCTCCAAGCGCTACCTGGCGATCATGCTCTATATGTTCCTCGGCGCCGCCACCAGCCTGTGGATGTGGAGCCTGCCGCCCCATAGTGCAATCGGCCTGGTGGCCTTGTTTTTGTGCGGGTTCTTTGTCTATGGCCCGGCGTCCAGCTTCTGGGCGCTGTGCCCGGACTTGGTAGGCGCCAAGCGCGCAGGCACCGCGACCGGTGTGATGAACTTCTCGTCTTATCTGTTTGCAGGCCTGGCGGAACCGCTGATCGGCAGTATGCTCGACAGTACCGGCAATACGTCGCTGATCTTCATCGTCGTCACCTCAGCCTGTCTGTGCAGCGCGGTAGTGGCCTTGTTTATCCGCCGTTGATGCCCCTGAACAGGACACGTTATGTACCAGTACCACAAGTGGCTACGTTCCTTTCATGCGGTGGCGAAGACCGGCAGCTTCACCCTTGCCGCCGAGTACTTGAGCGTCGGCCAGCCAACGGTCAGCGAACAGGTGAACGCCCTGGAAAAGCAGTTCTCGGTGGAGTTGTTCCACCGTCGTGGGCGCTTTATCGAGATGAGCGCGGCCGGCCACGCGCTCTACGGAATCACCCAGGGCCTGTTCGGCCAGGAGGATGAGGCCATGCAATTGCTGCACAGCTTCAAGCAGCGCAAGACCGGGATGTTGCGCCTGGGCGCGGTGTCGCCGCCGATCGCCATGAACCTGACGTACGAACTGATGCAACGCCACCCGGACATCGAGCTGGAAACCTCGTTTTCCCCGGAGAAGGAAACCCTCGACCGCCTGTTCAACTTTGATATCGACGTGGCCATCCTGGCCCTCTCGGAATTTGACCAACGCTTCGATACGCAGCTGTACCGGCGTTATCCGATCATCGCCGTGGTGCGCAACGACCACCCCTGGGCGGCACAGAAAGAAGTGCACGTCGCACAGATCAGCCAGGAGCGCTGGGTCATGCGCGAGCGCAGCTCACGCACCCGGCAGTTGGTGGAAGAAAGCTGCAAGCGCCTGGGTGTGGACCTCAACTGCGTGATGCAGCTCAACAGCCGCGAGGCCATCGTGCATGCCATCGCCAAGGGCATCGGCATCGGCTTTGTGTCGGCGGTGGAGTACGCCGAAACACCGGGCACTACCCCGATCACCTTTGTCGATCACCCGTTTTCCATCGACTACCACCTGTGTTGCCTGGGGATCCGGCGCAACCGCCCGATGATCGCCGAACTGTTTGAGGCCAGCCCCATACCGGCCACCTGAATCGCCTGATTTTTTTGCACGCAACCGGCTTACCTCGTTTATCGGGGGACGGCCCACCTATACCCGAAACTGGAGATTGCTCATGCATTACCAACCACCTTCCAAGCTGCAAGCCGTAGTCCTGGACTGGGCCGGCACCGTCGTCGACTTCGGCTCCTTCGCCCCCACGCAGATTTTTGTCGAAGCCTTTGCCGAATTTGGCGTCGCGGTATCCCTGGAGGAAGCGCGCGGCCCTATGGGCATGGGTAAGTGGGATCACATCCGCACCCTGTGCAATCAGCCGCAGATTGCCGAACGTTATCGCGCCGTATTCAACCGCCAGCCGACCGATGAGGACGTCACCGCCCTGTATGAGCGTTTCATGCCCCTGCAGATCGAGAAGATCGCCCTGCACTCGGCGGTGATTCCCGGCGCACTGGAGGCGATTGAAAAATTGCGGGTCCAGGGCTTGAAGATCGGCTCCTGCTCGGGCTATCCGGCGGTAGTGATGGCCAAAGTGGTTGAACTTGCGCGGCAGAACGGCTACGTGGCCGATCATGTGGTGGCCACTGACGAAGTGCCCAACGGTCGCCCGCATCCCGCCCAGGCCCTGGCCAACGTGATTGCCTTGGGCATCAGCGATGTGGCGGCATGCGTCAAGGTCGACGACACTTGGCCGGGTATCCTGGAAGGACGCAGTGCCGGCATGTGGACGGTGGCGCTGACCTGCTCCGGCAACGCGCTGGGCCGGACTTACGCGCAATACAAGGCGATGCCGGCTGCGGAACTGGCTCAGGAGCGTGAGCGTATTACCCAGATGTTTGAGGGTTCGCGACCGCACTACCTGATCGACACCATCGTCGACCTGCCAGCGGTGATCGATGACATCAATGCGCGACTAGCGCGTGGTGAAACACCCCAGGGCACCTGATCCTGCCAGCCTGCTCGTCTGTGGCGAGCGGGCTTGTCGGAGCGCCGCATCGCCCGCGCTGGGCTGCGTAGCAGCCCAAACCAGCCGCTACGGAATATCTGATGCACCGAACTCGACTCGTTAGGGCTGCTACGCAGCCCAGCGCGGGACAAGCCCGCTCGCCACAAAAGGCATGCCAGCCCTGACAGACGCGATGAATGATGTTTGGGCTATTGCGTCTGAAAGGTCTCAAGATACGCCAGCAGATTCTCGATCTTCTGCTGATCGCTGATCCCCCAGAAAATCATGCGGGTGCCGCTCACCACTTTCTTCGGGTTCTCGATATAGGCGGCAAGCTTTTCCCGCGTCCACACCACACCTGAGTTTTTCATCGCGTCGGAATACTGATAATCCGCCGTGGTGCCCGCCAGCCGCCCGATCACTCCATTAAGCTGTGGCCCGAAACCGCCGCGTGCGTTCAACCCGACACTGTGGCAACCGCCGCAGGTCTTGGTGAACAACTTGCCACCCACCTCGACATCACCCGCTGCCGTCGCCGAAGTGTTAAAGAGCGCGGCAGTGAGCAAAAGAGTCAGTAAGGCAGCGGGTTTCATCAGGGGCTCCAGGTCGGGGCTTCAAAAGCAAAGGCGGCAATTATGCCTGCGGTTTACTTGTCCTCGTCCACGTTATTGAAGCGCCACCGGTTGATTTGCCAAAGCAGGGCTGGCTGTAGGCGTTCTCTCTTATGTTTTCCCCGGCTGAAAAAGTGCGTTTGCAGGTCCAGGAAGTGCCAATCGCGCCCAACCTGACAAAACATTTAGACACAGCCATTCAATTGCCATCACTCTCCCCCTCTGTTTGCATGCGCACTTTCCCTCAGCACGTCAGTTCAGGAGAGATCGATGAGAACCATGGTGGTCGGTGCAAGCAAAGGTTTGGGCAGGGCCTTTATGGAAGGCCTGGGTGGGGTGGGAGATACCTTGATCGGTGTCTCGCGCAGCCGTCCCACTGGCTTGGTATCCAGCACCGGCGCCGAAGTGTCGTGGGTAGAAGCCGACCTTGGTCAACCAGCGCAGGCCGCGCAGCTCATCGAGCAAGCAGTGGTACAGGACGGCCTCGACACACTGATCTACAACCTGGGCATCTGGGAGGATCGGGCGTTCGATGAGGCCTACAGCTTCCTCAAGGATGAAGACACCCAGGTGCAAGCCATCGTCAGTTGCAACATCACCGCGCCTCTGCTGCTGATCAAGCGCCTGCTGCCCGTACTGTTAAAAAGCCCCAACCCACGCATCATCCTTACCGGCTCGACCTCGGGCCTGCCCCAGAGCGGGCGCCCGGAAGTCACGTTTGGCGCGTCGAAATTCGCTTTGCGCGGCATGGCCGACGCCCTGCGCGAAGGCTATCGGCACCAGCGCCTGGGCGTGACTTGCCTGAATCTGGGCTACCTGAATACCGAGGACCCGTTGAGCACATCCCGACTTGAGGCTGAACAGCGCGGCGACGGGCAGTTGATCCCGGTACACGACGTGGTGCAGGTGGTGCGCATGGCCTTGAGCCTGTCATCGGCCAGCTTCGTCAAGGAGCTGACGTTGCCGGCCCTGCTCGATGAACGGTTCTGACTGAACAGACCGACTCTTCAGACCACCATGTAAAGCGCCATCAGGCACAACGGCACCAGCAGCAGCCCCAGCAACATCATGAACACCACACTCATGGCGTTGACCCGGGGCGTTCCAACATGACTGACAAACCCCATGCACAGGCGTCGCAGCAGCTCCGCGCCCCTGGCGAACTGGTAGGCCACGGTGATGGTCAGCAGTGAGAGGGTTCCGGTGACCGCGCAGTAAAACAGGATCGGCTCAGGCATGAAGTAGCTGGAGACAAGCCCTTCGGACGTGGCATAGATAAACGTCACGGGCTGAAACAGCGAAATCGAATACAGCACATCGCGCAAAGGACTGAACGTGATCGTCGGCCGCACTTCGTCGGCGGGCAACATGGCGTACAGCTCGTTCATATCCGACCAGCGAAACCAGTAAACCGCCGCGCTGAACAGCAGGTACGCCAATGCAATCGTCGCCGAAAAACACCACAGGAACCGCCACGAACCAAAACCGCGGCGCATCCCCACATTGATGCTCCATTTCGTCAATTGGATGGTCACGCAATCGATCACGATCGCTACGAGCAGGCCCTTGCTATAAAAGTCCTTGATCGCTTGCAGCACATTGGGCGGCGGCGGCACATTGAACACGTGCTCAGGGTTTTTAAACAGGTAGATATCCAGCAGCCACACGACAAAAAACACCAGCGACACCAGCAAGGTGTACAGCGGGATGCTGATCAACTGACGCCTGGCCAGCAACGTGCGCCCGAACACCCGCTGAAAAAAACTGGCCCACAGCTGGGCGATCCCGATAGACCAGTCGCGGCCAAGGCTCATGCCCCTCAAGGTCTTGAGTATTTCCAGGCGGCTTTTTTTGGTGGAAAACGCCACTGCCACCAACACCCCGGTACAGCCGAACAAAACGGTGGCAACCACGATCAACGCGCCGATCATTTCTTTCACACTGGCATTCCTTGCTGTGAGTTTTCGCGGCCCGCATCCTGACTTAAGCCACCCATGGTTCGCAAGCAACGACCGTTTGCACATGCCGTAGATAGCGGCAAGCGACCACCCATCGAATAAAAAACATCCAATCGAACCTATCCACAGGCGGGCCACTCCACCTTATTCAACCCGGATGGTGGAGTAAGGATCATGGCTCAGCCATCGATATTGGTACTGGAAGACGACGAGATTATTCGTTCGTTGATGGTAGATGTGCTGGAGGATTTCGGCGCAGTGGTAACCTCTTTCCCCTCGGCGGATGAAGGGATGATTTTCCTGGAGAGGAGCAGTGATCCGGTAGACCTGATTGTCAGCGATATCCAGATGCCCGGCCTGCTCAACGGGTATGACCTGAGCAAGGTCGTGGCCCATCGCTGGCCATCCTTGCCGGTGGTATTGACCTCAGGCAATACGGGCATGGCCGCGCAATTGGGTAGCACGGTGAAGTTTTTGCCCAAGCCCTGGAGCACTGAGCGGCTGATCGACTGCGTGCAGGCTGCGCTGGTGCAAGGGAAACCTCTGCACTAGCGGCGCACTATCTAGGCAATCGAACTTCGCGGCAGCGTGTGAGGTCTGTTTTTGAGTATCTGGCTATTTTTCTGACGATAACGTCAGATTTTTCGTTATGACTTCTCAGGTACGGACGATCGGGCATATAGAATTGTTGCCTACCCTTCACTCACGCGTCAGCCATGGCCCGCCCTGGCTGCCCCATCCGAGTTCCCTGCATGCATCCATCGGCCCATGACGTCGAGGCGCCCTCCCTGCTTGAAGCCTTGCGCTCAGGCACAGCCCAGCTCCATGTGGCCCTGGAAAAACGTTTGCCGTTCTTTTCACCGAGACTGGATGCCGACTGGTATGGCCGCCTGCTTGCGGCCTACTACGGTTTCTACAATCCGATGGAATCGCGACTGTACGACAGCGCGTTAATTCCTGTGGGATTCGACCAGACGCTGCGAGTGAAAACACCAACCCTGCACAGTGACCTGATTGCCTTGGGCCTGGCTAACCCAGCGATTGTCGCCCTGCCCCTCTGCCCGAGCCTCCCTCCTCTCGGCACGCCGGCCGCCTGCCTGGGCGTGTTGTATGTGCTCGAAGGTGCGACCCTTGGCGGCCAGGTGCTGCGCCGGGAGATGGCCCGGCGCCTGGCGCTGGACACCAGCAATGGCGGCGCCTTTCTCAATGTTTATGGCGCCGAGACGGGTCGGCGCTGGAAAGACTTTCTCGACTACCTGGGCCACGTCCCGCTGGACGACCTTGGCCGTCAGCAGGCGGCAGACGCGGCGTGCGCGACATTTCGCTGTTTTGAGCAATGGCTCGACAGCCAGGAGGTACTGCTATGAAACCCGATGACTTTGAACAATTGCTGGCCAACTGTGCCGACGAGCCGATCCGTTTCCCCGGCGCGATCCAGCCTCACGGCGTGCTGCTGACCCTGCGCGAACCAGACCTGCAGATCGTGCAAGTCAGCGCCAACGTGGCCAGCCTGTTCAATCACCAGCCCGACGCCTTGCTCGGCCAGCCGCTGGATACGCTGCTGGGCACGCCAAACACCCACGCCGTGCGCCAGATGGCCAGCCAACCCAGCTTTATCGACGCCCCGGCGCTGCACGTTACCCTCAACGGTGGCCAGTTCGAAGGCCTGTTGCATCGCCACCAAGGCGTGCTGGTGCTGGAGTTCGAGCCGCTGCACAAGCACTTTCAGCCCAAGTCCCAGAATGGCCATGCCAGCAACCTGGGCAAGATGCTGCAACGGTTGCAGTCGGCGAAAACCCTGCAAGCCTTGTACGAAATCAGCGTGAGCGAAATCCAGGCCATGACCGGCTATGACCGGGTACTGATTTATCGCTTCGAAGAAGAAGGCCACGGACAGGTCATCGCCGAAGCGTCCGCGCCCTCCATGGAACTGTTCAACGGCCTGTTCTTCCCGGCGTCCGACATCCCCGAGCAAGCCCGCGAGTTGTACCGCACCAACTGGCTGCGGATCATCCCCAATGCCGACTACGAGCCGGTACCGCTGCTGCCCAAGCTGCGCCCGGACACCGGACAGCCGCTGGATTTGAGCTTCGCCACCCTGCGTAGTGTGTCGCCGATCCACTGCCAATACATGAAGAACATGGGGGTGCTGTCGTCCATGAGCATCTCGCTGATGAAAGGCGACAAGTTGTGGGGCCTGATCAGTTGCGGTAACCGCGAGCCGCTGCATGTGCCCAACGACCTGCGTACCACCTGCCAGACCATCGGCCAGGTGCTGTCGTTGCAGATCAGTGCCATGGAAGCCCTGGACATCAGCCGCCAGCGTGAAGAAAAAGTCGAAGCCCTGGACGTGCTTAACCAGGCGATGAGCAACTCATCGGACGCTGTGTTCGACGGCCTGGCCCAATGCCCGCAGGTCCTGATGGACCTGGTGCAGGCCGGCGGCGTGGCAATCATTGAAGGCCAGCAACTGCACCGCTACGGCAACTGCCCGGAGCCGGCGCAGATCCGCGCCTTGCATAAATGGCTGCAAGAAACCGGGCAACCGGTGTTTGCCAGCCATCACCTGTCAGCGGTCTACCCGCCCGCAGCGGATTATCAGCCGGTAGCCAGCGGCGTCCTGGCCATGAGCTTGCCCAAACCGGTGGACAACGGCGTGCTGTGGTTCCGCCCGGAAGTCAAAGAGAACATCCAATGGAGCGGCGACCCGAAGAAACCGCTGGCCCTGGAAAAATCCGACACGGGCCTGCGCCTTCGCCCACGCACCTCGTTTGAAATCTGGAAGGTGGAAATGGCCGGCATCTCCAGCAAGTGGAGCCCCGGCGACCGCTTTGCCGCCAACGATCTGCGCCGTTCAGCCCTGGAAAACGACCTGGCCCGCCAGGTCCTGCGCGAACAACAGGCCGTGCGCGCCCGGGATGAGCTGGTAGCCGTGGTGTCCCATGACCTGCGTAACCCGATGACCGTGATCTCGATGCTCTGCGGCATGATGCAAAAGGCTTTCAGTTCCGATGGCACCCACACCTCGCGGCGGATTTCCTCGGCCATCGACACCATGCAGCAAGCCGCTGGGCGCATGAATGTGTTGCTGGAAGATTTGCTCGATACCTCAAAGATCGAAGCGGGCCGCTACACCGTAAGGCCGGTGCCGTTGGACGTCAGCCAGATCTTTGAAGAAGCCTACTCGCTGCTGGCGCCCCTGGCCCTGGAAAAGGGCGTGGACCTGTCGTTCAACAGCGAGCCCGGCCTGCAAATCAACGCCGACCCTGAGCGTTTGTTCCAGGTGCTGTCGAACCTGATCGGCAACGCCATCAAATTCACGCCACGCCAGGGCAATATCGGTATTTCGGCGATGAGCAATGGCGAGGAGATTGTGTTTTCAGTACGTGACTCCGGCGAGGGCATTGCCCCTGACCAACTGCCCCACGTGTTTGATCGCTATTGGACCCTGAGCGAAAACAATCCCACGGGCAGTGGCCTGGGGTTGTATATCACCCAGGGTATCGTCAAGGCCCACGGCGGCCGGATCGAAGCCCAAAGCGAGCTGGGCCGTGGCAGCGAGTTCCGCTTTACCGTGCCCAAAGTGCCGAAACAATCACACATATGATCGGGCATGCTGTGGCAGGCCTGCTTGCCACGGCATTGTCAGCGTCGTATTCATATTTTGAAGTGAGGTGTTTATAGCTCGGTCATCAACCGTCTAGGTAGCGTTGGCGTCGCCATGGCAAAGCCAGGCGTTCTTACAGAGGAATTACCGATGATCCCTACTATCACACCCTCCGTCGTACACCTGCATCAGTACCCCGCGCACTCGGACGAACCTGCCCTCACGCGCAACAAACGCTCCCTCGACCAACCCTTCGCCGCAGGCCCGACCAATGACGTCAACAGCCTTTCGGCCAACGACCGCCGCAAGAGCACCGGCACGCTGGACAGCCTAGGCCGTGGCAACCTGCTGTAGATAATCCAGGCAGGGGCCCCGCCCCTGCCGCTTTGACAAAACACCGACATCCACTGCGTTAACCTTTGCAATCCTCCCCCGCACAGAGCCGTTTTTTCATGCTGCAACCCGATACATTGCCCGCCGTCCTCGCCGGCCCCTTGTTGCGTCGCCTGGAACCCGGGCGCCTGGTGTTGTGGCTAGTGGGCAGTCGAGCGCTGGCATTGACCCTGCGATTGCAGTTCACCCAGCAAGCGCGCCAACAGTCGCTGGATATCGAGCTCGACGCCACCCGCTGCCAGGTGATCCCTGTGGGCCGCGCAGCGTTTATCCACCTGATCGATGTAGCGCTGGACACGCCGCTTCCCCAGGACGTGCCCATCAACTATGACCTGCTGACCCATGATGGAGCCGGCATCGCCGAGTGGGCGCCGCACCTGCTGTACGCCAATGCCCAGACCCCGGATTTCATCCTGCACAGCCGTATCCGCCAGTTGCTGCACGGCTCTTGCCGCAAACCCCACCATTACGCCGATGAAGGCCTGCTCTGCGCGGATCGCCTGTTGGCCGAAGATCGCAGCCTGGCCCAGCGCCCAGCCCTGTTGATGATGAGTGGCGACCAGGTGTATGCCGACGATGTCGCCGGGCCGATGCTGCGCGCCATTCATGGGCTGATTGCCCGCCTGGGCCTGTTCGATGAACACCTCGATGGCGCAGTGGTGGACGACAGCACTCGGCTCTACGACCACCCCGCCAGCTACTACCATCGCGCCGACCTGTTGCCGGCCCTGGAGAGCAACGAGACCCTGCGCGAACGCTTTTTTGGCGGCGTGAAGAAACCGATCTTCACCAGCAGCACCGCCGACAACCACCTGGTAACTTTCGCCGAAGTCATGGCGATGTACCTGCTGGCCTGGTCGCCGATACCCTGGACCCTGATCGCCCCGCAACCGCCCACGCGGTTAGCCCTTGAAGAACGGGCACGCTACGCCCGCGAACAGGTGCCTGTGGATAAGTTTCGCGATGGCCTGGCCGGCGTGGCCCGGGTCTTCGCCCATGTTCCATGCCTGATGATCTTCGACGATCACGACATTACCGATGACTGGAACCTCAGCGCCCAGTGGGAGCAGACCGCCTACGCCAACCCCTTCTCCAAGCGCATCATCGGCAACGCCTTGCTCGCCTATATGCTTTGCCAGGGCTGGGGCAACAACCCTGACGCCTTCGTCCAGCTCGTGGAAAAAACCCTGGCCCTGACCGCCACGGCCCAGGATCACGACAATCATCTGCACGCCCCCAGCCAGGACCAATTGCTGGAAGATCTCCTGAAATTCCAACAGTGGCACTACGTGCTACCCACCACTCCCGCACTGGTGGTCATCGACACCCGTACACGGCGCTGGCGCAGCGAGTTCACCCTCAAGCAACCGTCCGGCCTGCTGGACTGGGAAGCCTTGAGCGAATTGCAACAGGAACTGCTGGACCACCCGTCGGCAATCATCGTTTCGCCCGCGCCGATCTTCGGCGTCAAGCTGATCGAAACCGTGCAGAAAGTCTTCAGTTGGTGCGGCTACCCGCTGTTGGTCGATGCCGAAAACTGGATGGCCCACCGTGGCGCCGCGCAAGTGATCCTGAATATCTTTCGCCACTCGCGCACCCCGGGTAACTACGTGATTCTCTCGGGGGATGTGCACTACTCGTTCGTCTACAAGGTACTGATACGCCATCGCAATGTCGGGCCGCATATCTGGCAGATCACCAGCAGCGGCATCAAGAACCAGTTCCCGCCGCGCCTGCTGGAATGGTTCGACCGCCTCAACCGCTGGCTGTACTCGCCGCGCTCCCCCCTGAACTGGCTGACCCGTCGCCGCCGCATGCAGGTGGTGCCGTATATCCCGGAACATGCCGAAGCCGGCGAGCGCCTGTGGAACAGTGCCGGCATCGGCCAGGTATTCTTCAACGAGCAAGGCCAGCCTGAGGCGATCTACCAGCACAATGCCAATGGTGCGCCGCCCACGCGCATGGTAGAGCCGCAATAGCCTGGAGGTCGCAAATAATGGCACTTAGCCATAAATTTGCAGCCTCTTCTATGCAGGTAAACCTCGTTGTACAGTAGGCCCAGCCACGGAGTATCGGCGTTAACACCTGACTGGCCACAGTGAGCCAGCACCCTCGCAGGGAGCGCGCAGATGGGCGATATATCCGATAAGGATCCGTTGAAAGGTGAGCTTTTCGACGTCAATGCCGACCTGGTCCATGCCATCATGGAACTGGTCAGCGATGGAATCTGGGATTGGAATGCCAACACCGGGTTTGTCTATCGCAACCCCGGCTGGTACGAAATGCTGGGCTACGATCCCCATTCCCTGGAAAATACGGTCTTCACCTGGGAAAGCGTGATCCATCCCGACGATTACCCCCATGTGATGAAAGTCTTCGATGACTACATCAATAGCCGCACCCCCCACTATCGAGCTGAATACCGCTGTCGAAAAAAAGACGGCACATGGCTGTGGATCGAAGACCGTGGCTACATGATCGCCCGCAACCCTGATGGTTCGGTGTGGCGCATGGTCGGCGCGCACCGCAGCATTCACGAGCGTAAACGCTCCCTGGAACAGCTTGAGCGGCGCAACCAATCCCTGGAAGCACTGGTAGCCGAACGCACCCGCGAACTGTCGCGGGTCAATCAGCAACTGCAATTGCAACTGAACGAAAACCGCTCCCTGGCCGAGCGCGATACCTTGACCCGCATCGCCAATCGCTATCGCCTGGAACAAGCCTTGCTGCAAGAGTGCGAACGCGCCCAACGGTTTCGCCTGCCGTTGGCGGTGATTGCCATGGATGTCGATGACTTCAAGCCGATCAACGACCAGCACGGACATGCCGTGGGCGATGCCACCTTGTTGCAAGTGGTCGAACGCCTGGAGCATTGCGTGCGCAAGGGTGACCTGCTGGCACGTTGGGGTGGCGATGAGTTTATGGTGATCATGCCCAAGAGCACGGTGGAAGCCGCCATGGGACTGGCCGAGCGTATCCGCCGGGCAGTCCTCGAAATCCCCCCCGTGGGAGAGTTCAAGGTGACCTTGAGCCTGGGGGTCGTACAACGCCTCAACGACGAGTCGCCCGCCAACCTGATGGCGCGGGCAGACCAAGCGTTGTACCGGTCCAAGGCTGCGGGCAAGGACCGGGTTTCACAATAGCCCTGTGGCGAGCGGGCTTGCCCCGCGCGGGGCTGCGCAGCAGCCCCATCCAATCGCCGCAACATGTCAGACCCAACCGGGCGCCAGGTTTTAGGGCGGCTTCGCCCCCCAACGGGGGACAAGCCCCCTCTCCACATTCACCGCGCCAGCCTGCCAACTGCGACCAGAGCGCCCGTTGTGGCGAGCGGGCTTGCCCCGCGCTGGGCTGCGCAGCAGACCCATCCAATCGCCGCAACATGTCAGACCCAACCGGGTGCCAGCTTTTAGGGCGGCTTCGCCACCCAACGAGGGACAAGCCCCCCTCTCCACATTCACCGCGCCAGCCTGCCGACTGCGACCAGAGCGCCCGTTGTGGCGAGCGGGCTTGCCCCGCGCTGGGCTGCGCAGCAGCCCCCATCCAATCGCCGCAGCGTGTCAGCCCCCCACCGGGACCCAGATTTTAGGGCGGCTTCGCCCCCCAACGGGGGACAAGCCCCCTCTCCACATTCACCGCGCCAGCCTGCCGACTGCGGCCAGAGCGCCCGTTGTGGCGAGCGGGCTTGCCCCGCGTTGGGCTGCGCAGCAGCCCCATCCAATCGCCGCAACATGTCAGACCCAACCGGGTGCCAGGTTTTAGGGCGGCTTCGCCCCCCAACGGGGGACAAGCCCCCTCTCCACATTCACCGCGCCAGCCTGCCGACTGCGACCAGAGCGCCCGTTGTGGCGAGCGGGCTTGCCCCGCGCTGGGCTGCGCAGCAGCCCCATCCAATCGCCGCAACATGTCAGACCCCACCGGGACCCAGATTTTAGGGCGGCTTCGCACCCCAACGAGGGACAAGCCCCCTCTCCACATTCACCGCGCCAGCCTGCCAACTGCGGCCAGAGCGCCCGTTGTGGCGAGCGGGCTTGCCCCGCGCTGGGCTGCGCAGCAGCCCCATCCAATCGCCGCAACATGTCAGACCCAACCGGGTGCCAGCTTTTAGGGCGGCTTCGCCACCCAACGAGGGACAAGCCCCCTCTCCACATTCACCGCGCCAGCCTGCCGACTGCGACCAGAGCGCCCGTTGTGGCGAGCGGGCTTGCCCCGCGTTGGGCTGCGCAGCAGCCCCATCCAATCGCTGCAACATGTCAGACCCCACCGGGACCCAGATTTTGGGGCGGCTTCGCCACCCAACGGGGGACAAGCCCCCTCTCCACAGCTGACCTCCTGCCCAGCAGCCCCCACTCCCCCAGGGCACAGGCTTTTTTTGCCAATGCCTGCGCGCTAGTAACGCGCATCCACCGGCTTGCCGCCGTTCGGCCAGTCCTTGACCTTGTCCGGGAAGTCCGGGCGTGGTTTTTGCGAGAAGTAGGCGGCAACGTCCACCGCTTCCTGGTCCGACAAGCCACCCTGGCCCAACGGGAATTTTTCATGGAAGCCGATTGGCATGTTGCGTTTGACGAACGCGGCCGCAGTGTAAGTGCGGGCCATGCCGGCCCCGATGTTGAACGACTGGTCGCCCCACAACGGTGGGTACACCAGGGTGCCGTCCGCTCGGGCCAGGCCCTCGCCGTCGTTACCGTGGCACACCGCGCATTGCTTGGCGTAGACCTGTTCGCCATTGGCCAGGTCGGGCTTGATGGCCGGGTCGATCTTGCCGACACCACGGCCAGCTACCTTGTCCTCGGGCTTGGTGTTGTTTTTCATCCAATCGAAGTACGCCACCATCGCCAGCATATCCGCCGATTGTGGCGGCACCGGTTTGCCATTCATCGAGCGGCGGAAGCAACCGTTGATGCGTTCTTCCAGGCTCACCACCTTGCCAGCACGCGGGGCGTAGCTGGGGAAGAAAGCCGACACGCCCACAAACGGCGAGCCATCCGCCACGGTGCCGGCATTGAGATGGCAACTGGTGCAGTTCAGCGAGTTACCGACATTGTCTGGCAGCAGCTCCTTGGTTTGCAGGTGCAGACGCATGCCACGTACCACTTGGTCGGCATTCGGCGCCGCCAGTAGGTTGGCCAGGCGCGGCGTCTCGAACGCCGAGGAGTCGGTGCTCACCGGGTTGAGTTGGTCACGCATTTTCTTCACCTGGGCGGTGCTGATCGGCGACCCCTCGTTGCCCCAGCGCGTGCGCACAAAGGTGAGGATTTCCGCCACTTCGTTGTTCCCCAGGCGCGCAAAGCCCGGCATGGTGTAGACCCGTGGATGGGCTGCAGTCTCGGCGGTTTCCCAACCGGTGAGGGTGATGTGCAGCAGCGAGGTCGGGTTGCTGGCAACCACGCCGGCGTTGCCGGCCAATGCCGGGAACAACCCCTTCACGCCCGCGCCGTCGCTGCGATGGCAATCACTGCAGAACTGCATGTAGCCCAGGCCGCCACGGCTGGTGAACAAGTCCTTGGGCAGTTCGGTGGGGCCTTTGGCGACGGCCGGCATCGGCAGGTCGTCCTTGCCCGGTGGCAGGGATTTCAGATAGGTCGCAATGGCCGTCAGGTCGGCATTCGTGAAGTGCTGGGTACTGTGCTGGATCACATCCACCATGTTGCCCGACACGGTGGCAAAGCGGTTCTGCCCGGTCTTGAGCAGTTGCACGGTGTCGTCCACCGTCCATAGGTTGCGCAGACTCAAGGCGCGCCAATGCTCGACGGTTTCCCCGCCCAGGTAGTGCTCGCCGCCGCTGCCGGTGTCGCTCATGGCTTTTTCCTGGAAGGCGATGCCCCGTGGGGTATGGCACGAGCCGCAATGGCCGAGACTCTGGACCAGATAGGCGCCCCGGTTGAGCACTGCATCTCGGGTCGGGTCGGGCTGGAACGGTTGTTTGTCGAGGAACATCAAATTCCACAACGCCAGGCCCCAGCGCTGGTTGAACGGGAAGCCCATGTCGGCTTCGAGGTTGGCCTGTTTCACCGGCTTGACCTCTTGCATCAAGTAGGCGAACAGGGCGCGCATGTCCTCTTCGCTCATCTTCGCGTAGGACGGATACGGCATCGCCGGGTACAGGTTCATACCCGCCGGCGTCACGCCTTCGCGCATCACGCGATCGAACTGTTCGAAGCTGTAGTTACCGATCCCAGTCTCGCGGTCCGGGGTGATGTTGCTGGAATAGATGGTGCCCATGGGCGTGCTCAGCTCCAGGCCACCCGCCATCTCGGGGCCTTGCTTGGCGGTGTGGCAGGCGATGCAGTCACCGAGTTGGGCAACGTATTTGCCCTGGGCGATCAGTTCGGTATCGGGTTTGGCGGGTTCGTTGGCATACAGAGGAAGCGCAAGACACAGCGTCGCCCCCATCAAGGCCAAACGTGACAGAGAAAGGGCCATCGCATTATTCCTTTAATAACCTGGCCTGGGGGTTGGCCCCTGGGTACAGGTTTATCTTCGTTTTTATGAGGTCATCAGGCGGACAACCGGGGCTTTGTAAGCCCCGGTTTGTTGTAGCGGATTTTCGAGAGTGGCCCGTTGATATGGATCAGGGCCGGGGAAGGTTCAGGCGTTTTGCAGGTATTGCGCAGCGTCGAGTTCGATCATCACCGGCTGGCGGCTGCCGGCCAGGGTTTGCAACAGCTCATGCAAGGCCTGTGGCGTGGCAGCGGTGTGGTGCTCAACATGGCAGCTGCGGGCCATCGCGGCAAAGTCCGGGGTCAAGATATCCACGCCCAGCGGGGTGATTTCCCGGGCTTGCATGTAGTCGCGGATCTCGCCGTAGCACTGGTTGTTCCACACCACCAGGATCACGCCGATACCCGCCTCACGGGCCGCGATCAGTTCGTTGCTGGCAAATTGCAGGCCGCCATCGCCCACCAGCGCCACCACCGGTCGCCCGGGCTTGGCCAGCTTGGCGCCAATAGCCGCCGGCAACCCGTAGCCGAGAGTGCCGTAGCCAGTGCCGGCATTGAACCAACTGTTGGCCGCCGGCGCCTGATAGCCCACCGCGCCCTGATACACCGGCTGGGTCGAATCGCCGACGATCAACGGGTCGACCAGGCTGTCGCGCAGCAAGTCCAACAAGCCTTGCAGCCCCTGCTGCTTAGCGTTCCAGGTCTCGCGTTCCAGGCGGTTGACCCGCTGCACGCTGTCCTGCGCCCAACGCCCGCTCGGGGCTGGCGGGCGGACCTCATCCAGCAGCGCCTGCAACCCTTCGCGGGCATCGCCCACCAGCCCGACATGAGCCCGTTGCACGCCCATGACTTGCATCGGGTCGATATCCAGGCGGATCAGCGGCGCCTTGAATTTCAGTGGGCCAAGGCCGAAGAAGTCGTAGTCGGTTTCCCCAAGCTCCGTGCCCACGGCGAGGATCACATCGGCTTCGTCAAACAGCGAGCGGCCATGTTTGGATGACTGCACGCCGTCCAGCAACAAGGGGTGGCCCATGGGCAATAAGCCACGGGCATTGGTGGTCAGGGCCACCGGCGCTTGCAGGCGCTCGGCCAGTTGCTGCAGCACTTCGGCGCAATCACGAGCCCCACCGCCGGCGAGAATCAGCGGCCGTCGCGCATCGTTGAGCAAGTTCAACGCTGCACGCAGCGAGGCTGGCGCGGGAGCCGGTGCACCCGGCAGGCTGCGGGGCATCAGGTTGAGGTCGATGGCCGGCATATCCAGCACATCCAGGGGGATTTCCAGATGCACCGGGCGCGGGCGCGCGCACTTGAATACGGCAAAAGCCCGCGCCAGCAGTTCCGGCAATTGCTCCGGCGACTGCAGGGTATGGCTGAAGGCACACACACCGGCGACCATCGCCCGTTGATCCGGCAACTCGTGCAAATGCCCATGGCCCAGGCGCAGATGTTCGCGGCGGTTGGTGGTGGAAATCACCAGCATCGGCACCGAGTCGGCATAAGCCTGGCCCATGGCGGTCAGAATATTGGTCATACCGGGGCCGGTAATGATGAAACATACCCCCGGCTTGCCACTGGCGCGGGCGTAGCCGTCGGCCATAAAGCCGGCGCCCTGTTCATGGCGTGGGCTGACATGGCGCAGGCGGCTGCCGTGCAGGCCGCGATAGAGCTCGACGGTATGCACGCCGGGGATGCCGAACACGGTATCTACCCCATAACCTTCCAGCAGGCGAACCAGGGACTGGGCGCAGGTGGTCATTGCTCATTTCCTTCTTATTGTTCTGTGTCGATTGGCCAGACCTTAGGGCGCACCCGGAGGGCGGACAAGCAAAAAATTTACCGGCCATTGGCAAAAAAAATTCACGGATTGCCTGGCGTCAAAGCCCGCCGCCCAGCTGCGACTTCACCCACTCGCCAAACGCCTGCACCACCGGTCGTTCGACTTTCTGGTGATCGGCCACCAGGTAATAGCCACGGTTGGATTCGATCTCAGTCTCGAACGGTCGCACCAGCAAGCCCCTGGCCAGGGCCTCGCCGCTGATCAGGTTGTCGCCCATGGCGATGCCCTGGCTGGCGATGCACGCCGACTGCACAAAGTGCGCATCGGCAAACACGATGCCGCGCTGCACATCGACATTCGGCGCTCCCGCGGCGGCCAGCCAGACGCGCCAATCGGAGTAGTCGATCATGTGCAGCAAAGGCGCGCCCGCCAGGTGTTCCGGGTTCTTCAGGCCACCCATGGTGTTGACCAAGCGCGGGCTGCAGACCGGGAAGTAACGCAGCGAAACGATCTTCTGCACATGCTGGTTGGGCCAGTCGCCCATGCCGTAGGCGATAAACAGATCGGCGCCGTGGTCGCTGGTATCGTCTGGCGTGCGCGGTGAAATCAGGTGCAATTCGACCTGTGGATAAAGTGCCTGGAAGTCGGCGATATGCGTGCACAGCCAATAGGTGGCAAAGCCCGCCGGGCTGCTGATGCACAGGCGCCCGCTGACCTGCTGGCCATCGAAACGCTGCCCGGCCTCAAGAATATTGGCCAGCAATCCGTGGATATCCCGGGCATAGCGCTCACCTTGCCAGGTAATGCGGATATTGCGCCCGGTGCGCTCGGTCAGGGCAAAGCCCAGGGTTTGTTCCAGGCTTTTGATCTGATGGCTGATGGCGCTGGGGGTGAGGTTCAGCTCGAGGGCGGCCTCGGACACGCTGCCCAGCCGGGCCACCGCGTCCAGCGCCCGCAAGGCGGTCATGGAGGGGTAACGCATGGATGTTCACCTGCTCAAAGATACCCGCACCATAGCCGTAATCGGCCGTCAGACATAGCCACCGGCAAAGCGGACAGTTGAATTAAATTTCAAGATCGACGGAAAAATGCTCGATTGACCTCAAGTGGCCAGTGGCTATTCTCGACCTTCAGCACGGCACGCCCAAACTTGCCGGCGTTGGTCGTCAACGATGACATGGGCAGGCTGGATAAACGTGGTGTTCTTGCGTTTTTCGCTGGCAAGCCAGCTCCTTCAGGGGGCGGTGTCCAGGTTGATCAATTTACAAAAATAAAGAGGGAAAACCCTTGAACCCAGTCACCCCGGTGGTCGCCATTGATGCTCTGCACAAGAGCTACGCTGCGCACCATGTTCTCAAAGGCATTTCCCTGCGCGCCAACGAAGGCGATGTGGTGTCGCTGATCGGTTCCAGCGGTTCGGGCAAAAGCACCCTGCTGCGTTGCATCAACCTGTTGGAAATCCCTTGCAGCGGCAGCCTGCGCATCAACGGCGAAGAAGTGCGACTGAAAAAGGACCGCGCCGGTAACCCGCTGATCGCCGACCCGGATCAAGTCGCTCGCCTGCGCACACAACTGGGCATGGTGTTCCAGAGTTTCAACCTGTGGCCCCACCGCACCGTGCTGGAAAACGTCATCGAAGCACCGGTGTATGTGCTGGGTGAAGACCGCAAGGACGCCATCGCCCACGCCGAGCACCTGCTGGAAAAAGTCGGCCTGGCCAGCAAGCGCGATGCCTTCCCCGCCTTCCTTTCCGGTGGCCAGCAACAGCGCGTAGCCATCGCTCGTGCCCTGGCCATGCGCCCGCGCGTGTTGCTGATGGACGAGCCCACCTCGGCCCTGGACCCGGAGTTGGTCGGCGAAGTGCTGAAGGTGATCCAGGGCATCGCCGAAGAAGGCCGCACCATGATCCTCGTCACCCACGAAATGGCGTTTGCCCGCGATGTATCGAGCAAAGTCATGTTTTTGCACCAAGGGTTGGTTGAAGAAGAAGGCACGCCACAACAAGTCTTCCAGAACCCCACCAGCGAGCGTTGCCGCCAGTTCGTCATGGCCCAGGACAATCGCGTTTGAACTGCCGCTTCCATCCTTCAAAACAATAACTTCGAAAGGGTCAAGCCATGCACAACTCTCTGAAATCCCTCGCCGCCGGCTGCGTGCTCGCCGTGCTTTCCCACAGTGCCGTTGCCGCCGACAAAATCGTCTTTGGCATCGCCCTGGAACCTTACCCGCCGTTTTCCGAAAAAGCCGGCAATGGCGCCTGGAGCGGCTTCGAACCGGACCTGATCAAGGCCCTGTGCGAACGCATGCAAGCCCAATGCCCGCTCAAGGAAGTGTCCTGGGACGGCCTGATTCCGGCACTGCAATCGAGCCAGATCGATGTGATCCTCAACTCCCTGAGCATCACCGAAGAACGCGAAAAGGTCATCGCCTTCACCGCCCCGTACTACCAGACCCCAGCCATGTGGGTCGCCGACAAAAGCCTGGAGCTGGTCACCACCCCCGAGGGGCTCAAGGGCAAGTTGATCGGCGTGCAGGGCTCGACGTCCAACGCCACGTATCTCAAGGCCTACTACGCCAAGGGTTCGACCCTGCGCTACTACAACACCCAGGACGACATGACCGCCGACCTGCAAAGCGGACGGATCGACGTCATGCTGGCAGACGCCCTGACCATCGAGCCGATGCTCAAGTCCGCTGCCGGCAGCGGCCTGGCCGACAAGGGCCTGGCGCCCAAGGATCCGTTGTTCGGTTCCGGCATCGGCGCCGCTGTGCGCAAGGGTGATGACAGCCTGCGCGAGCAGCTCAACACCGCGCTGGCGGCGCTGAAGGCTGACGGCACCTACGACAAAATTCGCAGCCGCTATTTCAGCGTCGATATTTCCGCGCAATAACGTCCAACGGAACGCGCCATGATTTCTTTGTCCGAACTCACCCAGCTGTTCGTCGCCGACGGCTGGCTCAACGCCCTGCTCCAGGGGGCGGTGGTGACCTTGCAGATTTCCGCCGGGGCCTTTGTGCTGGGCCTGGGCATCGGCCTGCTGGTGGCCATGATCAAGCTCAAGGGCCCACGCTGGATGGTGCGCCTGGCCAACCTGTACACCACGCTGTACCGCGCGGTGCCGGAGTTGCTGCTGATTTTGCTGCTGTATTACGCCGGCACCGACCTGCTGAACATGGCGATGGCCGCCATGGGCCGCGACAGCGTGACGGTCAATGGCTTTATCGCTGCCGTGCTGGTGCTGGGCATTGTCCAGGGCGCCTATTCGGCGGAGATCATTCGTGGCGCGATCCAGGCCATTCCCGTCGGCCAATTGGAAGCAGCGCGGGCCTTTGGCATCGAGCGCTGGTTGCTGGTACGCCGGGTGTTGCTGCCCAGCATGCTGCCGTTTGCCATGGCCGGCCTGTCGAACCTGTGGCTGGTGCTGGTCAAGGACAGCGCGCTGATCAGCATCGTCGGCTACAGCGAGCTGCTCTCGGTGGGCAAGCAGGCGGCCGGTTCCACCAAACATTACCTGGTGTTCTACCTGGCGGTGGCAGCGGTGTATTTCATCATCACCCTGATTTCCAACGGCGCCTTCCGGGTGTTCGAGCGACGGATCAACCGCTGGATGCCGCAGCACTAAGGAGCGCAGTGGATGGATTTTTCTTGGATCAACAGTTTTGGCAACGAGCTGCTGCACGGCCTGGGCATCACCCTGAAATTGCTGGCGTTGTCCGGGGTGTTCGGCTTCTTGCTGGCGGTGCTGGTGGCGTTGGGGCGCTTGTCGTCCAACCCGCTGATCAGTGCGCCGCTTCGCGCCTACACCGCGGTATTCCGGGGCACGCCGCTGCTGGTGCAGATCTACATCCTGTATTACGGGGTGGGCAGCGTGTTTGCCAGCTACCCGCTGATTCGCGGCAGCTTCCTCTGGCCGTACCTGCGTGAAGGTTTCTGGTACGTGGCCCTGGCGCTGATTTTGTGTGTCGGCGCCTATGTCGGCGAAGTACTGCGCGGCGCCCTGCGTGCCGTGCCCCGGGGCGAGCTGGAAGCGGCGCGGGCCTTTGGCATGAAGCGCCTGATGGTGCTGCGCCGGGTCTGGCTGCCACGGGCGCTGGAACTGGTAAAGCCGACACTGGTGGGCGAGACCGTGCTGCTGCTCAAGGCCACCGCGCTGGCTTCCACCGTGGCCGTCACCGACTTGCTCGGCGCCGCCAACCTGGTGCGTGCGCAGACCCTGCGGGTGTACGAACCCCTGCTGGCCGTGGCGGTGATCTACATTGTCCTGGCGTTCGTGATCGAACACGTCTTCTCGCGCTGGGGCAAAGTCCCGCAGCGCCAGGCTTGAATCAATTTAAGGAGAACAAGGATGCGTTATTCACCGTTTGTCGAGCGCATTAGTGGCGAGTCCGTCAGCGCCTGGGATATTCACTACGCCGCCGTCGAAGCCCGTGGTCGTGGCGAAGATGTGATCGTGTTGAGCGTCGGCGACCCGGACTTCGCCACCACCAGCGCCATCTGCGAAACCGCCGTCGACGCCCTGCGCGCCGGCGACACCCACTACACCCACGTACTGGGCCGGCCGGCGCTGCGCGAGGCGATTGCCGCCAAGCAAAGTCGCCTGCAGGGCATTGCCGTACAGGCCGAGAACGTGGCCCTGGTGGCCGGCGCGCAAAACGGCCTGTTCGCCACCTCGCTGTGCCTGTTCAGCCAGGGCGATGAAGTACTGGTGCCGGAGCCGATGTACCTGACCTACGAGGCGTGCATCCACGCATCCGGTGCGCGCATCGCAACCATCGAGCAACCGGCAGCCAATGGTTTCCGCCTGACCCGCGCAGCCCTGGAAAAGGCCATTACCGACAAGACCCGGGGCATTGCCCTGGCCACGCCCTGCAACCCCACCGGCAACGTCTATAGCCGTGAAGAGCTGGAGCTGGTGGCCGAAGTCGCCCGCGAGCATGACCTGTGGGTGATTTCCGATGAAGTCTACGGCCAGATCACTTACGACCAGCCGCACCTGAGCATCGCCTCGCTGCCGGGCATGGCCGAGCGCACCGTGGTGCTCAACAGCCTGTCGAAAACCCACGCCATGACCGGCTGGCGCGTGGGCTGGGTGGTAGCGCCGACCGCGTTGGTGGGCCACCTGGATAACCTGCTGCTGTGCATGCTCTATGGCTTGCCGGGGTTTATCCAGGAAGCGGCGATCAAGGCCCTGGAGCTGGATGACGAAGTGGTCAGCGATGCGCGCACGGTGTATCGCCGCCGGCGTGACCTGGTGGTAGCGGGCCTCGGCGGCATTGCCGACCTCGATTGCCGCGTGCCCCAGGCCGGGATGTTCATGCTGGTGGACGTGCGCCGCACGGGGCTGTCGAGCATGGACTTTGCCTGGCAGTTGTTCCGCGCCACCGGCGTCTCGGTGCTCGATGCCCAGGCGTTTGGCGCCAGTGCCGAGGGCTTTGTGCGCATCTCCTTTACCGTCGCCGACGACACCCTCAAGGACGCCTGCCAGCGCATTGCCGGGTTCGTCGAGGGCCTGAGAGCCAACCGCTGATTATGTGAACACCAGGATTGATGTGGGAGCTGGCTTGCCTGCTCCCACTGATCTTTGCTCGTCTTGAATATTGAGGTTTCCCCCGTGACCGCTTCCGACCAATTCACTTCCACCCACTCCGTTGTCGGCGAGCACGCTGACCTGGTGTTGCACCATGGCCGTTTCTACACCCTCGACCCAAGCCAGCCGTGGGCCGACGCGGTGGCGATTCGCGGGGGACGTTTTATCGCAGTGGGCACCCTTGCCGACCTGCAACACCTGATCGGCCCGCAGACCCGCCAGCACGATCTGCTGGGTGCATTCTGCATGCCCGGCCTGCACGATATGCACACCCACCCCGACCTCGCCCTGGCCCCGCGCTACAGCGATGACCTGGACGTGGGCATCGAAGACCCCACCCCCCGAACAACTGGCGGCGGCGATCCACGCCTACGCCGATGCCCACCCCGGCGATGGCTGGATCTACGGCCAATACTGGGTGCGCTACACCTTCCGCGAAGCCGGGTTGACCCCAGGTCGCGAATGGCTCGACAGCATCATGCCGGATCGCCCGGTGGCGCTGCTGGACCGCATGTGGGGCACCATGATGGTCAACTCCTGCGCCTTGAAACTGGCCGGCATCGACCGCCATACCGCTGACCCACGCAATGGCTACATGGAGCGCGACGAACTCAGCGGCGAGCCCAATGGCCTGATGATCGATGGCGCCTACGCGCTGATCCACGCGGCCATGCCGCCCACACCGGTAGCGGTGCTGCGCCGGGCCTATCGCGACGGCGTGCATTTCCAGAGCTCACGCGGCGTTACCGCGACCAAGTACGTGCACGTCTGCGAGCGGCGCCTGGATGCCCTCAAGGAACTGGACGACGCCGGCGAATTGAGCCTGCGCGTGGAAGCGGCGATCAGTTGGCAGGACGATATCTTCCCGGTGCGCCGGCGCTGGGAACTGCTCGGTGGCGAGCGTCACTACTATCGCAGCGCCCGGCTCAATGCCAACGCCGTGAAGTTCCACTTCGACGGCACCGTGGAACCCAAATCTTCGTACCTGATGACGCCCTGGGCCGCCGATTCCACCTGGCGTGGCAAGCTCAACCTGACCCCGGAACATATCACCGACATGGTGGTGGACATGGACCGGCGCGGCCTGCGGGTGATCGCCCATTGCACCGGCGACGGCGCGTCCGATGTGTTCCTCGATGCCGTGGCCGAGGCGCGGCGAGTCAATGGCGACAGCGGCATTCGTCACCAATGCGCCCACAGCACCCTGCTGCATCCGGGCAACCTCAAGCGCTTCAAGGCGCTGAATGTGATCGCCGAGTTCTCCCCGGCGGCCTGGTACCCGACGCCGTTTGCCAGCGGCGCCCGCTCCGGTTATGGCGCCGAGCGCCTCAAGCGTATCTACGATTTCAAAGGCGTGCTGGCCGAAGGTGGCCTGGCGGTGATGGGTACCGACTGGCCGGTGGCTTCGATTGACCCGTGGCTGGCCCTGGAAACCATGGTCACCCGGCAGAACCCGTGGAACCAGGAACCGGACTGCTTCGGCGAGCCGATCACCCTGGAACAGGCGCTGCAAGTGGCAACCCTCAACGGCGCCCACGCCATGGGCCTGGAGCATTCCACCGGCAGCCTGGAAGTGGGCAAGTGCGCCGACCTGATCGTGATCGACCGCGACCTGTTCGCCCAACCGGCGCGCAACTACATTCACCAGACCCAAGTGCTGCTGACCTTTGTCGATGGCCGCCCGGTCTACGACCGTCTCAACGCGTTTGCAGACACGGCATTGCAAGCCGTGTGGCAAGGCCTGCCACCGGTGATCGAATGAATAACGACAGCATTGCCGTCACAGTGGTCTCGGGCTTTCTCGGCGCCGGCAAGACCACCCTGCTCAACCGCATCGCCCAGCAGCCGCAACATGGGCGCATGGCGGTGATCGTCAATGACTTTGGCGAGCTGAATATCGATGCGGCGATCATCGCCGAAGTCACCGATGCGGTGTTCAGCCTGCAGAACGGCTGCATCTGCTGCACCGTGCAAGAGGACCTGCTGGCGCAACTGGTGAGCCTGAGCCAACTGCGCCCGCGCCTGGATCGCATCGTGATTGAGTGCAGTGGCGTGTCCGACCCGCAGCGCATTGTGCAAACCCTGGGTTATCCACAGCTCAAGGCGCACTTGCATCTGGATACGGTGATCACCCTGGTGGACGCCAGCGGTTATGCCGCCCTGGAAGGTGAGTTCGCCCGCTTGTCCCGCGCTCAGGTGGCCTGTGCCGACCTGGTGCTGCTGAACAAGGCCGACCTGGTCAGCGCCGCCGAACTGCAAAGCCTGCGCGCAACTATCGGTGCGCGCACGCGGGTGATCAGCACCGTGCAGGCGCAGATCCCCGACGCCCTGCTGCTGGGCGAACGCAGCCCGCGCAACGGCTTTACTCCCGTGCCAGCGCCGCACCATGAACTGTTTGAAAGCTGGACCTGGCAAGGCACCCAGGCCCTGCCGGCCAAGGCCTTGCGCGACTGGCTGGGGCAACTGCCCAAGGACGTGTTCCGCCTTAAAGGCCTGGTGCATTTGCAGGGCAACGACCAGCCCTTCTGGTTGCAACATGTGGGCAACCGCAGCCAGTTCACCCTGGCCAGCGGCGAGCATGCGCAGAATTGCGCACAACTGGTGTTCATCGCCCGACGCGGCAGCGGGCTGCGAGCACAGCTAGAGATGCAATTGCAGGAGATGCAGGGCCTGTAGACGCGGATGACGATGAAGGCAGAGTGCCGCCTTGACCTTGCTACCCTGGCCCTTGAAAATGCCCGACGCTTTTTCGTCTCCCCGCTTACAGAAGTAGTGAAATTTCAATGTCTGATTCCCGTACCGAAGAATCCGTAGTCACCTTGCAATCCAAAGCTGAATACGAAAACGCCATCAATCTTTCACAGCATGTGCCAGCGGCCAAGAACATCAGTGAAATGGTGCTGGACGCGTTCCATACCTCCAAGGAAAGCGACCAGATCCGCGAATTGCGCGTGGCCATCCGCCAGGCCCACGACGCCTTTGACGATGACAAGGCCTACGACCTGATGGGCCAGCTCAAGCAGCTCAAGGACGCCGAAGCCGCCGACAACGCCGCCCTCGAAGACCTGAGCAGCAAGTTCTCGATCAGCCGCATCCTTTCCAGCTTCAAGGACGACCCCGAGTTCCAGGAACTGGTGTATGGCCTGGCGCTGAAAGTGCTGAACCAGACCCACCAGGCCATCAGCAACCCAAGCGCCGGCAAAGGCAAGGCCGCACGGGCGAAGAAGGAAGTGGAAGTGTTTGTGATCAGCAAGGACGGGATCAGCGTAACGCTGCCGTTGCGCACGCCACGCTCCAAGCTCAATGTTGACCGCGAGGCGCTGGAATTCCTCGGTTTCAGCTTTGTGGGTGAAGGCGATGAGGCCGAGCTTGAGAGCGAAACCTTTGTGGATAACTCCGGTGCCGAGCAGCCACTGACCCGCAAGAGCATCGTCAGCGCGCTGCAACAGCAGACGGCGTTTGACGGTTACAGCATCGCCCAGCAATAAGCCGCCGCACCACCTCTCTAATGTGGGAGCGGGCTTGCTCGCGAATGCGCAGTGTCAGTCACTTTATTTGTTGATTGATACACCGCTTTCGCGAGCAAGCCCGCTCCCACAGGGGTTCTGCGGTACTTTCAGAGTTCAATAAAAAGCCCCGCTCTTCTCTCGAAGGCGGGGCTTTTCATTGCATCCCAACTCAGTGGGCGTAAGTCAGCAGCAACTCTTTCGGCACCTGGAAATCCAGGGACATCATCACGCTCAAGGCGGTGATGGTGAAGATCGAGAAGACGAACAACTTGCGCGCCCAGACGGTGTCATCCACCGCCTTGTAGCCGGTCCAGGCCATGTACAACCAGTACATGCCCATGGCCGCGGCGACGGCGAGGTAGCTCATGCCGGCGTAGCCACTGAAGGTCAACATCAAGGTCGCCACGAGGAAGGCCAGGATGTAGAGCAGGATGTGTTTCTTCGCCACCTGGATGCCGCGCTTGACCGGCAATACCGGAATCGAAGCCGCCAGGTAGTCGTTGAAACGGAAGATCGCAATGGCGTAGGAGTGCGGCATCTGCCACAGGCTGAACATCACCAGTAGCACCAGCGCGGCCATGTCGAAGCTATTGGTCACAGCCACGTAACCAATCACCGGCGGCATCGCCCCCGACAGACTGCCCACCAGCGTGCCGTGAACCGACTTGCGCTTGAGGTACAGGCTGTAGAGGCCGACGTAGATGACAAAGCCGATCACGGCAAACAACGCCGCCAGCGGATTGGCCACCGTGTACAGCAACGCCACGCCGGCAACACCGAGGACGGTCGCGAAGATCAGTGCCAGTTTCAGGGAGATAAGGCCCTGGACCAGCACGCGATTCTTGGTGCGCTCCATCTTGATATCGATGTCACGGTCGATGCAGTTGTTGAACACGCAACCGGAGGCCACAACAAGGGAAGTGCCGATCATTGCCGCCAGGAAGATGGCCAGATCGACATGCCCCTTGGAGGCCAGGAAGAAACCGCCTGCCACAGAAAGCACGTTACCGAAAATGATCCCCGGTTTGGTGATTTGGATAAAGTGCTTAAGCGACATCGGGTCTTACCTCACTTCGCCATCATGTAGGTGTGGATGCTGAACATGATCCACAACGACAGGCCAACCAGCAGCAGGATCACAATGGCCGTGAACACAAACGCAATCACGTTGTTGCGCTGGGCCTGGGAGCGATCCAGGTGCAGGAAGTAATACAGGTGGACAACCACCTGGATCACCGCAAACAACAGCACGATTGCCAATGTGGTGGCTTTCGGCAGGGTTGGGTACATCACCAGGCCGAACGGGATGATCGTCAGGATCACCGACAGGATGAAGCCGATAGCGTAAGACTTTACGCTGCCGTGGCTCGCATCATGGCTGTCATGGGAGTGTGCATTAGCCATTACAGAGTCCCCATCAAGTAGACAACGGTGAAGACGCAGATCCAGACCACGTCCAGGAAGTGCCAGAACAGGCTCAGGCAGCTCAGGCGGGTCTTGTTGGTCGACGTCAGGCCATGCTTGTTGACCTGGTACATCATGATCGCCATCCAGATCAGACCGGCGGTTACGTGCAGACCGTGGGTACCGACCAGGGTGAAGAACGCCGACAGGAAGCCGGAACGGCTAGGCCCGTAGCCTTCGGAGATCAGCAGGTGGAACTCGTTGATCTCCATGGCGATAAAGCCAAGGCCGAGCAGGAAGGTCAGGCCCAGCCACTTGAGCACGCCTGCCTTGTTGCCACGGAAGAACGCCAGCATGGCGAAGCCGTAGGTGATCGAGCTGAACAGCAGCAAGGCGGTTTCGCCCAGTACGTAATTCAGCTCGAAGATGTCGTGGCCCGACGGGCCACCCGCTACGTTGTTTACCAGTACCGCGTATACCGCAAAGATCGATGCAAACAGGATGCAGTCGGTCATCAGGTAGAGCCAGAAACCGTATACGGTCATCTCGCCCGCGTCGTGGTGATCATCGTGCCCATGGTCATCGACATGGGCGTGTCCAGCATTGGTCACTAAGTTCGACATGGTTTAAGCCTGTTCCAACGAGGTTTCAACACGGTTGGCCGGAATCTTCTTCTCGGCTACCAGGCGAGCGTGCTGCTCGGCTTCGATGCGCTCGATCACGTCGACCGGCACCATGTAGCCTTGATCATCACGAGCCGCGTGGATCACGAAATAGATCACGGTGCCAGCCAGGCTTGCGATAGCCAGCCACCAGATGTGCCAGATCATCGCGAAACCGAAGACCGTCAACAGCGCGCCCATCACCACGCCAGTGGCGGTGTTGTTCGGCATGTGGATCGGCGAGTAGCGCACAGGACGCTGATACGCCGTACCGTTTTCCTTGGCTTCGGTGAACGGGTCGATGGTCTCGGCCTTAGGCAGCACGGCGAAGTTGTAGAACGGCGGTGGCGACGAGGTCGACCATTCCAGGGTGTGTGCATTCCATGGATCGCCGGAGTCGCAGGCGTTTTGCTTGCGGTCACGGATACTCACGTACAGCTGGATCAACTGGCAGGCGATACCGACAGCGATCATCACCGCACCGAACATGGCGACGTACAGGTACGGCACCCACTCAGGGTTGGTAGTGGCGTTCAGACGACGAGTCATACCCATGAAGCCCAGTGCATAGAGCGGCATGAAGGCGACGAAGAAGCCGGTGATCCAGAACCAGAATGCAGCCTTGCCCCAGCCTTCGTGCAGCTTGAAGCCGAACGCTTTCGGGAAGTAGAAGCTGAAACCAGCGATGTAGCCGAATACCGCACCACCGATGATCACGTTATGGAAGTGAGCGATCACGAACAGGCTGTTGTGCAGTACGAAGTCAGCACCCGGGATGGCCAGCAGTACGCCGGTCATGCCGCCGATGGCGAAAGTCACCATGAAGCCCAGGGTCCACAGAACCTGGCTGGTGAAGCGCAGACGGCCGTGGTAGATGGTGAACAGCCAGTTGAATAGCTTCACCCCCGTCGGGATCGAAATCAGCATCGTCGCCAGGCCGAAGAAGGCGTTGACGCTGGCCCCCGAGCCCATGGTGAAGAAGTGGTGCAGCCAAACCATGAAGCCCAACACCGAGATCGCGCCGGAAGCGTAGACCATCGAGTGGTGACCAAACAGGCGCTTGCCGGTAAAGGTCGAGATCACTTCGGAGAAGATACCGAACGCTGGCAGGATCAGGATGTACACCTCAGGGTGACCCCATGCCCAGAACAGGTTCACGTACATCATTGGATTGCCACCAAGTTCATTGGTGAAGATGTGGAAATCCATGTAACGGTCAAGCGTCAGCAGCGCCAGGGTAGCGGTCAGGATCGGGAACGAAGCCACGATCAGGACGTTGGCCCAGGTGCAGGTCCAGGTGAAGATCGGCATGTCCATCAGTTTCATGCCTGGGGTACGCATTTTCAGCACGGTGGCCAGGAAGTTGACCCCCGTTAGCGTCGTACCCAACCCGGATAGCTGTAGCGCCCAGATGTAGTAATCCATCCCCACGCCCGGACTGTATTGCAGCCCCGACAACGGCGGATAGGCAACCCAACCGGTCTTGGCGAATTCGCCGACGCCCAGGGACAGGTTGATCAGCACGACGCCGGAAACCAGCAGCCAGAAGCTCAGGGAGTTGAGGAACGGGAACGCAACGTCACGCGCACCGATCTGCAGCGGCACTGCCAGGTTCATCAGGCCGGTGAAGAAAGGCATCGCCATGAAGATGATCATGATCACACCGTGGGCGGTGAAGATCTGGTCATAGTGTTCAGGCGGCAGGTAGCCAGGCGAACCTTCGGTGGCCATGGCCAACTGGGTCCGCATCATGATGGCGTCGGCAAAACCGCGCAGCAGCATGACCATGGCGACGATGATGTACATCACGCCGATTTTCTTGTGGTCGACCGACGTCAGCCACTCGGTCCACAAGTAGGTCCACTTCTTGAAGTAGGTGATTGCCGCAAACAGCGCCAGGCCACCCAGCGCGATCATGGCGATGGTCACCATCACGATCGGCTCGTGGAATGGGACCGCTTCCCAACTTAATTTACCAAACATCGTTTACTCCTCTGCCCCGGCAGCTGAATGCGAATTTGCGTCCGTCCCTTCCACAGCAGCCACTTCTTTCTTCTCGTGCTTGACCGGCTTGCCTGGCTTCATCCCTTCATACTTATCGATGATTTTCTGAAACAGGTCCGGCGTGTACGAGGAGTACAGCTCTACAGGGTTGTTCTGGCTTGGCTTGGCAAGGGCTTCGTATTCAGCTTTTTCAAGCTGTTTTGGTGAGCTCTTGGCTTCTTGTACCCAGGCGTTGAAGTCTTCCTGGGAGGTGGCGATTGCTTTGAATTTCATGCCGGTAAAGCCCGCGCCGCTGTAGTTGGCGGAGATACCGTCGAGCTCGGCGTTCTGGTTGGCAATCAGGTGCAGCTTGGTCTGCATGCCCGCCATCGCGTAGATCTGGCCACCCAGGCCCGGGATGAAGAACGAGTTCATCACCGCATCCGAGGTCACTTTGAAGTTGATCGGGGTGTTGGCCGGGAACACGATCTTGTTGACGGTGGCGATCCCTTGCTCGGGATAGATGAACAGCCACTTCCAGTCCAGCGCGACCACTTCGATAGTGATTGGCGGCACGTCGGATTCCAGCGGACGGTAAGGGTCCAGCTCGTGGGTCGACTTATAGGTGATGTAACCCAGGGCGATGATGATGAGTACAGGGACCAGCCACACCGCGATCTCGATCTTGGTGGAGTGCGACCACTTCGGCGCGTAGGTGGCCTTGGTGTTGGACGCGCGGTATTTCCAGGCGAACGCGAAGGTCATCACGATGACCGGCACCACGACCAACAGCATCAGCAAGGTTGCAGTGATGATCAGGTTACGTTGCTCCACGCCGACCTGACCCACAGGGTCGAGCAGCGTCCAGTTGCAGCCTCCCAGCAATAACATGCCGAAAAGCGGCACTATGCCTAGTAATCGGGTGTACCTGTTTTTACTCATCTCACGACCTCTAAAGCAGCTTGCGCAATGCAGTTGGGTTTTGATCGCCAACACTTCACCCTGCCAAGGGTTGGCATTTCTCTTCGATTGAATAAGGGCCTGCCCGGCGCTTCATGCGCTGATCGACACGTCCAGGTCTGGCGGTGATTTCTTATTCGATTTCGTTGGTCAAAGGCCTTGTTACAGACCAATTCCATTTGGTGCGGATAGTTGAAAGGCTGCCGGCACCTGGGGTCGCATGAAGCAATGTTTTCGCCTCTCGACCGCCCTATTTGCTCAGGGTTGAGCAGCACCGGACACTCAGTGCGGGCGATTGTAGTTAGCTAGCGATGTATAAACCATGACTTATAAAGAAATAATTTTTATCGATTCCAGCAATAATCCTGCGCCATTGTTGCAAAGGTTCGGGATCGTATCGCGTTTGATTCTCAACAAAAACCACAAAAAATGCCGTGTTATTGCCCATTGTGTCGCACCCAAGGGGTCCTTCCCGGGTCACCAAACCCCAGGCAAGCCCGCTAAAAACAAGGCATTGGTAGATCCCCGCAAGTTCTGTAACGCACGCCGTTCGCGGCTCGGCCACAAGCAGAAAGTGACAGGTAAAAGCAACTGCTGGCGGGGGGATTAACCGTTAAAACCAGGGGTAGGAAACCTCCTGCGGCACCTTCACTGTGACAACGTGTCGCACTTCGCGCACCGCCAATCTTGTCCAGCGTCACGGTTCATTCACAAAATGCCCGCACACAGAAAAGCCCCGGCCTGCATCAGCAGGACCGGGGCTTTTTGTAGGACGATTTAAGCCCTGTGCTTGCGATTGCGGTAAATGCCCAGGGGCACCAGGATCGCCGTTAACACGAACGCCACCAGCGCCCACTGGGCCAGGGACAAGCCCAGTACCGGCGGGTACGGCGTGCTGCAGAAACCATCGACCTGGAAGCCCAGGGGGAAGATCTTCGCCAGGGGCAAGTCATCGACAATCGGCTGCAGTACATCGACACCGCAACTGATGGCCGGATAGAACTGGGTATACACATGGTGCCCGGCGGCAGCGACACCACCGAGGGCGCTGAGCACCACCAGCACTTCAAAGACCGTGACACTGCGCTGGGTGCGCATCGCCGCGCCAATAAAGGCAAAGAGCGCAATCAGCAACAAGGCATAACGCTGCAGGATGCACAGTGGGCATGGCGCTTCACCCAGCACTATCTGCATATAGAGCGCGCCACCGATCAGCGCCAGGCAGATAATCCCCAGCAACACCAAAAAGCGCCGCTCACGCGCTAACCGCATTTCGTCAATCATCCCCGTTTCCCTTTGCCTAATGATGGGTGTGCCAATGGCCGCAAGTTTACACGCAGGAGGTGAAAATTTAGCAGTAGGCAGCGGGAGGGTAGGCAAAACGGGTTAACGGCACATTAATGTGGTGGTCTTTCGGGCCTCTTCGCGAGCAAGCCCGCTCCCACATTTGAATGTATTCACAGATCAAATGTGGGAGCGGGCTTGCTCGCGAAGAGGCCAATGCGGTGTTGAAGAGCGGCCGCTTATTCCAGCGCCGCCGCCGGCCCGAAGAACTCATACCGGCTCTGCTTTTCAGGCACACCTAAAGCCTTGAGGTGACGTTTGATCGCACTCATAAACCCTTTGGGCCCAAGGAAGTAGGCATCCACATCACGCTCCTCAGGCAACCACGCCGCCAGCTGCTCCTGGGTCAGCATGCCGAGTTTGTCCGCCGCCGGGCTGATGCCGTCGTCTTCGGCGTAGCAGTAGAAGCGCTGCAGTTGCGGGTGATGCGCGGCCAGGGCATCGACCCAGTCGCGAAACGCATGCACGCCACCATTGCGCGCGCAGTGGATAAAATGCACCGGGCGCTCGGTCGCCAACGCCGCTTCCAGCATCGGCAGGGTTGGCGTGATGCCCACACCGCCACTGATCAGCACCAGGGGTTTGTCGCTGTCCACCAGCGTGAACTCCCCCGATGGCGGGAACAGGTCGATGGTCGCCCCCACGTGCATCTGGTCATGCAGGTAATTGGACACGCGCCCGCCCGCTTCGCGCTTGACGCTGATGCGGTACAGGCCCGCGTCGGTACGCGCCGACAATGAATAGTTGCGGCGCACTTCTTCGCCATCGAGGATCAGCTTCAGGCCGATGTACTGGCCGGGCTCGGCGGCGAGGATCGGGCCGTTGTCCACCGGGGCAAAGTACAAGGAGATGATTTCACTGCTCTCCTCCACCCGCTTGACCAGCAAAAACGGGCGCGCCCCGCGCCAGCCGCCAACGGCCTGGGCTTTTTCGTCGTAGATGGCACTCTCTGCGCCGATCAGGATATCGGCCAGTTGCCCGTAGGCTGCGCCCCATGCACTCATCACTTCAGGGGTGGCGATTTCATCACCCAACACCTCGGAAATCGCCCGCAGCAGGCAGTTGCCGACAATCGGGTAATGCTCCGGCAGGATTTGCAGGGCCACGTGCTTATTGATGATCTTGGCCACCAGATCGCCCAACTGGTCCAACTGGTCGATGTGCCGCGCGTACATCAGCACACCATTGGCCAAGGCGCGAGGCTGGTCGCCGCTGGCCTGGTGGGCCTGGTTGAACAGCGGGCGCACTTCGGGGTACTCGGACAGCATCATGCGGTAGAAGTGGGTGATCAGGGCTTCACCACCGCTTTCGAGCAGCGGCACAGTAGATTTGACGATGGCACGGTCTTGAACGCTAAGCATGGGGAGACTCCTGAGCCTTTTAGGCTTCTGAATGATTGCCTTGTGATACTCAGCATTCGTGCCAACTAATAATTCCTTATTTATCAAAGATTTAATTTATATGTAGTCAATATGACTTCACGCACTTTATAGTCATTCGGACTACAAGGAGTCATTATGACTGCACACTCCCTGCTCACCACCCTGCTGCCATTGGTAGCCGACCTGTCCCGCGAACTGCCGGAAGGCGAGCGCTACCGACGCCTGCTGCAAGCCATGCGCACCCTGCTGCCCTGCGATGCCGCCGCGCTGTTGCGCCTGGACGGTGAATGGCTGGTGCCGCTGGCCGTGGACGGTCTGAGCCCGGACACCTTGGGCCGACGCTTCAAGATCAGCGAACATCCGCGCTTTGCCGTGCTGCTGAGCAGCCCCGGCCCCACCCGCTTTGATAGTGACAGCGAACTGCCCGACCCCTACGACGGCCTGGTCGATGGCCTGCATGGGCATCTGGAAGTGCACGACTGCATGGGCTGCCCGCTGTTTGTCGACGACCATCCCTGGGGTCTGCTGACCCTGGATGCCCTCGACACCGAACGCTTCGAACGTGTCGAACTGGACGCCTTGCACGCGTTTGCCAGCCTCGCCGCCGCCACGGTCAATGTCGCCGAACGCATGGAACACCTGGCCCTGCGCGCCGAGGACGAACACCAGCGTGCAGAAATCTATCGCCAGGCCAGCGGCCAGCAGCACAAGGAAATGATCGGCCAAAGCAAGACCCACAAACGCCTGGTGGAAGAAATCAAGCTGGTGGGCGGCAGCGACCTGACCGTGTTGATCACCGGCGAAACAGGGGTCGGCAAGGAGTTGGTGGCCCAGGCCATTCACGCAGCCTCGCCCCGTTCGGAGAAACCGCTGATCAGCCTCAACTGTGCAGCGCTGCCAGAGACCCTGGTGGAGAGCGAACTGTTCGGCCACGTTCGCGGCGCGTTCACCGGCGCGCTGAACGAACGGCGGGGCAAGTTCGAACTGGCCAATGGCGGCACCTTGTTCCTCGATGAAGTGGGTGAGTTGTCGCTGACGGTCCAGGCCAAGCTATTGCGGGTGTTGCAAAGCGGGCAGTTGCAGCGACTGGGTTCGGATAAGGAGCACCAAGTGGACGTGCGCCTGATCGCCGCCACCAACCGTGACTTGGCCGAAGAAGTGCGCAACGGCCGCTACCGCGCCGACTTCTATCACCGCTTGAGTGTGTACCCGCTGCAAGTCCCGGCCTTGCGTGAGCGCGGGCGCGATGTATTGCTGCTGGCAGGGTTTTTCCTTGAGCAGAACCGCTCACGCATGGGCCTGGGCAGCCTGCGCCTGACCAGTGATGCCCAGGCGGCATTGCTGGCTTATGGCTGGCCCGGGAATGTGCGGGAGCTGGAACACTTGATTGGCCGCAGCGCGCTGAAGGCCCTGGGCAATTGTCGGGAACGACCGAAGATCCTCAGCCTCAGCGCCAAGGACCTGGACTTGCCCAATGAGTCTGCCCCCTTGATAGAAGAGCCCGCCGAGCTTGCGCTGGTGAACGGCGACCTGCGCCAGGCCACCGAGCATTACCAAAGACAAGTCATCAGCGCCTGCCTGGAACGCCATCAGCACAACTGGGCCAGCGCCGCCCGCGAACTGGGCCTGGACCGCGCCAACCTGGGGCGCATGGCCAAGCGCCTGGGCCTGAAGTAGCGCCGATCAAACTGTGGGAGCTGGCTTGCCTGCTCCCACATCAGATTTGCTTCGGCTCCAACAGCGGACTCACAGGCGTAATCGCCCGGGGCTTACGAAACACCAACACATTCCCCAGCATCACCAGCACCAACCCACCCAGCGCGGGGGCGGTCCACTGGTAGCCTTCGAGCAGCGCCGAGACGTTCAGCGCCACCACCGGGAACAACACCGTGCAATACGCCGCTCGCTCCGGGCCCATGCGGCCGACCAGGGTCAGATAGGCGGTGAAGCCGATCACCGAGCCCGGAATCACCAGGTACAGCAACGAGCCGATGTAGCGGGTGTTCCATTCCATACCGAACGGAATGCCCTGGACCACGCAATAAAGGGCCAGCATCGAGGCACCGTAAGCCATCCCCCAGGCGTTGGTGGTCAACGGCTTGAGTCCGGCTTTCTGTTGCAGGCTCGACAGCATATTGCCCGCCGAAAAACACAGGGTGCCCAACAGTGCCAGGCCCAGGCCCATCAGCGTCTCGGGGCTGGCGCTATGCCCGGCCAGTTCCGGCCAGAACAGCAAACCCAGGCCCATCAAGCCCAGGCCGCCGCCCAACAGAACATTGCGCGCGACTTTCTGGCCGAAGAACACTCGGGCATTCAACGCATTCCACAGCGTCGCGGTGGAGAACACCACAGCCACCAGGCCACTGGGGATCCACTGGCTGGCGGTGAGGAAGCACATGAAGTTCACGCAAAACAGGCATAAGCCCTGGGCCAGGCAGATCAGGTGCCCACGGCGGTTCATCACCTGTAACTTGCGACTGAGCAGCAACAACACAAACAGCACCAGTGCCGCGAGGCCGAAGCGATAGACGATGGATGCCGCAATCTCCACCACGCCCAGCTGCCATTTGAGGGCGATCCAGGTCGTGCCCCAGATCAGCACGGTCAGTAAGTACAGGGATAGGTTCATGGCGCACTCCAGTGGTTGAGCCACAGTTTCACCCCGACGGGTTGCCCGGCACTTGCAGATTCTTGCGCTTTTGTCGGGCCGAGGGATCACAGCACCAGCCGCCGGGAGTAGGATGCAAGGCGTCGGAGAGAACCCCATGTCTGCACTGGAAAACCTACAAGTCTTCAAAGCCCTGAACAGCTCGCCCAACGCTCGCCTTGAGCTGAGTGCCGAGCTTGGTGACGGCTTGTCTGCAGCTTTATGGAGTAACCACCACGATTCCCAGGACTACGAGGCACCCAGCCATCACACCTTGTCTTGCTATGTCGGCGGTGGCACCGAGACATTTCGCCGTGGCCAGCCCGGCACCAAGGGCGGCCCCGACAAATTGTGCATCCTGCCCGCCGAGCATCAGTCGGCCTGGGTGATCAACGGCGAAATCCGCCTGGCCCACGTGTACTTCAGCCCGGAGCAATTTGCCCTGGGTTGCGTCACCCTGCTGGACCGCGAACCTCGGGCGTTGCAACTGCGTGAAAGCACGTTCCTGGAAGACCCGCAGCAGGCCGGGCGTTTTCACCAATTGATCAGCCTGAACTGGCAGGAGCCCGCCGAACGCCTGCTGACCAGTAGCCTGGCCCATGAAATGCTCAGCCACACTCTGCTCAGCCAGGTCGGCCTGCGTGAAGGTTTGCGGCTCAAGGGCGGATTGGCGGCACACCAACGCCGGCAGTTGGTGGAGTACATCGAACAGCAACTGGCCGAGCCGCTCAGCCTGGGGCAATTGGCGGGGTTGTGTGCGTTGTCGGAGTACCACTTTGCGCGGATGTTTCGCACAAGCTTTGGCCTGCCGCCTCACCAATATGTGCTGGCCCGCCGCATGGTGCGGGCCCAGGCCATGTTGCGCGGCGGGTCACTACCGTTGGGGGAGATTGCCCTGGCGTGTGGGTTTTCCAGCGCCAGCCACTTTACCAACCGCTTTCGCCAAGCGATGGGAGCGACACCAGGTGAATACCGGCAAGCGTTCCAACCCCGCCCACTGTAGGAGCGAGCTTGCTCGCGAAAAACCTGAGAGCAACGCGGGTAGTCAGGTGCCCCGCGTTATCGTTAACGACCTTCGCGAGCAAGCTCGCTCCTACAAAATACAGGCATACGTTCCAACCCCGCCCACTGTAGGAGCGAGCTTGCTCGCGAAAAACCTGAGGCCAATGCGGGGCGTCAGGTTCCCCGCGTTATCGTTAACGACCTTCGCGAGCAAGCTCGCTCCTACACAGGGCTGTTGCCACACGGTCTTCCACAGCCTTGATCCGGCTGCCCTGCACCACGTAGTTATTGGTCAGCATCGAAAACACCAACCGCCGCCCACCCGCGTCGGTGATGTAGCCCGTCAACGACGACACCCCACCCATCGAGCCCGTCTTGGCCTGCAGGTTGTTTTGCGCCGCTGTCCCGCGCAGGCGGTAACGCAGGCTGCCGCCACTCAGGCGATCCGGGTTGCCGGCGCTGGGCAACGCGTCGTACCAGGCGTTGAACCACGGCTGCTTGCCCATGGCCAGCAGCAGGTCGGTGAAGTTCTGCGCCGACACCAGGTTACGTCGCGACAACCCCGAGCCATCCACCTGGTTCAGCGTTGCCGGGTCCAGGCCTTGGCGGCGCAGAAAATCCGCAACCGCTGCCACACCTGCCGCCGCCGTGCCGGCATTCGCCTGTTGACGCCCCATGGCCTTGAGCAGCGCTTCGGCCATGCTGTTGTTGGACAGTTTGAGCAGCGGCCTGATCAGCTCCTGCAACGGTGCCGACTGGTGTGTCGCCAACACAGTAGCGGTCGCCGGGCTCACACCACCGATCACGCGCCGGCCCTGTACGCTGATCCCCTGCTCCGCCAGGGCCTGGGTAAACAGATTGGCCACCAGTTGCGTCGGCTCCCACACGCTGACCCATTGCCGGCTTTGCGTCCCCGGCTTGAGGGTGCCACTGAGGCGCAGCAGGTTGCTGCCATGCTGGCGATTGAGCCCATAGCTGTTGCCCGGGCCACTGACGGCCAGATTGCTCAGTTGCACATAATCGGTAGGTGGGCTGAGGGTGACACTCAGCGGTTGGCCGACCGCCACGGGCGCCTTGGCCGTGACGATCAAGGTGCCCGCATCAAAATCAGAATTGGGTGACACTGTCAGCGCGGAAATCTGCGCGCCGTAATACTTGTCTTCGTCGTCATGGGCCCAATCCACACCCAGGCGTTCGGCGTCGAACCAAGTGTCATCGAACACCAAATCGCCCTGGATCAGCTGGATGCCCTGCCCGGCCAGGCTCGCCGCCAGCGCCTGGTAATCGGCCCACTGGATCGTCGGGTCGCCCAGGCCGCGCAGGTACAGATTGCCCATCAGGCGGGCGCCTTGTTGGCTGCCATTACTCAGCAACTGCGTAGAAAACCGATACTGCGGGCCCAGCACATCCATGGCCGCCGCCGTGGTCAGCAGTTTCATGCTGGAAGCCGGCACCAGCCGCGTGCGTGGGTTGTGCTGGTACAGCGTGTTGCCGCTGCGGGCATCGCGCACCATCAAGGAAACGCTGGCACCGGCCAGCGCCGGATCGGCCAGCAATTGGTCCAGCGCCTGTTCGCTGGTTGTCGAAGACGTGGCACAGCCACCCAACAACAGGCTCACGGCCACCAGCATGGCACTGGTGTGTATCCATCGTCCCAACTGCATCAAACCGTCCCGGCAATCATCAAAGAGCGCAACGCTAGCAGCTCACGCCGCCAGCGTCATCGCCAATGATCAGAACTCCAGGGTGCTGGACAACGACACTTGGCGCGCATCGCCCATGGACACAAACAAACGGCTGACGGCCGAGGTGTAGTAAGTACGATCAAACAGGTTCTTCACGTTGAGCTGGAACTTGACCTTCTGCCCGTCGACCTTGGTGTCATAGGTGGCAAACGCATCCGCCACGGTGTAGCCCGGCAGGTCGAAGCTGTTGAGAGCATCGCCGGCACGCTCGCCGACATAACGCGCACCGGCACCGACGCGCAGTTGGTCGCCACCCACGATAGTGCCGAAGTCGTACACGGCTGAAACAGAACCGGAATTCTTCGCCACGTTTTGCAGGCCCTTGCCTTTGTAGGTCGGGTCTTCGGTGACTTCGGCATCGGTGTAGGCATAGCTGCCGATCAGGCTCCACTGCTCGGTCAATTGCCCGCTCAGGTCCATTTCCAGGCCACGGGAACGTACCTTGCCGGCGACGCTGTAGATCGAGGTCGCGCCCTCGGTGATCGACACCAGCACGTTGCGCTTGTGGATATCAAACAAGGCCACGTTAGCGGTGATACGCCCCGGCATATCGAGTTTGGCTCCCAGCTCCCAGGACTTGGACTGTTCCGGGGCGATGCTGCCGTCGATCACCATCTTGTTGTTGAGCGGCGCAATGGTGGAGTTGGGTTTGAACGATTCGGTGTAGCTGCCATAGAACGACAGCGCATCGGTATAGCGGTACACCAGACCGGCGCGGGGCACCCACTTCTGGCCATTGCTGTCGGTGTTGGCCGTAAACGGGCGGCCTTTGCCGGCGTACTGGTCGTACTCCTGGAAGCGTGCGCCACCGACCAGGATCCACTGGTCGCTAAGGTGGATGGCGTCCTGGAAAAACACCGAGTCGCTGCGTAGCAGATCGGTCTGGTTGCTGTCCGGCGCGCTGACCGTAGTGCCCGCCACTTCGCGGCCATACACCGGATCGTTGTAGTTGAACACGCTGCGGCTGGCCTGGCGGATCAGGTCGGCACGGTAGATCTTGCGGTATTCGTCATCCAGGCCAAACACCAGGTCATGGCGCATGCCGGCCACGTCCACCTTGCCTTCGAGGCTGACGGTGGTGAAGCGGTCGGTGGTCAACGCGCCCTGGGTGCCGTCCATGTTGCGGTTCAGGGTGCCATTGGCGTTGACCTTGGTCACGCGCACCTGGCTGGCGTCGTAGGTTTCGCGGTTCCAGCTGTAGCCGAAATGGGCCTTCCAGTCGTCATTCAGATCGTGGTCGACCGCAAAGCGATACAGGTCGGAGCGGCCTTCCATATTGTTGAACGGCTCGTCCAGGCGGCGCGTGGCGGGGATGTCCAGCGGGTGATTGGTCTTGGGGTCGATGGCGGTGCCACGGTCGAATGGCGAGAGGAATTCGCGGTGCTCGTAGGCCAGCAACACTTGGGTGGTGTCGCCGTACCAGGCCAGGGACGGTGCGATCAGGCTTTCGCGATAGGTGCCAAAGTTGCGCCAGTAGTCTTCGTCCTGATGATCGACGATCAAGCGGTAAGCCAGGCCGCTGTCGCCGATCGGGCCTGTGGTATCGAGGTTGCCACCGCTGCCGTTCTTGCCGCTGCCATAGCTCGAACCGCGCACAGTAAGAGCGGTGGATTGGGTCAGCTCGGGTTTCTTGCTGACGATATTGATCACGCCGCCCGGGTCCTGGATGCCATACAGCAACGACGCCGGACCCTTGAGCACTTCGACGCGCTCGGCGGTTTCGTTCAGCGCCCGGCCCTGCACCACTGGCATGCCGTCGCGCATGACCGAGCCATTGCGGTTGTCACCAAAGCCCCGCAGCATCACCGCATCCTGGGTACTGCCCAAGGTGTTGGCCTGGGTGATGCCGCTGATATTGGCCAATGCATCGTCGAGGTTGCGCGGCACCTGGTCGCGCATCACCTGGGCCGGCACCATGTTCACGGTTTGCGGGGTTTCCAGCAGCAAGCCCTGGGAGCGCATCACCGAACTGGTGGGCGGTGGCTGGTAGCTGGTGGCTTGCTGTGGGTTCACGCCACTGATGGTCGTGGCGCCGAGGTTGACCGCGCCTTCGGTCGGCAGCGGTTCCAGGGCCAGGGTGCGCGCGTCGATCTGGCGGAAGGTCAAGCCGGAACTGCCCAGCAAGCGCTGCAGGGCCTGGGCCGCACTCATCTGCCCTGTGACGGCCGGGGCATTGAGGTTGTAGGGCGCTTCGTCGGTGTAGACCACACTGATGCCGGTCACGCGACTGAAATCGCTCAGTGCCTGGGGCAACGGTTTGGCCTGGAGTGCGAAGTTGAAGACCGTGCTTTGCTGTTGCGCATCCGCCGCCTGCGCCAGGCTCAGAGGCCATACTGCCAGACCTGAAGCGGCCAGAAGGGAGGCTCCCAGCCACTGTTTAACCGAACCGCCTGCCACCGACTTTGCCCTGGACTTCATGCTGGAGAACCCGTGTAGATAACGCTGTTAATGCGAATTGATCGCAGTTTCAAGCACTACACGAATGGCGTGGGGTTTTACCTCAGGCGAAATTGAAAATAATTTCACCCTCAGCCTTTGTTCTTGTTTTTTGCCCCACCCCATTCCCTGTGGGAGCTGGCTTGCCAGGGGTGTGGATAGTTTTTAGCGAACGACGATCAGCCGGCCCAGCACGCTGTGCTGCTCAAAACCCAGCACTGCTTGCAATGCATTGAGCACCGCCTCGGGGTCCTTGCTCGGGAAGCTGCCGCTGACCCGGCGGGCGCCGAGTTCGTCGTTGAGCAGCAGGATGCGGCCGGGGTAGTAACGGCCAAGGTCCTTGATCACGTCGGCCAATGGGGCCTTGTAGTAGTTGAGCCAGCCGGCGCGCCAGCCCAGGCGTGATTCACTGTCCACCGCATGCCGCTCATCAGCCACACCCTCGGCGTAGGCCACTTGCTGACCAGCCGTCAGAATCTGCTGAGTACCCTGGGCAGAAGGCGTCACCCCCACTCGCCCCGACAACACCGTCACCTGGGCGCCCGCCGGTTGCAGGCGCACTTCAAACTGCGTGCCGAGCACCCGCACTTCGCCGCTGTCGGCGTGCACCACAAAGGCTTGCCCGGTGTGGGCCACATTGAAAAAACCGGCGCCACGGCGCAGTTGGATATGCCGCTCACCGTGGCTGAAATCCACGGCAATCGCGCTGTCGGCATCCAGGGTGACTTGGCTTTGATCGGCCAGGGTCACGGTTTTGACTTCACCCGGCGCGCTGACGTAATCGGCACCCAGATCATCGGCCCAGCGCTGCGGCTGCCAACCGGCGCCCATCGACACTATCAACACCAGGCAAGCCGCTATCGCCAGTGCCGCAGACCAGCGGCGCACACGGGCGGGTTTCGCGCCGTCCATGGCTTTGAGGTAACGCTGCAGGGCCAAGGCGTCTTCATCGGCCAGGGTGCTCGCCGGCACTTCGCTCAATTCCCACAACACCTGGGCCTGGGCATACGCCTCGACATGGGCCGGGTCGGCGCGCAGCCAGCGGCTGAAGGTGGCCTGGTCGCCACTGCTCGGTGCATCGTGCAGCAGGCTGAGCCAGGCCAGGGCGGCCTGTTCCTGGGCGGGCGTCGGGGTGACGTTCACGGTGCTTTCCCTGGCGAGCGTGGTGGTGGGGTTTCACGAAGGCTGGCTTTGCAGGCTTCGAGGGCGCGCATCATATGTTTTTCCACGGCACTTTGGGACAGGCCCATGGCCTTGGCGATTTCTGCGTATTTGCGCCCGTGGATGCGGTTGAGCAAAAAGATCTGCCGCGTACGCTCCGGCAAACTGCGCAGCGCCGCTTCCACATGGCGCAGGTCGTTGCCCGCTTCCAGCGCGGCCTGGGGCTCGCAGCTGTGATGATCCTGCTGTTCCGGCAACCAGCTTTCATTGCCGCGCACCCGCGCACCTTCGCTGCGCAAGTGATCGATGGCGATATTCCCGGCGCAGCGCAGCAGGTAGGTGCTGAGTTCTTCGACCTGCACCAGGGGCCGGCGCCAGAAGCGCAGGAACAAGTCCTGCACCAGGTCCGCAGCCGTCGCCCGACAACCTACGCGGCGGCTGACCAACGCCTCCATCTGTGAGCGCTGGGACAAAAATACCTGCAGGAAATGTGCGCGCCCGCCCGACGATTCTACGTGGGGGTGATCCTGGGGTTCGGGCGGTGTGCTGATCATCGACAGGGCTCAGAGGGTCGCCAAAGCCGCAACGGGGCTGGCCAGCAGGCCGACGCCCGCGAGGATCAAGGCCAGCCTTGGCAGGTACGGCAACAGCAACACCAGCAACAGCCCGCTGAGCATCAGCACCGCGCACCAGTCCACCAGGCCCCGGCTCCAGCCCGCCATGTGCACCGCCGGCCAGATCGACAGCGCCAACAGCAGCCATCCGCCTACGCGCAACCCCAGACGCCGCCGTGGCGAAGGTTTGCTGTGCAGCAACTCGCCGTGGTGACGGTCCAGGGACAGGCACAGCGCAACAAAGCCTGCGTAGCACAGCAACAAGGCCAGCAACATCAGTGCACCTCGCCTTTGAGGGTCAGTGGCCGGGCACGCTCGGCCCGGGGCTGCACGGCGCTGCGGTGCTGCATTTTCCAGGCAGCCCAGGCCAGGAACAGGCCGCTGCCCAGGCACGTCAGGTCAAAGCCGGCCATGGCCCAATCACCCTTGGCCAGCGACACGCCCAGGTGCTCGGAAGTGGTCAGCGCATTGAGCAGCGGCACCGCCATGAACAGCACGGCGCCCAGGCCCAGTTGTTCGACCCAGGCGCGGCGGCCACGGCGCAGCATGGCATGGAGCAAGGTCAGGCCCCAGGCGATAAAGAAGCTCTGCACCTCCCAGTCCGAACGCTCGGCGAAGGTCGCAGGCAGCAAGCGATTGGCCCAGAAAAACACAGCAATGGCGATGACCAGCCCGGACATACTGGCCAGGTTCAGCACTTCCACCAGGCGCAATTCAAACGGCATCACTGCAGCTTTGGCATGCTTGAGTTGACGCTTGCCCAGCCAGATCACCAGGCCGGTGCCAATCATCGCCGTGCCCGCCAGGCCGCAGATAAAGTACAGCCACCGCAGCAGCGGGCCGGCGAAATGCCCCATGTGCAGGCCATAGAAGCTGCCCCCAATCGCCATCGGCAGCGACTGCTCGGCACTGACCCGCAGCAGTTCGCCCGTGTTGCCATTAAAGGACACGGTGCTGCCGAAATCATGCACCACCCGGTCAGAGCCGGCGCGCGAAACGTTGACCGAGGCATTCACATCGCCGGGGTTGTTCACCGCCAGTCGCCCCACATGCCCACCGCCCCACTGCGCCCGCGCCTGTTCCACCAGCGGCGCCAAGGGCAGCAGTTTGCCCGGCTGGCCGAGGGCCGGCGCGTTGTCGGTGGCGGGGAACAATTCATTGAAGAAGGCGCGAGTGTCGCCGTCATAGGACGCAAGGATGCTGGCGGGCATGACCATGGTCATGAAAATCACCAGGCTGCTATAGGTGATCATCAGGTGGAACGGCAACACCAGCACGCCGACCGCATTGTGCCCATCGAGCCAGGAGCGCTGGCCCTTGCGCGGGCGGAAGGTGAAGAAGTCCTTGAAGATTTTCTTGTGGGTGATGATCCCGGTGATCAGCGCGACGAACATCACCATCGCCGCGATGGTCGACAACCAGCGGCCCCACGGATGGGGCATCTGCAACTGGAAGTGGAACCGGTAGAAGAACTCGCCGCCCATGGTTTCACGGGCCTGGAGTTGTTCGCCGGAGACCGGGTCGAGCATTTTCTCGATGAAATTGCCGCGCCGGCCAGGGTCGATCTTGTCTTGCCACATCACCGATAAACCGGGGTCGCGGCTATCGGGCAAGCCGATAAACCAACGGGCCGCCGTGGGGGCGTGCTGTTCCAGGTAGCGCTGCGCCACGGCCACGCTGCGCGCATCGTCCACGGCATGGGCGGGCACTTCCGGCTGCATCCAGTGGGTGATTTCGCCCTTGAAGTAAGACAGGGTGCCGGTGAGGAAAATCGCGAACAGCAACCAACCGAAAATCAACCCGGCCCAGGTGTGCAACCAGGCCATTGCCTGACGGAAACCCTCTTTCATGGGCGCCCCATCCAATAGGCCAGGCCAGCCAGGGTGGCCAATATCGCGCAGGGCACCAGCACGCCAAACCAGGCGCGGGCCGCATTGCGGCAGACAAAGCACCAGATCACCGCCAGCAGGTAGAACACAAAGGAACTGAGCATGCCGCTGACCACCGCATCGGCGCGCGAGAGCGGCAACCAGAAGGTCAGGCACACGCTGGCCAGGGACGCCAACCCATAGCCGCCGACGACAGCCGCCAGCAACCGCGACGTCACACCGAGTCGATAGGAAAGAGGAAGTGAGGCTTTGCTTTTCATGCCACTGGCGCCTGGTTTATCAGGAATGCGAGTCTAATGATAAATATTCTCATAAGCAAAAGAGAACGACGAACATCGAATGTGCCATCGCAGGCAAGCCAGCTCCCACAAGTGAGTGGCGGCTATAAAAACGGCTATCGGTCTTCTGTCGATTGCTGAATGCCATCTCGCCCCCTACAATGCGAACAATTCTCGTTACCTGAAGCATGCAGATGCTCCCGGAGTGTTCGCGTTGCGGCCGTCCAATACCGTCGAAGTCCTGTATCACGACCATCACCACTGGCTGACCGGCTGGTTGCGACGCAAGCTTGGCTGCCCGCAAAGTGCCGCCGACCTGGCCCAGGACACGTTTATCCGGGTGTTAACCGCCCGCGAAACACCGACGCTGATCGAGCCCCGCGCCTTCCTCACCACCATCGCCAAGCGCGTGCTGTTCAACCACTACCGCCGCCAGGACCTGGAACGCGCCTACCTCGATGCCCTGGCGCAAATGCCTGAGCTCGCCGCGCCGTCGGAAGAAGAGCGGGCGATCATCCTGCAAACCCTGATGGAGCTCGACCAATTGCTCGACGGTTTGCCAGTGCAGGTCAAACGCGCCTTCCTGCTGGCCCAACTCGATGGCCTGACCTACGGGCAAATCGCTGCCGAACTGGGGATCTCCATCGCCACCGTCAAACGTCATCTGAATAAAGCCGCCATGCGCTGCTATTTCGCCCTATGAACCCCGCCGCGAACTTCTCGACCCAAGTCGCCGAGCAGGCCGTGCAGTGGCTGATGCAAATGCAGCAAGGCCCGCTCAACCCGCGCCAACAGGCGAACTGGCAGCATTGGCTGGATGCCCACAGCGAACATCAACGGGCGTGGGAGCATATACAGCGGGTCAACCAGCGCTTGCGCGGGATGCCCTCGCCCCTGGCCCATGCGGCGTTGAACGCGCCGCAATCCAGTAGCCGGCGCCAGGCCCTGAAGCTGTTGTTGATTCTGGGCGCCGGCTCGGCAGCGACCTGGGGCTTGCGCCAGCAGCACTTGATCCCGCCATTGACCGCCGACTACCGCAGCCCCCTCGGCCAGCGGCGCAAGGTACAGCTGGCCGATGGCAGCCAACTGCAACTCAATACCGCCAGTGCGGTGGATGTGCAATTCGATGGCCCACAACGCCTGATCCGCCTGCTCGAAGGCGAGATATTGCTGCGCGCCAACACCCCACTGCAGATCATCACTAGCCAGGGCATCGTCACCACCCAGGCGGCGCAGGTGAATGTTCGCCAGTTCAACGATCACACCCAGGTCGCGGTGCTGGACGGCCAGGTGCAAATGTCACCCAAGGCCTACAGCGGCCTGCCCCTGACCCTGGAAAAATCCCGCCTGGCCAACCTCACCCGTAAAGGCTGGAATATGCCGCGCCCCACCGATGCCAACACGGGCGCCTGGGCCGACGGCATGCTGGTGGCGTCGCACATGCGCCTGGCAGATTTCATCGAGGAACTGAGCCGTTATCGCCGCGGCCAATTGCAGTGTGATCCGCAGGTAGCCAACTTGCTGATCTCCGGCAGCTACCCGCTGGACGACAGCGAACGCATCCTCGACCTGCTGCAAATCAGCCTGCCGGTCAAAGTGCGGCGTTTTACCCGTTACTGGGTCAGCGTCGAAGCCCGCGTTTAAATTATTTTCGGCAACCGTGAGCCGTTTTCCGTACCTCGCGTGACAGAGAGGGAAAGCCACCCAGTTTCCCACCTCTGAGGAACGTTCTTCATGCCCCAGCAACCGACTCGCCTGACGCCACTTGCCCGTACGCTGCGCCACTTGCTGCTGGGCGCCAGCCTCAGTTTCAGCGCCCTGCCCTACGCCATCGCCGCCGAGGCCAAGCCTTATCACATCGCCCCGACGTCCCTGGAAGCAGCGCTGAATCAGTTTGGCCGTGAAGCCGGCGTGCTGATTTCCTTTGGCTCCGAAGTGACCGCCGGCGCGCAAAGCCAGGGCCTGACAGGTAGCTACACCACCGAGCAAGGTTTGAACGCATTGCTCAAGGGCACCGGCCTGCAAGCCCGCGCCGAAGGTAACAACGCCTACAGCCTACAACCGCTGAACGCGCCGGCCACTCTGGAGCTGAGCACCTCCAATGTCGTGGGCGACTGGCTGGGCGATGCCGCGCAAACCAACGTCTTCGAACACCCCGGCGCCCGCGATGTGATCCGTCGCGAAGAATTCGAGCGCCAGGGCGCGACCCAGGCCCGGGACGTGCTCAACCGCATCCCCGGGGTCAACGCTCCGGAAAACAACGGCACCGGCAGCCATGACATGGCGTTGAACTTCGGCATTCGCGGGCTCAATCCACGCCTGGCATCGCGCTCGACGGTGTTGATGGACGGGATTCCAGTGCCCTTCGCCCCGTATGGCCAACCGCAACTGTCGTTCGCGCCGGTCAGCATGGGCAACATGGATGCGGTGGACGTGGTGCGCGGCGGTGGCGCCGTGCGTTACGGGCCGCAAAACGTCGGCGGCGTGGTCAACTTCGTGACCCGGGCGATTCCCGATGCGCCGACGGTCAAGGGTGGCCTGCAGACTGAGACCAGCCCGTCCTCCAGCCATGATGGCTTCAAGACCACCGGCAATCTGCTGGCGGGTGGCACCGCCGACAATGGCCTGGGCGGCGCCATCCTGTATTCCGGCACCCGTGGCGGCGACTGGCGCGAACACAGCGACACACAAATCGACGATCTGATCCTCAAGGGCAACTACCAGCTGGACGAAGCCAACAGCTTCAATGCCATGGCCCAGCACTACGAAGGTCAGGCCGATATGCCCGGTGGCTTGAGCACTGCGGCCTACAAGGCCGACCCGTATCAGTCCACCCGCCCCTACGACAAATTCTGGGGCCGCCGTACGATGTTTAACGTGGGCTATCGCTACCAGGAAGATCGCCGGGAATTCACCGTCAACAGCTTCTTTACCAAGACCTTGCGCAGCGGTTATCTGGACCAGGGCAGCTTCCTTTCGCTGTCCCCACGCGAGTATTGGGTACGCGGCCTGGAAACGCGCCTGGCCCAAGGCTTCGACCTAGGCCCCACCCGCCACGAAGTCGGTGTGGGCTACCGCTACATCAACGAAGCCGGGCATGAATTGCGCTACCGCACGCCGATTGCGGCCAACCAGCAACTGCCCAACACCGACAGCCGCAACGACCGCGACACCCGGGGTGGCACCCAAGCCAATGCATTCTTTATCGACGACCGGATCGACATCGGCAAGTGGACCGTAACCCCCGGCATCCGCTACGAGATGATCAAGTCGCAACAGACCAACAACCTGACCAACGTCAAATACAAGGGCGACTACAACACTGCCTTGCCGGCGCTGAACGTGCTCTATCACCTGACCGACGACTGGAACCTGTACGCCAACACCGAAGGTTCCTTCGGCAGCGTGCAGTACAGTCAGATGCCCAACCGTGTGAGCAGCGGCGCGGTCAAGCCGGAAAAGGCCCGCACCTGGGAAGTCGGCACCCGCTACGACAACGGCGCGCTGCGTGCGGAAATCGGTGCGTTCCTGATCAACTTCGACAACCAGTATGAAAGCAACCAGACCAACGACTCGGTGATCGCCCGTGGCGAAACCCGGCATCAGGGTATCGAATCCAGCCTCAACTATGCTCTCGATGGCTTGAGCCCGGCGCTGGCCGGTTTTGATGTGTACGCCAGCTACGCCTACGTCGATGCAACCATCCGCGAAGACGGCCCGAACAAAGGCAACCGCGTGCCCTTCTCGTCCAAGCACAAAGGCACCCTGGGCGTGGGCTACACCGAAGGTGCATGGAAGTTGAACCTGGACAGCACCTACCAGAGCAGCCAGTTTGCCGACAACGCTAACACCCGGGCCGAAAGCGTGGATGGCAGCACCGGGCGCATTCCTGGCTACATGCTGTTCAGCAGCCGCGCGGCCTACGACTTCGGGCCGCAGTTGTCGGATCTGAATGTTGCGGTGGGGGTGAAGAACATCTTTAACACCCAGTACTACACCCGCTCGTTTGACGACAATAACAAGGGCAAATACGTGGGCGAACCGCGCACGGTGTATGTACAGACGTCGGTCGCATTCTGACGGCCGGACTGCCGGCTTATTGCAGGAGCGAGCTTGCTCGCGAAAAGCATAAGAGCACCGCGTGCCCGCAGGATCTGCGCGTTATCGTTTACGCCCTTCGCGAGCAAGCTCGCCCCCACAGTGAAGCGTTCATCAGCCACAAAAAAAGGGCCTGCATCTGCAGGCCCTTTTTGTATGGGGTTGAAAAACACTCAGCAATCAGCTGTTAAGCGCAGCCTGTTCGTTTTCCAGGAATTCCTCTTCAAGCCCGGCTTCATCGACTTGGTTGTTTGGCGTGCGTTTCTCTGCACGCGGCTTGCCTTGCAGCCTGCCGAACAGATGTTCCAGCGCGTTATCCAGTTTGGTGGCCGCCCCGTCGATCGCTTGTTCCAGGGTGTCGGCTTTATGGAGGACCGAAATCGGTTGATGACCCTTTGGCCGCGCTTCCAGGCGGCAACTCAAATCATGGGGGCCCGGCTTGTCGCCGTTCTCATCCTTCAAAAAGACTTCGATGCGGGTCAAGTCTTCTTCATAACGTTCGAGCGTGCTCTCAATGGTAGTACGTACCCACTCCTCCAGTCGGATGCTGCTTTCAATATGGTTATCGCTGTTGACTAGGATTTGCATAGTGTTTCCCTTATTTCAGCTAGCTCGCCAGAGATCACAACTGCAACACCGAAGCGGTGAAACCATGACCTCTTGATTACACAATTGAGCACCTGACGGAACAATTCAACCCCTACGCAAAGATAAATCCTACATTACAAATTAAGTCTGACATCCGCCCAAAGCGCTGTTATGGTCGGGAGTTGGGTACACCCGCCCAACTGCGAAAATCCTCACAATTGACCCTCTCCCAAGGGGTGCAATCCGCGAAAAATCCCTGCTTCTTCCACCAGCCAGTCATGCACCGCACGCACGCCGGGATGGTTCAGCGCGCCTGGCGCATAGAGCAGCACGTAGCGCTTGTGATTCGGCACCGCGAGCCCGAACGGCACGATCAGGGTGCCGCGCTCCAATTCATCATTGAGCAGGGTGCGCCGGGCAATCGCCACGCCCATGCCGGCAATGGCAGCCTCGATGGTCAGGTGGTTGCGATTGAAGGTGTGGCCGCGCCGCACGTCTGCGTCGTGATAGCCGATAGCATTCAGGTAAAACTCCCACTCCGCGTACTCATAACTCCCACGCCATGCGGTGATGTCGTGCAGTAACGGGAAATGGGCCAGGTCGGCCGGGCCGTGCAGCGGCGGCCGACCGCGCAACAGGCTCGGCGCGCACACCGGGAATATCTGCTCATCCAGCAAGGCTGTGGATAACAAACCCGGATAACTGCCGTCGTTAAGGTCGATGGCCAGATCGAAGTCGCCTTCGTGCAAGGCGATGCTGCTGTCTTCGGCCACCAGTCGCAGCTGGATATCCGGAAAACGCTGCTGCAAACGCGGCAGGCGCGGCGTCAACCATTTGCCGAGGAATGACGGAATCGAGCGCAGGCGCAAGGTGCCGCTGATCATCCCCGCATCCAGGCGCTGCAACTCGGCATCGATGCTGCCGTAGGCCTCATTCACCGTGACCGCCAGCCGCTGTCCCTCGGCACTCAGCTCCACGCCGCGCGCCCGGCGATGAAACAGGCGAAAGCCCAGGCGCTCTTCCAATTGGCGAATCTGCTGGCTGACCGCCCCGGGAGTGATGTGCAGTTCTTCAGCGCAACGGGTAAAGGATAAATGCCGTGCGGCACAGGCAAATACGTGCAACCAGACATAGGTCTGAGCATGCAGGGGGCGGGCCATAGAGTTTAGTCCTGCTAAAGGGTGTCTTAGGATAATTCGTTGGTCAGTGCCGATCTAGAGGCTCAGTATCGCGCCACTTCCGCTTGTCCTACAAACAATGGCAGCGATTTCCTACTCCATAGCTTGTAAGGCTTTAGCATGGCTATCAGCGTTTTTGATCTATTCAAGGTGGGCATCGGCCCGTCCAGCTCCCATACCGTGGGCCCCATGCGGGCAGCGGCAACCTTCGCCCAGTCCCTCACCGACCACCAATTGCTGGAGCAAACCCAGCGTGTGGAAGTGCGCCTGTACGGCTCGCTGTCCGCCACCGGCGTGGGCCATGCCACCGACCGTGCGTGCGTAATGGGGTTAATGGGCGAATGGCCAGATCGGGTTGACCCTACCTCGATCGGGCCGCGTATCCAGCAGCTGCGCGAATCACGCCGATTGTTGCTTGCCGGCACCCAAGAAATCTCCTTCAACTGGCAGCACGATCTCCTGCTGCTGGAAGAAAGCCTGCCCTACCACCCCAACGCCATGTCCCTGCATGCCTATGGGGCAAACGGCCTGTTGAGCGAACAGACCTACTACTCAGTAGGCGGTGGTTTCATCATCGAGGCCGCGGAAGCCGAGTCGGGTATTGCTCCCACCAGCGATGTAGAACTGCCCTACGACTTTTCCAGCGCCGTCGAACTGCTGGCCCTGTGCAACAAGCACGGCCTGCGGGTTTCCGAATTGATGATGGCCAACGAGCGCGCCTGGCGCAGCGACGAAGACATCCGTAGCGGCCTGCTGCATATCTGGTCGGTGATGCGCGAGTGCGTCGAGCAAGGCCTGCGCGATGAGGGCATCTTGCCCGGCGGCCTGGATGTACCGCGCCGCGCCGCCAAGCTGCACCGTAGCCTGCTGGAAATCGGCAAACCGAATGTGATCACCTCGACCTTGTCGGCCATGGAATGGGTCAACCTGTTCGCCCTCGCCGTCAACGAAGAAAACGCCGCCGGTGGGCGCATGGTCACCGCGCCGACCAATGGCGCGGCCGGGATCATTCCGGCAGTGCTGCACTACTACATGAAATTCAACGCCGACGCGTCTGATGATGATGTGGTCAATTTCTTCCTGGCTGCCGCCGCCGTCGGCATCCTGTGCAAGAAAAACGCCTCGATCTCCGGCGCCGAAGTCGGCTGCCAGGGCGAAGTCGGCTCGGCCTGCGCCATGGCCGCTGCGGGTCTGGCGGATATCCTCGGCGCCACCCCCGAGCAACTGGAAAACGCCGCCGAAATCGGCCTGGAACACAACCTCGGCCTGACCTGCGACCCAGTGGGTGGCCTAGTCCAGGTGCCCTGTATCGAGCGCAATGCCATCGCCGCCGTAAAAGCCATCAACGCCACGCAAATGGCCCTGCGCGGCGACGGCAAGCACTTTATCTCACTCGACCGGGTGATCCGCACCATGCGCGATACCGGCGCCGACATGCATGACAAATACAAAGAAACTTCACGGGGCGGCCTGGCCGTCAGCTGGGTGGAGTGCTGAGGAGCACGACGACCCGCCCCATACGTGAGCCCGCGCAAAAATAATAACGAGGCAATAACGATGACCGATGTACGTACACCTGCTGCCGAAAATCCCGCTTCTGTCACGCAAACCGTAACCACCGGCTGGAGCAAGCACGACACCACCTGGATGCTGGGCCTCTACGGCACCGCCATCGGTGCCGGCACCCTGTTCCTGCCGATCAACGCCGGGGTCGGTGGCTTCTGGCCATTGATCATCCTGGCGCTGCTGGCCTTCCCCATGACCTTCTTCGCCCACCGTGGGCTGACGCGTTTTGTGCTGTCGGGCAAATCCGGCGACATTACGGACGTGGTGGAAGAACATTTCGGCGTTGGCGCCGGCAAGCTGATCACCCTGCTGTACTTTTTCGCCATCTTCCCGATCCTGCTGGTGTACAGCGTTGCGCTGACCAACACCCTAGGCAGTTTCATGGAACACCAACTGCACATGACCCCGCCGCCACGGGCGATTCTGTCCCTGGTACTGATCCTCGGCCTGATGGCCATTGTGCGCTGTGGCCAGGGCGTGATCGTCAAGGCCATGAGCGTGCTGGTCTACCCGTTTGTCGCCGCCTTGCTGTTGCTGGCGCTGAGCCTGATCCCCAACTGGAATGGTGCGTTCTTTGCCTCCGCCAGCGAGGGCATGCCCCTGCCGGCATTCTTCAAGACCCTGTGGCTGGCGATTCCGGTGATGGTGTTTTCGTTTAACCATTCACCGATCATCTCGGCCTTCGCGGTGGACCAGAAACGCGTGTACGGCGCCCAAGCCGAACGCAAGAGCAGCGGCATCCTGGCCATGGCCCACGGCATGATGGTGCTCACCGTGATGTTCTTCTGCTTCAGTTGCGTACTGGCCCTGTCACCCGCCGACCTCGCGGCCGCCAAGGCACAGAACATCTCGATCCTGTCCTACCTGGCCAACCACTTCCAGACCCCGGTGATCGCCTACGCCGCGCCATTGATCGCGCTGGTGGCCATCACCAAATCCTTCCTCGGCCACTACATCGGCGCCAGCGAAGGCTTCCAGGGCCTGATCGTCAAATCCCTGCGCGGGCGCAACCGCACCTTGTCGGCGCGCTGGCTGGAACGTTGCACCGCCGTGTTCATGATCCTCAGCTGCTGGGCCGTCGCCACCTTCAACCCAAGCATCCTGGGCATGATCGAAACCATGGGCGGACCGATCATCGCGTGCTTGCTGTTCCTGATGCCGATGTACGCCATCCGCCGCGTGCCACCGCTGCGCCAGTATTCGGGCCAGGTATCGAACGTATTTGTGGTGCTGCTGGGGTTGATTGCGCTGTCTGCGGTCATTTTCTCGCTGGTGCCCTGAAACAGACCACCCTGTAGGAGCGGGCTTGCCCGCGATAGCGGTATGTCAGTCACTGAATGGTTGGCTGATCCACCGCAATCGCGGGCAAGCCCGCTCCCACACGGGCAACTCATCGTCTGAAAGATTGCTTTACGGCACGCGCCTTGCTGTACACCCACTGAAGGAAAACGGAGCTTGTGACCGGTGGTCAGGCAACACGAACCAATCCCCATACCGGTCGTCAATCAGTGCATGTTCTTATCAGGCGGTGACGCACCATGGACAATCCTTTTCAGCTGATCACCGACACGTTCACCCCAAAATACCGGGTCAACCTGAGCATCCAGCGCCTGGACGGCAGCATCATGCTGACCCTCTCCGACGACAGCGGCGTGGTTGCCAAACGCATGATCAGCGCCGAACAGCGCAACGACCCACAACGCCTCAAACGCCTGGTGCAAAGCGTGCAATTCGGTATTGCCATTGAACAGGGGCACAGCGCCATGGAGATCCTGGCGGTAATGACCGACGGCGACAGTCACAAACTGCTGCAGCGCCCGCCGAGCAACCGGCCGCCGATCACGGCCGGGCTCTGACTCAGGACTCGGACTTTTCCTTGACCGATGGGTAACGCGACGACGCAAAGCGCACCACCAGGATGGCAAACGCCAACAGCAGAATCCCACCGCACAGGTAAATGATGCCCAGGTCCGGGGCATTGTGGTGGGACACGTCGCCGATCAGCAGGCGGGTCAATGCGGTGATCGCCACATAGAGCAGGAAGCGGATGGGCATGTGGTTGGTCTTGAAATATATCCCCACCATGGCGCCCAGCTCCAGGTAGATAAACAGCAACAGGATGTCATCAACGCTGATGCCACCTTTTTGCAACATGTCGATAAAGGTCAGCACAGCCGCATAGGCGGTGATTGCACCGATGCCAAACAGCGCCAGGTAGTGAAACGCCTCCACCGCCAGATTGCCCAGGGAATCAGCGTTCGCGTGCAAGCTTTTGCGCACTTTGTCGGCCCACTTCATTTCTGTCATTGCTCACCACCACTGTTTAAAAAATAGCCAACCCGGCCAATACCTGCGTCGTGCCTCACGGCGGATCGGATAATGCCCGTTCGGCGTGACGATCGTTAGGCATGCAGAAAAAAGGCCAGGGATTGCAGAGTGAGATGATGGCGAGTTGATATGAGGCACTTCAATCAATGGAACAACAGAAAACTCAACACTAATACCGATCCTGTAGGAGCTGGCTTGCCAGCGAAGAACCTGAGAACCGCGCGGGGTATCAGGCACCCTGCGTTATCGTTGACGATTTTCGCTGGCAAGCCAGCTCCTACAGATTGGCATTAACTTATGCGACCTGCTCCAGCGCTCGGTCCACCAGCAAACCGCTCATCTCCACCAACTGGTGAATCGCCAGCAGCAAGCTGCGCTGTGAACCATCAAGGTCGAATGCCAATGTACTTGCCATTTCACGGGCACTGTTCAAGGTTTCGCTGGCGTTGACCAGCAACGTTTGCGCATCAGCCCGAGGCGTTACGCTGAAAAGTGTCGCGGGGGGCTCCGGAGCAGGTTGAGGCGATTCAGACCGCAAGTAGTGATCAATGGCCCGATTGGCAGCCGCTTGCAGCCGAGCGTCATTGCGTGAGTTGTCTGGGGGGTTGGGGGAATGTTTTTTCATGGTGTAGTTCCTTAGAAAAGAAACCATCACCGCCTGCCGCCAAGCAGGTTGGGTGACGGATTGCACAAGGTTGGCGGACCGGTAAGGAAGCAACCCGGCACCCCGAAGGGTCCATGCGCAACCCGCCATGACAGAATGCAAATGCAAAAAATGCCTGCAAGCTCATTGAGGGTTGTTGCGCTTTCCTTGCTGGGCCGCCAAGCCCACTCGCTGCATACGCAGCGCCCGAGGAAGGTAAGCCACCGGACAAATCCAGCGCAACCCCGGCAAGTTGTCAGAAATTTCCCTTGTAGCAAAGCCCCATTTCCCGACTACATTAAAAAGCTGCTACCCAAACCCCCTGGATTGGCTTATCCTTTTAGCTGTATATAAATACAGTAGTCGCAATAGACAACTATCGTGAAGGCATGTGAGGTGGTGAATGGCCGTCGAAGTGGTATACCGCAGCAGCCGAGATCTGGAGCGTTTGTTCATGGATAAAGCCGAAGCTGACCGTCATGACAAGATGCTTGAACTCGCTGAGTTGCTCGCAGAAGTGTTGCAAAAAGCCGTGCCGTCCCTGAGTGAGCAGCAGGTGGAGGAAGCCGGGATCTACATGGCGAAGAATCGCGATGTGTTTGCCAAGGCGTTCAAGAGCCAGCCGGACGCGTTGTCCGAACTGCTGAACCCCGCGGCGGAATAAAGCCCGAATTGAACAGGCCCTGAATCGATGATTCAGGGCCTTTTTAATAAGTGCTAGGCGTACAGCAGGCGCTCGGCCAGTTCATCGGCGACCCGCGCGGGTGAGCGTTTTTCGGCTTGGGCGTGGGCGAAGATTTCGGTCAGCCGTGTACCGATGTTGGACAGGTGTGCGGTGATAGTCGCCAGGTCCGCGCCACTATGCTTGAGGGCGACGTAGATCAGGCCACCGGAGTTGATCACGTAATCCGGTGCGTAGAGGATGCCACGTGCCTCCAACTGGTCGGCCACTTGCAGGTGGGTCAGTTGCGCACTGGCCGAGCCGGCCACGGCGGCGCAGCGCAGTTGGGCGACGCTCTGGCGATTGAGCACCGCGCCCAGGCCGCAGGGCGCGAGGATGTCGCACGGGGTGCTGAGTAAGGCGTCGTTGGCAATCGGGTGGGCGCCCAGTTGCTCCATGGCCAGTTGCACTTTGCCAGGGTCGATATCGCTGACCAGTAACTCGGCGCCAGCGGCGTGCAGTTGTTCGGCCAGGGCGTAGCCGACGTTGCCCAGGCCCTGGATTGCCACGCGCAGGCCCTCCAGGTTGTCGCTGCCCAGGCGGGCCATGGCGGCGGTGCGGATGCCGGCGAATACGCCCATGGCCGCGTGGGGCGACGGGTCGCCGGCGGCAGTGGTGCTGGTGACAAAACGTGTGTGCTGGGCGATGCAGTCCATGTCGGCCACGGAGGTGCCGCTGTCGATGGCGGTGATGTAGCGGCCATCGAGTTGCTCGATACATCGGCCGAAGGCTTCGAACAGCGCGGCGCGGCTTTCCACATGGGCGGGACGGATGATCACCGCGTTGCCGCCGCCCACTGGCAAGCCGGCCAGCGCCGCTTTGTAGCTCATGCCCTGGGCCAGGCGTGCGGCGTCGGCCACAGCGCTTTCGTCGTCGGGATAGGCCAGGTAGCGACAGCCACCCAGGGCCGGCCCCAGGCGACTGCTGTGAATGGCAATGACCGCCTTCAACCCGGTCACCGGGTCAACGCTCAGGTGTAGGGATTCAAGGCGGGTGCTGTGCATGAGAGCAAACATCGTCAAGCTCCCGAATGACTACTTGTAGTCGCCAAGTATAGGCCGCCGGGAAAAGGTTGCCGGAGCGAGCAGGAATAAGCAGCCCGTAATTACAGGATTTGCGACATAACCAAGTAGGCCTGGTCCTAAGAAACTGGACGAAAGTTCTCGGCAAGGCTAAAACGGGACATCCGACGGAGAATGCAATGAATCCCCGCCAAGCCTTTTTCGACTGTCTGCACCGCTCGCCTCCGGCGCTGTTCGAGGCCGCCTTATGGATCGCCGCCGAGCATGACCCTGCTGTGGAGCCACGGGTAATCCTGGCTGACTTCGCGGTGCTGCATCAGCAGGTCAGCCTTGCCATGCCGCTGCTGCCGGCCGATGAGTTGGGCCAGCCGTTGCTGCGGATAATGAACGACCTGGGGTTCGCCCAGGACGATTTCACCCCCTTGCGCCCCGCCGCCGCACTGTTGGACAAGGTGTTGCAGCGCCGACGCGGGCAACCCCTGGCCCTGGGTCTGATTGCCCTGGAGTTGGCGCGGCGCCTGGGAATTCCCATGGCTGGGGTCAACTTTCCGGGGCATTTCCTGCTACGGGTGAGCGGTGCCGATCATTTGCTCGATCCTTGTGGCGGGCGGCGGCTGTACCCCAACGACTGCCGCGAATTGCTGCAACGTCAGTACGGCCCCAATCTCAAGCTGCAAGCCGAACACTTGCGCAGCGCCGAGCCGCGGCTGATCCTGCAACGGCTGTCGCGCAACCTGCGGCAACTGCACGTGGCCAATGACAATCACCTGGCTGCGCTGATCGATGCCGAACGGGTGCTGGAACTGGGCGACGCCAATGCCGCTGACTATCTGGCGAGGGCCAGTCTGTACAAGCATCTGGATTGCCCGAATGCCGAGCGCTTCGATCTTGAGCATGCGCTGTTGCTCAGTGAAGACCCGGTGCAGCGGCTGCGCCTGACTGAACGCCTGGGCCACCTGCCACCTGGCGCGGTGGTGCATTGAAGGGGGCCGACCGTTAAACCGCATCACCCCCATCGCAGCCTCGCCGGGGCTCGACAGCCCCCCAGGTAAGCATGGTGCTCTTCAGGTTTTGAGGATATCGCCACGCAGTGAATCTTTTGGCGTCGTGGCCCCGGGCGAACGCACCTGAATGATCAACAACGCAGCAATCACCGCCGGAATCGCGCAGAAGAAGAAAATCTGCTGCACCGGGACATGCATCGCCAGCAGCATGCTGCCAAACAGCGGCCCCAGGATCGAACCAAAGCGCCCGACACCCAACGCCCACCCCGTGCCCGTGGCCCGCACATGGGCTGGATAGAAGTTGCTGGCAAAGGCATTGAGGGTCAACTGGCCACCGATGATGCAAAAGCCCGCCGCAAACACAAACGCCACCAGGTAATGCGGGTTGTCGTGATTGAGCCCCAGCAGAATCGTGCACACCGCTGCGGCCGCCAGCACACCCGAGAGCAAGCGCACTTTGCTTTTCAGGCGGTCGGCAAACCAGGCCATGCCAATCGCGCCCAAGGTGCCGGCGAACAGGAACATCGAAGTCACCAGGTTGGCTTTATTCAAGGCCATGCCACTTTCCAGCAACAGTGACGGCAACCAACTGATCATGAAATACAGCAGGATTAGGCTGACGAAAAAGGTCGACCAGATCAGCAACGTTGGCCGCGCATAACCATTGCGGAACAACTCCACCACCGTCAGTTTGCTGCCCTGTTCCTGGCGATTCTGCTCTTCGCTGGCCGCCGGTGCCTGCCAGCCTGGCAGCATGCGCGCCGTGACTTTTTGCAGGCGCGCATAGGGCGGCGCATCGCGCAACAAACGTGGTAAGGACTCAGGCAGCAGCCATGCCAGAAACGGGAACAACAGCAATGGCGTCACGCCACCTGCGAGAAACACCGCCTGCCAGCCGAAGCTGTCGATAAAGCCCGCCGCGACAAAACCACCCGCCGCCCCGCCGAACGAGAAGCCACAGGCCGCCAACGTCACCATCAGGGTGCGCATGCGCGGTGGCGAATACTCCGACATCAAGGCCATGGCACTGGGCATCGCGCCGCCCATGCCAATACCGCAGATAAAACGCGCGACCATCAGCGTTTCGAGGGAATTGGCGAACACCATCAACACCGTGAGACTGGCGTAGATCAGCACGCAAGCGAGCAAAATACGGCGCACGCCAAAGCGATCCGCCAAGGGCGTCACCGCCAGGGAGCCAAGGGTCAGCCCCAGCAGGTTGGCACTGAATACTGGGCCGAAGGCGGCTTTTTCCAGGCCCCAGTCCTGGGCCAGTGCCGGCACTACATAACCCAGCACCTGGGCATCGTAGCCATCGGTCACCAGCAACAACGCCAACAACAGAAGAATCAACCGCTGATAGCGCGACACCGGACGGGCGTCGAGTGCCGCGCGAAAGCTGGCAATCTGATTGTGCATCGCAAGGTACCTATTTTGTTTTTATGGGTATCACTTGTAGGAGCTGGCTTGCCTGCGATGGCGGTGTATCAGCCATAGGAATATTGACTGACACACTGCCATCGCAGCATCGGTATCTACACAACTTTGCCGCAACGCCTAGATCCAGGCATATAGCGCAGTTGTGGCGAGCGGGCTTGTCCCGCGCTGGGCTGCGAAGCAGCCCTAAACCCGCCTATCGCGGTTTATATGAAGAAACGCGGCGGGCTTATTGAGGCTGCTTCGCAGCCCAGCGCGGGACAAGCCCGCTCGCCACGGGGGAGTTCATCAGTTTGTGAAAGTTGTGTAGATACTTATGGCCATCGCAGGCAAGCCGGCTCCTACAGGGGTTAGGGGGGTGTCAGGTTGGTTGGAGGGGTGGGCCTGGATGAACGCAGGATGTTTGGCTGCCAAGGCCGCGACACGCAGGATCCGTGGATAGTTGTCCAGTGCCACCTTGAAGCGCTCCGCCGCGTACAACTGAGGGATCAGGAAGGTATCCGCCAAGCCAGGCTGCTCGCCAAAGCAGTAACCCTGGTCGCCAATTAATTGCTCAACGGCGCCCAGGCCCAGGCTGATCCAATGCCCGATCCATTCCAGCAACTGCGCTTCGTCATGCCCCCACTGGCGCAACAGGTTCTGGGTGCTGGAGTTGTGCAGCGGGTGAATATCACAGCCGATGATCGCGGCCACCGCGCGCTCATGGGCGCGGGTCGCCAGGTCCTCGGCCAGTAGCGCGGGCTGTGGATAACGTTCATCCAGGTACTCGATGATCGCCGGCGACTGGATCAGCAGCTCACCTTCATCGGTGCGCAAAGCCGGGACACGGCCCTGCGGGTTGATCGCCAGGTATTCGGGCTGGCGATTGGCGCCGCCCTTGGGTACCAGCAGGTTGACCGGCAGCGCGGTGAACGCCAGGCCCTTGAGTGCCAGCGCGATGCGCACCCGATAGGACGCCGTGGAACGGTAGTAGGTATAGAGTTCCATGCCCCGGCCCTCTTAGCGCGCCGCGACTACGGTGCCACGGCATTCGCCAAAGCCGATGGAGGCAAATCCATCACGCTGGCAGCGGGCACGCAGGATGATTTCGTCGCCGTCTTCAAGGAATTTGCGCACCTCGCCCGAGGCCAGTTCGATGGGCTTTTTCCCGCCTTCGGTGATTTCCAGCAGGCTGCCGAACTGGCCGGCCTCAGGGCCCGACAAGGTGCCGGAACCAAACAGGTCGCCTGCCTGCAATTGGCAGCCATTGACACTGTGGTGCGCGACCATTTGCGCCACGGTCCAATACATGTGCTGGGTGTTACTCAGGGTCAGGCGATGGGCTGGCAGGTTCTGCTCGCGCATCGCGGCCGTGGTGAGCAGCACTTCCAGTTCGATATCAAAGCCGCCAGCGGCCTGGTCACGGGTGTCCAGCAGGTACGGCAGCGGCTGCGGGTCACCGCCCGGGCGTGCGGGCTGGGCCTTGCGGAACGGTTCCAGGGCTTCGGCGGTGACCACCCACGGCGAGATGCTGGTGATAAAGCTTTTGGACAGGAACGGCCCCAGCGGCTGGTATTCCCAGGCCTGGATATCCCGCGCTGACCAGTCGTTGAGCAGGCAGAAGCCGGCGATATGCTCGGCGGCGTCGCCAATGGCAATCGAGTCGCCCATGGCGTTGCCCTGGCCGATCCAGATGCCCAGTTCCAATTCATAGTCCAGGCGTGCGCAGGGGCCGAAAGTCGGTTCGGTCTGGCCGGCTGGCAGGGTCTGGCCCTTAGGCCGGCGTACGTCGGTGCCGGAGGTACGGATGGTCGAGGCGCGGCCGTGATAACCGATCGGCACGTACTTGTAGTTGGGCAGCAAGGGGTTGTCGGGGCGGAACAGTTTGCCGACGTTCTGCGCGTGCTCGATGCCGACGTAGAAGTCGGTGTAGTCGTTGATTTTTGCCGGCAGGTGCATCTGGCAATCGGCGGCCAGCGGCAACACCTGGGCGCCCAGGGCTTGCAGCTTGGCCTGCTGTTCGCTGCCCTCGGCCAGCAGTTCCAGCAGGCGTTCGCGCAGGGCAACCCGTGGGCCACGGCCCAGTTCGAAGAAGGCGTTCAATTGGCCGCCTGCCATGGCGTCGATGGCGCGGCGCGCGTCACCGTCAAACAGCTCACGGGCGGCCTGCAGATCAAAAATATGCTCGCCAATCGCCACGCCACTGCGCGGCGCCGAACCGTTGAGGCTGAAGATGCCCAGGGGCAGGTTCTGCAGGGGGAAATCCGTGTGACCGTTGGCCGAGGCCACCCAACTACGGGTGAGAGTGGACTGAGTCATGGTTTATCTCCGATTCGGGTTGAAGGTTGCCGGCAACGTGGCCCAGCAAGCGTCGTAAGTGTTTTGCAGTTGCGGGCAGTCCAGGGCGAACCGGGTCGGGCGCAGCACCTGGCTGGTCTCGAACATGAAGGCCATGGTGTTATCGATCTTGTGCGGCGCCAGGTCTACGGCGATGGCCTTGGTGCAGGTCTCGCCATCCGGACCATGGGCGCTCATGCAACTGTGCAGCGACGCGCCGCCCGGCAGGAAGCCTTCGGCCTTGGCATCGTAGGCGCCCTGGATCAGGCCCATGTATTCGTTCATCAGGTTGCGGTGGAACCACGGTGGCCGGAAGGTGTTCTCGGCCACCATCCAGCGCGGCGGGAAGATCACGAAGTCGAGGTTGGCCAGGCCGTGGACGCTGGTGGGCGAGGTCAACACAGTAAAGATCGACGGGTCCGGGTGATCGAAACTCACCGTACCGATGGTGTTGAAGCGTCGCAGGTCGTATTTGTACGGCACGTTGTTGCCGTGCCAGGCCACCACGTTCAGCGGCGAATGATCCAGGGTGCAGCCCCACAGCTCGCCGAGGAATTTCTGCACCAGGGGCGTGGGTTGGGAAAGGTCTTCGTAGTGGGCGACCGGGGTCAGGAAGTCCCGGGGGTTGGCCAGGCCATTGCTGCCAATCGGCCCCAGGTCCGGCAGGCGCAACGGTGCACCATGGTTTTCGGCGACGTAACCGCGAGCCTGGGCATCCAGCAGCTCGATGCGAAATTTCAGGCCCCGAGGCAACACGACAATTTCCAGCGGCTCGACCTCCAGCACGCCCAACTCGGTGGCGATGCGCAGGCGGCCTTGCTCGGGAACGATCAACAGTTCGCCGTCGGCGTTAAAGAACACGCGCTCCATGGAGCGGTTGGCGCAGTAGTGATAGATGCTGATGCCTGAGGGCCTTTCGGCGACGGCGTTGGCCACCATGGCCACCAGCCCATCGATAAAGTCGGTGGGTTCTGCGGGAACATCCAGCGGGTTCCAGCGCAGGCGGTTGGGCGTGACCTCACCCAGCGGGCCACCGGCCAGTTGCCGTTCCAGCTTGATGAATGCCGGGTGATTGGCCGACGGCTGGATGCGATACATCCACGTGCGCCGGGCTTCGCTGCGCACCATAGTGAAGGCGGTACCGGAGAACAGCTCGGTGTACAGCCCGTAGGGCGCTTTTTGCGGGGAGTTCTGGCCGACCGGCAGTGCACCGGGCAAGGCTTCGCTGGCGAATTCATTGCCAAAGCCCGATTGATAATCGAGGGTCATGGATCGTCCTCAGTAAGGAAGTTGTTTTTATCGTAATCCAGTTACGCATAACGTAATTTGCTCCGTATCGACCGTCAAGCTATAAAGACCGCCATTCGTCTTTGGGACACACGTTCTCCATGGAAAAGCCGCCCGCTCCCCGCGACACCGGTAAACAGAAAGTCCGCTCGGCCGAAGTCGGCACCGACATCCTCAAGGCCCTGGCCGAACTGTCGCCGGCCACCTCCCTGTCGCGCCTGGCCGAACATGTGCAGATGCCCGCCAGCAAGGTCCACCGCTACTTGCAGGCCCTGATTGCCTCGGGTTTTGCCGAGCAGAACACCGCCACCAACCATTACGGCCTGGGTCGCGAGGCCCTGCGCGTGGGGCTGGCGGCGCTGGGCAGCATGGATGTGCTGAAAGTCGCCACCCTGCCCCTGGCGCAACTGCGCGATGAGTTGAATGAAACCTGCTTTCTCGCGGTATGGGGCAACCACGGCGCGACCGTGGTGCATATCGAACCGGCCGTACGCGCGGTCACGGTGGTGACGCAACTGGGGTCGGTGTTGCCGCTGCTCAGTTCCTCAACCGGGCTGGTGTTCAGTGCCTTTTTGCCGGAGCGGGAAACCGTGGATCTGCGCGCACAGGAGGTCCAGGCCGGTACCGCCCATGCGCTGGCGGACGACCAGGCGTATAGGCAGGCCTGTGAACAGATTCGCCAGCGTGGCCTGCATTTTGTGCATGGTTTGCTGATGCCGGGGGTCGATGCGCTGTCGGCGCCGGTCTTCAACGCGCTGGGGCAGGTGGTGGCGGTAATGACCGTGGTGGGGCCAACCTCGTTGTTCCATGCCGATGAAGATGGGCCCGCGGCCAGGCAATTACTTGCAGCGAGCCAGGCGGTGAGCTGGCGGATGGGGTATCAGCCCTGACTGCACGCACGCGGGTAAATGTGGGAGCTGCGTTGCTTGAAAATCAGGCCATCAGGCCCAGGGTCTTGGCCTTGGCCACCGCCTGGGTGCGGCGCTCCACCCCCAGCTTGCTGTGGATCCGCCGGGCATGGGTCTTTACGGTGTGCAGCGAGATAAACAACAGATCGGCAATTTCCAGGTTGGAGTTGCCCAGCGCAATCAGCTGCAGCACCTCCAATTCCCGTTGGCTCAGCGGGTTTTCCCCCGGTGCCGCCACCGCCTCTTGAGGTTCAAGCCCCAACTCACAGAGCAACCCCGGCTGGCGCAGGCGCAGTTCACGCACGGCTTGCTGCACCTGGCAGCGTGCCGCCAGGGCCAGCCCGGTTTGCAGCGAGCGCACCGCCTGCGCTCGCTCGCCCAGTTGCCAGGCCACCTCGCCCAATACCAGGTGCAACTCCACCTCCAGGCATTGCATGCCGCGCTCGCGGGCGGTGTCGAGCAAGGCGGTGAGTCGCTGGATAGGCTGCTCGGCCTGGCGCAGTTTGACTTGGGCCAGCACCAGCAGGTATTCCAGCCGGGGGATCAGTTCCAGGGTCGCCGGCGGTGCCTGTTTGGCCTGGGGGCCGTGATAGTGGCGCAGCACCCGGCTGACCGCTTCCTGGGTCAGCTCGGCCCGCCCCTGCTGTAACCAGAAGTGCCCGCTGAGCAACAGCAATACCGCCCGGTACACCGTGTCGGGCACATGCCGGCGTTGCATCAGGCGTTCGGCGTCACGCAGCTGGATAAACGCCTGGGCATAATCGCCACGATTGGCCGCCAGCATCGCCATCCCGAGGAAACCATAGAGCACACGCTTGTCCTGGCTGTGCAGGCACATGCCCATGCCCGCTTCGAGGCACTCGGTGGCCAACGCATCATGCCCCTGGCGCAAGGCCAGGTGGCCACGGCGCAAGGCTATCCGGCCCATCAATGGCCCGGCCTTGAGGCGCTGCTGCACCAGCATCGCCTGCACGCCTTCCAACAGGCTCTGGGCCCGGTAAGGTGCGCCTCGCTGTTCCAGCAGTTGCGCATGGTCAAGTTCCAGCACCGCCTCCAACAGCAACGACCCATTGGCCCGCGCCAGGCACAACGCCTCACGGTTGAGGGCCTGGGCCACGTCCAGTTCGCCGCGCAGCAACGCTTGCTGGGTCAGCCCCGACAAACACATTAACCGCGACGTCCAGGCACTCTCCGGCAAATCATTCAACGCCTCCAGAAAATGCTCGCGCGCAGGTACCGCGTCCCCCCCAAGATGCAACAACCAACCCCACTGCGCCTGCCAGCGCGCCAGCAGATGCCGTTGCAGGGCGGCTGTGGGTTGCGGGGTGAAGCGTGCCAGTTGGTCGATACATTGTGCGGCCTGGTCGAAACGCCCGGCAAACAGCAACGCGGCGGTGACCAGCCCCACCAGTTGCGCCGAACCGAGCATCAGTTCGTCGCCATGTTGCTCATGCAGACGCAATAACAGCACGGCGTTTTGCTGGCGGAACAAGTCTTCAAAGCTGAAGTGCTCCAACAGGCTGACCGCCACTTCGTATTCCTCAGCCAACAGCGCCTGCTCAAACGCCGCCTGCCAATCCTGGGCAGCGGTAAACCATTGGCAGGCGCGCCGATGCCAGGAGCGCCGGGCCGGCCAGGGTTCGTCGCGCAGCAACTGGGCCAGGGGCGGGAAGACCTGCAGCCAGTCTGGCGAGTCTTCCCAGGGCTCGATAAACGCACCCAGGGCCTGAAGGTCGCGCAGGTAGTCGGCGCCATCGCCAAACCCGAACAGGTGCTCGCACAATCCCGAGTTGAAACGCGGCAGATGCGCCAGAACCCGCCAGGCTTCCTCCAATTCTTCAGGCAGGGTGCTGAACAGCTCGTGTTGCAGATAATCGAGCAAGGTTTGCGAACGCCCATGCCAGGCGCCGCTGTCGGGATGGTTGTCGCCTTCGAGCAGGGCGATACGCACGCCTGCGCACCAGCCCGCAGAAAATTGCAGGACTTTGTCGGCGCACTGCCCGGCAGCGGCGTGATGATCGAGCAGTTGCTGGACCTCGCGCTGATCGAACGCTAACTCGCTGCCGCCGCATTCCCACAACTCATCATCGAGCAACAGCCTCGGCCAATTGCACGCCGGCCGACGCCGCGCACCCAGCCACCAGATCAAGGCCGGGCTACTGGACGCCAGTAGCCGATCGAGCAAGGCATCCAATGCGGGCGCCGCTACCCGGCAATAGTCATCGAGAAATAGCCAGGCCGGCGCTTGCCAGCGGCTCAAATCCAGCAGCAAGCTGGCTTCATCGACAAACGCCAGGCCCAGGCTTTGTGCCAGGCGCTGGCACAAAGCCTGGGGATCCAATGCCGTGCCATTGAGCGGCAACCAATACACCTGGCAACTCGACGGTGCCTGCTGGGCGCATTCGGCCAACAAGGCACTCTTGCCACTGCCGGCCGGCGCACACAGCAACCTGACCCGCGCCTCGGCCCCCAACAACGGCTCGGCCAGGCGTGGGCGCAGCAAATGGTGGGAAGACAAACGTGGCATGAATCCAGGACGATCCAGGCGACGGGTCATGGCGGTCATTACAGCGTCCCTTTTTTATTTTTATGCGGCGTGCGGCCTACCGTAGTCCCCTCGATGGGCGTTGTTGAAGAAGTATTCAGCGGGCTGATTGCCGGACATAAAAAAGCCGGGCTTCAAAACAAGCCCGGCACGATCAAAGGTGGGAACTGGCTTGCCTGCAATGGCCATCGGTATCTACACAATTTTGCCGCAACGCATAAATCCAAGCAGATAGAGCTGCAGTGGCTGTGGCTGTGACTGTGGCTGTGGCGAGCGGGCTTGCCCCGCGCTGGGCTGCAAAGCAGCCCCAAAACCAGCCGCTACGGAGTGTCTGATACACCGCATTCGGCTGACTGGGGCTGCTTCGCAGCCCAACGCGGGGCAAGCCCGCTCGCCACGGGGAGTTCGTCGGTGTTTGAGTGTTGTGCAGATGTCGGTGCACTCATTTACCTGACACTCCGCCATCGCAGGCAGCTCCCACAATGATGGGATTTACAATCCTTGGATCAGCGTACGCCCGAGGCGCGCAGGGCCGAGGGGGTGTAGTCCGCCGCCTTGGCATTGAAGCCGAACACAAAGCTGCTCTTCTCCTCATTCTTCATGCCCAGGGCGATGTAGCGGCCAGCGATGATGTCGTACAGGGTCTCGACGGTGTAGGCCGGGGTCTGGTGGTTGTAGTAGAACTGCGCATGACCTTCGGCAACGCGCCACAGTTGGCCACGACCGTCGTAGTGATCCACCAGCGCCACCTGCCAGCTGTCTTCGTCGATGTACATGTGCCGCTTGGCGTAGATGTGCCGCTCGCTCGGCTTGACGGTGCCCACCACCTCCCACACCCGGTGCAGTTCGTAGCGGGTCAGGTCTTGGTTGATATGCCCGGCCTTGATGATGTCGTCGTACTTGAGCGAAGGCGAGTCGAGCTTGTAGGCGTTGTAGGGAATGTACATTTCCTTCTTGCCCACCAGCTTCCAGTCGTAGCGATCTGGCGCACCGGAGAACATGTCGAAGTTATCCGAGGTGCGCAGGCCGTCGGACGCAGTGCCCGGCCCGTCGTAGGCCACTTGCGGTGCGCGGCGCACGCGGCGTTGGCCGGCGTTGTAGATCCACGCCAGGCGCGGTTCCTTCACCTGGTCGAGGGTTTCGTGTACCAGCAGCACGTTGCCCGCCAGGCGCGCGGGTGCGGTGACCGACTGTTTGAAGAAGGTCAGCACGTTGGCGCCCTTGGCCGGGTCCATGTCCGGGATCAGTTGCGGCACCGCCACTTCTTCTTCGAAACGAATCGGCGTGTAGCTGCCGTTGGTCTGCGGTGTGGCCTGGGTGATGATGCGCCGCAGGTTGCCGCCGTGGTAACGGGTGATGTGGTTCCACAACACTTCGACGCCATTCTTCGGAATCGGGAAGGCGTAGTAGCGGTTGCCGGTGAAGTTCTCCAGGCCGTTGCCGTCGTTGATCGACTTGACGTTGAGCGCGCTGCGCTTGATCGACTCGTAGATATCGTCGGGCAGGTTGACGGTGCGGTGGGTGGTGTAGACCGGGATTTTGTAAGTCTCGGGGTAACGTTTGAACATCGCCACCTGGCCATCCGACAGCTTGTCCTTGTACTTGTCGACCGTGGCGGCGGTGATCACGAACAGCGGTTTCTCATTGGCGAACGGGTCGGCCAAAAAGCCCTTGCTGTCCACGGCGCCAGCGTTTTTCGGGATGCCGCCGGTCCAGGCCGGGATCGAGCCATCGGCATTACCGGCCTTTTCCGCGCCGACCGGGGTCAAGGTGGTCCCCAGCTTGGCGGCTTCTTCCGCTGACACAGCAGCCATCACGTTGGCGGCCAACAGGCTGAGGGCCAGTACGCCGCACTGCAAAATCATCTTACGCATGGTTATTGTCCTTGTTCTTTTTTAGCCGAATCAGAAGTTCACGCCAAAGCTGAGGGCGAGGAAGTCACGGTCGGTCAGGGTGTTGTAGTCACCGCCAAAAAAGTCGGTGTAGCTCAGGCTCGCGGTGTAGGTATTGCGGTAGTCCGCATCGACCCCGACGCTGAGGGCCTTGGCACCTTCGTTGAACAGACCGTTGGGGCCATAGCCCTTCACGTCATGGGACCAGGACAGGTTGGGCTTGAGGTTGATCCCGGCGATCACGTTGTTGTAATCGAGAATGGCCCTGGCGCGATAACCCCAGGAAGTCGCCGTGACGAAGCCGTCGGTGTCACCGCCAAAGCCGTATTGGCCGTAGACCGAATCGCGGCCGTAGCGCAGCTTGGTTTTGTTCTCCAGCCCGCCCACTCGCACGATGGCCGCCTCGCCCACTACGGTCAGGCGTTCGGCGCCCAGTACCTGGTCGAAAAACTGGGTCATGGTGGTTTGGAACTGGGTGATTTCCTTGCGCCGGTAGCCGGTGTTGTCGGCACCGAATGAGCTGCGGATGGGTGACACGGTGTTACCGGCAATCGGGTTGACCAGAGCCAGGGTCAGGTCGGTGGTGTTGAGTTGCACGGGCGCGTTGGGACGGTAGCTGATTTCCCCGGTCCAGGCCGTGCCGGTGGGCAAGGTGGTGGAAAAGCTGGCGCCGTACAGGCGGATGTCTTCCGGGTAATCCAGGTAGTACTGGCCGCGTCCGAGCATCACACTCTGCGCCAGGCCGGCGCCACTGCCAGGAGCAATGCCGTTGGCGGTATTGATGATATTGCCGATGGTCGCAAGGTTAGTGTTGGCCGTGAGCGTGCCCACGGTCGGCGTGCGGCTGTGGTAGTTCATGAAGTACAGGCCGTACTCGGTGTCATCGCCCAGCCAACGCAAGGCCATGCCGAACTGCCCGGAGTCGCGGGCATCACGGTCGGCGGCGCGGCGCACGATCACCCCTTCATTGGTCACGCCAAAACCCTGGCCGAACGCGGCGGCGACCGGTTGCAGCGGGCGGATCGCCGGGCTGCCGACGGTGTAGTTGTTGGTGCAGCCATCGGCCGCCACGTCGCCACCAAAGAAGGTGCCGCAGTTATCCAGCACCGTCTGGTCCCATTCCAGTTGGTAGAAACCTTCCACGGTCAGTTGGTTGGTCAGGCCCTGGGAGGCGAACAGCATGTTCACCGGAATCAGGCCCTCTTTAATCTCGGCGCCGGGCCGGCGGAAGGCCGAGACGTCGATGGGGTTGATGCTGTTGATGGAGTTGCCGATGAAAGTACTTTCGCCCCAACTGACCACCTGTTTACCGGCGCGCACGGTGCCCGGCAAATCCCACAGGGAGTAGTTGTGGTAGACGAAGGCATCGAGGATCTGCGCCCCGCTGGATTTGGAGCCTTCCTTGCGGTTGTGGTCGCTGATGGGCTTGAACTCGCGGTCTTCGTCCTTGAGTTCGAAGTCGTACCAGTATTTGCCCCGCACAAACACACCGGTATCGCCGTACTTGAGCTCCAGGTCGTGCAGGCCTTTGAAGATTTTCGAGAAGGTCTCGCCTTTCTTGAAGTTCAAGCGCCCATCATCCCCGGTGGAGGCCTGGCCACTGCCGCCGTTGACCGTGCCCACCAGCTTGCGGTCGGCATCGCGCATGCCCCAGCTGGCACCTACCGACAGCGACGAATCGAATTGCCCTTCGATCTCGCCGATGTTGAATGAAACGGCCTGCGCCTGAGCGCAGCAACCCAAAGCAACCGCAGCGGCCAGCGCCTGTGGCCTGAAGATGGCGCGCATTGTTGTTTTTGTCATGCGTCTTCCCCGGTGGTGTGACAGAAGGCCCCACCCTACTGCCCGCCATCAGGAGCGATAAGCGCACCAAGGAGGTATTCGTGTTGTCGCTCGAAAGGATGAGTGCAGGCTCTAGCGCGGGTATTGGCAGGCCTATCGACGTAGTGGATGAAGGACTATCAAGAGAATGGATAACCCCACGCCCCCTGTAGGAGCGAGCTTGCTCGCGAAGAACGTTAACGATGACGCGCGTTGCCTGGTTTAACGCGGCGCCCTTAAGTTTTTCGCGAGCAAGCTCGCTCCTACAGGGGGCGGGTACTGTTGTTGTTTTGGTAACAGTCCTTGTCCTGAATCAGTATTTTTCATACCGCTACAAGGGACTATTCTTACCGGGCTTTCAGAACAAACCATCCGTTTCCTGGAAGCCAATTTTCAACAGATCGAAGCGTATTTTCAGTCTGTTACCCGTGTTCACTGACGTTGATTTGTAGCTCCTTGATCCAACGTCTTACTTCGGCCGCTGCGTATGCAGCGGCCTTTTTTATGCCTGAAACAAAGCGGGGCGCCATCAGCGCCCCGCAGGATTGAATATTTTCAGGTAACGATCAGAGGCTGTATTTGTGCAGGTTGTCCATCATCTCTTTCAGGGCTTCGATGTTGTCCTTGGGATGGGCCGCCCCTTCAAAGTCGCAGATCTGCTGCCAGTGCGCCGCCACATCCTCTGGCGAGAAGCCTGCCTCGGGATCAAAGCCCACGCCCAGGCTGCGCTCCCAACGGGTCTTGCCGATCCAGCCGCCCCCCACTTCGAACAGCCCGGAGGTTTCCTGGCACGCCTCGCTGCCCAGGTACACCACCAGCGGGCTGACCAGCTCGGGCTTGAGCCGCTCGAACACCTGTGGCGGGATCAGGCCTTCGGTCATGCGCGTGCCGCCCGTGGGCGCGATGGCATTGACCAGGATGTTGTTCTTGCGCCCTTCCAACGCCAGGGTACGGGTCAGGCCATACAGGCCGAGCTTGGCCATGCCGTAGTTGGACTGGCCGAAGTTGCCGTAGATGCCCGACGTCGAAGCCGTGAAAATCACCCGGCCATAACCCTGCTCGCGCATATGCGGCCAGGCAGCGCGGGTGACTTTGTAGGCACCTTCGACGTGCACGCGGTAAACCAGGTCCCAGTCGCCGTCCTCCATTTTATGAAAGGTCTTGTCGCGCAGGATCCCGGCGTTGTTCACCACCACGTCGATGCGGCCAAACACCTTGAGGGCGTGCTGCACGATCTTTTCGCCGTCGGTCACCGAGTCATGGTTGGCCTCGGCAATGCCACCAGCCTCGCGGATCTCGGCCACTACGCGGTCGGCCGCCGAGGCGTTGGCGCCTTCGCCCTGAGTCGAGCCGCCAAGGTCGTTGACCAGAACTTTGGCCCCGTGCCTGGCGAACAACAGCGCATGGGCACGACCCAAGCCGCCACCGGCCCCGGTGACGATCACGACTTTATCTTGGAACTGCACAGACTCACTCATAGGGAACTCCAGCGAAGACAGTGGACGATGGGTTGAGTGTCAGGCACGGAGCTTGTGGTCACAATAAATACGGGCGGGGGTGAATGGTGCGCAATAAGGTACGGGGATGATCGGCTCGTGTAGAAGCTGGCTTGTGTGGGAGCTGGCTTGCCTGCGATTGCATCACCTCGGTGCAACTGATTTACCGAGGTGTGCGCATCGCAGGCAAGCCAGCGCCTACATACGCCAGTTCCCATAGTTGATCTTTACTGGCCTCGATACCCTCGCGAAACGCCAGGTAGTGCTTGAGCACCTGCACCGGCGCCTCCACCTGCGGGTAGTGGCCGATGTTGGCCAGCAACACCGTGTCGGCATCGGGTATCAGCTCGCGGTAGCGCGCAACCATATGCGCGCCGGAGATCGGGTCGACTTCGCCATCGATCACCCGCAACGGCACTTCACCGCGCTGCATGGCTGCTAACCAGCGCTCGCGTTGGCGTCGGCGCTGGGGGATATAAGCGATGAGTTTGTGCAGGATCCGTGGGCCGTCGTTGTTTTCGATCAGACTCCAGAAGTCATCCAGAGCGCTTTCGCTGGGGCGGGTGCCGGGGCCGAAGATCTGCTTGAAGCTGTCGGCCAGGGCGTTGCGCCCGAATGCACGGCCGATCATCCACCCCACGGGGCTGAGCAGTAGTTTTTGTACCAGCGCCGCGCGGTGGGTCTCGGGGAAGAGCCCGCCGTTGAGAAATACACAACTGGCCAGTTGGAACCTGCCCTCGTAGTGTCGGGCGAGCAGCTCTTGGGCCACGCTGTCGCCGTAGTCATGGGCCATGATATGCACCGGCTGCTGCACTCGCAGGTGGGCCAGTAATGCCTGCTGCAGGTCAGCCTGTTCCAGCAGGCAATAGGTGTGGTCAAGGGGCTTGGCCGAGTCGCCAAAACCGAGCATGTCGCAGGCAATCACCAGGTTGCGCTGGGCCAGGGGCTGCCAGAGGTAATGCCAGTCCCAACTGGCACTGGGGAAGCCGTGGATCAGCAGCAATGGCTCGCCTTGCCCGGCCACCCAGTAACGGATGGTCTGCCCACGAAAGACAAAACTCTGCCCGCGCTTGCGCCAGGCGCTCAGGGGGATCTCGGCCAATGGCATTAGAGTCGGTATCCAGGGTCTTGTTGATCGAGCTTGCGCAGCAACGCCGGCCAGGCCAATGCCCCGCCCATGCCTTGGGCGCTCTTGGTCACGCCGGCAATCATCGCCTTGGCCCCCGCCAGAATCTGCGGCTCGATGGCGATCAATTCGGCCCCGCCGTTTTGCGCCAGCACCTGGATATCGCAAGCGCGCTGGAAGGTGAACATCATCAGGAAGGTATCGGCGATGGTCGCGCCGCAGGTCAGCAGGCCATGGTTGTGCAGCATCAGGAAATTGTTCGGCCCCAGGTCGGCTTGCAGGCGGGCCTTTTCCTCGTGGTTCAGCGCCACACCTTCGTAGGCGTGATAAGCCAGGCTCGAGAGCACGAACAACGATTGCTGGCTGATCGGCAGCACGCCCTGTTTCTGCGCCGAGACGGCCACGCCGGCGGCGGTATGGGTGTGCAATACGCACACCACGTCGTGGCGAACCTCGTGTACCGCGCTGTGGATGGTGTAGCCCGCCGGATTGATCTCGTAGGGGCTGTCCATCAGCTTGTTGCCGGCCTGGTCGACCTTGACCAGACTGGAGGCGGTGATTTCGTGGAACATCAGCCCGAACGGGTTGATCAGGAAGTCTTCGGTACCCGGCACCTTGGCCGAAATGTGGGTGAAAATCAGATCATCCCAGCCATGCATGGCCACCAGGCGATAGCAGGCTGCAAGGTCGATACGGGCCTGCCATTCGGCAGCGCTGACCTGGTCTTTTACACTCTGTGTCGATTGAACGGTGGCTAGGCTCACGGCAATGACCTCGACGCTGTGGTGTTCTTATTATTTTTGGACTGGAGGGCCAGTCTAGTCAGACCTCGGGCAAGCCGTAGTTGCGTTGGCAGCCAGCTTGATGACCGAGCGAGTCAACCGTGAGGATAGTTCGGATTCGTACAATGTGGTGTCAGAGAAGCGACGCCAATAAAGGTGCGGCAAACAGGTTGAGCAGCCCCGTCAGCACCATCACCAGCCCCGCCACCGAGCCCTCTTCGCCGCCCACTTCATGGGCACGACTGACGCCAGCACCGTGGGCGCCCACGCCAAACAACGCGCCCCGCGCCAGGGCGCTGCGCAGCGGCAACCACTTGAGCAGCACCCCGCCAAGCAGCGCACCGAACACACCGGTGAACATCACGAATACCGCCGTGAGTTCCGGCACGCCGCCCAGGTCGTGGGCCAGGGGCATGGCAAAGGGCGTGGTGATCGAGCGCGGCACCAATGACAGGGTGACCGAACTGTCCAGAGCCAGCGCCTTGGCCAGACCGAAAGAAGTGCCGATGGACGCCGCGCTACCCGCCAGCATCCCCAGCAACAATGCCGACCAGTGGCGTATCAACAGCTGGCGCTGCTGCCAGATCGGGATGGCGAACGCCACCGTCACCGGTCCCAACACCAGCATCAGCCAATGGGTGTCGGTGGCGTACTCGGCATAGGCGGTGTTCAGCGGCACGGCCACCGCCAGCAGCAGCGCGGGTACCAGGATCAGCGGCGACAGCAGGTAGCGCCCGGTACGCCGGTAGATCCAGCGGCTGAAGCCATAGGCCACAAGGGTCAGGGCCAGCCAGAACAGCGGCATCAATTCAAGCTTCATGGCGCAGCTTCCAGCGGCAGACGAGTTCAACGGTAAATGCCGTGACCAACATCACCATCAGGGTGCTAAGAGCGATCACCAACAGAATGCGCCAACCGTCGTGGCGCATCAGCCCACCGTAATCGAGCAGGCTCATCAACGCCGGGATAAAGAACAGCAGCATCTCCGCCATCAGCATGCCAGCACCCAATTGCAGGGCTGCCGGCTTGATCAAGCCACTGGCGAACACCAGCAACAGCAGGCCCAGGCCTATGACCCCGCCCGGAATCGGCCAGGCCAGCCACAGGGCCACTTGGCAGCCCAGCAGGTAAATCGCCAGTAATACCAGCAGCTCAACCAGCAACCGGGCCAAATGTTTGAAGGTGAAACGTTTAGTAGACATGGGTTCCTCGCAGGCCCTCATTTTAAAGAGCCCCCTAGCATCCCCAAAGCGAATTGTTAGACTACAAACCATTCCAATCTGGAATTACCGTAATGGAATTCAAACAACTGCGCAGTTTTATCGAAGTGGTCCACCGTGGGGGTTTTACCCAGGCGGGGAAAACCTTGCATATCAGCCAGTCCGCCGTGAGCAAGCAAGTGGCGCAACTGGAGCACAGCCTGGGCACGCCGTTGCTCGACCGCATTGGCTCACAGGTTCGCCTGACCGCCGCCGGGCACGTGGTGCTGCAACGGGCCGAGGCGATGCTGCGCCTGCAAACCGAGTTGTTGAGCGAGCTGGACGACTTGAATCAGTTGACCCGTGGCGAGTTGCGCATGGGCCTGCCGCAACTGGGTGGCGACACACTGTTTGCCGGGTTGTTTGCCGAATATCGCCGGCGCTACCCCAATGTCAGCATCCAATTGCTTGAGGGCGGCAGTCGCAATATCGAACAGGCGATCCTCGCCGGAGAGCTGGACGTCGGCGGCAGCCTGTTGCCCACCGATCCGGCGTTTGCCTGGCAAGCCTTCTGTGATGAACCCCTGGATGCGCTGCTGCCCGTGGACCACCCGCTGGCACAGCGTGGGCAGATTGGCTTGGAGGAATTGGCCGACACGCCGTTTTTGATGTATCAGCGCAGCTTTGTGCTCAATGACCGGCTACTCCAGGCCTGCCAGCAGGTGGGCTTCACCCCCCGGGAAAGCGGGCGCAGCGGCCAGGCGGACTTTCTCGTGGCGCTGGTGGCCGCCGGCCAGGGCGTGGTGCTGCTGCCCAGTGTGGTCGCGCGCGGCCTGGAGCGCCCTGGCGTGGTGCGCCTGACACTCAGAGCGCCCGAATTCCTGCGCTGGGACATCGCTTTTATCTGGCGCCAGGGCGCCTATCTCTCGAAAGCTGCCCTGGCCTGGCTGGCGTTACTGCGCGAGTATCCGATCAGCCGCGCAGTGCCGTGACCAGCTCTGCCAGCCATGGCTCGGCATCGGCTTCCGGGGTGACGCTTTCGCTGGCATCCAGGCGCAGCATCGGCAGCACTTCGCGCACGCCCAACTCGCCAAACAGCTCGCGCATCTGCTCGCCGCCACCGCAGAAGGTATCGCCGTAGCTGGCGTCGCCCAGGCCGATCACCGCCCCCGGCAAACCGCGCCAGGCGGCGGGCAGTTGGTCGCGGATCGTCGAATACAGCGGCATCAGGTTGTCCGGCAATTCGCCCATGCCGGTGGTGGAGGTGACGGCCAGAAAGGCGTCCGGGGCGAAGGCCTGAACATCGGCCAGGCTCGCCCGCGGGTTATGCCAGGCCTCGAAACCGGCCACGTTGAGAATATCCATGGCGTGGCGGGCAACTTCTTCTGCCGTGCCATAGACCGAGCCGGAAAGGATGGCGACTTTCATCAATCTGATCCTGTAGTTGAGTGAAAACCTGGGATATTAACAGTTGGCGGCCGGGCGAGTTGTCTTACACTACGAAATCCACAAACACGCTATGGATCGCTCAATGATCAACGCCAAGCTGATGCAGATGGTGGTCAACGCCTCCAACGACGGAATCTCCGTGGCTGAGAGGGAAGGCAAGGACAAGCCCCTGATTTACGTGAACCCGGCCTTCGAACGTATGACCGGTTACAGCCTGGACGACATCCTTTACCAGGATTGCCGCTTCCTGCAAGCGGGTGACCGTGACCAGCCGGCCCTGATGGCCATTCGCGACGCCCTGGACAGTGGCGGCGCGTGCCGGGAAATCCTGCGAAACTACCGTAAGGACGGCACGCACTTCTGGAATGAACTGTCATTATCGACGGTTTACAACCCAGCCGATCAGCAGACTTACTTCGTCGGCGTACAAAAAGACGTAACGGTTCAGGTCAAGGCCCAGCAGCGTGTAGCCCAGCTTGAAGCCCAGGTGGCGCAGCTTACAGCCGAGCTGGCAGCACTCCGAGCGACGAGCGGATCTAACAAACTTTAGAAAACACGGTCTTTAGGGTGATAATCAGTTTAATCACGCATTTCCTTGAGCCACATCAATGCAACGCGACGCGCTTTTGACGCAGGACGAACTGGACTTCATCCAGAACATGCACCACAACCCGCAACTGAATGTGCGGGATGTGTCGTCGAGCCTGACGGTCAATGGCGGCGCGCAGATCCGCGACCTGCTCACGCGCCTGGCGGCCCATGAACAGGTAACGATCCAGGCGCAGTTCGATAACCAGCAGATGACCTTTCCCCTGCAATTGGTGGAGGACGAGTTTCATGCCCTGCACCTGCGCCTGGGGGTACCGAGCATTTTTGAAGACGGGCCGATGATCCGGCCTTGGCGCCTGGTCCTCGAAGAGCCGGTCGCCCTGGAAAACGTCAAGGGCCAGCCCGGGGCGCTATGGGTACATGAAGTATCGTTCAAGGGCCTACTGGTGCAGTCCCGTGGTCGCAGTAAACCACCCAGGACATTCTCGATGTGGTTCAGCCCATCGGGCTACGAAAGGATTGCGGTGCGTGGCACGCTGGAGCGCGAGACCGCTCGCGGGCTGTTTGCCTACCGCTTGAGCCAGAACGATGTGGATGAAACCGAGCGCCTGCGCCAGTTCATCCTGCAACAGCACCGCCTGGCCCACCCCGAAGTGCATGCCTGAATTCAGGTATCCAGGGTTCCCCTGAGGAACTGCTGCAAGCGCCGCTGCATCAACCTTCCCTCATTGCCCAGGCAGCCAATGGCAGTATCGGCCAGTAGCTGCTCGGCCATGTCGGAGGCATCACCGGCCAGCAGCAGCGGGCACTCCAGGGTCAGGGCCAATCGCGCCAACCGCTTGGGCAACTCATGGGTCGGGGAACGGTTGGAGAACAGCACCAGCGCCTGCGGGCGGGTCTTCTCGCAGATCAGTGTCAACTCATCCAGGGGCTGGCCCACGTTCAGCACATGCACGGCCAGTTCATCACCACTGAGCATGAGCCCCGCCACCAGCAATTCCAGTTCTCGGCACTCACCGGCAATGGCTGCCAGCAGTACCTGCGGCGTACGGCCGGCGCGGGCCAGTTGCAGGCGCTGGGAAATTCGCGCGCGCAAGAAGCTGTCGAAAAACAGCCATTCGCTGGCCTGGCCAAAACGGCCCTGATGCCGCAGCAATTGGCGCCAAAGGGGCATCAGGATGTCCTGAAACGCCACTGAAGCGGGGTAGGCCGCAAAGACCTGCCCGTACAGGCGCTCCAGTTGCAGCTCATCAAACGCGCCGATGGCCAGTTGCAACTGCTGCTGCCACTGCACCCACTCAAGCTCACCGCTGCCTTCCTGTTGGTCTTGCAGTGAAGACACCTGCGCATCGTCCCGGGCGAGGATCTTGCCGACTTTGCTGACTGCCACGCCCCGCTCGATCCAATCCAGAATGCGATGAACGGTCTCGATGTCCTTCTGCGTGTACAGGCGATGCCCACTTTCGGTGCGCACCGGCTGGATCAAACCATAACGGCGCTCCCACGCACGCAAGGTGATCGGGTTGATACCTGTCAATCTTGCGACTTCACGAATCGGGAACAACTCATCCGCGGCGGCTAGACCGCCATGCTCAAGACCGGGGGGCAGGGCTGTGATTACAGGCATCGAATGACCAGGAACTTATACGAAGTTGGATCCCATTTAACGCTTTTATACCTGTCTTTTTCAAGGGACCTGCCCAGCCGTCCAATGCCGCTGGTGTATTTCGTCAAATCAGGAATAATCCTTGCCTGTTTTTCTGCGTCGCCGCCCTACCCTGCGGTTTCGCCAGGGACGCCACCTACCCGGTGCCGCGCTCCCACGCATTCGGAGATACACAATGTCTACCCTACCCGTCACCTTGATGGTCGCGCGCCGCGCTGCCCAAGGTCGTTATCAGGACATGATGAGCTGGCTGCGCGAAGGCGAGCAACTGGCCACGGACTTCCCCGGCTACTTGGGTTCAGGCGTGCTTGCACCGCCTGCCGACGGTGGCGAGTTCCAGATCATCTTCCGCTTCGCCGACGAGCAGACCCTGCACGCCTGGGAGTTCTCCGCCTCGCGTAGCGCCTGGCTGGGGCGCGGCAGCGAATTGTTCGCCGACCCCATGGAACATCGTGTCAGCGGCATGGAAGGCTGGTTTGGCGCGGTGGGCCAGCGCCCACCGCGCTGGAAACAGGCCGTGGCGATCTGGTTGGCGTTTTTCCCGGTGTCGCTGCTGTTCAACGTCGGCCTGGAACCGTTGCTGGCCGAGTTGGGCTTGTTCAGCCGCGTGCTGGTCAGCACCCTGGCCCTGACGCCCTTGATGGTCTATCTGTTCATTCCCCTGTCGACCCATTTGCTGGCCGGCTGGCTCAATCCTGCTCCGCGCCGGGTAAAACCTGGCGAAGCAACCGTTTGAGCCGATCCGCTACAGGCCGGTCGCTGGTATAGTTTTAGCTTGCCCGCGACCCGAGCTTCCCATGACCTCCACCCCCGCCCCGATCTTGATCACCGGCGCCGGCCAGCGTGTCGGCCTGCATTGCGCCCAGCGCTTGCTGGATGAACAGCAACCGGTGATCTTCAGCTACCGCAGTGAACGTCCCGGTGTGCAGGCCTTGCGCGAGCGTGGCGCGGTTGGCGTATTTGCCGACTTCTCGTGCGAGGCCGGTATCCTGGCGTTCATCAGCGAACTCAAGACCCATACCGATAGCCTACGGGCGATCATCCACAACGCCTCGACCTGGGCCGCAGAAACACCGGGGGAAGAGGCCAACGCCTTTATCGATATGTTCAGCGTACACATGCTTGCACCGTACTTGATCAACCTGCATTGTGCTGACTTGCTCAGAGGCTCGACGCCGGCCGACATTGTGCATATCAGCGACGACGTCACCCGCAAGGGCAGCCGCCAACATATCGCCTACTGTGCCACCAAGGCCGGGCTCGACAGCCTGACCCTGTCCTTCGCCGCCCAATACGCGCCTCGGATCAAGGTCAATGGCATCGCGCCAGCCATGGTGATGTTCAACGAAGGCGACGACGCGGCTTATCGCGCCAAGGTCCTGGCCAAGTCGGCACTGGGTATCGAACCCGGGCCTGAGGTGATTTACCAGAGCGTGCGTTACCTGCTGGACAACCCTTATGTGACCGGCACCACCCTGACCGTCAATGGCGGGCGCCATGTCAAGTAAACCCGAACACCACCCGCCTGGGGTTCCTGCAACTGATTGGACGGAGCAAGTAGCAATGCCACAACTTCAACCAGGTATGGCGCGCATCCGGGTCAAGGACCTGTGTCTGCGCACCTTCATTGGCATCAACGAGGATGAAATCCTCAACAAGCAAGATGTGTTGATCAACCTGACCATCCTGTATGCCGCACAAGACGCCGTGCGCGACAACGATATCGACCACGCCTTGAACTACCGCACCATCACCAAGGCCATCATCGCCCACGTCGAAAGCAACCGCTTTGCCCTGCTCGAACGTCTGACCCAGGAAGTGCTGGACCTGGTGATGAGCAATGAGTCGGTGCTGTATGCCGAGGTCGAAGTCGACAAGCCCCATGCGCTGCGCTTTGCCGAGTCGGTTTCGATTACGCTGGCGGCCAGCCGTTAACCCCCCTGAATCTGCGTGAACCCTATGACCGATCAACAACGCCTGGAACTTGAAGCAGCTGCCTTCCGCCGACTGGTTGCGCACCTGGACAGCCGCAAGGATGTACAAAACATCGACCTGATGAACCTGGCCGGGTTCTGCCGCAACTGCCTGTCCAAGTGGTACAAGGCCGAGGCCGACGAACGCCAGATCGAGGTCAGCCTCGATGACGCCCGCGAAGTGGTGTACGGCATGCCGTACGCCGAGTGGAAAGCCCAGTACCAGCAAGAAGCCAGCGCCGAACAACAAGCGGCGTTTGCCAAAGGAAAAACCCATGACTGACCTCAACACCCTGCGCGCCAGCCTCGACAGCGGCGAACACCTGTTTGCCGATACCCTGGCCTTTATCGCCGCCGGCTACGACTACCAGCCACAGGCCTTCACCAATGGCAGCGTAGAAAACGCCGCCGGGCAGAACGAAGGCTCGTGCAAGACCCTGGGCCTGGCACTACTCGAAGGCTTGAGCGACCAGCAGGCGTTGCTGGCGTTTGGCGAGCATTATCGTTCGGTACTGGCGACGCCTGAGGGCACAGATCACGGCAATATCCGCGCATTGATCGAGCACGGGTTGGCGGGAGTGAAGTTTGTTCAGCAGCCTTTGACCCGCCGCTGATCCCGCTTGCAAACCCGGTCAATGTGGGAGCCGGGCTTGCCCGCGATGGCAGTGGTGGCTGTCACACCGCCATCGCAGGCAAGCCAGCTCCCACACTGATTGGATTGCCAGATTGAGATTGCGGTGTTCGTCCAGTTACACACAAAAAAACCGGCCTCGCGGCCGGTTTTTTTATTGCAACGGTTTAGAAAGAAGCGTCTTTCAAACCGTCGAGGTAACGCTCGGCATCCAGGGCCGCCATGCAACCAGCGCCGGCCGAAGTGATGGCCTGGCGGTAGACGTGGTCGGCCACGTCGCCAGCGGCAAAGATGCCTTCGATGTTGGTCGCGGTAGCGTTACCTTCACGACCGCCCTGCACCACCAGGTAACCGTCTTTGGCGGTCAGCTTGCCTTCGAACAGCGAAGTGTTCGGAGTGTGGCCGATGGCAATGAACACGCCGTCGACTTTCAACTCGTCGAAGCTGCCATCGTTGTTTTTCAAACGCGCACCGGTCACGCCCATGTTGTCGCCCAGGACTTCATCCAGGGTGGCGTTGAGCTTGAGGATGATCTTGCCTTCGGCAACCCGCGCGTGCAGCTTGTCGATCAGGATCTTCTCGGCGCGGAAGGTTTCACGACGGTGAACCAGGGTCACGGTGCTGGCGATATTGGCCAGGTACAGTGCTTCTTCCACGGCGGTGTTACCACCACCGACCACCGCCACCGGCTTGTTGCGGTAGAAGAAACCGTCGCAGGTCGCGCAGGCGGAAACGCCCTTGCCCATGAAGGCCTCTTCCGATGGCAGGCCCAGGTAACGGGCGCTGGCGCCGGTGGCGATGATCAGCGCGTCACAGGTGTAGACGCCGCTGTCGCCGGTCAGGCTGTAGGGCTTTTTCGAGAAGTCCACGGCATTGATATGGTCAAAGACGATTTCGGTCTCGAAGCGCTCGGCGTGTTCTTTCATGCGTTCCATCAACACCGGGCCAGTCAGGCCGTGGACATCGCCCGGCCAGTTGTCGACTTCGGTAGTGGTGGTCAACTGACCACCCGCCTGCATGCCGGTGATCAGCAACGGCTTGAGGTTGGCCCGGGCCGCGTAGACCGCAGCGCTGTAACCGGCAGGGCCGGAACCGAGAATAATCACTCGCGAATGACGGGTATCAGACATGACTCACTCCTATCGACCGCCCGGACTACAGAGCGGCTGGAATAAAAAAGGACCGCGAAGCACTTGGGGAAGGCTTGAACTCGCAGGCCCTGAAAATAATGGGTGCAGCGTATAGAGGGGGGCAAGATTAAGGAAATACGGAATAACAATCCAGCTCATAGGTGGTCTCTATCTTGTACCCCCTATTAATCGACATGTTTGTTACCGTTAATGTCGACTCGCTGACCGTGCTTTCACCGCTTTCGCAAAGCCGGTAAGGTCGGCGCGTTTGCCCTTTTACCCGGAGTTACCCATGCCCGCCCCCGTTCTGTCAGGCCCACAATACCTGCGCGAAGGCCTGAAACTGGTCTTGAGCCCAGGCCTGCGCCTGTTCGTCCTGCTGCCCCTGGCGATCAACCTGATCCTGTTCGTCGGATTGATCTATTTTGCTGGCCATCAGTTCAGCCTGTGGGTCGACACCTTGATGCCGACGCTGCCCAGTTGGTTGAGTTTCCTCAGCTACATCCTGTGGCCACTGTTCGTGCTGCTGGTGGCCTTTATGGTGTTTTTCAGCTTCACCATGCTCGCCAATATCATCGCTGCACCCTTTAACGGCTTTCTCGCCGAAAAAGTCGAAGTGGTGGTACGCGGCACCGATGACTTCCCGGCCTTCAGTTGGGCCGAGCTGTTCGCCATGGTCCCGCGCACCCTGGCCCGGGAAATGCGCAAACTGGGCTACTTCCTGCCCCGGGCCATCGGCCTGTTTATCCTGTCCTTCATCCCGGTGGTCAACCTGATTGCCGCACCGCTGTGGCTGTTGTTCGGGGTGTGGATGATGGCGATCCAGTACATCGACTACCCGGCGGACAACCACAAGCTGGGCTGGAACGAAATGCTCGCCTGGCTGCGCCAGAAGCGCTGGCAGAGCATGAGTTTCGGCGGGATTGTTTACCTGGTGTTGCTGGTGCCGGTGGTCAATCTGCTGATGATGCCGGCGGCGGTAGCCGGGGCGACGTTGTTCTGGGTACGCGAGCAAGGTGCCGAGGCGATGCTGGCGAAAAAAACCTAGGCTGTTCGATTGACCTGGGTCATGGCGATTTGCCCATACAGAGCACATGGTTATTAAAACGATAAGCCTGTGGGGAGCGCACCATGTACAAACCGTTGATGCTGATGTTTGGATTGATGTTGGGCGGCGAGGCCTGGGGGGCCGCCGCCGCCAATGAGCCCATCCTGCCGGTGCAACCGGCGAAGATCACCGATGCCAACAAGGTCGAACTGGGCAAGCAATTGTTCTTCGACCCGCGCCTGTCCAAGTCCGGTTTCATTTCCTGCAACTCGTGCCACAACCTGAGCATGGGCGGCAGCGACAATCTGCCCACCTCCATCGGGCACAACTGGCACCAGGGGCCGATCAACTCACCGACGGTGCTCAACTCCAGCATGAGCGTCGCGCAATTCTGGGATGGACGCGCAGCGACCCTGCAAGAGCAGGCCGGCGGCCCGATCGCCAACCCGGGCGAAATGGGCTTCACCCATGACCTGGCGGTGGACGTGCTGCGCTCGATCCCGCAGTACCAGGCCTCGTTCAAGAAAGTGTATGGCGATGACGGCATCAAGTTCGACGATGTGACCAACGCCATCGCGGCCTTCGAAGAAACCCTGGTCACGCCCAACGCCCCGTTCGACCGCTGGCTCCTGGGCGATAAAAAAGCCATCAGCGCCACGGCAGCGCAGGGCTACCAGTTGTTCAAGAGCATCGGCTGCGTGGCCTGCCACAACGGCGAGGCGGTCGGTGGCAGCACCTTCCAGAAAATGGGCATGGTTGAACCCTATGCCACCAAGAACCCGGCCCAAGGCGTGGCTGGCCTGACCGGCAAGGATCAGGACCGGATGATGTTCAAGGTGCCGACCTTGCGCAACGTCGCCCTGACCTACCCCTACTTCCACGACGGTGCCTACTGGAACCTGAGCGAAGCGGTGGACGTTATGGCCCGTCTGCAATTGGGGCGCAAGTTGAGCACTGATGAGGTCAGCCAGATTGTCGCGTTCCTCGACACCCTGACTGGCGACCAGCCGGACTTCAAGCTGCCGATCCTCCCGCCCTCCTCGGCCAAGACCCCGCGTCCTACGCCGTTCAACTAAGCCAGCACCGGGCCGGTCGTCATAAATCCGTCATTGCGACGACACAATGGCGACATGGCCCGCGCCGACACTGGCTGCATGACGACAGTTTTCCTGAATATCACCCTGATTACCGAAACCTTCCCACCGGAAATCAACGGCGTGGCCAACACCCTTGGCCGCCTGTGTGAAGGCCTGCGCGCACGTGGACATCAGGTGGAGTTGGTGCGCCCGCGCCAGAATGGCGATTTGAGTCGCCAGAGCGACGACGGCCTGCTGCTGTGTCGCGGCTGGCCTCTACCGGGCTATCCCGGCCTGCAATGGGGCCAGTCCTCCATGCACAAACTGCTGCGGCGCTGGAAACGCCAGCGCCCGGATGTGCTGTACATTGCCACCGAAGGCCCGCTGGGCTTGTCGGCTTTACGGGCGGCGCGCCGCTTGGGGATCAGCGTGGTCAGCGGTTTCCATACCAACTTCCAACAGTATTCCAGCCAATACGGCCTGGGCATGCTCAGCCGCATCCTGACCCACTACCTGCGCTGGTTCCATAACCGGTCCACCCTGACCCTGGTGCCCAGCGTCAGCCAGCGCCTGGAACTGGAACGCCGCCACTTCGAACGCCTGGACCTGTTATCCCGCGGCGTCGACAGCCAACTGTTCCACCCGGCCAGACGTGACAACGTCCTACGTGAACAGTGGGGGCTGGGCAATGAAGACATTGCCGTGATGCATGTCGGACGCCTGGCACCGGAGAAAAATCTTGGCCTGCTCAAACGCTGCTTCGAGGCGTTGCAGGCGACTTATCCACAGCGTCGGATGAAGCTGATCGTCATCGGCGACGGGCCGCAACGCGAGGCACTGGCAATCTCGCTCCCCACCGCGACTTTCTGCGGGACACAACGCGGTGAGGAGCTGGCGCGCCACTATGCGTCGGGGGACCTGTTTCTGTTCCCCAGCCTCACCGAGACCTTTGGCAATGTGGTACTGGAAGCGATGGCCTCGGGACTGGGCGTGGTGGCCTACGACCAGGCGGCCGCCACCCAGCATATCCGCCATGGCTACAGCGGTGCCGTGGCAATGCCTGGGGATGAGGATGCGTTTTGCGATGCTGCCTGTTGGTTGCTGGAGGAACCGGAGAGTCTGCGCCGGGTGCGCCTGAATGCGCGTCAGCATGCCAGTCGCCAGGGTTGGCCGGCGATTATCGAGCGGTTTGAACATCAACTGCGCGGAGCGTGTGGCGAGGACTTGCTGGAGACGGGCGGATCGAAGCTGACCTGACGGGCCCTATCGCGGCATAGGTATCTACACAACTTTCAGACACTGACGACCTCCCCTGTGGCGAGCGGGCTTGCCCCGCGTTGGGCTGCGAAGCAGCCCCAGTAAGCCGAGTGCGGTGTATCAGATACTCCGTAGCGGCTGGTTTTGGGGCTGCTTCGCAGCCCAACGCGGGGCAAGCCCGCTCGCCACAACAGCCCTCTCCGCCTGGATTTATGCGCTGCGGCAAAATTATCGAGGGCTTGCCCGCGATGGCGCCCGTCAATTCACCCCTTAAACCAGGGTGGTCAACGCCTCGCGACTGAAGGGCAAGATATCCCCCTCACGGCCTTCGCGCACCTTCACTGCCCAGTCCGGGTCGACCAGCAGCGCACGGCCCACGGCCACCAGATCGAACTCATCGTTATTCAAGCGCTCCAGCAGTTTTTCCAGGCTCGCTGGCTGTGCGATTTTGTCGGTATTGACCATGAACTGCAGGAACTCGCCATCCAGGCCCACACTGCCCACGGTGATGGTCGGCTTGCCCGTAAGCTTACGGGTCCAACCGGCCAGGTTCAGCTCGGAACCTTCGAACTCCGGCTCCCAGAAACGACGGGTGGAGCAGTGAAAGATATCCACACCGGCGTCAGCCAATGGCTTGAGGAACTCCCCCAGGGCCTCAGGGGTTTGCACCAGACGCGCGGTGTAATCCTGCTGCTTCCACTGGGAGAAACGGAAAATGATCGGGAAATCGGGACCTGTAGCAGCCCGAACGGCCTGGATCAATTCAATGGCAAAACGCGAACGGTTGGCCAGGCTGCCGCCGTATTCATCTGTGCGCTGGTTGCTGCCTTCCCAGAAGAACTGATCGACCAGGTAACCGTGGGCACCATGGATTTCCACACCGTCCATACCAATGTCCTGAGCATCCTTGGCGGCCTGGGCGAAGGCGGCGATCACCTCCTTGATATCCTGGACCGTCATGCCGTGGACCACCACGTTGCCGTCCTTGAGTTTTTCCATCGGGCCATAGGCCGGCACGCTGGCATCCGGCTCGGTGCCGATACGCCGTACGCTGCCGACGTGCCACAGTTGCGGGACGATCTTGCCGCCTTCGGCATGCACCGCGTCGACCACTTTCTTCCAGCCGGCCAGTGCAGCGGTACCGTAGAAATGCGGCACGTTCGGATAACCGTTGGAAGCCTGATGGCCCACCACCGTGCCTTCGGTGATGATCAAACCTACGCCGGCCCCGGCGCGGCGACGGTAGTACTCGATCACTTTGGAATTGGGTACGCCACCCGGGGAAAACGAGCGGGTCATCGGCGCCATGACCACACGGGACGGCAGTTGCAGGGCACCGAGCTGGAAAGGTTTGAACAAGGCTTGGACAGGCATGGGAGCACTCCGCACGAGAGGAATTTTATGATGCGGATAATATGGAGTGCTGGTGGTGCTGGATAGCACTATTGATTGCGGTGATTAAGGTGCAAAAGCAGGAAGACACATCAACCTGTGGAGAGGGAACTGGTCCCCTCTCCACTTCAAATCAGTCGAGGGCCTTTTCGATGGCCTGGACGACACTTGGATCATCAGGGGTGGTGCGCGGAGAGAACCGCGCCAGCACCCGCCCATCCTTGCCCAGCAGGAACTTCTCGAAATTCCAGGTGATGTCCCCCGGAAACTCGGCGCCCTCACCCGCCAGCAAACGGTACAGCTGATGGCGATCAGGACCGTTCACCGACAGCTTGCTGCCCAGGGGAAAGGTCACGCCATAGTTGAGGCTACAGAATGCCTGGATCTCTTCTTCGGTCCCCGGCTCCTGGCCTGCAAACTGATTGCACGGCAGGCCCAACACGGTGAAGCCCCGGCCTTTGTATTTCTGGTAGAGGTTTTCCAGCGCTGCATATTGCGGGGTCAGCCCACATTTGGAGGCGACATTGACCACCAGCACGACTTGCCCTTTATAGGGCGCCAGAGGCAGCTCCTGACCATCCAGGGCTTTGAGTTTAAGGTCGTGGAAAGCACTCATGACACACTCCAGATTTCCCATATTCTGTGTAACGGCGGTTCGAGATTACAGCCGCCAAGTCGGCAAGAATAGCCGCCAATCAAAAAAGGCGCCCGAAGGCGCCTTTCTTTTCAACTGACCGGCCGTAGCCCGTCAATCAATGGTGGTGACCACCTTCGCCGTGCACGTGGCCGTGAGCCACTTCTTCCTCGGAAGCGTCGCGGATGGCAACGATCTTGACCTGGAAGTTCAGGCGCTGACCGGCCAGCGGGTGGTTGCCGTCGACGGTGACTTCGTCGCCATCCAGGTCGCGGATGGTCACGATCTGCATCTGGCCGTCCGGTGCGGAGGCGTGGAACTGCATGCCCACTTCCAGTTCGTCGACGCCTTCGAACATGCTGCGGTCCAGGGTGCTGACCAGTTCGGCCGAGTACTCGCCGTAGGCATCTTCAGGTTCTACGGCAACGGTCAGTTCATCACCAACCTCTTTGCCTTCCAGGGCCTTTTCCAGGCCCGGGATGATGTTACCTGCGCCTTGCAGGTAGACCAGCGGCGCGCCGCCGGCGGAGCTGTCGATGACCTCACCAGCGTCGTTGGTCAGGGTATAGTCAATGGAGACAGCCTTGTTGGCGGCGATCGGCATGGGGCGAGACCTTTTGCATAAGAATGAAGAACGGACAAGTCTAAACAAGGATTTGCCCGAAAGCGAACACAACCCGGACAGACGGAGTCGATCCGGTGACTCGACGGTCGTCGGATTTCATCAGGACGCGCACGGCCACTGGGTCGCCACGCTGTCCTGCGGCCATACGCAGCACCTACGGCACCAACCGCCCTGGCAATCCCGGGGCTGGGTGATGGATGCGGCGCAACGCCTGGCAAAAATAGGCCAGCCCTTTGCCTGTGGCTGGTGTGCGCAGCGCCCGGATAACGATACCCTTGGCAGCTGATTCCCGGTCGGCGCGCAGCCATAGCGCACCACCGAAGCCATGCACCTTCAGAGAACTCGCATGCAGACTTTTTTTATCGCGCCCACCGATTTTGGTGTGGGTCTGACCTCCATCAGCCTTGGGCTGGTGCGTACCCTTGAGCGGGCCGGGCTGAAAGTCGGCTTTTTCAAGCCTATTGCCCAGCCCCATCCTGGCGATACCGGGCCTGAGCGTTCCACCGAGCTGGTGGCCCGTACCCATGGCCTGAAACCACCGCAGCCACTGGGCCTGGCCCATGTCGAGCGGATGCTCGGCGATGGCCAGCTCGACGAGTTGCTCGAAGAAATCATCACCCTTTATCAACAGGCCGCCGTGGGCAAGGACGTGCTGATTGTCGAGGGCATGGTGCCGACCCGCAGCGCCAGCTATGCGGCACGGGTCAACCTGCACCTGGCAAAAAGCCTGGATGCCGAAGTCATCCTGGTCTCGGCCCCGGAAAACGAAGTGCTGACCGAACTGTCCGGCCGTGTGGAATTGCAGGCGCAACTGTTTGGCGGCCCGAAAGATCCGAAAGTGCTCGGCGTGATTCTCAACAAGGTGCAGACCGACGAGAGCATGGAGGCGTTCGCCGCCCGCCTCAAGGAGCACTCGCCGTTGCTGCGCAGTGGCGATTTCCGCCTGCTCGGCTGCATCCCGTTCCAGCCCGAGCTCAACGCCCCGCGTACCCGTGACGTGGCCGACCTGATGGGCGCACAAGTGCTCAACGCCGGCGATTATGAAACCCGGCGCATGAACAAAATCATCATCTGCGCGCGCACCATGCGCAACACCGTGGAGCTGCTCAAGCCTGGCGTGCTGGTGGTGACACCTGGGGATCGCGACGACATCATCCTCGCCGTCAGCCTTGCCGCGATCAATGGCGTGCCCCTGGCCGGCCTGCTGCTGACCAGCGACACCCTGCCTGACCCACGGATCATGGACCTGTGCCGTGGTGCGTTCCAGGCCGGGTTGCCGGTGCTGTCGGTGAGCACCGGCTCCTATGACACCGCCAACCAGCTCAACAGCCTGAACAAGGAAATCCCGATTGATGACCGCGAACGTGCGGAGATCATCACCGATTTCGTCGCCAGTCACCTGGATGCGCGCTGGCTGCACCAGCGTTGCGGTACACCACGGGAGATGCGCCTGTCGCCGGCGGTATTCCGCTACCAGTTGATTCAGCGGGCCCAGGCGGCCAACAAGCGCATTGTGCTGCCCGAAGGCAGCGAGCCGTTGACCGTGCAAGCCGCCGCCATCTGCCAGGCCCGCGGCATTGCCCGTTGTGTGCTGCTGGCCAAGCCGGCCGACGTCGAGGCCGTGGCTCGCGCCCATGGCATCGAGCTGCCCGAAGGCCTGGAAATCCTTGACCCGGACCTGATCCGCCAGCGCTACGTCGAGCCGATGGTGGCGCTGCGCAAGAGCAAGAGCCTCAACGCGCCGATGGCCGAGCAGCAACTGGAAGACACCGTAGTGATCGCCACCATGATGCTGGCGCTGGATGAGGTGGATGGGCTGGTGTCCGGGGTGATCCACTCCACTGCCAATACCATCCGCCCCGCGTTGCAGCTGATTAAAACGGCGCCGGGTTGCACCCTGGTGTCGTCGGTGTTTTTCATGCTGTTCCCCGAGCAGGTGCTGGTCTACGGCGATTGCGTGATGAACCCGCACCCAAGCGCTGCGGAACTGGCGGAAATCGCCCTGCAAAGCGCCGACTCAGCCGCCGCCTTCGGCATCACCCCGCGTGTGGCGATGATCAGCTATTCCAGCGGTGATTCGGCCAGTGGCGAGGAAGTGGAGAAAGTCCGCGAGGCCACCCTGCTGGCCCACGAACAACAAAGCTCGCTGCTGATCGACGGCCCGTTGCAGTACGACGCCGCGGCCAACGAAAACGTCGCCCGGCAACTGGCGCCCAACAGCCTGGTGGCGGGCAAGGCCACCGTCTTTGTGTTCCCCGACCTCAACACCGGCAACACCACCCACAAGGCGGTGCAGCGCAGTGCCGATTGCGTCAGCCTCGGCCCGATGCTGCAGGGCCTGCGCAAACCCGTGAACGATCTGCCCCGTGGGGCCCAGGTAGACGATATCGTCTACACCATCGCCCTGACCGCGATTCAAGCCGCCAACCGACCTATGGATGCCTAAATGCTGGACTTTCTGCCTGCCCCCCTGCGCGGGGTGATCGCCTCGCTGCTGTTGGCGTTGAACACCATCCTGTTGTGTTCATTCCTGTTTATCGTCGCGCTGTTCAAGGCGCTGCCGTTTGCCAAGCGCTTCAGCGAGTGGCTGATGAACCAGACCCACGAGGCGTGGATCAGCAATAACAACGCCTGGATGAACCTGGTGCGCCGCACACGCTGGCACATCAAGGGCCTGGAAGGCCTGGACTACCAGCACTCGTACCTGGTGACCAGCAACCACCAGAGCTGGGTCGATATCATGGTGTTGCAGTACGTGCTCAATCGGCGGATCCGCCCGCTGAAGTTTTTCCTCAAGCAGGAGCTGATCTGGGTGCCGGTGATTGGCCTGGCCTGGTGGGCGCTGGGCTTCCCCTTCATGAAGCGCTACACCAAGGCTTACCTGGAAAAACACCCGGAGAAGAAAGGCAAGGACCTGGAAACCACCCGCAAGACCTGTGCGAAGTTTCGCAACAACCCTGTAGGCATTTTCAACTTTGCCGAAGGCACACGCTTTACCCCAGGCAAACATGCGCAGCAGCAGTCGCCGTTTCGTTACCTGCTCAAGCCCAAGGCCGGTGGCATCGCGTTTGTGCTGGATGCCATGGGAGAGCAGTTGAAGTCATTGGTGAACGTGACTATCCACTACCCTGGCGGGCGTCCTGGTTTCTGGGACTTGCTGTGCGGCAATGTGCGGGATGTGGTGGTGCAGTTTGAAGAGGTGCAGATCCCGGCCGAGTTCATTGGCAAGAATTATGAGCAGGATGGGGAGTATCGGCTGGCGTTCCAGGGATGGATCAATAACCTGTGGACTGAAAAGGATGCCCTTTTAGACCAGCTTCACGCAGCTTACCCTGCCCGTCGCTGAGCAAAAATGTGGGAGCGGGCTTGCTCGCGAATACGGAGTGTCAGTCACTTTATTTGTTGATTGATACACCGCTTTCGCGAGCAAGCCCGCTCCCACATTTGGCCGAGTTGTTTTCAAGAGCCCATAAAAAGCCCGCCACCGAATGATCGGTGGCGGGCTTTTTATGGGCGGCGAGGTTTAGATCGCGCCGCGCTGACGCAACAGTTCCAGCACTTGCTTGACGCTGTCTTCCAGCGACAGGGCCTGGGTGTCGATCACCAGGTCGGCATTCAACGGCACGTCGTAGGGGAACGACTCGCCAGGGATGTTATCCCCACCGGCGGCGTACAGGCCTTGCGGGTCACGCTCGGCACAGACCAGCGGCGATGCTTGCACGTACACCGTGAGCAAACGATCACTGCCGATCAGCGCCTTGGCCTGTTCACGGCCTTCGGCATCCGGCGCAACAAAGGCCGCCAGGGTCAGCAAGCCGGCTTCGTTGAACTGACGCGCCACGTGGGCCGCACGACGCCAGTTCTCGGTACGCCCGGCACGATCCTGCGGCAGACCTTTATTGAGGTCATGGCGCAGGTTCTGCCCATCGAGCACAAACACCGCACGCCCCATATCGAACAACTTGCGCTCGACCGCATAGGCCAGGGTGCTCTTGCCAGCGCCCGACAGGCCACTGAACAACACGGTGGCTGGCTGCTGGCCGAAACGCTGGGCGCGTTCCTCGGTGGCCACGTGGGCCAACTTGCCGTGCTGCCCTGCGCTGCCATGGCTGACCGGCGGCGCGATAATCATCCCCGCCGCCACGGTGCCGTTGGTCAACCGGTCGATCACAATAAAAGCGCCGGTGGTGCGGTTGCTGGCGTAACCGTCCAGGGCAATGGCCGCATCGAGGCTGACCTTGACCCGGCCGATCTCGTTCAACTGCAAGGCACTGGCCGGGCCTTCTTCGAGGGTGTTCACATCCACACGGTGCACGATGCTGGTGATGGAACCCGGCACGTAGCTGGTGGCGCGCTTGATGTCGTATTTCTTGCCCGGCAGCATCGGCTCCTCGGCCATCCACACCAGCATGGCGTCGAAGGCGTCGGTGACTTGCGGCACGTTGTCGGCATGCACCAGCAGGTCGCCACGGGAGATGTCGATCTCGTCTTCCATGGTCAAGGTCACGGCCTGGCCCGGGCCTGCGTGTTCCAGTTCACCTTCGAAGGTGACGATGGATTTGACGCGGCTGCTCTTGCCCGACGGCAGCACCACGACTTCGTCGCCCTTGTGCACAATGCCGCTGGCCAGGGTGCCGGCAAAACCACGGAAGTTCAGGTTTGGACGGTTGACGTACTGCACCGGGAACCGCAGGTCGGTGTAGTTGCGGTCGTTGGCAATTTCGACGGTTTCGAGGATCTCCATCAGCGACTGGCCGGTGTACCACGGCGAACGCTCGCTCTTGTTCACCACGTTATCGCCCTTGAGCGCCGACATCGGCACAAAGGCCATGGTGCTCGGCTTGAACGCGATGCCATCGGCAAACTTCAGGTAGTCGGCCTTGATCGATTCGAAAATGCTCTCGTCGAAACCGTTGAGGTCCATCTTGTTGATGGCGATGACGATGTGCTTGATGCCCAACAGAGAGGCGATAAAGCTGTGGCGACGGGTCTGGGTCTGCACGCCGTAGCGCGCATCCACCAGGATGATCGCCAGGTCACAGGTGGAAGCACCGGTGGCCATGTTGCGGGTGTACTGCTCATGGCCAGGGGTGTCGGCGATGATGAACTTGCGCTTGGCGGTGGAGAAATAGCGGTAGGCCACATCGATGGTGATGCCCTGCTCACGCTCGGCCTGCAGGCCGTCGACCAGCAATGCCAGGTCGATGTCGTCACCGGTGGTGCCGACTTTCTTCGAATCGCGGGTGATGGCTTCCAGATGATCTTCGTAGATCATCTTCGAGTCGTGCAGCAGGCGCCCGATCAGGGTGCTCTTGCCGTCGTCGACGTTGCCACAGGTCAGAAAGCGCAGCATTTCCTTGCGTTCGTGCTGGCCCAGGTAAGCGAGGATGTCCTCGCTGATCAAATCAGATACGTGCGACATGACAACCCCTTAGAAATAACCCTGACGTTTTTTGTCTTCCATGGAGCCGGCGCCATCGTGGTCGATGACACGGCCCTGGCGCTCGGAAGTTCGCGTCAGGAGCATTTCCTGGATGATGTCCGTCAGCGTCTCGGCTTCGGACTCCACCGCGCCCGTCAACGGGTAGCAGCCAAGGGTACGGAAACGTACTTTCTTTTTGACGATACGGGCTTTGTCTTCGTCGGACAGGTGCTCGAGGATGCGCTCGTCGTCGATCATGATCAGCGTGCCGTTCTTCTCGATCACTTCACGTTCGGCAGCGAAGTACAGCGGCACGATCGGGATGCCTTCGAGGTAGATGTACTGCCAGATATCGAGTTCGGTCCAGTTGGACAGCGGGAACACGCGGATCGACTCGCCCTTGTTGACGTTGCCGTTGTAGACGTTCCACAGCTCCGGGCGCTGGTTTTTCGGGTCCCAGCGGTGCTTGCTGTCGCGGAACGAGTACACGCGCTCTTTGGCGCGGGATTTCTCTTCATCGCGACGGGCGCCGCCGAATGCTGCGTCGAAACCATACTTGTCCAAGGCTTGTTTCAGGCCTTCGGTCTTCATGATATCGGTGTGCTTGGCGCTGCCGTGGGTGAACGGGTTGATGCCCTGCGCCACGCCGTCCGGGTTGACGTGGGTGATCAGTTCCAGGCCCAGTTCCTCGACCATGCGGTCGCGGAATTTGTACATTTCCTGGAATTTCCACTGGGTGTCCACATGCATCACCGGAAACGGCAGCTTGCCCGGGAAGAATGCCTTGCGCGCCAGATGCAGCATCACGGCGGAGTCTTTGCCGATGGAGTAGAGCATCACCGGGTTGTCGAACTCGGCGGCAACCTCACGGATGATGTGGATGCTCTCCGCCTCCAGCTGTTTGAGATGCGTCAGTTTGTCGACCATGGCTACTCACGGAAAAACGATTCTTTTTGGACGGCCTGCGGGCCGTGTTCGAGCGAGGCATGCTAGCACAGCACCTTCTTCTATTCAGGGAGCCAGCTAGATCGAAACGGTATATGGATATACCGCCTCGTTTGGCCGTACATCGCCCTGTAGGAGCCGGCTTGCCGGCGATGAGGCCCTTGAGCCATGCATTGATTTCAAGGACGCCATCGCCGGCAAGCCGGTTCCTACAGTGGACGTAATGGAGGCTTAGATCGGGTTGGGGCAGTCGATGAACAGGTGCTCCAGGGCAAAGCGCCGGGCCAGGTAGTCGCCCAGGGCCTGGACGCCGTAACGCTCGGTGGCGTGATGGCCGGCGGCGATAAAACTGATGTCGTTTTCACGGGCGCTGTGGAAGGTCTGTTCCGAGGCCTCGCCGCTGAGGTACAGATCGACCCCGGCCAACACGGCCTGGTCGATGTAGCCCTGACCGCCGCCGGTGCACCAGCCCACGCGGCGGATCATCGCGCTGCCTTCGATCAGCAGCGGCTCGCGCCCCATGGCTTCCTGCACGCGACGGGCGAAATCGCGCGCCGACAGCGGCTCGGCAAGGGAGCCCACGAGGCCCACCACCTTGAGGTTGTCCGGGTCCAGCGGGCCTTCGACGGTAATGTCCAACTGGCGGGCCAATTGCACGTTGTTGCCCACTTCCGGGTGCAAGTCCAGCGGCAGGTGGTAGGCCAGCAGGCTGATGTCGTGCTTGAGCAGGGTCTTGAGGCGGCGCTGCTTCATGCCGGTGATGCATGGGCTTTCGCCTTTCCAGAAATAGCCGTGATGCACCAGCACCAGATCGGCCTTGGCCTCGACGGCTGCGTCGAGCAGCGCCTGGCTGGCAGTCACGCCACTGACAATACGCAACACCTGCGGCCGCCCTTCAACCTGCAGGCCATTGGGGCAGTAATCGGCAATTTTCGCACTGTTCAAGTAGCGATCCGCTTCTTCAACCAGGGTGCTCAGGGCGACGGCCATAAAAGACTCCTAAATATCCCGTTCAGAGGCGCTCGCGGCCTCGTATAATGCGCGACATTATGGGCGCTCCCGCGCCCCCTGCAACCTGTCAGGACTTACTTGATGCTCAAGGCGCTGCGTTTTTTTGGATGGCCATTGTTGGCCGGCGTGCTGATCGCGATGCTGATCATTCAGCGTTATCCGCAATGGGTCGGCCTGCCAAGCCTGGACGTCAACCTGCAACAGGCACCGCAAACCAGCGCGGTGCAACAAGGCCCGGTGACCTACGCCGATGCAGTGGTGGTCGCGGCGCCTGCGGTGGTCAACCTGTACACCACCAAAGTCATCAATAAACCGGCGCATCCGCTGTTTGAAGACCCACAGTTCCGGCGCTTTTTCGGTGACAACTCGCCCAAGCAGCGCCGCATGGAATCGAGCCTCGGTTCCGGGGTGATCATGAGCCCGGAAGGCTACATCCTGACCAACAACCATGTGAGCACCGGCGCCGACCAAATTGTGGTGGCCTTGCGCGATGGCCGCGAAACCCTGGCGCGGGTGGTGGGCAGCGACCCGGAAACCGACCTTGCGGTGCTGAAAATCGACCTGAAGAACCTGCCTTCCATCACCATCGGCCGCTCCGAAGGCCTGCGCGTCGGTGATGTGGCGCTGGCCATCGGTAACCCGTTCGGCGTCGGCCAAACCGTGACCATGGGCATCATCAGCGCCACCGGGCGTAATCAGTTGGGTCTCAACAGCTATGAAGACTTTATCCAGACCGACGCGGCGATCAACCCGGGTAACTCCGGCGGCGCACTGGTGGATGCCAACGGCAACCTGACGGGCATCAACACCGCGATTTTTTCCAAATCCGGTGGCTCCCAAGGCATTGGTTTCGCGATCCCGGTAAAGCTGGCGATGGAAGTGATGAAGTCGATCATCGAGCACGGCCAGGTGATCCGTGGCTGGCTGGGGATTGAAGTGCAGCCGCTGACCAAGGAACTGTCAGAATCCTTTGGCCTGACCGGGCGCCCAGGCATTGTCATTGCCGGCATCCTGCGTGGCGGCCCAGCGGAAAAAGCCGGAATGCAGGTCGGCGATGTGATCCTCAGCATCGATGGCGAACCGGCTGGCGATGGCCGTCGCTCGATGAACCAGGTGGCGCGGATCAAACCAACGGAAAAGGTCGCGATCCAGGTCATGCGCAACGGCAAAGAGATCAAACTCCAGGCCGAAGTGGGCCTGCGGCCGCCGCCAGCACCGGTTAAAGAGCAAGAATAAAGGGCGCTCTTAAAGAGATACACTCTCAACAGTCATGTTATATTATTTCAATATTGATATTGGAATGTTAGACCATGACGTCTCGAAAGTTTGCGCCTCTGGCCGGTCTCGCCTTGGGATTGCTGGTGGACCCGGTGTTTGCAGAAGACACCAACACCCTTGAGTTGGGCACCACCAGCATCACCGGTGAGGCCTATGAATCCGCCACCGGCCCGGTCCAGGGCTACCGTGCGACCCGCTCGGCCAGCGCGACCAAGACCGACACAGCCCTGCGCGATATCCCACAATCGATCAGTGTGATTCCCGCCACGGTGCTCAAGGACCTGGGCAGCAACAACGTCGAGCGCGCCCTGGAATTTGCCGGCGGCGTGTCCAAGCAGAACAACTTCGGGGGCCTGACCCTTTTCGAATACAGCATTCGTGGCTTCACCACCTCGCAGTTCTACCAGGACGGTTTCAGCGCCAACCGCGGCTACCCCAGCACGCCGGACGCAGCCAATGTCGAACGCATCGAAGTGCTCAAGGGCCCCGCCGCCAGCCTGTATGGCCGTGGCGATCCCGGCGGTACCGTGAACATCGTCACCAAGAAACCCCAAGCCGACGCCTTCACCACCGTACAAACCAGCGCCGGCAGTTGGGATCGCTACCGCACCGCCGTGGATATCAACACCCCGCTGGACAGCGAAGGCCGTGTGTTATCGCGGGTCAACCTGGCCGTGGAAGACAACCACAGCTTCCGCGATCACGTGCAGAGCAAGCGGGTGTTTGTTGCGCCCTCCTTCAGTTGGCAACTGGACCCGGACACCAGCCTGCTGGTGGAGAGTGAGTTCGTGCGCCACAGCTCGACTTTCGACCGGGGCATCGTTGCCCCCAATAACCGTTGGGGCGGTATGTCGCGCTCGACCTTCCTCGGCGAGCCCAACGACGGCGATATCGACAACCACAACAACCGCCTGCAAGCCACCCTCGAACATCACTTGAACGATGCCTGGAAGCTGCGCCTGGCCAGCCACTACAAACAGGGCAGCCTATGGGGCGAAGCCTCGGAAAACCGCGCGCTGAATGCCGACGGCCATACCATCAACCGGCGCTACCGCCAGCGCTCCATGGGTTGGCACGACAGCATCACCCAACTGGAACTGCGCGGCCTGTTCGAGGTGGGCAGTTGGCAGCATGAACTGCTGATCGGCACCGAGTACGAGGACTACCGCAAGAAAGAACGGGTAACCGCCATCGCCGGCAGCTACCCGATTGATATCTACCGGCCGGTCTATGGCCAGCCCAAGCCCACTGGCCAGCGCTCGGGCAGTGATTTTTTCACCCAGGTGAAAAGCCAGGCGCTGAACCTGCAAGACCAGATCGTCTTTACCGAGCGCCTGCGCGGTGTGGTTGGCACGCGCCTGGAGCACGTCGAGCAACGTTCAGAGGACTTCACCCGGAACGGGGCCAAGAGCCAGAAAACCCACGACGTCATGACTCAACGGGCCGGCCTGTTGTACCAACTGACCCCACAAGTGGGCCTGTTTGCCAACGCCTCCACCTCGTTCAAACCACAAAGCGAGCTGGACGCCGCCGGCAATTTCCTCAAGCCCGAGGAAGGCGTCGGTTATGAAGTGGGCATCAAGAGCGAGCTGTTCGACGACCGCCTGAGCACCACCCTGGCCGCCTTCCATATCGAAAAGGAAAACACCCTGGCCACCGACCCGGCCACCGACACCAAGCGCGCCATCGGCAAGGCCCGCAGCCAGGGTTTCGACCTGCAATTGACCGGGCAACTGACTGACGCCGTGCGCGTGATTGGCGCCTTTGCCTACATCGACGCAGAAGTGACCAAGGGTGACAAAGAGATCCCCACCGGTAGCCGCATTCTCGGCGTGGCCAAGCGCAGTGGCAGCCTGTTGGGCGTGTATGAGTTCCAGGATGGCGCCCTGCGTGGCTCTGACCTGGGCGCGGCGTTTACCTATGTCGGCGACCGTTCGGGCGAGGCCGGTAAAAGCTTCGAGTTGCCGGCCTACCACACCGTCGACCTGCTGGCCCATTACAAGGCCAGCGATAACGTCACCGTGGGCCTGAATCTCAACAACCTGTTCGACGAAAAGTACTACGAGCGCTCCTACAGCAACTACTGGGTCAACCCCGGAGAGCCGCGCAACTTCACCGTCAGCCTGACCCTCAATCTATAAAAGGACGTCACCATGCAAGCGCTCAAATCATTGGCCGTGCTCGGCCTGCTGTTCGCCACTCAGGTCTCGGCCCATGGCCTGTGGACCGAGCAACGCCGAGGCCATATCGAGGTGGTCTACGGCCACGGTGCCGAAGACGAAGCCTTCAAGGCGAAAAAGCTCAGCGGTGCCTGGGCCTATGACGCCAGTGGCCGGATGATCCCGGTGACCGTGCAACGCTTGGACGACCAGGCGCGCCTGCAACCGCTCAAGTCCCCAGCCGTGCTGGCAGTGGCCTTTGATAACGGCTTGTGGTCACAAACCCCGGACAAAAAGTGGGTGAACAAGGGCCGCAACCTGGTACCCGGCGCCCTCGAAACCACCCAGGCCCTGAAGTACAGCCTGGCGATCTATCAGGCAGGGGCCAAGCTGCCCAAGCTGGATCAATTAAGGATGGTGATCGTGCCCGAGGTCGACCCGCTCACCGTCGGCCCCGGCCAATCGCTGCCGGTACGGGTGTTGATCGACGGCAAGCCCGCAGCGGGGATCAAGTTGGTTGGCGACTATCGCAGCGCGCCGAACACCTTGAGCACCGAGACCGACAAGGATGGCCGAGCCCAGGTACTGGTGCGCAACGAGGCGTTGAATGTGATTGCGGCGCAGGTGGAAGTACCGGTCCAAGGCAATAGCGAGATCCAGACCCGCGCGCTGTTCAGCTCACTGACCTTCCTCGGCCAACCGCACCACGAATAACCCCTCAGTGAACCCATCTGGGAGCTGGCTTGTGCAGGGGGCCAGCTCCCACACAAGCCAGCTCCCACATCAGTTCCCACACCAGCCCGCTGCCACGCTAAAGGCTGACAGGCGCTCTTTCGCACAAGGTGTTGAGCGCCGCTGCCCATTGCGGATCATCATTGAGGCACGGCACCAACACCAACTCCTCACCCCCGGCTTCGCGGAACTGCTCCAGCCCGCGATCACCGATCTCTTCCAGGGTCTCGATGCAATCGGCGACAAACGCCGGGCACATCACCAACAACTTCTTCACCCCTTGCTGGGCCAATGCCTCCAGGCGTGCCTCGGTGTAGGGTTCGATCCACTTCGCCCGGCCCAGGCGCGACTGGAACGCCACCGACCATTTATCGTCCGCCAGGCCCATGCGCGCAGCAAAGTCACGGGCGACGCTGAAGCACTGCCCGCGATAACACGTCGTGCGTACCTCGGGCGAGGCATTGGCGCAGCAGTCACCACTGCCTTCAAGCGAATGCCCAGGGTTGAGTTTGTTCAGGTGCCGTTCTGGCAGGCCGTGGAAGCTGAACAGCAGGTGATCGTAATCCTGCTGCAAGTGCGGCCTGGCACTGACCACCAGGGCGTCGAGGTATTCCGGCTGGTCGTAGAACGGTTGCAGGATCGAGAACTGCAGGGCGAGTTGCTTATCCCGCACCACCCGTCGCGCTTCTTCAATCACCGTGGTCACGGTGCTGTCGGCAAATTGCGGATACAGCGGCGCCAGCGTGATCTTGCTGATGCCCTGCCCGGCCAGGCGGGTGAGTACGCTTTCGATCGAGGGTTCGCCATAGCGCATCGCCAGCTCCACCGGCCCCTGTGTCCACTGGGTCGTCATCTGCTGCTGCAGGCGGCGACTGAGGACTACCAGCGGCGAGCCTTCGTCCCACCAGATCGAGGCGTAGGCGTGGGCCGACTGCTCGGGCCGCTTGATCAGGATCAGCGACACCAGCAAGCGCCGGACCGGCCACGGCAGGTCAATCACATACGGGTCCATCAAAAACTGATTGAGGTAGCTGCGCACATCGGCCACCGAAGTGGACGCCGGTGAACCCAGGTTGACCAGTAACAACGCGTGATCCGTCATGCAACATCCTATCTCTAGAGGCGGCTGGACAAGTCGTCCAGGGCCGCGTGCAAATCAGTGAACTGAAAAATGAAACCGGCAGCCAACAGCCGCTCGGGTACTGCCCTCTGCCCCCCCAGCAATAACCCGGACAGCTCGCCCAACCCCAGCCGCAAGGCAAACGCCGGCATGGGCATGAACGCCGGGCGGTGCAGGACCTGGCCCAGGGTCTTGGCGAACTCGCGATTGCGCACCGGCTGTGGCGCGCAGGCATTATAAGGACCGCTGGCGTCAGGTTTATGCAGAAGAAAATCAATCAGGGCGATTTGATCTTTGATATGCACCCACGGCATCCACTGCCGACCATTGCCGATAGGCCCGCCCAGCGCCAACTTGAAGGGCAACAACAGCCGCGACAAAAAGCCGCCCTCGGCCGCTAGCACCAGGCCTGTACGCACCAGCACTACCCGCAGGCCAAAGGCTTCGGCGCGCTGGGCGGTTTCTTCCCAGGCAATGCATAACTGGCTGGGGAAATCGTCCTGCACCGGGCCGCTGGCTTCGGTCAGTTCACGCTCAGCGCCATCGCCGTACCAGCCCACCGCCGACCCGCTGATCAATACCGCAGGTTTGACTGCCAGGCCCTCGAGCCAGGCCAGCAGGGTTTCCGTCAGGCTGATCCGACTGCTCCACAGCAACGCCTTGCGTTTGTGGGTCCAGAGGCGATCGGCAATCGGCGCACCGGCCAGGTTGATCACCGCATCCACCGGCTGCGTTACATCCTGTAAACGGGCGACACCACGCACTTGCGCACCGCACAACGTGGCGACCTGCGCGGGATTGCGGCTCCACACTGTCAACTGATGCCCCTGGGCGCTCCAATGTTGGCAGAGCTGGCGGCCGATCAGACCCGTACCGCCGGTCAGCAAAATGTGCATGAGATCTTCCTCCTGTAACGTTGGCCGGGCGTCGCTGGTCTATTTTATAAGCAGGGATCTTTTTTAATCGGGCGCGACCTGGGTTTAACCATAGGTCACGCAACACATTCAGGCATGCCGAAACTTATACCAAAAAACAATATTGTACAGCTATTGGTGTCGGCGTAGTCTGTACCCAACGGTAAAACGAGGCCTCCCATGACTGTTCCCATCGCGATCATCGGTACCGGCATCGCCGGACTTTCGGCCGCCCGAGCGTTAAAAGATGCCGGGCACGTTGTACAACTCTTCGATAAAAGCCGCGGCAGTGGCGGACGCATGTCCAGCAAGCGCAGCGAGGCCGGTGCACTGGACCTGGGCGCGCAATACTTCACCGCGCGCGACCGACGCTTCGTCAATGAAGTCCAACGCTGGCAAGCCAATGGCTGGGCTGCCGAGTGGGAGCCGCAGCTCTACAACTGCCAATCCGGCCAACTGAGCCCCTCCCCTGATGAACAGACCCGCTGGGTCGGCACTCCGCGCATGAGTGCCATCACCCGCGCCCTGCTCGATGACCTGCCGGTGGAGTTTGGCTGCCGTATCACCGAAGTGTTCCAGGGCCAGCAACACTGGAACCTGCTGGACGCCGACGGCGGCAATCACGGCCCCTTCAGCCACGTGATCATCGCCACCCCGGCTCACCAGGCCACTGCCCTGCTGGCGGCAGCGCCGAAACTGGCGAGCACGGCCGCCGGGGTGAAAATGGACCCGACCTGGGCCATTGCCCTGGCCTTCGACACGCCGCTGGATACCCCCATGGAAGGCTGTTTTGTACAGGACAGCCCCCTGGACTGGCTGGCCCGCAACCGCAGCAAACCCGGACGCGATGCCACCCCCGACACCTGGATCCTGCATGCCAGCAGTGCCTGGAGCAAAAAGCACCTGGACCTGCCCAAGGAAGCCATTATCGAATTGCTGCACGGTGCCTTTGCCGAATTGCTGCACTGCAGCATGCCGGCGCCCTCCTTCAGCCTCGCCCATCGCTGGCTGTACGCCCGCCCGGCTGGCAGCCATGAATGGGGCGTGCTGGCGGACGCCGACCTGGGCCTGTACGTGTGCGGCGACTGGTGCCTGTCAGGCAGGGTCGAAGGCGCGTGGCTCAGCGGCCAGGAAGCGGCGCGGCGCCTGCTCGAACACCTGCAATGAACCGCATCAACCCGGCGAAATTGCTGCTCTCGAAATGGACAGCCACCCAACCTCGGCACAAGGAAAAACATTTCCTGGTCACCGAATTGTTTCGCGATGACGAAGGCAGCGTGCTGGAGATTGAACTGCAAGCCGTCCTCACCCGCCGGTCAGAGCGCTTGGCCTGGCAAAGCCTGCAAGATGCCGAGCGCTGGAAAATCGGCTGGAAGTAAAAACCTGTACAAACAATTTGACTTGTACAGCTTCAGACCTATGATGAGATTTAGTTGTACAGAAATTAAATTCTGTACAGGAATCTTGTAGAGGTTTTGCCATGTCCACCCCTGTGTCCGCCACCGGCAAACCCAAGATCGCCATCAGCGCCTGCCTGCTTGGCGAAAACGTGCGCTTCAACGGCGGGCACAAGCAATCCCCCCTGTGCAGCCAGACACTCGGTGAATACTTTGACTTCGTGCCACTGTGCCCCGAAGTCGCCATCGGCCTGGGCATCCCCCGCGAGCCGATCCGACTGGTGGGCGATCCGCAGCAACCGCAAGCCGTGGGCACCGTGCACCGTGAACTGAATGTGACCGCCCCGCTGGACGCTTATGGTCAACAAATGGCCGCCGAGCATACAGACCTGTGCGGCTATATCTTCATGCAGAAGTCGCCGTCCTGTGGCCTGGAACGGGTCAAGGTCTATCGCGACAATGGCACCCCGGTAGATGGCGGCGGGCGCGGTATCTATGCCCAGGCATTCTGTGCCCGCCACCCCAACCTGCCGGTGGAAGAAGATGGTCGCCTGCACGACCCGGTACTGCGCGAAAACTTCCTGACCCGAGTGTTTGTATATGCCACCTGGCAGCAACTGCTGGCCGAGGGATTGACCCGTCACCGCCTGCTGGCCTTCCACTCGCGCTACAAATACCTGCTGATGGCCCATAGCCCGGCCCACTATAAGAGCCTCGGCCATCTGCTGGGCAGCATGGGCAAGGATTGCGACCTGCAAAGCCTGGCTAGCGGCTATTTCAGCGAACTGATGAGCGCACTGAAAAAGTGCGCGACCCGTGGCACCCATTCCAACGTGCTGCAACACATCAGCGGCTACCTCAAGCAAGCCCTCAGCGCCGAGGACAAACAGGAAATGCAAACCCTGATCGGCCAATACCGTCACGGCATCGTGCCGCTAGTGGTACCGCTGACCTTGCTCAAACATCACTTTCGCCAACACCCGGACCGCTACATCGCGCAACAGGCCTACCTGCAGCCGCATCCGGAAAACCTCAGCCTGCGTAATGCGATCTAGCCCATGAATTTTTCCTTGCAACACCCAACCCAACCGGTCGAAGACGTGGCCCTGGCCCTGGCACAAGGCTGGCTGCCGATTCGCGAAGTGGCGCGCCAGACCGGGGTCAACGCGGTGACCCTGCGCGCCTGGGAGCGGCGCTATGGTTTGATCGTGCCGCAGCGCACCCCCAAGGGCCACCGGCTGTTCAACGCCGAACATGTACAGCGCATCCAGACCATCCTGACCTGGCTCAACCGTGGCGTGCCGGTCAGCCAGGTCAAGCAATTGATCGACAACGCCCAGCCGGTGGAAGGCAGCGCCGAAAATGAATGGCAGAGTCTGCGCCAGACGCTGGTGCAGGCCATCGCTCAACTGGCCGAACGCCGGGTGGATGATGTGTTCAACCAGGCCATGGCCCTTTACCCACCGCGCACCCTGTGCGAGCAACTGCTGTTGCCGCTGCTCAACGAGCTGGAACAGCGCTGGCAGGGCCAGTTCGGCGCACAAATGGAGCGGGTGTTTTTTCACTCCTGGCTGCGCAGCAAATTTGGCGCGCGGATGTATCACAACAATCGCCAGCTCAATGGTCCGCCGCTGCTGCTGATCAATCATTCCGACCTGCCGCTGGAGCCGCACCTGTGGCTGAGCGCCTGGCTCGCCAGCAGCACCGATTGCCCGGTGGAGGTCTTCGACTGGCCGTTGCCCAGCGGCGAACTGGCCTTGGCTGTTGAACACTTGCAACCCCGCGCCGTGCTGCTGTACTCAAGCAAGGCCATCAATCTGGCGGCCCTGCCGAAACTCTTGAGCGGCATCAGTTGCCCAACCCTTATCGCCGGACCAACGGTGTGCATCCACCAGGCTGAGTTGGCGGTATTAACCCAAGACATTCCTCAGTTGTTGTTGGCCGAAGACCCGTTGTCGGCCCATCAGCTCCTGATCCAGCGTGGGTTTCTTTAAATGCACCTGATCTGGCTGCGCAGCGACCTGCGCCTGCATGACAACACCGCCCTTGCGGCCGCCTGCCAGCGTGGCCCGACGGCGGCGGTGTACCTGATCACGCCTGAGCAATGGCTAGCCCATGACGACGCACCGTGCAAAGTCGACTTCTGGCTGCGCAACCTCAAGTGCCTGAGCCAAGCTCTGGGTGAATTGAATATCCCGCTGCTGATCCGCCACGCGGATACGTGGGACCAAGTGCCACAGGTATTGGCCGAGTTGTGCCAGGCCTTGTCGGTCCAGACCGTGCACGTCAACGAAGAGTACGGGATCCACGAGAGCCGGCGTGACGCTGCCGTAGCCATGGCCCTGGAAGCACAAGGGCTGGGGTTTCACAGCTACCTGGACCAACTGCTGTTCCAGCCCGGCAGCGTGCTGACCAAGACGGGCACCTACTTCCAAGTGTTCAGCCAGTTTCGCAAGGTCTGCTACAACCGCCTGCACACTGCCCTTCCACGTCGAGTGCCAACCCCCAAGGCCCAGGCCGCGCTGCCATTGGCCAGCGATGCGGTTCCCGAGCAGGTCAAGGGGTTTGCCCCGCCCAGCGACACCCTGCGCGCACTTTGGCCGGCCGGTGAAGACGAGGCACAGCGGCGCCTTGAGCAGTTTGCCGACGCTCAGATCAGCTACTACAAGGACGAGCGCGACTACCCGGCCAAACCCGGCACCAGCCAACTGTCGGCGTACCTCGCAGCCGGCGTGGTTTCGCCGCGCCAGTGCCTGCATGCGGCGCTGCAAAGCAACCAGGGTGAATTCGAAAGCGGCGATATCGGCGCCATCACCTGGATCAACGAGTTGCTGTGGCGCGAGTTCTACAAACATATCCTGGTGGGCTACCCACGGGTGTCGCGCCACCGCGCGTTTCGCCCGGAAACCGAAGCCGTGGCCTGGCGCCATGCCCCCGCTGACCTGGCGGCCTGGCAAGAGGCGCGCACCGGTCTGCCGATCATCGACGCCGCGATGCGCCAACTGCTGGAAACCGGCTGGATGCATAACCGCCTGCGCATGGTGGTGGCGATGTTCCTGACCAAGAACCTTTTGATCGACTGGCGCGAAGGCGAGCGCTTTTTCATGCGGCACTTGATCGACGGCGATCTGGCGGCCAACAACGGCGGCTGGCAGTGGAGTTCGTCCACCGGGACTGATTCGGCGCCGTACTTCCGCATTTTCAGCCCGCTGAGCCAGTCTGAAAAATTCGACGGCGAAGGGCGCTTTATCAAGCAGTGGCTACCGCAGCTGGCGGGCTTGAACAAGAAGGAAGTGCACAACCCCGACGCTGTCGGCGGTCTGTTTGGCGTGGCCGACTACCCACGGCCCATCGTCGACCTGAAGCATTCCCGTGAGCGAGCGTTGGCGGCCTTTCGCGCCCTGCCCTCGCGACAGGCGGTGGGAGGCGTATATGAGTGACTTCCTGCGCCAGTTCGCCCAGTCCTTCGCCCGCCTGGACAAACACAACCTGCACCTGCTCGACAGCCTGTACAGCCAGGACATCTCGTTTACCGATCCATTGCATCAGGTCCACGGTATCGGCGCGCTGAAGGCGTACTTCGCCGAGCTTTACAGCAACGTCGAGCAACTGCATTTTGACTTCCACGCCTTCGACCATGTGGCCGATGGCGAGGGTTATCTGCGCTGGACCATGAGCTTCTGTCACCCGCGCCTGGCAGGTGGCCGACAGATTCAAGTGCAGGGCTGCTCCTACCTGCTATGGCACGACAAGGTTTACCGGCACCGCGATTACTTTGATGCCGGCGCGCTGCTTTACGAACACCTGCCGGTACTTGGCCGGCTGGTCCGTTGGTTGAAAGGGAGAATGGCATGAGCCTGAAATCGCCACGGCGTTATTGGCTGACAGGGGCAAGCAGTGGCATCGGTGCCGCACTGGCCGAAGAGTTGCTCGGCAGTGGTGCGCAGGTGGCGCTGAGTGCGCGCTCCAAGGCGCCACTGGAACAACTTGCCCAACGTTACCCCGGGCAAGTGCTGGTGGTAGCCGGCGACTTGACCAACAGCCAGGTGGTACGGGAAATCGGCGAACAGATCGCGCAAACCTGGGGCGCCCTGGACACTGTGATCCTCAATGCCGGCACCTGCGAATATGTGGATGCCAAGCAGTTCGATGCCTCGATTATCGAACACGTGGTGCGCACCAACCTGTTGGCCAGCAGTTATTGCATCGAAGCCGCGCTGCCGCTGCTGCGTGCTGGGAAAACTCCGCACCTGGTGGGCGTCGCCAGTGCCGTCACCTACCTGCCGATGCCCCGCGCCGAAGCCTATGGCGCGTCCAAGGCCGGCCTGCGCTACTTGTTCGAATCCCTGCGCATCGACCTGTCGCCCGAAGGCATTGATGTCACCGTAGTCAGCCCCGGGTTCGTCGATACCCCACTGACCGAACGCAACGATTTCCCGATGCCTTTGAGCTGGCCGGCCGACAAAGCCGCACGGCATATTTTCAGCAAACTTGAAAAACGCCCGCTGGAGATCGCCTTCCCAGCCCTGTTTATCGCCACCCTGTGGCCGTTGTCGAAACTGCCGAACCGCGCGCAACTGATCATCGGCAAGCGCATGCTGCGCAGCCCGCCGCCGCAAAAGGACGACCTGTGAAAGTCGCCATTATCGGCAGCGGTATTTCCGGGCTGACCACTGCCTATCTGCTCAGCCGCCGCCATGACATCACGCTGTTCGAAGCCGCCGATAGGATTGGCGGCCATACCCACACGGTAGACGTGGTCGTCGATGGCACACAGTACGCGGTGGACACCGGCTTTATCGTGTTCAACGACTGGACCTACCCCAACTTCATCCGCCTGTTGCAGCAAATCGGCGTGCCGTTCAAGCCAACCCAAATGAGCTTCTCAGTCTGCGCCCCAGAGGAAAACGTCGAATACAACGGCAATAACCTCAACAGCCTGTTCGCCCAGCGCAGCAATATCCTGTCCCCAAGTTTCTGGGGCATGTTGCGCGACATCCTGCGCTTCAATCGCCAGGCGCCCCTGGATTTGCAGGAGCAACGCATCAGCGCGCAGATGACCCTGGGTGAATACTTGCAGGCGGGCAATTACGGCCCGCGCTTTATCCGCCACTACATCGTGCCCATGGGCGCGGCTATCTGGTCGATGTCCCTGGCGGACATGCTGGCGTTTCCGCTGCAGTTCTTTGTGCGTTTCTTTAAGAACCACGGCTTGCTGTCGGTGAGCAACCGGCCGCAATGGTGCGTGATCGAAGGTGGCTCCAGCCGCTATATCGAGCCACTGACCCGCTCGTTTCGCCAACAGATCCGCCTCAACTGCCCGGTACAGAAAGTCGAGCGCACGCCAGAAGGTGCAGTGATCCACAGTGCCGATGGCCGTGAGATCTTCGACAAAGTGATCTTCGCCTGTCACAGCGACCAGGCCCTGGCTTTGCTGGACAATCCCAGCCTGGCTGAACAGCAGATCCTTGGGGCGATAACCTACGCCGACAATGACGTGGTCCTGCACACCGATACCCGCTTGCTGCCCGATCGCCGCCTGGCCTGGGCCAGCTGGAACTATCGGCTGGACACCAGCACGCACAAGCCGGCAGCCGTCACCTACGCCATGAACATCCTGCAAGGGATCGACAGCGACACCACCTTTTGCGTGAGCCTCAACCAGACGGCGATTATCAACCCGCTGAAAATCCTTGCCCGCTACACCTATGCCCATCCGCAATACAGCCTGGCGGCGGTAGCGGCGCAGGCACGCTGGGAAGAATTGCATGGCGCCCAGCACACCTATTATTGCGGGGCCTACTGGGCCAGCGGCTTTCATGAGGACGGCGTGGTCAGCGCCCTGCGCGTGGCCCAGGCGTTTGGGGAGACCCTGTGAACAGCGCCCTCTACAGTGGCTGGATTGCCCACCGGCGATTCACTCCAAAGGGCCATGCCTTTCGCTATCGCATCGGCCTGCTGTACCTGGACCTCAGCGAACAGGAACAGGTCCTGGGGCTATCACCATTGGCCGGCACTGGCCGATTCGCGCCCTTTGCGTTTCGCCAGCAGGATTACCTGCGTGACTTGACCCGCGACGGCACCTGCTTGAGCGATGCCGTACGCCAACTGGTCGCCACGGCGCTGGGGCATACCCCCCAAGGCAATATCTGCCTGCTGACCCAGGTCCGCAGCTGGGGCCTGGCGTTTAACCCGGTGAGTTTCTTCTACTGCTTCGAGAGCGACGGGCAACTGGCGGCGATTGTCTGTGAAGTGACCAACACCCCGTGGCGCGAGCGCTATCACTATGTGCTGCCAGCCCAGGCAGGGGCTGGCGCCGAGCATCAGCATTTCGCGGTAGCCAAGGCCTTTCATGTTTCGCCGTTCCTGCCCAGGGATCTGCAATACCGCATGAGCTTCAGCCCGCCCGGCCAGCGCCTGGGGGTGCATATGGCCGACTGGCAAGGCGAGACCAAGGTGTTCGACGCCACCTTGAACCTGCAACGCGAAGCCCTCGACCGCGCCAGCCTGCATCGCTACTTGCTGCGCTTTCCGTGGATGACCGCCAAGACCTGCCTGGCTATCTACTGGCAAGCCCTGCGCCTGCTACTTAAACGCACACCGATTTTCCCCCATCAGGCGGCCGATGACGCCTGTGCAATTGGGTATCCCAAGGATCGCCACCATGAAATCCCCTAGCTTATCGGTCAAATCCCACCGCCTGAACATCAACGGCCTGACCGGCGCGCTGTTGCGCAAGGCCGTGCTACGCCAACTCGGCAAACTACGCCATGGCCAACTGGTGGTGATCGAGGACGGCGAACGCCAAGTGTTCGGTGCCCGCGAAGCACATTTGTTGGGTGAGATCCAGATCCTCGACCCGGCCGTGTGGGGCCTGGTGGCTGCCAACGGTTCCATCGGCGCGGGCGAGGCGTTCATTCATGGCTTCTGGAGCAGCCCGGACCTGACTGCCGTGGTGCGCGTGATGGTCAGTAATCTCGATGTGCTGGACGCCCTTGAAGGTGGCCTGGCCAAGCTGGCCCGCCCCGTCACCCAAGGCCTGCACTGGCTCAACCGCAACACCCGCAAGGGCTCGCAAAAAAACATCGCCGCCCACTACGACCTGGGTAACGACCTGTTCCAGGAGTTTCTCGACCCGACCATGATGTATTCGGCGGCGCAGTTCCTTAGCGCCGAAGATACGCTGGAGCAGGCACAACTCAACAAGCTGGAACGCATCTGCCAGAAACTGGCACTCAAACCCTCGGACCATCTGCTGGAAATCGGCACCGGCTGGGGCAGCATGGCCCTGTACGCAGCACAGCAGTACGGTTGCCGGGTTACCACGACCACCTTGTCCAAAGAACAATTTGCCTACACCGAACAACGCATCCAGGCCTTGGGTTTGCAGAATCAGGTGACGCTGCTGCTGCAGGACTACCGCGACCTGAGCGGGCAGTACGACAAGCTGGTGTCCATTGAAATGATCGAAGCCGTGGGCCATCGTTTCCTGCCCACCTACTTCAAGCAATGCGCGCACTTGCTCAAGAGCGACGGGCTGATGTTGCTGCAGGCCATCACCATCCGCGAACAACGCTATGAGCAGGCCAAGGGCAGCGTCGACTTTATCCAGCGCTACATCTTCCCCGGCGGCGCGCTGCCCTGTGTGCAGAAGATGTTGCAGATCGTCAGCCGCGACACCGATATGAACCTGCTGCACATGGAAGACTTCGGCCTGCATTACGCGCGAACTCTGCGCTTGTGGCATGAGAACTTTCGCCGCGCCCATGGCCGGCTGACGGAATTGGGCTACGACGAATACTTCCTGCGGTTGTGGGAGTTCTACCTGTGCTACTGCGAAGGCGGCTTTATGGAACGCACCATCGGCACCGCGCAATTGCTGCTGGCCAAGCCCTGCGCGGTGACACAACCGTTGCTCGGGCGTTTCAATGCTTAAAAACCTGGCCAATGCCGCATTGTTCCAGTGCGGCTGGTTTGCCTGTGTGATGGGTGGCGACAGCTTGTGGCTATTGCTCGGGCTGGCCGTGCTGGCAATCCACCTGCTGTGGATAACTTCGTGGGCCGTTGAAGGGCGGCTGATCTTGAGCGTGACCTTGCTCGGCACCCTGCTCGACACGCTATTGCGCACGGTAGGTGTGTTCGAGTTCAGCGAACCGGGCCCGTTGATTCCTTGGTGGTTGATCGTGCTGTGGGCGCTGCTGGCGACCACCTTGCGCCACTGCCTGGCCTGGAGTGCCCGGCCCTGGTGGCGCGCAAGCCTGCTGGGGGCCGCGGGCGGGTCGCTGTCGTACTACGCCGGCAGCCAGTTGGCAGGCGTGAGCTTCGGATTTGCCACAGCCCCGACCCTGGTGGCAATCGCGCTGCTTTGGGCCGTGGTATTTCCCGGCCTGCACCGGCTTGCGCGCTGACGTCCGTCAGAGCTTTCACACGCACTCGAGCGGCTTGCCTTACACTGCGCGTCTATGACCAACATCCCCCACACCCAAATCCCCGAACCCGCCGTCACCTGTTCCACGTGCGCAGCCTGCTGCTGTCAATTGGAAGTCATGCTGATCACCGACACCGGCGTGCCTGATCGCTATATCGACACGGACGATTGGGGCGGCGAAGTCATGCTGCGCCTGGACGACGGCTGGTGCGCCGCACTGGATCGCGACACGATGATGTGCACGATCTATGAAAAACGACCGCTGATTTGCCGGGAATTCGAGATGGGCGCGCCGGAGTGCCTTGAAGAGCGCCAGGGGATTGCAACGGTCTACCGCTGAGCCTGAAAACGGTGGTGGTCAAATGTGGGAGCGGGCTTGTGTGGGAGCTGGCTTGCCTGCGATAGCATCACTTCGGTTTGCCTGAAGCACCGAGTCGTCTGCATCGCAGGCAAGCCCGGCTCCCACACAAGCCCGCTCCTACAGGCGTCGGGCTGTGCTTGGGTAGTATCAGAGCGGCATTGTGTAGTTCAACGAATAGCTCTCGATACCATCGTTGTGGCTGCTGATACCGGCGTTGGAATAGTGCGTGGCACGGATCCCCACCTGGTGCCCACCGGCAAAGCGCAAGCCAAAGCCCAGGCGATCTTCGAACTGGAAAGCCCCGCCAATGTTGTTGTCTTCCACCTTGGTGCGCGAGAACAGCGCCACGCCGATCCCCGCTTCGATATAGGGTTTCACCGACTCGCCGGCGAACTCATACACAAACACCGGGGAAAACGACAAGCTGCTGACACTGGCGCGTTCATCACCGTCCCAGAAGGTATAGGCGCCGCTCCAGTAGCCGGTCAGGCGCCCGACATCGCTCTGCCACCAGCTCTTGTCCCAGTCCGATTGCAGGCCCAGGCGATAGGTCATGGTCGAATCGCTTGTATGCCCCACCCCAAATTCCAGGCCGGCAGCCTGGGAAGAAACAGAGTGCCCTACCAAAACGGCCGCAATCGCAGCCAAACAGAACAAGCGCTTCATAAGAAACATCCTTTCCAAACGAAGTTGTATGGTTTTGTATTGCTCATCAAGAGCTATAGAAATCACGGACAACGCAGAAGTTCAGCTGAAAAACCCGCCATTTCACGAATTTTTCACAGGGCGAAGCTTCGCACAACGCCGCTGAATTTCCATAGTGTGGGTAGGACATTTCTTAGGTGCTGCGGATCTCCGCTGGTCCAGAATTGCGTGGCCCGGGGATTGCCGTCGGCCAGCAGGTGGCGCTCGCCCAGCAGACGCTGCAACTGGCGCGCCACTGCCGCACCGGTGTCGATCAGGATGATCGACGGTGGCAGCATCGTCGCCAGCAGTGGCTTGAGGAAAGGATAGTGGGTGCAACCGAGGATGATGGTGTCGCACCCTGCCTCGACCAGCGGCGCCACATACCCTTGTAGCCTCTGGCGCAGTGCCGGGCTGTTCAGGTCGCCGGCTTCGATCAGTTCTACCAGCCCCGGGCAAGGTTGGGTAATCACCCGCACATCGGTGGCAAAGCGATCCAGCAACGCGGCAAACTTGGCACTTTGCAAGGTGCCGGTGGTGGCCAGCACCCCGACCACACCGCTGCGCGTCGCGGCAGCCGCTGGCTTGACCGCCGGCTCCATGCCCACCAGTGGCCAATCCGGATAATCACTACGCAAATCCGCGACCGCCGCCACGGTTGCCGTGTTGCAGGCAATCACAAAGGCCTTGGCGCCCTGCTCGCGGAAAAATTCTGCAACCACTCGCGAACGTTCGCGAATGAATGCAGGGGTTTTCTCGCCGTAGGGGATATGCCCGCAATCGGCCACGTACAGCAGCGACTCGTGGGGCAACAAACGATGAATTTCGTCGAGCACCGACAGGCCGCCGACCCCGGAGTCGAATACACCAATCGGTGCATCCTTAACCATGCTGGCGACCGCAGACGCTACAACCGGGATCACGCTTGACCCGCAGCTCGCGAAAACGAGTGCCCAGCGCATCGATCAGCAGCAGGCGGCCGACCAGGGGTTCGCCAAAACCGGCCAGCAGCTTCAGGGCTTCCAAAGCTTGCAGGCTGCCGACCAGGCCCACCAGCGGACCGGCGACGCCGGCTTCGCTGCAGGTCAGTTCGGTGTCGCTGCCGTGCCCGTATAAACAGTGGTAGCACGGGCTTTCCGGGCGCCGCGGGTCGAACACCGAGAGTTGGCCTTCGAGGCGAATCGCCGCACCGCTGACCAAGGGTTTGCCCGCTTCCACGCACGCCGCGTTCACCGCTTCGCGGGTACTGAAGTTGTCGCAGCAATCGAGCACCAGGTCGACGCCGGCTACGGCAGCGGCCAACGAATCAACGTCCAGCGCCACGCGGTGGGCAATCAGCCGGATCTCGGGGTTGATCGCGCTCAAGCGGCGGATAGCCGAATCGACCTTGCTCAGGCCGACGCTGTCGGTGTCGTGGATGATCTGGCGTTGCAGGTTAGTCAGGTCGACGGTATCAAAGTCCGCCAGATGCAGTTCACCTACGCCAGCGGCGGCCAGGTACAGGGCCACCGGCGCTCCGAGACCACCCAGGCCGACGATCAATACACGGCTGTTTTTCAGGCGCAATTGGCCTTCGATATCGACCTGTTGCAACAGAATCTGTCGGCTATAGCGCAACAGCTCCTGATCGGTCAGCACGGCCGGCGTCCCAGGCTGATGCGCTCATGGCCGCCGAGGTCGATACGGCTGTGGACCTCGGCAAAACCTTGCGCCAGCAACAGGTCACGCACCGCAGGTGCCTGGTCGTAGCCATGCTCGAGCAGCAACCAGCCACCGGCCTCCAGGTGCAGCGGCGCCTGGGCAATGATCTGCCGCAGGTCGTCCAGGCCATCGTGGCCTGCAACCAACGCGCTGGCCGGTTCGAAGCGCACATCGCCCGCCACCAGGTGCGGATCGCTGTCGGCAATATAAGGTGGGTTGCTGATGATCAGGTGATAGGTGTGATCTTTCAGGGCGCTGAACCAATGGCTGTTAAGCACCGTGACGTTATTCAGGTGCAAGCGCTGGCGATTGCGCTCGGCCAGGGCCACGGCTTCGAGCACGCGATCCACCGCCGTTACGCGCCAGGTCGGGCGCTCGCTGGCCAGGGCCAGAGCGATGGCGCCGCTGCCGGTGCCCAGGTCGAGGACGTTGGCCGGGGTGGCGGGCAATAATTCCAGGGCCGCTTCCACCAGCAGTTCGGTGTCCGGGCGCGGGATCAGCGTGTGCGGCGCGACTTCCAGGTCAAGTTTCCAGAAGCCTTGCTGGCCGAGGATATAGGCCACCGGTTCCCCACCGCGGCGACGCTGCAGGTAGTCGGCAAAGCGCAGCGCGTCTTCGCTGCTGACGATTTTTTCCGGCCAGGTGTGCAGGTAGCTGCGGGACTTGCCCAGGGCAGCCGCCAGCAGCAACTCCGCATCCAGACGGGCAGTCGGCGAGTCGGGCAGCTCGGCGGCGCGCAACAAGCTGGCAATAATGGTCATTTATTCACCTATCGCGGCCAGTTGGTCGGCCTGGTATTCGGCAAGCAACGGCTCGATCACTGCGTCCACGCCACCGGCAAGGATTTCGTCCAGGGAATACAGGGTCAGGTTGACCCGATGGTCGGTGACCCGGCCCTGGGCGTAGTTATAGGTGCGAATGCGCTCGGAACGGTCACCCGAGCCCACCAGCAACTTGCGCTCGCTGGCAATCGCGTTGGCCGCGGCGCTGGTCTGCTGGTCGTTGAGCTTGGCCGACAGCCAGGACATGGCCCGCGCACGGTTCTTGTGCTGGGATCGCTCTTCCTGGCACTCCACCACAATGCCGGACGGCAAGTGAGTGATGCGGATTGCCGAGTCGGTCTTGTTGACGTGCTGGCCACCGGCGCCGGACGAGCGATAAGTGTCGACACGCAAGTCCGCCGGGTTGATTTCGATGGCTTCCTGCTCGTCCGGCTCGGGCAATACCGCCACGGTGCAGGCCGAGGTGTGGATGCGGCCTTGGGACTCGGTGGCTGGAACGCGCTGTACGCGGTGGGCGCCGGACTCGAACTTCAGCTTGCCGTAGACGTTCTCGCCTTCGACCCGGGCGATGATTTCCTTGTAGCCGCCGTGCTCCCCTTCGTTCTCGGAGAGGATTTCCACACGCCAGCCGCGACGCTCGGCATAACGCGAATACATGCGGAACAGGTCGCCGGAGAAGATCGCCGCTTCGTCGCCGCCGGTACCGGCGCGGATTTCCAGGAAGACGTTGCGCCCGTCGTTAGGGTCCTTGGGCAGCAACATGCGTTGCAGGTCGCCTTCCAGTTCAACGAGCTTTTCCTTGGCTTCGCGGACTTCTTCCACGGCCATTTCACGCATGTCCGGGTCGCTGTCCTTGAGCAGCGCCTGGGCGCCTTCGAGGTCGGCCTGCACTTTGAGCAGTTGCGAATAGGTGGTCACGATCGGCTCAACTTCCGCGTATTCCTTGGAATAGGCACGGAACTTGGTTTGATCGGAAATAACCTCGCCGTCGCCGAGCAAGGCGGTCAGTTCTTCGAAACGGTCCTGGAGCACGTCCAGTTTATTGAGCAGTGACGCTTTCATTGCGGTTTTTTATCCGAAGAGCTGTCTGACGCGCCCTCACCGAGGGCAAAGAGTTCCTGGGCCATGGCCAGCGCATCGAGGCGGCCTTCGGCTGTCAGTTTTTTAAGCTGTACGCTGGGAGCATGCAACAGCTTGTTGGTGAGGCCACGGGCCAATTGCATCAAGATGTCTTCAGCGTTTCCGCCGTTGGCCAGCAGGCGCTGGGCCTTGAGCAATTCCTCGTCACGCAAGCGCTCGCCCTGTTGGCGATAGGCCTTGAGTACATCCACGGCGGCCAGCTCGCGCAGGCGCACCATAAAATCATCGGCGCCGATCGCGACCATTTCCTCGGCGGCCTGGGCAGCACCCTGGCGGCTCTTGAGGTTTTCGGCGACCACTTCATGCAGGTCGTCGACGCTATAGAGGTAAACGTCGTCCAACTCGCCGACTTCCGGCTCGATATCCCGGGGAACGGCGATATCCACCATGAAAATCGGTTTGTGCTTGCGCAGCTTCAAGGCGCTTTCCACCGCCCCCTTGCCCAGGATCGGCAACTGGCTGGCGGTGGAGCTGATCACGATATCGCTGCGCACCAGTTCGGCCGGGATATCAGCCAGCAATACCGCGTGGGCGCCGAACTCTTCGGCCAGGATGCTGGCGCGCTCCAGGGTACGGTTGGCCACTACGATACGCTTGACGCCCAGGTCATGCAGATGCCGGGCGACCAGGGTGATGGTCTCGCCCGCGCCGATCAGCAGGGCCTGGCTGCGCTGCAGGTCGCTGAAGATCTGCTTGGCCAGGCTGACAGCAGCAAAAGCCACGGAGACCGGGTTTTCGCCAATCGCTGTATCGGTGCGCACCTGCTTGGCCGAATTGAAGGTGGCCTGGAACAAACGCCCCAGTAACGGCCCTACGGTCCCGGCTTCGCGGGCCACGGCGTAGGCCGACTTCATCTGGCCGAGGATTTGCGGTTCGCCCAACACCAGCGAATCAAGCCCGGATGCAACACGCATCATGTGACGAACTGCCGCATCATCTTCATGCACATAAGCACTGGCGCGCAGGTCATCCAGGCTCAAATGATGGTAATCAGCCAGCCAGCGCAGCACGACATCCGCCGAAAGATGTTCCTGCTCTATATAGAGCTCGCTGCGATTGCAGGTGGAAAGGATCGCAGCTTCGCGGCTGTCGGTGAGCCGGCACAGCTGCTGCAAAGCCTCAACCAATTGCTCCGGGGTAAACGCCACGCGCTCGCGGACGTCTACAGAAGCAGTCTTGTGGTTGATACCCAGAGCAAGGAAGGCCATTCAATATCGCTGATGATGTCGAGAAGCCGACAATTGTCCTACTTCGACTCATCCAGAACAACCACCGTCGTCTATTGTCCTAATGCCTTGCGTCTATAAAGGCCCTTTGTAGGAGCGCGCTTGCTCGCGAAAATCGTCAACGATAACGCTGGCACTCTGGGTAAACGCGGCGTCTTGGCGTTTTTCGCGAGCAAGCTCGCTCCTACAGGGAGAGCATTTAAGGCAATCCGAGTGCCCCGGTTATGTTTGGCCGAGGGCTTGTGTCATGATGATCCGACCGCAGGTTAGTCGTCCTCTTCCTATATGAATAGATCTTCCGCGTTGCTCCTTGCCCTTGCCTTCCTCGGCGGCTGCCAGTCCATGGCCCCCGTATCGCCGCAGAGTCCTGCGCCGGTGGAAGACAGCACCCCCGCCCCTGAAAAACCCAAGGTTTATTCCTCGTTCAGCGAAGAAACGGTGTTCAGCCTGCTGAGCGCGGAGCTCGCCGGCCAGCGCAATCGTTTCGACATTGCCCTGGACAACTACGTGACCCAGGCCATCAACACCCAGGACCCGGGGATTTCCGAGCGAGCATTTCGCATCGCCGAATACCTGGGCGCCGACCAGGCTGCACTGGATACCGCGCTGATCTGGGCGAAAAACGCCCCGGACGACCTGGAAGCCCAGCGCGCCGCGGCGATCCAACTGGCGCGTGCCGGGCGCTACGACGACTCCATGGTCTATATGGAGAAAGTCTTGCAGGGCAAGGGCGATACCCATTTTGACTTCCTCGCCCTTTCAGCGGCCGATACCGACCAGGACACCCGCGACGGCCTGATGAAGAGTTTCGACCGCCTGCTGCAAAAGCACCCGAGCAACGGCCAGTTGGTATTTGGCAAAGCGCTGCTGCTGCAACAGGATGACGAACCGCAAGCCGCCCTCAAGCTGCTGGAGCAAAACCCGCCGGAAGAAGGCGAAATCGCCCCACTGCTTTTGCGCGCACGCCTGCTGCAAAGCCTAAACCGGGGCAAGGAAGCCTTGCCGCTGCTGCAAAAGAGCATCAAGAAGTATCCGGACGACAAGCGCCTGCGCCTGACTTACGCGCGCATGCTGGTGGAACAAGACCGCATGGAAGACGCCAAGGTGGAGTTCGCCAGCCTGGTCCAGCAATACCCGGACGATGACGAACTACGCTACTCCCTGGCGCTGGTCTGCCTGGAAGCCAAGGCCTGGGAAGAGGCCAAGGGTTATCTTGAAGACCTGATCGCCCGGGAAAGTCATGTTGACTCGGCCCACCTGAACCTGGGGCGCATCGCCGAGGAGCGGGATGATCCGCAAGGCGCGCTGATCGAATACGCTCAGGTCGGCCCTGGCAACGACTACCTGCCGGCGCAATTGCGCCAGGCCGATATCCTGATGAACAACGGCCGTACCGACGAAGCCGAAAAACGCCTGGCTGCTGCCCGCGATGCCGAGCCGGACTATGCCATCCAGCTGTATCTGATCCAGGCCGAGACCTTGTCGGCCAACAATCAGGGGGAGCGCGCCTGGAAAATCCTCGCCCAGGCCCTGCTGCAATACCCCGACGACCTGAACTTGCTGTACACCCGCGCCATGCAGGCCGAGAAACGCAATGACCTGGCGCAGATGGAAAAGGACCTGCGCCTGATCATCAAGCGCGATCCGGACAATGCCATGGCACTGAACGCCCTGGGCTACACCTTGTCAGACCGTACAACGCGCTACGCCGAGGCCAAGGCCCTGATCGAACAGGCGCACCAGCTCAACCCGGAAGACCCGGCAGTGCTGGACAGCCTGGGCTGGGTGAATTACCGCCTGGGCAACCTCGACGAAGCCGAACGCCTGTTGCGCCAGGCCCTGGAGCGGTTCCCCGACCAGGAAGTCGCCGCACACCTGGGCGAAGTGCTCTGGGCCAAAGGCAACCAGCGCGAAGCCCGACAAATCTGGGCCAAGTTCCTCAAGGAACAACCCGACAGCCCTATCCTGCGCAGCACCATCAAGCGCCTGACCGGATCCGAGACTCTTTAATTCTATGTTTTTGCGCCACGTCATCGTTTTCAGTTTTATCGCCCTGCTCGCCGGTTGTGCGGGCTTCGGTGCCCGTGAGTCCGTCGAAGGCCAGGGCAACCCGGCGCAATGGCGCCAGCACAAGGATCAGCTCAGCAGCATTGATGGCTGGCAGATCGAAGGCAAGATTGGCGTGCGCGCACCGAAGGATTCGGGCAGCGGCACCTTGTTCTGGCTGCAACGCCAGGACTATTACGACATCCGCCTCTCTGGCCCCCTGGGCCGTGGCGCTGCACGCCTGACCGGGCGACCGGGGCAAGTTAGCCTCGAAGTGGCCAACCAGGGCCGCTATGAAGCGCCATCACCGGAGGCATTGCTTGAAGAGCAGGTCGGTTGGAAGTTGCCGGTCTCACACCTGGTCTGGTGGGTTCGCGGTCTGCCCGCGCCAGACAGCAAGAGCCGCTTGAGCCTCAATGGCGATAGCCGCCTGGCCACCCTGGAACAGGATGGCTGGCAGGTTGAGTACCTCAGCTATGTGGAACAGAGCGGCTACTGGCTGCCCGAACGTATCAAGCTGCACGGCAGCAACCTTGACGTCACGCTGGTGATCAAGGACTGGCAACCACGCAAGCTGGGGCAGTGACATGACCGAACGCCTGACCCTGCCCTCTCCGGCCAAGCTCAATTTGATGCTGCACATCCTCGGTCGTCGTGAAGATGGCTATCACGAGTTGCAGACGTTGTTTCAATTCCTCGACTACGGCGATGAGATGACCTTCGCCGTACGCGACGACGGGGTGATTCAACTGCACACCGAATTTGCCGATGTGCCCCACGACAGCAATCTGATCGTGAAGGCGGCAAAAAAACTCCAGGAACAATCCGGCTGCCCGCTGGGCATCGATATCTGGATCGATAAAATCCTGCCCATGGGTGGCGGCATCGGCGGTGGCAGCTCGAATGCCGCAACCACCCTGCTGGGTCTCAATCACTTGTGGCAGCTGGGTTGGGATGAAGATCGCCTGGCCGCACTGGGCCTGACACTGGGCGCCGACGTCCCGGTTTTTGTGCGTGGACACGCCGCATTTGCTGAGGGTGTCGGGGAAAAACTCACCCCTGTTGAGCCCGAAGAGCCGTGGTATGTCGTGCTTGTTCCGCAAGTATCTGTAAGTACAGCAGAAATTTTTTCAGATCCGTTGTTGACACGTAACTCTTCTCCCATTAAAGTGCGCCCCGTTCCCAAGGGAAACAGTCGAAATGACTGCTTACCGGTGGTAGCAAGGCGTTACCCAGATGTACGTAACGCATTGAATTTGTTAGGTAAACTTACCGAAGCAAAACTCACCGGAACTGGAAGTTGTGTGTTTGGGGGCTTCCCAAACAAAGCTGAAGCTGATAAAGTCTCGGCCCTTCTTACAGAGACCCTTACAGGGTTTGTAGCAAAGGGAAGCAACGTTTCGATGTTGCATCGCAAGCTGCAAAGTCTGCTCTAAAAGGAACCGAGTACTGGGTACTCGTTGCAACAGATACAGGGGCGTCGCCAAGCGGTAAGGCAGCAGGTTTTGATCCTGCCATGCGTTGGTTCGAATCCAGCCGCCCCTGCCATTTTCTATACTCATCCAGGTTACCCTCAGCCTCTAGGTACTGCGCGTGTCCAAGATGATGGTCTTTACGGGGAATGCTAACCCCGATCTGGCTCGGCGTGTTGTACGTCAGCTGCATATCCCTCTCGGTGACATCTCTGTCGGTAAATTTTCCGACGGCGAGATTACAGCCGAGATCAATGAAAATGTCCGCGGTAAAGATGTTTTCATTATTCAGCCGACTTGCGCTCCGACCAACGATAACCTGATGGAACTCGTCGTGATGGCTGATGCCTTCCGCCGCTCCTCAGCGACTCGAATCACAGCTGTAATCCCTTACTTTGGTTATGCCCGTCAGGATCGCCGTCCGCGTTCCGCACGTGTGGCTATCAGCGCGAAAGTCGTCGCTGACATGCTGACCGTGGTAGGTATCGATCGTGTTCTCACGGTTGACCTGCACGCTGACCAAATCCAGGGGTTCTTCGATATTCCGGTAGATAACATCTACGGCTCCCCCGTACTGGTGGATGACATCGAAGACCAGCGCTTTGAAAACCTGATGATCGTGTCCCCGGACATTGGTGGCGTCGTGCGTGCACGAGCTGTTGCCAAGTCCTTGGGCGTGGACCTCGGGATCATCGACAAACGCCGTGAGAAAGCCAATCACTCTGAAGTGATGCATATCATCGGTGATGTCGAAGGGCGTACCTGTATTCTGGTCGATGACATGGTTGATACCGCCGGCACCCTGTGCCACGCGGCAAAAGCCTTGAAAGAGCACGGTGCGGCTAAAGTTTTCGCCTACTGCACACACCCTGTGCTGTCGGGCCGAGCGATCGAGAACATCGAGAACTCCGTGCTGGACGAACTGGTGGTGACCAACACCATCCCGTTGTCCGCCGCTGCTCAAGCCTGTGCGCGTATCCGTCAACTGGATATCGCACCGGTTGTTGCTGAGGCGGTTCGCCGCATCAGCAATGAAGAATCGATCAGTGCGATGTTCCGCTAAGGGTCAAACCTTGGCAGCATCAACCTGACGAAAAGCGCCCCGCCCCAGCACCATGCTGGGGCGGGGCTTTTTTGCCCATATCGCCTTTAGCGCTGGTCGCAAACGCTGGGGCGAATGTGGTTATTTTGGAGATACAACATGAACGATTTTACTTTGAATGCTGAACTGCGTTCCGACCTGGGGAAAGGTGCGAGCCGCCGCCTGCGTCGTCTCGCAAGCCTGGTTCCAGCTGTAGTTTACGGTGGCGAAAAAGCCCCTGAATCCATCAGCATGCTGGCTAAAGAAGTTGCCAAACTGCTCGAAAACGATGCTGCCTACAGCCACGTTATCGAACTGAACGTTGGCGGCAAAAAGCAGAACGTTATCATCAAGGCTCTGCAACGCCACCCGGCCAAAGGTCACGTACTGCACGCTGACTTCGTACGCGTTGTTGCTGGTCAGAAACTGACCGCTATCGTGCCTGTGCACTTTGTTGGTGAAGAAGCTCCGGTCAAGAAAGGTGGCGTTGTTTCCCACACCACTACCGAGCTGGAAGTAAGCTGCCTGCCGAAAGATCTGCCTGAGTTCATCGAAGTCGACCTGTCGGCTGCTGAAATCGGCACCATCATTCACCTGTCCGACCTCAAGGCCCCTAAAGGCGTTGAGTTCGTTGCACTGGCTCACAACGACGACAAGGCTGTTGCCAACGTCCACGCGCCACGTGTTGTAGCAGAAGATGAAGCTGGCGAAACCGCTGCAGAGTAATGCTCTCTGCAGCGTCGGAGCTTGAGGAAACATCGCGGACCGAAACGTAGCGAGAAAGCGGGCGATAACGCGAAGTTTATCTCTGGATAAGTGAGCTCCTGTCGTCCACTTTCGCCGCAACGAGGTTGCGGCGATGTTATCCACAACTCCAAAGGAAGGGCCCCTGTCGTGACTGCCATCAAACTGATCGTTGGCCTGGGAAATCCAGGCGCCGAATACGAACAGACCCGGCATAACGCGGGGGCCCTTTTTGTTGAGCGCATCGCCCACGCCCAAGGCATCAATCTTGTGGCCGATCGCAAATATTTTGGCCTGACCGGACGCTTCTCGCATCAGGGTCAGGATGTTCGTCTGCTGATTCCCACCACCTACATGAACCGCAGCGGCCAGGCTGTCGCGGCGCTTGCGGGCTTCTTCCGGATCAAACCCGAAGAAATCCTGGTGGCCCATGATGAACTGGACCTGCCACCCGGCGTTGCCAAGCTCAAGCAAGGCGGCGGCCATGGCGGTCATAATGGCCTGCGCGACATCATTGCGCAGTTGGGCAATCAGAATACCTTTTACCGTCTGCGGCTCGGCATTGGCCACCCAGGCGTTGCCAGTATGGTTTCAAATTTCGTCCTGGGTCGTGCGCCACGCGCCGAACAGGAAAAACTCGATGCCAGCATCGATTTTGCCCTCGGCGTGCTGCCGGATATCTTCGCCGGTGAATGGAACCGTGCGATGAAAAACCTGCACAGCCAGAAGGCCTGACTTTTTTGCGAGGGGAAACACCATGGGATTCAATTGCGGCATCGTCGGCCTACCTAACGTCGGCAAGTCCACCCTGTTCAACGCCCTGACCAAGTCCGGTATTGCGGCGGAGAACTTCCCCTTCTGCACCATCGAACCCAACACCGGTATCGTGCCGATGCCCGATCCGCGCCTGGAGGCCCTGGCCGCCATCGTCAATCCCAAGCGCATCCTGCCGACCACCATGGAGTTCGTCGACATCGCAGGCCTTGTAGCCGGTGCGTCGAAAGGTGAAGGCCTGGGCAACAAGTTCCTGGCCAACATCCGTGAGACCGATGCCATCGCTCACGTGGTCCGCTGCTTTGAAGACGAGAACGTGATTCACGTCTCCAATAGCGTCGACCCGAAACGCGATATCGAGATCATCGACCTGGAACTGATCTTCGCCGACCTCGACAGCTGCGAGAAGCAACTGCAAAAGGTGACGCGTAATGCCAAAGGCGGCGACAAGGACGCAGTGGTGCAGAAGGCCTTGCTGGAGCAATTGATTGCTCACTTCACCCTGGGCAAGCCTGCACGCAGCCTGATGAAGAACATGAGCGTCGACGAAAAGGCCGTGATCAAGGGCTTCCACCTGCTGACCACCAAGCCTGTGATGTACATCGCCAACGTGGCTGAAGACGGCTTCGAGAACAACCCGCTGCTCGACGTGGTCATGGCCATTGCCGAAGAAGAAGGCGCGATGGTTGTCCCGGTTTGCAACAAGATCGAAGCGGAAATCGCCGAACTGGAAGACGGCGAAGAGAAAGACATGTTCCTCGAGGCCCTGGGCCTGGAAGAGCCTGGCCTGAACCGTGTGATCCGTGCAGGCTACGAAATGCTGCACCTGCAGACCTACTTCACCGCCGGCGTCGAAGAAGTCCGTGCCTGGACCGTCAAGGTCGGCGCCACCGCGCCACAGGCTGCGGGCGTGATCCACACCGACTTCGAAAAAGGCTTTATCCGCGCCGAAGTGATCGCCTACAACGACTTCATCCAGTTCAAGGGTGAAGCCGGGGCCAAGGAAGCCGGTAAATGGCGCCTGGAAGGCAAGGAATACGTCGTCAAGGATGGCGATGTAATGCACTTCCGCTTCAACGTGTAACGCTTGACCGACGGCACCTGCCGCCCACAAAAAAGCCGATGCCCTGCATCGGCTTTTTTGTGGGCGCCTCATTTACGACATGGACTTTCCAGCAACTGCAGCGCCGCGTGACATATTAAGACACTGTTATGTATTTCAATAAAATGCACATGAAGAGCTACAAACAGACACTTCAAGTACATAACTTACCCATTAAATAACATTCATAAAATATTTAGGACTTCTCCTACACAGAACTGCAAACACCATTCCTACAAAAACTTGAATATTCCTCCAACTCAAATTCCTTAACATCCCAAACAAAACAACGACCTAGCCCACTCTCCTTTCGCAATGACAACCTGGACATTTTCCGGTCTACTGCCCCATATCACTAGCAAATTAAAACAATAGTGAAGCGACAACTCTATTGGAGCAATAGCAACATGTCGGCCTCCTATCAAAGTGAAGTTGAACCAGATACCCCGTTCAATGATTGTCCAGACATCGAGACAACCATCAATAACACCGCCCCGCTCAACATCGACATTCTGCTGCTTGGGGAAACAGGCACTGGCAAGGACACCTTGGCGCAACGTGTTCATTGCCTTTCAGGACGACGGGGGAACTTCGTCGCGGTCAACTGTGCGGCCATACCGGAGAGCCTTGCCGAAAGCCAACTCTTCGGGGTCAACAGCGGCGCCTACACCGGGGCCATGCAATCGCGTGCAGGTTCTGTCGAAGCCGCGCATCAGGGCACCTTGTACCTGGACGAAATAGACAGCATGCCACTTCCCCTGCAAGCCAAGTTGCTGCGGGTGTTGGAATCCAGGGGGGTAGAACGCTTGGGCTCGACTCGGTTTATCCCCGTAGACATGCGCGTCATTGCGTCTGCCCAGCAGTCCTTGCATGAGATGGTCGTTCAAGGCGCCTTCAGGCGCGATCTGTATTTTCGCCTGAACGTGGTCAACATCAACCTCCCGCCACTCAGGCAGCAACCCGAACGCATCATCCCCCTGTTCCTGAAAATGATCCGGCAGGAGGCTGAGTACTTCAAGTGCCCAGTGCCCTCACCTCCCAACGCTCTGCTTTCACAACTGCTTTGTCATTCCTGGTTGGGGAACGTGCGCGAACTACGTTCGACAGCCAAGCGCTTCGTCTTGGGGCTGCCCCCCCTCTGTGCTGCGGTAACAAAGCGCCAGGAGTTGGAGTTGCCGCTCAAGGAGCGTCTACAACAAATCGAGAAAGTGCTGATTGAAGAGTCGCTGAACCGCCATGCCCATAATGTTGATGGAGTGGCCGTCGAGTTAGGTGTGGCCAAGCGCACGCTCTATTACCGAATGAAGCAACTGGAAATATCACTGACATAACTGCGTTGCATAGCGAACGGGCAACGCCCTGGAAAAGTTACACCTTTTGAAACATACCCTGCCGATGCAATTGGAACGCATACATTTCCTGCGCCACATAAATTATGGACAGCGACACTCGATGTGACACATCACCTCTCAACATCGCTTAAGTCCAGTGAGATCAACGTTAAATACGGAGTAAACAATATGACTATTGGTGCAATGGGCTCTTACGGGTCGACCCCTTACGGTAGCAGCACAGGTGGCATGACAGCAGAGGAGGCGGACGCAGGCATTGAAGCTGCAGAAGCGAAAAAGAGGGCTGACGGTGTGAAAAACGCATGGAAAACTGCGGTAAACCAAAACACCGCAGGTATCAAAACAGCCTCTGATGCTCTGCGTCTGTAATCAGTCTGGCGCCCCTCTGACCTTCCTCGCAACGGGTTGCGGGAAGGTCACTTCAGCCACTTCATCAACAACAATAAGCCCCCCCCCAAAATACTGACGTAATAGGCGCCATATGTTTATAGGACGAGTACGCTCTGCTGAACATGATCATCTCAGTGGTTCCTCTAGCGCACAGGAATCATCAATCGCCCATAGCGATGTCAACTATTTCGCCTCGATCATGGAGCCCTCCGCACAACCTAGTGCGGCGACAAATTACACGACGCCACAAAGCATGCTTTCCGAGGCATCCGACCGGTTGAATTCTGTCACCCAGCGCATGACCAAAAGTCTGCGAGCCTTGAGCGGCGAGAATAAATTTGATGAAGCGCGAAAGTACCCGGAACAACTTTCCGACACGTTGCTGCTGACGCAAATTCTCGTTAAAAGTGTCGGAAAAACCGCACAAGGCATCGATAAAATCTGCAACCTTCAGTAGATAAAAATGACTCGCCTACGGTTTATTACGTTAACGCTAGCGTTGTCATTCATGCTCAATGCCTGCAGTGACCGCGTCGAACTTCACCGCCAACTCTCCGAGCAGGAAGCCAATGAAGTCATCGCGGAGTTGGCAGACAAGCATATACGCGCCTCCAAAGTCCCCGCCAAAGACGGTGTGGTCGTCGTGGTCAATGCCTCCGATATCGGGCGGGCCGTACGTACTCTGGAAGCCGTCGGGTTGCCCAAGACAGCCCGCGCCACCCTGGGCGATACCTTTCGTAAGGAAGGGGTCATCTCAACCCCGCTCGAGGAGCGAGCGCGCTATATCTATGCCTTGTCCCAGGAACTGGAAACCACGCTATCGAACATCGACGGCGTCATCGTTGCCCGCGTACACGTAGTACTGCCCGAGCGGGTTGCACCGGGCGAACCGGTACAACCGGCTTCTGCATCAGTGTTCATCAAGCATGACCCTCGGCTTGACCCCGACAACATCCAGGCCCGTGTGCGCCGGATGGTCTCCAGCAGCATTCCTGGCATGACCAACGCCGTCGAAAATCCGCAAAAACTGACGGTGGTATTCGTTCCGGCGACAGCCTATCTGGAGCAGCAACGCCTGGCCTATTTCGGTCCGTTCCTGGTGCCGGGCGATGACGTTGGCTTTTGGCGGGCCAGCGTCACTTTCACCATGATCGTTTTAGTGCTGCTCATTATCGCCGTGACGTTCTGGCGGATCAGGGGTCAGCGAGCGCTGCCGCATGCCCAAGCGACCGGACCATCCTCGCACGATGAGTAACCTGGCATGGGTCCAGTGGTGGGCAACCCCCTGGCTGCATTCACGTGAAGATTGGCGAACGGTTGATGAGCACACGGCACGCAGTGCACTTCATCACAGCCGACACCTGTGGGTAGCCAGACTCTACGGTATCGCCCCCTGCCTGCCCCCCACGCCTCAGCCCACACTGCTGCAACTGGCGCTCGCCTCGCCGGAACAACTTGACCTGGTGCTGGCGTTGATTGACAGCGCGTGTCGCCCGGCCTACGAAAGCGCGTTGAATGAAAACCTCCACCAGTGGTGCAACAGACTGTCCAAGGCATTGCCTCCAGATATGCTGCAGCCCGATGACGACCCCTTGCAACTGCTACGTACCTGGGTCAGCCCTGCCACCTGGCAACGCATCAGATTGAGATTCCCTCGCCGGCGCGTTCTGGAGCTGGAGAAAAAAGCCCTTTCGCTCGGTGACTCCTACAGCCGCCTCGATACCCTCTGGCATGCCGTGGTCTGGCGTATTGCGACGATCCACAGCGACGGCAAAGCGCCTAGCACCAAGGACCATGGAGACTGAACAGAATGTTTTGCCGACATAAAATCGACTTGCCCAAAGGTTCCGCCGCCTTTACCGAAACCCTGATCCCCCGCGAAACCCTGGCCAATTACGCCCATGCCCACAACACGTTGGAGCATGCCAAGGCCCAGGCCAGGCAATTGCTGAAGCTGGCAGAAAAGCAGCGGGAAAAACTGCTGGAGCAGGCCGGCCTTGAAATCTGGCGACGTGCCGATGCGCAGTTCAAGCGCTGGGAGGTCGAACGCCAGGCGATGTACGACAACCTTGAACGATATGCCTCTTCAATCGCCAACCAGGCGATTCATCTCCTGCTGGAAGATACGCCCCCGCCACAACGCATGGCAGCGTTGATCAGACAATTGATGGCCAGCCAGATGCCGATGGTCAGGGCGGCATTGCTGTGCCACCCGCAGGAGCTGGAGGCCGTACGGCAGGCTCTGGCCGACCACAACAACACACTCTGGGCGCTACGTGCTGACGATACCGTCAAACCCCAGACCCTGCTGTTACAAACCGAAGAAGGGGACTTTTGCATTGGTTGGGCCGCCATGCGCGACAGTTTTCTAGACCCCAGCAGCACACGGTTGGATGCCTGATTTTCAACCACGCACCTGCCCCAAATAAACGGCTACATCTGGAACCAATTCGAAATACAAACCACAGAGAGGAAACACAAAAAAGGAGCAAATCCATGAACTACTACTCAGGTTACAGAGAGCAACTTCTTAGCGATGCGAAGCGCAGCAGAAACGATGTACGCGATTTGATGGAGCAGAACTCTGGATCCCCGGAGGACATGGATTTGTTCTATGAACTGGTGATGACCAACCGTAAATCCGAACACGTTTTCAATGAACATATCAGGGCAAGACATATGCTATTGAAGGCGGGCCTGGACAGCGGGCAATAAAGTGAAGGCGCTCATTACCAACTGGTTGAACAGCCGCGCCGAAGAATTAAGGCTCATCGAAGACCATGACGAAATACTCCTGCGCCACGGCTCCAACACCCTCTTGTTGCAGGTCCAACTGACCCGGGACCGGCCTGATAAATCACACCTCAACACCTGGATGCACCTGGGTAACGCAAGCCTGAGTCACTTTCAAGGTGCACTCGCACAGGCGCCTGCAACGGGTGCGCTCTGGTTGACTCAGTGTCTACAGGAAAGCGCCAGCGAGAAGCCTTTGCTGGACAGTCTCGAAGCCCTGCTCAACCAGCGCGATACCTGGCGCGCAATGATCGCGCGTCTTGCAAAACAGGGCCCACGGTTCCAACCCACGTCACTTCGCTCGCTGCCGCACTAATCAGAGAACATCCAATGTCCAACAAGAACCACAAGCGCACCCGCTTGCGCGCCGTCTCGCCCGCCGCCCCTCAAAAAGGCCCTCATTGGCGTTACCTGCTGGTACTGCCCTGGTTGTTTTTGCCCGTGCAAAGCCCGCTCGCCGCGATCCCCGCCGAATGGAAAAGAACCGCGTACGCCTATGAAGCTGAACATAAGCAGGTGCGTGAGGTACTAGAGGATTTCGCCCAGACCTTTGGCACGCAGATTCAGATCGATGGCCATCTGGAAGGCAACGTCAACGGCAAGATACGCGCCAATACCCCACAGTCGTTGCTTGACCGGCTGGGGGTAGAACATCGTTTCCAGTGGTACATGTACAACAACACGCTGTACATCAGCACCCTGGACCAGCAGCAGTCCTCGCGCCTGGAGGTTTCATCGCAAACCGTTGCGGACCTCAAGCAGGCATTGACGGACATTGGCCTGCTCGATAACCGTTTCGGTTGGGGAGAACTCCCTGAAGATGGCGTGGTGCTGGTATCCGGCCCCAAGCGGTACATCGAACAGATCAGGCAATTCAGCAGCCAGCGAAAATCTCCCGATGAAAAACAGAGCGTGCTGACTTTCCCGCTGAAATTCGCCAACGCGGCGGATCGCCCGATTGATTATCGTGGAGAAAAGCTGGTCATCGCGGGTGTTGCCAGCATGCTACGCGGGCTGTTGGAGCCGCGGGACAACTCCGTACTGTCGTCGATGAGCCCACGCCCGGCCTCGGCAGCGCAGCCCTCGCCCATCACCCCGATCCTTCCCCGGCTGAGCAACCCGATGCTGAACCAGATGCTCGGCGCACAGGCGCCCCTCGGGCAGATGGAACCCGGCATGGCGCTGACCTCCAGAGCCCCCGCTGCAAGAGGCCGAATTCGTGTCGAAGCGGATGTGCGCAACAATGCCGTCTTGATCTACGACCTGCCGGAGCGCCAGGCCATGTACCGCGAGCTGATCGCCCAGCTCGATGTGGCACGCAAACTGGTGGAGATCGACGCAATCATCCTCGATATCGAGCGTACGCAACTGCGAGAGTTCGGGGTCAACTGGGGCTTTCAGAACAGCCGCTTTCTCGGCGGCGTGAACATGGCGCCTGGGACATCGGCGCAACTGTCGGTGGAAAAGCGCGACCGTTTCTACGCCGACATACGAGCCCTGGAAGCCAAGGGCCTGGCGACCATGGTGTCCAATCCTTCGGTGCTGACCCTGGAAAACCAACCTGCGGTGATTGACTTCAACCGCACTCAGTACCTGACGGCCGGCGTCGAAAACGCGACCATCCTGCCTATCACCGTGGGCACCAGTTTCCAGGTGGTGCCACGGGTCATTACCACCCGTGGCAAGCACCAGGTCCATCTGGCGGTGGATATTGAAGACGGCAACTTCGACGAGTCCAACCCCGAACGTATCGGTCCCGATGTACGCCGGGGCAAAGTCAGCACCCAGGCGGTGATGGCGGAAAAACGTTCGCTGGTGGTCGGCGGGTTCCATGTCACCGAAAGCACCGATAAAAGAAACAAGGTGCCGCTGCTGGGGGACATACCGTTGCTGGGCAAGACACTGTTCTCTTCCACCGAGCGGCAGAACAACCGACGTGAACGCCTGTTTATCCTCACCCCCCGCGTCATCGGCGACCAGGCCGACCCGTCACGTTACTTGCCAGCGGACGATCAGGTAGAGCTGCAGGCGGCCCTCAACCCCTTGGCCAGGCGCTATGCCGAGCACCCACCGGTGATCAAGCGCAGCGCAATCACCAGCGCCCTCGCCCACCTCGTCACCGGACAAGTGCCTGACGCCTTCAAAGCCGCGCCCATGCCGCTGGGCCTGGGGACCTTGTGCAACACCCGTGACCTGCTGGCGCTCAATACCGAACGCAGCCAGTGGTACGCCGGCCCGCAGTTCAACGTGGCGGTGGTGGTGATGCGTAATCAGTTCAATCGCAACGTGCGCATCGATGAGAGCGAATGCAGCAATTCCCAGACCCTGGCCGTCAGCGTCTGGCCACGGGCCTGGCTCAAACCGGGTGAAGAGGCCGAGGTGTTCATCGCCATGCGCCCGGTGGTGAAGGATGAACATATCGGTGTAACCCGCCCCTCCCTGCTCACGCCAACACGGAAGACTGCGCCATGAAACAGCGACTCTCCTGCATCACCCTCCTGGGCCTTGCGCTGCTTATGGCCGGCTGTACGCCGACGTGCAAAGGCAACTCCTGCTCCCGTCCGCAATCGAGCGCTAACAAGCTGGTGGTCTGGTGGCCGCCGCAGATGCGCGTCGAACCCGGCCCATCAGGCGAAAGGTCGGACTATCAGACGATCTCGCTGGAGCAATGACCGCCATGGGATTACCCGACGATGATGGGCGTCGCCAGGTACTTCTGGACAGTCTGGTGAGCGGCGCCGTCGCTCACCAGCCTCTGTGCCCGGGCATCGGCCTGTGCCGGTTGAACGCCGGCCAGAAGCCCGGCCTGGCCCTGCAGATTGCACCTGAGGCGCTGCAGGCCGGCCAGGTACAGCGGGTGCTGGAACGACGCTTCGTCCACGCCATGGTGTTCGAGGGATGCTTTGTCTATCTCGATGCCAAGGGCAGCCTGGTGATCTGGCATGCACTGGTGCCCAACGGCCAGTCGCTCGATGACATCGTCAGCCGACTGCTCTCACTGGCCAAGCTCGAAGCCCTGGATGTACGCCGCGCGCCCTAGCGACGCGCAAGCTCCGGTAACTCCAGGGTCTGGCGCTTGGACTCATCATCCAGTTCACGCAGGGTGCGATAGATCAGCGCCACCGCCTGCAAACTCTCCCGGGGAATCGGCGCTCCGAGCTTTCGTTCATACAACATGCGCGCCAGCCACACACACTGGATCACCGGCACGTCGGCGGCCTTGGCCCGGCCAATCAACTGGCGCGCCTGGGCATCGGTGCCTTTGTCGACCAACATCGGCAGCGGCGTTTTGCCGGGCCGGTAGTACAGCGCCACGGCAAAGTGCGTCGGGTTGACCACCAGCATGTCGGACTCTTCCAACTTGGGCAGCTTGACCTTCGGCTCTTCCTGGGCGAGTTGGTAGGCCAGGGAGCGGCGCTGGCCCTTGACGTGGGGATCGCCCTCCATGTCCTTGTACTCCTTGACCACCTCCACCTGGGTCATGCGCATGCGCTTGGCAAAGAAATACTTCTGCATGCTCCAGTCGATCAGCGCGAGTACCAACAACAGTCCCAGGCAGGCATGCAGCAAGTGACGGAACAGGGCGATCAGCGCCACGATGTAGCTCTGCAGATCGCTGGTGGCCAGGTTGATCAGCACCTGCAGCGAGGGGGTGATGACTACATACAGGATCAGCGAGAGCAGCAACGCCTTGCCCAGCCCCATCAAGAGGTTGATCACCGACTGCGCAGAAAACATTTGCTTGAGCTGACTGAGTGGGTTGAGACGGTTGAAATCCGGCTTCAGGCTTTCGGGGGCGAACAGCAAGCCGAACTGCATCCAACTGCTTATCAGCTTTACCGCGATCGCCACACCGCACATCAACAGGCCGAACGAAAAAAACACCACCAGGCCGTCCATCAGCACTTCTTCCAGGGCGCGCACAAACGGCTGGCCCACGCGCGCAAAAGGCAACGCCATCATCTGCTGGAAGCGCTGCAGGCTGGTGTCGGCGGTAAACAGGGCGATCTCGCTGATCGCGGTGAGCACCAACAGTTTGGCCACGTCCTGGCTTTGGGCAACCTGGCCTTTCTTGCGTTGGTCCTGGAGTTTCTTGGGACTCGCCGCGTGTTTTTTCTCGCCGGAGTCACTCATTGCCCCGGGCCTCGAAACATCAGACCAAGAGAATGCTTGAGGTCCATCAGCAGGCCCATGCGCCCGGCGATCAAGTCCTCCAACAACGGAAAGTACAGCAGCAGGAAGGCCAAGCCCGCCAGGCTCTTGGCCGGCATGGCCAGGGTGGACACCTGCAACTGCGGACTGTAGAGCCCGAGCAAGGCAAAACCGAACTCCAGCAGCAACAGCACCGCAATAAACGGCGCCGCGTAGAGCATCATGTGCACGAAGGTATCGCCGAGCAGGCCAAGGAACACGCTAAAGCCATTGACCGCCGGCAGGGGCACCCACGCCGTGGGTGGCCAGATCAGGTAGCTGTCCCAGATCACTTGCGTCAGCACGCCCAACCCAAGGGTTGTGATCAACAGGAAAATCGCCAACTGCTTGAACAGGTGCCCGACCGGTGTCGCATCCGGCCCCAGCGAAGGGTTGAGTTGCCCGCCCGCCAGAGCGCCACGCTGGTTATCGAGCAACGCGCCTACCGACTCGACCATCCAGAACGGCATGAACAGCAAAACCCCGAGCAAGAATCCCAGGGCAGCTTCCTTGAGGACCAGCCCGCCAAGCATCAACGCGGAGTAGTCCTTGCCCATCAATGCGGCATGAATGCCGGGTGTGGGGAACAGGGCCACGACCATCACAATCGTGTGCCGGGTCATCCCGCGTACATGCTGGAAACAGAAAGCCGGCACCAGGAACATGCACGGGTAGATGCGCGCCATGCTGATCAACAGGCTGGGCAAAAACTCAAGGTAAAGGAGCAATGCGTGTGCCTCAGTTCAGTGCCGAGCGGGCAATCATGTCGAATGTCATGTTGATCAGTTGAATCAACTCCACGCCAATCCAGCGCCCGGTCAAGATCAGGGTGATGCCGACGGCCACCAGCTTGATGCCAAAGGGCAACGTCTGGTCCTGTACCTGCATCAGGGCCTGCACCAGGGAGGTCATCACCCCGACGATCACCGCGACAATCAGCGGCGGCGCCGAGAGCACCACCACCAGCAGCATGCCTTGCTTGAACAGTACGATCGGTTCCATAGGTCACTCACAAATAAGAAAGGAACAGACTGTCGAGCAGCCGCGACCAACCAGAAACCAATACGAACAGGAGCAACTTGAGGGGTAGGGAAATGGTCATCGGCGAAACCATCTGCATGCCCAGGGCCAGCAGCAGGTTGGAGACAATCAGGTCGATGACGATAAAGGGGATATAGATCAGGAAACCGATTTCGAACCCGGCCTGCAATTGGGAAATCACGTAGGCCGGAATCAGCAATAGGAGATCGTCGCGCTGAGCGTTCTGCGCCATTTCCGGCGGCCACATGCGTGCGGTATTTTCCAGCAGGTGCGTGAGGACGTCCGGGTCGGTGTTGCGCGTCATGAACAGACGCAGCGGCTCAATGGCCACCAGCCCCGTTTCCTGGAAGCGTTGCACGCTGCTCAAGTCCACCGGGGCTTGCTTGACGTTCTGGGCAATGGCATACCCCACCGGCGCCATGATAAACAGGGTCGCCGCCAGCGCGATGCCGTTGAGCGCCATGCTCGGCGGCACTTGCTGCACGCCGATGGCATTACGGGTGATCATCAGCACAATGATGATTTTCAGAAAGGCGGTGCAGACGATCAACAGCATCGGCATCAAGGCCAGTGCGCCGATGAATAACGCGAGGATGACGGGCTCGACCCCCTGGAACGTCATCGCGCGAAAATCACACGGGACAACTGCAGGCCCAGGCGTCCATCCATCTCGACCAACTGGCCCTGGCCAATCGGCCGATCGCCGTAGTAGAGCCCCGCCATGCCGGGAGCGTAGCCCGCGATGCTCAACACCGCACCGGGCGCAAGGTTGCGCAGCTCCCCGAGCGTCAGGTTCAGGGTGCCACAGCGCACATTCAAGGCCATGCTCAACTCGTCGAAAGGCTCATGGCCAAAAACATCTACCACGGGTTCATCAAGGTCATGCTCGTCATACCCCGAGTAGTGTTGTGCTGAAAGATCCTCGTCCACAGACGTTTCCTCGATAGATACAAGTGTCAGGCCCACAGGCCCTGATTCATCGTCAATGCGCCCATGCAGGCGATGCTTGCCAATCCGTAACTGGCCATTGCCGTGCACATCAAAAAAAGCCTGCTCCAGCATCACCACATCGCCGGCACGCAGGCCGCGAACTTGGCTCAGGGGCAGTTTCAACCGCCCCAGCGTCACGGCAATCGTCAGTTGAAACGAGGCCGGCAACGGCAGGGCCGTAGGTTGCCAGCGCCCCGCATCACACAATGCCAACAGACTCTCGGGGGCCAGCAACAGGTAGCCCACCACCCGGGAGGCCCCCAACGTCACCGTGAGCCGACAACCGAAATTCAGTTTTCCAGGGACGGCCCGCAGCCGCAGGTAACCAAACAGCGCTCGCACCTGAGGGCTCAAGTGGTGCTGGAACAGTTCCCAGAACCAGGAGTCCGGATCATTGCCGGCCTCGGCGAGCGTCACCGGGCACTCCCCCAGAAGACTGAACATCGGCCCTGGCTCGCTGAAGGCCAGCAGCCCACAGGCCGTTTCGAAATACAGCGCAGCGGCGCTCCTGGGCGCACGTCCAGGCTCAAGCAGCAGCTCACCGTGCTGGCCTGTCACCTGAAACGGCATACGCAGGCCCCGCCCCAGGCGCAGGCGTGCCGCAACCGTGGCGCTTTTGACCAAGGGAATCGCGAGCGCCGGCATGATCATGTCGCGCCCACATGGGTCAGGTGTAACGCGACAGGCGCGCCCAGGGCTTCGGCCAGACGTTCCTCACAGCGCTGGCGCACATCGCCCAGCCAACGCGTGGCAAGCTCCTGCTCGGCCGCCAGCTCGATGTTCCATTGCCCCTGTTCACGGCGCACACTGGCGCTGATCCGCCCCAGACGCGGCAGATAAAGCACCGCCTGCAGCGGCCATTGCGCGCTCCCATGGATCCGGGGTAGCAATTGCGCCGTCATCGCCTCGATCATCAAGGTATCGCCCGCCACCCCGGCTGCCGTTGCCGAGGTGCCGTAGCCCGCCCCCTCGGCATCACTGTCCAGCAGTTGGGTAAATAACCGTCCCTGCTCCCAGGGCACGCCCCCCGACGGTACAGGCTCCTGGTCCGCGCGCGGCTCACGCGGGCGCGGGCGTTCAGGCTTGCTTGCTTGGACTTGGGTCATAGTTCTTCCTGTACCTCTTCCTGCCTCAATAAAACCGACAACTCCTGAAGTTTCTCGACCTCGCGCAGGCATCGGCTCACCTGTTTCTGTGCACTGGCGATATGCACCACGTGCTCCTCCCGCTGGCCATGCAATTGATCCAACTGGCCTTCCTCGCGGCGGGTCCCTGCGGACAAGGTGCGCTCCTGGCTGCTCCAGGCCTTGAGTTGCTGCAACGAGAGCACCTGGCCTTGATGCTTACCCAGCAACTCGGCGGTTTTCTCGATCTCCTGCAGGCGCGTTTGCTCAAGCGCCGCCTGTGCCTGCTGGATTTGCACCAATAGGGCTTGCTGATGCCGCTTGGCCTCACGCAACGCTCGCTCGGCGCGGTCTGCCCGATGCCGACGCAGTCGCCGCAAGGTGTCGATTTCAGAAAGGGACATGGGTGGTCAGGCTCATCAGTTGCTCGAGCGTCAACGGCATCGGCGCGGGCTCGCGCAAGTCCTGGCGCAAAAACCCGTCCACCGCTTGGCGACTGTCCACCGCCAGGTCAGTCAGGGCATCGCTGCCGGGTTGGTACTCGCCCAACTTGAGCATCAACTCAATCTGCTGATACGCCGATAACAAACGGCGCAGTGCGGTGCCGGCCTGGATATGCGCAGGTTCGGCGACGTTGCTCAGAATCCGCGAAAGGCTGGCCAGCACATCCACCGCCGGGTAGTGGCCGCGCTCGGCCAATTTGCGCGACAAGACGATATGGCCATCAAGCAGCGAGCGCACTTCGTCGGCCACTGGATCGCTCATGGAGTCCTGCTCGATAAGTACGGTGTAGATCGCCGTGATGACCCCCTCGCGGGTCAACCCGGCACGCTCCACCAGACGTGGCAGCAAGCTGTACACCGAAGGCGGCAGACCGCCGCGCCCCAGCGGTTCGCCAGCCGCCAGGCCGATTTCACGCTGGGCCCGGGCAAAACGGGTCAGGGAGTCGATCAGCAGCAGGACCCGCAGCCCCTTGCGTCGATAACCTTCGGCCAGTGCCGTCGCGGTGAACGCGGCACGGGCGCGCTCCATGCTTGAGCGGTCGGACGTCGCGCACACCAGCACCGCCTTGGCGCGCAGCTGATCATCCAGTTCATGATCGAGAAACTCGCGCAGCTCACGGCCTCGTTCACCAATCAGGCCGAACACAATCACATCACAGTCAACGTTGCGGGCGATCTCGGCGAGCAAGGTGGTCTTGCCGCAGCCGGCGCCCGCAAACAGGCCAACGCGCTGGCCTTCACCCAGGGTCAGCAGGCCATCGATCGAGCGCACCCCGGTGGACAGTGCCCGGTGGATCCGGGGCCGCTCGGTGGGCAAGGGCGCCTCGCACAACACCAGGCTGGTGTCTTCGGCGTGCGCCTCGACAAATGCACTGGCGCCCTCCCCCGTAATCGGACGACCAAAGCCGTCCAGCACCTGGCCCAACAGCTCATCACTGACGCGTACTCGGTGCGAGACGCCCAACTGTTCGACACTGGCGCCCACCCGCACGCCTTCAAGATTGCCCAAGGCACTGAGCACCGCATCCTGCTGATCGAAACCGATGATCTCGGCCAGCATGTAGTCGCCGGTGGACTTTTCAACCTGGCACAAATCGCCGATACGCGCCTGAGGCAAACGGCATTGCAGCAACATGCCGTTGACGCGCTGGATACGCCCGCGCACCGAGACCGGTGCAAAACTGGCCAGCGCCTGCGCTCGCTCCTGCTCCCAGGCTTGCAGGCGCGCCTGCAGATCGGCACTCACCAGCGCACCTCGTAGCGTTGTAGGCCGTCGAACACCACCTTGGTGTTATCGATCAGAACCAGCCGCAAGCCATCCACTTCATCCCCGACAAACAGCCGATTGCCTTCATCCAGGACGACATGGCCATTCGGCCCGCCAACGATCTGCAGAATCTTGAAAGGCAGTACCGTGCTACGTTCCTTGACCCGGCTGATCACTGGCACAGACGTATCGAACTGCTCGCCAAAACGATTGAGCATGCGCGACACCAGTCCCATTTCTTCCTGGGCAACTTCCCCTTCGAGCGTCACCTGGCCATTGATCACCTGCAAGCGGATGCGATTGCCCAGCTCACGCTCGTTGAGCATTTTCAGCAGTTGCTGGCGCACTTCGTAGGCTGAGCCCAGCTCGTTTTTCTGACTGGGCGCCGCCATCAACGACGCCTGGGCCTCATGCTCGCCCGTCGTCGTAAGGCCCACCACCATGATGATGGCCGCGATCACCACCACCAGGCTGATCAACCGTTTCTGCTGCGCCCCGGATATCGACGACAACACCAGCGTCGGTACCGCCTCATTCACAGGCCTGGCCACTGGCGCAATCGGCTCGGCAGGTGAGGCTTGCGGCCAAGGCTGATCGGCCAGGGTGACGCACAGTCGAATATTGCCAAGGGAAAAAGGAACGCCCAGTGCCAGGTCGGCAATCTGGGCCAGGAGCTGACCGTCACTGGCCCGCACCAACCCTTCTTGAGCCTGGACCGACCAGTGCTGCTCGATACACCGCAGCAGCACATGGCGCTCGGCAATCCCTTCGTCATAAAGCGATAGGTCAGCATCCGGATGCGCACCAATACTCCATTGCCCGCCAAACAACGGCAACGCCGCTCCCTGGCGCGAACCATCAAGCACACGTAGCTCAAACATCGCCAAGCCTCATGACCGTTGCAATGACAACGACTTGTTCTAAAGCCTGGGCAACCACCCCTGACGTCCTCATGCCACCTCCTCGCGCAACAGATTGTCCTGGGCAAGATCAAAGCGCCCCAGCACCTTGACCTTGGACGAAGCGCTCAACTCGGCGAACGACAGGACCGGTACATGGTTGAACTCTTCCAACAGCAAGGTACGCATGGGGCTGCGCAGGTCCTGTGCAACCAGCAACACGCTTTTGCTCTTGGGGCGCACGACAAAGGCTTGCTTGAGCAGGCTGACCAGCGCCGCACTGCTTTCGTTATCCAGGGAAAAGAACACACCCGTCTGGGTCTGGCGCAGGGCATCGCGCAACACGTTTTCGGTGTGGGGCGACAACAGCCAGGCATGCAGGCCGTCGGCTTCGCTGTACTGGTGAAGAATCTGCGACTTGAGGGCAATGCGCGCATAGTCGGTCAGGGCTTCCGGTTCACGCTCATGCTGGCCGTGCTCGATCAGGGCCTCGACAATCAGCCGCACGGCCCGCAGCGGCACGCCTTCACCGGCCAGGCGCTGCAACACCGATGAGAACCGTGAAAGCGGCATGATCCGCTGCAGTTCCTGCACCAACTCCGGCTGATTGAACTCCAGCCAACTGAGAATCGCCTTGCTCTCCTGAATCCCGAGGAACTGCGGGCCGCTGAGCAACATCGCCCGCGTCATCCGCTCCTGGAGCAGGCTGTATGCAGTCGAGCGCGGCAAGTGTTCATCGGCAAGCACAGGATCGTCGGGCGCAAACCACACCCAGTCCTGCTCATCGCGCTCGACCAGGCCCCTGCTCCCGCTTTCTGGCTCCGCCGCCAGTGCCGCAACCTCTACGCCAACCCATTGACCGAGTGTGGCCTTCAACAGGGGCACTTCATGCACGCAGAAGCGAAACTCATCGTCAGCCAGCGCCGGCGCAAACTCGACTTCGAACGGTGGGAGCGTCAAGCCAATCTGGGTAACCAGGCTGTTGCGGCTCTGGCGCACACCGTGGATGACTTCCGTCACCAGCGGGCTCTCCTGCAGGGCCACCGGAAACTGCAACAGGTACGGGCGCGATGGATCAAAACCGCGCAGGTCTTCCACCCCGTTCTGCTCGGGCGGGACGGCATCGTTGGACGGCTGCTGCGACTGCTCCTCACGCTGGCGCTGGCGCATCAGGAAATAACCCAGGCCGCCCGTCATCAGCGAGATCAGGATAAATACCACCGTGGGCATTCCCGGCAGCGTCGCGAAAGCGAGCATGCCCACCGACGCAATCATCCAGCTCTTGGGTTCGCTGGTCATTTGCCGGGCAATTTCGGCGCCCATGTTATTGCTGCCTTTGCTGCGGCCGGACGGGGCCACGCGGGTGATGATCATGCCGGCCGTCAGCGAGATCAGCAGGGCCGGAATCTGTGCGATCAGGCCATCACCAATGGTCAGTACCGAGTACAACGCCATGGAGTCGGCGGCGCTCATGCCATGCTGGAACATGCCGGTGGCAAAGCCGCCCAGCAAGTTGATCACCACAATGATCAGGCCCGCGATGGCGTCCCCCTTGACGAACTTCATCGCGCCGTCCATAGCCCCGAACAACTGGCTTTCGCGCGACAGTTGCTCGCGTTTGTCCCGGGCCTGGTTGCCGTCGATCAGACCGGCGCGCAGGTCGCTGTCGATGGACATTTGCTTGCCGGGCATCGCGTCCAGGCTAAAACGTGCCGCCACTTCCGCAACCCGTTCCGAGCCCTTGGTGATGACCAGGAAGTTGACCAGGGTCAGGATCATGAAGATCACCAAGCCCACCGCCAGATTGCCGCCCACCACAAAGTTGCCGAACGCCTCAACAATGTCGCCGGCGTCCTGCTCCAGCAGGATCAAGCGTGTGGTCGCAATCGACAACGCCAGGCGAAACATCGTGGTCAGCAGCAGAATCGAGGGGAACGAAGAAAAGGCCAGCGGCCCTGGCAAGTACAGCGCCAGCACGATCAACAGGCACGAAATACAAATATTGAGGGCAATCAGGATATCCACCAGCCAGGTGGGCAGCGGCACGATAAAGATAAACACGATGGCCATGACCACCACCGCGCCCAGCACCTCGGCGCGTTGTGCAACCTTCAACAGCACCGCATTGATTGCCCGCAACGCACTCATGCCTTCAATCCCGGCCAGGTGTGGGTATGGCGCGAGCCTCGCTCCTGCGCGGCGTATTCAAGCAGCACCTGCTTGTAGCTGTTCAACGCTTCTTCGCGCCGTCGTGCATCACACCACCAGGCCAGAGGCAGGGCCTTGAGCTCCGGGAAAAAGGCACTGAGGCAGCTCAACTGGTGAGGCAGCTCACTGCCCCCCAGGTCACGGGCCAGGTGCTTGATTTCGTGGGGCGTGAGACCGCTGGCCGCATACCCCAGCAAACGCTGCAACAGGCCCACCGGATCCAGATGCAGTTCGGGGTACAAAAGAAGGGACTGCCCGATCAACGCCTTGCAACGCGCCAGCACGCCACTCAATCGACTGCAGTCGTTGAGGCCCAACAGCAATGTCCGCAACTGGCCCCGGTCGACCGACGAGGTCTGCGCGGCAATATCATCGGCCAGGGCCCGGCGGATCAGCTTCAACCCGGTCGCAAAGTCCCCCTCACCGAACAGCCCCAGCAATGACTGCATCAGGGTCGCCAACGATTGGGTGGAGACCACGCTGGTGTAATACATGCTGCGCACAGCCTGGCGCAACTGCGGGTCATCACTGCCCGCCTGCAGCGCCAATGCAGTGTTCAGCCCCGCCTGGATCTGCGGTTTGTAATGGGCTTCCAGGTCCGCCAGGGAAGTGCGTGCCAGGGTGGCTTCCGCAATGCGTCCCTCGGCGTCCGCCTGGAGCGCCACATGCTTGAGCACCACATAGGCCCGCGCCGGGTCGTTGCCGCTGATGTCCATCATCTTGCCGACCCCGGCCCCGAGCAGCAGCTGGACCCTGACATTGCGGGCGATGGTCGCCATTTTCGCCTGGGCCGGATGCCCCAACTGCTCATAGAGCTGAGTCAACTGCTCGGCCGCCGGGGCGCGCAAGCCCAGTTGGCGCTTGCCCAGCGCCTTGGCGTTGAGTTCCACCTCTTGGCTGAACAGCGCACTGAGATCGTCCGCCACGGGGGCGCTTATCTGAGAGGGCGGCCCATTTTCAATCCGTGCCGGTGCCGGTTGATTCAGGTGCGCGGGATTTTGCACATCAAGGTTGGGATCGACTTTCATGGGAATGCCATAGCAAGAGATTCGTATCCTTGTGTGGCTGGAAGGTCCGATCCGGTTCCATCCTCATCCGCTTCCCATGCCCCATGAAAATACCGGCACAAACCCAAGATGCTTTGCGCAAACGATTGCACAAAAAACACCTAAAGCAAGATATTTCCTCATATTTATCAAATAGATAGTGATTATTTCCGCTTGGCACAAGCGGTGCTAACAGGGTTCTCGTCGAAACCATTTCGACCGTTTATACCCTGAGGAAAAATCATGGATATCCCAATCAGTGTTTTAGTCAATCTTCCCCGCGACCCAAGCCAATCCATCCAAGATCTGTCCGATGACCACCACAAACGCCTGCGCCGGTTCATTCATAAACGCGTACTGAACCCGGAGGATGCGGACGATATCCTGCAACTGACGTATCTGGAGGCATGGCGTAACCGTCATCACTTCAGCGCGCAGGCGTCACTGAGTACCTGGATGTGCGGGATCGCGTTGAATTTGATCCGCAATCACTTTCGCCGGCTCTATGCCAAGCCGGTGCATTGCGAGTTCGATGAATCGTTGTCCCATGGGCACAACGAAGAGCAGGACCTGGCGCGCCAATTCGAGATCAGCCGCCGGCTGGAAAACACCCTCAATGCGATCCAGCACCTGCCCCTGGAAATGCGCAACACCTTGTATGCCTCACTGGAAACCGACGGCAGCTACCAGGACACCGCTGATGCCCTGGCGATTCCGATCGGAACCGTGCGTTCGCGCCTGTCCCGGGCACGGGAACAACTGAAACGCGCGACAAAATCTCACCCGTTCCAGTAGGAGAGGGATCGCCCAGGGATAGGGCCAACCTCCCGGTTTCAGGCTTTTTTCGAACGCGGCAACAAAATCGCCAGCACCCCGAGCAGCGGCAGGTACGAGCACAGCGTGTACACGTATTCGATGCCGTGGATGTCCGCCAGATAGCCCAGCAACGCCGCACCAATCCCGCCAAACCCGAACATTAGGCCAAAGAACACCCCGGCGATCATCCCTACATTGCCCGGTACCAATTCCTGCGCGTACACCACAATCGCCGAGAACGCCGAGGCGAGGATAAAACCGATCACCACACTGAGCACGCTGGTCCAGAACAGATCGACATGGGGCAGCAACAGGGTGAACGGTGCCACGCCCAGGATCGAGAACCAGATCACCGCCTTACGGCCGATCTTGTCGCCAATCGGCCCACCAAAGAACGTGCCCGCCGCCACCGCCCCAAGGAACAGGAACAGATGCAGTTGGGAACTGGCCACCGACAGGTCGAACTTCTCGATCAAGTAAAAGGTGAAGTAGCTGGTGAAGCTGGCCATGTAGAAGTACTTGGAAAACACCAACAGCCCCAGCACCACCAGCGCACCTAGTACGCGGTTTTTCGACAGGCCATGGGTCGCGGCCTGACCTTGCTTGAGCTTGAACAGGTTCAAGTGGTTGCGGTACCAGCGGCTGATCGCGTACAGCACACCCAGGGCAAACACCGCGAACAAACCGAACCAGGCCACATTGCCCTGGCCAAACGGAATGATGATCGCCGCCGCCAGCAACGGGCCAAAGGCCGAGCCGGCGTTACCGCCCACCTGGAAGGTCGACTGCGCCAGGCCGTAGCGGCCACCGGATGCCAGGCGCGCCACGCGGGATGCTTCCGGGTGGAAGGTCGAGGAACCGATACCGATCAAGGCCGCCGCCAGCAGAATCAGTGGAAAACTGCCGACCTGGGACATCATCAGAATCCCGATCAGCGTGCAGATCATCCCGCACGGCAGCAGGAACGGCTTGGGATGGCGATCGGTGTAGTAACCCACCCACGGCTGGAGCAAGGACGCCGTGAGTTGGAACGTCAGGGTAATCAGGCCGACCTGGGTAAAGGTCAGGCCATAGCTTTCCTTGAGCATCGGATAAATCGACGGCAACACCGCCTGGATCAGGTCATTGATCAAGTGCGCCAGCGCTACGGCGCCGATGATAGACATGACCAACGGGCTGGATTGCGCGGCGGCCGGTGTCGTAGCCACTGAAGGCTGGGAATTGGTAAGAGCCATGAGGAACGTTTCCGTACAGCAGATGGATGCACAGGTGCAGGTGTGACAATGTGCCACTTATTGGGGCAGGAAGGCTATCCCGTTAGCAGGCTAACGAGTAGGTGAATCGATGCAGCGGTCATGCCTTGTAAAGGACCAGCAAGCTAGTACGCCGACGTTAGAACACCCAAGATCAAATGTGGGAGCGGGCTTGCCCGCGAAGGCGGCGTGTCAGTCAAGTACGGCTGACCTGATACACCGCCATCGCGAGCAAGCCCGCTCCCACACTTTAATCTTTGCGGCTTTGGGACCTGCGCGAAACCCAGCCACTGGTCGCCTGACCCGGCGTTTTTGCTTAAACAGTTGATAGCGTAGATAAATTTTCAAAAAAGCGCTTGACGCTTCTTCGTTCTGAGCGAATAATGCGCGCCACTTGGCTACATAGCTCAGTTGGTTAGAGCATAGCATTCATAATGCTGGGGTCCGGGGTTCAAGTCCCTGTGTAGCCACCAAGTACCGATCCATAGATGTCTACAGCAGTCTATGAATCACCTCAAGAAGCCCGCCTAGTGCGGGCTTTCTTGTTTCTGGCTGTCCACCTCTATCTATCCCTATCCTTCCCCTCCGTGTATGCCCACGTGTATGCTTCATAAATAATTGAACTGAAGGCATACAAGGATGAAACGTACCGATATCAAGCGACGCCCTCTCGCTGACACGACCCTTTCCAGCCTGGAGCCTGAGGCCGGGACATACCGCGAACTAGACAGCCCAGGGCTGTATTTCAGGGTCAAGCCAAACGGCCAAAAGTCCTGGGAATTACGCTACAAGAAGCCGGACGGCAAGTGGTCATGGCTTGGTCTTGGCGGCTACCCGGAAGTGGGTGGCGCTTTCGCTCGACAGAAAGCGGCTGATCTACGCTCCGACGCATCGGAAGGTAAGAACCCGATCACCTCCAAGAAAGCTCGCCAAGCGGCCGAGATCGATGCGGCCAACGACACCTTTGAAGCATTGGCAAGGGAGTGGCACACGTCTCGCCTTAGCGGCTGGGATGCTGGTACGGCCAAAAGGATACTTGGCGCACTTGAACGCCATGTATTCCCCTCGCTCGGTAAACGCCCCTACACCTCAATCATGTCGATGGAGTGGATGGAGCTATTGAGAGGGCTTGAGCGTCAGGGGATTCTGGAACAGATGAGCCGTGTGAGGGCTTACTGCAAAGATATCTATGACCTAGCGCGAGTGACCGGCAGAGCAGTCAACAATCCGTTGGAGGGTGTGCATAAATTTCTGTCCTCTGGAAAGGCAGAGAACTACGCCCATGTCTCCCCCGATGAACTTCCAGGGTTACTTCGAGCAATACGCTCCTACCCTCATGCCAAAGATGTTCAGCTCGGCCTAAGGCTACTGACCCTGATGGCTGTACGCCCCAGCGAACTGCGAGAGGCACATTGGGTGGAGTTCGATTTCGACAAGAGGCTGTGGACCGTTCCAGTCGAGCGCAAGGGTCGTAAGAAAGGTCGTGAGCACCTAGTACCACTATGCACTCAAGCAGTCGAAGCACTATTGGAGCTTCGGCAACTCACCAGCGCTTACCCACTCCTGTTTCCAGGTAGAAGCGACCGCACTAAACCTCGCAGCGATACCGTGTTCCTAATGGCACTCAGACGCCTTGGCTACGAAGGGCGCCAGACCGGTCATGGCTTCCGCCACATCGCCAGCACTATCCTCAACGAGCACGGATATCCTGCTGACCATATCGAGGCCCAACTCAGCCACAAGGCACAAGGTGTCCGCGGGATTTACAACAAGGCTCAATACCTTGAGCAGCGCTCGCAGATGATGCAGTGGTACGCCGATCATCTTGATTCCCTAGAGGCCGGAAATGTAGTGCAAGGTCAATTTGGGAAGGCCGTGTGAAGCAGTTAACCCTATCCCCCCTAACAAATGGTGTTACGGGTGTTACCCGTGTTACGCAAACATATAAACCATTGTTTTTATTGAATATATTTAGCGTTACACGCACGGAAAAACTTCTGAGCACCACGTGTTACATGGAGGAGTCGTGTTACAAAACGGCCACGCCCGCAACCCTGCTGGCATCAGCGTTTCCATCCGAAAATCGCTGCGTTAGCTCACTGGCCTCGGGGCGGCGGGGAGACCTAAATGGAAACTGAGCTAGGTGTGGAACTAGAAATCGCCGGTGTAGATGTCGACTGTCTATTTTGGGATCTCGACGATGTTGAAAGCGCTGTTCGCACCTTGTCGTTGTATCACCAATTCTCCGAAAGATTTAGCGATGCGTTTCACTGCATCGACAACGCGATGTCCTACTGGCTAGAGGACGGCCGCTACGCTGACTGCGCAGAATCAACTACGACGAAGATGTTTCATCTTCGAAGCGTGATTGATCAGCACGTTTGTTTTTCCGAAGCGACCTCACTACCTAGAGTCATTCGAGGCGTCCTAGGGATCAATCACCCAGCCAGCGACACCCAGCTTGTAGCAACCTATGCGCTCATTCAGGCAGTCGAGGCAGTAACGGCACTTGGCAACTGGCTTTTCAACATAGAGCTGCGTCTTTACGATCTTGACTATGATCTAGTCGAACAGATCAGGCTGACTGACGCCACCCTGTATGCTTCTCTCCTCAAAAGGGAAAGGGAGCGTAGCAGCGAACTTGAAATAGAGGCCCGGGAGGAGTTCGCCATTCGGTATGGCGAGACCTCAAAAACATTGATGTTAGCTTCGCTATACCAAGAAGCTGACCACACGGACAACCTCCGGAACGACTTGAGCGCATCTCGGTTTCTGCGAACTGTGAATCGCCCCGGATTCTCTAGACACCTTGCAAGCTCATTGCGTAACGCTTTTCAAACTCTACCGGTGACAGCTGATTGTTGAAACCATGGCGGCGTTTTACGTTGTAGAACATCTCGATGTAATCAAACACATCACTCCGAGCATCTTCCCGCGTGGTGTAGATTTTTCGCTTGATCCGTTCCCGTTTCAGAAGCTGGAAAAAGCTCTCGGCCACGGCGTTGTCATGACAGTTGCCTCGGCGACTCATGCTGGCAACCAAATTGTTTGCCTTCAAAAAGCTGCGCCAATCGGAGCTGCTGTACTGGCTGCCTTGGTCGGAATGAACCATCACCTCTTGCTTCGGTTTACGCCTCCAAACCGCCATCAACAACGCATCAATAGCCAAATCACTGGTCATCTGCGACTTCATTGACCAGCCAACGACCTGCCGAGAAAACAGATCCAGTACCACCGCCAAATACAACCAGCCTTCATACGTACGAATGTACGTGATGTCGGTTACCCAAACCTTGTTGGGTTCCACAACATCGAACTGGCGCTTCAGCAAATTGGGTGAGACGACCGCTGGCTTACCGCCGTACTTTCCAGGGCGGCGTCGATAACCTGTCTGAGAACGCAGACCTTCAAGACGCATCAGCCTCGCCACACGATGACGACCACAATCCTCACCGACCTCGCGCAGATCGTCGTGGATTTTGCGATAGCCATAAACGCCACCGCTCTCCAACCAGGAATGCTTGATCAAACCCAGCAGTCGCTGGTCGTCTTTGGCGCGTACAGATTGCGGCTCAGACAGCCAGGCGTAATAACCGCTGGGATGGACTTTCAGCGTCAGGCAAAGCCGTCGAATCGAATAGTCGCCCGCGCGCTGCTTGATAAAGGCGTACTTCAGCCGCACTCCTTGGCAAAGTACGCGGCGGCCTTTTTTTAATATGTCTCGCTCTTCAGTGACGCGCTTGAGTTCCGCTCGCAGACGACGTAGCTCAGCGTGCTGATCATCATCCTGCTGCCGTTCTTCTTGAGGTTTGCTGTAGCGCTTTATCCAGGCATAGAGGCTATGCGTCGACACGCCGAGACGGGCGGCTACCTCAGCGACAGGCAGCTTCTTTTCGGTCACTTGATTGACTGCTTGGATTTTGAATTCTTCGGGATAACGCGGGTTGCTCATGGCACCTCCTGATTGGCCTCATTTTAAGGCATGGAGGTGTCTACGAAACCCGGGGCGATTCACTGCACTGGATCAGGCATTTGCAGCAAAAGCGTCGGAAAGGGCCAAAGCAGCCGGGAAAGCCAACCGCAAGCCGGGGACAGCGAAGCAAGAGAACACCAAGAAGCTTTTTGAAGAGATAAGCAAATCGGCAATAAAGCAAATCGCTATTGACCCCAAAATATCAGCGGCCGACCTCGTCAAAATACTCGTTAAACAGGGCAAGGGCTCTATACCAACCGTAAGGAAATACCTTAAGAAAGGCGGTTTTCTACCAAGATAATTTTTATGCAGTGGAAGAAAAGCAAACCATGTTTGCTTTTTTTTTGCCTCTTAGTCTGTGCCTGTCTTTCACTTTACAGGCACGACTATGACGAGCTCTATCCCCTCCAAATCCGTACACATCAAAGATCTGGCGCCCGCAACAAGGTTAATCAGAGTTACTGAAGTAATGGCCATTGTAGGCCTCGCCCGCCCCACCATTTACAAGCTCATGAGCCAGCCTGAAAGCGGCTTTCCACAAGCAGTAAAACTCACCGACAGCACCGCTCGGGGGGCGCCCGTCGCATGGGTCCTTTCTGAAGTTTTGGATTGGACTCACGCACGCATCGCTGCTCGCGACAGGGTGGCTGCATGACTCCTATGTTCCTGCCACAAACAACTTCGGACACCGGCGACTTACTCGGCATCGGCCTTCTACCTAACGTTACTGCCAAAGGCCAAGACCGCCTCCGTACATTGCGCGATGACGCCATATCAAAAGGGGCTCACGTAATGCTTCTCGTCTGGCCATCTCGCGAGTGGGTGATGCTCTCAATCGAGCCGCCAGAAGGCGTGCTGGTTGAGGATACCGAACAGCTCATTCCGAGTGTCCAGGCCAACGTGACTGCGCTGGAGTTAATGCTCACAAACTCCCGGCATGGCAATCACCTGTTCTGGATGAACTTGAGTCGTATCGCCTCCCAGCACTAACGAAAACGCCCCCGGCGGCAACCGGAGGCGTTGAGGTAAATCTACATGCCTGTCCAATTTATGCCGCATCAAAAAAAACCGCAAGCCGTCAGCACAGTTGCACTTTCAAAAAACGGACGTTACTCTCTGGCTGTCGCTGCAAATTCAGCGACCGGGTTTGACGGCCCGTTCAGACATTGGCGCACAGGCGCCCCATCACGATTGCAGGCGCTTTTTTTGTGTCTGCACATCCTGTTTATGGCGGCTGTGCGCGGGATACCTTCGGGTATGCCGGGTTCCTTTGTCCCCGGTCCGTCAACCTGCGTACAGCTGCCACCCTTATTCGTTTGACGGCGAACCGTGGTAGCTCCCCAGACAAAGGAGTTTCGCCCAATGCACGCCACCAATCCGTCCAAAATTCGCGCCGCCGCTCATCGAGCAATGGCTCTCGCCGCTTTACACGCCAACTCCAGCCTCGCTACACGCCTCTCCCGTTACAACGCCCATATGTCCAAAGCCCGAGCTCTGGAAGCCGCAGGGGGTGCCCAATGAGCATACTCCCAGGCTTTGCGCTGCCCGAGGATCTGCTCTGCGTCAGCCAAGACGCTGAAGCCGGCCTACCTATCGACGCCATCACCTGCGCGCTCGACCGTGCCGATTCAGTTCTCATGCTTTTGGAAGATCACTTAGACGGCGATAAACCCCTGCTTTCAAACCGCGTGCTGTCGTCCGTTATTTGGGACGTACGCGGCACCTTGGGCCTAATCAAAACGCTCACCATGTACGGTGATGCCTCCTCCGTGCCAATGGGCCAGAAAGGCGGTGCCCTGTGAACACTGCCAATACTCTCGGGCGTGCCGAATTCTCGTGCGTTGCCAGCGGTCCTCAAAAGCTGTTTAGGGTCAATGCTGGCGTGCCGATCGAGGACGCACTTGAGGCCATATCGCTGTTTCAGTACTACGCCAATCAACTGACCCTCGATGCAGCCATGAGTAACGAGGGCGAGCGGTTCAGTTGGCCCGCTTTCTACCTGGGCGAAATGGCAAAAGCGCTGATTGATGACGTCAACGATGCGCTGCATGCAGGGAGTACTGCGCCATGACCCAGCGCATCGGCAACACCTCAAAACGTCCCAGCTTTGCGGACGTAAAAAGCGCCGCCCTGAAGAACATCGACCGCGTCGTTACTCACTGGCTGCCAAACGGCAAACGCGTCGACGGCGGCAAGGAATACACCGCACCGAATCCCACGCGCACGGACAAACGTGCGGGCTCACTCAAGGTCAATTTGAGCAAAGGCACCTGGGCGGATTTTGCCACCGGCGATAAGGGCGGCGACCTGATCGACCTGGTGCGTTACATCGACGGCGGCACGGACGTTGAGGCCTTTAAAAAACTGGCAGATCTGCTCAGCGTTTCCGCAGGATCTGCAACCACCAAAAGCACACCAGCCAAGAGCGCAACACCGGAGTGGATCGCAATTCAGCCGATCCCGGCCGAGGCCATGAACAAATGCCCAGCCAAGCACCGGCAACACGGAGCTCCGTCAAAGGTATGGATCTATCGCGATGCGCAGGGCCAACCGGTCATGGCGCTGTATCGCTTCGACTTGGGCCCCGATGAAGACGGCAAACCAAGAAAGGTCTTTGCGCCGCTAACCTGGTGCAACCGCTCCGATGGACAAACCACACAATGGCGCTGGCAAGGCTTGCCGGAACCTAGGCCATTGCTGCGCCTGGATGAGCTGGTACAGCGTGCAGATGCGCCTGTAGTGCTGTGTGAAGGCGAGAAAGCTGCTGACGCCGCCGCTGAACTGATGCCCGAACACGTGGCCACCTGCTGGCCGAACGGTTCCAACTCTTGGCACAAGGCCGATCTGACGTCACTCAAAGGGCGAAGCGTTGTGCTGTGGCCGGATAACGATGCCAGCGGAAAGACCTGCATGGATGCCGTCGAGCTCAAACTGATTGAGCTGGGCGCCGCGTCAGTGCAGCGAATCTCCCTCGACGTGTTCAAGCTAAAGCCCAGCAGCAAAGGCGGCAAACCGACGCTCGTGAAAGGCGGAAAATGGGCAGACGGCGACGATGCAGCGGATGCAGTAGCCAAAGGCTGGACCGCAGGCCACGTCGCCGAGCTGGTGCACAACGGCGAGTTTTTCGGCAGTGTTGCTGAGCCCACCGAACCTCAAGAACCAAAGACCAAGGCGCCCGCCAAACGCCCTGCGAAATCGAAAAATGACCTGTTGCCGGGCGGCTTTCGCCTGACGCCTGAAGGGGTGTTTTATTCCGGCGATGATGGCGAGGCGCGTCCCGTGTGTTCGCCTCTCGAAATCATCGCTCGCACTCGCGACGACAAGGGCCACAACTGGGGTTTATTGGTCGAGTTCGATGACCCGGACGGCGCCAAAAAACGCTGGAATATTCCAGCCAGGACTATGACCGGCGACTTCGGCAAAGACGTACTCGGCCCCTTAGTAGACATGGGCCTGCGCCTTGCCGGAAGCCGATCAGGGCGCAATGCTCGTAATGACCTGCAGAGCTATCTCGGTGGCTTCGATAGCGCCCAGCGCGCACGATTGGTGACGCGCTTGGGCTGGCACAACAACGCGTTCCTATTGCCCGAACAACAGATCGGCTCGCACGCCGAACACCTGCATTTTTATGAGGCCGGTGCGCAGTTGCCACCGATCAACGAGGCGGGCTCTCTGGAGCAATGGCAGCAGCAAATCGGCGCCCTGTGCGTTGGCAACCACCGCTTGGCGTTTGTCGTCTCTGTGGCCTTTGCGGGCCCTCTGCTGAACATGTTGGGGCATGAGTCGGGCGGCTTCCACCTGTACGGCGACAGTTCCGGGGGCAAGACCACTCACCTGCAAGTCGCTGCTTCGGTCTATGGAGGGCCGCGTCTGGTGCGTTCGTGGCGTTCGACAGATAACGCTCTGGAGTCCATCGCCGCAGCCCACTCAGACGGTCTTCTAGTCCTGGATGAAATCGGCATGTGCGACCCGCGCATTATTGGCGAAACGGTGTACATGCTCGGCAACGGCACCGGTAAGGCCCGTGCCAATGATCGAGGACAGGCGGGCCGACAGGTGCAGGAGTGGCGCTTGCTGTTTCTCTCGACGGGCGAGAAGACGTTGGCGCAGCACATGGCGGATGCCAACAAGGAGCTGAAAGCGGGCATGGAGGTGCGCATGCTTGCGGTGCCAGCGGATGCCAGCAAGGGCCTCGGCATGTTCGATGTACTGAACGGTTTTGAAGACGCTGCCGCCCTCTCCGATGCACTCAAGGTCCGTGTAGCCAAATACTACGGCACGCCCCTCACCACTTTCCTACACGCGCTATGCGCGCCCGGAGAAATGCTCAGGTGGTCGGTGATTGTTCGTCGCACTGTTGAGCAGTTCATCACCCAAAACCTACCCACGTCGGCCAGTGGTCAGGCGCAACGCGCCGCCCTTCGCTTCGGCCTCGCCGCAGCAGCCGGGGAGTTGGCCACCGCCTTCGGCGTCACTGGCTGGCCCGATGGCACGGCCACAACGGCTGCACGCGTCTGCCTGCATGCGTGGCTGGCCGAACGTGGCGGTGCCGGTAACTTCGAGGGTGATGCGATCTTGGCCCGGCTACGGCAGGTGATCGAGCGATTTGGAGAAAGCCGCTTTACTCGTTGGGAATCTGCCGCCGCCAAGATCGATGAGCACGGCCCTCGCACGATTGATCGGTTGGGCTTTCGCAAGACCCTGGAACACGGAATGGGCGACGCCCTGCACACCACCAACACCTACTACGTGCTGCCTGAAGCCTGGAGGGCCGAGATCTTCAAGGGCATGAATATCAGTGCGGTGAATAAGGAGCTGCTGCAACGGGGCGTGCTCGAACCGGGAAGCGACGGCAAGGCGTACAGCTTGATTCGCCTGCCGGGGTTAGGACCTCAACGCTGCTATGTGGTGAAGACAGTTCCTGGAACGGATGAAAGCGAGGCCAAGGCCGCCTGATGGCATGCCTGCTGATCGAGGTAGCGCCGGCTCAATCCCGGCCTCGCCAGCCGTTCGATAACTATCCCTATCAACCGTAGTACCCAGAGACAATACAGATGAACACTATCCAAGAACTGAAAGACCGCCGCGACACTTTGACCGTCGAAATGGAGAGCATTCAGCACGACCTGGCGCCCTTCGAAGAGGCGCTGGAAAGCCCCGAGGTTATCCAGCAGGGCCGTCAACGGGCCGTGCAGGATGAAATCAACGATCACAAAAGGCGCATCGACTCTCGATCTCTTGAGATCTATCACCTGAATCAAAAGATTGATCGCCTCGAGGCACTGGCGAACCGTGAGAGCTTGGCTGCGGACTACATCAACGCCATGGCAACCTGGAAAGCCGACGAGATGGAACTCAACGAAAAGCGCACCAGTATCGAGACCCGGTTGCAGCAGGTCCGCCAGAGCGATCAGGAGGACATGGCAAAAGCTCGACAAGCTGAAACGGACGCAGCCACCGCTTATGCGCAGGCTGTCGCCTGGGGCGATGTGGAGGGCGAGAAAGCGGCCAACGCCGAAGCTCAAAAAGCAGCAAAAAACCTCACGATTGCGGTTGAACATCACCGCCGTCAACAACTGCTCATCAACGCGCTGGAGCAGGAGCTCGTGACGATTGATCAGCACATCACAGAGGCACAAAAAGAACGCGCCAAAATCGAAAACCAAGCGGCTCATCTGGCGAACACAGTGTTAGAAGAACAATGGAATGAGGCCGCGAAAGCACTGCTTGAGACAGGCGGCAAGCTGTGGGCAGCACGCAACCTGATTAGTCGTGACCCGGTCGCACTGATGAAGCTGGATATCCCCGAACAGGGCGAGCACTTTGGAAGCTGGACCTGGCGCGAACTCGTGGATCGCTCGCACCAACACAGCCTGCTTGACCTGCTGGCTGCCTAACCCAAACCTACCCCGAAGTAATCTGCGAGAGCTTGTTGCTTCGGGCCTACCATCGGTCCAATCATGAACAAACCACCACAGAACAGCGCACAGATGCCTGATTACCTGAAGGCCCGAAAGCTTCATTTAAATGGGATAATTGTCGTCCTGGCTGGCATGAAAAAGCGCAACGCTAGAGAAAACAAAGACACCAAGGTTGAGACGCTCACGATTGATGCAATCAAGGCAGAGCTTGATTTCATTGACGTTCAACTCAAAAGAAAGGGAGGGTGAGGAAGAAGCGGAAGCTTAAGCAGTTTCCGCTTTGCTAGATCCTTCCATTACAAAGAATACTCCAGATTTTTCGGCTTTCGGTCTGTGGCGGCTGCGAGCTTATGACCGCTTCCGGCCCAGAGTGTGTAAAAACGCTTCGTCAAAATTGAAGTGTGCGCATCTACGTTGAATCTGAAATTTATCGGCACGTCTGCAGATGTGGATTTCGCGTAGAAACGCGATTTCCAGTCCGGTTTTGAGCACCTGGCGCGCTCAAAAACGTTTTTACACAGCCTCGGCCAAAAGCGGACAGTTATGCAGGGTTAGCAACCCTTCCTTGTAGCTTGATGGCGTCTACGAAACTAGGGGCGATTTAAAGCACGCCGTTTTTCAGCAACCATCTGCATGTTTTGCCCCGTAGGTTGCTTGGTCCACAGTGTATTTTTCTCCAGCACTCGAGGAAAGTTGCTTAATGAGGCCTTTGCACGAGAAGCCCATCATATTGAGATACTGCTTCGCAGACCTCACCGCCTGCTGGTTCCAATCAATGTTCATGCTGTCCACTGCTATCGTAGCGTCAGAAACGTCGAAACCCTCTCCAGCATCAGATGAAAGCTGATGAATAAGCCCATTCCGTGAGAAGCCCGTCATGCTGAGATACTGCTTCGCTGATCTGACTGCATTATTTTGAGGTCCAGTCAAATCTCCAGCCCATGAGGGAGCAGCAGCAAAAAAAGTGACAGCCAATATTACTTTCAAAAAATTCATCGGAATATCTCCAGAACCCATGCAGCGCCTCTAACGGCCTTAAAATTCTTGTCTTACGGCTCAACTTTACATGACACGTCCCGTTGAAGGGGCTGAGCGAATTTCCTCGGCTTTCACTTGGTCAATCAGTGCCTGCAGCTGCGGCAATAGGACAAGAATCACGTTTATTGCGAGAGTCATTTTTTCCTTGATTACTGAGCTACCGGACGACGTTGAACTCAACAGACTCGTGGCTAACTAGACAAGCCGCCTTCTTGTCGACGCCATTTACTTTTAAGTCATAGGTTAGACGTACTGAGCCGTTCGGAGCTTCGTAAAAGCGTTGATTGGCAATTGTAGCGCCGGGCAGTTTTTCAGCCAATTGGCCTGCACAAAGAGGTTCAGCATACGCACGGGAAACCGGCTCACTCGTAGCCGGCGTGCCCATCTCGATCTGTGTCCGAGTGTAGAAGGTGTTGTAAAGCTGGCCGCTTCTCACTTCTTTGCACTGTACATAAAACTTCGGGTCCACTGGGTCAGAGTCGGTATCGGGCATCGCATACTCAACTGAGGAGCACTTCTCCTGCCTGCGGTGCATTTCAACCAGCGGAGCGAGCAGCGGTTGCCACTTAGCAAACTTGTCCAGTTTCTTACAACCTTCCCCGCAGCCACCGATCTTTTCGGGAATAGCACCAGGTGTGATCGGAGCAAGGTGAAGTACAGTTGCTGGCTTGGATTCCTGACCACAGCCGGCCAAGAGCACGGTGACGCTTAAAACGATGAGATATTTCAATGCGGAGTTTCCTTTTTCCGTCAATTAGTATTTTCGAGGCTTCGCTTTGCTGAGTTGACGCAATCGCCGTATCCACTAGCGTCCTCGCTGTCATCGTAAACTTCATCGCAGATCTGCTTCGCTTGCTGCGTCGAGGATGCTGTATGTGCCGGTGGATTGCAGGCTGAAGTATTCGCCGCAATTATCGCGGCGATAATCAAACCTAAAGCTATCAGCGTATGACGGGGCTCCATGCTTCGGTTTCCTCGAACAGTTTGTCAGTCGTTGTCCGTGCCTACCATCACTCCATCCACTGTCAGGGTCAGAAAAACAGGCCAAGTCGAGCCGTTCTTGATATCCCACACATAAAAGTGCTTGCCAGGAGTGCCCATGATCTGTGAGTTGTCCTCGACCTGGCGTCTCGCCTGCTCATCCGGCGCGATTACCTGGACGGCGTAACACGGACGGCCGGTATCTAAGTCATACGGACCAGCCTGTCGCCGAAATCGAGAGCCGGGGGGCAGAGTGATTTTGTGCTCGTTTTCGTCACTGCTCATGATCTTTTCCTCGAACTCGTTGCTGCATTGATAAAGCGTTCATAAGTCCCCGGCCAGGGACGCATCAAGCTAGGCCCAAGCAAGCTTCTTGACGGGCAATATTAAAACACCTGAAGGGCAGCAATCGGCCGAGGCTGTGTAAAAACGTTTTTGAGCGCGTCAGGTGCTCAAAACCGGACTAGAAATCGCGTTTCTACGCGAAATCCACATCTGCAGACGTGCCGATAAATTTCAGATTTAACGTAGACGCGCACACTTCAATTTTGGCGAAGCGTTTTTACACACTCTGGGCCAGAAGCGGCCATTAGAAAGTGACTATTAAACTAGGGGCGATTCAGTATTTGTATTTGAAAGCGCAATGCCATACACCGATCTAACTTTATTTTCGTACCGCATACAGCTTGATCTAACTAACAATCGCTGCACGCTTGCGTCATACAGTCCACCGCTAGGGGAAAGTATTTCTAAACTTACAATCTTGTCATGCTCATAAGCTTGAAGAATTCTCTGCTGCAGCGTAGCAGCTTGATTAGTCAGTCTTGATATTTTTGAGCTGTCGCGATCATCATTCAGGACTAAATTATTCGCGCTTTTCAAAAAATCTCTACACTCCGAGAATAAGCCATTGCTTTTACGAAGATTTTGTAAAAAATCGTAATCAACTGGAAGTGAGCAAAATTGGCCTAGCCCGCTGTTCCATGGGTAGTTAACAATTCCTTGGTCGCGGTGTTGCGCCGTAATTAATTCACGCCATCTTGAACTACTATCCGTGACCAAAATCGAGCCGGTTACTTGAGCTAAGAATAATGCCATTTCGTAGTTCGGCCCCATTCGAAATTGCATGAACTGTCCTCCCTCAGGATAGTCCAGCTTTTGTAACAACATTAGCGGAGAAGATTCCGCTAGTAGCTCTAGTTCAGACACAGCTGTTTCAGCATCCTCGTGCGTCAGCCCGAAATCATGAACCAAAAACTGAACTCTCGCCTCGCTCGGCATCATGGCGGTCGAATTAAGTAGATCGTCCAGTTGCAGTTTATAGCCTACCTTTAAGTCTTCTACGCTCATAGCGTCTTTGGTGCGATTTTTAGACCGGCCTCTCGCCATTTCTAACATTGCGCTCATTAGAGCACTGTCGAAATCAGAGGGGTCGGGAATAAGGTTTACTAATCCATGCGCAATGAGTGGCTCTATATCAAGCATGAAAAGAAATTCTTTTAATGCTTGATACTTGTACTTAGCTGGCGATTGGATTGGGCTGAATTCTGGGCGAATATTATTAGGATTGGTAACAGGCGTTTGTATAAGGAACTCGTCAAAAAAAGATGCAGCTGGTAATGCGTTATCGCTTATGACGCGAACGTCCAATATTCCGCTATAAAGCGCCCGAAATTTACCGTCCGGCTTCGGCAGCATCGCATAAATGTCGGTGCTGCGAGGCCAAAGAATCCCGTAAAATTTATAAATTTCTGAAATTTGTTCGTTGGTCAGCTCTCGACGCACGTCTTGCCAACACTTACCATTGCTGAGTCCTAAAACTTCTCGTATGCAGTTGCAGAATGCTAGGTTTCGCTCTCGAACGCTGGCGACACTCCACGTCGTTCGAAGCTCGATCGGAGTGTTCCGGCAACAGTTTTTATACTTTCGGCCGCTACCACAGCCACAATTCCCGTTCCGGCTAATAGACTCCTCGACAATATTCTTGTTTAGAAACTCATCGTGGGGCTCGGTCCGCCCGAATGCATCTTGGTAGTGAACGGAGCCATCAGCAAAAGAGGCGTACATTTCTCCACCAAACCTGTAAATCATATCTTTTGGCGGAAGTAATAAACTTTTTAACTCCGCCCAGTCAGCAGTTATTTCTAGTTCTGGATAAAGCCACTCTTCTTTCCCAGCAGCCACAGACTCGGCTCTGCTCTTGATAATATAATTTATTTTTTGTAACTTCCTCTGAGGTTAGATTTCGGGAGTTGATGAACTCAATTGTATTTACGAGGCTTTGACGAACACGATTAGCGTTTGTGCGTGGCTCGAGTGGGTCGACCGCATTAGGGTTTTTAGCAAATTCCAAGTTTGTGAGAATTAAACAGCGATTCTTATTTAGGGGGAATATTGTCTGAGATCCTTTCAGTGCTATATCTGGGTCGCTAGGGTACTCGCACATTAGTGAATCGGGCGGGCAAGCGTAGTTATAAATGGTGACCGGATGATCTGAAACAATAAATTTAACGTCAGAGTTTTCCGCGGACACCAACTCGCGGACCCCTTCCGCCCACAGGGTGCAATGTATGGATCGTAGCGATTGCATCTCTGTCATGAGAGAGAGTTGGCTTAGTTCAGGGTATTTGCTTTGAATCCAATCCAGACCTTTCGGCGTTCGCAGTTTTTGAGCATCCAGATACGTAAAAAAACTTTCAAAGTTATTATGCCACTGAGACTGATCGTTTGTTGAAAATGCCCGAATGGCCTTGGAGCCGCTGTCGTCAATGGGGCCAAACAACTTTTGCTCTATGTCGTCGTTAACCTCGTCACCAAAAAATGTAGAGTAAAGATCTTTCCTATAAAATTGTTGAGCTGGGGTGCGCCACTTCTTCGAATATATCGTTTCGTTCTGCCCGTTTCGAACAATATCCCTGCGGGTTAAGTAGCAAAGTTTCTCTCCAGCGTCGATAAAGCCCTTCTGATGCCATTGTGCTACGAAGTGATTATCTCTGGTCTTAGTCATTACGGTGGGCAGTCCTTGGTGGGAGGAGCGGGCAGGCCCCTAAAAGATTGACATCGGCTAGAACGGCGCTCGCCCTGTGGGTTTAGCCCATACTACGTTTTCTGCTATTAAGCGGCACGCCGTCAACAGTTGCCGTATCCAGCGCCGATAACTGCGCATCCAATACGCCGTTCTTCCCATCGCGTGGAGTTACTTGTCTATCTCCAATCTCCTGAGCGAGCACCGCGATTTACGCCGCCAAAATATTCGTTACAAAGCCGAGTGAATCGCCCCGGCTTTCGTAGACACTCAGTGACGGCTTTTGGCCGGAAGCGGATATTCGGGAGTAACCTCTTCCTCATCAATCTTGCATAGCCTTCCACCTGATAGCGGTCATCACTGACAGATAAACGTTGTAGATAAAGGACTTAAGCTGCATCATAAGAAAGAACATGCCTCCATAAAGAAAAACATATGAGATACCTACAAGCCACTCTTCGATATGGCACCCAATCGGCGACATAGAGATCAGCTTGTACAATAGCCCACCCTTAACCCCGAAAACTGTTATCAATAAGCAAGCTATGGTATATACCAAGTAATATATGAAGATCCGTATAAAAAATAAAGAAATTATTCTTCAAATAGGATAAGCCGGATTTCTCGTGACGGTGCCTCGACATAGCAACTAACATATCGGGTTGGCTAATGGTGGCGAAGATTGTGAACCCCGCCAAAAGGAACCCAAGCACAGAGACGACAATCCCCATCGCGATTGACGAAAATTCCTCACTATTTTAAGTTTTTTCATCAAGAGAGATTTCTAAAACGCAGTATTGAGCGGTCACGAGACCCACAACGGCGATTGTTGTCCAAATATTGAAAGAGTTGAAAGGGATCCGGCGAGCCCTGAGATAGACGGCCCACAGGCTTTTCTCCTCCGTCAAAGCCTTGGCCGACAGATCATCGTTATTCATCGTCATTGTCTCGATAGGGAGCTAGTTTCTCACGCGCACGTTTGGGCGGGTTTTCGACTTGAATCAAACCATCACCCAGGAGTTCCAAAAACTTACTAAACATTTTTTTGGCGATACGAACCGGTGTATGACTGGTAACCTCGATCGAGGTTTTGAGCTGGAAATCATTATTGTCACCCCTAACGGTGTTTCCAGATGAATCTTTGCCCACCATCACCACCCGCTGGTTACCCTGAACTGTTGCAGCCTGAACCTCTTCGATCACGGCCTCCTTCTCTAGCCCCTCTGGGCTTGAGTGCTTGATTGTCGTGGTACGACTGCCTACCTCGTCTTTCTGTCTCTGAACTGCCCGGAAAAACCCTTCGTTGTCCAGTTCATCGTTCCTATCTGAAAACTTATAGGTCACGGAGCTGAGCACTTCATACTGCCGAATGAAATCTTCCACATTATGAGCTGATGTCAAAGGAATTATGTCTAGTGTCGGCGGAAAATGCTCAAGCAATAATTTCTTCTTCGTCACTCGGTTTCCCGCCGCCTTACTTTCCTCGGCGAGATTATCAATGTACAGTTTGTGTTTTGCCTTGATGAAACTCTCAATAGTTGATTTAAAATTTTCCAGAGTGGGTGCAAATTTAGTTTCTTTCAAATAGATCAAGCGATGGACATCCAGAACCAGCACAAATATTGCTGACGGAGAGGATTGCATTTCATCGTGATCTTCTACCAAACCCTGTGACTGCTTGTAAATCTGTTCCCGCTCCAGAATCATATCTTTTATGAATCTACCGACCAGTAGAACTCTGCCGTCGATGGTTATCAACTCAACTTTATCAAAAAAGTATTTCGTATCACTGTACTTCCGCAGTAGGCCATCATCAGCAAAAGCTGGATAGACAACAGTCTCAAAATAATCGAGGAGATTTTTGCTGCCGAACTTGCAGACAAAATTACCCAACTCAACGGGGCGCGGTGGCTTTGACATTAGATCCCTCTACGTTCCGGATTACGGATGGCAAACTGATGCCAACCATAGTTGCTCATCAATTTTTTGTCACCTCTGGCAGTGGGCACTGTTCCTGCCGTCTGTCAGGAAACTCAACCCCGCAGCGGCGGCTACCTGCCGCCCGAAAGATCACAGCAAGCGCTACAGCGCCGCGACGTTGCGCAGAACCACTAATGGACAGTCTCCTCATTGCCATGAACACCCAGGGAGGCCGTAATCACCATGTGCGGTATGCCGCACCTGGTGGTTCGGCTGTGTTGTTTTCATCTCGTTTGATGGCATCCGAGCGGATCGCGGGTGTTCTATGAACTGATGCGAATCAAATAAGGAATAGCCGATGGAAAAGCTGAAGTGTCTGGAAAGCGGTATCGAAGGATTCGTTACGCTTTTGAAAGGAGGACTCGTCGCTCGTTCCCTGATTTCGAGAGCAATCACAATCAGCGCGCTGAATTGAGTGGCGTCTGCTTCTGGCCGATTCTGTTGAAAAAGTCGGTTCGCCCAAATAGCCTGAATATTGGCCGGTGAAAACGCCTTTTTTACACGCTGCTACGTGAAATCTGAGCCTGGAAGCCTCTGCCCAAAGTAAAAATTTCAATCTCAGGCGCGTACTTTTCTGCCGTGGCAACCATGGCCGACTTTTTCAACAGAATCGGCCGGTAGCGGCCCTTCTAAACGCAGCCCCTAGGTCGATGGCACCCGCCGCAATCATCACAGTCAGCTCCTGCCAAGGCATTAATTGATGTAACACCTCTTCGCCATGTAACACGCATATCGGCAAACCAGACCCAGCTGTGTAACGCACTATAAATCTATTAAAATCATATAGTTATATACTTTTGTAACACGCGTAACACCGGTAACACGGTTTTATTAGGGTAGCCCCCTAGCCCCTGTGGCATTGCTCCTTCAGCGAAGCGAGGTGGCTCATGCTCTTGGCTTGGGTTCGATGGTGGGGACCCTCGATAATTCTTCTAGGTACGGGGCATAGAACCCGCGCGTTCGTGCTAGCGGATGGATTTTTTAAGTTGGTTGACAGGTTGACGTGGTTGACACCCATCACCATGGTTGACGCCATGCAGGTGTTCACTATCAGCAACAGATACAGCCACCTTTACCGAAGCTGTAACGATGGCCCTTTTTCTTCAAGATCCTTTCAATTTCAACGATTGAAATTTCAGTAACTTCCGGCACCTCCCACTAACTCGATCCCGCGGGTTTCATGCCCCGTGCGATAGAAAATGCTCCAGGGTCCCCGGCAGTTATCTGTCGTAGCTAGCGTCAATAGAATAAATTGCCATCATCTTCACCTCGCAAGGAGCAACAGATATGCCGATATGGGACCTGAAAGAACTTAGATCATCCGTTGAACGGCTTCACGGACGAGACCAGAGGTCAGCAATTACCCCCTCGCTAGACTCAATCCATCAACGCCGAGAGTTTGCCAGATACCACTACCACGAAGCCCAACGCCTCATTAGAGACGTAGCAACTTCAGAAGACAGTGAGATGCAGATCATGCAACTCATAATGGGTGTGGATGAGGAAGCTAGCGCTGTATTCCAGAGGGCGGGCTTTCAAGCCGCTGCCCACATCACAGCATGCCTACAGAGCATGCACACCGTCGCAGATCTGCTAGGTCACACGCTCTACTACGCCTTTGGCATGAACCTAGACCCCGCCAAAACGATAGAGCCGCGCAGGGTAGGAATACACTCAGTGTCTCGCCACCTCCCTGAGGGAGCTCTGAAGCGACATTTGAAAACACTGGTCGAACATGATGACTTCGTTTACTTATCAGCAATCACAAACCATTCAAAGCATCGCAGCATCGTAAAAGCCAACTATTCGCTCGACCTTACCGGTGACAGTCCCACGCCGCACGGGCTCAAATTTTCGCGTTTTGAGTACGAGGGGAAAACCTATCCGGAGCGATGGGTTGGACCCACACTTGAGTCAGAATACAAGCGCCAAGCTGAGATTGTCGTAAGCGTTGGATTAGCTCTCAACAATGCCTTAGACGCAAATATCTGATGATCAATGCCTTACAACATCCAAGGCAGCAGGGTGCTCCGTGTATGCCTGCGTGTATGCCCGCGAAAACAACACGACTAAAAGCTCAATAAATACAGGGCTTATAGCGACGAGTTCAAATGACTGTGTACCACCAAGTACTAAAAACGGCTTACCGAAAGGTAGGCCGTTTTTTTATGCCCGCAGAAATCTTCGAGAGCAAGCCCACGAGCTACTCACGCTCGCGAGCCATGACTTAGCTCCCCCTCAAAAATAAGTGGTCGCCCCGGCAAAGAACGCACGGCCCGGCACATAGAACGTCGTCGAACCATCACGCGCATCTTCATCCAGCAAGTTCTGCACGCCGCCATTCAACGTCAACCACTTGGTCACGGCCAGGTTCGCCGTCAGGTCGTAGGTGGTGTACGACTTGACGAAGTCATTGCCAATACCCCGCTGTTTGCCGACATGCTGCGCCGAAAGTTCGGTGTTGAGCTTGTCGGTGACTTGCCAGTTGAGCGCACTGAAGGCAGACAACTTGGGCGCGCTGATCAGGTCTTCGCCGGTGGACAGGTTTTTGCTCTCCAGCATGTAGGTGGCGTTGGTGCGCCAATCCAGGGAGTCGGTCAGCGGGACGCGAACCGAGCCTTCCCAGCCTCGGGTCCGGGCTTCTTCGACGTTTTCCAGCATGGTCCACCAGCGCCCCTGGAACTGGCCCAGTGGTGCGTACTCGATCTTGTCTTCGAAATCGGTGTGGAAGTAGGTGAGGCTGGCCTCCCAACCGTCACGATCGAACGACACGCCAATCTCCTTGTTGACGCTGGTTTCTGGCGACAGGTTCGGGTTACCGGCCATCCAGCAACTGCCGTTCACATAACCCAAGGGTTTCAACGAACCGCAACCGCGACCACCGGACTCGGTGGCGGCACCGGCGCTCCCCTCTTTCAGGCTTGGCGCACGAAAGCCCTTGGACACACCACCGCGTACGGTCCAGTCCGGATGCGGATGGTAGACCAGGTACGCACGCGGGCTGTTGTGGTTGCCGTAGTCTTGACTGTGGTCGAAACGGTTGCCCAGGGTCAGCGCCAGGTTGTCGAGCAGGTACAACTCATCTTCGATAAACGCGGCCGAATAGTCGCCCTTGAGCGAAGAACCGGAGACTGCAACGCCTTGATAGTCCACGGGCACCGTGCCCAGGGTATCGCTATTGGTCAGTTCTTCACGCTTCCACTGCCCGCCCACGGTCATGCGCTGGCTGAGCAGGAATTCAAACGGAATGTTCAGGCTGCCTTCGGCGATTTTTTCTTCGGCGCTGGACTTGCCCCAGTCGATATCGTTCTTGAACTTGTTCAGGTACAGGTCCACTTTCGAGGTACCGAAGCTCCAGTCCCCGTTGTGGGATACGGAGAAGCTGTCGCGAATCAGACGGCCGGGCCCGAAGCTGCCACCGATGGTTTCGCCCCAGTCACCGAAGGTCTTTTTACTCGACCAGGACCGCTCGACGCCATGCACGGCCTCGAACGACAGACTTTGCTCATCATTGATTTTCCAGTCGAGCAAGGCGTTGACGCTGTGGTCCTTGGCACCGCCCGCGCCGTCGCCGTACATGAACTCGCCATCCTTATCCAGGCGCGCCGTGACCTCATCGGCGGCACGCCGGGTCAGGTTGGCGCCCAGGCGCAGGCCCACGGACTCGGTCAAAGGCCCGGACAGGTTGAGGCTGGTCTGGGTGGTCTGGCCGCGGTCGGAATCTTCGGGAATCGTGGTGTTGACGTTGGCCGAACCGCTCCAGGTGCTCGATACCTTGCGGGTGATGATGTTGATCACCCCGCCCATGGCATCCGAGCCGTACAGCGAAGACATGGGCCCGCGCACGATCTCGATGCGCTCGATCATGTTCGGGGTAATCCAGTTCAGGTCCTGGCGCGCCAGGTCGCGGCGATAGCTCAAATCCCCCGAGCCGCCGAGGCGTTTGCCATCCACCAGGATCAAGGTGTACTTGTCGTCCAAGCCACGCAGTTTGATTTTCGATTGCTCGCCCACCGGACCGAAACCACCGGTGACACCCGGAACACGCCGCAGCAGGGTATTGAGGTCATATACCGGCTGGCGCTCGATTTCTTCGCGGGTAATGACGCTGACGCTGGCCGGCGCATCGCGCAGGTCCGTGGCGCCGCCGGTGGCGGTGACGAACGAGGTGTCGAGTTCTGTGACGGCGTGTTTATCGACCTCGCCAATCTCTTCTGCTTGCAACGCCGGGGCGGCGATCAACATGCCGACGGACAGGAAAAGAGAGCTGAAAAGGTAGGGGGGATTTTTCATTGCAAACAGTCCTTGTTGAGCCGATATGCACCAAGACGGAGCACTAAAGGTCGCGGAGCGTAATGCAAATCCTTATCATTTAGAAAGACCCTTGTGACAACTCAAGCCTAACCCCACATATTTAAAAAGGGTCTAATTTCTTATAAATCCATCGAATAGCGCGCAAAAGAGTCAATACGTCGACATTTTCTAACGTTAAATATTCACTATAAATTCGAATCAATGTGCCGATCACTGCCTTTCATCGGAATCGATAAAGTAGCCCGCAGCCCACCCTCCTCTCGATTGGCAAGGGTGATCCTTCCCCCCCAAACGCGTCGAAATCGCATGCACGATGTTCAGCCCCAGCCCTGCCCCTTCGGGATTGCCAGCGCTATAAAAGCGTTCAAACAAGCGTGCGCGATGCTCCTCATCAATTCCCGGCCCCTGGTCTTCGACGATCAGATGACAAAAACCTTCGGACTGGCTAAGCCTGACGCTGATCACCCCGTGTTCCGGCGAGAAGTTAGCGGCATTGGTGATGAGGTTATTGAGGGCGATATCGATGGAGGCAGCATCTGCGACTACCGAAAAATGGGACTGCGAGTCGTCGAAATCCAACTCCAGCCGCTTGCTCAGCAACCATGGCGTGAGTGTTACCAGGCTGTTGCGCACGGTCTTACCCAAATCAATATGTTGCGATACCGGCGCCATGGCTTTGGGTTCAAGGCGCGCCATCGTCAGCAGTTGGTTGACCAGGCGACTGGTCCGGTCGACACCCGCGATCAGGAACGCCAGTGACTCGCGGCGCTGCTGCTCGGTACCGGCTTCCTGCAGGTTTTGCGCATGCACCCGCAACACCGCCAGCGGGGTGCGCATTTCGTGGGCGGCGTCGGCAATAAATCGGCGTTCGCGGCCGAGCGCTTCCTGAATCTGCCCCAGCATACGGTTAAGCGCCGCCTGCATGGGCTCAAGCTCACTGGGCAGAGGAGTCAGTTGCAGCGGCTCCAGTGAGCCACTGTGGCGCGAGCGCAGAGTCGCCGCCATGTTCGCCAGGGGCTTGAGCCCCCAACCGATGGCGACCCAGACCATTGCGGCCAGGATCAGGCTGCCCAATACGTTCGGCCAAAGGGTGTGACGGACAATACGCCCCACCAGGTCAGCGCGTACGTCGTTACGCTCGCCAACCCAGATACGCACGCCACTCTGTTTGTCTTCAAGCATGAACGCGCGCCACTGCCGGCCTTTAAGGTCGGTGATGTCGCTGAAGCCCGACTGGGTCGGCGGCGCGCTCAATGAGGGCGCGCTGGCGGTGTGAACGAGTACTGCCCCCTCGGGGCTCCAGATCTGAAAGGCGATCTTGCTTTCGTAAGGATGGCCATCGACTCGCGGCACGGCCTCAGCCAGCGCCTCGTTGAACTGCTGGTACAGATCGCGGTGGGCTTGCCCCGTCATCGGCATCCGCATCACGCCCTGCAGCAGGCGAGCATTTTGCGCCAGCTGCGCATCATAGACTTCAGCAATTTCATGGTTACTGTCGTGTAAGTTGAACACACTCAACACCGCCAACCCGGCCAGCATCAAACCGATGATCAGTGTCAGCGTGCGGCGGCGGATTGAGCTCATAGGCTCTCCTCCACCAGGTAACCCACCCCGCGAATCGTGCGGATCAAGTCGGTAGAGAACTTTTTGCGCAAATGGTGGATATGCACTTCCAACGTGTTGCTTTCCGCTTCCTCGTTCCAACCGTAGAGCAGTTGCATCAACTGGTCGCGCGTCATGACCCGGCCCGGTGGCGAGAGCAGTTCGTGGAGCAGTTGGTATTCCTTGGGCGTCAGCGCGACCGGCATGCCTTGATAGCTGACTTGCTGAGTACTGGGGTTGAGGCTGATACCGGCGTGCTCGATCAGCGCTTGGGCGCGCCCGGCACTGCGCCGCAACAAGGCGCGCAGGCGTGCCTTGAGTTCTGCCAGGTCGAACGGTTTGATCAGGTAATCATCGGCACCGGCATCAAGCCCGGCGATGCGGTCCTCTGTGGCATCCCGGGCGGTGAGGATCAGCACGGGCAGGATCGAACCGCTGTCGCGCAGACGACGTAACACTTCAAGCCCATCCATGCGCGGCAGCCCCAGATCAAGCACCGCCAGATCGAAGGTTTCACTGAGCAAGGCATGCAAGGCGCTGCCGCCGTCCTTGAGCCAGTCGACGGTATAGCCTTCACGCCCCAGCGCTTGATGAATGCCTTCACCGAGCGCCTCGTCATCCTCAATCAGTAATAGCCGCACATGGACTCCTGTCATTTGAGTTTCTTGTTCACATCCACCAGTAACGCGGCGATTTCCGCGCGACGGCCGGCATCGGCGCTTTCACGGCCTGGCCGAGGGCGTGCTTGCAGGGCTTTTTGCAGCGCGTCCCGGGCTTGAGCGTAGCGTTTCTGACGGTAGAGGTGATCGCCCCAGAAGTACAGGCTGTCGATGCCTTCAGGATTAAGCTGCAGCGCCTGTTTGAGCAACTGTTCTGCCTGTTCACTATCGCCGAAGCCGATTGGCCAACCCGGAACACGATCATACAGCGCCGCCAAGCTGGTATAGGCCGAGCCTTGAAGGGCTTGAGGGTCAAGGCTCAAGGACTTTTCCAGATCGGCCTTGGCGTCCTTGGCCTTGCCCAGCGCGCCGAGCCCACCCTGCGCACCGGCCCAACTGCTGGTGACAATACCTTTCCAGATCCAGGCTTCGGCGACGGCCGGACGTTCGCGGGTGAATGTGCTGGCTTGCGAGGACAGTTGCTCGAATGCATCGGCGCGCTGGTCCTGCGGTATTTCATACTGGATGTGTGCCCAACGCTGCTGAATATCGCTCAGGCGCTGCTGATCGGCGGCGTCCAGCGCCCACACGCTCTGACTCAATACGCCCAGGAGTAGGCAGGCATAGATTTTTTTCATGATTTTGGCGGCTCGCTGTCAGTTTTTTTGCTCAGGTGTCGGATCAGCGGCAATTGCTTGCGCAAGCCTCGATCCACCAAATGCGGTAGCAGACTGTTGAGGCGCACGAAAAACCGCTCCGGCCACCCCAGGTAGAGATCACGACGGTCGCCGGCAATCGCGTGGATGACCGCCGCAGCCACGGCCTGCGGATCGTCCACACTGGCTTTGAGTGCATCATTGAGGGCTTGTGCCGACTCGCTGTTCATCGACGTGCGCGTGGCGCGGGGTGCCACATACAGGACACTGACCCGGGTGTCTGCCAGTTCCCGACGCAACGCTTCGGAAAAACCACGCAAGGCAAACTTGGTCGCGCAGTAACTCGCATAACCTGGATAACCGATCGAACCGTAAGTGGAGCCCACGTTGACCACCATGGCGCTGTCCGCCTGTTTGAGCAGCGGCAACAACAGTTTGGTCAGGCAGATCGGCGCGCTGATATTCACCGCCAGCATCGCGTTGATCTCGCTGTCATCGAGCTGTTCGATCATGCCGAAGTGATTGACCCCGGCGGCGTTGATCAGCAAGTTGATATCGCCCATGGTCTGTGCCATCGAAAACACCTTACGCCGCTCGCTCAAGACGGTCAGGTCGGCGGATACCCATGCAATCTGCTGCGGATAGCGCTCCAAAAGGGGCGCCAATGCTTCCGAATGCCTGGCCACGGCCAAGACCCGAGCGCCGGCCGCGCACAAGGCGCCGACGATGGCCAGGCCAATGCCACCACTGGCACCGGCCACGACCACCCGCGCGTCATGCAGCTGCATGTTGCCCCTCCACATCGCGGGACAGGCCGCGGAACATATCGGTGTACAAGCGATACACGACTTTCGAGGCGTGAATCACCGCCTCTTGATCGTCCCGATCTTCCAGCTGGTTCATCAGGCGACGATAGGTCTGCATGTGCTCAATATCGAGCGAGCCATGGGAGCTCAGATAACTGAAGGCCGTTTCCGGCAACCCCAGGCGCGTGCGAATGCTGCCCGCTGCGTGGGTTGCCAGTGCAATGCTGGTGCCTTCGAGTACATTGACCATGCCAAACAGGCCGACCGGGTTGCCACGGGCGATCAGGTCATAGAGATAACTGACCATTAACTCAATCGACAGCGACGGCTGGCCATCGCGTACGGCAATGCGGTCGCCACCACAGGCGACAATGTCGTCGAGCACCCACTGTTCATGGCCGTACTCCTCTTCGATGTACTCACACACGGCTTTGCGCAGCCACTCCAGACGGGCGGGCAGACGCGCACCGCATGCCATCATCAGCGGCACCGTATGGCGCACGTGGTAATAAGCCTGGACCAGAAACGCCCGATAGCTCTCAAGGCTCACATCGCCTCGTAGCGCACTGACAATGATGGGCAGGTTGAACAGTTCGTGACGTTCCTGTTGCGTGGCGTCTTGCAGCTCGTCGAAAAAATTCATGACATCGATTCCTGGGAAAGAACGGCTTGAGTGAGTTGTGTGCGGTACTGCGCCACAATGGCATCGCGGCGCGGACGGCCGTTGGCGGTGAGCAGGCCATTGGCAGCCGTGAATGGTTGGGCCAGGCGCGTCCAGCTATGCACCCGGGCGTAATCGGGTAAGGTCTCGTTGGCCTGGGCGACCGCGAAGTCCAACTGCGCATCGCTGCAATCGGGTCGATGAGGCCAGAGCAAGGCGTGGTTGCGCGCCAGCGCCTCGCCGTACACAAAGGCTTGGGCGATGTGATTGCGCTGGGTCAGTTCGGACTCAACCCATTCTGGGTTGACGTTGCGCCCGAAACTGGTGACGAACTGATGTTTCTTGCGCCCCTTGAGGTAGAGAAAGCCCTGGGAATCGAACTCGCCGATATCCCCGCTCGGCCACCACTCTTCGCTGTAGGCGGGCTCACCGAGATAGCCGAGCAAGTTCGTGCCCTTGATCAACACTTCTCCGTCCTCGGCCAGTTTCACTTGCGCATGGGGCAAGGGTTGGCCGACGCTGCCCGGGCGGCACAGACCGGGACGGTTCAGGCAGACCACCGAGGCGCACTCCGATAATCCGTACCCTTCATAGACGGGCACCCCCACGCGCTGCGCACGCTGCAGTAAGTCCTCGCACACCCGCGCCCCACCCACCGCTACAAAGCGCAGGTTCTGCGGATTGAAACCCTTCTGTTCGGCAGCACCGACCAATAGTTGCAGCAGTTGCGGCACCAAAATCAGGCTCTGCGGCTGGCGAGCGGCCAGGCAACCCAGCAGCCGCGGGACATCGACACTGCTGGCGCCTTGAATGCCCAGGACTTCCTGACTCGGCAAGCTCAGCGTCGCCCCCGCGTAGAGCGCGGCGTAGCAACCGAGATTCTCTAGCAGGATCGCCAGCGGCAGCAGCGACAGGTGATGCCGCGAATCGCTGGATTTACTCGCCTGGTCCAACTCCCGTGCAACCCGCAGCAGGCTTTGCGCACTCAGACACACGCCTTTGGGCGTACCGGTGGTGCCGGAGGTGAAGGTCAGCTTGGCGGTACCGGCAGGCATCTGGTTGGGGCCACTAAACGTGCGGCACCAGAACTCGCCCTGCTGTTGATAACCGCCGGCAGTTAACTCGTGCGCAAGCTCCGGCCCTGCGATCACACGTTCGGCCTGACTTTGCTCAAGGCAATGGGCACGCTGCGCCGGGCTGAAAAACGGTGGCAGCGTCACGCAGGTCAGGCCCTCGAACAAAATGGCCAAGTCCCAGAGCATGGCTTCGACGCCGTTGTCCTGGGCCAGCGCAATCACCTCCACATGCTCATCGCGCAAGCGCTCCTGGCGATACAGCACCTCTGCATAGAGGGTGGCGTAATCAAGCTTGAGGGTATCGCCCCACAGCGCGACGCCGCTGGGTTCGCGCTCGGCATGCTGGAGCAAGGTTTGTTTAAATCGTTGCAATTCAAGCGACATGAAAAGCTCCTTCCATCGAGGTCGACAGCCCTAAGCGGTTGAACAGCCCCATGTTGCGCAGATGGACAAAGCCGCTGCGGATATTGCCCACATGTACCCAAGGCTTACTCTCGTAGTAACTGCCCCAACTGTGACGGTCGTCCCCCAGGCGCTCCGGATCGGCAGCGCACAGGGTCACCGGTTTCAAACCCAGGCGGTGGAAGCTGTTGACCAGGCCGATACTGCCGGTAAAGGTCACCCATTCCAGGCCCCCCATGGCCAGCAAATAGGTGATGGCCACGATGCTCAGCCGTGCACTGCCGGTGTCGCTGGCGGCAAGGTTGCCAACCTCGACAATCCCGGCGCGCTCCACATCACGACCCGCCGCCGCACTGATCAGCGGTTCAATGGGTTGATCCAGGTAGCGCTCGAGAAACAGCGGCTCCACTTGCGCGCGGCGTACCCCCGCCACTGCGCACAGCTCGCCATCGCCGTTGTGCATCCCAAACAGCTCAGGCATGAAGTGGCGAATGTCAGCACCGTGGGCTTTTTGAAAACGCTGTTGGATAAACGATTCGAATAACGGGCGCTGAGGGTCATCCGGCAACGCACTTGAGAGTGTCATTTGCGGCACGTGGGCCTGACCAAAGTGCAGGGGCAGGCGGATATTCCAGTCAACAAGGGTCATGGGCAAGACGCCTCCCTTAATAGGTGTGGGAGGAGTATCCAAGCCATTTCTTAACGAAGTCTGAAGGTGAGAAGGCTGCCTTCAGAATGTCTTAAGGCGGGTGTTGCAAAGTGCCCATCGGTTCGACGCAACCGGATCAAGGCCGCCAAACCCATTGGCCGCCACTTACGCTGAGTCAGGAGGCCCTTTATGACCACCAAGAAGGTCGTCACACGTTATGGAAGACTGTCGATCATCATGCACTGGCTGATGCTGGTGCTGTTTGTCTGCGTGTACGCATGCATCGAACTCAAGGGTTTTATGCCCCGAGGAAGCGACGCACGAAGCCTGCTGCTGGGCTTGCACGGGGTGTTCGGCCTGAGCATTTTTGCGTTGGTCTGGGTGCGCCTGTTAGGCCGCCTGACGCCGCGCCCCCCTATCACCCCCCAGCCACCGACCTGGCAATCTGGCTTGTCACACCTGATGCACCTGGCCCTCTATGGCTTAATGATCATCACGCCATTACTGGCTTGGCTGATGCTCACCGCTGGCGGTAAACCGTTCCCGTATTGGGGGTTCCAGATGCCGACACTACTGGCAGTCAATCCCGACCTGGCCAAGCAGTTCAAGTACTGGCACGAGCTGCTCGGCAGCGCCGGCTACTGGCTGATCGGCCTGCACGCTGGCGCCGGATTGCTCCATCACTACTGGCTGCGGGATAACACCCTGACACGCATGTTGCCACGGCGTCACCCGCGCTAATCCTTCAGCCCACCATCATGCTCGCTGTGCAGTGCAGCATGATGGGGGGCGCACATGGGCGTTAAGGCCCAATCGGTAATGAACGCGTCTTGCCCCCATGGGACTTGCGCAATATCGATTCTGTTACCCATCGGTTTTTGACGCTCCTGCATCCCCGCTGTTAGTGTCCGCCCTCCTTCCCCGCAGATATCTGCCAGGTGCGACTTACCCGCAAAGCATCACCCCCAGGGACAACAGATCATTCTCAAAATGAACGGAGTTCAGCGCGTGCTTTTCAACCTACGCTTGCAGCGCCTTACCAGCCTTTCGGTGATCGTCGCCGCCCTCAGCCTCAGCGCCTGCCACAGCACCAGCAGCCCCGACTTGCCGCCCGCCCCGGAGCTGGGTTCGGGCTATCGCACCGATATGACAGTTCGCCACGCCGAGCGCCATATGGCGGCGGCAGCCAACCCGCTGGCAGCCGAAGCCGGGCGCACGATTTTGCGCCAGGGTGGCTCGGCCATCGATGCGGCCATCGCCATGCAGGCGGTGCTGACACTGGTGGAGCCGCAGTCCTCGGGGATCGGCGGTGGCGCCTTTATCATGCTGTGGGATGGCAAGCAGGTTAGGGCCTATGACGGCCGTGAAACCGCACCGGCCGGCGCCACGCCCGATATGCTGCTCAATGCCGACGGCACGCCGATGGCGTTTGCCCAGGCGCAGATCGGTGGTCGGTCGGTCGCCACCCCCGGTGTCCTGCGCGCGCTGAAGATGGCCCACGAACAAAGCGGCCGCCTGCCCTGGGCGCAATTGTTTGCGCCGGCAATCCAGCTCTCCGAGCAGGGCTTTGCGATTTCTGCGCGCCTGCACAGCCTGATCGCCGCCGACCGCTACATCAGCCAGTCACCAGACATGGCGGCGTATTTTCTCAATGCCGACGGCAGCCCGAAAGCCACGGGCACCCTGTTGAAAAACCCGGCGCTGGCCAATGTATTCAAACGTATCGCCAAGGAAGGGCCCGACGCGCTTTACCACGGCCCGATCGCCGAGGAGATTGCACGCAAGGTCCAGGGCCATCACCACACTGGCCGCCTCGCGTTGAACGATCTGCAGGCCTACCGCGCCAAGGAGCGCACGCCGCTGTGTACCGACTACAAGCGCTGGCAGGTGTGCGGCATGCCGCCGCCGTCTTCGGGCGGGGTGGCCATTGCGCAGATCCTCGGCACCTTGCAGGCCCTCGAAGCCCGCGACCCGCGCTGGGCCCTGGCGCCGCTCAAACCTGTGAAGACAACGACTGCCGCTGGCCTGGAACCTGTGCCCACCGCCGTGCACCTGATTGCCGAGGCCGATCGCCTGGCCTACGCCGACCGCGCACAATATGTAGCCGATCAAGACTTCGTCGCCGTGCCGGTCGCGGGCCTGCTCGCCCCCGGCTATCTGGCCAGCCGCGCGGCATTGATTGGCGAGCGCAGCATGGGCGTAGCCAAGCCCGGCCAACCGGCGGGGGTTGAGGTGGCTTACGCGCCGGATCGCTCGCCACTGCGTATTTCCACCTCGCAAGTGGTCGCTGTAGATGACCAGGGCGGCGCGGTGTCGATGACCACCACCATCGAAGCCGCGTTCGGCTCCCACGTGATGGTCCAGGGCTTCCTGCTGAATAATCAGATGACGGACTTTTCCTTTATCCCCGAAGAAAACGGCCAACCAGTGGCCAACCGTATCGAGCCGGGCAAACGCCCGCGTTCGTCCATGGCGCCGACCCTGGTCTTCGACCGCCAAAGCGGCGAGCTGCTGGCCACGGTCGGCTCTCCCGGCGGATCGCAGATCATCGAATACGTGAGCAAATCCCTGGTGGGCATGCTCGACTGGAACCTCGACCCACAAGCCGCCATCAGCCTGCCCAACTTCGGCAGCCGCAACGGCGCGACCGAGCTGGAGCAAGGGCTGTTCAGCGCGCAATTGAAAGCGGCCCTCAAGGACCGTGGGCACGCCTTGAGCGAGATCGATATGACCAGCGGTACCCAGGCCATCGTGCGAGTGCGCGATGCCCAGGGCAAGGCGACCTGGAGTGGCGGCGCAGATCCACGGCGTGAGGGGGAAGCGCTGGGGGATTGAGAACCAACCCTGGTGGCGAGGGGGCTCGTCCCGCTGGGCTGCGCAGCAGTCCCAATAAGGCCCACCGAGTAGTGTCAGGCACACCGAGGTGGCTGGTTTTGGGGCTGCTGCGCAGCCCAGCGGGGGATGAGCCCCCTCGCCACAGTCCTTGGTCTGTCCCTTAGCGGCTGATCTTCAACCCCCTGCGTGCCGTGTGCCGTTCCAGCGCCAGCTCGATCAAGCGGCTGACCAGTTCGCTGTAACTCATCCCCGCCGCCTGCCACAACTTGGGGTACATGCTGATGCGGGTGAAACCGGGCAATGAGTTGACCTCGTTGATCAAGACTTCACCGTCTTCACACAGAAACACATCAACCCGCGCCAGCCCGGCGCAGCCCAGCACTTCAAACGCCTCGACGGCCAGGGCACGGATGCGCTCGCTGGCCTCAACACTGATGTCGGCCGGCACCAGCACTTGTGCGGCCTGGTCGTCGATGTATTTGCTGTCGTAAGAATAGAAGCCGTCACGCACCACGATCTCGCCACAACCGCTGGCGATGGGACGCTCGTTGCCCAGTACCGCGCATTCGATCTCCCGGCCTTTGACAGCGGATTCCACCAACACTTTTTCATCGAAGCCCAACGCCAGCTCAACAGCGGCCAAGTACCCAGCTTCGTCAGCCACCTTGCTCACGCCCACGGAGGAGCCTTGGTTGGCCGGTTTGACGAACAGCGGCAAACCGAGCTTTTGCCGGGCCTGGTCGAAGGTTGTGCGCGCCGCGTTGCCACGGTTGAGGGTGATAAAGGGCGCCACGGCGATACCGGCATCGCGCAGCAGGCGTTTGCTGATGTCCTTGTCCATGCACACCGCCGAACCCAGTACATCGGAACCCACGAACGGCAGGTCCGCCATGCGCAGCAATCCTTGCAGGCAACCGTCTTCGCCGAGGGTGCCGTGGACAATCGGGAAGATCACATCGACATGTTCCAGCAAGCCCTGGCCCGAGGTTTCCACCAGTTGTTGGCTGGCCTTGCCCGGCACTACTGCCAGCTCGCGGTTGGACTGGTTGAGGGCGATCAGCGCAGGGTTTTCCTGGTTGAGCAGGAAGTTCGAGGTGTCATTGAGGTGCCAGTGGCCAGCCTTGTCGATGCCAATCAGCACCGGTTCGAAACGCGTGCGGTCGAGGGCGTCGACGATGTTGCGTGCCGACTGCAACGACACTTCGTGCTCAGCCGAACGGCCACCAAAAATAATCCCTACCCGCAACTGACTCATGACCCGGCCTCACTGTAGAAAGTAAGGCTTATTACCACGGGCCGTCAGCGCTTCGCCACCGTTGCGACCGCGCACAATCGTACAAGACCCCGGCAGACAGCCACCTCAGACTCAGTTAACGTCACTCCATCCGACATCTTTCGAAAAACATCCCATGGGCAAACTCACCGCGAATATCGACTGGCTGCACCGTGCGCCCCATGGCAGTGGCCTGGAGCGGATCGAAGCGTATTTTTCCGGGTTTGGCTTCGACCCTCATCGCCACGACACCTACGCCATTGGCCACACCTTGTTCGGCGTACAGAGTTTTCATTATCGCGGCAGCCAGACCCACAGCCTGCCAGGCACGACCATGGTGATCCATCCTGATGAGGTCCACGATGGCTGGGCTGGCAGCGACGAAGGCTTCAAGTACCGGATGATTTATGTAGAGCCGGCGCTGATCCAGCAGATTCTCGGCGGCAAGCCGTTGCCCTTTATCCACAACGGGCTGTCCAACGACCCATGGCTGCACCGGGCCTGCCAGGCCTTTGTGCAGCAACTCGATTGCCCGCTGGACCCGATGCAAGAGCAAGACGCGCTGTTTGACCTGGCCCACGCCCTGAACAACGCATCGGGTATCAGCGCCAACCGCAAGACCTTTGATTACCAGGCCGCCGAACGGGCCCGGGAATTTATCCACAGCGCCTTGGGGCGCAGCATCACCCTGGATGAAATGGCCGCGCATTGCGGGCGGGATCGCTGGGCCTTGTCGCGGGATTTTCGCCTGTTGTTCGGCACCAGCCCCTACCGCTACCTGACCATGCGCCGCCTGGATCTGGTGCGCAACCTGCTGGGCCAGGGTCAGTCATTGGTGGATGCGGCGCTGATCGCCGGCTTCACCGACCAGAGCCACATGACCCGGCAGTTTCGCAGCACCTTCGGCATACCGCCGTCGCGCTGGGTGAAGATGCTCGGCCGCTAACCTGTAGGAGCGAGCTTGCTCGCGAAAAACCTGAGAACGCCACGTTTATCCAGGATAAACGCAGTACAGTTAAGCTCTTCGCGAGCAAGCTCGCTCCTACACAAACCCTAAGCCGCCTCCAGAACCGGTCCGGGCCGCGATGACCTCAGTCGCAATGCCACCATCGCTCCCACCAACGCAATGCCCGCGCTCCACCACAACGCCAACTCGATCCCCTGAGCTTGACCCGCGCCCGTCGCGCCACCGGCGTTGGCCAGCGACACCAGCACCGCCAACCCCAGCGCGCCGCCGATCTGTTGCGTGGTCGAGGCCATGCCCGCCGCCACGCCCTGCTCTCCCGGCTTGACGCCAAGGCCTGCGGCCACCCACATCGCCGTCCAGGTCATGCCTTGGCCAAGGCTCAAGATAAAGATCCCCGGCAACAACGACCAGAACCCCACCCCTGTGGGCAACGCCAGGCACACCAGGGCAATCCCCAGCGCCCCGGCCAACTGGCCGCTGACCAGGGTGTTGCGCAAGCCGATTTTGACCAGCGCGCGCTCGGCCAACCAGATGCCCAGGGTACACACCAATGTCGCCGGCAAGAACGCCAGCCCGGCCTGCAGCACGCTGTAGCCGTAGACTTGCTGGTAGTACAGGGCGAGGAAGTAGTACTGCACGCCGAAGCTGCTCATAAAGACAGCGGTCAGCACCATGGCCATGCGTAACTCGCGGTAACCCAGCAGGCGCAGTGGCATCAACGGATCGCGGCCACGGTGTTCGATCCAGGCAAACAGCCCGAGCAAGGCCAGCGCCAACAGCATGCAGCCCAGGGTCGCGGGCGCCGTCCAACCCCATTCCGGCCCCTGCACCAGGGCGAACACCAGCAGCGTGCCGCCGACGGTAACGGTCAACGCACCACTCACATCAAAACTGCGACCTCGGCTGCGCTCGCCGTCGGCGGGGATCCAGTAGCGCGCCGCCAGGGCACAGCCGCCCGCCAAGGGCACGTTGACCAGAAACACCGCCTCCCAGCCCCACCATTGGGTCAGCACGCCGCCCAACAACGCACCCAACGCCAACCCGGCGGCCGACGCTGCGCTCCACACCGCAAAGGCCCGGTTGCGCTGCGGCCCTTGCGCATAGTGCGTGTTGATCAACGCCAAGGTCGCCGGAAACAGCAGCGCACCGCCCACCCCTTGTACCGCGCGCGCCAGCACCAGCAACAACGCGCTGCCGCCCAGTACCGCCGCCAACGACGACAGCGCGTACAACGACTGGCCCACCCGGTACAAACGGCGTTTGCCCAGCAGGTCCGTGGCCCGGCCACCGAGCAATAGAAAACCGCCAAACGCCACGGTATACGCGCTGACCACCCACTGTAACTGTTGGGCAGAAAAGCCCAGGTGGCTGCCGATCTGCGGCAAGGCAACAAACACAATGGTCGCGTCCAGGGCGATGATCAGTTGGGCAGTGGCCAGCAACATCAACATCCAGCCCGAGGGACGACTTGAGGGAATGGCGGGCATCACAACATCCTGTCCAAAAAAGAGTGCGGCCAGTGTCTTTCATGCCCAGTAGATGATAAATAGCCATATCACTCTTTCAGTTATGACTTTAATCATGGATCTGAACGCCGTTCGCCTGCTGGTCCGCGTCGCCGAAACCCGCAGTTTCACCCGTGCCGCCGGGGATCTTGGGCTCACCCAATCAGGTTTGTCGCGCGCCATCTCGCGCCTGGAAGCCGAGCTGGGCGTACGCCTGCTGCAACGCAACACCCGTAGCGTCAGCCTGACCCCGGATGGGCAAATGCTGTATGAACGCAGCGCACCGTTGCTGGCCGAACTGGCCGAAACCGAAAAGCTGCTGCTCGACCGTCGCAGCACGCCCTCGGGTTTACTGAAAATCAGCACCCCGTCGCTGTTCGGGCGCAAAGTGGTGATGCCGGTGATTGGTGAGCTGACCTTACGCTACCCCGAGCTGCGCATCGAAGCGGTGATGACCGACCGTCTGGTGGATATCGTCGATGAGGGTTTCGACGCCCTGCTGCGTACCGGCGAGATCCACGACCAGCGCCTGATCGCCCGGGCCTTGACGCCCCTGCGCTGGGTGACCGTCGCCTCCCCTGCCTACCTGGCGCGCTTAGGCACCCCGCAAACCGTCGAAGAACTGCACGACCACAGTTGCCTGACCGTGCGCAACCTGCGCAGCGGGCGGATGGTGGACTGGCAGTTCATGCTCGACGGCAAGGTGCGCGATGTCAGCGTCGAGGGGCGGCTGATCTTCGACATTGGCGATGCCCTGGTGGACGGCGCGGTGGGCGGATTCGGGATTGCCCAAGTGATGGACTTTGCCGTGCGCGACGACCTCGCCGCCGGGCGCTTGGTGCCGATCCTGGAAGACTTCGCCGGGCGCAGCCGCGCAATTTCCCTGGTGTATCCACCCTCGCGCCAGTACTCGCCGAAGCTGATCGCCTTTGCCGAGGCATTGGCACAGGCGCACTGGTAGGCAGCGCTTGAATCCAGCGCCCCGAGTGTGAGAAGAAAGACTGCGCGGCCACCACCAAGAGGTTTTCCAGGGATGAACCTGACATTGACGCCCCCACAGTGGGATGACGTGAACGAGTTATTGGCGTTCGAGCTGGCCAATCGGGACTTTTTCGAAAGTTGGATCAATGCCCGGCCCGAGGCGTACTACAGCGTCGAAGGCGTACAGCGCGCCATCGAGCGCGCGCTGCTGGAGGCCAGCGAAGACCGCGCCTATCAATACTTGATCCGCGAAAACGGCGTGCTGGTGGGGCGGATCAACTTTACCCAAGTGCGCCGCCGCTATTATCACTCGGCGTCCCTGGGCTACCGCATGGGGGCCCAGTTCACCGGTCGCGGCCTGGCGCGACAAGCCGTGGCACTGGGCCTGGAAAAAGCCTTTGGCGAGCATGCCCTCAAGCGCATCGAAGCCACCGTACGCCCGCAGAACCCGGGCTCGCTGCGGGTGTTGCAGCGCAGCGGCTTTACCCAGTATGGGCATTCACGCAAGGCGTTCCTGCTCGATGGGCAATGGTTCGACCTGCTGCTGTTCGAGGTTCATGCCCCATGATCGGTTGGCCTTGCGTCTAGGTGGACAACTGGTTGGCAAACTGGCCAACGGCACTCACCACTTTCTGCGCGCCGTCCTGGATCTCGACGATCACCGTGCCCGCCTCTGCCGCCAGGGACAAACCCTGCTCGGCCTGTAGCCGGCCATCGGTCATCAGCGCCACGGCATCGCGGGCCATGTCCTGGTTCTGACGCACCACGCCGACGATTTCTTCCGTGGCTTTGCTGGTACGCGAGGCCAACTGCCGCACTTCATCGGCCACCACCGCAAACCCGCGACCCTGCTCGCCGGCACGAGCCGCTTCAATCGCAGCGTTGAGCGCCAACAGGTTGGTCTGCTCGGCAATCCCGCTGATGGTCTTGACGATACTGCCAATCACCTGGGACTGGGCGTTGAGCGCCTCGATGCCCTCGCCGGCCTGTTCCATGTGCGTGGCCAGGTCGCGCATCACCTCCACCGCCTGGGTGACCACAGCGGTGCCGCGCTGGGCACTGCTGTCGGTGTGCAATGACGTGCTGTAGGCAATGTTGGCAGCCTCGGCCACCGCGCGTTCCTGATGGATCTGGTCGGTGATCACCGTCGCGAACTTGACCACTTTGTACAGCCGGTCGTTGGCATCCAACACCGGGTTGTAGGAGGCTTCCAGCCAGACTTCGCGGCCATGGGCGTCAACGCGCTTGAAGCGGCCAGCGACATATTCACCGTCGTTCAAACGTTTCCAGAAGGCTTGGTATTCAGCGCTGTTGTAATCCTGGGGCTCACAGAACATACGGTGATGTTTGCCCTGGATCTGCGCCAAGTTGTAACCCATGCCCTGGAGGAAACGCTCGTTGGCAGCCAGCACGTTGCCATTGAGGTCGAACTCGATCACCGCTGTGGAACGCACCAGCGCGGTGATCAGGTTTTCATGCTCACGGGACGCCTCGATGGTGCGGGTCAGGTCGCTGGAGTACACCGAAAACCGTTTGATGCGCCCGTCCGCGCCCCGCACCGGCTGCACGATGGAGCGCAACCACGCTTCCTTGCCATTGCCGCGCAGCAGGCGCACCGTGCCGGCAAAGTGTTCGCCACGGCTCAAGGCGTTGTTGAAGCGCTGCTGGAACTCGTCGCGCTTCACGTGCTCTGGCACAAACCCATGGATGGCATGGCCCAGCAGGTCGCTGGACTTGTAGAGCATTTCGTCGAGGAAGTTCTGGTTGACCGACTCGATCCGGCCTTCGGGGTCGAGGCTCAGGGCCAGCATCTCGCTCTCCAGGCTTTCCTTGACCTGCTGCAGGCTGGACAGTTCTTCGCGAAGAGCGGACAGCTCCTGCTTCAAGCGGGTATTGAACATGGGGAGCACCGGAGGGCAGTCAATAGTGGATTGTCTAACCATCGGCGCTGCTGGCGTTTTCTGAAGAGGACTTGAGCCCCCGACTCAACTATTTTTTCAGTCCCTCAACTGCCGTTGTTACGGCACAAACCCAAGACCTGATACTCAAGGGTCTTGAGTTGACCGCTGGAGTCTTCATAGGTCATGCGCGAGGGCACGACCTTGCAGGTCCGAACCGGCGGCGTGACACTCACCACCCGGGCGATATCCAGCTTCATCCCGTAGCGATAAGCCTGCACTTCAGGCACGGGCTTGCCTTGCTCGGCGGCATAACGCGCCATGGCCTCCTGGTTGTTTTGCATCAATTGCGCCATGGCGCGATCCCCACCGCCTTCGGCCATTGCCCCCATGGACAGAGAAAAAACCAGCACGCCCAAGGCTCGTGTTAAACGCTTCATTAAAGTGTCCTCGTCTGACTTCAAGTGGTTGAAAGTTCAGGATCGAGAGTAACTAACGCTTCCTGTCAGGAGCTTCACGGGCGGATTACGTATCCGTTATAAACCGCTGAACTGGCAAAATTGTAATGCCCATGCCACCTCGGCGTTATTCGCTGTTTGCAACTATGAGCCGGGCTCCCCGCATCAGGGATAGCTCTCCAATAAGAACGCCCCAGGCGACTAAAAAAGCTCATAGCTGCCAACACCGAGGAGCGATACATGCGTACTAACCGCACACTTTCCCTTTCCATCATCGCGGCACTGGCCAGCGCAACACCGCTGGCGGGCATGGCCGCAGAAGACAAGCCCGAAGGGTTTATCGAAGGCAGTACGCTGAACGTACTGGCGCGCAACTTTTACTTCAATCGCGATGACCGCAAAGGCCAGTCCAGCCCCACCGGAAACGGTTATTCAGAAGCGTGGGCCCAGGGCCTGATCGGCAAGTTCGAATCCGGGTTCACCCAGGGCACCGTGGGGTTCGGCCTGGATGCGTTTGCGATGTATGGCCTCAAGCTCGATTCCGGCACAGGGCGCAGCGGCGGCCGGGGCTCATTCGACATGTTGCCGGTAGACAGCGACAACCGCCCCGAAGACGACTACAGCAAGCTCGGCGGTGCAGTAAAAATGCGTCTGCTGGATACCGTGGTCAAAGTCGGCGACGTCTTCCCGCAAACCCCGGTGGTGCACTACGGCGACTCACGCCTGCTGCCGGAAAGCTTCCGTGGCGTCACGCTGGAAAACACCAGCCTGGAAGGCCTGACCTTGCAAGGTGGACGCTTGCACGCCATGAGCCAACCCACCCAAAGCGGTATGCGTGAGGGTTTTGCGACGTTTTACGCAGGCAATGTGAATGCGCCCTGGGTCGGTTACTTCGGCGGCGACTACCAGGCCAATCAGCATTGGAGCCTGAGCCTCTACAGCAGCCGCCTCAAGGACGCGTGGGATCAGTACTACTTCGGTACAGCGGTCAATTATCCGCTGACGGACGAGGTGGCGATGTTTGCCGGCTTCAACTATTACAACGCCCAGGACGAGGGCAAGCGGTTGTTGGGCGAGCTCAACAACAATATCTGGAGCGCCAAGCTTGGGGTCAAGGTCGGCGCCCATCGCCTGGCGCTGTCCCACCAGCGCAACAACGGCAACGATGACTTCGATTACCTGCGCCAGTCAGACTCGATCTTCCTCGACAACTCGATCCAATACAGCGACTTCAACTCGCCCAAGGAACGTTCATGGGCCCTGCGCTATGACCTGGACATGCAGACCCTGGGCATCCCCGGCCTGTCCTTCATGACTCGCTATGGCAAGGGCACTGGCGCTGACTACAGTAACGCCAACTCGGTGTACATGCGCCGCGACGCCTTGGGCGACCCGCTCACCGACCAGCGCCGCTGGGAGCGCGATATCGAGGCCAAGTACGTGTTTCAGGGCGGCACTCTGAAAGACTTGTCGGTACGCATTCGCCAGGCGACGGTACGCTCCAGCGCCTTTGAATCGGACCTGGAAGAATTCCGGCTGATCATGGAATACCCGCTAGCCATCCTCTGATAACACTTAACGGCAAGTGCTTACATTCACTTGCCGTTAACTAGCACTTCTTCACAATTTGCAGTCTGTCAGAACTGTAATATGCGCCTCACGTTCTCGTTAAGTTGGCCTTCATATACTGGCTTCCTCGACCGACCGCGAACTAACGGCACGGGTCTTTTGCGGAGAACGTTTATGAAGCCACTGCACATTTTATTCAGCGTTTTAATCGGTGCGGCATCCACCGCGGCCCTGGCCGATGACGGTGGTGAGCGTTCCCGCCAGTGGCTGGCCGAGTTTCGCCAGCAACAGCAGCAGATCCACGCCAGCCAAGCCGTGGCAGAGCAAAATCCAGCGCCCTCGGATGCATCGGCCCCAACAGCCATCTGAGCGGCGTACCCCGAGCACATTCATCTCTTGAAGCTTTTTTTGTGGAGCTCCTTTGGAAGGAGATGAATTTTTAGCGCCCTCACGGGCGCTTTTTTTTGCCCGCTCGATGCTATCCAACGCCCTCCTTGACCCTGAAGCTACTTCAAGGCTCAGAATTTTCCTACTTTGCGGACTACAGCCGTTATCCCGTGTAGCTCCCGTCACCTATTCGCTTATCAGTAAGAGGTCAATCTGCATGCGTATCCTTGTGGTTGAGGACGAACCAAAAACTGCCGACTACTTGCATCAAGGCTTGAGTGAGAGTGGTTATGTCGTCGATTGCGCTGCCAGCGGCATCGACGGCCTGCACCTGGCCGGGCAGCATCGCTATGAACTGGTGATCCTTGACGTCAACCTGCCCGGCCAGGACGGCTGGCAGGTGCTGGAACAGTTGCGCCGCGACAATACCTTGCGGGTGATGATGCTCACCGCCCGTGGGCGCCTGGCCGATAAGATCAAGGGCCTGGACATGGGCGCCGATGATTACCTGGTCAAGCCTTTCGAATTTCCCGAGTTGCTGGCCAGGGTGCGCTCGTTGCTGCGGCGCAGTGAGCCGATTGCGTTGCCGGAGATATTCCGCGTCGCCGACCTGGAGCTGGACCCGCGCCGCCACCGGGCTTACCGGGGTACGCGGCGCATCGACCTGACCACCAAGGAGTTCGCGCTGTTGCAGGTATTGATGCGCCAGAGCGGCGAGGTGCTGACGCGTACGCAGATTATCTCGCTGGTCTGGGACATGAACTTCGACTGCGACACCAATGTGGTAGAGGTCTCGATCAGCCGGTTGCGGGCCAAGGTCGATGACCAGAGCGACGTCAAGTTGATCCATACCATTCGTGGCGTGGGTTACGTGCTGGAAGCACGCCAATGAGAACCGGCAGTCTATCCATGCGCCTGGGGCTCACCGTCAGCCTGATGGGCGCCGGCCTGGTGTTGTTGCTGGCAAGTCTGGCGTACCTGGCCCTCACCCATGAGCTGGAAAACCTTGCGCGCAAGGGCCTGGAAAGCAAGATGGAGCAGATCCAGCACAGCCTGCTCCAGGACCTCAATACCCGCGACATCAGTGCCCGGCCCCATTCACTGCTGGACCTGGTGATGGGCCATGACAACTTCTACCTGACCATCATCGGCCCGGCGCCCGCCAACGCGGTGCTGCTGAGCGTCGGCGCCAGGCCCCAGGAGCCCTTGCTGCTGGACTTTACCGCCGGGCAAACCCTGGGCTTTCTGAACTGGACCGATGGCCGCGACAACCAGATCCTCAGCGCGTCGAGCCTGATGCGCCTGCACACCGGGGAGAACGTGCGAGTGTTGCTGTCCCTCGATCGCTCTGACGACCAGGCGTTGCTCAGTGCCTACCTGCAATCCACGGTCATCGCCCTGCCTCTGTTGCTGATCTTGATTGGCATGGGTGCGTGGTGGCTGGTGCAGCGCGGGCTCGCCCCGTTGCAGCAATTCAGCCGCGTCGCCGCCAAAGTCACCACCCAGGACCTGAGCCATCGCCTGGCCGTCGAGAATCTGCCCAGGGAACTCAACGAACTGGCCCGGGGCATCAACGTGATGCTCGATCGGCTGGATGCCGGTGTGCAGCAGCTGTCGCAATTCTCCGACGACCTGGCCCACGAACTGCGCGCGCCCTTGACCAACCTGATGGGCAAGGCCCAGGTGACGTTATCTCGCGCCCGGGCGCCCGACGAGTACAAATCGGCACTGGAATCCAGCACCGAAGAACTGGACCGCTTGGCGCGGATCGTCGCCGACATGCTGTTTCTGGCCCAGGTCAGCCATCCGGCGGCGCGGGCTTCGTTCACCACAGTGAACCTGCGGGATGAAACGCTGCGGGTCATGGAACTGTTTGCCTTGAGCGCCGAAGACAAAGCACTGAAGTTGACCCAGGCCGGCGACGCTTGGGTCCTGGGTGATCGGCTGATGATTCAACGGGCCATTTCCAACCTGCTGTCCAATGCAATCCGCCATAGCCCGTACGGCTCTAGGATTTCATTGCAGGTCGACACCCACAACCAGCGTGTAGCGCTGGCCGTGAGCAACCCGGGCCCGGGGATTGAAGCGCAACACCTGCCATACCTGTTCGAGCGCTTTTACCGCGCCGACAACAGCCGCGCCCGGTCCGAGGGCGGCACCGGGCTGGGGCTGGCGATCGTGCGCTCGATCATGAGCTTGCACCAAGGCCAGGCCGAGATCAGCAGCGTACCGGGCGGCGAGACCCAGTTCCGGCTGATATTTCCCGTCCTGGCCACCACCCCGCAAGTCCCGTAGCTACCGACCCCCTTGCCCCAACAACCCCACCCCCTGCCACACCGAGCAAACAGGTTTTAGGGCGGCTCCGCCCCCCAACGGGGGACAAGCCCCCCTCTCCACAAAAATCTATGGTCACCCCCATTTTTGCAATACTGATTAACGGGTGGTGTGGTTGGCTTGCTTAAATCTATCCGGCGTCTGTTTGGGGCATGCCCCAGCGCCACGATGAGAGTCGCGCCTGACGATCCTTAAAAGCCCGTCGGCTTCTGAAGCCGATTTTTGTGTCAGGATCTTCGCCAGGCCGGTGTGCCGTTCACATCATCTGTTGTTCAGCTATCGCAAAACCTGAAGGGTGAATCGTGGTACTGCAACAACCGCAGGGTCAGGCGTTCAATGCGTCTGGCCCTGCTTCATATTGCGTATGGTGGGCGGCTATCGCCCAAGCAATGCGCGCCAATTTGTTAGCCAGGGCACAAGCCACGACATTTGAATGTCGTCGACTCAGCAATGAGCGCACCCAGTCGGCCAAGGCGCCCTTTTGGTGTTCCAGATTCTGCATATAGACCCTGGAACACTGCACCAACAGCTGTCGCAGGTGCTTGTCACCCCGCTTGCTGATCCCCAGCAAATTGGCCTTGCCGCCCGTGCTGTACTGCCTGGGCACTAAGCCAACGGAGGCAGCAAAGTCCCGACTGCATCGATACTGTTTACCATCGCCCATCTCCACAGCCAGCAGGCTGGCGGTGATCGGGCCGACACACGGCATGCTCAGCAAACGACTACCCAGATCATCGTCGGCCAGTTGGCCCGCCAGTTCCTTATCCAAGACCTTGATTTGCTCATCCAAGTAGGCAAAGTGATCGTGCAGACGCTGCAACAAGACCGTCAGACGAACGGGCAACTCATGTTCGGCCAAGACGTTTGCCAAACGCTTCATGATGGCCAATCCCTTGGGCAGGCTAATCCCAAACTCCAGCAGGAAACCGTGCATTTGATTAGCCGTTTTGGTGCGGTCATGTACCCATGATTCGCGCATGCGGTGCAGCACAGACAGGGTTTGCTGGGATTCAGTCTTAGGCGTAACGAAGCGCATGGATGGGCGGGAAGCGGCTTCGCAGATTGCCTCAGCGTCGACAAAGTCGTTTTTGTTACCCTTGACGAAGGGCTTAACGAACTGCGGGGAAATCAGCTTGGCCGTGTGCCCCATTGCCGCCAACTGACGAGCAACATGGTGCGACCCCGCACAGGCTTCCATCACCACGACACAGCTCGGCGAGTTGCCGAAAAACTGCATCATCTGCGCCCGTGAGCATTTTTTGCGAAACACCTCGCGGCCCGACTTATCCTGGCCGTGCAGGTGGAAAGTGTGTTTACCGAGATCGATACCAATCAGTGCTGACTCGCTCATGACGATGGCCTCCGAAAACAAAACACCCCGTGAAAGCGTAGCCCTCACAGGGTGTTGGGGGTGACCATCTCATTAGCCCCCTCTCCACAGTAAGCCGGCAACTCCACATTTCCCGCGCCAACCACCCCACTGTGGCGAGCGGGCTTGCCCCGCGCTGGGCTACAAACCCACCCCAGTTTCGCCAGACACACCGCGCAAGCAGGTTTTAGGGCGGCTTCGCCACCCAACGGGGGACAAGCCCCCTCTCCACAACAAGCCCCCTCTCCACAGCAAGCACCCTCTCCACAGTAAGCCCGTCCAGCGCGAGATCAAGACGCCGGCTCTTCATCGCGCCGATGGGCCCACTGGTAAAGCGCTGGCAGTACCAGCAAGGTCAGTAAGGTCGACGAGATAATCCCGCCAATCACCACCGTCGCCAGTGGCCGTTGCACTTCAGCGCCGGTGCCGGTGGCCAGGGCCATGGGGATAAACCCGAGGGACGCCACTAACGCCGTCATCAACACCGGGCGCAAGCGGGTCAAGGCTCCTTCGTTGATCGCCACCGACAACGAACGCCCCTCCTCACGCAGGTTGCGGATAAACGCAATCATCACCAAGCCATTGAGCACCGCCACCCCCGACAACGCGATAAACCCCACCCCGGCAGAAATCGACAACGGAATATCGCGCAACCACAGCGCCATGATCCCACCGGTCAACGCAAAGGGAATCCCGGTGAATACCAGCAGCCCATCCTTAAGGTTGTTGAACATCATGAACAGCAAGCCGAACACCAGCAGCAACGCCACCGGCACCACGATCTGCAGGCGCTCGGAGGCTTCCTTGAGCTGTTCGAACTGGCCGCCCCAGGTTGTCCAGTAGCCGGCGGGGATCTTCACCTGCGCGGCCATCACGCGTTCGGCTTCTGCGACAAACGAGCCGATGTCCCGCCCGCGCACGTTGGCACTGACAACCACCAGGCGCTTGCCGTTTTCGCGGCTGATCTGGTTCGGGCCCAGCACCAGGTCCAGGCTGGCCACTTGCGACAGGGCGATAAAGCCCAGTTGCCCCGTGGTATTGCCGGCCAGCGCCGGAATCGGGATCAGTAGCCGCGACAAGCCTTCGATATCGGTGCGCAGGGTTTCCGACAGACGCACCACCATGTCAAAACGCCGGTCGCCTTCGTACAGAGTGCCGGCCTGGCGCCCGCCCACGGCGACGGCGATGATGTCTTGCACATCGCCCACATTCAGGCCAAAGCGCGCGGCCTTGTCACGGTCGATATTGATGGTCAGCACCGGCAGGCCGGAGGTCTGTTCTACTTTCACTTCCGAGGCGCCATCGAGCTTGCGCAAGGTTTCGGCAATTTCCCCGGCGGTGGTGTTCAGCACACCCCGATCATCGCCAAAAACCTTCACCGCCACGTCACTGCGCACCCCGGAAATCAGCTCGTTGAAACGCAGCTGGATCGGTTGCGACAGCTCGTACTGGCTGCCCGGCACAATCGCACTGGCGCGCTGGATATCGGCGATCAGCGCTTCGCGGGATTTTTTCGGGTCCGGCCACTGCTCCTTGGGCTTGAGCATCAAGTAGGCGTCGGAAATATTCGGCGGCATCGGGTCGGAGGCAATTTCTGCAGTGCCGGTACGGGCAAATACCCGCTGGATTTCCGGCACCTGCGCCATCAAGGTTTTTTCCAGTTGCTGCTGCATCTGCACCGATTGCGTGAGGCTGGTGCCCGGTACGCGCAAGGCTTGCAGGGCGAAGTCACCTTCGCTGAGGCTGGGGATAAATTCGCTGCCCATGCGGCTGGCCACGGCGCCAGACATCACGATGGTCAACAGCGCCAGGCCAAACGCCCAACTGCGGTGTGCCATCACCCAGTCCAGCACCGGTGCATAACCACGGCGCGCGTTGCGCATCACCCAGTTTTCATCTTCCTTGACCTTGCCGGTGACGAACAGCGCAATCGCCGCCGGCACGAAGGTCACCGACAGGATCATCGCGCCCAACAAGGCCAGGACCACGGTAAACGCCATGGGATGGAACATTTTCCCGGCAACGCCGGTCAGGGCGAAGATCGGCAGGTACACCACCATGATGATCAGTTGCCCGAAGATCAGCGCGCGGCGCGCTTCTTTGGCCGCGGCGAACACTTCGTGCAAGCGCTCGCTGCGGGTCAGCAGGCGGCCGTGGCGTTGCTGCGCATGGGCCAGGCGGCGGATCGCGTTCTCGACGATCACCACCGCGCCATCGACGATAATCCCGAAATCCAGGGCCCCCAGGCTCATGAGGTTGGCGCTGACCTTGTTGGTGAACATCCCGGTAAAGGTGAACAACATGGCCAGCGGGATCACCATCGCGGTGATCAACGCCGCGCGGATGTTGCCCAGGAACAGGAACAGAATCACGATCACCAGCAGCGCACCCTCGAAGAGGTTTTTCTTCACGGTGGCGATGGCTTTTTCTACCAGGTTGGTGCGGTCGTAGACCGTGACCGCCACCACGCCTTCTGGCAGGGAGCGGTTGATCTCTTCGAGTTTTTTCGCCACGGCCTGGGACACGGTGCGGCTGTTTTCGCCGATCAGCATGAAGACCGTACCGAGCACCACTTCGCGGCCATTTTCGGTGGCCGCACCGGTGCGCAACTCGCGGCCGATATCGACCTGGGCCACATTGCGCACGCGGATCGGCGTGCCATCCACGGTGTTGATCACGATATTGGCGATGTCATCGATGGACGCCACTTGCCCCGGCGCGCGGATCAGCAATTGCTCGCCGCTGCGCTCGATGTAACCGGCGCCGACGTTGGCGTTGTTGCGCTCAAGCGCCGTCACCAGGTCGTTCAAGGTCAGGTTGTAGGCGGCCAGGCGCTTGGGGTCCGGGGCGATCTGGTATTCCTTGGCGAAGCCGCCAATCGTGTTGATCTCGGCAACGCCGGGCACGTTGCGCAACTGCGGCTTGATGATCCAGTCCTGGATCACCCGCAGGTCCGTCGGCGTGTAGGCCGAACCGTCTTCCTTGCGTGCGCCGTCTTCAGCTTCCACGGTCCACAGGAAGATTTCCCCAAGCCCCGTGGAAATCGGCCCCATGGCCGTTTCGATACCGTCCGGCAATTGTTCGCGGGCCACCTGCAAGCGCTCGTTGACCAGTTGCCGGGCGAAGAACAGGTCGGTGCCGTCCTTGAAGATCACCGTGACCTGGGACAGCCCCGAACGCGACAGCGAACGAGTCTGCTGCAAGCCCGGCAAACCGGCCATGGCGGTTTCGATAGAAAAGGTGATGCGCTGTTCGGTTTCCAGCGGTGAAAAGCCGGGCGCCGCCGAGTTGATCTGCACCTGGACGTTGGTGATGTCCGGTACCGCGTCGATCGGTAGTTTCTGGTAGCTGGCGATGCCGACACCGGCCATCAACAACACCGCCAGCAGCACGATAATGCGCTGCTCGATGGCAAATTGAATCAGACGTTCAAACATGGGGAATCACTCGCAGGATCAATGGGCGTGCTCGGCCGAAGCCTTGCCCAGCTCGGACTTGAGGACAAAGCTGCCAACGGTCGCCACCTCGGCGCCGGCCTCCAGGCCCTGGCGGACTTCGACAAAGCCGTTTTCACTGACACCCAGTTCAACGTGGCGGGTGACGAAACCTTCGGCGGTGCGCACAAACAGCGACGGTTTGTCTTCCACGGTCTGGATCGCGTCCACCGGCACGGTGACCGCCGCCGGGTAGCTATCCGTCGCCACTTGCACCGCCACGAACAACCCGGGGCGCCACGAGTCATCGGGGTTGGCCACGCTGACCCGCACCGTTGCGGTACGCGTCTGCTCGCCCAGCAAGTTGCCGACATAGGCCACGGCGCCCATCACCTCGGTGCCCATTTCCGCCGAGCTGACCTTCACCGGCCGACCAACCTGGACCTTGTTCAGATCCTTGGGGAATACGCCAAACGTGACCCACACCTGGGACAGGTCCGACAGGGTGAAAGCGGCACTGGTCTCACTCACTACCTCGCCGACGCCCAGGTGTTTTTCCACCACCACACCGGCAAACGGCGCACGCAATTCATAGCGATTGCCGCCGGCCAGGACCGCGCTGCCACTCAGGGCGTTCATCTTTTGCCGCGCGTTGTTCAGGGCAATCTCGGCTTCTTGCAGGGTCTGGCGCGCCAGCAGGTAATCCTGTTCGGCGGAGATCTTGTCCTGCCATAACTGGCGCTCACGCTGGAAGGTGGTGCGGGCCAGTTCGACCCGGCGTTGGCTGGCCGCCAACTCGCTGCGCTGATCCGAAATCTGCTGGCTGGCGATCACCGCCAACAGCTCGCCCTGCTTGACCTTCTGCCCTAGATTGACCTTGACCGACTCCACCACACCCGCCGCACGGGGCACGATATGGGAGGTGCGGTCTTCGTCGAATCGCACCTCGCCGGGCAACGACAGCAGTGTGCTGATTTGTCGGGGTTGGGCCTTGGCCAGTTGAATGCCGGCGGCCTGGATCTGCTGCTCATTGAGCACCAGCACACCCTCTTCCTCTTCTTCTTCCTCCGGCGCTTGGACGCTCGCCACCGGTGCCTGGGGCGCCACGCTGGTGGCCGGCCAAAACGCCATCGCCCCGAGGGCAATGGCCGCTGCAACAGCCAAAGCCAGGCCTTGTTGTTTGTTCATGGGGAACTCCTGAAAGATCAAATGCGGGCGAGGTCGCCGTAAATCCGTTCGATGCGCACCCAGGCATCGGTGGCCTGGGCGCGCGCGGCGAGGTATTGGGTGCGGGCGGCGATCAAGGTGCGCTGAGCGTCGAGCACCTCGAGGAAGTTGAACTTGCCCATCTCAAAGCCACGGGTGGCGCTGTCCACCGCGCTTTGGGCGGCGGGCAGGATCACTTGGTTGAAGGTGCGCACCTCACTGTCGGCGGTCGACCACAGGTCCAGGGCCTGGCGGGTTTCGGTACGCAGGCGCAGCTCGGTAGCGTTGCGCAAGTCCCGCGCCTGGTCAGCTCGGCGGCTGGCGGCCAGCACATTGCCCTGGTTGCGATTGAACAGCGGGATCGGCATCGATACGCCCACCAGATTCACCCGCTCGCGGACGCTGGCGTCGTACTGGCTGCCGATGGAGACATCCAGGTCGGGAATCCGCTGGGCCTTTTCCAGGCCCAGGCCGGCTTCCCGTTGCTGGATTTGCAGCTGCGCCAGGCGCAACTCGGCAGTGCTCTCCAGGCGCGCCAGCAGTTGAGTGGCCGAAGGCAGCGCCGGCGGATTCACCGCACCTGCCTCCACGCGCTCAAAGCCGATAGTGGCGCTGCCGGTGATGGCCGCCAGGCGGCGATAGGCATCACTCACGCCGATCTCGGCGCGGCTGCGTTCCAGGCGGATTTCCGAGACCTGTACCTGGGCGCGAGTGGCTTCGACCGGCGATGCCTTGCCCGCCGTGACCCGGCCATTGGCAATCACCAGGCCGCGCTCGGCCAGTGCCATTGAGCGCTGGGCCAGCTCCAGGCGTTCCTGGGCCCGCAGCGCACCATAAAAGCCATCGATGACTTCGGCCCGCAGCACGTTGCGCCGCTGTTCCAGTTCCTGGGCTGCGGCCTCTTGTGCCCGCGAGGCCACATCAATGCGCGCCCCGCGTTTGCCGCCTAACTCCAGGGTCTGGCTCAGCTTGACGGTGGTAGTGCGGGTGCTGCGGCGGGTGTCTTCGGCATCCCAGGAGGCCACCGGGTTGGGGATCAGCCCGGCCTGCTGACGACCGCCTTGGGCGATGTCGATTTCCCATTGCGCAGCGGCCAGGTCCGGGTTACCGGCAAACGCACTTTGCAGGGCCGATTCGAGGGTCAGGGTCTGTGCGCTTGCCACTTGGGCCATCGCCAATAACCCCACTACGGAGCACACAATAGTTCTTGAAAACATTGGCATAACAAGCGTTCCACACCCATGAGTTGGCGGACAAATCCAAGCAGGGGCAATGTAACTTTCGCTACTTATCAGGGGGGTGGCCAGAACATTACAAATCCGTTAGCAAAGGCTCTGGTCCGGGCTTTTGCTTTAACCTTCGCGGCAATTGCTGCTACTTTCCCCTGCCCCGAGGCACGCTCGACATGCGAATCCTGGTTATCGAAGATGAACTGAAAACCGCCGACTACTTGCAGCAGGGATTAAGCGAAAGTGGCTATGTGGTTGATTGCGCGGCCAGCGGTACCGACGGTTTGCACCTGGCCCGGCAACACGCTTATGAACTGGTGATTCTGGATGTGAACCTACCGCTGATGGACGGCTGGGATGTGTTGCAGCGGATCCGCCAGACCAGCAACACGCGCATCATGATGCTGACCGCCCAAGGCCGCCTGGCCGACAAGATCAAGGGCCTGGAACTGGGCGCCGACGACTACCTGGTCAAGCCTTTCGAGTTTCCCGAACTGCTGGCCAGGGTCCGCACCCTGATGCGCCGCAGTATCGAGGCCGCCGTGCCGGACGTGCTAAGGGTGGGCGATCTGGAGCTGGACCAGGGTCGCCACCGGGCTTTTCGCGGCAGCCAGCGCATTGACCTGACCACCAAGGAGTTCGCCCTGCTGCACCTGCTGATGCGCCAGAGCGGAGTGGTGCTGTCACGCACGCAAATCATCTCGTTTGTGTGGGACATGAACTTCGATTGCGACACTAATGTGGTCGAGGTCTCGATCCGCCGCCTGCGGGCAAAGATCGACGACCCGTTCGAGCGCAAGTTGATCCACACCTTGCGCGGGGTCGGCTACGTGCTGGAGGACCGCGAATAGCGGTCAGTGCGAGAGCGGTTTCTGGCTAAACCCTGGCCTTCGTTATGGACTGCCCCCTGTGGGAGCGGGCTTGCTCGCGAAAGCAGCCTGTCAGTTGATGCATGTGCCGACTGACACACCGCTTTCGCGAGCAAGCCCGCTCCCACAATTATAAGGCGGCGGCTTTAAAAAACAGGTCGTTTGGCAAATCGCACTGCACTGGCCACGCCGACCGCGCCCATCACCACACAATAAAAAACGCAAATCCACGGGCTGGTGGGCATCAAGGCAATCAGCATCAACGGCGTGGTACTCGCCCACAGCGCATAGGCAATGTTGTAGGTAAAGGAAATCCCCGACACGCGCACCGGCGCCGGGAACAGGCTGACCATCACCGATGGCACCGCACCCACCACCCCGCAACTCAATCCGGCAATGGCATAGGCCGCGCCCAGCCACACGCCGCCGGCAATCAGGCTGGCGTAAAGCACGGCGATGCCCACCGGCAGCAGCAGGCTGTAGACCAGCACCGCGCGCCAGGCGCCAATGCGATCCACCAACAGGCCAGCCAATACGCAACCGATATTCAGGAAGACGATGCCCAATGCACTCAATGCGAAGGTGTGGCTGGGGCTCATGCCGAAGGTTTTCTGCATCATGGTTGGCGTGATCACCACCAACACCACCACCGCCGAGGTGAGCACACAGGTCAGCAACATGGCCGGCAACAACGCCTGGCGATGGTCGCGCAATACCGTGCGCAGCGGCAGCTCTGCGTCGGCCTGGCGACGCGCCTGCATGGCCAGGAACACCGGGGTTTCACTGAGCCAGCGGCGCAGCCAGACACCAATCACACCAAACACACCGCCCAACAGAAACGGAAAACGCCAGGCGTAATCGAGGATTTGTTCAGCGGTGAACATCTGCGCCAGCAAGGTCGCCGTCAAGGCCCCCAGCAGGTAACCGAACGTCAGCCCGGCTTGCAGGAACCCCAAGGCATAACCGCGATGGTTGGCCGGCGCGTGCTCGGCGACGAAGACCCAGGCGCTGGGCACTTCGCCGCCCACCGCCGCGCCTTGCAGGACCCGCAGCGCCAGTAGGATCAGCGGCGCGAAATAGCCGATTTGTGCGTAGGTCGGCATGATTCCGATCAACAGGCACGGCAAGGCCATCATCAGGATACTCAGGCTGAATACCCGCTTGCGCCCCAGGTGATCGGCGAAGTGCGCCATCAGGATGCCGCCCAGCGGGCGCGCCAGGTAGCCGGTGACGAAAATCCCGAAACTTTGTAGCAGGCGCAGCCATTCGGGCATTTCCGGGGGGAAGAACAGCTGGCTCAGGGTCAGGGCGAAAAATACGAAAATGATGAAGTCGTAAATTTCCAGGGCACCGCCCAAGGCGGCCAGGCCCAGGGTTTTGTAGTCGGAGCGGGAAAAACGCTGCGCCTGTGGATAAGCGGTGGCAGTCATGGAGAAGCTCGGCAGACAGACAAAATGGCGTGCAGGTTATGAGCTGGGCCGGATCCTGGCAATCGCCGCCGATATATTCGGTTTACTCATTGATCCATGAAAATAACAACATTCCCAAATAAATGGCCGTGGGCCAAGATGCCCTCAATCCGCCCCATAATAAATACAAGAGGTAAATAACGTGGCCGATCCTATCGAAGAAAGCCGCTATGCCCGCTTTGCCCTGCGCTGCTCGAATTTTGCCGAACGCTGGTTTCCTGACTCTTGGGTGTTTGCTGCCCTCGCCGTGATTATTGTCGCCGTGGCCGCCCTGGGTATGGGCGCTGCGCCCACCGACGCCGCCAAGGCCTTTGGCGATGGTTTCTGGAGCCTGATACCGTTCACCATGCAAATGGCCTTCGTGGTGATTGGTGGCTATGTGGTCGCCAGCTCGCCGCCTGCTGTGAAGTTGATCGATCGCCTGGCGCGTATCCCGAAAAACGGCCGCTCGGCCGTGGCGTGGGTAGCGCTGATCTCGATGGTTGCCTCGCTGCTCAACTGGGGCCTGTCCCTGGTGTTCGGCGGGTTGCTGGTGCGGGCGCTGGCCCGGCGCACGGATTTGCGCATGGACTATCGCGCTGCCGGCGCGGCGGCCTATCTGGGCCTGGGTGCCGTGTGGGCGCTGGGGTTGTCGTCTTCGGCCGCGCAATTGCAGGCCAACCCGGCCAGCCTGCCGCCGTCGATCCTGGCGATCACCGGCACCATTCCCTTCACCGACACCATCTTTTTGTGGCAATCGGGCGTGCTGTTGCTGGCGCTGATCGTGGTGTCGCTGGTCATCGCCTACGTCACCGCACCGGGCCCCAACTCTGCGCGTGACGCCAAGGCCTGTGGTGTGGACCCGTCATTCAACCTGCCCAAGCCACAGCCGCCAAGCCGTCCGGGAGAATGGCTGGAACACAGCCCGTTGCTCACCATTTTGCTGGCGCTGCTGGCGGCCGGCTGGTTGTTCCATGAGTTCTCGACTAAACCTGCGATCAGCGCTATCTCGGGGCTCAACACCTATAACTTCCTGTTCATCATGGTCGGCGCCTTGCTGCACTGGCGCCCGCGCAGCTTCCTCGACGCAGTGGCCCGCGCGGTGCCAACCACCACGGGGGTGTTGATCCAGTTTCCGCTGTACGGCTCCATCGCGGCGCTGATGACCGTGGTCAAGGGCGGCGATGGCCAGACCCTGGCCCACCATATCTCGACCTTCTTCACCTCCATCGCTTCACACGACACCTATGCGCTGCTGATGGGCGTGTATTCGGCGGTCCTGGGGTTCTTTATCCCGTCGGGCGGTGGCAAGTGGATCATCGAGGCGCCGTATGTGATGCAGGTGGCCAATGACCTGCAATATCACCTGGGCTGGGCCGTGCAGATCTATAACGCTGCCGAGGCGCTGCCGAACCTGATCAACCCGTTCTACATGCTGCCGTTGCTTGGTGTGCTGGGGCTCAAGGCACGGGACCTGATTGGCTTCTCGTTTGTGCAGTTGCTGGTGCACACGCCGTTGGTGCTGTTTTTGCTGTGGGCGTTGGGGACGACGTTGAAGTACATGCCGCCCGTGATGCCTTAGGGGCCAGTGGTGTCGGGGGATGCAAAAAAGCGCATTTCCCGACGCATTTTCCCGGTCAGCCGCTACTGTGTGAGGGTGGGCATTCATCCCGCGCAGACGGGCTTTAGCTGACAAGGAAACACCTATGTTTAAACTGATCAGGCTGTCCTTCACCTTCGCCGTACTCACCTTGAGCACGGTCCTACACGCTGATGTCGAACTCAATCTGGGCAGCGCGCAACGGGTCACGCAATTGTTCGCCTACCCCAACAATTGCGGGGTGATCTGTTTTCGGCCATGGACGCTGGAGCAGACGGTGGAGCATTACCTGACCCAGAGCCTGCAGCGAGATGGCTACAGCCGCGCCAGGGTCAGCGTGAAAGCCCGACAGGATCAGGTGTTGGCCCACTTTACCGGCGTGCCCGATGGCTATGGCCAACCCCTGACTGCGTTGCTGAACACCGCCGACCTGGCCTATGAGGGCGCCAGCCGGCTCAACCGCGAGGGCAAGTGGCAATTTAGCTGGTACCTGTTCCTGCCGTTGGGCATGGCCCTGGAGAACCGCAAGAGCATCGAGTTGATGCATTTCCCGCCGGATTATTCCCTGACTCATTACCAGGACTATCTGGAGTCCGCCACCACCGATCGCTGGGCTACGTTGCTGACCGCCAACGGGATACCGGCAACCCAGACCCCGGAATACCAGACCATTATCGATATTGCGCCAATTGCCGCGCCCTCGTCGGCGGGCAAGGACCTGGAAGGTGTCTACGGCTATTTCAGCGAGTACCAGACCCGGATTGTCCGGGAACTGAGTTTGCACCCCACAGGCTCATTGCCAATGGTCGCCTTCGGCGCGCCCGTGCGCAGCTGGATCCAGCAACAGTACGGGCAAACCCTCGGGGTATTGGACCTGGCGCAGATCAGCCCGGCCGAAGGCAGCAAAGTCGCAGTACTGGGGGCCAATCACCCCAGTTACATCTGGTACGCCGCCAACCCGGACAGCTACGACGGTGACGACGGTGACGAACAGAAGGCCGACGAGGCCGGTCTGAAAGTCATGGGCCAGGACCTGAGCGCGGCCTGCTGGCAGGCCGGCATGGGCCAGAAGCCGGCCAGCGACCCCAACGTGTTGCTCAAGGGCTGCATGAATACCTGGCAGGTAACACGCAAGGAACAGACTTGCGAGCTGTTCTACACCTCGATTCGCGAACTGTCCGGCGACCAGGCCAGGGAAAAATGCGCCACCGTCACAATGAGGACTCAGCTCAAGCGTCTGAAAAGCCCGCTGCCAGAAGCGTCTGTGCCAGCCCCCGCCCTTTAAGCGTCCTGCTTGTGAGTATTGGCTTACGCAAAAAAACGCCGATATCTACTGTCAGATTTGACAGTAGATATCGGCTGCAACTTGCGTAAATCTTGGATCGTGCCCATTTGCTGCATGACTGGCAGTTACACCAACATCAGGAGGTCGATGCAGCCCGACAAGGAACGCTATGAAAACCCAAGTCATGGAAGATGCGCCAACTGATGCGATCGACTGTATTTATCCCTTCGCCAACCTGCTGGCCAAAAAAGGTTACCCCTCGCCCCGGCAGTTCGAGGTCGTAAGCACCCGCAATGGTCGCGGAACCGGCATCAAGACCCGCGTCGCCTTCGACAGCCGTATACGTATTGCGAAGATCTCCGGGTACGCATTGGGCGAACGGCACTTGCATACGCTGCAGATATCGTCGCGCATCCACTTGTACGACCCGTGGTTCAGCGGCCTGCTCCTGCATTCGTGCGATCCGAATGTGTTTCTCGACATCAGCGAACTGGAGCTATGGTCGATCCAGGCCATTCGCCCCGGCACGCTGCTGACGATGGATTACGCCACCACCGAAGATGTGCTGTTCCGCCAGTTCGCTTGCCGCTGCGGTGCCGGTAACTGCCGCGGCTGGATCACCGGCGCAAAAGAGCCGCTGAACCCGCAAGGCCAACTGTTCATGGAACAGTGGCGCCAACGCAAACGCTATTAAATCGCCTCTATCGGGCGAAGGCGGTACTGCGGCGGCAGTTGCTCGAACCCGGTGATGGTGGCGTTGAGGCTTTTCCAGCGACCGTCCTTGATGCCGTAAATGCAACCGTGGATCGATAGGCTCTGCCCGCGGTGCCAGGCGTTCTGCACAATGCTGGTGTGACCGACATTGGCCACTTGCTGGATGACGTTGAGTTCACACAGGCGATCAACGCGTTCTTCTTCGGTGGGCAACTGGGCCAACACTTCGCGGTTCTCGTAGTACAGGTCGCGGATCGAGCGCAGCCAACCGTCGATCAGGCCAAACTGGCGGTCCTGCATCGAAGCACGCACGCCGCCGCAGCCGTAGTGGCCGGTGACCAGGATATGTTTGACCTTGAGCACATCCACCGCGTACTGGATCACCGACAGGCAGTTGAGGTCGGTGTGCAGCACCACGTTGGCCACGTTGCGGTGTACAAACAGGTCGCCAGGCAGCATGCCGACGATCTCGTTGGCAGGCACCCGGGCGTCCGAACAGCCGATCCACAGATACTCTGGGGTCTGCTGGCGGGCGAGCTTGGCGAAGAATTCGGGATCTTCCTGTTTGATCGCATCCGCCCAGCGTTCGTTGTTATCAAGCAGGTCTTGTAGTTCGTTCATCAGGGAAAGCCTCAGGAATGATGCGCAGTTTTGTGACTGACAACCGCTCGCCCAGGTCACGCCGCACGCAAATTAGCTTGAATCTTTGGAGCGCCGAGCCTGTCCACACACTATAAGCCCCACAGCATGAGGATTGACCATGACGCAATCACGACGTCCGTATGGCGCTACGCAGCCCGAGCCGATAGATGACAACGAAGATCGCATGGGCTCGATGCGAGAGCTGGACTTTGACGAGCAGGAGCCGACGGCGGAAATCGGCGATGAGATCCCCCGTGCTGAGCGCGAGCACCTGATACCCGACGAACGGGTGCGCGAGGCCGGGATGACGGGGGCTTCGACGGCGGATCATGAGCCCACGGATGATGATATGAGCCCCGAAACCCTGATCCATGAAGATGGCGCGCGGGATGCCCGGGAAGAAGGTGACGGCGAACAGGCCGATTGGGACCTGAGTATCGTCGATGAAGATGAGATAGGCGGCGGCAATGGGTTGGATGAGGCTGAGTTGGCCGATATTGACCCGATAGACGGCAACCGCTGATACACCTGGCCCTTGCCAGCGCCTACAGGGGGTCGGGTGTTTAGTCGACTAGGGTGCAAGCCATGACGACTGCGTCTTCGCGACCACCGACGGCAGGGTAGTAATCGCGGCGACGGCCGATTTCGTTGAAACCGTAGCGTTCATACAGGCGGAACGCGCCGGTATTGCTGTCGCGCACTTCCAGGAAGCACTCCCGGGCGTTGGCGGCATAGGCGCGGGACATCAGGTGCTCCAGAAGCGCCAGGCCCAGGCCACGGCCCTGGTTTTCCGGTTTGACGGTAATGTTCAACAAATGCGCTTCATCGAGGATGATCTGCACCACCCCGTGGCCCACCTGTTGCTCGCCTTCGAACATCAACCAGATCTGGTACTTGCCCAGCCCGTCGAGAAAGATGCCACGGGTCCAGGGGTGGCTGAACGCCGCGTATTCGATTTTCAGCACGGCGTCGAGGTCAGCCTCGGTCATCGGGCGGAAGGATAAAGCCTCACTCATCGGTTGTTTTCCAGCGCGCCATCAGCCGGCGCATGGCTTGCCAGACATCAGCCTTACGCTGTGGCTCTTCCATTAATAATTCCAGGCCCGGCAAGGCCCAGACCGAGCCCAGGCCTTCGACCTGCAGTTCGCGGTACCAGGCCTCGGCATTGGCTTCGCCGGCAAATCGCACGGCAGGCAGACCGATCAGCCACAGGCACACGCAGGGTTCATCTTCCAGGCGGGCCGAAACAAAGCCTTGCACGAAGTCACGTGCGGCGTCCGGCCCCTGGTCCATATTGCCGCGCACCAGCAGCGGCCAGCGCACGGGCTCGCCGACGATCTGCGGGCTGTCGGGCAGGCCGGCGGCGCGCAGCATGTCCTTGAGCAGCAGATAGGCAGGATCGCGGGCCTGGAAACGTTCGCCGGTCGGCAACTCCACCAACACCAAACAGCGCCCGGCCCGCAACAGTTGCAAGGCAAAACGCGGTGGCGGTACGACCGGGGCCTTGGCCACCGGGGCCGGGGTATCGTCAGCCGCTGCAACGGGCTTGGGCGCCGTCGAAGGGCGTGGCACTTCGATCTTGACCCGCTCCGATGGCCGCACGGCTGCTTCAGCCGCGGGCTTGACCACCGCAACCGGCGCCGCTGCTTCCTCGCCCGAGGCGTCGAATGGCTCGAACGGTTCCAGCGCTTGCAGCAGTTCGGGCCGCGACGGGGCGGCAAAGGGCAATTCGGTGCGCGGCAGCCAGTTGACCACCTGCATGGCGGTCAAGTAAGCGCGACGTCGGGACTCGATAAGCAAGGCTCGGCCACTTGTGGATAACTAAAGAGCGTGGATTCTACCGCCCTTCGACGATGATCGCCCACCGTTGATGCTTTTCTCTGCATTCCTGACCGCCCATCGCGAAGGCGCCCTGACCGGCTGTGGATAAATCCCGCGTCTGATGCAGTACAATCGCTGCTTTTAATCGCCAACCAGCCGGCCATTCCGATGATCGAACCCAAGCGCGTCTTGCGCGCCCTCGCCGAACACTGGGCCCTGCTTGAGCCACTGTGCGAACACTTCGACCAAGGCACCCTGAGCCTTGGCGAGTTGCGCGCGCAACTGGCCGCCCAACAACTGGACAGCACGCCACAGGACATCACCAGCCTGCTGGACGTGTGGATTCGCCTGGATATCCTGGTGCCTGTGGCCAAGAGCCCGAACCGTTTCGAGCTCAACGCGCAGATCCATGACTTCCTGGCCTATCTTCGCAAGGAGCACCGGCTAGGCCTGTGCCTGGAAATCGAAGCCTACCTGCGCCACCTCGAGCGCCTGGCCGGTTATATCCAGGACGCCTTCGACATCCGCGACGGCCATGACCTGGCCCGCCAACTGCGGCTGCTGGACATGCGCGTGCGCGACGTGCTGAAAAAACTCGCCAACGACGAACAGGCCCTCGCTGCCGTGGCCGACCGCGCCAAGACCAGTGACCGGCAAATCCCGTTGCGCCAGCGCTATGCCGAGGTCCTGGCGACCTGGGACGAGTACGTCGAGCCGATGATTCAACTGGTGAATGCCGACGGCGCCTTCGAACAAGGCGTACGCAAGGTGGAAAACGTGCTGCTGCGCATGCTCACCGAGCAGCAGCGCCTGGGCCACCTGGTGGACGACGATATGTTGTTGCGCACCCACGCGCGCATCCTCGAAATGCAGACCAGCGCCCAGTTGACCTTGCGTCATGCCCGCGAGCTGCTGCTGCCGCTGCGCGAAGAGGCGCGCCGGCACAACGCCGTGACCCGTGGTGCGGCGCTGGCCCTGTCGGCGATCCGACGCAAGGGCCTGGACGCGGTGCCGCAAGCGGCGATGCCGATGTTTACCCGGCCACAAAGCACCTTCCTGGGCAGTGCCAGCCAGGTTGAAGCCTATGTATATGCCCTGGCTAACTTCGAACCTAAACCGGCGCGTTTCCCCAAGGCGCACAAATCCCACAAGGGCGAAGCCCAGCGTGCGCCGCGTACGGTCAAGGAGATGCTGGAGCGTTGCGAAGACGCCCTGCCGATGCCGGACCTGATGACCTGGCTGCTGGAGCAGGAACCGGACGGTGCCACCGACGAGTTGCTGTACTGGTTCTCGCGCCTGTCGCGGGAGAAGCGTTTCAAGCGCGAGCGCCTGGAACGCCGGGATTACCATACTCACGAGCACCAGGTCAGCCTGCGCTCATTCGCCCTGCTCCCGGCCAGCGACGCGGCCGAGCACTCTGCGAGCACACCTCATGCATCTTGATCTATCCGAACTGTCCCAACTGGCGCCGATCTTTCGCGAGTTGTTCAAGGGTTACCACGTCAGCCGCCGCGACCCGGAGTTGTACGCGCAATTGTCGAACTTCCAGGACCAGTACCGCACGCTGTTCAAGGCCCTGGGCTTTGAGCTGGTGTGCGATACCCGGGGGTTCTACTACTTCGTCCCGGACACTGCCGTGGCCGCCGCGCAGGTGAACAAGACCGCGCAGCGCCTGGCGTTGTTTACCTTCATCATCGTCGAGCACCTGGCCGACCAGGGCCGCGACCCGATTGCCGTGCTCGATGGTGGCAGCCTGGGCCGCGATGAATTGCCATCGTTGCTGGAGAAGTACCGTGACCTGTTTATCCAGGCCGAGGTGCAGACCGTTGAGGAGCTGGAAGAAAAAATCATGCGCCGCATGACCCAGCTCGGGTTTGCCAGTGAAGACAACGGTATTTATCGCTTCCTGCCACCGATGCACCGTTTCCTCGACGTGTGCCTATCGGTCCAGGCTGACCGCGACCTGGCAGCCAGCGTGCACAGCGTGCTGCCGTTGCCGGCGCCGGTGATCATCGACGAAGACAGCGATGAAAAACTGCTGCAGACCGATGACCCGCTGGACTTGAGCGAATTTGAAGCACAAAGCGAGGAAGACGCCCTGGCCCGCGCCATTGCCGAAGAACAGGAGACCGATGCATGAGCAAGGAACGCTACGGCATTCGCCGCTTCGCCCTATTGAATACCGCCGGCTACAGCCTGGGCCTGTTCCCGCTGGAAGAGCCGCTGTCGGTGTATGGCGCGAACAACCTCGGTAAATCGGCGTCGATCAACGCTTTGCAGTTCCCGATCCTGGCACGCATGTCGGACATGAGCTTCGGCAAGTACACCCTTGAGCAGTCGCGACGCTTCTACTTTGCCACCGACACCAGCTACATCCTTGTCGAAGTGTCCCTGCCCCACGGCCCACATGTGATCGGCGTGGTCGGTCGCGGCCCGGGTGGCGGCTTCGGTCACCAGTTCTTTGCCTACGCCGGCAAGCTGGACCTGGCCCACTATCAGAAAAACGACACCTGCCTGCGCCAGAAAGAGCTGTTCACCAACCTTGAGCGCGAAGGCCTGAAAGCCTATGAGCTCAAGCCCGATGAACTGCGACGCTTGCTGGTGGGTGGCCATACTTCGATCCCGCTGGACCTGACCCTGATTCCGCTGCGTTCTACCAGCGAGCAGAGCCTGAAGACCTTCCGCGCACTGTTTATCAACCTGCTGCACATGCGCGAAATCACCGCAGCCAAGCTCAAGCAGCTGTTCCTCGATGCGTTCGAGCACAGCCTGCGCTCGGGTAGCGTCGATTACATTGCGGCGTGCGAAGAAGCCTTCCGCGATGTGCGGCGCATGGAGCAGGACTACAACTCCCTGGTCGCCGCCGGCCCCTTGGTCGAAGCCTTGGCCAATGGCGTGAAACAGCGCGATATCCTGCGTGGCAAGCTGCATCGCTTGTCGCCATTGCTCGACTCGTTGCTAGGCACCTGGTCGGACTACGCCAGTGCACGCAAGGAAGAGCTGACAATCCAGGCCGAACACTACCGCAACGAGCAAGACGCGCTGCAGAACGACCAGCGCGGCGGCACCCAGGAGCTGATGCGCCTGGAGCGGGAAATCACTGGTATTCAACGCTGGCTGGGCGAGTTGTCGGTGCTCAAGCATCGCTTTGCCCTGGTGGATGACGTCAAGGTCCTGGAGCAGCAACTGCTGGCGGCCAAGGATGCTCACGATGAACTGGCCGGCGCCCTGGCGCAGTCGCGACAGTTCAGCGCCGAGGATCTGGATGAGCGCCTACGCGATCTGGAAAAACGCCTGAAGTCGGTCAAGCAGCAACTCGATCACGCCGACAACAACAGCTACGCCAAACTGCGGGAAGAATTCTCGCAACAGGACGTCGAACGTCTGATGCGCCTGTTCAACAGTTCGCTGTTCAGCCTGCCATTGGGCGAGCATGGCATCACCCTGGATGAGGACGGCCAGTGGGTCAAATCCCTGGAACTGATCCTCGATGGTTTCAAGGGCGAGCGCTTTGAAGTACCGGGGCTGTCCATCGACATCTCGCATATCGAGCCGCCGGCTCTGCAAGCCCTGGCGGATCGTGCGGCATTGCGCGACCAGAAAGAGCGCCTGGAAAAAGAACTCAAGCAACTCAAAACCCAGCAGGCGGTAGCGTCTGACCGGGCGGCGAGCAAGACCCAGACTGAAGCGCTGTACCAGCAAGTGCTGGATGCGCAGAAAGCCCTGGAAGACTTCCGTCGCAGCCAGACCCTGAGCGCCGAGGAAGGCGAGAAGCTGGAGCACCTGGCGCAGATGGAAGCCGCGCAGGACGAGTTGAAGCGCTCCAGCGATGCGTTTACCGAGCGCGTGCAACAGCTGTCGGCCAAGCTGCAACTGGTCGGGCGGCAGATCGGTGATATGGAAGCCAAGCAACGCACCCTGGATGACGCGCTGCGCCGTCGCCAGTTGTTGCCGGCTGACTTGCCGTTCGGCACGCCGTTCATGGACCCGGTCGACGACTCCATGGACAACCTGCTGCCGCTGCTCAATGACTACCAGGATAGCTGGCAGGGTTTGTTGCGTGCTGATGGGCAGATTGACGCGCTGTATGCACAGGTGCGTCTCAAAGGCGTGGCCAAGTTTGACAGCGAAGACGATATGGAGCGTCGCCTGCACCTGTTGATCAACGCTTACGCGCACCGTACCGACGAAGCCCTGACCCTGGGCAAGGCACGCCGTGCGGCGGTGACGGATATCGCGCGGACCCTGCGCAATATTCGCAGCGACTACGACAGCCTTGAGCATCAGTTGGCGCTGTTCAACCGCGAGATCAACAAGCGCCAGGTGTCCAACCTGCAGAGCTTCCGTATTGTGTTGGCACCGAACAAGGAAGCGCTCAAGCATATCGACCAGATCATTCACAGCGCCGGTCAGTATGAGGAAGGCGAGACCCTGTCGGTGTTCGACCTCAGCCAAAGCGCCGAGCAGGACAACAAGAACGAAGAGGCCAAGGAATACTTGGCGCGCCTGGTCGCCGCCAACCATAACCAGTTGGGGCTCAAGGACCTGTTTGAATTGGCGTTCGAAATTACCAAGGTCAATGGCCAGCCGATCATTCACACCGACATCGATGGCGCCGCGTCCAACGGCACCACCATGACCATCAAGGCGCTGACCAACATGTACTTGTTGCTGCACTTGATGGACCGCGACCAGGCCGGTCGTGTGCGCCTGCCTTACTACCTCGACGAGGCGGCGGATATCGACGAGAAGAACCAGGCAGCCTTGCTGGAAACCAGCTTGCAACTGGGCTTTGTGCCGATCCTGGCCAGTGTGAAGCCGCAGGTTTCCGCCCAGGTGGCGATCGACCTGGAAGGCGGCAGCGGGCCGAACGGGATCTACATTGATGAGGCGGACTGGAAGTACATCCGCCGCCATGATGTGGTGAAGGCGACGGTCAATGTGCAGGCCGATGAGCCGGAGCTGGATGAGGTCTGACCGGCCCCTGTGAAGCAATAAAAAGGCCGCGATCTTTTGGATCGCGGCCTTTTTTGTGGCTCCTGGATTTATTTACCCAGAGGGATCTTCGGCGCCCAGATCAGCCACTCGTCTTCAAACTTGTCGAACAACGGGAAAGTCTGCTCAGGCAGCGCCGGGTTGCCCATGCGCTCGCCGTCTGGCGTGGCAAAGGCGATCCCGCCCTGAATCAGGGTTTCCAAAGATTCGGTGCGTACCGTCGCGCCTTTGAACAGGCCGAAGTCCAGACCAAAGCCACTGCTGTTCCAGAAACGGCTACCACTGCGAACCAACGGTGCGTACTTGGGCTCGATCAGCACATGGATCAGCACGCGATCAGCGGTCTTGCCCAGCTCGTATCCAGTGACCTTGCCCACGGTGACTTCACGGTAGGTGACCGGTACGCCGACTTTCAACGAACCACGACGGGCGGCGCTGAGTACCAGGCTCAAGCCGGCCTCCTGCACGTTGGTCTCTGGTGGCTGGGCCAGGGCCACGAAGTTCTTTTGCGGGCCGGTGCTTTTCACCGGTGGCAGAACTTCGATGTACTGGCCTGTGACCAGGGTTTCCAGGTTGGCGGTTTTCATCAGGCCCAACTCGGGCTTGACCACCCAGAACTGGCTGCCGGCACGGGCGATCCGCTCAGGTACTTCGGTGATGCGTGCAGTGAGCATCACCGACTGCATGTCCGCGCTCAGATCGACGCTTTCAATCTTGCCCACGTCCAGGCCTTTGAAGCGGATCGGCGTATCGGTGCGCAGGCCATCGGCGCGGTCGACCTTGATGGTGATCAGGGTGCCACGCTGGCGGGAGGCTTCGTGATCGGCAAACAGGCGGAAACGCGGGATGCGATTTCTCAGCGGCACATTCGGCTCTGGGGTTTCAAAGGCGATACCTCCAGCCATCAGGCTTTGCAGGGATTCGCTTTTGACCTGGATACCACCGGTGAGTCCACCGGTCAGGGTCACGCCACTGGCGTTCCAGAAACGCGTCGAACCGTTGACCAGGCCTTCGTACTCTTTCTCGATATGCACGCCGATGACCAGTTGTTTGCGCTTGCGCGAGAACTGATAGCTTTGTACCGAACCGACCTTGACCTGCTTGTAGAGGATCGGACTGCCGACTTCCAGGGAGCCAAGGCTCTCGGTGAGCAGGACCAGATGCAAGCCTGGGGAGCGCAGGTCCAACGGTGGCGCCTTGGGCCGGGCGACAAATTCGCGCTGGGGGCTAGCGCCTTTGTCGCCGGGACGGATAGCGATGTAGTTGCCTTTGACCAAGGCTTCCAGACCGGTAATGCCCGCCAGGGAAATGGACGGTTTGACCACCCAGAACTGGGTGCCTTCTACCAAGTAGTCCTCAGCCAACGGGTCGAGGGTCAGGTCGGCGCTGGCGCTGGATAGGTCAGAGTCCACCTTCAGGGCCTTGAGGCTGCCGACCTGGATACCTTTGTACATCACAGGGGTGCGACCTGCCTGCAGGCCCTCGAAGTCACTGAGTTTGACCTTGACCCGGATACCCGCTGCGGCGGCATCGAAGTCTTCGTAAAGGCGGAACGGCAGGCTCGGATCGGTGGGCGGGCTGTCCTTGCGATTTTCCGGCGTGGCGAAGGCGATGCCCCCGGAAACGATGCTGGCCAGGGACTCGCTGCGGACTTTGACCCCGGACAGGTTGGCGTCGATGCTGATACCGCTGGCATTCCAGAAGCGCGTATGTTTGCGCACCAGACTGGCGTAGGTTGGCTCGATGTAGATCTTTACCTCTACGGTGTTTTGATCGGCGGACAGCAGGTAGCTTTTGACCTGGCCGACCTGGATCTGTTTGTAGAACACCGGGCTGCCACGGTCGAGCGAACCGAGCCGTTCGGCCTTGACGGTCAGGTGCAGGCCGGGCTTGGCGTCGGATAATGGCGGCTCTTCGGAGAGCGCCTTGAATTTGCGCGTGGGCTCACCGTCGCCGGGGCTGGCGGCGATATAGTTGCCCGAGACCAGGGTTTCCAAGCCGGTAATGCCAGCCAGGCTAACGCTGGGCTTGACCAGCCAGAAGCGCGTATTGGCCTTGAGATATTGCTCGACATCCTTGTTCATCTCGATGGTGGCAATCACCCCGCGATTGCTGCCCTCGTCATCCAGGGCCAGGGTTTTGACCTTACCCACGGTCATACCTTTGTAGACCACTTCGGTCTTGTTGACCTGAATGCCCTCACCGCTTTCAAAGCGCACCTGAATCTCGATGCCCGTCTGGGTATAGGCACGCCACCCGAGCCAGCCGCCAATCACCAGGGCGATCAACGGCAGCACCCAAATGGCCGACCAGTTCGAAGCGGGGCGGGTTTTAGCCTTTGGCAAATCAGTCATGGTCGTCGTCCGACTCCGTGTTATCCCAAATCAGTCGGGGATCGAAAGTTACTGCAGCAAGCATCGTCAAAATCACCACACTGGCGAATGCCACAGCACCGAGATTGGCCTCGATACTGGCAAGTCGCCCAAAGTTTACGACCGCAACCAGAATAGCGATCACGAAGATATCCAGCATGGACCAGCGGCCGATGAATTCGATAAAGCGGTACATGATAATGCGTTGTCGGGCAGAAAGCGGCTGGTGACGCTGCACCGAGAACAACAGCAGCGCGATGCCTACCAGCTTGAAGGTTGGTACCAGGATACTGGCAATAAACACCACGGCGGCAATCGGGAACATACCGTGCTGAACCAGTTCGATCACGCCGGCCATGATAGTGCTCGGCGCGCCCTGCCCCAGGGAGTTGACCGTCATGATAGGCAACAGGTTAGCCGGGATGTACAGAATTGCCGCAGTAATCAGCAGTGCCCAAGTGCGCATCAGGCTGTTCGGACGGCGAGCGTGGACCAGCGCACCGCAACGGGTACAGGTTTGCTCGTCGGTGTCTGGGTCCTGCCTGTTTAATTCGTGACATTCGGTACAAATCAGAATGCCAGCATCAATCGCCCGCATGTTCGTCCTCCCCGGACAACGCTTGCCAGATCTGATGAGGTGACATGACCACCTCCAACAGTACCTGGACCATCAACAGGCTGACAAAACAGGCCAGTCCCAGGCCGATGCTGAGGGCGGCCATGTCGGCCAATTTTACGATCGCCACCAGTACGCCCATCAGGTAGACCTCAAGCATCCCCCAATCGCGCAGATGGTGATAAATGCGGTACAGCAACAGGCCGTAGTTGCGGCCTACGTTCCAACGAATGCTGAGCAAGACCGCCAGTTGGCACAGTAACTTAAGCAATGGAATGCCCATGCTGCACAGGAACACCACCACGGCGACGCCTTGCATGCCGGTATTAAACAGGGCGACTACGCCGCTCCAGACCGTGTCTTCAGAAGACTGCCCGAGTAGATTGAGCTGCATGATGGGTAGAAAGTTCGCCGGGACGTATAGCAATAAAGCTGCGATCACCAAGGCCAGGCTGCGCTCGACGACATTGTAGCGGTGGGCGTACATCTCATAACCACAGCGGGGGCACAGGGCCTTTTCACCGTGTGCAAGCTCTGGCTTGCGCATCAGCAAGTCGCACTCGTGGCAGGCAACCAGGTCCTCTAGCGGTAGGTCGGACACCTGGGTGATATCAACCGGGTCGGACATATAGGGCTCTAAGTCTAAAATGATCAGGCGTCTATTCTAGTGTTCTGGTTCAGAAATAACTGTGCAAATTTGTCGGGGTGAACAGTAGCGATATGCCATAACCTTTTCGACCGCCCAAAACAAAACCCCAACTGCTTTCGCAATTGGGGTTTCGGAATTTAATCTTGACGATGACCTACTCTCACATGGGGAAACCCCACACTACCATCGGCGATGCATCGTTTCACTACTGAGTTCGGGATGGGATCAGGTGGTTCCAATGCTCTATGGTCGTCAAGAAATTCGGGGACTGAGTCGTGGCAAGAATGCCTCGCTTCAGCAAATTGGGTATGTAATAGAAGTCGGTGTTTGCAAGATCGAACTTTCGGTTCATTTCGTCTTCACACACCGCAATCTGGCCTTTCGACGCAAATTGCTTGGGTGTTATATGGTCAAGCCTCACGGGCAATTAGTATTGGTTAGCTCAACGCCTCACAGCGCTTACACACCCAACCTATCAACGTCGTAGTCTTCGACGGCCCTTCAGGGAACTCAAGGTTCCAGTGAGATCTCATCTTGAGGCTAGTTTCCCGCTTAGATGCTTTCAGCGGTTATCTATTCCGAACATAGCTACCCGGCAATGCCACTGGCGTGACAACCGGAACACCAGAGGTTCGTCCACTCCGGTCCTCTCGTACTAGGAGCAGCCCCTCTCAAATCTCAAACGTCCACGGCAGATAGGGACCGAACTGTCTCACGACGTTCTAAACCCAGCTCGCGTACCACTTTAAATGGCGAACAGCCATACCCTTGGGACCGGCTTCAGCCCCAGGATGTGATGAGCCGACATCGAGGTGCCAAACACCGCCGTCGATATGAACTCTTGGGCGGTATCAGCCTGTTATCCCCGGAGTACCTTTTATCCGTTGAGCGATGGCCCTTCCATACAGAACCACCGGATCACTAAGACCTACTTTCGTACCTGCTCGACGTGTCTGTCTCGCAGTCAAGCGCGCTTTTGCCTTTATACTCTACGACCGATTTCCGACCGGTCTGAGCGCACCTTCGTACTCCTCCGTTACTCTTTAGGAGGAGACCGCCCCAGTCAAACTACCCACCATACACTGTCCTCGATCCGGATAACGGACCTGAGTTAGAACCTCAAAGTTGCCAGGGTGGTATTTCAAGGTTGGCTCCACGCGAACTGGCGTCCACGCTTCAAAGCCTCCCACCTATCCTACACAAGCAAATTCAAAGTCCAGTGCAAAGCTATAGTAAAGGTTCACGGGGTCTTTCCGTCTAGCCGCGGATACACTGCATCTTCACAGCGATTTCAATTTCACTGAGTCTCGGGTGGAGACAGCGCCGCCATCGTTACGCCATTCGTGCAGGTCGGAACTTACCCGACAAGGAATTTCGCTACCTTAGGACCGTTATAGTTACGGCCGCCGTTTACCGGGGCTTCGATCAAGAGCTTCGCGTTAGCTAACCCCATCAATTAACCTTCCGGCACCGGGCAGGCGTCACACCCTATACGTCCACTTTCGTGTTTGCAGAGTGCTGTGTTTTTAATAAACAGTCGCAGCGGCCTGGTATCTTCGACCGGCATGAGCTTACGGAGCAAGTCCTTCACCCTCACCGGCGCACCTTCTCCCGAAGTTACGGTGCCATTTTGCCTAGTTCCTTCACCCGAGTTCTCTCAAGCGCCTTGGTATTCTCTACCCAACCACCTGTGTCGGTTTGGGGTACGGTTCCTGGTTACCTGAAGCTTAGAAGCTTTTCTTGGAAGCATGGCATCAACCACTTCGTCACCCAAAGGGTAACTCGTCATCAGCTCTCGGCCTTAGAATCCCGGATTTACCTAAGATTCCAGCCTACCACCTTAAACTTGGACAACCAACGCCAAGCTGGCCTAGCCTTCTCCGTCCCTCCATCGCAATAACCAGAAGTACAGGAATATTAACCTGTTTTCCATCGACTACGCTTTTCAGCCTCGCCTTAGGGACCGACTAACCCTGCGTCGATTAACGTTGCGCAGGAAACCTTGGTCTTTCGGCGTGGGTGTTTTTCACACCCATTGTCGTTACTCATGTCAGCATTCGCACTTCTGATACCTCCAGCAAGCTTCTCAACTCACCTTCACAGGCTTACAGAACGCTCCTCTACCGCATCATCCGAAGATGATACCCGTAGCTTCGGTGTATGGTTTGAGCCCCGTTACATCTTCCGCGCAGGCCGACTCGACTAGTGAGCTATTACGCTTTCTTTAAAGGGTGGCTGCTTCTAAGCCAACCTCCTAGCTGTCTAAGCCTTCCCACATCGTTTCCCACTTAACCATAACTTTGGGACCTTAGCTGACGGTCTGGGTTGTTTCCCTTTTCACGACGGACGTTAGCACCCGCCGTGTGTCTCCCATGCTCGGCACTTGTAGGTATTCGGAGTTTGCATCGGTTTGGTAAGTCGGGATGACCCCCTAGCCGAAACAGTGCTCTACCCCCCTACAGTGATACATGAGGCGCTACCTAAATAGCTTTCGAGGAGAACCAGCTATCTCCGAGCTTGATTAGCCTTTCACTCCGATCCACAGGTCATCCGCTAACTTTTCAACGGTAGTCGGTTCGGTCCTCCAGTTAGTGTTACCCAACCTTCAACCTGCCCATGGATAGATCGCCCGGTTTCGGGTCTATTCCCAGCGACTAGACGCCCTATTAAGACTCGCTTTCGCTACGCCTCCCCTATTCGGTTAAGCTCGCCACTGAAAATAAGTCGCTGACCCATTATACAAAAGGTACGCAGTCACCCAACAAAGTGGGCTCCCACTGCTTGTACGCATACGGTTTCAGGATCTATTTCACTCCCCTCTCCGGGGTTCTTTTCGCCTTTCCCTCACGGTACTAGTTCACTATCGGTCAGTCAGTAGTATTTAGCCTTGGAGGATGGTCCCCCCATATTCAGACAAAGTTTCTCGTGCTCCGTCCTACTCGATTTCATGACTAAGAGATTTTCGCGTACAGGGCTATCACCCACTATGGCCGCACTTTCCAGAGCGTTCCGCTAATCTCAAAGCCACTTAAGGGCTAGTCCCCGTTCGCTCGCCACTACTAAGGGAATCTCGGTTGATTTCTTTTCCTCAGGGTACTTAGATGTTTCAGTTCCCCTGGTTCGCCTCTTACGCCTATGTATTCAGCGTAAGATAACCATCTTATGATGGCTGGGTTCCCCCATTCAGACATCTCCGGATCAAAGTCTGTTTGCCGACTCCCCGAAGCTTTTCGCAGGCTACCACGTCTTTCATCGCCTCTGACTGCCAAGGCATCCACCGTATGCGCTTCTTCACTTGACCATATAACCCCAAGCAATCTGGTTATACTATGAAGACAACATTCGCCGAAAATTCGATAATACTCAGTTACGAGTAACTCACAAATTTTACCTTAGCCTGATCCGTTACCAGTGAAAGTAACGTTCAGTCTATCTTTCTATCACATACCCAAATTTTTAAAGAACGAACTAGTCAAAGACTAGAAATCAACATTCACCATCACAACGATGGAATGCTCATTTCTAAGCTTTATACAAACAGAAGCAGTAGTGGTGGAGCCAAACGGGATCGAACCGTTGACCTCCTGCGTGCAAGGCAGGCGCTCTCCCAGCTGAGCTATGGCCCCGTATTTCTACAGGCGTTTCCCACACAAAATTGGTGGGTCTGGGCAGATTCGAACTGCCGACCTCACCCTTATCAGGGGTGCGCTCTAACCAACTGAGCTACAGACCCAATTTCGGGCTGCTTCTTTTCGTCTTCTTCAATGAATCAAGCAATTCGTGTGGGAACTTATGGAGCAGCTGATGTCGTCGATTAAGGAGGTGATCCAGCCGCAGGTTCCCCTACGGCTACCTTGTTACGACTTCACCCCAGTCATGAATCACACCGTGGTAACCGTCCTCCCGAAGGTTAGACTAGCTACTTCTGGTGCAACCCACTCCCATGGTGTGACGGGCGGTGTGTACAAGGCCCGGGAACGTATTCACCGCGACATTCTGATTCGCGATTACTAGCGATTCCGACTTCACGCAGTCGAGTTGCAGACTGCGATCCGGACTACGATCGGTTTTGTGGGATTAGCTCCACCTCGCGGCTTGGCAACCCTCTGTACCGACCATTGTAGCACGTGTGTAGCCCAGGCCGTAAGGGCCATGATGACTTGACGTCATCCCCACCTTCCTCCGGTTTGTCACCGGCAGTCTCCTTAGAGTGCCCACCATGACGTGCTGGTAACTAAGGACAAGGGTTGCGCTCGTTACGGGACTTAACCCAACATCTCACGACACGAGCTGACGACAGCCATGCAGCACCTGTCTCAATGTTCCCGAAGGCACCAATCTATCTCTAGAAAGTTCATTGGATGTCAAGGCCTGGTAAGGTTCTTCGCGTTGCTTCGAATTAAACCACATGCTCCACCGCTTGTGCGGGCCCCCCGTCAATTCATTTGAGTTTTTAACCTTGCGGCCGTACTCCCCAGGCGGTCAACTTAATGCGTTAGCTGCGCCACTAAGAGCTCAAGGCTCCCAACGGCTAGTTGACATCGTTTACGGCGTGGACTACCAGGGTATCTAATCCTGTTTGCTCCCCACGCTTTCGCACCTCAGTGTCAGTATCAGTCCAGGTGGTCGCCTTCGCCACTGGTGTTCCTTCCTATATCTACGCATTTCACCGCTACACAGGAAATTCCACCACCCTCTACCATACTCTAGTCAGTCAGTTTTGAATGCAGTTCCCAGGTTGAGCCCGGGGATTTCACATCCAACTTAACTAACCACCTACGCGCGCTTTACGCCCAGTAATTCCGATTAACGCTTGCACCCTCTGTATTACCGCGGCTGCTGGCACAGAGTTAGCCGGTGCTTATTCTGTCGGTAACGTCAAAATTGCAGAGTATTAATCTACAACCCTTCCTCCCAACTTAAAGTGCTTTACAATCCGAAGACCTTCTTCACACACGCGGCATGGCTGGATCAGGCTTTCGCCCATTGTCCAATATTCCCCACTGCTGCCTCCCGTAGGAGTCTGGACCGTGTCTCAGTTCCAGTGTGACTGATCATCCTCTCAGACCAGTTACGGATCGTCGCCTTGGTGAGCCATTACCCCACCAACTAGCTAATCCGACCTAGGCTCATCTGATAGCGCAAGGCCCGAAGGTCCCCTGCTTTCTCCCGTAGGACGTATGCGGTATTAGCGTCCGTTTCCGAACGTTATCCCCCACTACCAGGCAGATTCCTAGGCATTACTCACCCGTCCGCCGCTCTCAAGAGAAGCAAGCTTCTCTCTACCGCTCGACTTGCATGTGTTAGGCCTGCCGCCAGCGTTCAATCTGAGCCATGATCAAACTCTTCAGTTCAAACATCTTTGGGTTTTTAAGAAACCCTAAACTTGGCTCAGCAATCGTTGGTTACATCTTTGATTTCTCGCGGAGTAACTTGTGATGCTGATAATCTTGTTGACTATCAGTCTGACTCCACAAGCACCCACACGAATTGCTTGATTCAGTTGTTAAAGAGCGGTTGGTTAAGATCTTTCGTCTCAACCGAGGCGCGCATTCTACAGCAGCCTCATTTGCTGTCAAGTGGTTATTTTCAGAAGTTTTCGAGGGTTTTCTCAACAACTTCAACCACTTGCGCTTCCGATCTCTCGTCAGCGGGAGGCGAATTCTACAGCGTTACACGCTGCTGTCAACACCTCTTTTTCAACTTCCTTTTGGCTTCGATGAACTGAAGCGACTTGCTGCCTAATTCTGCATAACTCATTGTTTACCAAGGAGTTTTCCGTTTCGACTGCGCCGGAAGTGGGGCGAATTATAGACTTCCTGATTCTGCGGTCAAGGACTAATTACACTTTTGTTGCAGATGGTGCTTTTTTAGCCATAAGACGGGGGATTCGACGCATCACAGGCGGAATCCGCAGGAGCAAGAGCAACGCGCCGATAGAAGCATAGATAGCCCACTCCTTCAGATCAGCCCGTACGATCCAAAGCATATGCAATAAACCAAGCCCCAGAATCACGTACACCAAGCGATGCAGCTTCTTCCAACGGCTACCCAACCGACGCTGGCTGTAACGATTGGAGGTCACCGCCAACGCCAGCAAGCACAGGAAACCCAACGCCCCCACAATAATGTAGGGCCGCTTGCGTAACTCCACGCCCAACTGCGACCAATCCAGCCCCAGGATAAATACGCAGTAAGCCGCGAGATGCAGCACCACGTAAGCAAAGCACCATAACCCCAACTGCCGGCGCACAGCGACCCACCCTGCCCAACCGCTCAGCTTTTGCATAGGCGTCATTCCCAGCGTGATCAGCAACAGGATCAGTGTTCCCAACCCCAAGCGATCAACCAGCACTTTGCCGGGGTCAGGCCCCAAGGCAAAACTCCAGGCCTCATACAACCAGTACAACGGCCACACCGCAGCCGCTATAAAGACGCCAATGCGCCAGATGGGGTAGCGCATCAGTAGTTCTTCCGCAGATCAAGGCCCGTATAGAGAGAGGCAACCTCATCCGAGTAGCCGTTGAACATTTGCGTATCCCGGACATTCGGACTGAATAGACCACTGGGCAGGCGTCGTTCCCGCGCCTGAGTCCAACGCGGATGATCGACCGTGGGATTCACATTTGCATAAAACCCATACTCCTCCGCCGCAATGCTCTGCCATGTGGTCTTCGGCTGCTCACTCACCAAACTGATCCGCACGATGGACTTCACACTCTTGAAACCATACTTCCACGGCACCACCAAACGCAGCGGCGCACCGTTCTGGTTGGGCAACTCACGCCCATACATACCCACTGCCAGGATCGCAAGAGGGTTCATCGCTTCATCCAGACGCAACCCTTCTACATAGGGCCAGTCGATCAGGCCGAAGCTCGAACGCTGGCCCGGCATGCTCTTGGGGTCTTGGAGGGTTTCAAAGCGGATGTACTTGGCCTTGGAGGTCGGTTCAACCTGCTTCAGCAGGGCTGATATGGGGAACCCCATCCAGGGAATGACCATCGACCAAGCCTCGACACAGCGTAGACGATAGATCCGTTCTTCCAACTGATACGGTTTCATGAAGTCTTCCAAGGCATAGCGCCCTGGTTTTGCGACCTCACCATCAATCACGACGCTCCATGGTTCAGTCTTGAGGGAACCAGCATTCGCCGCCGGGTCACCCTTGCCGGTACCGAACTCATAGAAGTTGTTGTAGTGGGTCGCATCTTTGAACGGCGTGATGGCTTCGTCTTTTACGGTCACCGCCTGCCATTGTGTGCCGGGGAGCTTCTCGGCGAACCAACTGGGCGCCTTGCCTGGCTCGACATCGGCATAACGTGCAGCGTCAGCAGCGCTCGCCCAGCGCGGCAGGCTACTGGCAGCAATACCGGCAAGCGCACCACCGAGCAAACTGCGGCGAGAGAAATAGAAGGATTCTGGGGTGACATCCGATTCATGGCAGTCGGACGCTTTGGGTAACTTGATTAACATGGCAACTCCGCAGCATTGGAGAACTGATGCACCAATAGACTGCGGAGTATGGGAGAAATTACATTAAGGCAATGTTTTGTCCCTGCGCAGATGCAACAGGTACTGAACCGGACCCGAAGCCGCATACACCAGGAACGCCAGCAGCAGGATCCTGGGCGGATCACTGAAGACAACTGCGAAAACCAGGACCACTACAAGAATCGCCACGAAAGGCACCCGCCCCTTCAAGTCGAATTCCTTGAAGCTGTTGTACTTGATGTTGCTGACCATCAGCATACCGGCCGCCGCAACCATCAAGGCCACCAGGAACGACATCTTCGACCCCTGGATACCGTAATCACTGAACGCCCAGACAATACCCGCCACCACACCCGCCGCCGCAGGACTGGCGAGGCCAATGAAGTAACGTTTGTCGGCAGTACCCACCTGGGTATTGAAACGCGCCAGTCGCAGTGCAGCTCCCGCCACATAGATGAAGGCAACCATCCAGCCGACCTTGCCCATATCCCCCAGCGCCCAGGCAAATGCCAACAACGCAGGTGCGACACCAAAGGCAACCATATCCGACAGCGAGTCGTACTCGGCACCGAAGGCGCTTTGGGTATTGGTCATCCGCGCCACTCGACCATCAAGACCGTCGAGCACCATGGCCACGAAGATCGCAATGGCGGCAAAACCGAAGTATTTGCTGGCACTCGCTGCATCACCTGCCGCCAATGCGCTCTGGGCACTCATGGAATTGATGATGGAATAGAAGCCGGCAAACAGGTTCGCCGTAGTGAACAGGTTGGGCAGAAGATAGATGCCACGATGCCGGACCTTGCGGCCTTCCGCATCATGCCCTTCTTCGACATGTTCATCGATCGGTAGCAGGCTTTCGGCGTCAGAGGCCTGGTTTGGCTCTTCGGGACGTTCGCTCATGGACTTTACCTTGCAACGGTGTGAAAAAATTCGACAGACACTTGCGGCGAGTGTTCGCCCGCAAACGATGCAGCTTTATACCAGAACCGGCCCTCAAACGAAAAAACGCGGCCTAGGCCGCGTTTTCCGTAGACACGTGCGACTTAGTTCTTGGCTTTGTCGACGATCTTGTTGGCACCGATCCACGGCATCATGGAGCGCAGTTGCTCGCCGATGACTTCGATACCGTGAGCGGCGTTGTTACGACGCTTGGCGGTCATCGAAGGGTAGCCGGTTGCGCCTTCGCTGATGAACATTTTGGCGTATTCGCCGTCCTGAATACGTTTCAGGGCGTTGCGCATGGCCTGACGGGATTCGGCGTTGATCACTTCAGGGCCGGTCACGTACTCGCCGTATTCGGCGTTGTTGGAGATCGAGTAGTTCATGTTGGCGATACCGCCTTCGTACATGAGGTCAACGATCAGCTTCAGTTCGTGCAGGCACTCGAAGTAGGCCATTTCCGGCGCGTAGCCAGCTTCAACCAGGGTTTCGAAACCAGCTTTGACCAGCTCGACGGTACCACCGCACAGAACGGCTTGCTCGCCGAACAGGTCGGTTTCGGTCTCGTCCTTGAAGGTGGTTTCGATGATGCCGGTACGACCGCCACCCACGCCTGCGGCGTAGGACAGTGCAACGTTCTTGGCGTTGCCCGAGGCGTCTTGGTAGATCGCGATCAGGTCAGGGATACCGCCGCCCTTGACGAACTCGGAACGCACGGTGTGGCCCGGTGCTTTCGGCGCGATCATGATCACGTCGAGGTCAGCGCGCGGCACGACCTGGTTGTAGTGGATCGCGAAGCCGTGGGAGAAGGCCAGGGTGGCGCCTTTCTTGATGTTCGGCTCGATTTCGTTCTTGTACAGCGAGGACTGGAACTCGTCCGGAGTCAGGATCATGACCAGGTCGGCAGCCGCAACAGCGGAAGCAACGTCAGTCACTTTCAAGCCATGGGCTTCTGCCTTGGCAACAGTGGCCGAACCTTTACGCAGGCCGACAGTGACGTCTACGCCGGAGTCTTTCAGGTTGCACGCCTGGGCGTGGCCCTGGGAACCGTAGCCGATGATGGCGACTTTTTTGCCCTGGATGATCGACAGGTCACAATCTTTATCGTAATAAACTTTCATGAGGTTCCTCTATATATCCAGGCCGTAAGGCCATTCACTAATTGGGTTAGATGCTGAGTACTTTGTCGCCACGGGCAATCCCGGTGACACCACTGCGTACGGTTTCCAGAATCGAGGCCGTCCCGATCGACTGGATGAAGCTGTCCAGCTTGTCGCTTGTACCGGTCAGTTGCACGGTATAAACGCTGGCGCTCACATCGACGATCTGCCCACGATAAATATCGGTAGTACGCTTGATCTCGGCACGTTGGGCACCCGTGGCCTTGACCTTAACCAGCATCAGCTCGCGCTCGATGTGGGCACTTTCCGACAGATCGACCAGCTTGACCACTTCGATCAGCTTGTTGAGGTTCTTGGTGATCTGCTCGATCACTTCATCATGGCCAACGGTGGTCAACGTCAGGCGCGACAAGGTCGGGTCTTCGGTCGGAGCAACAGTCAGGCTTTCGATGTTGTAGTTGCGCTGCGAAAACAGGCCGACCACACGAGACAGAGCGCCCGGTTCGTTCTCCAGAAGCAGGGAGATAATGTGCCGCATGATTAGGTTCGCTCCGTCTTGTTCAGCCACATATCGCGCATTGAGCCGTCTTTGATCTGCATCGGGTAGACGTGCTCGCTGGTGTCGACCTGAATGTCGATGAACACCAGACGATCCTTCATGGCGAACGCCTCTTCCATTTTCGGCTTGAGGTCCTTCAAGTCGGTGATGCGCATGCCGACATGGCCATAGGCTTCAACCAATTTGACGAAGTCAGGCAACGACTCCATGTAGGAATGGGAGTGACGGCTGTTGTAGCTCATGTCCTGCCACTGGCGAACCATGCCCAACACACCGTTGTTCAGGCAGACGATCTTCACCGGCAAACCATATTGCAGGCAGGTCGACAGCTCCTGGATGTTCATCTGGATACTGCCTTCACCGGTGACGCATGCAACGTCAACGTCCGGGAAGCTCAGTTTCACACCCATTGCAGCTGGAAAACCAAAGCCCATCGTGCCCAGGCCGCCGGAGTTGATCCAACGGTTAGGCTTGTCGAACTTGTAGTACTGCGCGGCAAACATCTGGTGCTGGCCAACATCGGAGGTCACAAAGGCGTCGCCCTTGGTCACTTCGCACAGGGTTTCGATCACTGTCTGTGGCTTGATGATGCTGCCGTCACCCTTGTCGTAAGGGAACAGGCCGCGGTCGCCACGCCATTCGTCGATCTGCTTCCACCAACTGGCAACGGATTCCTTGTTCGGCGTCTCGCCAATGTCCTTGAGCGCGGCGACCATTTCGGTCAACACGCTTTCCACAGGACCTACGATCGGCACGTCGGCCTTGATGGTCTTGGAGATGGAAGCCGGGTCGATGTCGATATGGATGATCTTGGCATTCGGGCAGAACTTGCTCGCGCCGTTGATCACCCGGTCATCGAACCGCGCGCCCACAGCCAGGATCACGTCGGCGTGGTGCATGGTCAGGTTGGCCGTGTAGCTGCCGTGCATGCCGAGCATGCCGACGAACTGACGATCCGAACCCGGGAACGCGCCGAGGCCCATCAAGGTGTTGGTCACCGGCAGGTTGAGCATCTTGGCCAGTTCGGTCAATGGTGCGGAACCACCGCCCAGAATCACGCCACCACCGGAGTACAGCACCGGACGCTTGGCCGCCAGGAGCATTTCTGCGGCCTTGCGGATCTGCCCCGAGTGCCCACGAACGGCCGGGCTGTAGGAACGCAGCTTGGCTTTCTTCGGGAAGATGTATTCGAATTTTTCCGCCGGGTTGGTCATGTCTTTCGGAATATCCACCACCACGGGCCCCGGACGACCGGATTGCGCGAGGTAGAACGCCTTCTTCATGACTTCCGGGATTTCCGAGGCATGCTTGATCATGAAGCTGTGTTTCACGATCGGCCGGGAGATACCGATCATGTCGGTTTCCTGGAATGCATCAGTGCCCACCATGGTGCTCGCCACCTGGCCGGAAATGATCACCATCGGAATAGAGTCCATATACGCAGTCGCGATGCCAGTAATGGCATTGGTTGCGCCAGGGCCGGACGTTACCAGCACCACGCCGGCTTTACCGGTGGCACGGGCATAACCGTCAGCCATATGGGTCGCGGCCTGTTCGTGGCGAACCAGGATGTGGTTGACAGCCGGTTCCTTGAACAGTGCGTCGTAGACATGCAGCAGAGCACCACCCGGGTACCCGTAGATATAGTCGACGCCTTCGTCACGCAAAAAGCGGACGAGCATCTCACCGCCAGATAAAAGCTCCACGTTGTTCACCTCTAAAACGCCAGAATACCGTCCGTTGAAAACCGACGGGTCTTAATAGGTTTACTTCTCAACAGAGCATGAGCGACGGTGGTCGCCGACTACGTCAGCACTGACTGAGCAAGTATTGGGATCGTCCCAAGTGTTGCGGGCTTTTCCCACCCAGCGCGAGGTAACGCGTTGCGGGTGTAACAGGTCGGCGCGGATATGCGCCTCATGATCTGCTGAGTGGGCCTGCTTCTGGCAGTCCCTCTACAGCGGACTTTGGATTCTTCTGTTTCAGCCCCCTCAAGTCAAGCAATAATTGCGCTTTTTTCCAACTAAGCGCATGAGAACGTAGAAGAAAGGGGTTTGAGGAGGGATAAAACTCGCCTGAATGTCGTCAAGCGGTAGAAATGTGCGCAAGACTGCCGGAAAACCCGGCAGTCAGGCAATTAACGAGCGCCGACGATCAATTGGTCGAACTTTTTCAGCGCAGACCTTAGGCCAAGACTCTCTTGGGGGCGATCGGCGTAGACCATCTCGGCCATCTCCAGAATGCCCGATGCATTAGGTAACGGCAGGTCCTGTTCGAGGATCTGTTTCATCCGGACCAGGAAGATCCACTGCAGCCACTGATGAAAATCCAGGGTATCGACTGAAAACGGCTCAACGCTGCTCAGCGCCTCGGCTGTGGGGGACGCTTCATCCCACCAGCCCGCCAGGCGCAATTCACGCTCAATCAGCAATAACTGTTCGGCAATCGCCGGAAAACGAGAATCCATCAGAGACTGACCTTGGCCTTTTGCCGAGCCTGGGCGGCGCCGGCAGCATCACCTTGCGCGGCACGTGCATCACCAATCAAGGCCCACAGGCTGGCTTGCAGATCAGGACGACCGTTGGCCATGGTCAAGCCGCGACGGGCGAACTGTTCAGCTTGTGGCGCATCACCCTGGGCCATGCGCACTTGCGCCAGGCGGTAGAGCACCTGCGGCTCACGTGGTGCGACACGCTGGGCGCGCTCAAGGCTGGATGATGCGCCGTTCAAGTCGCCACCAGCCTGCTGTTGCTGCGCAGTGGTGAGCAACGCCAGGACCGGGCCGTCCAACTGCTCGTCGGCAGACAATCCGCCGGCGCTGGCCGAAGGAGTCCCGCTTGGTGTCGACGGCATGTTGTAGGAACCCTGGTTGATCGGCGCAGTATCAATTGGCGCGGAGTTCGACGGCCCAGGTGTGATAGGGCCCGGCGTCCAAGGCGCGGAGCTGATCGGCGCTGACGTGGTAGCGCCACCACCCGGGACCATCACCACCACCCCGGAATCCTGCGGCACAGCCTGGGTCGTGGCAGGGTTGGGACGGGTGGTCACGGTCTGGCGGAAGCCGCCATTGGCCGAAATCCGGTCATTGTTGGACACGGCCGTGCCGGAATCCACCACCGGGATCGAGCCGCGCTGCACGCTGGAGCAACCACCGAGCAAAGCTAACGTTGTAATAGCCGGAATCAACCACTTGTTCACTTGAAATCCTCTTTGCTTAATTCATCCAGCCCTTGACCCAATCCATCACCGAATCCGCATCCGTGGGCACACCTGTGCCACACGGAGCGCCGGCTGGCGGTTCACTGCCGCGAATATACGGCATCTGCACCGCGCCCGGACAGTTGGCATCGGAGCCCTGCCCGGTATGGGGGTCGATCCAGGCCTGAACAATATTGTCGGGTTGCGGCATGTTCAGTGGCAGCGGGTCGGCCTTGTGCATAAAGCTGGTCCAGACCTGCAAGGCGCCGGTCGCACCGGTAAACGGTGTCTTGCCATTGTCATCGCGCCCCAGCCACACCACCGCAAGCAGGTCCTGGCTGAAACCGGCGAACCAACTGTCACGGGAATCGTTACTGGTACCGGTCTTGCCGGCCAGCGTCAGGTTGGCCGGCAACGAGCTGTACACCGACCGACCGGTACCTTCACGCATAACCCGTTGCATGGCGTTCTGGATCAGATAGATGGAAGCCGGATCAAAACGCTGCTCGATCTGGAACGGATAGCGCTTGAGCGGCTCACCTTCCGCCGTGAGAACACTGCGGATCCCGCGCATCGGTGTATTGAAACCACCGTTGGCGAGGGTCTGGTACATGGTCGCCACTTCCATCGGGCTCAAGCCCCCTGCACCCAGCAACATCGACGGGAACGCCGGAAACTCGCGGCTAACACCCAATCGCGCCAGGGTCTTGAGCACATTCGGCACGCCCAACTCCAGGCCAAGCCGCGCCGTGGACAGGTTGTAGGAATGCGCCAGGCCCTGGTACAGGAACACCGTACCGTGGGAGCGACGATCATAATTCTGCGGCTTCCACACCTGGCCGTCGGCGCCCTTGACCGAAAACGCTTCATCGGAGAGCCAACTGGTCAGGGTGTACTTGCTCGGTTTTTCCAGCGCGGTGAGGTACACCGCCGGCTTGATCAGCGAGCCAATCGGCCGTACGGCATCCAGTGCACGGTTGAAGCCGGCAAAGCTGGCCTGGCGGCTGCCGATCATGGCCTGGACTTCACCCGTTTCCGGATTGGTCACCACCATGGCCGCTTCGACTTCGTCCGAGCCTTTACGCCCGGCCAGGCGCTTGAAGGTATCGCTGACCGAGGCCTCGGCCTTCATCTGCAGGATCGGGTCAAAGCTGGTGAAGATTCGCAGGCCTTCTTCGGTCAAGTCTTCGTCGCGATAGTCTTCGCGCAACTGGCGCTTGACCAGGTCGATAAAGCCGGGGAAGGAACTGTCGGCCAACTTGCCACGGGTGGTGACGCCCAGGGGCATCTTTTTCGCTGCGGCGACCTGTTCTGCTGTGGCTACACCCTGCTGCTCCAAGACATCGAGTACCAGGTTGCGGCGCTCCAGGGCCCGTTCCGGGTTGCGACGCGGGTTGTAATAGGACGGCCCCTTGACCATGCCCACCAGCAACGCCACCTGGTGCAACTTCAGCTCGGACAATGGCTGGCCAAAGAAGAACTGGCTGGCGAGGCCGAAACCGTGCACGGCGCGCTGACCATCCTGGCCGACGAACACCTCGTTGAGGTAGGCCTCCAGAATCTCCTGCTTGCTGTAATGCAACTCCAGCAGCATCGCCATCATGGCTTCGGTGAGTTTACGGGTCAGGCTGCGTTCGCTGGTCAGGTAGAAGTTCTTGACCAACTGTTGCGTCAGCGTACTGCCGCCCTGGGTCATCCGGCCACCCGAGGTGTTGACCCAGATGGCGCGGGCGATGGACTTGGGCGATACGCCCCAATGGCTGTAGAAATCCCGGTCTTCGACCGCAACCAGGGTTTCCAGCAGATACGGCGGCACCTGATCGATCTTGATCAGGATGCGATCCTCAAGGTTCTTCGGGTAAATCCCACCGATCAACAAGGGCTCAAGGCGCACCACTGGCAGCTTGCCGCCATTGAGTGCAGAAAGCTCGGCCACGTAATCCCCGGAGAAGCGTACGCGCACCGGCTGCGCCTTTTCGAGGCCTTCATAGAACTGGAAGCCCCGGGTGTTCAAATCCACGGTGTTGCCGCTGACCGCCGCCGCCCCCGGACCATTGGCCACGGCTTCACGCCGGTAGCCCAACGCATCGAGCTCAGTGAGGAAATCAGCCTTGCTCAACTTCTGGCCGGTAAACAGCTCCAGCGGGCGAGCGTAGACCTTCGCCGGGATGGTCCAGCGCTTGCCAGAGAACTTCTCCTGGACCACGGCATCGAGGTAAACCGCGATGCCTGCGAGCACCACCAGGCCAACCAGGCCGAGCTTGAGCGCCCACCCCAGCCAGGGGCGCAGGCTGCGGGAAGGAGGTTTTTTGCGGGAACGGGGAGATCGGGTACGAGTCATGGCGGCGGATTATACGCATTTTATTGACGATCAACATGAACCGGACGGCGGTTTGCATGACCGACTTGAGCGGCCATAATGCGCTCCATTATTTTCCCAGACTCCGAAGGATCGCCCGTGAGCCAGCCCCTGATTGCCGCCCTGCAAAACCCGGCCCTGTTTCCTCATCCGGTCGAAGCGTTTCAAGTCATCGAAACCCATATTTCCTGGGTCCTGCTCACCGGCCCCTATGCCTACAAGATCAAGAAGCCGGTGAACTTCGGTTTCCTCGACTTTACCCAACTGGACGACCGCGCCCACTTCTGCAACGAAGAGCTGCGCCTGAACCAACGCCTGACGCAAGATTTGTATCTTGAAGTGTTGCCGATCACCGGCAGCGTTGAAGCACCGCAACTGGGAGGCGAAGGTCCCGCTATCGAATATGTGCTGAAAATGCGCCAGTTCCCGCAAAGCCAACTGCTGAGTACCCTGCAGGCCAACGGCGAGCTGACCAGCGGCCACATTGATGAGATGGCTAGCCAGATTGCGCAATTTCACCTGAACGCGCCCAAGGTTCCCGAGGCACATCCGGCCGGCACCCCGAACGAAGTGATGGCGCCGGTGCGGCAGAACTTCGAGCAGATTCTTCCGTTCCTCAGCGACAAGGCCGACCTGGCCCAACTGGAAGCACTGCAAGCCTGGGCCCAGAGCAGCTTCGAACGCCTCAAGCCGCTGCTGGAGCAACGCAAGCTCAATGGTTTTATCCGCGAGTGCCACGGTGATATCCACCTGGGCAACGCGACCATGATCGACGGGCACGTGGTGATCTTCGATTGCATCGAGTTCAACGAACCGTTCCGCTTCACCGACGTGTGCGCCGACACCGGCTTCCTGGCCATGGATCTGGAAGACCGCGGCCTCAAGTCCCTGGCCCGACGCTTTATCAGCCAATACCTGGAGCTGACCGGCGATTACCAGAGCCTGGAGTTGCTGAATTTCTATAAAGCCTACCGCGCGCTGGTCCGCGCCAAGGTCGCGCTGTTCAGCATGCCGGCCGAGGCAACACCAGTCGAACGGGCGACCACCCTGCGCCAATACCGCAACTACGCCAACCTGGCCGAAAGCTACAGCACTATCCCCTCGCGTTTCCTGGCCATTACCCATGGTGTGTCGGCGACCGGCAAAAGCCATGTGGCGATGCGCCTGGTGGACGCGCTGGGAGCCATTCGCCTGCGCTCCGATGTCGAGCGTAAACGCCTGTTCGGCGAGCAGCAGGTCGAAAACACCCCGCAAGCCGGGATCTATGCCTCGGACGCCAGTGCCGCGACCTACGCCCGCCTGAATACCCTCGCCGAAACCGTACTGCGCGCAGGTTTCCCGGTAGTCCTGGACGCAACCTACCTCAAGCGTGAGCAACGAGACGCTGCCGCCAAAGTCGCAGAAGCCACCGGCGCGCCCTTCCTGATCCTGGATTGCAATGCACCGCAGGCCGTTATCGCCAGCTGGCTGGCAAAACGTCAGGCAGATAAAAACGATCCGTCCGACGCCACCCTGGCGGTCATTGAACAGCAGCAAGCCAGCCGTGATCCCCTGGGCGCCGAAGAGCTGCTGCTGAGCAAGCGGGTCGAGACCAATGAGAGCGGGACGCTGGACGCGCTGGTTGCTCATGTTCGCCAGCACCTGCCAGGGTTGTAATAAATATTTCCTGGCCGTGATGCCGTTAACAGCTCACGGCCAGAAATAGTGGCACTATAATGGCATTATAAGTCCAACAGGAGATGCCGCCATGGGCCAGCCGAAGCTGCTTGATACCCCGCTCTACGCGCTGCTGCATAAAGATGACATCCGTGGTTTCAATCAGGAGCGCCCCAAGGATGGCGTCATAGATATGCGTGGCGGCGACTTCCGTGGGCTCGACCTGCGTCACCTGGACGCCGAGGGCATGGATTTTACCGACGCCTATTTCCGTTCTGCCGACCTGCGTGGCCTGGACTTGCGCGACTGCGCGCTGGAAGGCGCGAGCTTGGCCCATGCGCAGATCTCGGGCACTTACTTCCCCCCAGAGCTGAGCGCTGACGAGATCCTTATGTCGGTCAATTTCGGCACTCGCCTGCGTTACCGCACCCGCTGACCGTACACCTTTATCTCCAGCCTCGCGCAATGCGGGCTGGGGGCCGACGCCTGTCACCGTCAAGATCCCAGCGCCAGCCTTAGAAGCATTTACGTCGTTTCTGAGCAAACAACTACGCTTTTCCTACTGAGCGCTACACTCCTTTCAGGCTTGCCTGGTCACGATACCCACCGAACCATTCGGCCGTCGCAAGGAGGCTTGATGAATGATGAGCTGCAACACCTGAAAAACCTTGGCAAGACCTCGGCGCAATGGCTGCATGCGGTGGGCATTCATAGCGCTTCGGACCTGCGTCGCCTGGGCGCGGTAGATGCCTACCGGGCGGTACGCACTCGCGGCTTCCGGGCTTCAAAAGTCCTGCTGTATGCCATCGAAGGCGCATTGATGGACGTGCATTGGAACGATATTCCAACCGAGCGCAAGGAAGCCTTGAATCGCCAACTGGAAGCGTTGTCGCCACGCAATAAGAACTGAGAAGGGCAAAAGCCCAGTGTTTGCGGGGATTCCAAACAAGCGTTTGAGGAAACCCTTCCAGAGCGAGAAAACAAATGTTGACTCACAAATGAGAATCGTTATGATTATCACAACTGGTCGCGAGATCAGCCGATAACTGAAAGACCATTGGTTCGGACTCTCAGATTATCTCCTCATCAGGCTAATCACGGTTATTTGACCCGGCTCTTGCCGGGTCTTTTTTTGCCTGCGTTTTATGGCCCGGGCACATGAATGTATTACTTGCCGGCTCCTACAGGTTTTTAGCGCGCGATGATCAGTGGATGGCCTAGTTCAGGATGGGGCTGCACCAGTACATCCAGGCCAAACACCGCCTTGAGCCGCTCAGGACGCAACACTTGCGCCGGTGTACCCAGGGCGTGGGGGCGACCGTTTTCCAGCAGCAAGATACGATCACAGTAACGCGCCGCCAGGTTCAGGTCGTGAAGGATCACCAGCACCGCCGCGCCACGATCGGCAAAGCTGCGGATGGCCTGCAAGGTCGTATGCTGATGCAACGGGTCAAGCATTGACGTCGGCTCGTCCAGCAATAACGTCTGCCCCGCCTCGCCCGGCCAGAGCTGTGCCAGCACCCGCGCCAGGTGCACGCGCTGGCGCTCACCACCGGACAGGGCCAGGTAACTGCGCCCACTCAAATGGCCTACATCGGCAGCCCGCAAAGCGGCTTCGATGATTTCATCGTCGCGTACCCGCCCGGTCTGGTGGGGCAAGCGCCCCATGCCCACCACTTCCTCGACGCGAAAAGCGAAATCCAGGGTCGACACCTGGGGCAGCACCGCCAGCCGCTGTGCCCGTTGCGCGCCCTGCCAATCCTTGAGCTCGTGGTCGTCCAGCCAGACCCGCCCTTCATCCGGATGCAATTGCGCGCACAACGCACCCAGCAATGTACTTTTACCGGCGCCATTGGGACCCAATACGCCCAATACTTCACCCGGCTTGAGGTCCAGGGTCACATCAGCCAGTACGGTTTTGCGACCGCGACGGATCTGCAGGTTTTCCACTCGCAGCATCAGGCGCGTCCTCGCAGCAGCAGGTAGAGAAAAAACGGCGCACCGATAAAGGCGGTAACAATGCCGATGGGCAACTCAGCCGGCGCCAGCGCCAGGCGAGCCACCAGGTCGGCGAATAGCAACAGACTCGCACCCGCCAGCACCGAGGCCGGCAGGAGCACGCGATGATCAGGGCCCGCCAATAGTCGCACCAAATGCGGCACCACCAACCCGACAAAACCGATCAGCCCTGCAGCAGCGACCGCTGCGCCAACCCCAAGGGCCGTGCAAAATACCAGTTCGCGCTTGAGCCCCTCGACATTGATCCCCAGATGACTGGCTTCCGATTCGCCCAAAAGCAAGGCATTGAGCGCCTTGGCCCGGCGCGGCAGCCACAGCGCCACGCCCGCACTCACCAGCAGTAACGGCCACAAACGCGAGTAGCTGGCGCCATTGAGGCTGCCAAGGTTCCAGAACGTCAGGGTGCGCAAGGTGGCGTCATCCGCCAGGTAGGTGAACAGGCCCACCGCCGAAGCTGCCAGGGCGGTCAAGGCGATGCCGGCCAAGAGCATGGTTGCGACATTGGTCTGGCCGTCGCGCCGTCCCAGGCGATACACCAGCGCAGTCACGCCCAAGCCGCCGAGGAATGCACACAGCGACAGCAGATACGGCCCCACCGCGTCCGGCAGGCCACCGAAAGCCGCGCCGCCGACGATGGCCACTGCTGCCCCCCAGCGCAGCGCCACTGGACACGCCGACCAGCCCCGGGTCGGCCAACGGATTACGGAACAACCCCTGCATGGCAACCCCCCGACAGCGCCAGCACCCCACCCACCGCAAGCCCCAGCAAAGTGCGCGGCAGACGGATCTGGCCGAGAATCAGTTCAGCCTGCTCCAGGCCCTGGGCCTCGATGGGCACGCCCAGCAAGCGCAAGGCGGCGCGCAATGTGTCAAGCAACGGCAGGCTGACCGGCCCAAGGGCCAGGGACAGCCAGATCGCCAATACACACAACAGGCTCAAGCCGATAAACAGCGCGCGCGGTTTAACCAGAGTGGTCATGGGGCGGTTTGGGCATTAGCGGGATAGAACCCGGCGGACAAGGCTTGCAGGCTGGCCGGCAAACGCGGGCCCAGGCCACCGACCAACAACGTGGGGTCCAACTCAAACACCCGGCCGGCCTTGGCCGCCGAGGTGCTCGCCAGAATCGGGTTTTCCTTGAACAAGGCCGCGCGGGCCGCCTCGCCACTCAAGGCGCGGTCGGAGAACACCAGTACTTCAGGGCGCAACCCCGCCAGAGACTCAACCGAAAACGGCTTATAGCCGCTGTGCGTCGCCAGGTTGCGCCCACCGGCTTGTTGCAACACCCAATCGGCGGCCGTGTCCTTGCCGGCGATCAGCGGCTTGCCCCCGGCATGCCCGAGTATCAGCAGCACGCCGGGAGCCTTTTGCCGGGTTTGCGCCTGGGTCACGGCCGTCTTTTGCAGGTTCAGTTGCTGTTGGTAAGTACTGAACAGTGCCGAGGCCTTGTCTTCGGCACCCAACAACTTGCCCAGGTGTTGCAGGTTGTCTTGCAGGGTCGGCAGATCCGCCTGCGCGGAGAACAATTCCACTTGCACCCCCGCATTACGAATCTGCGCCAGCACCGGTGGTGGCCCCATTTCCTCGGTGCCCACCAGGATCTGCGGTCGCAGGCTCAGGATCCCTTCGGCGGAGAGCTGGCGCTGGTAACCGATACTCGGCAGCGCCTTGAGCGACTGCGGATGCTGGCTGGTAGTATCCACGCCCACCAGCTTCGACTCCCCGCCAAGGGCCGTCACCCACTCCGACAACGCCCCCCCGGCGCTGACCCAGCGTTGAGGCAGCTCAGCAGCTTGCGCCACGTGGTTGACCAGCAGTCCAACAACAAGCGCAATAGCGCTGGTACTCAGGCGCATAAAAGGGTTTCCTTCCTGGGGTGAAGCCTGTCATGTGACCGTCTGGGATCGTACTGAGCACGCAGTCAGCCAACGGGCGAAGCCGGCATTTGATAATTGTTTGCATTTGAACGTCAAGCACCGGGCTCACCCGCAAACCTCGGATCACTCCACAACCCTTGAGCCGCGCTACCTGAGAACACTTATGAAGTTTCTGTGCCCATCCCATGAACTGGCCCCAGACAGCAGTCGCGGCTTCGATATCGATGGCCGCAAGCTATTTGCCGTACGCCGCGAAGGCCGCGTGTATTTCTATATCAACCGCTGCCCCCATCGTGGCGTCCCGCTGGAGTGGCAACCTGACCGGTTTCTCGATACCAGCGCGAGCATGATCCAATGCGCCACCCACGGCGCGTTGTTTCTGATCGAAAGCGGTGAATGCGTCGCCGGCCCCTGCGCGGGCCAGAGCCTGACGCCCCTGCCCGGCCGGGAAGACGCACAGGGGTTGTGGGTGCAACTCTAGTCGTTGAGCAATACCAACAAGGGGCGATCGATGCAGATTTGCTGGGCACTCACCTGCACCCCATAAGCCAGGACCTCCACCCCAGCAGCCTTGGCCTCGCGCAGCGCAAGGGCGTACCCCGCGTCGATTTCCTCAGCCGGCCTTACGCCGTCAATGCCGGACAGATTCACACAGTACAACTGCACCGCTCGTACGCCGCTACGGGCCAGGTGCGCCAACTCCCGCAAATGCTTGGCGCCACGCTGAGTCACCGCATCGGGAAACGCCGCGATAGACGTGCCGTCAAACCCCAGGGTGACACTTTTGACTTCGACATAGGCTGCGCCGCCAGGGTAGTCCAGGCGAAAGTCGATACGGCTTTTCTCCTGACCGTAAGGCACTTCGCGCTTCAACGCGGTAAAACCGTTGAGCTCCGTGATCACCCCGGCATTCAGCGCCTCTTCAACCAACTGGTTGGCCCGTGCGGTGTTGACACACGCCAGCCGCCCCTGGGGCGTTTCAGCTATCTCCCAGGTGCCCGGCAGTTTGCGCTTGGGGTCGTTGGAACGACTGAACCAGACCGACCCGCCTTCGACCATGCAGTTGAACATCGAGCCAGTGTTCGGGCAGTGGATGGTGAGCAGTTCGCCGGTAGCGGTTTCGATATCGGCCAGAAAGCGCTTGTAGCGGCGAATCAGCCGCCCTTCTTCGAGGGGAGGATGAAAAAGCATCAGCCTTGCCAGCTCCGCAAACCACGGGCAATCCGCTCCACGGCTTCCTGGAGGCGATCGAGGTTTTGCGTATAGGCAAAACGCACATGGTGACCGGCCTGGAAGCGACCGAAGTCCAACCCCGGCGTGAATGCCACATGCTCGGTTTCAACAAAGTGCCGGCAAAATGCGAAAGCATCGCCGCCAAAGGCGCTGATATCGGCATACAGGTAAAACGCCCCCTCAGGCTCGACCGCAATACCGAAACCCAGCTCACGCAAGGCCGGCAGCAGAAAGTCACGCCGGCGCCCGAACTCGGCCCGTCGTTCTTCAAGAATCGCCAGGGTTTGCGGGGTAAAACAGGCCAATGCCGCATGCTGGGCCATGCTTGGCGCACTGATGTACAGGTTCTGCGCCAGCTTTTCCAAATCACCCACCGCAGCGGGCGGCGCCACCAGCCAGCCCAGGCGCCAACCGGTCATGCCGAAATACTTTGAAAAACTGTTTAGGACAAACGCCTCGTCATCCACTTCCAGCACGCTGGCCGCATCAGTGCCATAGGTCAGGCCATGATAGATCTCATCCACCACCAGATGGCCATTGCGCGCTTTGATCGCACTGGACAGGCCGGCCAGCTCATCGCGTGTCAGGATGGTTCCGGTCGGGTTGGCCGGCGAGGCAACCAATGCCCCCACGCTGTCCTGGTCCCAATAGCGCTCCACCAGGTCGGCAGTCAATTGGTAGCGCACCTCGGGACCGACCGGCACCAGTTGCGCCGCCCCCTCCACCAGTCGCAGGAAATGCCGGTTGCAAGGGTAGCCGGGGTCCGCCAGCAGCCAATGCTTGCCGGGGTCCACCAGCAGGCTGCTGGCCAGGAGCAAGGCACCGGAGCCGCCCGGGGTGATCAGGATGCGCTCGGGGTCGATATTCAAGCCATAACGCTGCTGGTAGAAACCACTGATGGCCTCGCGCAATTCCGGCAGGCCACGGGCGGCGGTGTAGCGGGTCTTGCCATTGGCCAGCGCGGCCTGGCCGGCCTGGATGATCGGCTCGGCGGTGGTGAAGTCCGGCTCGCCGATTTCCAGGTGAATCACATCATGGCCTGCGGCCTGCAGCTCATTGGCTCGCGCCAGCAGAGCCATGACATGAAAAGGTTCGATAGCACGACTGCGAGCACTGTAGGGCTGAGCCATTAGCCTTCCTTAACAATGAGGACAAAATCGGGATTCTACCGAACCCGTGCGGTAAAACATGCTCTATTGCCTGGCTGACCAGGATGATCAACCAAGCAAGCGCCTGCAAAAAGACTAAAATCATCACTCGAGACGGTGCATGCCCGGCCACGGTGGATCGCAACAGTTTGCAACCCCAGCGAGATGGGCCTCGACAACCGGGAGTGGCGCACCCCGAATCTATCTGGTAAGTTCGCCCGCTTGCAGCCGCAGGGCCGGCAGGTGTCGGTGATGTTGCAATCCTGCGCAATGGATTAGAAGAGTGAGAGGCGGTCTATTCATGTCCACCCAAGCAAAGCAACAGAGCATCAGCGGCTTCGAACCCTACATCGAGACGAAGGGCGAGGAGTACATGGGCGAGCCCATGCGCAAGCACTTCACCAAGATCCTGCAGAAATGGAAACAGGACTTGATGCAGGAGGTCGACCGTACCGTTGACCATATGAAGGATGAAGCCGCCAACTTCCCTGACCCGGCCGACCGTGCCAGCCAGGAAGAAGAGTTCAGCCTTGAACTGCGCGCCCGTGATCGCGAGCGCAAACTGATCAAGAAAATCGACAAGACGCTGCAACTGATCGAAGACGAAGAGTATGGCTGGTGCGAATCCTGCGGCGTCGAGATTGGTATTCGCCGCCTGGAAGCCCGTCCTACAGCCGACATGTGCGTAGACTGCAAGACCTTGGCCGAAATCAAGGAAAAACAGGTCGGCAAGTAATCCCTGCCGGGCTGAACGAATGGGGCGTGCAAACGCCCCATTTTTGTTTCTGGAGTTTGGCGGTTTTCCAGTAATATCCAGGCCATGACAGCCTCTCCTTATATCGGGCGTTTCGCCCCCACGCCCAGCGGCCATTTGCACTTCGGCTCCCTGGTTGCAGCCCTCGCTTCCTATCTCGACGCCCGCGCCAATCAAGGCCGCTGGCTAATGCGCATGGAAGACCTCGACCCACCCCGTGAAGAGCCCGGCGCCCAGGCGGCGATCCTGCATGCCCTGGAAAGCTACGGTTTTGAATGGGACGGCGAACTGGTCCGGCAAAGCAAGCGGCATGATGCCTACGCCAAAGTACTGAACGACATGTTCAACCATGGCTTGGCTTACGCCTGCACCTGCTCACGCAAGCAACTCGAACCGTATAACGGCATTTATCCAGGCCTATGCCGCAATGCCGGTCACGACCAGCAGGATGCTGCCATTCGCCTACGGGTTCCCGAGCTGGAATACCATTTCACCGACCGCGTCCAAGGCCAATTCCGACAACACCTGGGCCGCGATGTCGGCGATTTCATCATCCGCCGCCGCGACGGCCTGTACGCCTATCAATTGGCCGTGGTGCTCGACGATGCCTGGCAAGGTGTCACTGATATCGTGCGCGGCGCCGACCTGCTGGACTCCACGCCACGCCAGTTGTACCTGCAGGAGCTGCTGGGCCTGCGCCAGCCGCGCTACCTGCATGTGCCCCTGATCACCCAGCCGGACGGTAACAAGCTGGGCAAATCCTACCGCTCCCCGCCGTTGACGCCCGACCAGGCCACGCCGCTGCTATTAAGGGCCCTGCGCGCACTCGGCCAGACGCCTGGGGATGAACTGCTCCACGCCAGCCCACGGGAACTGCTGGATTGGGGTATCCAGCACTGGGATGCCACCCGGATCCCGCGCACACTGACCCTGGCCGAAGCGCAATTGCACTGAAGGCGCTTGCAGCCTGCCAGCCATCCGTTAACATCGCCGCAGTTTTTCAATCAGAGGCCAACATGTACATCTATCGATTGGTCCTGCTGCTGGTCGTCGGGATCTACCTGTTTTCTCCCGCCATCATGGACTGGTGGATCGACGCCACGGGCGCCTGGTATCGCCCCTATCTGCTGTGGCTGATCCTGATCGTCGTGACCTTCATCCTGCAGAGCCAAAAAGATGCCGATGAGCTTTAGCCTGACCCAGATGCTGCTGATCAGCGCCGCCTACCTGGCCGCGCTGTTCGGGGTGGCCTGGATCAGCGAGCGTGGGATGATCCCGCGGGCGATCATTCGCCACCCACTGACCTACACCTTGTCCCTGGGCGTGTATGCCAGCGCCTGGGCGTTTTATGGCACGGTGGGCCTGGCCTACCAATACGGCTATGGGTTTCTTTCCAGCTACCTCGGGGTGTCCGGGGCCTTCCTGCTGGCGCCGGTATTGCTGTACCCGATCCTGAAGATAACCCGCACTTACCAGTTATCGTCGCTGGCCGACCTGTTTGCCTTCCGCTTTCGCAGCACCTGGGCCGGCGCGCTGACCACGATTTTCATGCTGATCGGCGTGCTGCCGCTGCTGGCCCTGCAAATCCAGGCCGTGGCCGACTCCATCGGCATCCTCACCCATGAACCGGTGCAACATCGGGTGGCCCTGAGCTTTTGCGCGCTGATTACCCTGTTCACGATTTTTTTCGGCTCGCGGCATATCGCTACCCGGGAGAAGCACGAAGGTCTGGTATTTGCGATTGCCTTCGAGTCAGTGATCAAGCTGATCGCCATCGGTGGCGTGGGCCTATACGCACTGTACGGCGTGTTCGACGGCCCGCAACAACTGGAACTGTGGCTGCTGCAAAACCAGACCGCCCTCGCCGCCCTGCACACCCCGCTGCAAGAAGGCCCATGGCGCACGCTGCTGCTGGTGTTCTTTGCCTCTGCCATCGTCATGCCACACATGTATCACATGACCTTTACCGAGAACCTCAACCCGCGCTCGCTGGTCAGCGCCAGCTGGGGCCTGCCGCTGTTCCTGTTGCTGATGAGCCTGGCGGTGCCGCTGATCCTCTGGGCCGGTCTGAAACTGGGGGCCACGACCAATCCGGAATATTTCACCCTCGGTATCGGCATCGCGGCCAACAGTAAATCCCTGGCATTGCTGGCCTACGTCGGCGGGTTATCGGCGGCCAGCGGCTTGATCATTGTCACCACCCTGGCGCTGTCGGGCATGGCCCTCAACCACCTGGTACTGCCGCTGTACCAGCCGCCCGCCGAAGGCAATATCTACCGCTGGCTGAAATGGACACGCCGCGCGCTGATCGTGGCGATCATCATGGCCGGCTATGGCTTCTACCTGCTGATGGCGGCCGAGCAGGACCTGGCCAACCTCGGCATTGTGGCCTTCGTCGCCACCTTGCAGTTCTTGCCGGGCGTTCTGTCGGTGCTGTACTGGCCGACAGCCAATCGACGCGGCTTTATCGCCGGGCTGCTGGCGGGGATCCTGGTGTGGCTTGTCACCATGCTGCTACCGCTGGTCGGTAACCTGCAGGGCTTCTATATCCCGCTGCTGAACATGATCTACGTGCTGGATGACACCAGTTGGCACATGGCGGCCATCGCCTCGCTGGCAGCCAACGTGCTGATGTTCACCCTGATTTCCCTGTTCACCAACGCCAGTCCCGAAGAAACCAGCGCTGCCGAAGCCTGCGCGGTGGATAACGTGCGCCGCCCGCAACGCCGCGAATTGCATGCGGCTTCGCCCCAGGAGTTTGCCACCCAACTGGCCAAGCCCCTGGGCGCCAAGGCCGCGCAAAAAGAAGTAGAGCAGGCGCTGCGCGATCTGTTCCTGCCCTTCGACGAGCGCCGCCCTTATGCCCTGCGCCGCCTGCGCGACCGCATCGAGGCCAACCTGTCGGGGCTGATGGGCCCCAGCGTATCCCAGGACATGGTGGAGACTTTCCTGCCCTACAAGGCCGGCGGCGAAAACTATGTCACCGAAGACATCCACTTTATCGAGAGCCGGCTGGAGGACTACCACTCGCGTCTCACCGGCCTTGCCGCCGAACTCGACGCCCTGCGCCGCTACCACCGCCAGACCCTGCAGGAACTGCCCATGGGTGTCTGCTCCCTGGCCAAGGACCAGGAAATCCTGATGTGGAACAAGGCCATGGAAGAACTGACCGGCATCGCCGCCCAGCGCGTGGTGGGCTCGCGCCTGACCACCATCGCCGATCCTTGGAAAGAACTGCTGCAGGGCTTTATCAACCTGCCGGACGAACACTTGCACAAACAACATCTGGCCCTCGACGGCCAAACCCGCTGGTTGAACCTGCACAAAGCAGCGATCGACGAACCCCTGGCCCCCGGTAACAGTGGCCTGGTATTGCTGGTCGAAGACCTGACCGAAACCCAGATGCTTGAAGACAAGCTGGTGCACTCCGAGCGACTGGCCAGCATCGGACGACTGGCAGCCGGCGTAGCCCACGAGATTGGCAATCCGATCACCGGTATCGCGTGCCTGGCGCAGAACCTGCGCGAAGAGCGCGAAGAAGACGGCGAAATCACCGAAATCAGTGGGCAGATCCTCGAACAGACCAAACGCGTCTCGCGCATCGTGCAATCGCTGATGAGCTTTGCCCATGCCGGTGGCCACCAGAATCACGATGAAGCAGTGTGCCTGGCCGAAGTCGCCCAGGATGCCATTGGGCTGCTGGCCTTGAACCGGCGCAATTTCGAAGTACAGTTCTATAACTTGTGCGATCCGGAACACTGGGTGGTCGGCGACTCACAACGCCTGGCCCAGGTGCTGATCAATCTGCTGTCCAATGCCCGCGACGCGACACCCGCCGGCAGTGCGGTGAGGGTCAAGAGCGAGGCTTTCGAACACACGGTCGACCTGATCGTGGAGGACGAAGGCAGCGGTATTCCACAGAACATCATGGACCGATTGTTCGAACCCTTCTTCACCACCAAGGACCCTGGTGAAGGTACAGGTCTGGGCCTTGCACTGGTCTATTCCATCGTTGAAGAGCATTATGGACAAATCACCATCGACAGCCCGGCTGACACCGAAAGCCAACGCGGCACCCGTATTCGGGTGACCTTGCCGCGTCATGTCGAAGCGACGTCCGCTGTGAACTGAGACCGTCGAGAGAATTGAATCAATGCCGCACATTTTGATCGTCGAAGACGAAACCATTATCCGCTCTGCCTTGCGTCGCCTGCTTGAACGTAATCAGTACCAGGTCAGCGAAGCCGGCTCGGTGCAGGAAGCCCAGGAGCGTTTCAGCATTCCCACATTCGACCTGATCGTCAGTGACCTGCGCCTGCCTGGCGCGCCGGGCACCGAACTGATCAAGCTCGGCCAGGGCACGCCGGTGCTGATCATGACCAGCTACGCCAGCCTGCGCTCCGCCGTCGACTCGATGAAGATGGGCGCGGTGGACTACATCGCCAAGCCTTTCGACCACGACGAAATGCTCCAGGCGGTGGCCCGCATCCTGCGTGATCGTCAATCGGCCAGCAGCGCCCCAGCGGAACGGCCGGCCGGCAAGGCCGCCAGCGATAAGCCCGGTGTCGACAACAGCAATGGCGAGATTGGCATCATCGGTTCCTGCCCGCCCATGCAGGATCTGTACATCAAGATCCGCAAGGTTGCGCCCACCGACTCCAATGTATTGATCCAGGGCGAGTCCGGTACCGGCAAGGAGCTGGTGGCCCGTGCCCTGCACAACCTGTCCAAGCGCGCCAAGGCACCGATGATCTCGGTGAACTGCGCGGCAATTCCCGAATCCCTGATCGAATCCGAACTGTTCGGCCACGAAAAAGGTGCCTTTACCGGCGCCAGCGCCGGACGCGCTGGCCTGGTGGAAGCGGCGGACGGCGGCACGCTGTTCCTCGACGAGATCGGTGAGCTGCCTCTGGAAGCCCAGGCACGCCTGCTGCGGGTACTGCAAGAAGGCGAGATTCGTCGGGTTGGCTCGGTACAGTCGCAAAAAGTCGATGTGCGTTTGATCGCCGCGACTCACCGTGACCTGAAAAGCCTGGCGAAGATCGGCCAGTTCCGCGAAGACCTGTATTACCGCCTGCACGTGATCGCCCTCAAGCTGCCGGCCCTGCGCGAACGCGGTGCCGACGTCAACGAGATTGCCAATGCATTCCTGTTGCGCCAGAGCGCACGGGTGAACCGTACCGACCTGACGTTTGCGGCCGACGCTGAACAGGCCATCCGCCATTATTCGTGGCCAGGTAACGTGCGCGAGCTGGAAAACGCCGTGGAACGGGCGGTGATCCTTTCGGAGAGCCCGCAGATCTCCGCTGAGCTGCTGGGCATCGATATCGAACTGAGCGACCTGGACGATGACGACTTCATTGGCCTGGCACCACAACAGGGCGGCAGTAACTCCAGCCATGAGCCCACGGAAGACTTGTCCCTGGAAGACTACTTCCAGCACTTCGTCCTGGAACACCAGGACCACATGACCGAAACCGAACTGGCGCGCAAACTGGGCGTCAGCCGCAAGTGCCTGTGGGAGCGGCGCCAGCGCCTGGGGATTCCACGGCGCAAGACCGGGGTTGCCAGCGAAAGCTGAGGCCAACTCACATTGGGTAACACCCCAAACGTGAAAAAACTGTTACCTCAGATATTCACGTAACAAAAAGCCGGGGCTTACGGTAACGAAGCCCCGGCTTTTTTTTGCCCGCCAAACACCCGAAAACCGGCCAACCCCCTGATTTTGCTGGCCCTCGCAAAAGTTGGCACGCACCCTGCTATATGCTTAGTACAAGAACAATAAAAAGCACCGTACACCCCACAATAAAAATAAGACGAATCGACTCACGCATAATAAAAACAACACGGCGGAGGCGCAGCTAACTGATTCTTTTGGAGAGGCGTTGCATTTGGGGCTTGCCCCGCAACCAGGCCGAGAACAACAAAAACTGCCCCAAGGCAGAGCCTGAACTGGTTGGATCATTGATCATAGCAACACAGCGACCAAAGCAATCCGTTTGCTCTTGACTCCCGATTGGGAGTGCCATGAAGGTCAAATCTCATGGCGAGGGCGATCAACAAAAACAAGAAGCCCGAAATCAATAATAAAAATAGAGCACGCAACTACTTTCTGGGGGAGCTTCGGCTCCCCTTGTAGTTTCTGCGTTTTGAGCGCCATACCCGCTTATTTAAGCATCTGGCTCAACGCTTGCAGCTAGTTCCTACACCATCCCCTGACTAAATGCTAGAATCCCGGCCCATCATGCGGTCATTCTTCGTTATGGCCGAACATTCCTTCAAACAGTGCATCCCATGCTGAAGAAGTTGTTCCAGTCATTCCGTTCCCCCTTGCGTCGTACGCAACACATTCGCAGCACGCCTGAAGTGCTCAACAGCAATCAACACTCGCTGCAGCGCGCCCAGTTCAGCCGTTATGCGGTGAACATCGTCGAACGCCTGCAGAACGCTGGCTACCAGGCCTATCTGGTCGGCGGTTGCGTGCGCGACATGTTGCTCAACATCACCCCAAAGGATTTCGACGTCGCCACCAGCGCCACGCCTGAACAAGTGCGTGCCGAGTTTCGCAACGCGCGGATCATCGGTCGGCGCTTCAAATTGGTGCATATCCACTTTGGTCGCGAGATCATTGAAGTCGCGACCTTCCGCGCAGGCCACCCGCAAAACGATGAAGAGGAAGACAGCAACCAGTCTTCCCGCAACGAAAGCGGACGCATCCTGCGGGACAATGTGTACGGCACCCTGGAAGAAGACGCGCAACGTCGCGACTTCACCATCAATGCCCTCTATTACGATCCGGTCAGCGAGCGCATCCTCGATTACGCCAACGGCGTGCACGATATCCGCAATCACCTGATCCGACTGATCGGCGACCCCACGCAGCGCTACCAGGAAGACCCGGTACGCATGCTGCGGGCCGTGCGGTTTGCCGCCAAGCTGAACTTCGGCATCGAGAAACACACGGCCGCGCCGATTCGCGAACTGGCTCCGATGCTGCGGGAAATCCCCTCGGCGCGCCTGTTCGAAGAAGTGCTCAAGCTGTTCCTGTCCGGGCATGCCGCCGACACGTTCGAAATGTTGGTGGACCTGCAGTTGTTCGACCCACTGTTCCCGGCCAGCGCCGATGCACTGGAGCACAACCCGACGTACACCCACACGCTGATCAGTGAAGCCTTGATCAACACTGACCTGCGGATCAAACAGAACAAACCGGTGACCCCGGCGTTCCTGTTTGCTGCCCTACTATGGCCTGCGTTGCCGGCCCGGGTGCTGCGCTTGCAGAACCGTGGCATGCCGCCCATTCCGGCGATGCAGGAAGCGGCCCACGAACTGATCGCCGAACAGTGCCAGCGCATCGCGATCCCCAAGCGTTTCACCCTGCCGATCCGCGAGATCTGGGACATGCAGGAGCGCCTGCCCCGCCGCAGTGGCAAACGTGCCGACCTGCTGCTGGACAACCCGCGCTTCCGTGCCGGCTATGACTTCCTGCTGCTGCGCGAAAGCGCCGGCGAGCAGACCGATGGCCTGGGCGAATGGTGGACCGACTACCAGGACGCCAATGACAGCGAACGTCGCGAGATGATCCGTGAGCTCAGCAGCAAAGGCGAAGCCACTGGCGACGGGCCGAAAAAACGCCGCCGCAGCAGTGGCAGCAAACGCAAGCGCAGTGCCGCCGACACCTCTGGCGAATAAGCACGGTGGAGCGTATCTACATCGGCATGGGCAGCAACCTCGCTGCCCCGCAACAGCAATTGCGCAATGCCCTCGAGGCGTTGACGCAGTTGCCGAACACCACATTCGCGGGTGTTTCTGCCTTCTATCAAAGCGATTCCCTGCTTCCCGGCCAACCGCGCTACACCAATGCCGTGGCGGCGCTGGACAGCACCCTCGAGCCGCTGGAACTGCTGGATGCGCTGCAAGCCATCGAGAACGATCAGGGCCGCGAACGCCTTGAACGCTGGGGGCCACGCACCCTGGACCTGGATATCCTGCTGTTTGGTGATCGCCTGATCGACGAGCCGCGCCTCAAGGTGCCTCATTACCAGATGCATTTAAGGGCTTTCGTGCTCTATCCACTTGCCGAATTGGCGCCGCCCACTTTAAAGCTGCCTGACGACCGCCGACTCAGCGACCTGCTCGCCGAATGCCCATTCGTCGGCCTGGAACGCCTGCTCCTGTAGGAGCAAGCTTGCTCGCGAAAATCGTCAATATAAATGCCGGCGGCCTGATTAAACGCGTTGTCTAGATCCTCTTCGCGAGCAAGCTCGCTCCTACAATCGCATCAGTAACAGCGGTAACACCCCGCTCGTAACAATGCGGTAACACATCCAATTGACTTCCAGAGTTCTCCTCACGACTATAGGCGTCCCGCTGCCGCCAACCCGGCGCTGAAGGGCGCAATCCAGGCCTTATAAGCACTGCTCTGAAGAAAGTGCGCCTGTATAAACGAAGACTCACGCGCGTTACTCGCTGTTTCCAAGCGCCTGAACGAGGACCCTTTTCATGCCAGACATTACCCTGACCACCTTGCAGAGCCTCAAACTCAAGGGTGAAAAAATCGCCATGCTGACCTGCTATGACGCCACGTTCGCCCAGGCTTGCTGCCAGGCCGGCGTCGAGGTGCTACTGGTAGGCGACTCCCTGGGCATGGTTCTTCAAGGGAATGACAGCACCCTCCCCGTCACGACCGATGAACTCGCCTACCACACCGCCAGCGTCAAGCGCGGTAACGAGGGCGCATTCATCATCGCCGACCTGCCGTTCATGGGTTACGCAACGCTTGAGCAAACGTTCCAGAACGCCGGCAAGCTGATGCAGGCCGGGGCACATATGATCAAAGTGGAAGGTGCCGTGTGGCTTGCCGAGTCGATCCGCCTGCTGGCTGAACGCGGCGTGCCGGTATGCGCACATATGGGCCTCACGCCACAGTCGGTGAACATCCTCGGTGGTTACAAGGTCCAGGGCCGCAATGAAGCCCAGGCGCGGCAGATGCGTGCCGATGCCATCGCCCTGGAGCAGGCCGGCGCCGCGATGATCGTGCTCGAATGCGTGCCAAGCGAACTGGCGCAAGAGATCACCCAGGCGGTGAAAATCCCGGTGATCGGCATTGGTGCGGGCAGCGCGACTGACGGCCAGGTCCTGGTACTGCACGATATGCTCGGCCTGAACCTCAGCGGCCGCGCACCGAAATTCGTGAAGAACTTCATGGCCGGCCAGGACAGCATCCAGGCCGCGCTGAGCGCCTATGTTGCCGAAGTCAAAGCCGTTACCTTCCCAGGCATCGAACACGGATTCTCTGCATGAACACCGTAAAAACCTTGCGCGAACTGCGGGCCGCCGTCACTCACGCGCGCAGCGCCGGCAAGCGCATCGGCTTCGTGCCCACCATGGGCAACCTGCATGCCGGCCACGCTACGCTTGTGACCCGCGCCGCCGAGCAAGCCGACTTCGTGGTGGCGAGCATTTTCGTCAACCCACTGCAGTTTGGCGCCGGCGAAGACCTGGACAAGTACCCACGCACCCTCGCCGCCGACCAGGAAAAGCTGCTGGTGGCAGGCTGCAACCTGCTATTTGCCCCTACGGTTGACGAGATGTACCCCGGCGGCATGACCGTGCAGACCCGGGTCAGCGTGCCGCAACTGTCCGAAGGCCTGTGCGGCGCCAGCCGTCCGGGTCACTTCGAGGGTGTGGCGACGGTGGTGAGCAAGTTGTTCAACATGGTCCAGCCGGACCTCGCGGTATTCGGGCAAAAGGACTACCAGCAACTGGCGGTGATCCGCGCCATGGTGCGCGACCTGAACATGCCGATCCAGATCATTGGCGAACCCACCGTGCGCGCCGAGGACGGCCTGGCGCTGTCCTCGCGCAACGGTTACCTGAGCGAAGAACAGCGCGCCATTGCCCCGGTGCTGTACCGCAGCCTCAGTCATATCGCCACCGCAATCGAGAACGGCGATCGCGACTTTGCCAAACTGCGTGCCGAGCAGATCCAACACATCGAGGCCGCCGGTCTGCGCATGGACTATCTGGAAGTTCGCCAGGGCCAGCATTTGCGCCCGGCAACCGCCGAGGATCGTGATGTTGTTATCCTCGTTGCCGCTTACCTGGGCGCGACCCGGTTGATCGACAACCTGCACCTCACTCTACCCGCCTGATCCTGGCGATACTCCACTGTAGGAAAGGCTTGCATGGGAGCGGGCTTGCCCGCGATTGCGGTGGGTCAGCGGCAAATGCATCGACTGACAGTCTGCCATCGCGGGCAAGCTGAACTGGCCTAATGATCCCGGACACCTCTTAAGGGCGATATGATTCGCCCAACCAGGAGGTTCCATGCAAGAACGAAAGACCTACACCCGCGAGTTCAAGCAACGTGCTGCAAGCATGGTTCTTGATGATAACTGCTCAGTTCCTGACGTCTGTGCATCGATGGACGTTGGCCCTACGGCTCTGCGCCGCTGGGTTGATCAGGTTCGTAAAGAACGTCAGAAAGGGCAGCCAGTGGCAGGTACCAAAGCAATCAGCGACGAACAGCGAGAGCTTCAACAGCTGCGAGCCAAGGTCAAGCGCCTGGAGACCGAGGCTGAAATCTTAAAAAAGGCTACGGCTCTCTTGATGTCGGATCCCGATCGTTTTTCCTGATCGAGGAGCTGAGGGAGTCGAGCTCATATCCGACCCGTCTGCTTTGTAGTGCGCTGGGCGTTTCCCGCAGCGCGTTTTATGACTGGCTTAAGCGTCGCTCAGCGCCGAATGCCAAGCGTGACGCGCTCAGAGCAAAAGTCGTGCAACTGCATGTCGAAAGCCGGGGAAGTGCAGGCGCGCGGATGATCTCTCAGCACTTGAAGGCCCAGCAGATCAAGGTGGGACGGCATCTGGCCGGAAGACTCATGGCGGAGGCAAACCTGGCCAGCAGACAGCGCCGCCGCCATCAGTATCGCTCTAGAGGCGTCGAAGCATTTGTGGCCAAGAACCTGCTCGAGCGTAACTTCGAGCCAACCGCAATCAATCAGGTCTGGTGCGGCGACGTTACCAGCCTGATGGTTGGGAAGCGCTGGTATCACTTGGCAGCGGTCATTGATCTGTTCGCCCGTCGAATCGTTGGCTGGGCGTTTTCTCTGGTCAATGACGCCAACCTGGTTAGCAGAGCGCTGAGAATGGCGGTGGAGGTTCGAGGCAAACATGCAGGCTTGATGTTTCATTCGGATCAAGGCTGCCAATACACCAGCCAGCTCTTTCAGTCCGCACTGCTGGAGCATGGGATAGCGCAAAGCATGAGCCGTAGGGGGCAGTGCTGGGACAACGCGCCAACAGAGCGTTTCTTCGGGACACTCAAATCAGAGTGGGTGCCCACCAAGGGCTACACAACAGTTGAAGAAGCCAGGCAGGATATGACCAGCTTCTTCATGCGATACAACCGAATCAGGCTCCACAGCTACAACAACTACCTGTCGCCAATAGCCATGGAGCAGCAGTCGGCTTAATTACCGTAGTCGGTGTCCGGAAAAACTTGACCAGAACAAGCCCGCTCCCACACAAAGCGGCTCCCACAGTGGTTTTGTAGCCCCCCCTCAGGCCCCGGTATAAAAAAGTACCGGCCTCTGCACAGACAAAGCCAAGACATATCGACACGCTAGGTTTAATGTAATCGCCCGGCGTTATAGTTAGCGCTGTCTGGAACCCAACCCTTGATCCAAGACTGGACGTTCCGGGTTTAGAAGTGTCCTAAAGGCAGTCCCAGTAATAAAAAGGAAACCCGCAGCGATGGCGTATTACCGCACTCCTCATGACGTTACCGCTCTGCCCGCCTGGCAAGCGCTCAATCAACATCGCCAAGCCATGCAGGATTTCAGCATGCGCGACGCGTTCAATGCCGATCCCCAGCGCTTTACCCAATTCACTTTGAGCAGCTGCGGGCTGTTCCTCGATTACTCGAAAAACCTGATTACCCCTGAAACCCGCGACCTGCTGGTGGGCCTGGCCAACGAAGTCGATCTCAAAGGCGCGATCAAGGCGCTGTTCGACGGCGAGCCGGTCAACTCTTCGGAAGGTCGTCCGGCGCTGCACACTGCACTGCGCCGCCCGGTGGGCGACAAGCTGTCGGTCAACGGCACCAATATCATGCCCGACGTGCACAAGGTGCTGAACCAGATCACCGATCTGGTGGGGCGCATCCATGATGGGCTGTGGCGCGGCTACACCGAGAAGCCGATCACTGACGTGGTCAACATCGGTATCGGTGGTTCGTTCCTCGGCCCGGAGCTGGTCTCTGAAGCGCTGTTGTCCTACGCACACAAAGGCGTGCGCTGCCATTACCTGGCGAATATCGATGGCAGTGAGTTCCACGAACTGACCCAGAAGCTGCGCGCCGAGACCACACTGTTTATTGTCTCGTCGAAATCCTTCAACACCCTCGAAACCCTGAAAAACGCCCAGGCCGCCCGCGCCTGGTACCTGGCCCAGGGTGGCTCGGAAGCCGAGCTGTATCGCCATTTCATCGCCGTGTCGAGCAACAACGCGGCGGCCGTGGCCTTCGGTATCCGTGAAGAGAACATCTTCCCGATGTGGGACTGGGTCGGCGGCCGTTACTCGTTGTGGTCGGCCATCGGCTTGCCAATCGCCCTGGCTATCGGCATGTCCAACTTCAAGGAACTGCTGTCTGGCGCCTACTCCATGGACCAGCACTTCCAGAACGCCCCATTCGAGCAGAACATGCCCGTGCTGCTGGGCCTGCTGGGTGTGTGGTACGGCAACTTCTGGGGCGCGCAGAGCCATGCGATCCTGCCGTACGACCACTATCTGCGTAACATCACCAAGCACCTGCAACAGCTGGACATGGAATCCAACGGCAAAAGCGTGCGCCAGGACGGTAAACCGGTCGCAGTCGACACGGGCCCGGTGATCTGGGGCGGCGTGGGCTGCAACGGCCAGCACGCTTACCACCAGTTGCTGCACCAGGGCACCCAGTTGATCCCGGCCGACTTCATTGTGCCGATCGTCAGCTTCAACCCGGTCTCCGACCATCACCAGTGGCTGTATGCCAACTGCCTGTCCCAGAGCCAAGCGCTGATGCTCGGCAAGACCCGCAGCGAAGCCGAAGCCGAACTGCGTGACAAAGGCATGGCCGAGGAAGAAGTGCAGAAACTGGCGCCACACAAAGTGATTCCAGGCAACCGCCCGAGCAACACCCTGGTGGTCGAACGGATCAGCCCGCGTCGCTTGGGCGCACTGGTGGCGATGTATGAGCACAAGGTGTTCGTGCAGAGCGTCATCTGGGGCATCAACGCCTTTGACCAATGGGGCGTGGAGCTGGGCAAGGAACTGGGCAAGGGCGTCTACAACCGCCTGACAGGCGCTGAGGAAACCTCGGCCGAAGATGCCTCGACCCAGGGCCTGATCAACTACTTCCGTGGGCGTCACCGCGGTTGAAGTGATCGGCACTACAATCAGGGATTGAACCTGCATAAACGGCTCCTATAGGGAGCCGTTTATGCTCTTGTGGCCATAACAAGAATAAGGATCCCTGTATGTTCGATATCAGCCAGTTTCCCCATGCCGATGCCGTGCGCCGTTCGGCGCAACTCAGTCAAGCGGACTACCAGCGCCTCTATCGTCAATCCATCGAACACCCCGATACTTTCTGGGCCGAACAGGCCAAGGCCTTGCTCGACTGGATCACGCCCTGGCAGACCGTCCAACACTGCGATATCAACACCGGCGCCGCACAGTGGTTTGCCGGCGGCCAGTTAAACGTCAGCTACAACTGCATTGACCGACACCTGGCGCAACGTGCCGATCAGCCGGCCTTTATCTGGGAAGGCGACGATCCTGCAAACTCTTCCAAAATCACCTACCGCCAACTTCATCAACACGTCAGCCGCCTGGCCAATGTGCTGAAAAGCCGTGGGGTGAAGAAAGGCGATCGGGTGTGTATCTACATGCCGATGATTCCCGAGGCCGCCTACGCGATGCTGGCCTGTACGCGGATTGGCGCGGTGCACTCGGTGGTGTTTGGCGGGTTCTCACCGGACGCCTTGCGCGACCGCATTCTGGATGCCGACTGCCGCACGGTGATCACTGCCGATGAAGGCGTGCGCGGCGGCAGGCCCGTGGCGCTGAAACAGAATGTCGACAAGGCCTTGGCCAGTTGCCCAAATGTCACGACGGTACTTGTGGTGGAACGCACTGGCGCCGCCGTGGCCTGGACCGAGGGGCGCGACCTCAAGTATCAACAGGCCGTTGACGCGGTCAGCGGCGAATGCCCGCCCGAGCCGATGGATGCCGAAGACCCGCTGTTTATCCTCTATACATCCGGCAGTACCGGCAAGCCCAAGGGCGTGCTGCACACCACCGGCGGCTATCTGTTGCAAGCGGCGATGACCTTCAAGTACGTGCTCGATTATCGCGAGGGCGAAGTGTTCTGGTGCACCGCCGATGTCGGCTGGGTTACCGGCCACAGTTACATCGTGTACGGGCCTCTGGCCAATGGCGCTACCTCCCTGATGTTCGAGGGAGTACCGAGCTATCCGGACAGCTCGCGCTTCTGGCAAGTGATCGACAAACATCAGGTGAATATCTTCTACACCGCGCCCACCGCCCTGCGGGCCCTGATGCGTGAGGGCCATGGCCCGCTGGAGAGCACGTCCAGGGCCAGCCTGAGATTGCTCGGCAGTGTCGGCGAGCCGATCAACCCGGAGGCCTGGGAGTGGTATTTCAATGCCGTCGGCGAACAGCGCTGCCCGATTGTCGATACCTGGTGGCAGACCGAGACCGGCGGCATCATGCTCAGCCCGCTGGTCAGCGCCCAGCGCATCAAGCCTGGCTGTGCGACCCAGCCGATGTTTGGGGTACAGCCGGTCTTGCTCGACGAGCAGGGTAAGGAAATCAACGGCGCCGGCAGTGGCGTCCTGGCGATCAAAGCCAGCTGGCCGGGGCAGATCCGTAGCGTGTATGGCGACCCGCAGCGGATGGTCGACACCTACTTCAAGCCCTACCCCGGCTATTACTTTACCGGCGACGGCGCACGGCGCGACGAGGATGGCGACTATTGGATCACCGGGCGTATCGATGATGTGATCAACGTCTCCGGCCATCGCATCGGCACCGCCGAGGTGGAAAGCGCACTGGTGCTGCATGACAAGGTGGCCGAGGCCGCTGTCGTCGGCTATCCCCACGACCTCAAGGGCCAGGGCATCTATGCCTTTGTCACACCGATGAATGGCGTCGAGCCCAGCGATGAGCTGAAAAAGCACCTGCTGGAACTGGTCAGCAAGGAAATCGGTAGTTTCGCCAAGCCTGAGCTGATCCAATGGGCGCCGGCCTTACCCAAAACCCGCTCAGGCAAGATCATGCGGCGTATCCTGCGCAAGATCGCCTGCAACGAGCTGGACAGCCTGGGCGATACCTCGACCCTGGCCGATCCCAGTGTGGTCGACGGCCTGATCGACAAGCGCCTGAACCGATAGGACCCCCCAAACCGCCATGGAATTTTTGCGCAACCGTATCGAATCCCAGTTGATGAGCCTGACGGGCCTGTCCCTGGGCAACCTGGACCTGGAAAGCCCCAAGGGCGACCCAGGGCTGTTCGGGCCGGGCTCGGTAAGCTGGAAGGTCCATGGCGACTTCAGCAGCATGCTGATCGGTGGCATCAGCGCCTTGATGTTGCAGGCGCTGCACCCCTTGGCGTTGGCCGGCGTGTGGGACCATTCGAATTTTCGCCAGGACATGCTCGGGCGGTTGCGCCGCACTTCGCAGTTTATTTCCGGTACCACCTTTGGCTCACGCCGCGACGCGTTATGGCTGATCGAAAAGGTGCGCACCATCCACCTGCAAGTGGTCGGGCATGCACCTGACGGGCGTCCTTACGCGGCCAGCGATCCCGAATTGCTGACCTGGGTCCACGTCGCCGAAGTCAGCAGCTTTCTCGCGGCGCACCTGCGCTACAAAAACCCGGATTTATCGCCCAGGGATCAGGACCGCTACTACAGCGAAATAGCCCTGGTCGCCGAACAGCTGGGCGCTCGGCATGTGCCGCGCTCACGGCAGGAAATTTCGGATTATCTGCAGCGAATTCGTCCACAACTGCTGTGTGACGAGCGCAGCCGCGAAGTACTGCGCCTGCTGCTCAATGCCCCGGCACCCAGCACCCTGGCCAAGCCGTTCGGCGCGCTGATGATGCAAGCGGGTATCGATCTGCTTCCGGACTGGGCCAACGACATGCTTGGCCAACAACAAAGCCCGCTGCAGCGCCAACTGATTCGCGCCGGGGTCAGGCGCAGCGCGCCACTACTACGCTGGGCGATGCGCAATGGCTCGGTGCAGCGCGCCCACAGGCGCATGGGCCTTTTGTAACACCCCACCTTGGAGCTCGCTTGCCAGCGAAAATCGTCAACGCTGACGCAATACGCCTGAAGAAACGCGGCGATATTGAGTTTTTCGCGGGCAAGCCCGCTCCTACAAAAGCCGGGACCCACGGGAGCTGTTAAACTTGCGCGCTTCAATTCCCCAGCAAGGCGCGCTCCATGTCGTCCCTGAATCAGGCGCTGCGCGCCGCCCTCGATCACCGCCAAGACCTGCTCGCCGAGCTACATGCCCAAGGTACCGATTGCTATCGGCTGTTCCATGGCAGCCAGGAAGGCGCCGGCGGCTTGACCATCGACCGCTACGGCCCGCAATTGATGGTGCAAAGCTTCCACCAGTCCCTGGACGGCGATGCGCTGCTGCAATTGCACCTTATGATCAACCAATTCCTCGGGCTGGAATTGCTGCTGGTCTACAACGACCGATCCCGAGGCAACTCGCGTATCGACCGTGAAGACACGGTGTACCGCGCCGAACCCGCAGCCCTGGAAGACTTGGTTGGCCATGAATGGGGCCTGAACTATCGCGTGCGCGGTCGCCACCCGGGGCAAGACCCGCTGCTGTTCCTGGACCTGCGCAACACCCGCGGCTGGGTCAAGGCCCACAGTGCCGGCAAAAGCGTGCTCAACCTGTTTGCCTACACCTGCGGCGTGGGCCTCAGCGCGGCGGCCGGTGGGGCCCGCGAAGTGTGCAACCTGGACTTTGCCGAGGGTAACCTGGCAGTCGGTCGCGAAAACGGCGAGTTGAACCCACAACTGCCCCCCATGACGTTTGTACAGTCCGATTACTTCCCGGCAATCCGTCAACTGGCCGGGCTGCCGATCACCCAGCGTCGCGGGCAAAAACTGCCGAGCTACCCGCGCCTGGAACAACGTCAATATGACCTGGTGTTGCTCGACCCTCCGGCGTGGGCCAAGAGCGCCTTTGGAACCGTGGACCTGTTGCGTGACTACCAAAGCCTGCTCAAGCCGGCATTGCTGGCCACTGCGGACAATGGCGTACTGATCTGCTGCAACAACCTGGCAAAAGTCAGCATGGACGACTGGCGCGAGCAGGTTTTGCGCTGCGCTGAAAAGGCCGGCCGGCCTGTACGCGACTGGAAAGTGATGACACCCGGCGCTGACTTTCCCTCACAAGACCAACAGCCCCCACTCAAGACCCTGATTCTGCAACTGTAGGATTGTCCTGAAAGGTCTGGCCTGGCGTAATAAAGGTGCGGTTCTTCGGAACCGCAAACCCGTGCCATACTCCAAGGCACTCCGATTGATATAGATGGCGTCACACATGCCCAAAGGATTGATTCGCGCCGCAGGCGCCTTGCTGACCGCCCTTGCACTCTACAGCTTGCTGGGCTTCCTGATTCTGCCCGGTATTGCGCTTCGCGTGGCCAACCAGCAGTTGGCCAACTACGCCACGGTACCGGCCCGTATCGAGCGTATCGAGCTCAACCCGTTCAGCCTGGAGCTGACCCTCTGGGGCCTGAAAATCGGCGAGCCCGGCAAAGAGCAAGTGGGTTTTGAGCGTCTCTACGCCAACCTGCAGATCGACAGCCTCTGGACACGCGCCCTGCACCTGGCCGATGTGCAACTGGACAAGCCCAAGACCGAAATCCTCTTCGACAAAGCCGGCACGCTCAACCTGGCGCAACTGTTCAAAGTGCCGCCGAGCGAGCCGACCCCCGATGACCCCGACAGCAAACCGTTCCCGCTACGTATCGAACGCATCAAGCTGGCCGAAGGCTACGTGCACTTTGAAGACGTGCGCCCCAGCGAGCCTATCGAGTTCCTCTACGACAAACTCGACTTTGAGCTGAAAAACCTCAGCACCCTGCCCGAAGACAATGCCGACATGACCCTGGTCGCTGCCGGCCCCGAAGGCGGCAAGATCGACTGGACCGGCAATTTCAGCCTGGTGCCGGTCGCGTCCGAAGGTAAGCTCAAGGTCACCGATGGCAAAATGAAGGTCTGGTGGCCCTACGTACGGGACGCCCTGCCTCTGGTCCTGGAAGACGGCATCCTCAACTTCAGTACCGACTACAAGCTGAACCTGGCCAAAGAAACCGAACTGAACCTGACCAACCTCTCCGCGAGCATCGCGCCGTTCGCAATCAAGGCCCCGGATGGGCGGCCACTGGCGCGCCTGGAACGCCTGGATGTCAGCGAAACCTCGATCGACCTGGCCAAGCAGCAAGTGGTCGTAGGCAAGGTCCGCAGTAACAAACTCGAAACCTGGGCCGCCCGTGAAGCCGACGGCCAACTGGACTGGCAGAAACTGTTCGCCAGTCAGCCAAGCAAGCCGGCCACCAAGCCTGAGCCAGCAACGGCCCCCGCCACCGCCGACTCGCCCAAACCCGCACCGGCAGCTCCGAGCAAGCCTTGGCAAGTACTGCTCAAGGATGTGCAACTGCGCAACTACCAGGTGCACTTGGCCGATCGCCAGGTAAAACCCGCTGTGGCGCTAGAACTGGGCCCGCTGAATGTCGATGTACAAGACTTCGACAGCCTCAATCAAAGCCCCTTCACATTGAAGATCGACAGTGGCCTGGGCAAGCAGGGCAAGATCCAGGCAAGCGGCCAGGTCAACCTGAACCCAGTCAGCGCCAAGTTGAAAGTCGACACCAAGGATATCGACCTGCGGGTCGCCCAATCCTATATCAGCCCCTTTATCCGCCTGGAACTGCGTAGCGGCATGCTGGGCAGCAACCTCGATGTGAACCTCAAGAGTACCGAGCCCCTCGCGCTGCAGATCACCGGCCGTGCGCAAGTGGATCAACTGCACACCCTCGACACCCTCAAGACTCGCGACTTTCTCAAGTGGCAGCGCCTGGTGGTCGAAGGCTTGAACTACCAGCACGGCAACAGCCTGTCGATCGACAAGATCAACCTGCTGCAACCCTATGCGCGCTTTATGATCAACGATGATCGCACCACCAACGTCGACGACCTGCTGATCCCGCAACCGGCCGACAGCGGTGCCAAATCAGCCGCCAAATCCAGCGCGAGCAACGAAAAGCCCCTGGGCATCCGGATCGGCCAGATCGCGATCAACGATGGCTCGGCAAACTTTGCCGACTTCAGCCTTACGCCGAACTTCGCCACGGCGATCCAGCAGCTCAATGGACAGATCGGCACCATCGACAGCCGCCAGGCCAAGCCGGCCAGTGTCGATATCAAGGGTAAGGTCGACCGCTATGCGCCTGTGACCATCAAGGGCAGCGTGAACCCGTTTGACCCGATGGCCGCGCTGGATATCGCCACCAGCTTCAAACGCGTCGAGCTGACCACCCTGACACCGTATTCCGGCAAGTTCGCCGGGTTCCGCATCCGCAAAGGCCGGCTCAACCTGGATCTGCACTACGTGATCACCAAGGGCCAGTTGAAGGCCGAGAACAAGGTGGTAGTGGAGCAACTGCAGCTGGGTGAGAAGGTCGACAGCGCGGATGCAGTAGACCTGCCGATCCGCTTGGCAATCGCCCTGCTCAAGGACTCCGACGGCAAGATCTCCATCGAGTTGCCAGTGACCGGCGACTTGAACAACCCGCAATTCAGCGTGATGCCGATTGTCTGGCAAACCTTGCGCAACCTGGTAGTGCGTGCGGCGACGGCACCGTTCAAGTTTATTGGCGGGCTGGTAACCGGTGGTGGCGCGCAGGACCTGGGCAACGTGTCGTTCGCCGCAGGCTCCAGCGCACTGAGCAAGGACGCCGAGTCGGCCCTGGACAGCCTTGCGAAGGCCCTCAAGGAGCGCCCTGCGCTGCGCCTGGAGATCGAGGGCACCGCGGCAGCCAGCAGCGACGGTCCGTTCCTGGCGGCCGAGCGGCTTGAGCGCGAGTATCAGTACAACTACTACAAGATTCTCCAGCGTCGTGGCGACAAAGTCCCAGCCCAGGCGTCGTTGCTTGTAGTACCTGAGAAGGAAAAAGCCCCGCTGCTCGAAGGCATCTATCGCACCCGCTTGAAGCAGCAGCCACCGGCTGAGTGGAAAGACCTGGGCAGCGATGAGCGCTCGGCGAAGCTGCGCGACGGCGTGATCAAGTTCTGGAGCGGCAGCGACGTGCTGCTACGCCAACTGGGCCAGGACCGTGCCAGTACTATCAAGGACTATCTGGTCGACAAGGGCCAGTTGGAAGATGACCGGGTGTACTTCATTGATGCCAACCTGGGGCAGGCCGAGAAAGATGGCCGGGTTGTCACACCCATGCATCTGGATGCCGAGTAACTACCAGGCACCAGAGATCTGAATGTGGGAGCTGACTTGCCTGCGATGGCGGTGTATCAGCAGCAAATAGGCTGGCTGAACCACCGCTATCGCAGGCAAGCCAGCTCCCACATTTGCTCTCCATAATCTGCAACCCACAATAAAACGGGCCCCGACACAAGTGCCGGGGCCCGTAGTGACCACATCCCTGTGGTCGGTCGCATGAACCTGTAAGGTGCATCGAGCGGATATCTGCCTCGCTCTCGGCCGCCTGGGTCCAGTCGAGCTGTTACGCGTTACTCTGCTTTCAGGCCGTCGGCCGATACAGCTTTAACGCCCTTGATTTTCTTGGTGATATTCACCGCAGTGGTTTTCTGCGCTTCAGTCACAGCGACCGAAGAGGACAGGGAAACCACGCCCTTGTTGGTTTCGACTTTGATGTCGGTACCAGGAATGCCTTTCTCGGTTACCAGGTCAGCTTTCACCTTGGTGGTGATCCAAGTATCCGAAGTGGTCTCTTTGGCGCCTGCTGCTGCGCTTTTGGTTTTGTCGATGTTGTCTGCCTTGGTAGCGCCGCCAGCCAGCAGGCCGTCAGCAGAAACTGCGGTTACACCTTTGATTTTCTTGGTGATCGCTACTGCGGTTGCTTTCTGCGAATCCGAAATAGCTACAGTCGACGACAGGGAAACCACACCTTTGTTGGTTTCAACCTTGATGTCCGAACCAGGAATGCCTTTTTCGGTCAGCAGATCAGACTTAACTTTGGTGGTAATCCAAGTATCCGAAACACTTTCTTTTGCCTTGGTGGCTTCACCAGCCGCCAGGGTCATTGGAGCTTGGGAAGTCTGGGCAAAGGCCACGTTAGCACCCATGGCCAGGGTCAGAGCGGTAGCAGTAGCGAGAGCGAACTTCTTCATACGAGTAACTCCTGTTTTATTGAAAGTCTGCAGTGTGTGAACCTTGATGCTGCAGCGTTAACAGGAATATTGCAGGCAGTGTGCCAAGTCTAAACACTAAAATAAATCCTTATAAAACAACAAGTTAACAAAATTCGACTTTTTCGGAATCGTGCAACTTGCATGAAGACCTTCAAGCCTGCATGCAAGTTGCGGCTTTTGCCCTTGGCTAAACGGCTGATTTACCGTCACTTTCCCAAAGCCATAAAAAAAGGACTCCGAAGAGTCCTCTTTTTCAGCGTGAAGCCTGGGAGTAATTAAACGCCCGAAGCCTTGGCTGCTGCTACGTCCTTGATGGACAGCTTGATACGGCCGCGGTTGTCCACGTCCAGTACCAGCACTTCCACTTCCTGGCCTTCTTTCAGGATGTCGGTCACTTTCTCAACGCGAGCGTCGCTCAGCATAGAGATGTGAACCAGGCCATCCTTGCCAGGCAGGATGTTGACGAATGCGCCGAAGTCGACGATGCGCTCAACCTTACCGACGTAGATCTTGCCGATCTCGGCTTCCGCGGTGATACCCAGTACGCGCTGACGTGCTGCTTCAGCCGCTTCCTTGGTTTCGCCGAAGATCTTGATCGAACCGTCGTCTTCGATATCGATCGAGGCCTTGGTTTCTTCACAGATCGCACGGATGGTCGCGCCGCCTTTACCGATAACATCACGGATTTTGTCGGTGTCGATTTTCATCGCGATCATGGTCGGAGCATTTTCCGACAGCTCGGTGCGGGACTGACCAATGATCTGGTTCATCTGGCCGAGGATGTTCAGGCGCGCTTCCAGGGCTTGGCCCAGGGCGATCTCCATGATCTCTTCGGTGATGCCTTTGATCTTGATGTCCATCTGCAGCGCGGTCACACCTTTGGCGGTACCGGCTACTTTGAAGTCCATGTCGCCCAGGTGGTCTTCGTCACCCAGGATGTCGGTCAGGACGGCGAACTTCTCGCCTTCTTTAACCAGACCCATGGCGATACCGGCAACCGGCGCCTTCATCGGCACACCAGCGTCCATCAGAGCCAGGGAAGCACCGCAAACGGAAGCCATGGAGCTGGAACCGTTGGACTCGGTGATTTCCGACACAACACGGATGGTGTATGGGAACACGTCAGCGGCAGGCAGCATGGCCTGGACCGAACGACGGGCCAGACGGCCGTGACCGATTTCGCGACGACCAGCACCACCCATGCGACCACACTCGCCCACCGAGAACGGCGGGAAGTTGTAGTGCAGCATGAACGGGTCTTTTTTCTCGCCTTCCAGGGTGTCCAGCAGTTGTGCGTCACGGGCGGTGCCCAGGGTCGCGACTACCAGAGCCTGGGTTTCACCACGGGTGAACAGAGCCGAACCGTGAGTCTTCGGCAGGACGCCGACTTCGATGTTCAGCGGGCGCACGGTGCGGGTGTCACGGCCGTCGATACGTGGCTTGCCGTTAACGATGTTTTCGCGAACGGTGCGGTATTCGATTTCGCCGAATGCAGCCTTGACTTCGCTGGAGGAAGGTTGGCCTTCTTCACCGGACAACTTGGCAACAACCTGGTCCTTCAACTCACCCAGGCGAGCATAACGGTCGGCCTTGATGGTGATGGTATAGGCGTCGGAGATCTGTGCGCCGAACTCGGAGCGGATAGCGCCCAGCAGTTCGGTGGCTTCTGGCTGAGGAGCCCAGGTCCAGGTCGGCTTGGCGGCTTCGGCAGCCAGTTCTTTAACGGCGTTGATCACAACCTGGAACTCGTCGTGAGCAAACAGCACGGCGCCCAGCATCTGGTCTTCGGTCAGCTCTTTGGCTTCCGATTCAACCATCAACACGGCTTCCGAGGTACCGGCAACGACCATGTCCAGGCTCGAAGCTTTCAGTTGCTCGTAAGTCGGGTTCAGCAGGTAGCCGGTGCTTTCGTGGAACGCAACACGAGCTGCGCCGATCGGGCCATCGAACGGAATGCCGGAGATGGCCAGGGCAGCCGAGGTACCGATCATCGCAGCGACGTCCGGATCGGTTTTCTTGCTGGTGGACAGAACGGTGCAGACAACCTGCACTTCGTTCATGAAGCCTTCTGGGAACAGCGGACGGATCGGACGGTCGATCAGTCGGGAAGTCAGGGTTTCCTTCTCGGAAGGACGGCCTTCACGCTTGAAGAAACCGCCAGGGATCTTACCGGCAGCGTAAGTCTTTTCCTGGTAGTGAACAGACAGAGGGAAGAAACCCTTGCCTGGATCGGCTTGCTTGGCACCAACGACGGTCACCAATACGCTGACGTCGTCGTCAACGGTGACCAGCACTGCGCCGGAGGCCTGACGGGCGATACGGCCTGTCTCGAGGGTAACGGTCGACTGACCGAACTGGAATTTTTTGATTACCGGGTTCACGGTGTCCTACCTTCTTTGTGGCTCTTGGGGAACTTGTCTTCTTGCGAAATTCTTGGGCAATGTCGGGAATCGGCCCAACCCTTGTCCTGGGTAAAACGTGTATCCAGATAAAACTTGAGGCTGGGAGCCTGCCATGGGCCAGCGGGAATCCCACTGACACACGGCAAACAACCAACCTCTAGCGCAATCGCTGATTAGCGACGCAGACCCAGGCGACCGATCAGAGCCTGATAACGACCCAGATCCTTGCCTTTCAGGTAGTCCAGCAGCTTACGACGCTGGTTTACCATGCGGATCAGACCACGACGGGAGTGGTGATCTTTACCGTTGGCCTTGAAGTGACCTTGCAGCTTGTTGATGTTGTGGGTCAGCAGTGCAACTTGCACTTCTGGCGAACCAGTGTCACCAACAGCTTGCTGATAGTCAGCTACGATTTGTGCTTTTTCTTGAACGTCGAGAGCCATGAGGCAATCCTTTTTTCAGGAAACCACCCAAAGGGCAGTTTCAACAGGCCAGGGACAAATCCCTGTATCTAAAAATGAGTGTTGACCGTGCCTGTTAACAGCCACACTCGTTCGGTCATTCTGACCGAATCAGCCGACGCGGCGCGATGCGCCCGTCTTCGCTCACTTCACCGATACCGATAAAGCGACCGTTGTGATCTTGTACCCGCACCATGCCGAACTTCGGCGCATCCGGAGCGCGTACCGGTTGGCCGTTAAGCCAGTAGAACGCGCTGTGCTCCGAGAAGTGCAGCAATGGCCAATCCAGCAAACCGCTGTCCGATGGCATCAAGAAGCGATCAACTGCTTCGTTGCCGCCTTCGGCATGCACGGCTTCCAACTCTTCCAGCGTGACCGTCTGGGCCAAGGTGAAAGGACCTGCCTGGGTGCGTCGCAGTTCTGCAACGTACGCGCCGCAACCGAGCTGTTCACCAATATCTTCCACTAGGGTACGGATATAGGTGCCTTTGCTGCAGTCCACGGCCAAACGGGCAGTGTCGCCTTCACAGGCGAGCAATTCCAAGCGCGCAATAGTAACAGAACGCGGTTCACGCTCCACTACTTCGCCCGCACGTGCCAGCTTGTAAAGAGGCTGGCCATCACGCTTGAGAGCCGAGTACATCGGCGGTATCTGACTGATTTGCCCACGAAAAGCGGGTAAGGCGGCCTCAATATCTGCACGACCAACGGTCACGTCGCGAACCTGCAGAACATCACCTTCGGCATCAGCTGTGGTGGTGGTCTTGCCCAGTTGCATCAGGGTTTCGTAACCCTTGTCCGAATCGAGCAGGTATTGGGAGAACTTGGTAGCCTCGCCAAAGCACAATGGCAATACGCCAGTCGCCAAGGGATCGAGGCTACCGGTGTGCCCGGCCTTCTCGGCATTGAGCAGCCAGCGGACCTTCTGCAAAGCGGCATTGGAGGTAAAGCCAATGGGCTTGTCGAGCAGGATGATGCCGCTGACGTTACGACGGATACGTTTGACCTGAGCCACCGCTTACTCCTTGGCGTCTTCAGGTGTGGACGGATGCTGATTGTCTTCAGCCACTGCACGCTCGATCAGGGCCGACAGATGCGCACCACGCACGACGCTTTCGTCGTAGTGGAAGTGCAATTGGGGCACGCTACGCAGCTTCATCTCGCGGGCCAACTGCATACGCAGGAAACCTGCGGCGGAGTTGAGCACCTTGATGCTTTGTGCGATCTCTTCGCTATTGTCCTGGCCCATCACGGTGATGAAGATCTTCGCGTGACCGACGTCACGGCTCACTTCAACAGCAGTGATGGTGACCAGGCCAACGCGCGGGTCTTTGACTTCGCGACGGATCAGTTGGGCCAGCTCGCGCTGCATCTGATCGCCGATACGTTGGGTACGGCTGTATTCTTTTGCCATGTCTTGTTACCTGTTACTGCCACACGGTGAAATCCGTGGGGTCTGAAAGCGGCAAACGCCCGGCCTGACAAAAGTCAGACCGGGCGTTGCGTTTAGAGTCCGGACACAGCGCGGGGCATTTGCATGCCCACACGCGGCGTGGCTCCTGAAGTGCGCGAGTTAGAGGCTGCGAGCAACCTGGACCTTCTCGTAAACTTCGATCTTGTCGCCAGGCTTGACGTCGTTGTAGCTCTTGACGCCAATACCGCATTCCATGCCGGCACGTACTTCAGAAGCGTCATCCTTGAAGCGGCGCAGGGATTCCAGCTCGCCTTCGAAGATAACGATGTCTTCACGCAGTACACGGATTGGACGGTTACGGTGCACAGTACCTTCGATAACCATGCAACCGGCGATCGCGCCGAACTTCGGCGAACGGAACACGTCACGAACTTCGGCGATACCCAGGATATTTTCCCGGACGTCACTGCCAAGCATGCCGGTGAGGGCCTTCTTGACGTCTTCGATGATGTCGTAGATGACGTTGTAGTAACGCATGTCCAGGCCTTCCTGCTCGACGATCTTCCGTGCGCCAGCATCGGCACGCACGTTGAAGCCGAACAGTACAGCGTTGGAAGCCAGTGCCAGGTTGGCGTCGGACTCGGTGATACCACCGACACCGCCACCGACAACACGCACTTGCACTTCGTCGTTACCCAGGCCGTTCAAGGCGCCGTTCAACGCTTCGAGGGAACCACGGACGTCAGATTTGAGGACGATGTTGAGCGTCTTCTTCTCTGCCTGGCCCATGTTCTCGAAGATGTTTTCCAGCTTGCCGGCGTGAGCACGGGCCAGTTTGACTTCGCGGAACTTGCCTTGACGGAACAGAGCCACTTCACGGGCTTTCTTCTCGTCCGACAGAACGCTCATCTCGTCGCCAGCGTCCGGGGTACCGTCCAGGCCGAGGATCTCGACAGGGATGGATGGACCCGCTTCCTTGATTGGCTTGCCGTTCTCGTCGAGCATGGCACGTACACGGCCATAGTTCGAACCGACCAGCACCATGTCGCCTTGGCGCAGGGTACCGTCTTGAACCAGAACGGTAGCAACCGGGCCACGACCTTTGTCGAGACGCGATTCAACCACAACACCACGACCCGGGGCCGATGGGGTTGCTTTGAGTTCCAGGACTTCGGCTTGCAGCAGAACAGCTTCGAGCAGTTCGTCTACGCCAGTACCGACCTTCGCCGAAACCGAAACGAACGGCGTATCACCGCCCCACTCTTCGGAAGTCACACCGTGAACCGACAGTTCGCTACGGATGCGATCAAGATCAGCGCCCGGCTTGTCGATTTTGTTCACGGCAACAACCAGTGGAACACCAGCGGCCTTGGCGTGCTGGACAGCTTCAATGGTCTGCGGCATTACGCCGTCGTCCGCTGCAACTACCAGGATCACGATGTCGGTCGCCTTGGCACCACGGGCACGCATTGCGGTAAACGCGGCGTGACCTGGGGTGTCAAGGAAGGTGACCATGCCGCGCTCGGTTTCAACGTGGTATGCACCGATGTGCTGGGTGATACCACCGGCTTCGCCGGCAGCTACCTTGGCACGACGGATGTAGTCGAGCAGCGAGGTCTTACCATGGTCAACGTGGCCCATTACGGTCACGACTGGCGCACGGGAGAAGGTCTCGCCTTCAAACTTAAGGGACTCGGCCAGGGAGTCTTCCAGGGCGGTGTCGCTGACCAGGGTCACTTTGTGGCCCAGTTCTTCGGCTACCAGTTGAGCAGTTTCCTGGTCAAGCACCTGGTTGATGGTCGCTGGAGTACCCAGTTTGAACATGAACTTGATGATTTCAGCAGCCTTGACCGACATCTGATTGGCCAAATCGCCAACCGTGATGGTCTCACCGATCTGCACATCACGCACGACAGGGCCGGTTGGGCTCTGGAAACCGTGGGCGTTGCGTTTCTTCAGCTTGGCCTTGCCGCGACCACCGCGACGGAAGCCATCGCTTTCTTCGTCGGTAGTACGTGGCGCAACGCGTGGAGCAGGCGCTTTCTCTTTGACCGAGGCACGATGCGGAGCGTTTTTACGCTCGCCATCGCCACCACCACTGCGACGATTGTTATCGTCGGCACGTGGCTTGTCCGGACGACGAGGTTCGTCGCGCTTGCGAGCGTCAGCAGCAGGTGCTGGCGCAGCGGCAACCGGAGCAGCCTCACGCACAGCTTCAACAGGCGCTGCAGGAGCGGCGACTGCATCAGTAGCGGATTGCGCAGCAGCAGGCTGGCGACGCGCTTCTTCTTCGGCGCGACGCTTGGCTTCTTCTTCAGCCTTCTGACGTGCAGCATTTTCTACTGCGCGACGTTCGTCCATCTCGCGTTTGCGCTCGGCTTCGATTTCTTCCGGGCTGCGCTGTACGAAGACTTTCTTCTTACGCACTTCAACGCTGATGCTCTTGCTACCAGCCACCCGCAGGGTGCTGGTTGTTTTGCGCTGCAATGTAATCTTGCGCGGTTCTTCCACTTTCGCCTTGTGGCTGCTTTTCAAGTGAGTCAGCAACGATTGCTTCTCACTGTCGCTCACATGTTCCTCGGCGGCGGTGTGCGGCAGACCTGCCTCACGCATCTGCTGCAACAGGCGCTCTACCGGTGTTTTGACCTCATCGGCCAGTTGTTTCACCGTGACTTGCGTCATGCACTTCTCTCCTCAGGCCGCGCCTAATTACTCGAACCAATGGGCTCGGGCGGCCATGATCAACTTGCCGGCACGATCATCGTCAATGCCGTCGATGTCGAGCAGGTCGTCAATAGACTGCTCGGCCAGGTCTTCGCGGGTAACTACGCCGCGCACCGCCAGTTCCATCGCCAAATCCTTGTCCATACCCTCAAGCGAGAGCAGGTCTTCGGCCGGATGGGCGTCTGCCAGCTTTTCCTCAGTAGCGATGGCTTTAGTCAACAAACGATCCTTGGCCCGAGCGCGAAGCTCGTTGACGGTGTCTTCGTCAAAGCCATCGATGTTGAGCATTTCCTCCACCGGTACGTAGGCAATCTCTTCCAGGCTGGTGAAGCCTTCATCTACCAGCACCTGTGCCAGGTCTTCGTCGACTTCCAACTCGTCGATGAAGTTGCGCAGGATATCGCCGGTTTCTGCTTGCTGCTTAGCCTGGATGTCCGATTCGGTCATGACGTTCAGGGTCCAGCCAGTCAACTGGCTGGCCAGACGCACGTTCTGACCACCACGACCGATGGCCTGGGCCAGATTGTCTGCGCCAACGGCGATGTCCATTGCATGGGCATCTTCGTCAACAATAATTGCCGCAACTTCGGCCGGGGACATGGCGTTGATCACGAACTGCGCAGGGTTATCGTCCCACAGCACGATATCCACGCGCTCACCGCCCAATTCGCCCGACACTGCCTGGACGCGCGAACCGCGCATACCAATGCAAGCGCCTTGCGGGTCGATGCGTTTGTCCTTGGAGCGGACCGCGATCTTGGCACGCGAACCCGGGTCGCGGGACGCAGCCATGACTTCGATCAGGCCTTCGGCAATTTCCGGCACTTCGATACGGAACAGCTCGATCAACATTTCTGGCGCAGTACGCGACAGGATCAGTTGAGGGCCACGGTTCTCAGTGCGGATTTCCTTGAGCAGCGCACGCAAACGCACGCCAACACGGAAGGTTTCGCGGGAAATGATGTCTTCACGGGCCAGCAACGCTTCTGCGTTGTTACCCAGGTCGACGATCACGTTGTCGCGGGTCACTTTTTTCACGGTGCCGGAGATGATTTCCCCCAGGCGCTCGCGATAGGCGTCAACAACTTGGGCGCGCTCGGCTTCGCGGACCTTTTGCACGATGACTTGCTTGGCAGTCTGTGCAGCGATGCGGCCGAACTCGATGGACTCGATCTTTTCCTCGACGACGTCACCAACCTGGGCACCAGGATGCGTTTGCGCAACCTTGCTTGGCCAGGTTTCGATGGCCGGATCATCAAGATCGGCTTCTTCGACGACCGTCCAGCGACGGAAAGTCTCATAGGCTCCGGTGTGGCGGTTGATTTCCACACGCAGATCAACTTCGTCTTCAAACCGCTTTTTGGTAGCAGTGGCCAGGGCCAGCTCCAGCGCTTCAAAAATCACGTTTGCCGGTACGCCCTTTTCATTGGATACCGACTCAACAACCAGCAGTACTTCTTTGCTCATCGTACGCCTCGCCTTTCGCAAGCCATTGGATCCGCGGGATCCGCAGTTTCTGGCACGTCTCAGTCAAAACTGGGAATAATGTTGGCCTTGTCGATCATATCGATCGGCAACAGGAACTCGTGGTCTTCTACCTGCACCACTACATCCTGTTCTTCTACACCGCGCAGAAGGCCCTGAAAGTTGCGTCGCCCTTCGAAAGGAGATCGCAGCTTGATCTTCACTTGTTCACCGGCATATTTAGCAAACTGCTCAATAGTGAACAGTGGGCGTTCCATGCCTGGCGAGGAAACTTCGAGGGTGTATTCAACGGCGATCGGATCTTCAACATCCAGGACACCGCTGATCTGACGGCTGACGATGGCACAATCGTCCACCAGCACACCGCCCTCTTTATCGATATAAACGCGCAACATTGAGTGGCGACCTTGAGCCGAAAACTCAACACCCCAGCATTCATAGCCTAGGGCCACGACCACCGGGGCCAGCAAGGCCTGCAACTCTTCTAGCTTGCTCGACACCTGAACCCCCTCGTGCATGTATGTGCATGCTGTGCAAAATAAAAAAATGGGCGAAACGCCCATCCTTGAAACGCCGTCGAACAGCGGCGTTGAAAGTGTCCAGCTAACAAAAAGCCCCTTAAAAGGGGCTCCGCTAAAACTGGTTGCGGGGGCCGGATTTGAACCGACGACCTTCGGGTTATGAGCCCGACGAGCTACCAGACTGCTCCACCCCGCGACAAAGCTGGGGCGGAAGTATACGACCGATCCCTTACAGGGTCAATGTAACCTTCCACCTACAAGAAAGCCCGCAACAGCGGGCTCTCCTGATAATTGGTACCGAGAAGGGGACTCGAACCCCTACACCCTATGGGCACAACCACCTCAAGGTTGCGTGTCTACCAATTCCACCACCTCGGCAATACAGCGTTTACAACCTTCTTACTTCTGCTCTTGAGCTGGAGGCACGTCAGTCGCTGGAGTAGCCGACTTTTGCTCTTGAAGCACCGGGACATCATCAGAAGCCGGTTTTGCTTTTGGAACTTCCAACACTGCTGGATCTGGCAAACCTGCTTGAGTCAGCACATGAGCTTTCTCTTTAGCAAAGTAACCTAACCCCAGGCTGGTTATGAAGAAACCGGCGGCAAGTATAGCAGTAAACTTACTAAGAAAGGTAGAGGAACCTTGGCTTCCGAACACAGTATTTGAAGCACCTGCCCCGAAAGACGCACCAGCGTCCGCACCTTTACCCTGTTGCAGCAATACCAGGGCAACAACGCCCAGTGCACCCAACAGATGAAAAACGACTACGACTGTTTCCAGCATTTTCTCAGTTTCCCGCGGCGCGACAAATCGCACCGAACTCATCTGCATTCAGGGAAGCTCCACCAATGAGCCCCCCATCGATATCCGGCATGCCGAACAGTTCGACCGCATTGGCCGCCTTCACGCTGCCGCCGTATAGAAGCCGCACACCTTGCGCGACCTCAGAATTCTCTGCCGCCAACTGCGCGCGGATGGCTGCGTGCACATCCTGCGCCTGTTGCGGTGTAGCAGTCAGCCCGGTGCCAATGGCCCAGACCGGCTCGTAAGCAATCACTGCCTTTGCAAAGGCACCGACACCCAGCTCCTCGATGATACTGCCAAGCTGACGCGAGACAACTTCAAGAGTTTTACCCGATTCACGCTGCTCGAGGGTCTCCCCTATGCACAACACTGGAATCAGGCCACAAGCCTGTGCCGCTGCGAACTTGCGATTGAGTGTCCCATCACGCTCGCCCATCATCTGACGGCGCTCGGAGTGCCCAACGAGCACATAGGAACAACCCGCATCAACCAGCTGACTCGGTGCAATCTCACCGGTCAACGCACCCTGCATGGCTTCTACTGCGGAGTTCTGTGCGCCGATCTGGATCGACTTGCCTTTCAAGCCATCAACCACTTGGTTGATATGCAAGCAAGGCGGGAATACCGCAATATCGACACCGCTCGGCAGGGCCAAGTGACGAAGGCCATTGACCAGCTCAGCGACACTGGCGCGGGTACCGTGCATCTTCCAGTTACCAGCTACCATAGTGCGACGCATGCTGTACCTCGTCGGTCAAAGTGGGCGCAGATGTTACCCAACCGCATCAACACTGGCAAGCCGAATTCAGGCGCAAACTTCAGTTACCAGTTTTGCCAGCTCTTCGGCGTAGCCGCGAACCTGTGTTTCGTCATCACCTTCGACCATGACACGCACCAAAGGCTCGGTCCCCGACTTGCGCAACAAGACCCGGCCACGGCCCGCCATCGCGACGGTAACGCGCTCACAGGCTTCCTTGATCGCCGGATGCTCGATAGGGTTTTCACCCCCCGAGAAACGCACATTGAGCAGCACCTGAGGACACTTGCGCAGCGCCTGACGCGCCTGGGCCAGGCTTTCCTCACGGCGACGCAAGGCAAGCAGTACCTGCAACGCGGCGATGATCGCATCACCGGTGGTGGTGTGCTGGAAGCACACGACATGCCCCGAGTTCTCGCCACCGACCACCCAGTTGCGCTCCAGCAGCTCGGCAATCACGTAGCGGTCGCCAACATTGGCGCGCACAAACGGAATCCCCAGGTCTGCCAGGGCCAACTCCAGCCCCAGGTTACTCATCAAGGTACCGACGACGCCGCCTTGCAGCTTGTTACGCTCATGCAGGTCACGAGCGATTATAAACAACAGGTCGTCACCGTCGACGATGGCGCCGGTATGATCGACCATCAGCACGCGGTCACCGTCGCCATCAAAGGCAATACCCAGGTCCGCGTGTTCAGCCAATACCGCCGCCTGCAATTGCCCCATGTGGGTAGAACCGCAGTTATCGTTGATGTTCAGGCCGTTGGGCTGGGCCGACAGTACTGTGACCTCGGCGCCCAATTCCTTGAATACGCTGGGAGCAACCTTGTAGGTCGCACCATGGGCGCAGTCGATGACCACCTTGAGCCCGGCAAAATTGGTGCTGGTAGGCACGCTGCTTTTGCAAAATTCGATATAACGACCCGAAGCGTCGTTGATCCGCGAAACCTTGCCCAGCTTGCTCGACTCGACGACCGTCATTGGCGCATCCAGCAGCTCTTCAATCATGTGCTCGATCTCGTCCGGCAGCTTGGTGCCCTGGCCCGAGAAAAACTTGATGCCGTTGTCATCATGGGGATTGTGCGAAGCGCTGATCACAATCCCAGCCTCAGCGTGAAAGGTACGCGTGAGGTAAGCGATCGCCGGCGTAGGCATCGGCCCCAGCAACATCACGTCAGCCCCGGCAGCGGAAAGACCCGCTTCCAGCGCAGACTCGAACATGTAACCAGAGATCCGAGTGTCCTTGCCGACCAGGATGCGACATGCCCCCATGCTGCGGAAGGCCATCCCGGCCGCCCAGCCCAGTTTGAGCATGAAATCCGGAGTGATCGGGAACTCGCCGACCCGACCACGAATACCGTCGGTGCCAAAATATTTCTTTGTCATAAGTGCTCCATCATTCTTATTCGGCTGATTCTACCGCTTCGATCATCCGCACTACGTCAACAGTCTCGGCCACATCGTGCACCCGCAGAATGCGCGCGCCCTTGGCAACGGCCAAAGCCGCCAGGGCCAGCCCGCCATGCAGGCGCTCGCCCACGGGACGATTCAAGGCCATGCCTATCATGCTCTTGCGCGACACCCCAACCAACAGGGGACGACCAAGGGCATGCAGCGATTGCATATGTTTGAACAGGCTCAAGTTGTGCTGCAGGGTTTTGGCAAAACCAAACCCGGGGTCGAGAATGATCCGCTCAGGCGCAATCCCCGCAGCGGCGCATTGGGCAATGCGAGCTGCAAGAAATTCCGTCACTTCTTCAACAAGGTTGTCGTAGTGCGGGGCGTCCTGCATCGTCCCGGGCTCGCCGAGCATATGCATCAGGCAGACAGGCAGCCCAGTGGCCGCAGCAGCATCCAGCGCGCCGTCACGCTGCAACGAGCGCACGTCGTTGATCAACCCAGCCCCAAGCCGCGCGGTTTCGCGCATGACGGCAGGGGTCGAGGTGTCTACCGAAATGATTACATCCAGTTCGCGATGGATTCGCTCGACAATCGGCGCAACACGCTCCATCTCCTCCAATGGGGAAACAGCGCGCGCTCCTGGCCGAGTCGATTCGCCACCCACATCAATCAGAGTCGCACCGGCAGCTACCATCGCTGCTGCATGGCGCAATGCCGCATCCAGCTGACTGAAGCGGCCACCGTCGGAAAAGGAATCAGGGGTTACATTGAGAATGCCCATAACGTGAGTACGGGCCAAATCAAGAACCCGGCTGCCGCAAGGCAACCGGGTAGAGCGCAACGCAGAAGTCATTTCAAGCCTTAAAGGTCGGCAGCCGGGCCGCCGATTGGGTTTTCCGGGCGCTCGTTCTGTACCACTGGCGGCGTGCCTGAAGTACCCGAACCACCTTCCCAATCACGAGGCTCACGAGGCGTACGACCAGCCATGATGTCGTCGATCTGCTCGGCATCAATGGTCTCGTACTTCATCAGGGCATCAGCCATGGCGTCGAGCTTGTCGCGGTTATCGGTCAGGATCTGCTTGGCCGTGCCGTAGCACTGGTCAATGATGCTGCGCACTTCGGAGTCGATCAGCTTGGCTGTCTCGCCGGAGAAGCTGGCACTTTGACCGCCGCCGCCACGACCCAGGAACACTTCACCTTCTTCCTCGGCATACATCAGCGGGCCGAGTTTTTCCGACAGACCCCACTTGGTGACCATATTCCGCGCAATCTGGCTGGCACGCATGATGTCGTTGGACGCGCCGGTGGTTACACCGTCAAAACCCAAGGTCATCTCTTCAGCGATACGACCGCCGTACAGCGAACAAATCTGGCTGATCAAGGCGCGCTTGGAGAGGCTGTAGCGATCCTCTTCCGGCAGGAACATGGTGACACCTAGCGCCCGACCACGAGGAATGATCGATACTTTGTAGACCGGGTCGTGCTCAGGCACGACGCGACCGACAATGGCGTGACCGGCTTCGTGATAAGCGGTGTTCTGCTTCTCTTTCTCGGACATGACCATGGATTTGCGCTCGGCGCCCATCATGATCTTGTCTTTGGCCAGTTCGAACTCTTTCATCTCGACGATACGCTTGCCGGTACGGGCAGCGAACAGCGAAGCCTCGTTCACTAGGTTAGCCAGGTCGGCACCAGAGAAACCAGGAGTACCACGGGCAATCACGCCCGGAGCCACGTCATCGCCCATTGGCACTTTGCGCATATGGACCTTGAGAATCTGCTCACGGCCACGGATATCTGGCAAGCCAACCACAACCTGACGGTCGAAACGGCCCGGACGCAGCAGCGCCGGGTCAAGTACGTCAGGACGGTTGGTGGCGGCAATCACGATGATGCCATCGTTCATTTCAAAGCCGTCCATCTCCACCAGCAACTGGTTGAGGGTCTGCTCACGCTCGTCGTGACCACCGCCCATGCCAGCACCACGATGACGACCAACAGCGTCGATTTCATCGATGAAGATGATGCAAGGCGCGTGTTTCTTGGCCTGTTCGAACATGTCACGCACACGGCTTGCACCCACGCCGACAAACATCTCGACGAAGTCGGAACCGGAAATGGTGAAGAACGGCACCTTGGCTTCGCCGGCAATCGCCTTGGCAAGCAGGGTCTTACCGGTACCCGGAGGACCGACCATCAGTACACCGCGAGGGATACGGCCGCCCAGGCGCTGGAACTTGCCCGGATCGCGCAGGAACTCGACCAACTCACCGACTTCTTCCTTGGCTTCGTCGCAACCTGCAACGTCAGCCAGGGTCGTTTTCACCTGATCTTCGGAAAGCAGGCGTGCCTTGCTCTTGCCGAAGCTCATCGGCCCGCCCTTGCCCCCCGCGCCGCCTTGCATCTGGCGCATGAAGAACATGAACACGGCGATAATCACCAGGATCGGGAAGCTGGCAACCAGCAACTGGGTCCAGATGCTCTGCTGCTCAGGCTGCTTGCCCTCGACGACGACCTTGTTATCCACCAGGTCGCCGATCAGGCCATTGTCCTGGATCGCCGGACGAATGGTCTTGAAGCTGTCGCCATCGTTGCGCTTGCCAGTGATCACGTAGCCATCAACCGCCACGCGCTCGACCTTGCCATCCTTAACTTGCTGGATGAAGTCGGAATAGTTGAGGGTCTGCGGCTCGTTAGGGCTGGAGAAGTTGTTCATCACCGTCACCAGGACAGCCGCGATGATCAACCACAGGATCAGATTCTTTGCCATATCGTTCAATTAACTACCCTCTGAAGCAAGCTCCGCTACTGGCGCGCGCTTCGCATGATATTCACCGGCCTAACTTACTACATTACCTACAACTCTGGCAGGCGCCGTCTGTAACCCTTTGTGAAACTTTGACTACACAATATTCGTAAAGCTTCATGACGAAAGCGATATAAAAAAACCTATCGCCTACCTCCAATTCCTCAAAAACGCTCTTCGCTCGCAGCGCCCTCGACACCGCGGAAGCCGCGGCACAGCAAATACTGCTCCCTGGACCTGTCCCGGGAAGAGTCAGGCTTGCGCGTCTGCACCTTGTCGAACAACTTGCGGATGTTCTTGTGGTACTCGTCAAACCCTTCGCCCTGGAAGACCTTCACGAGGAAATCTCCACCTGGACGCAAAACCCGACCCGCCAAATCCAGCGCCAATTCACAGAGGAACATAGCGCGCGGCATATCGACGGCCGGTAATCCACTCATATTGGGGGCCATGTCGGAAATCACAAGGTCTACCTGCGAATTTCCTACCGCCTCAAGGATCTGCGCAAGTACGGCGTCCTCGGTGAAGTCACCATGAACAAAGGTCACATCCGGAATGCTGTCCATTTCCAGGATGTCGGACGCGATCAGACGCCCCTGCCCACCAATCAGACGACTGGTCACCTGGGACCAGCCACCCGGGGCGGCGCCTAGGTCAATAACGCTCATGCCCGGGCGGATCAACTTGTCCTTGTCCTGGATCTCCAGCAGCTTGTAACTGGCCCGTGAACGGTAACCGTCCTTCTGCGCCTTTTTGACGTAAGGATCGTTGAAATGCTCTTGAAGCCACTTAAGGCTAGTTTTGGAACGGGCCACGGGCCACCTCGAAAATAAAACGGGTCGTGATTAACTGGGCGGTCCCGGACTCGCTCGGGTAAACTGGCCGCCGCTTTTTACAAGATCAGACGCAGGGGTCAGATTATGCCGCTCACTCAAGAGCAGAAGAAACAGTACAAATCCATTGGCCACCATCTGAAACCAGTTCTGATTGTGGCAGACAACGGTTTGACTGAAGGTGTGTTAGCCGAACTTGAACGCGCATTAGGCGATCACGAGCTGATCAAGATCAAGGTCAATATCCTTGATCGCGAAGCGCGCCTGGCCGCCATTGCAGAACTGTGCAAGGTGGGCAAAGCGGACCTGGTTCAGGTCATCGGCAAGATGGCGCTGCTGTATCGCAAGAATTTCAGCGCCAACAAGCAATTGTCGAACGTTCATCGCTTCAAATGATTCAAGGGTCACGGGCGTGCTTCGCGCGCCCCGCCACTCCACCCTGGCGCCGGCTGTACTACCAGCACCAAGCCAGAAAACCCTAGCACAAGATAGCTGAACAGCTGCCAGCGCAACGCTTGCGGCAGCAATACGTGCACCACGCAATACATTGCGCACGCATACAGCGCCATCAACAGCAACTGCCCACGCATATCCCGCCACAAACTCCCCAAGCCCTCGGCCTTGACCAGCACCAATGCCTGGAGAATCACGCACGCCGCCGCAAAACCCACCAGCAGCGCACTCAATAATCCGCCGATCTCATCAATCAGCAACGGCGCCAGGCCAATCACGCCCAGCACCGGCAATACACCCAGGTGTAACAGCCATAGACCGCCAACCCAGAGCATCTGGGCCAGCTGCCAAAGCATGGCGCCCGCTGGAAGCGGGCGCCGTCTTTCAGATGTGACGAACTTCGACAATCTCGTACTCGATCACGCCACCAGGCGTCTTGACGGCGACCACGTCACCCTCTTCCTTGGCGATCAAGGCACGGGCCAGCGGCGAACCGACGGAGATCTTGCCGAGTTTGAAGTCAGCTTCGTCCTCACCCACGATGTGATAAGTCACGCGCTCATCCGTCTCGACGTTGGCGATTTCCACAGTGGTACCGAAAATCACTTTGCCGGTGTGCGGAATGCTTGTGACATCAATGATGACCTGATTCTGAATCCGCCCTTCAATGTCACGGATCCGCGCCTCGACCATACCCTGCTGCTCACGAGCAGCGTGGTATTCGGCGTTTTCTTTCAAGTCACCCAGCTCACGGGCCGTACCGATGTCCTGGCTCAGCTTTGGACGTACGACCTTGGTCAGGTGGGCGTGCTCCTCTTCCAGGGCCTTGGCGCCCTGGACAGTCATAGGGTATTTGATCATGCCTTCAATCCTGCGTGTAGATCCTGCAAGCGCCGCACGGTCTTTTCCGGACCGAACTTGAGCGCTTCACAGATGGCTTCGCCAGCAGCAATGGTGGTGGTGCAGTAGATCTTGTGCTGCAAGGCGTTACGACGAATGGAGTAGGAATCCGCGATCGACTGGCGACCTTCGGTGGTGTTGATGATCAGGGTGACTTCGTCATTCTTGATCATGTCGACAACGTGCGGACGACCTTCCGTTACCTTGTTCACGCGACGCACTTTCAGGCCAGCCGCTTCAATCAGCTTGGCGGTCCCGGCGGTGGCCACGACTTCGAAGCCCAAGTTGATCAGATCACGGGCCACGCCTGCAACCAGTGGTTTGTCATCGTCACGCACACTGATAAACGCAGTACCGCCGGTCGGCAGCACTTCGCTGGCACCCATCTGGGCCTTGGCGAATGCTTCGCCAAAGGTATCGCCCACGCCCATCACTTCACCGGTGGACTTCATTTCTGGGCCCAGGATCGGGTCCACGCCAGGGAATTTGGCGAATGGGAACACCGCCTCTTTCACACTGTAGAAGTTCGGAATGATTTCCTTGGTGAAGCCGATTTCCTTCAAGGTCTTACCGGCCATCACACGGGCGGCAATCATCGCCAGGGACACGCCGATGCACTTGGAAACAAACGGTACGGTACGCGAAGCACGCGGGTTGACTTCGATGACGTAGATGTCTTCGCCTTGCAGCGCCAACTGTACGTTCATCAGGCCGACCACACCCAGTTCCAGGGCCATTTTCTTGACCTGTTCGCGCATCTCGTCCTGGATGTGCAGCGGCAGCGAGTACGGCGGCAGGGAGCACGCGGAGTCACCGGAGTGAACGCCGGCCTGCTCGATGTGTTGCATGATCGCGCCAATCACCACGTCGGTACCGTCGCAAACCGCATCCACATCCATTTCGATGGCGCAGTTGAGGAAGTGGTCCAGCAGCACCGGGCTGTCATTGGACACTTTCACCGCGTCACGCAGGTAGCGCTTGAGTTCTTCTTCTTCGTAGACAATTTCCATCGCCCGGCCGCCCAGTACGTAGGACGGACGCACCACCAACGGGTAGCCGATCTTGCTGGCTGCGCGGATGGCCTCATCTTCGCTGCGCACGGTCGCGTTTGGTGGCTGGCGCAGGTTCAGGCGCTCGACCATTTGCTGGAAGCGCTCACGGTCTTCGGCACGGTCGATGGCGTCAGGGCTGGTACCGATGATCGGCACGCCGGCAGCTTCCAGGGCACGTGCCAGTTTCAGCGGAGTTTGCCCGCCGTACTGAACGATCACGCCTTTTGGCTTCTCGACGCGACAGATTTCCAGCACGTCTTCCAGCGTTACCGGCTCGAAGTACAGACGGTCGGAAGTGTCGTAGTCAGTGGAAACGGTTTCCGGGTTGCAGTTGACCATGATGGTCTCGTACCCGTCTTCGCGCAGGGCGAGGGCGGCGTGGACGCAGCAGTAGTCGAACTCGATGCCTTGGCCGATACGGTTTGGACCGCCGCCCAGGATGATGATCTTGTCGCGGCCCGACGGCGCGGCTTCGCACTCTTCCTCGTAGGTGGAGTACATGTAGGCGGTGTCGGTGGCGAACTCTGCGGCGCAGGTGTCAACGCGCTTGTAGACCGGGAAGATATCCAGCTTGTGGCGATGGGTGCGCAGGTTCTTCTCAGTCACGCCCAGCAGCTTGGCCAGACGCTGATCAGAGAAGCCTTTGCGCTTGAGGCGGAACATCAGGTCGCGGTCGATAGAGGACAGACCCAGGGTCTTGACCTTCTCTTCTTCCTTGATCAGATCTTCGATCTGCACCAGGAACCACGGATCAATCATGTTCATGCCGAAGATGTCTTCGACGGTCATGCCCGCGCGGAAAGCATCAGCCACGTACCAGATACGCTCGGCACCCGGCACGGTCAGCTCGCGTTTGAGCACGCTCATGCTTTCCGGGTTGCTCAGGTCGAGCTTCTCGTCCAGACCGCAAACGCCCACTTCCAGGCCACGCAGGGCTTTCTGCAGGGACTCTTGGAAGGTCCGGCCGATGGCCATGACCTCACCGACCGACTTCATCTGAGTGGTCAGGCGGGCGTCGGCTTTCGGGAATTTCTCGAAAGCGAAGCGCGGCAGCTTAGTGACGACATAGTCGATCGACGGCTCGAAGGACGCCGGCGTAGCACCGCCAGTGATCTCGTTTTGCAACTCGTCCAAGGTGTAACCGATCGCCAGCTTGGCAGCGATGCGCGCAATCGGGAAGCCAGTAGCTTTTGATGCCAGCGCCGAAGAACGCGATACACGCGGGTTCATCTCGATCACGACCATACGGCCCGTGTTCGGGCAGATACCGAACTGAACGTTGGAGCCGCCGGTTTCAACGCCGATCTCACGCAGTACCGCCAACGAGGCGTTACGCATGATCTGGTATTCCTTGTCCGTCAGGGTCTGTGCCGGAGCAACGGTGATCGAGTCACCGGTGTGCACGCCCATGGGGTCGAAGTTTTCAATCGAGCAGACGATGATGCAGTTGTCCTTTTTGTCGCGGACAACTTCCATCTCGTACTCTTTCCAGCCGATCAGGGATTCGTCGATCAGCAGCTCTTTGGTCGGCGACAGGTCCAGACCGCGGGCACAGATTTCTTCGAACTCTTCACGGTTGTAAGCGATACCGCCGCCGGTGCCGCCCATGGTGAAGGACGGACGGATAATGCACGGGAAACCCAGCTTTTCGAGAACCGCGTTAGCTTCTTCCATGCTGTGGGCGATACCCGAGCGCGGGCAATCAAGACCGATGGACTTCATGGCCTTGTCGAAACGCGAACGGTCTTCAGCCTTGTCGATGGTGTCGGCATTGGCGCCAATCATCTCTACGCCGAACTTTTCCAGGATGCCTTCGCGCTCCAGGTCCAGGGCGCAGTTCAGTGCAGTCTGGCCGCCCATGGTCGGCAGCAGTGCATCTGGACGCTCTTTCTCGATGATCTTGGCAACGGTCTGCCACTTGATCGGTTCGATGTAGGTAGCGTCGGCCATGTCCGGGTCGGTCATGATGGTGGCCGGGTTGGAGTTCACCAGGATGACGCGGTAACCCTCTTCGCGCAGGGCCTTGCAGGCCTGGGCGCCGGAGTAGTCGAATTCGCAGGCCTGGCCGATAACGATCGGGCCAGCGCCGAGAATCAGGATGCTTTTTATGTCTGTACGTTTTGGCATGGGTTTGTCACTCAAATCCGCAGGTCAGTCGGCAAGCCGTCTTGAACAATCTTTGAAGAGCCTGAGGGGGCCGCCGGTTTCCCGGGCCGCCCTCAGGCCACTCATTTAGCGTCGCTTGGCCATCTCATTGATGAAACGGTCGAACAGCGGCGCTACGTCGTTCGGGCCCGGGCTCGCTTCAGGGTGGCCCTGGAAGCTGAACGCGCTCTTGTCGGTGCGCTCGATACCCTGCAGGGAACCGTCGAACAGCGACTTGTGAATGGCACGCACGTTGGCCGGCAAGGTGGCTTCATCCACCGCAAAACCGTGGTTCTGGCTGGTGATCATCACTACGCCAGTGTCCAGGTCTTGTACCGGGTGGTTAGCACCATGATGGCCATGGCCCATTTTCAGGGTCTTGGCGCCGGAGGCCAGGGCCAGCAGTTGGTGACCGAGGCAGATACCGAATACCGGGATCTCGGTATCCAGCACTTCCTTGATGGCCTGGATAGCGTAGTCGCAAGGCTCAGGGTCACCTGGACCGTTGGACAGGAACACACCATCTGGCTGCAAGGCCAATACGTCGGCGGCCGGGGTTTGCGCCGGCACCACGGTCACGCGGCAACCGCGCTCGACCAGCATGCGCAGGATGTTGTACTTCACGCCGTAGTCATAAGCGACCACGTGGTAAGGCAGTTCGCTAGCCTCGATGGTCGCGTGGCTGTCGGTCTTCAAGTCCCAGACAGTGGAGCGCCACTCGTACTGCTCTTTGGTGCTGACGACTTTCGCCAGGTCCATGCCTTTCAGGCCAGGGAAGCCTTGCGCTGCGGCAATCGCCGCTTCTTCGGAAATATTGTCACCGACCATGATGCAGCCATTCTGCGAGCCTTTTTCACGCAGGATGCGCGTGAGGCGGCGCGTATCGATACCCGCGATCGCCACAACGTTGTTGGCTTTCAGGTAATCGGACAGCGACATCGTGTTACGCCAGTTGCTCGCAACCAGTGGTAGATCACGAATCACCAGACCAGCCGACCAGACACGATCAGACTCGACATCTTCCGGTGTAGTACCGGTATTGCCGATGTGCGGATAGGTCAGGGTAACGATCTGTTGGGCGTAGGAAGGATCGGTAAGGATTTCCTGATAGCCGGTCATGGCGGTGTTGAACACCACCTCTCCAACGGTCTGACCGTCGGCTCCAATGGCTTCGCCGCGAAAAATGCTGCCATCAGCAAGGGCGAGTATGGCTGGCTTAGTCAAGAAGACCTCCCGTAAATAAAGCCTGAAAGGGCGATCGCAGGTTGTAAAAAAGCGGAGTGACGTATGGACACGTCACCCCGCTTCTTCACTGAATTATTCTGCGCGCTTTTAGTGGACACACTAAAGCTGTAGCTTACAGAAAAAGGGTTTTTTGGTCCACCGCTAAAGAGCCTAAAAGGCAGGAGAATGCGACAGGACGTCGCTTAGCGGGTAAAAACGGGGCCCTAGAGTAATACCCGGGGCCCGTTTTTGCTACTGATTAACGCAGATCCAGCACGTCTTGCATGTCGTAGAGGCCCGCTTCGCGCCCCTCCAGCCACAATGCCGCACGCACGGCGCCCTTGGCAAAGGTCATGCGGCTGGAGGCCTTGTGGGTAATCTCCAGGCGCTCACCTTCGGCAGCAAACAGCACCGTGTGATCACCCACCACGTCACCGCCGCGTACCGTAGCAAAGCCAATGGTCTCGCGCTCACGCGCGCCGGTATGACCTTCGCGACCATACACCGCGACTTTCGACAAATCGCGCCCCAACGCATCGGCAATCACTTCACCCATGCGCATGGCGGTGCCCGATGGCGCATCTACCTTGTGCCGGTGATGGGCCTCGATGATCTCGATATCCGCCTCATCACCCAGCACCCGCGCGGCCATGTCGAGCAACTTCAGCGACAGGTTGACACCCACACTGAAGTTGGCGGCAAACACGATGGGAATATCCTTACCCGCCGCAACGAGCAACTGCTTCTGCTCGGCATTCAGGCCAGTGGTACCAATAACCATGGCCTTACCCGCCTTGCGGCAGAACGCCAGGTTTTTCAGCATCACTTCGGGCAGGGTGAAGTCGATCAACACATCGAATTCATCAGCCACTTGCTCCAGGCTGCCGGACAACGCCACACCGATCCGCCCCAGCGAAGCCAGCTCGCCAGCATCGGCGCCGATCAGCGTACTGCCCGGACGCACGATCGCCGCAGTCAGCCCCGACAGAGGCGAGCGCTGCTGCACCGCTTCCACCAGGTTCTTGCCCATGCGCCCGGCGGCGCCCATCACTGCTATACGTCGCATATCCACGTCCTTACAGGTCGCCGAAGAAGCGCTTCACGCCTTCGAACCAGCCAGCGGTCTTCGGCGAATGGGAGCCATCACCGTCCAGCGAGCCGCGCAATTCTTCGAGCAACTCACGCTGACGACGATCCAGATTGACCGGAGTTTCAACGGCCACACGGCACATCAAGTCGCCCGCCCCACCGCCACGCACTGGCGCAACGCCCTTGCCACGGATCCGGAACTGCTTGCCGGTCTGCGTCCCCTCAGGGATCTTCAGCTTGACCCGGCCATCGAGGGTCGGAATCTCCAGCTCGCCACCCAGGGCGGCATCGACAAAGCTGATCGGCACTTCACAGAACAGGTGCTTGCCGTCGCGCTGGAAGATCGAGTGCTCGCGCACATTGATCACCACGTACAGATCGCCCGTCGGACCACCCTGCGCACCCGCCTCGCCTTCGCCCGACAAACGGATACGGTCGCCGGTATCGACACCCGCCGGCACTTTCACCGACAGCGTCTTGTACTCTTCGACACGCCCTTCGCCGTGGCAAGAGTCGCACGGATCGGAAATGATCTTGCCCTGGCCATGGCAACGCGGGCAGGTTTGCTGCACGGAGAAGAAGCCCTGCTGCATGCGCACCTGACCAATACCGCCACAGGTCGGGCAGGTAATCGGCGAAGAGCCCTTCTTGGCACCTGAACCGTCACACGGCTTGCAATTGACCAGCGTCGGCACGCGGATGTTGACGCTGGTACCGCGCACGGCTTCTTCCAGATTCAGCTCCAGGGTGTAGCGCAAGTCGCTGCCGCGCTGGGCACCGCCGCGCTGACCGCCGCGACCGCCACCGAAGAAGTCGCTGAACACGTCGCCGAAGATATCGGAGAAGTTCTGCCCGCCAAAACCGGCACCGCCCCCCCCCATGCTCGGATCGACACCCGCGTGGCCGTACTGGTCGTAGGCCGCGCGCTTGTTCGGATCACACAGGCATTCGTAGGCCTCGTTGGCCTCCTTGAACAATTCTTCGGATTCTTTGTTATCCGGATTACGGTCCGGGTGGTGCTTCATCGCCAGGCGACGGTAAGCCTTCTTCAGGTCCGCCTCGCTGGAGCCGCGCTCCACACCCAATACTTCGTAATAGTCACGCTTTGCCATAAGTCTTTGCACTCTTAAGGACGTCCGGCAAAACCCTCCTGAGCCTGCCAAACTCGTTGAGCCCCAATACAGGCCCGGACCCAACTCACGTCAAATTCAACGATCCTGGTCTTTACTGCTCTCAGCCGAGACCCAGCTAAAAACGCGGTGATTGTTGATCGCAAAGCAGGAGCATTCCCGATCACACCGCCAACATCCGAACCTTGTCGCATGTTGTAAAAATTCGCGTACCCCAGACACGCCAACGCGGGAGCAAGCTCCCGCGCGGCGACATCCTACCAGTCACCGCTTGATAGCGGTCAACCGGGCGACCAAGTTACTTCTTCTGGTCTTCTTTTACTTCTTCGAACTCGGCATCGACAACATCATCGTGCTTGGCTTCAGGCTCTGCCTGTTGCGCGGCACCGTCAGCTGGCTGGCCTTGCTCGGCGTACATCTTCTGAGCTACTGGCGCGGAGACTTTCGACAGCTCCTCAACCTTGGCTTCGATAGTGGCCTTGTCATCACCTTTAACGGCGGCTTCCAGGGCAACCACTGCAGCTTCGATTGCAGTCTTCTCTTCAGCAGTCACTTTGTCGCCAGCATCAGCGATCATTTTGCGCGTCGAGTGAACCAGTGCATCACCCTGGTTGCGGGCAGCGGCCAGCTCTTCGAACTTGCGATCTTCCTCGGCGTTCTTTTCAGCATCGTTGATCATCTGCTGAATTTCTTCCTCGGACAGGCCGGAGTTGGCCTTGATCACGATCGACTGAGTCTTGCCAGTAGCCTTGTCCTTGGCGCCTACGTGCAGAATGCCGTTGGCGTCGATGTCGAAGGTCACTTCAATCTGTGGCACGCCACGTGGAGCTGGTGGAATCTCGGCCAGGTCGAACTTGCCCAGGGACTTGTTCTGCGCAGCCTGCTTACGCTCACCTTGCAGCACGTGAATGGTCACTGCGCCCTGATTGTCATCGGCAGTCGAGAACACTTGCGATTTCTTGGTAGGAATCGTGGTGTTTTTCTCGATCAGCGCAGTCATCACGCCGCCCATGGTTTCGATGCCCAGGGTCAGCGGGCTGACGTCCAGCAGCAGCACGTCTTTCACGTCGCCGGCCAATACCGCACCCTGGATGGCAGCACCCATGGCAACGGCTTCGTCCGGGTTGACGTCTTTACGCGCTTCTTTACCGAAGAACTCGGTAACTTTCTGCTGCACCAGCGGCATACGGGTCTGACCACCGACCAGAATCACGTCGTTGATCGAGCCAACATCGATACCCGAGTCTTTCAGGGCGATGCGGCAAGGTTCGATGGTGCGCTGAACCAGGTCTTCAACCAGCGATTCCAGCTTGGCGCGCGAGATTTTCACGTTCAAGTGCTTAGGACCGGTGGCGTCTGCAGTGATGTACGGCAGGTTCACGTCGGTCGAATTGCTCGAAGACAGTTCGATCTTGGCTTTTTCAGCGGCTTCTTTCAGGCGCTGCATCGCCAGCGGGTCACCCTTGAGGTTCATGCCGCTTTCTTTCTTGAATTCGTCTACGAGGTAGTCGATCAGACGGATGTCAAAGTCTTCACCACCCAGGAACGTGTCACCGTTGGTCGCCAACACTTCAAACTGGTGCTCGCCATCGACTTCAGCGATTTCGATCACGGAAACGTCGAAAGTACCGCCACCCAGGTCATAAACGATCACGGTGTGGTCGCCCTTGGCCTTGTCCATGCCATAGGCCAGAGCAGCCGCGGTGGGTTCGTTGATGATACGTTTTACGTCCAGGCCCGCGATACGGCCGGCGTCCTTGGTCGCCTGGCGCTGGCTGTCGTTGAAGTAGGCCGGAACGGTGATCACCGCTTCGGTCACTGCTTCACCGAGGTAATCTTCGGCAGTCTTCTTCATCTTTTTCAAGATTTCAGCCGAGATTTGCGGTGGCGACATTTTCTGGCCGTTCACTTCAACCCAGGCGTCACCGTTGTCGGCCTTGGCGATCTTGTACGGAACCATCTTGATGTCTTTCTGTACGACTTCTTCGTCGAACTTACGACCGATCAAACGCTTCACCGCGTACAGGGTGTTATGCGGATTGGTCACAGCCTGACGCTTGGCGGACTGGCCTACCAGGATTTCGCCGTCGTTGGCGTAAGCCACGATGGAAGGGGTAGTACGTGCGCCTTCGGCGTTCTCAATAACCTTGGATACGCCGTTTTCCAGCACGGAGACGCAGGAGTTGGTAGTCCCCAGGTCGATACCGATAATTTTGCCCATGATTCACTCTCCCGAAACTTTGGATTTGGTTGCCGCAGCAGTGGTGGCTAACTGCGGTAGCACTTAAACGCTTGACTTATAAATGGGGTCGTTACGAACGATTTCAAGCCTGCTCATCAATCGATGGCGAAACCGGTGCGGGAGCCTTGCTCACCACCACCATCGCCGGGCGCAACAGGCGACCATTGAGCTGGTAGCCCTTCTGGAACACTTTCAACACGCTATTGGGCTCAAGGTCAGCATTTTCCTGCATGGCCATGGCCTGGTGATGCTCGGCATTGAACGGCTCGCCGCCTTGTGGATCGATGGCTTCCAACTGATAACGCTTCAGGGTGTCCTGGAACATTTTCAGGGTCAGTTCGATCCCTTCGCGCATGGCACGAATGTTTTCGTCGTCCGGGCTGGACAGTTCCAGGCCGCGCTCCAGGCTGTCGATGATCGGCAACAGATCACCGGCAAACTTCTCCAGCGCGAACTTGTGGGCTTTCTCTACATCCTGCTCGGCGCGGCGGCGGACGTTCTGCAGATCGGCAGCAACACGCAAAGCCTGATCCTGAGCGCCTGCCAGTTGCTCTTCGAGCACTTGCACACGAGCCGCCAGGTCTTCACCCGCTGCCTGCGAGGCCTGGTTGGCGTCTGGGTTTTGCGTATCCAGCGTCTGTTCGTCAGCCATAATTTTCTCCTTTCAGAATCCTGCGCGAACTCAACTCGCGCTTCTGTTCCGGTATATGGGGCCACAATTTCCAGGTTCAAGGGCCGACATGCCCTGACTCATACTTTCCCGCACATTCCACATCGCACTAAAAAATGCCGACATCCAAGCAAATTGAGCTAAACCTCAGGATTGTCAGCGCCAAACAAAACACTGTATAAATAACCAGACCTAAAGCCTGGGAGCAGCCACTATGCTGGTTCACCTGTCCGTACATAACTACGCCATCGTCGAGCATCTGGATCTTGAACTGGATCGCGGGATGAGCGTAATCACAGGCGAAACCGGCGCCGGCAAATCGATCATGCTCGATGCCCTGGGCCTGACCCTGGGCGATCGCGCCGACAGCGGCGTGGTTCGCCCCGGCGCAGACAAGGCCGATATCCTGGCGACTTTTGATTTGGCGGATATCCCGGAAGCCAGCGCCTGGCTTGCCGAACGCGACCTCGATAACGACGGCCCGTGCATTCTGCGCCGCGTGATCACCGCTGAAGGCCGCTCGCGGGGCTATATCAATGGCACGCCCTGCCCCCTTGGCGACCTGAAAGCCCTGGGCGAATTGCTGATCGATATCCACAGCCAGCACGAACATCAATCCCTGCTGAAAACCGACACTCATCGCCGGCTCCTGGATGAATACGCCGGCGCCACCGACCTGGCGCGCCAGGTGCAACTGGCCGCACAGCGCTGGCGCCAGACCCGCCTGGAGCTGGAGCGCCTGTCCAACTCCGGCGACGAGCAGCGGGCCCGCCACCAACTCCTCAGTTATCAGTTGGAAGAGCTGGAAAGCCTGGGCTTGGGCGAAACCGAGCTGGAACAGCTGGAGCAGGAGCACAAGAACCTGACCAATGCCGAAACATTGCTGGGCATTTGTCGCCAGGTTGTCGAGCAATGCAGCGAAAGCGATTCCGGCAATGTGCTGAATGCATTGACGGCAAGCCTTAACCGCCTATCGAGCGTGAACAGCGGCTCTGGCTCGCTGAATGAAGCCACCACCCTGCTGACCAGTGCGCAGATCCAGGTAGAAGAGGCGGTTGGCGAGCTGAACCGCTTCCTTGACCACTTCGATGCCGATCCGGCGCGCCTGCAAGAGATAGAAGAGCGCCTCGACACTATCTATACGCTGGCGCGCAAACATCGGATCCAGCCAACTGAAGTGGCAGCCATGCAGCAAAAACTGCTGGACGAGATCGAAACCCTGAATGCCAACGATGAATCCATCGAGCGCCTGGGCGATGAACTGGCCTCTTTCGCCCGCCACTATCAGGAAAAAGCCCGGGAGCTGAGCGACCTGCGCCAGCAAGCAGCAACCGGCCTGGCCTGCGCCGTGGAACAGGAAATCCAACGCCTGGGCATGCCCGGCGGGCGCTTCACCATCGAGTTGCACGCCAACAGTGGCAACGAGCTGCAGCCTAATGGCCTGGAGCAGGTGGAACTGCTGGTGAGCGCCAACCCCGGCCAACCTCTCAAGGCACTGGCCAAGGTGGCGTCTGGCGGCGAACTGTCACGGATCAGCCTGGCGATCCAGGTCATTACTGCCCAGACTTCGCGCGTACCCACACTGGTATTCGACGAAGTGGACGTGGGGATCGGCGGGCCGACCGCAGAAATCGTCGGCCAATTGTTGCGTCGCCTCGGCGAACGCGGGCAGGTACTGACCGTTACCCACTTGCCCCAAGTGGCAGCCCAGGGGCATCAGCATCTGTTTGTACATAAGGTCAGGGGCAGCGATGCGACACATACTGCTGTGTCCAAGCTGAACAAGACCGAACGGGTCGAAGAAGTCGCGCGCATGCTCGGCGGCATCGATCTGACCAAAGAGTCCCTGGCCCATGCGAAGAAAATGGTGGTGACGGCGAAGGCCTGAGCCCTATTTCACCCTGGGTTTCCCCCCGATAGAAAACACGAAGGCGACCCTAGGGTCGCCTTCGATCGTTTCGCAGAGTGAATCTGCGTAGCTTTCTTACTTTTTCTTACGTATGTACAGAACCAGATTGTGGTCAACCAAATCGAATCCGTGCTCCTCAGCAATCTTGTGCTGCAGCGCCTCGATCTCGGGGCTGGTGAACTCGATAACCTCATTGGTATCCAGGTCAACCATGTGGTCGTGATGACCACCGTCAGCCAGTTCAAATACTGCATGACCGCCGTCGAAATTATGACGAACCACCAGCCCTGCGGCTTCGAACTGGGTCAGTACACGGTAAACCGTGGCCAGGCCGACGTCCTCGTTAGACTCCATCAGCGCCTTGTAGACATCCTCGGCACTCATGTGGCGTTGCTCGGCGGAATCGAGCATTTGTAGAATCTTGACTCGTGGCAGAGTCACTTTAAGACCGGCTTTGCGTAGTTCGCTATTTTCAACCATGGTTAGCTTTCTCGCGGATGCTGCTTCGCAGCTTCTCTTAATACGGGTATGATCGGCGTTTACGTTGTCCCAGCCAAGATAGTGGAAGTCGCCCACCGATGCAAAACACCAAGCTCTTGCTAACCAGTTTCACCCTTGTGGGACTGCTCGCACTCGCCGGTTGTTCATTCCCCGGGGTTTACAAAATCGACATCCAGCAGGGCAATGTCGTCACGCAGGACATGATAGACCAGTTACGCCCGGGAATGACCCGACGGCAAGTACGGTTTATCATGGGCAATCCCCTGCTGACCGACACATTCCATGCCGATCGCTGGGATTATCTCTATAGCCTGCAACCTGGAGGCGGGGAACGCCAACAGGAGCGCGTCAGTGTCATCTTTAATGGCAACGATCAGCTCGTCAGCCTTTCCGGTGACTTCATGCCCGGCGTAAGCCGCGATGAAGCCCTGCTGGGCAAGGACAGCGGGACCAGCGTCACTGCGCCAGCGCAGAATGCTGAACAGCCCAAGTCCGAGGTACCGGCCAAGCCAGGTTCCTTGCTTGACCAGATCCAGAAAGATATCGACGGTGTGCAGACCGTTCCGGTGCCAACTCCAGAACCTCTGGACGCCAGCCCGCAATAATTTGCATCGCTCAACAAAAAGCCCGGCATGCCGGGCTTTTTGTTGCCTGCTGTTTCACAGACTATGGATTTAGCCGCCGGGCTTCGGCTGCTTTTGCCGCTCGCAAGCGTCTTACTTCCTTCGGATCGGCGAGCAAGGGCCTATAGATCTCGATGCGGTCACCGAACTGCACGCTCCGGGTTGCAGCGTCCGCCACAACCTTGCCGAAAATCCCCAATGGGCAACTGTCGATATCCAGCTCGGGAAACTGTGCCGCAATGCCTGACGCCAGCACCGCCGCACGCAGGCTCGTCCCCGGCGCAACCGCCAGGCTCAACAACAATTGGCGATCCACTGCGGCGTAGACCACCTCAATCTCAATCAGTGACTCAGCCATGCAGTTGCTTGGCCCGCTGGCAAAACGCATCCACCAAGGTATTCGCAGCCTGGTTGAACAGCGGCCCCAAGGTCGCCCGCACAATGGAGCCTGCGTAATCAAACGTCAGGTCCAGGCTGATCTTGCACGCCTTCTCCCCCAATGGCTTGAATACCCAGACACCATGCAACTGAGTGAATGGCCCTTCTTCCAGATTCATCTCGATGGACTGCCCAGGAACCAGCACATTACTGGTCACAAACTTCTGGCCAAGCCCGCCCTTGGACACTTCAAGACTCGCACGCATATGCTCAGCGCTGCTCTCCAGCACCGTGGATGAGGAGCACCAGGGCAGGAAATCCGGGTAGCTCGCCACGTCGTTGACCAGGTCATAGAGCGCTTGCGCCGGGTAAGGCAGCAGGGCCGAGCGTTGAATATGCGTCGTCATGGGAGCGTTATTTCCGAAGCTGAGCGGCAAACATCGCGAAAAGACTGCGCGATTCGCGAGAGAAAAAAACCAGAAAACAGGCGGTATTGTCCGGGATTCGTCCAACACGCTCAAGCACGCAGGTTGACCGTAGCCGACACGCTCGCAACTGCCTATAATGCCGCCCCTATGGCTAAACAAAAGAAACACCCAACAGGGACCATCGCGCAGAACAAAAAGGCGCGACACGATTACTTCATCGAACATCGGTTCGAGGCTGGTCTGGTCCTGGCCGGCTGGGAAGTAAAAAGTCTGCGCGCCAGCAAGTTGCAGCTGGTCGACAGTTACGTGCTGCTCAAGGATGGCGAGGCCTGGCTGCTCGGCAGTCATATCACGCCGTTGATGACCGCCAGCACCCACGTGATTGCCGATCCGGTGCGCACGCGCAAACTGTTGCTCAATGCACGCGAACTGGAAAAGCTCGCCGCCGCGGTACAGCAGAAGGGCTACGCCTGCGTCTGCCTGTCGTGGTACTGGAGCAAGCATCTGGTCAAGTGCGAAATCGCACTGGGCAAGGGCAAGAAGGAATACGACAAGCGTGATACCGAGCGCGAGCGCGACTCCAATCGGGAACTGCAGCGCGCCGTACGCAACAAGGGCAAGGAAGACTGACCTTCCCCGCCCCTTGATGCGCGCCCGTGTGGCCAGGGAGCCTGCTCCCTGCGCCGCAACTGCAGACTACATCCCCTTGCGCCGCTCCGCCCGCGCCATGCGCTGCACTTCCTGACGCACCTCCTCCAACACTTCCTGCACATACAGCAGGTGCCGTGTTGAAACTTCCCGCGCCTGTTCCGCTCGCCCTTCGATAATCGCCAGGTACAAGTCCCGATGCTGATTGATCAGCATGTCCCGGGTTTCGCTACGCTGCTGGTACATACCACCGATATTGGTCACCACGTTGCGCTTGAGCAGATCAAACAAGCCGCGAATGGTGTGCAGCAATACCGCGTTGTGGCTGGCTTCGGCGATAGCCAAGTGAAACCTGGCATCGGCCGCGCCTTCTTCGATACGGCTCACCTCATCATCACGCGTATAGCAATCCTGCAAGGCATCAAAAGCGGCAGTCAGACGCTCGCGGTCCACTTCCGTGGCGCGCAGCGCGGCGTAATAAGCACAAGACGCCTCTAACGTCTGGCGAAACTCCAACAGATCACGCTGAGCTTCGGGGTTGTTTTCCAGCAGATGCAACAACGGGTCGCTGAAGGTTGAACCCAGCGTCTCCACCACATAATTACCGCCGCCCTGACGACTGACCAGCAGCCCCTTGGCCGCCAGCTTCTGGATCGCCTCGCGCAACGACGGGCGCGACACACCGAACTGTTCAGCCAGTGCGCGCTCGGCCGGCAATCGCTCGCCCGACTTCAACGTGCCCTCAAGGATCATCCCCTCAAGCTGCTCGACGATATCGTCGGACAAACGGCGCTGACGCACCTGATCAAACGCCATAACTGACTCTCCACCATCCCGGCCACTCGCCGGGCCCTCTATTCTGGCCTATTGCCGCGCTGTCGGCACCTATCAGAACCCCTTTGATTACACCGATCAGACCCCACGCCGCCGACATGCGACCAAAGTTTCTCAGGCGGCAAATTGACACATCACCCCGAAGGCTCTTAACCTAGCCATCAGCGATTGTAAATTGGTCTTACCAATTATCCAAATCAGCTAAGCATGCATGACCAACAACAATTAGGGGCCACCCCATATGCAAACCTGGCAACAGCTCTACAGCCCACTCGGCAGCCTCGGCCTGTCCGCACTGGCCGCCGTTATTCCCATCGTATTTTTCTTCCTGGCCTTGGCGGTGTTTCGCCTTAAAGGTCATGTTGCCGGGAGCATCACCCTGGCGTTGTCGATCCTGGTAGCGATCTTCGCCTTCCAGATGCCTGTCGATATGGCACTCGCTGCCGCCGGCTACGGCTTTGCCTACGGCCTGTGGCCAATCGCCTGGATCATCGTCGCCGCGGTATTCCTCTACAAACTGACGGTCAAGAGCGGCCAGTTCGAAGTGATCCGCAGCTCCGTGCTGTCGATTACCGACGACCAACGCCTGCAAGTGCTGCTGATCGGCTTCTGCTTCGGCGCATTCCTCGAAGGCGCCGCCGGTTTCGGTGCGCCGGTAGCGATTACTGCCGCGCTGCTCGTAGGACTGGGCTTCAACCCCCTGTATGCCGCGGGCCTGTGCCTGATTGCCAACACCGCGCCAGTAGCGTTCGGTGCCTTGGGGATCCCGATCATCGTCGCCGGCCAAGTCACCGGCATCGACGCCTTCAAGATCGGCGCCATGACCGGCCGCCAACTGCCGCTGCTGTCGCTGTTCGTGCCGTTCTGGCTGGTGTTCATGATGGACGGTGTGCGCGGCGTCAAGGAAACCTGGCCTGCCGCACTGGTGGCCGGCTTGAGCTTTGCCATCACCCAGTACTTCACCTCCAACTTTATTGGCCCGGAACTGCCTGACATCACCTCAGCCCTGGCCAGCCTGATTTCCCTGACCCTGTTCCTGAAAGTCTGGCAGCCCAAGCGCACCGCGGGTGCCCAGATTGCCGGCGCGACTTCCAGCGTGTCGGTCACCGGCAGCGTCGGCGGTTTCGGTCAACCACGTACTTCCGTGGCTTCGCCTTACAGCCTGATGGAAATTTTCAAGGCCTGGTCACCGTTCCTGATCCTGACCGTACTGGTCACCATCTGGACCCTCAAGCCGTTCAAAGCCATGTTCGCCGCCGGCGGTTCGATGTACAGCTGGGTGTTCAACTTTGCGATTCCGCACCTGGACCAGATGGTGATCAAGGTTGCACCGATTGTCACCAACCCCACTGCCATTCCAGCGGTGTTTAAGCTGGACCCGATTTCCGCTACCGGCACAGCGATTTTCTTCTCGGCGCTGATCTCCATGCTGGTGCTGAAGATCAATTTCAAAACTGGTCTGACCACTTTGAAAGAGACCTTCTACGAACTGCGCTGGCCGATCCTGTCCATCGGCATGGTGCTGGCGTTCGCGTTCGTCACCAACTACTCCGGCATGTCTTCGACCATGGCGCTGGTACTGGCCGGCACCGGCGCAGCATTCCCGTTCTTCTCGCCGTTCCTGGGCTGGCTGGGTGTGTTCCTCACCGGTTCCGATACCTCGTCCAACGCCCTGTTCAGCTCCCTGCAAGCCACTACCGCACACCAAATCGGCGTCAACGACACCCTGCTGGTCGCGGCGAACACCAGTGGCGGCGTAACTGGCAAGATGATTTCCCCGCAATCGATCGCCGTGGCCTGCGCCGCGACCGGGCTGGTGGGCAAAGAATCCGACCTGTTCCGCTTTACCCTCAAGCACAGCCTGTTTTTCGCCACGATTGTCGGCCTGATCACTTACGCCCAGGCGTACTGGTTCACCGGCATGCTGGTGCATTAAGACCACAGGCCATACCGTTAGAACCGACGCCGCAGCCGCCTTGCGGCGTCAGCTATTCACAACCCAGTCTGCTGGACCTTGGCGCCTAGGCTCCCCAGACTGGGCGCTGCTGATCCTGGAGGACCCATGAGTCTGCCCATCGCGTTCCTTGATGCTGTCGCACGACTGATCCCGAAAGATCGGCGCTTCGACGATCCTCTCTCCACCCTGGCTTTCGGCACCGACGCCAGTTTTTACCGACTGATCCCACAACTGGTGATCCGGGTCGAATCGGAAGATGAAGTCGTCGAACTGCTGCAACTGGCGCAACGCGACCGTGTGCCAGTGACCTTTCGTGCGGCTGGCACCAGCCTCTCCGGCCAGGCCATTAGCGATTCGGTGCTGATCGTACTCGGCGACAACTGGAACGGGCGCGAGATTCGTGGCCAAGGTACGCAAATCCGTCTGCAACCCGGGGTGATCGGGGCCCAGGCCAACGCCTGGCTCGCGCCGTTCGGGCGTAAGATCGGTCCGGATCCGGCGTCGATCAATGCCTGCAAGATCGGCGGAATTGTCGCCAACAATGCCAGCGGCATGTGCTGCGGCACCGCCCAGAACACCTACCACACCCTGGCCGGGATCCGCCTGGTACTGGCCGACGGCAGCCGCCTCGACACCGAGGATGCCGCCAGCGTCGCCGCTTTCCGCGCGCAACACAGCCCGTTGCTGGAACGCCTGGCTACCCTGGGCCGCGAAACTCGGGCCAATGCTGAATTGGCCGCAAAAATTCGCCATAAATACCGTCTGAAAAACACCACCGGCCTGTCACTCAACGCCTTGGTGGATTTCGACGAGCCACTGGATATCCTCAGCCATCTGCTGGTGGGTTCCGAAGGCACCCTGGGTTTTATCAGCGCCGTGACCTACGACACGGTGATCGATCACCCGAACAAAGCTTCGGCCCTGATCGTATTTCCCGATGTAGAAACCTGCTGCAACGCCGTAACGGTGCTGAAAACCCAACCGGTGTCGGCGGTCGAGTTGCTGGACCGGCGCAGCATGCGTTCGGTGCAAGACAAACCCGGCATGCCCGCTTTCGTACAGCAGCTATCGGAAGGTGCCTGCGCGCTATTGATCGAATCCCGCGCAGCTTCCTCGTCACTGCTGCATGAGCAACTGGCGCTGATCATGGCGTCGCTGGCCGACTTCCCGGTCGAGAAACAAGTCGACTTCACCGAAGACCCAGTGGAAAACGCTCGCCTGTGGGCCATCCGCAAAGACACCTTCCCTGCCGTCGGCGCCGTACGCAAAACCGGCACCACGGTGATCATCGAAGACGTGACCTTCCCGGTGGAGCAACTGGCTATCGGCGTGAACCGCTTGATCGAGTTGTTCGACAAACATCACTACGACGAGGCCATCCTTTTCGGACACGCGCTGGAAGGCAATCTGCACTTTGTCTTCACTCAAGGCTTCAATAGTGCGGAAGAAGTCACACGCTACCAGGCGTTCATGGATGACGTGGCGCAACTGGTGGCCGTCGAGTTCGGCGGCTCGCTGAAAGCCGAGCATGGCACCGGTCGCAACATGGCGCCTTTCGTCGAACTGGAATGGGGCAGCGATGCCTATCAGTTGATGTGGCAACTCAAGCGCCTGCTCGACCCCAACGGCATTCTCAACCCGGACGTGGTGTTGAGCGAAGATCCGCAAATCCACCTGAAAAATCTCAAGCCGCTGCCAGCCGCCGACGAGATTGTGGATAAGTGCATCGAGTGCGGCTTCTGCGAGCCCGTCTGCCCATCCAAGGGCCTGACCCTCAGCCCGCGCCAGCGCATCGTGATCTGGCGCGATATCCAGGCACGTAAACGCGCCGGCATCGATACCACCGAGCTGGAAGCGGCGTATCACTACCAAGGCATCGACACCTGCGCCGCCACCGGGTTGTGCGCCCAGCGTTGCCCGGTAGGCATCAATACCGGTGACCTGGTGAAAAAACTGCGTAGCCGCGACGCAGACAGTACGAAAACCGCCGAGTGGCTAGCCAGCCATTTCTCCACCGCATTGCAAGGTGCACGCTTTACCCTGCATGTGGCCAACGGCGCTCGCATGCTACTGGGCGCGCCGCGCCTGGCGAAACTCTCGGCTTCCGTAACCAAGCTGTCCAAGGGCCAAATCCCGCAGTGGACCAGCGCCATGCCACAGCCGGAAAAAGCCATCCGCTTCAGCCCCGCCGTCAACGACGAACGACCACGGGTGGTCTACCTCGCGGCCTGCGTGTCGCGAGCAATGGGGCCCGCGGCTGGGGACAAAGAGCAAATGTCGCTGTACGACAAAACCCGTGGCCTGCTGGAAAAGGCCGGTTACCAGGTAGTCATCCCGGACAACCCGGACAGCCTGTGCTGCGGCCAGCCCTTCGCATCCAAAGGCTACGCCGAACAGGCCGAGCACAAACGCCAGGAACTGATCGGCGCCCTGCTCCACGCCAGCCGTGGCGGCCTCGACCCGATCTATTGCGATACCAGCCCCTGCACCCTGCGCCTGGTCCAGGATCTGGGGCAAACGCGTCTGGACCTCTATGACCCAGTTCGATTTATCCGCACCCACCTGATGGATCGCCTGGACTTCACACCCCAAGATGCACCCATTGCCGTGCATGTCACCTGCAGCACCCAGCACCTGGGCGAAAGCCAGGCCCTGATCGACCTCGCCCGGCGCTGCAGCAACAACGTGGTCATCCCCGAAGGCATCCACTGCTGCGGGTTCGCCGGCGACAAAGGCTTCACCACCCCGGAACTCAACGCCCACTCCCTGCGCTCCCTCAAGGACGCCGTGCAGTACTGCAGCGAAGGCATCTCCACCAGCCGCACCTGTGAGATCGGTCTGACCCAGCACGGTGGGATCGATTACCACGGTCTGGTCTACCTGGTCGACCGGGTGACCCAGGCCCGCGCAATAAAAACGAACCCCTGCACACCGGCGTAGTCACTTGCTTAAGCCCCGGGCAACCGGGGCTGACCAACAACCTCGCCAGCTGCCCGCACGTACCGCGCAGCATCGAGACCTCTTTGCACAAGGAGATACCCATGAAGCGTTCCGTACTGGCTGGCGTATTCGTTACCGCTGCGATGCTGGCCTCCCCCGTGTTTGCCGCAAGCAATGAAGCAGATCTGTGCCAGATCAATCTGGATAAAATCGACAACGGCAAAGCGCTGCTAGCCACTGATACCAGCGGCAAAAGGGGCGAGATCGACACCGCCGTCTCCCAAGCCAAAGCCTCCAAGGCGGCCGGCGATGAAAAGAAGTGTATCGAGATCACGTCCAAGGCCCTGCAAGACCTGCAGAACCTGGACAAAGGCGGCAATCCATAACCCGCCAACCGCTCAAGGCCAACCTTTCGGGTTGGCCTTCTGTGACCGTTTGACGTACACTGCGCAGGCTTGTCGCTCACGATCACATCGAGCAACAAGCACGGGGCCGTTTAGGATTCGACGCCGGTTGCGAACCTTTAGGTGCATGCCGAGTTGGTAACAGAACTCGTAAATCCACTGTTGCAACTTTCTATAGTTGCCAATGACGAAACCTACGGGGAATACGCTCTCGCTGCGTAAGCAGCCTTAGCCCTTCCCTCCTGGTACCTTCGGGTCCAGCAATCATCAGGGGATGTCTGTAAACCCAAAGTGATTGTCATATAGAACAGAATCGCCGTGCAGTACGTTGTGGACGAAGCGGCTAAAACTTACACAACTCGCCCAAAGCACCCTGCCCGTCGGGTCGCTGAGGGTTAACTTAATAGACACGGCTACGCATGTAGTACCGACAGCAGAGTACTGGCGGACGGGGGTTCAAATCCCCCCGGCTCCACCACTTCAACATCTAAAGACGTCCAAGGACGTCTTTTTTTGTGCCTGAAATTCAGTGAATACAGGCTTTGAGCACTTTTGAGGTTTTCTGGCATCCGCCAAGTTCTGACCATTCGGGTATTCCAAATGGTATTCCTGCCCCTCCGGGGCTACATCTCTGGAATATCAAAACAGTGCCTAAGGTAGGTCTCATGCCTGCTCCAGTACTGTGCCTCTGCGGCCAACAATTCTAGGGAGTCAAACCAGCCTCCAAGGAATACGTTCCACCGATGGAGAGCTATACGAGCTTTTCACAGTGAGTAGCCGGAGCGTTGCAGGATAAGGTTATACACGCACCTCGCCTCGTCTGGCATTATGCCCCTATAGCACCACCCCTCTCGGAATGGCTGGTGAGGAACTCAAGGGATGGAACATGGCAGAGAACAGCAACTTCGCCTTTTTCAAAGAACACGACCCGGTTTTTTTCCAACTTGCCAATGCGGCCGAGCGAGTTTTTTCCAGTGACCCCAACACGACGCTGATCAAACTGCGCCAGTTGGGCGAAGCGCTCGCACAGGATCTGGCAGTAAGAGCAGGCATTGAGTTCGACGCCACCACTTCCCAAGGTGATCTGCTGTTCCGCCTGAGTCGTGAAATCCAGCTCGACGGTAACATCCGCAACCTATTTCATACGCTGCGCATCGAAGGCAATAAGGCTACCCACGAATTCCGCACCCAGCATCGTGAGGCACTGGACGGGCTGAGGGTCGCCCGTGCATTGGCGATCTGGTATCACCAGTCGTTTGGCACGGGTGGCAACACCTTCAAGCCTGGGCCTTTCGTGGTTCCGGCCGATCCGAGTGAGCCTCTGCGTGAGCTGCAGGGGCAGATCGAAAAGCTTCGCGCAGAGCTGGGCGACAGTCGCCAGCAATTGGAGAACAACCACCAATTAGCCGAACTACTGGTGCAAGAAAAGCATGAGCAAGCCAGTCTTGTTGGGCAGATGAACGAGGAAGCCCGCGTCTACGAGCAGATTGCCCTTGAACGCGAGGCAGAACTATCGAACGCCCGAATCGATTTCGAGGCGCGGCTGAAAGTGCTGCAACAACAGCTTGAAGATCAGCCGCAAGCTGCCCAGCAGGTCACGCGTAAAACTCAGCAGGCAAGCAGCCAGTTCGACCTCAATGAAGACCTCACCCGTATTCTCATCGATCAACAGTTGAACGATGCCGGCTGGGAAGCCGATTCGCTCGATCTTACCTACAGCAAGGGCGCTCGGCCCGAAAAGGGTAAGAACAAGGCCATCGCCGAATGGCCAACCAGCAAGCCGAAAGAAAACGCTGATTACGCGCTGTTCGCCGGTCTAATCCCAGTCGCCATCGTCGAAGCCAAGCGCAAGCGTATCAACATAGCGGACCGCATTCCCCAAGCCGAGCGCTATTCACGCCAACTGATCGTTACCGAAAATCTACAACCGGCCGGGCAGAACACGGGCTGGGCGGATGGCCAGGGCGGCCACTTCCAAGTCCCGTTTGCCTTTGCCTGCAATGGCCGGCCCTTCATTAAGCAGCTCGCCGAGCTATCTGGCATCTGGTTTCGTGACTTGCGCAGCCCGGCCAACCTACGCCGGCCGCTGCAGGACTTCCACACACCGGGCGGCCTACTCGACCTGCTCAAACGCAGCCGTGAGGACGCCGAGGCGAAGCTACAGCAGGAAGGCTTCGCCTATCTCAAGCTGCGTGACTATCAGGAAAACGCCATCCGCGCCGTCGAGCAGGCCCTAGCCGACAATCGCCGCAACTGTCTGCTGGCCATGGCGACCGGAACCGGCAAAACACGCACTATCATTGGCTTGATGTACCGCCTGCTGAAGGCCGAGCGCTTTCGCCGTATTCTTTTCCTGGTCGATCGCAGCGCCTTGGGGGAACAGGCCATCGAAGCCTTCAATGAGGCAACGCTGGAACAGAACCACACGCTGGCGCAGATCTACGACGTCAAAGAGCTCGGCGACATGGCTGCCGAAGCTGAAACCCGGGTTCAGGTCGCCACTGTGCAGGCCATGGTCAAGCGCATCTTCCAGTCGGACACTCCGCCGCCCATCGATGCCTTCGACTGCATCATCGTCGACGAAGCTCACCGCGGTTACACCCTCGATCAGGAAATGACTGAAGGCGAGTTGGCAGTGCGCGACTTCAACCAGTATCTATCGCAGTATCGTCGCGTGCTCGACTATTTCGACGCCTGCCGCGTCGGGCTCACCGCTACGCCAGCCAAGCACACCAGCGAAGTCTTCGGGGCTCCGATATACACCTACAGCTACCGTGAGGCCGTGGCTGACGACTGGCTGATCGATCACGAACCTCCAATCCGCTACCAGACTCTGCTGAGCCAAAACGGCATCCACTTTGCCAAGGGCGAGAACGTCAGCGTCATCGATACGAACACCGGCGAGGTGGATGTCGCCGAGCTCGAGGATGAACTCGACTTCGAAATCGAGTCCTTCAACCGCCGCGTGATTACGCCCGGTTTCGACAAAGTCATCTGCGAGCAACTGGCACAAGAACTCGACCCGTCGGGCGACGAAAAAACGATGATCTTTTGCGTTAACCAGGCCCATGCCGAGCGGGTCAAAAACCTTCTCGACGATGCCTTCAAGGACGTTCACGGCGAGGATTACAACCAAGCAGCGGTACAGATCATCACCGGGCAAAGTGACAAGGTCAAACAACTGATCCGCCAGTACAAGAACGAGCGCTACCCGAGCATTGCCATCACGGTCGACCTGTTGACCACCGGTATCGACGTACCACGCATTTGCCACTTGGTGTTCATGCGCCGGGTGCGTTCGCGCATTCTCTACGAACAGATGAAGGGCCGCGCGACTCGCCGCTGCGATGAAATCGGCAAGACGGTGTTCAGAATCTACGATCCGGTTGATCTGTACGCTGCCCTCGAGCCAGTAGATACAATGAAGCCGCTAGTGAAAGACCCAAGCATCAGCCTCGAACAGCTGGTCAGCGAGCTAACCAACCCAGCCAGCCTCGATGCTCCTGGTAACCAGCCAGACACTAGCCATGCCCACGACGTCCTGGACCAGCTCAGCCAGCGGGTCATGCGTATTCTGCGCAAGGCCAGCCATAAGGCCGAGCAAAAGCCAACCCTAAAGGCCAAGCTCGCCGAACTGGAGAACACTTGGGGCGTAGCCCCGGACAAACTGCATCAGCACCTGCACCAGCTCGGCCCGCAGCAAGCTGCCCAGTTCATCCGGCAGCATGCCCAATTACTCGATCAACTCGCTACAGTTAATGCCCTACTGGGATCGCTTAACTACCCGGTAATATCCGCCCATACAGACGAACTGAAAGTCCGTGAGCAGAACTACGGCGTTTACCAAAAACCCGCCGACTACCTGGAAAGCTTCAACGACTTCATTAAGAATCAACTGAACCAGTCGGTTGCCCTGGGCGTAGTAGTCAACCGCCCGCAAGACCTGACCCGTGAACAATTGCGCGAAGTGCGTCTGCTGCTCGACGGACATGGCTACAGCGAGGTGAACCTGCAAAGCGCCTGGCGCAACCAAACGAACCAGGAGATCGCTGCCAGTATCGTCGGTTTCATCCGCCGCGCCGCCCTCGGAGAGGCGCTGCTGCCATTCGAGCAGCGCGTATCCAAGGCGATGGAGACTATTTATGCCCTACAGCCGTGGACTCAAGTCCAGCGCAAGTGGCTGGACCGCCTGGCCAAGCAACTGGTGCACGAAGTCGTTATTGACCAGAAGCAGATTGGCGAAGCATTCAAGAACGACGGAGGCAGCACGCGGCTGGACAAAATGCTCGGTGGCAATCTAAGCGTGGTGCTGGACGCTCTGAATGACAACCTGTGGGAACAAACGGGATGAGGTCGATTCTAAGCGCTGGATTGGTCACCGTACTCGTTCATGAGGGATAATGCCCCTTGCTGCACGACTTATCGACCGCCATAGCTAGAGACGCTTAATGACCCTTGCCGAGCTTCATCAGATCCTTGCCCGCGGTGAGGACAGTCGCCATCAGTTCAAGCGCGATTTCAGCAATATCGATGCCTTGGCAGCCGAGTTGGTGGCGTTCGCCAATACATCCGGCGGCCATCTGTTGATTGGCGTAGACGACTCCGGCGCGGTGAGCGGTTTGAGTGGCGCCGACGTTGGGCGGCTCAATCAGTTGCTCTCCAATGCGGCATCGCAGAACGTCCGCCCAGCCATCAATCCGCTGTCCTGCAACCTTCAGACCGAGCACGGGCTGATCATGGTGGTGACAGTTGAACAAGGACTGAATAAACCCTATGTCGACAACCAGGGTCGCATCTGGGTAAAGAACGGCGCCGACAAGCGCCGTGTCACAGCCCGTGAAGAACTGCAGCGTTTGTTCCAGCAGGCCGGGCTGGTGTGCGCCGATGCGGTACCGGTCGCGGGCAGCAGCTTGGCAGATATCGACGCCAAAGCGCTTGGCGTTTACTTCCAAAAACGCTTTCGGCAGAACCCCGAACAGACAGGTTTGGAAACCGCCCGCATCCTGGAAAATCTTGGTCTCGCCAGTAGCGGCACCCCCAATTTGGCCGGTTTGCTGCTCTTCGGCCAAGCGCCACAACGCCTGTGCCCGGCGTTCGATATCAAGGCCGTGGCGTTTCCGGGCACGGTTCTGCATGACCGCCACTATCTAGACAGCGAAGATATCGACGGCAATCTGCAGGAGCAGTACCGACGCAGCCTTGCCTTCATAAAGCGCAACCTACACCACGTGCAGTGCCAGCAGGGCTTCAATAGCCTCGGCCAGTTGGAAGTGCCGGAGGAGGTGTTTGAAGAACTGCTGGTCAATGCCTTGATCCACCGCGACTACTTTGTCAGCGCCTCCATCCGGATCATGATCTTCGCCGATCGCATCGAACTGATCAGCCCCGGGCACCTGCCTGACGTGCTCGACACCGAGAAAATTCGATTTGGCCTGTCCAACCGTCGTAATCCGACGCTCACCTCCCATGCTGTACACATCCTCCCCTATCGCGGCTTGGGTACGGGCATCCCTCGCGCGATCGACGCCTGGCCAATGATCACGCTGGACGATGACCGGCAGGGCAACCAGTTCAGGGTGATTATTCAGCGGGCCGTTGAAAGCGGGACTCTTTCGGGACCCAGCAGGGACCAAGCAGGGACTAAGTCGGGACCAAGTCGGGACCAAGCAGGGATCGAGTCGGCATCCGAAGGAAAAGAAGCCGAAACAGGCCCGCCCTTGCAGGAGGAGCAGGTTATGCTGCTGCTCCGGATGGCAGGCGAACACGCTGCGTCTGAGCTAATGACCTTCGTCGGGCGCAGCAACCGCAGCAAGTTCCGCGAGCAGGTTTTGGCCCCGCTATTGGCGCTTGGCGTGGTAGAGATGACCATTCCAGACAAGCCCAACAGCAGCAAGCAACGCTATCGCCTGACCGCAGTCGGCCGAGGGCTAAAGGCTGAACAACGCTCCTCAGACGATTGAGCCCAGACAACCACGCCTTCGCGCCCAGCACTACTCGGCGCTTTACACATTTTTGCCATAGGTACCCCATGACCAACTCCGACATCGTCCAGAAACTCTGGAACCTCTGCGACGTCCTGCGCGACGACGGCATCAACTACAGCGACTACGTCACCGAGCTCGTGCTGCTGCTGTTCATCAAGATGGAATACGAACAGGTGCAGAACAACGACAGCTTCGGCCACAAGCTGCCCGCAGGCGCGCGATGGCCAGACTTGGCCGGCAAGTCCGGTCTCAACCTGCTCGACCACTACCGGCAGATGCTGCTGGACCTTGGCAAAAACCCTGACCCTCTGATCGCCGCCATCTACGCCGACGCTCAGACTCGCCTCAAGGAACCGCGCCACCTCGAGCAGTTGATCAAGAGCCTCGACGGCATCGACTGGTTCAGCGCCCGCCAAGACGGCCTCGGCGATCTTTATGAAGGCCTGCTGGAAAAAAACGCCAGCGAGACCAAATCCGGGGCCGGCCAGTACTTCACCCCTCGGCCGCTGATCGACAGTATCATCCGCTGCATCAAGCCGCAGCCGGGCGAGACCATACAAGACCCGGCCGCCGGTACTGCGGGCTTTTTGATCGCTGCTGACGCCTATATCAAAAGTCGAACCGACGATTACTACGACCTCGACGCCAAAGCCCAGGCATTCCAGCGCAATCGCGCCTTTGTTGGCGTAGAGTTGGTGCCCGGCACTCGCCGTCTGGCACTAATGAACACACTGCTGCATGGCATGGAAGGCGACGAAGAAGGCGTGGTGCACTTGGGCAACGCCCTAGGTCAGACCGGGGCCAACTTACCCAAGGTCGACGTCATCCTCTCCAACCCACCGTTTGGCACGGCCAAGGGTGGCGGTGGCCCGACTCGTGATGACCTCACGTACCGCACCAGTAACAAACAGTTGGCCTTTCTCCAGCACATCTACCGTGGCCTCAAGCCAGGCGGCCGCGCCGCCGTGGTGCTGCCGGATAACGTGCTGTTCGAGGCCGGCGTTGGTACCGACGTGCGTCGCGACCTGATGGACAAATGCAATCTGCACACCATCCTGCGCCTGCCTACTGGCATCTTCTACGCACAGGGTGTGAAGACCAACGTACTGTTCTTTCAGAAGGGCACCGTAGAAAACCCGCGCCAGGAGGAGGGTTGCACCAAGCGCGTGTGGATCTATGACCTGCGCAGCAACATGCCCAGCTTCGGCAAGCGCACGCCCTTCGGCCCCACGCACCTCAAACCGTTCGAGGACGTCTATGGCGACACCCCCGACGGCGAAAGCCCACGCGCCGAGAACGTCGAAGGTATCGGTGAAACCAGCCGCTTCCGCAGCTTTACCCGGGATTACATCCGCAACGAGCGGAGTGACTCGCTGGACATCAGTTGGCTAAAAGACAACAGCAGCCTGGATGCCGCCGACCTGCCCGCTCCGGAAGTACTGGCGGGTGAGGCGATGGCTGAATTGATCGAGGCACTGCGTGAGCTGGAAGAGCTGATGAAGGCGCTGGGGGCGGGGGATGAAGTGGTGGCGCAGAAGCAGTTGATGGCTGAGGTGATGGGGTTGGCAGTGGCTCAGGAGAATGGGGATGAGTGAATTGCCAAACGGGTGGGCCAAAGCGTGCATTGGTGACTTGGCCGACCTGAACCCAAAGCAAGCATTCGATGATGAAACCGTCGCTGGGTTTGTACCTATGTCCCACGCCCCCACCACCTTTCGCGACAAGCTGCGTTTCGATGAGCGTCCGTGGGGCGAAATTAAGAAGGCTTACACAAACTTTAAAGACGGAGACGTAATTTTTGCCAAGGTCACTCCGTGTTTTGAGAACGGCAAAGCGGCCTTTGTTGACGGTTTGCCTAACGGTGTGGGAGCCGGAAGCAGTGAGTTCTTCGTGCTCCGGCCTTGCTGCGACGGAGTATCGGCCAAGTATCTACTGGCCTTGGTCAAGAGCTACGACTTTCTACGTGGGGGCGCAGAAAACATGACTGGCGCTGTTGGTCTGCGTCGGGTGCCCAAGCAATTTGTAGAGAGTTATTTAGTGCCGGTACCGCCGGCTGCTGAGCAAACCCGCATCACCGCCAAGCTCGACGAACTGCTGGCTCAGGTCGATACCCTGAAAGCCCGTATCGACGGCATCCCTGCACTGCTCAAGCGCTTCCGCCAATCCATTCTCGCCGAGGCGGTTTCCGGGCGTTTGACGGAGGAGTGGCGCGGTAAATACGCAGACTTTAATGTGACAACAATTGGAAAAGTTTGCGCTGTTTCCACAGGAAAAACACCTAAGCGGGGCCAAGCTGAATACTGGGAGGATGGGGATATTCCTTGGATTACTAGCGCACTAACTGGCACCAAATTTTGTAGCGGGGCCGAACAATTTGTGACCAAGCTTGCACTCAAGGATTGCACGCTTAAGCTATATAAACCCGGTACATTATTAATGGCAATGTATGGTGAGGGCAAAACTAGAGGCCAGGTTACGGAGCTAAAAATTGAAGCGACTTGCAATCAAGCATGCGCGGCGATCAGCGTTAATGAAACGCTCGCAAAAAAAGACTTTATAAAAATACGGCTACAAGAAAACTACGAGGAAATCAGGAAGCAGGCTGTAGGCGGTGCTCAACCAAACCTAAATCTGGAAAAGGTGAGAGAGATCACTATTTGCTTGCCATCAATGGAGGAACAAACTGAAATCGTCCGCCGTGTTGAGCAACTCTTCACCCTCGCCGACCAACTGGAAACCAAGGTCAAAATGGCCAAAAGCCATATCAAACACCTAACTCAAAGCATCCTCGCCAAGACATTCCGTGGCGAACTAGTGTCGCAAGACCCGAACGACGAACCGGCCAGCGTATTGCTGGAGCGCATCAAAGCCCAACGCGCCGCCACGCCTAAGGCAGAGCGCGGGCGTCGAGTTGCTACGCCCAGCTAAGCCTTTCATCAGGAAGAAACGAACCATGTCCGTCCCGACCTACGACCAGTTCATCGAGCCCATCCTGCGTTTTCTCGCCGCCCACCCGGAGGGCTCGACGGCAGGTGAGGCCCACGAAGCGGCCGCACAGGCATTAGGCCTGAGCGAGGCACAGCGGCAGGAGACCATCACCAGTGGCCAGGCCACCTACAAGAACCGTTCAGGCTGGGCACATGATCGGCTCAAGCGCGCTGGCTATTCCAGCAGCGCCAAGCGTGGCTACTGGCAGCTAACCGACACCGGCCGCGCATTCGCTCAGGCCAACCCAGCCCCGTTGAGCGCAGAACAGGTCGAGCATCTAGCTGTGAACTTCATGAGCGTGAAGCTGAAAACAGCACCAGATGCCGCCTCGCTGGATGAAAGCAACGACACGTCAACGCCAATTGCCCAGACCGACCTCGCCACTAGCAGCCCGCAGGAACGCCTGAACCAAGCCATCCTCGAACTGCGTACCAGCGTCGCGGGGGACCTGCTGGACAGCCTGCTGCAAGCGAGCCCAACGCGCTTCGAGCATATCGTGCTCGACGTACTGCACAGCTTGGGCTACGGCGCGAACCGTCAGGCGCTGCAGCAGGTTGGCGGTAGTGGCGACGGCGGCATTGACGGCGTGATCTCGCTGGACGCGCTGGGGCTGGAAAAAGTCTACGTGCAGGCCAAACGCTGGCAGAGCACCGTCGGCCGCCCCGACCTGCAAGGGTTTTATGGCGCCCTGGCCGGGCAGAAAGCCAAACGCGGTGTATTCATCACTACTTCCGGCTTCACTGCCCAGGCCGTTGACTTCGCGCGCTCGGTCGAGGGGTTGGTGCTGGTCGACGGCAAGCGCCTGGTCAATCTGATGCTCGACCACGAGGTGGGCATTAGCTCGCAGATTTACAAGGTACCTAGGCTTGATAGCGATTACTTTGACGAATCACTCGGCTAAGCCGTGCTCCATGCCCAAATACCTGAGCACAACTGGGTGTCGGTGGCTATCAAAAGCCGCCCACTACGCATAATGCCAGTCCGTTAAGGCTTTTTTTGTAGGAGCGTCTCCGGGTGGCGTTCCGACGAAAAACTTACAGACGCCGCATTCATTCAGTAAGCACGCGTTATCGTTGACGTTTTTCGCGAGCAAGCTCGCTCCTACAGAAGGGGATGACCGCTTAACTGACTGGCATTACCCACTACGCAGGCCCTTAACTGTCTCACCGCTCCCCCACCCCCAACAACCGCGCCCGCAACTCCGGATTACGTGTCCGAGGATCAAGCCATATAGCAAAAAACGCTTTAGCGAACTCAACATCCCTCACCACATGCTGAAGTCTCTTTCCAACATAAAACCGTGCGCCCTCTCCCGGCATATAAACTCCGGTGATCTGGTCACCCGCACGTACATCGACAAACGCCTGGAACATCTCCGCCTCCCAGCGGGCCATCAGCTCTGAGTTCTGAGTATTGGGCGACAGGCGACGGATTTCTTTGATGCTGGCCTCGACCAGGTCATCGCGACTGATAGCGCGACTATAGGTCAGCTCCAGTGCGAAAGGCGCATCGGCATCCAGCGTTCCATCGGCAGTGAGGCGTGAGCTCCAGAATTGCGCGTTGTAAACGGCAAACCCGAATACGCGCATCTCCCCGTACCCCAGCCGACGAGCATTGGGAACAGCCTCGCGCCAGTCAGCAAATAGTTCTGCGCTCTGGAGCATCAGAACAAAACAGATAGCCTGGCGGATTAAACGGCTCGTCTGCCTGGACATGCGAAGCCCTCAATGTGACTCAATAAGCGTCCTTGAAAGTTATACCAAATACTTATTTTGTACAGTCAATACCTCAAACTCGATTGCCCCCACAAAAAACGGACATCACAGCGCAGGGCAACCTCATCCGAGGTGTACGTGAGAATTTCGCATCTGCACAAAAAGATTGTCGATTCATTGTCAGGTGATTTTTTTCAGCCTATCTTGATTAAAACCTATACAAGACACCTTGCTAGGTATAAGTCTTGGCTATGGATCGGCCCTCACGCACCGCATCGCCGCGAGACACTTGAATGAACCCACTATTAGCCAGCCATTACCGTGAAATTCTCGTTGGCATCGGTGAAAACCCCGAGCGCGAGGGGCTGTTGGATACGCCGAAGCGTGCCGCCAAAGCGATGCAGTATCTGTGCAATGGCTACACGTTGAGCCTGGAAGAGGTCACCAACGGTGCCTTGTTCGAGTGCCAGAGCGATGAAATGGTGATCGTCAGCGACATCGAGCTTTATTCCTTGTGTGAGCACCACATGCTGCCCTTTATCGGCAAAGTGCATGTGGCGTACCTACCCACTGGCAGGGTACTGGGGCTGTCGAAGGTCGCGCGAGTGGTTGACATGTTTGCGCGTCGCCTGCAGATCCAGGAAAACCTCACCCGGCAGATTGCTGAGGCCATCGAGCAGATCACCGGTGCCGCCGGTGTGGCGGTGGTCATTGAAGCCAAGCACATGTGCATGATGATGCGCGGCGTGGAGAAGCAGAACTCGGTCATGACTTCGTCCGTGATGCTGGGCGTGTTCCGTGATAGTTCGACGACGCGGCAAGAGTTCCTGCAGCTCATCGGACGACGATAGCTAGAAACCTCCCCCTCATCACCTGTGTCCTTCAGGGAGTAAGCCAATGACCCGATTTCTGCTGTTACTGGTACTGGTCCTCAGCATCGCGAGCTGCGGCAGTGTGGATGTCGCCCGTTATGCCGATCAGCAACCAACATTGGATCTGGAGCGTTTTTTCAGCCAGCCCGTCAAAGCCTGGGGGATGTTTCAGAAGCATAGCGGTGAGGTTGCCAAGCGTTTCGAGGTCAACATCGTCAGCCGGCGCGAGGGCAACAACCTGATTCTTGACGAGCGCTTCCTGTACAGCGACGGCACCCGCCAACGCCGCGTCTGGGTGCTCACGCCCACGGGCCAAGGGGGTTGGATCGGGCGTGCGGATGATGTGGTCGGTGTCGCTAACGGCCAAGTCGCTGGAAACACGTTGCACTGGCGTTATCGCCTGAACCTACCGGTCGGCGACTCGATCTACGAAATGAGCATGGACGACTGGATGTACTTGATGGACGAGGACACGCTGATCAACCGCACCCGTATGTCCAAGTTCGGGGTCGAGGTCGGCCAGGTGACGTTGTTCTTCCGTCGCCAAGGCGCCGGAGCGGGCCAATGAACCACGCATGGACCATGACCTCCCTCGGCGACGGTTATCGCGCGCTGGTGATCGGCGCCAGTGGAGCCCTGGGCACGGCTTTTTGCGAACAGCTCAAACAGGACCCGCGCTGTGCCGGGGTTCGCGCACTGGGGCGCCATACCGTTCCCGAGTTGGACCTTGAACGACCCGAAACGATTGCCAGCGCCGCCGCCGAACTGGCAGCCGAAGCGCCGTATCAACTGATCGTACACGCTGCCGGCCTGCTCCATCGCGACCGGATCAAGCCAGAAAAAAGCCTCAGCACGATCGAGCCGGAAGCGCTGCAGGCCGTGTTTCAAGTGAACACGTTGGGACCGGCATTGGTGTTGCGTCACTTTCTGCCGCTGCTCGAACCGCGGGGAGCGATGGCGATTCTTTCGGCCAAGGTCGGGAGCATTGGCGACAACCGCTTAGGCGGCTGGTATGCCTATCGCGCCTCCAAGGCTGCGCTGAACATGCTGGTCAAGACCGCCGCCATCGAACTGGCGCGCACTCGCCCGCAGGTCCGCTTGCTCAGTCTGCACCCGGGCACGGTTGTGTCGGGGTTGTCGCAGCCTTTCAGCGCAGCCGCCAATGCCCGGCCGGCAGACATCGCCGCAGCCCAATTGCTGACCTTGATTGACCAGTTGACGCCAGCCGACAGCGGCGGTTTCTTTTCCTACGATGGAGAACGCCTGCCCTGGTAGGCAAGGAGTGACGCATGAACCTGCAAACCCTCACCGAGCATGCGGCCAACAGCGAAATACACGAGCTGGAGCTGCTGTCACTCGAAGGTGGTTTTTACCTGGCAAGGATCCGCCTTGATCACGGCCAGTTCACCTTGCTGGATGATGCGGCCAAGCCGATGCACCTACGTTCAATCACCCACCTGCGGGACTTGCTGCAGACCGTGCCGGCATTTCCTTGCGTGCTGGTGCAGCAATGCGTGCACGACGAAATGTGCGGCCGGGATGCAGGGCCTGTCGAAGAGTTGCGTATTCCGTTTTCACTCACCACGCCTTTATGAGTTGCACAGCGCAGAGCTTCACTGGATGAGCGTCAAGTTCCAGTGGTTCAGCCAGCCTAGTCACACACAGCCTTCAACCCCAAAACAGTGGTCGGCGTGCTGCCAAGATGCGACTGCGTGGCAACCACCATATTGGCCCCAGCGTCACCCTCCAGATGGTAAGGCTTGCCATCACAGGCCTTGGCAGCTTTTTGGTTGATGTTCTCCAACAACCCTTCGCGGGAGTTAAAGATGCTGCCGTGGCTGGTGATCATGTACTGGCCGGGGGCGACTTCGTTGACGCCGGTGAAGGTGCAGCCCGTCAAGACCAGGGCAATGCATGCGGTTAATAGTGCGGCTTTCAAGTGTTCGAACTCCTGTAAGGACCTGGCGATTGCGCAGGCGCCGTGCATTGTCGAGCAATCGGCAGCCGCTGACCATAAGTGAACAGCCTTCAGCTAGCGCCTGACGAATCATCGTTTGTCCGCGCCATAGGCCTGAAATCTAATCCATCGCAAACAACTAACAATAACTGCGATGGAGCAGACCCACCCATGTCCCCTACCTTTTCTCTATTGGTTCTTGGCGCGTCAATCCTGTTGATTGTCGTGCTGATCGGCAAATGTCGTGTCCATCCGTTCCTGGCCCTGATCGCCGCCAGCCTGCTGGTGGGCGTCGGTACGGGAATGACGCCAACCGCCATTGTCTCGGCCTTTGAGAAGGGCATGGGCAGCACGCTCGGCTTTCTTGCCGGCATCATTGGGCTGGGCAGTATCCTCGGCAAGTTGCTGGAAGAATCTGGCGGTGCCAAACGCATTGCGACCACGCTGTTGCGGTTGCTGGGTGAGCAGAACGCTGCGTGGGCGATGATGCTGGTGGGCTTTATTGCCGGGATTCCGGTGTTTTTCGAGGTGGGATTTGTCCTGCTGATCCCGCTGATTTATGTCGTCGCCCGTCAGACTCGGATCAACCTGTTGTACCTGGGCGTGCCGCTGGCGACCTCGCTGATGGTGGTGCACTGCATCCTGCCGCCGCACCCCGCCGCCACGGCCATTACCGGCATGCTCAATGCCGATATCGGCAAGGTGATTCTCTACGGTTTGATCGTCGGCCTGCCCACGGCGGTGATTGCCGGGCCGATCTGGGTCAAGCTCACCTACGCGCGGCAGGCGCCTGCCAGTCAGGCTCAGTTTCTGGCCGAGCGTGGCGAAGGGAATATCGACGACAGCCAAACGCCCAGCTTCGCGATTGCGATGATCACCGTGCTATTGCCCTTGGCGCTGATGGTGGGCAAAACCCTGACCGCCCCGTTGCTGAGCAAAGGCTCGATGGCGTTTGAGTGGGTGTCCTTTATAGGCAACCCGCTGATTGCGCTCGTACTGTCGATTTGCTTTGCCTACTGGTCCCTGGGCCTGCGCCGTGGGCTGGGCATGGGCGACCTGCTTAACCTGACCCACCGCTGCTTCCCGCCGTTGGCCGGCATTCTGCTGGTGATCGGTGCCGGCGGCGCATTCAACGACATGCTGGTCGGCAGCGGCATCGGCAAAGTCCTGGCGGATGTGCTGGGCCAGTCCAACATCAACCCGATCCTCCTCGCGTGGTTGATCGCCGGCTTGATGCACTTCGCCGTCGGCTCGGCCACGGTGGCCATGATCAGCACCGCCGGCATGGTGCTGCCGATCCTCGGACAGAACCCGCAATACAGCCCCGAGATTCTGGTGATCGCCATCGGTGCCGGCGCCATCGGCTGGACCCACGTGACGGACTCGGCGTTCTGGGTCGTAAAAGAGTACCTGGGGATCTCCCTCTCCGAAGCCCTCAAGAAATTCACCGGCGCCACCGTGCTCGCCTCGGTGGCGGCCCTGGTCTTTACCCTGATTCTTTCGCGGTTTGTATGATGAACCCCACCTCAAAGGCAGTTCCCATGATTCAAGGCAAAACCCTAGACGCCTGGTATGCAAGCCATCCCGTTATCCAGCCATTGGTCGCGCTGGAGCAGGTCAGCTGGTTCAACCCCGCAATCGCCCCGGCCGCTCTGGCACTTGGGGATGTGGGCCTGACCCTGGCCGATGTAAAAGATGCCAGCGCACGCCTGCTGCGCTTCGCGCCCTATCTGGCCAAGGTGTTCCCTGAGACTGCGGCAGCGGGCGGTATCATCGAGTCGGCGATCCAACCGCTGAAGGCATTGCAGCAAGCGCTCTTGAACGAGGCCGCCCTGCCCGACAGCGGCGCGCTGTGGCTGAAAAAAGACAGCGACTTGCCGATCTCCGGTTCGATCAAGGCCCGTGGCGGTATCCATGAGGTGCTCAAGCATGCTGAAGACCTGGCCTTGCAAGCGGGTTTGATCACCCTCGACGACAACTACGAGACCTTGGCCAGCGAACGCGCACTGGCGTTTTTCAGCCAGTACAAAATCGCCGTGGGTTCCACCGGCAACCTGGGCCTGTCCATCGGCATCATGAGCGCCATGCTGGGCTTCCAGGCCACGGTGCATATGTCGTCGGATGCCCGCCAATGGAAGAAGGACAAACTGCGCGCCAGCGGCGTGACCGTGGTCGAGTACGCATCCGACTACAGCGTTGCCGTAGAAAGCGGCCGCCTGCAGGCCGAAAACGATCCGGCCTGCTATTTCATCGATGACGAAAATTCGCCCCACCTGTTCCTCGGCTACGCCGTGGCCGCCGAGCGCCTGGCCCGGCAATTTGAAGTCGCGGGCGTGCTGGTGGACACCGAACATCCGCTGTTCGTGTACCTGCCCTGCGGTGTTGGCGGCGGCCCTGGCGGCGTGGCGTTTGGTTTGAAGCTGGCGTTTGGCGATGCCGTGCATTGTGTGTTTGCCGAACCCACCCACTCGCCGTGCATGCTGCTCGGTGTGTATACCGGGCTGCACGACCAGGTGAGTGTGCAGGACTTCGGCATCGATAATGTCACCGCCGCTGACGGCCTGGCCGTGGGCCGCCCCTCTGGTTTCGTCGGGCGGGCGATGCAGCGCCTGATCGATGGTTACTACACCGTCACCGATGAAGAACTCTATCGCCTGATGTTCCTCGCCCACGAACTTGAAGGGGTAAAACTCGAACCTTCGGCCCTGGCCGGCGCACCTGGCATTGTGCGGGTACTCAAGGACGCGCAGTATTTGCAGCGCATTGGCGTCACGCCAGCGCGGTTGGCCAATGCCACCCACTTGATCTGGGGAACCGGCGGCAGCATGGTCCCTACCGAGGAGTACGCCACTTACCTGGACAAGGGGCGTGCGCTGCAAACCACAACCCATCGTTGATCGCCGGCGGTCGACGCGAAGAGGGATAAACACATGGCAGTACCTGGCCTGAGCAAAGCGCCCAAGCTTAACGGCGCCCACCTGTCCAACCTGCATACGTTCCTGGTCGCCGCCCGCCACCTCAGCTTTGCCCGCGCCGCCGACGAGCTGTGCCTGACCGCCAGCGCGGTCAGCCACCGCATCGCCCGCCTTGAAGAGGATCTGTCGCTCAAGCTGTTCCATCGCTTGCCCCGCAAGGTCGACCTGACCGATGACGGCGAGCGGATTTTCAAGGTCATGCAGCACACCATGGATACCCTGTCCGAGGCGGTGCAAGAACGTTCCGACAGCCAGATCGAAGGCCAGCTGTGCTTCTACGCAAGGCCTTCCGTCGCGCAATGCTGGCTGGTGCCCAGGCTGGCCGACTTCACCGCACGCTATCCCGGGATTCAACTGGATGTGCGGGTCGGCAACGAACCCATCGACTATCGCACCCGCCGCATCGACCTGGTGCTGTGCTACTCCAACGGCGAGCATCCGGGCCTGGAAAGTATCCGCCTGATGCCCGAGCGGATTGCCCCGGTGTGCAGCCCGCAATATGCCCAGGCCCATGGCCTGATGGGGCACCCGGAACGCCTGGCACAGTGCACGGTGCTGCACGATGTGGCGGCGTGGGACAACATCTCGTTCGATGCTGAATGGCGTTTATGGCTGGATGCGGTGGGCGACAGCAGCCCATTGCCAGACCGCTTTATGACCTTCGACCGCTCCGACTTGAGCACCCTTGCGGCGATCAACCATGCGGGCGTAGCCATCGGTCGCGAACAGCTGGTGCGCAAACGCGTGCAGGATGGCGAGTTGGTGCTGCCCTTCGGCGGGTTCAGGGAGGCGGTCAACTACGGTTACTACCTGGTCCATCCCGCGCACGAAACCCTGCCCAAACGGCTCAAGGCGCTGATCGACTGGTTGGTGGAGCAAGCCCAGAGCTGATCGCAGGTTCCAAATGGCTTAAGCGTTGTGCGCGGGCTTTTGTGGAGAGGAGGCTTTTTGTGGCGAGGGGGCTTGTCCCCCGTTGGGCTGCGAAGCAGCCCCAGTCAAGCAAGACCACTGAGTTTTTTCAGGGAGACCTAGGGGGCTGGGTTTGGGGCTGCTGCGCAGCCCAACAGGGGGACAAGCCCCCTCGCCACAAAAAGCCCCCTCACCACTAAAGCCATCTCCACTGCCCTCTCCTGGGCCCTGTCACCACGATCAGACCATCAGAAATCCCAGCGCGTGGTCACCATCACATTGCGTGGGTCGCCGTAATACGCCGAGTCGTAGAAGCCGATGTTGGTGTAGTACGCCTTGTCGAACAGGTTGTTCACATTGAGCGTGGCCGATAGGTTTTCCGTCAGTTGGTAGCGAGCCATCAGGTCCACCAACCAGTACGGATCCTGGGTGAATTTCTCGCTCTGACGCGTGCCCGGGTTGTTGACGTTTTGCCAGCCCGCAGCCTGCCAACGCGCGCCACCACCCAGGGTGAGTTTGTCCAGGCGGCCTTGGAGTTTGTAGCTGGTGTAGAAGCTCAGTTGATCTTCCGGCTCCCAGGTGGCGACCTTTTTCTTGTCGGCATCACGGGCAATCTTGTGGGTATAGCCGGCCTGCAGCTGCCAACCGGGGCTGAGTTCACCGGAGATTTCCGCTTCGTAGCCCTTGGTTTTGGTTTTAGTGCCGATGTAGGAATAGTCCACGCCCGGCTGGGAGTTGTAGGCGGTATCGGCAATCGGGCGGTTCTCCTCGTGAACCTCGAAGTAGGCCAGGCTGGCGTTCAGGCGCCCGTCGAAGAATTCGCCCTTGAGGCCCAGCTCGTAGTTCTTGCCTTCGTTGGGATCAAGCATGGTGCGCGTGCGGTCGCGGTATTGGGTTTGCGGCTGGAAGATTTCGGTGTAGCTGGCGTAGGCCGTGAAGTTGTCGTTGAGGTCGTAGGTCAGGCCGGCGTAGGGCACGACTTTTCCGCTTTCCTGGGTGTCGCTGGTGCCGGTGACCTGGTAGTTGGCGATGCGCGTCCCCAACAGCAAGTGCAGGTCATCCATCAGACTGAAACGGCCGGTGATATAGCTGCCGGTCTGGCGCGTGGTTTCGTCGTTGATCTTGGTCGGCTGATTCCACAGTGGCTTGATGGCTTCGCCGTGCCACTTATAGAAGTCGTAGGAGTTGTCGAAATACGTCGCGCTGCCGTAGTCCTTGCCTTTCCATTTGGAGATGGACAACGACTGCCCCACCACCAGTTGGTGCTCACGACCGAACAGGTCAAAGGGCCCGGATGCGTACACATCGAGGCTGTCACTGGTGGTCTCGCCGGTGTATTTACGCGCGAAGATCGAGCTGGCGGTCAGGGAGTCCTGGGAGATGTAGCCCAACGGAGCATCGTAGCCATTGATCTGATGGTTGTACTGACCCTTGGTGACCCAACCATTGTCGAAGTTGTGCTCCAGGGTAGCGAACAGGGTGCGGCTGTACTGTTCCCAACTGCTCCACTTCGGCCCGTTGTTGAACGAGCGCGGCAGGTCCAGCTTGTTGCCGGCCGGATCGAAGATGGTGCGCGTGCCGGTCCAGCTGGAGCCTTTGGGATCGCTGTCCTGATAGTCGGCACCCAGGGTCAGCAAGGTGTCGGGGTCGAGGTCGACTTCGAGGATGCCGTAGTAGACGCCGGTCTTGCGCGAGTAGTGGTCGAGGAATGACTTTTTATCCTGGTAGGCCGCCACGGCCCGGCCGCGCACATTGCCGGTTTCGGTCAACGGGCCGCTGACGTCGATCTGCGAGCGGTAGTTGTCCCAGGAACCAGCGCCCAGTTCGATGCTGCTCTTGAACTCGGAAGTGGGCTTCTTGCGAATCAGGTTGATGGTGCCGCCCGGACCACCCGCGCCGGTCAGCAGGCCGGTGGCACCTTTGAGCACTTCAACGCGGTCATACAGGGCCATATCGGTCAGGGTCTGCCCCGCCGAATACTGGGCGTCGCGCAGGGTGGGAATGCCGTCGTACTGGAAGTTGACGATGGAAAAACCACGGGAATAGTAGTTGGTACGTTCGGTGTCGTAGGTCGACACGGTGATGCCAGGGGTATGGCGCATCACGTCGTCGATGGCATTGAGGCCGAAGTCGTCCATCACCTGGCGCGTGACCACCGAGATCGATTGCGGCGTTTCCCGTGGGGTGAGCACCATGCGCGTGGCCGTGGCAATCGTCCCCGGCGTATACGAGCCCGTGCCTTCGGTGATCGAGCCCAACTGGTTGGCGCTGATCTGCGTGGCCTGCAATTGCACTTGCCCGTCGGCGCCCCGCGCCACCACGCGGTAACTGCCCTGCTCGTACTCGGCCTGCATGCCCAGCGGTGCCAGCAGGCGCTCAAGCCCCTCGGCTACGGCAAAACTGCCGTGCAAGCCCTGGCTTTGCACACCCTTGGCCAGCGCCGAGTCGATGGCGATCATCACCCCTGCCTGATTGCCGAAAGCCCCCAGCACACGGTCCAGGCTACCGGCAGCAATGTCGTAGGACTGGCGCGGGGCTTGTTCGCTGGCAGGCTGCGAGGTGGCGGCCATGGCGGCGTGGCTGGCCGTTGCCACGGTTAAACCGACGATTATGGCGCGCAGGGCGCTGGCAAGCGGAGTGACGCGGCTGTGCATAAAGACTGTCCTGTGGTGAAAGGTTGGCGGGCGCTTTTATTGAGCGTCTTGCCTGTCTTGATGCACGAGATGGCAAATACTGCCGATCCCATGGAAAGTTTTTTAACCTAGGCCGGCACCACTGTCGCCAGGTAGCCGAAGACCCGCTGCACGCGGACCGGCAATACCTTGACCAGTAAATCCAGACTGGCGTCCGGGCGGTCGAGGGAGAACGAACCCGAGACCTGCAGACTGGCGACAGCCGGGTCACAGCGCAGCACACCACGTCGGTAACGGTTGAGTTGATCGATCACCTGGGCCAGCGGCATGCGCTCGGCAATCAGCAGGCCACGGGTCCAGGCATCGGCGGCGGGCGTGAGGGTTTGCAGCGGGCCGCTCTGCTGACGGTCGAAGCTCAACTGCTGGCCGGCGCGAATCGACACCCGGCCACCTTGCTGCGGTTCGACCGATACGTTGCCCGCCAGCACTTGCACCAGGGTCCCGCGCAGGCCCGACAGATCCTCGCTGATGACCAGCCGCGACAGCGCCGTCGGTCGCACCCAGCCATGGGCGGTCTTGATGCCGACGAAGGTATCCGCCGCCGTCGCCAACAGCAGGCGCCCCTGGTTCAGGGTCAACTGCGGGCCGCGCACATCCACTGCCGTCTGGGTGTCCAGTTGCACCGCGCCAGCGCCGACCAACTGCAGGGGGCGCCGCTCGCCGGTGGTGGTGCGGTAATCACTGAACAACTGCGGCAACACCACGCGCTCGCGTACACCCAGGCCCATGGCCGCGGCAATACCCAGGCCGGCGAAGCCCTTGAGCAGTGTGCGGCGCGACGTCAGGCTACGGGTCCGCAACAACTGGCGGGCGGTGGGCGCCGGCAGGGCAGCGGTGCTGCTGCGCAGGTCGCGGCTCAAGCCGGTCAAGCGCTGCCAGGCCAATTCGTGGTGAGGGTTTGCATTACGCCAGGCGGCGCAGGCTTGCTGCTCGACAGCGCCACTGACACCCGATTGCAGGGTGACCATCCACATCAGCGCCTGATCCAGCACATATTCATCCAACAACTGATCGTCGGCGGGCTGGAACATCGTCATGCCTGGTACACCGCCAGGTAACAATGCCGATAGGCCTTGAGCATGGCCTTTTGCACGACATTTACGGTCAGGCCCAGTTGCTCTGCGATCTGTGGATAAGTCAGGCCATCCAACTGCGACAGCAGGAAAATCTCCCGCACCCGGCTCCCCAGCCCGTCCAACACCTGCCCTACCGCATCCAGCGCTTCAAGCACCAGCAAGCGGGTTTCCGGGGATGGCGCGTGTTCCGGTTCGAGGATCGCCAGGGATTGTTCGTACGCACGCTCCAGGGCCTGCCGGCGAAAATACTGGCCGCATAAGCGGCTGGCGACCGTGTTCAGATAGGCCCGTGGTTCACGTAGCGACGGCAATGGCCCACTGCTGAGAATGCGCACAAAGGTATCCTGCGCAAGGTCCAGTGCCTGCTCCTGCCCGCCTAGCTTGCGCCGCAGCAACTGCACCACCCAGCCGTGGTGCTGGGCGTAGAGTTCACCCACCGCGCGGTGGGTGGAAGAGGATGTGGCCATCGGCGAGATATCCAGACTGACAACTGACGGGAGTCGCACATGGTAATACTTCTCATTAGAGACAAGTAGAAGTTTATACTCCCCGCTGTTTTATCTGACCAAAAGGCAAGCCAGGGGACGATGGACCACGCTTGCACACCGTTTTTATGCAGGGAAGCCATTTGAGTTGAGTAAAAAATCTATCCTCTCGCAGTTGCTCGTCGGCACTGCTCTGCTACTTTTTGCGGTCACGATTGTGAACTGGCTGTTCCATATCGACCTGGTGGTGTACTTCAATGCGCTGACCGTAAAGATCTACCAAGTGAGCTCGACTGCGTTGGCCGTGGCGGGGTTTGCGTTGATGGTGTGGCGCAGGAACCCTCGCCTCAAATACACCCCGCTCCACTGGCTGAAGGTCGCGGGCGGCACGTGGGTCCTGTCGTTGCTGCTGGGCGTGGTGGTGTTGTCCTATCTGACTTATTGGTCGAGCACCCTCCCGGTCAGCTATGTCGCACCCTACGAATATGCCTCCAGCGGCAAGCGCAGCTGCACCGGTGCAACGGTCTACGATCAAGAAGTGGCGAAGAAAATCAGGGTTTGCCACCCCGGCGCGCTCAGGGATGGCGGTGAAATACGGGTCGAAAAACTCAGCGGCCCAATGGGGATCGTCGTGCAACAAGGTCATCTCCTCTGACAGAAGTCCCCTGTGGCGAGCGGGCTTGCCCCGCGTTGGGCTGCGAAGCGGCCCCAAAACCAGCCTCCGCGGTGTGTCTGTTACGGCGCATTCGGTTTATTGGGGCTGCTTCGCAGCCCAACGCGGGGCAAGCCCGCTCGCCACAAAAGCCCTATCAGTTGGGATTTATGGGGCTAGGCCAGCGCCCGGCGCCCACCATGAATCACCCCATGCACCAACAACCCCGCCACCAGCCCCCAGAACGCGCCGCCAATCCCCAGTAACGTGACATTGGCCGCCGTCGCCAAAAAGGTGATCAGCGCCGTTTCCCGAGTGCGGGTATCGGCCATTGCATTGGCCAGGCTTGAACCAATGGCGCCGAGCAGCGCCAGGCCCGCCAAGGTGGTGATGAATGCGCGCGGCAGGACCATGAACAAGGTCGCCAACGTCACGCCAAACACCCCGACCAGGATGTACAACGCCCCACACACCAGCCCGGCGATGTAGCGTTTGGAGGGGTCCTGATGGGTATCGCGCCCGGTGCAGATCGCCGCCGTGATTGCCGCGACGTTGAACGCATGAGCCCCGAACGGTGCCATCAGCAAAGAGCCCAGGCCCGTGACGGTGATGATCGGATTGGCACTGGTCTTGAACCCGTCGTTGCGCAGCACCAGCATGCCGGGGATGTATTGCCCGGTCAGGGTGATCACGAACAGCGGCAAGGCCACGCCAAAAAACGCCGCGATGGAAAAATGCGGCATTTCAAACACCGGTGCCGCCAGTTGCAGTTCAAGGCTGTGCAAGTCGAGCCGCTGCTGGGCGAGCAGCAGCCCCAGGCCAATCAACAGAATCCCGACCATCGCATAACGTGAAGTAAAGCGGCGCAGCACCGCGTAGGCCACCACCAGCACGATCACCAACAGCGGGTCTGCACTGGCACCACCAAACGCCGCCACGCCAAACTGCAGGAGAATCCCCGCCAGCAAACCCGCCGCAATGCCACCGGGGATCAGCCGCACCAAGCGCTCAAACGCACCGCTCAGGCCCAGGACGATAAAACCGATGGCGCACATCACGTAGGCGCCAATCACCTCGGCATAGGGAGTAAACGGCATGACTGTCGCCAGAAACGCCACACCCGGCGTCGACCACGCCGTGATGATCGGCTCGCGGTAGCGGTAGCTCAACCACGCACCGGTCACGCCCACGCCAATACTCACCGACCAGACCCACGAAGCGGTTTGTGCCGCGCTCAGTTGCGCCAGGTGCGCGGCCTGGAACACCAGGACGAAGGTGCCGGCGTAATTGACGATGACGGAAATCAGCGCACTGATGCTCGGTGACAGGTAATCGGCGAGGCGCAAGCGTGGGGCGGGTCGGTTCATGGCGCATTCCTTTTGTTAAGGCCGCAAAGGCTAACAAGCACCGGACCGTCCTTTCAGTCCACTTCGCCACCTTGCACCAGACCACCCTTGAGCACCTTGGCCAACTGCCGGCTGGCGCTGTCGATTTCACCGGGCGTCAGCGCCGAGAACCCCAGCAGCCAGCCGCCCCTCGCCGGCGGCTGGGCGTAGAGCCGAGTCAGGCCTGGCAATTGGATACCCACCCGCGCCGCCTGGCGAATGGTCTCCAGCTCCGACCACCCCTCATGCAACACACAAGGCAACTGCAAACCACCGGGCGGCAAGCTGGCGGTGACCACATGGCTCAAATGGCGCTCAACCGCTTCGGCCATGGCATCCCGTCGCTCGCCGTAGATTTTGCGCATCGCGCGTATATGGCTGCCGAAATGTCCATCGTTCATGAAACGCGCCAGGGTCAACTGGGCGATTTGCGGGGTGTGGCCGTCGAGGATGCTGCGGGCGTAGGTCATGGGTTTGACCAACTCCCGGGGCAGCACCATAAAGCCCATGCGCAATCCCGGGTACAGCGACTTACTGAAGGTGCCGAGGTAGAGCGTGCGCTGGTAGTTGTCCAGGCCCTGCACGCAGGCGGTCGGCAAGCCTTCGTAATGAAACTGGCTGTCGTAGTCGTCCTCGATGATCCAGCCTTGGCGTTGCTCGGCCCAGGCGATCAGGTCCAGGCGCCGTTCAAGCGCCAGGGTCGCGCCAGTGGGGTATTGATGGGACGGCGTGACATAGACCGCATTGGCGCCGCTGCGGTCGGCGCGCAAGGCGTCGATGCACAGGCCTTTGGCGTCCACCGCCACCGGTACCACCTTGAGCTGGGCCATTTCAAACGCCTTGCGGGCGCCGAAGTAACCGGGGTCTTCCATCAGGATCGGCTGGCCGCTGTCGACCAGCACCTGCGCACACAGGTACAGGGCCTGACGCGTGCTGGACAGCACCAGCACCTGATCCGGCGTGACCCGCGCACCGCGTTCCAGGTTCAGGTAGTCGGCGATGGCCTGGCGCAGGGGTTCAGCGCCTTGCGGGTCGCCGTGCAACAGCAGGTTCGGGCGGTAGTCCTTCAACGCCTGGCGGTGCAGGCGCTCCCAGATGCCCACGGGAAAGGTGCGCGTTTCCGGCAGCCCCGTGGCAAACGCCTTGACCACCTGCTGGTCGCTGACGCCGCCGCTGGCGAGGATCTGCGCGCCCCTGGCACTCAGCGCCGGGGCCTGGTTCGGCACCAGCGGCTGGCGCTTGCGCGCACCCCGCAGGCTCGGCCCGATTTTCTCGGAGACGAAACTGCCCGAGCCTTCGCGCCGGCTCAGGTAACCGTCCAGTTGCAGTTGGACGTAGGCCATTTCCACGGTATCCCGGGAAATGCCCAGTGACTTGCACAGTGTGCGCGTCGCGGGCAAGCGGCTGCCGGGCGCGAGGACGCCCTCGAGGATCAATTGGCGCAGCACGCGTTGCACCCGCACCCGCAAATCCAGCGAGGCCAGCTTGGGGTCCGTCAGACGGATCTTCAGCGTGTCCAGTTCCAGGTTGTGGGTCATTGACTTGGCCAAGGGCTAAAAAACCATGCATCTTTGTGCGAAGCCGCCGATATGTCCACGACCAATATCGGCGAACTGAGCGGGCGGGCGTTACAGGGCCATGCGGTACTCGATGCAACCCGAGTCTTCGGCGATCCAGTTGTAGAGTTTTTGCGCGCGCTTATTGGTCTGCTGGGTATGCCAGTACAAACGTGCGCAGCCGTGATACTGCGCATAGCGCTGGACCCATTCGATCAGCAACTTGCCGGTACCGCCACCGCGTACCGTGGGGGCGACGTACAGGTCTTCGAGGTAGCAAAAGTCAGCCACCGCCCAGGTCGAACGATGCAACAGCGCGTGCACCAGCCCCACCAGCTCATCGCCCTGTACCGCTACCGCGCAGGCCATGGCTTCATTGGCATCGAGCAAGCGGCTGAAGGCAGTGCGGGTCGTGGTCTCATCCAGGGACACTTGATAAAAGTCCTGGTAGGCCAGCCACAGTTGCAGCCACTGCTCATAGTCCTCGGCTTGCACGGCTCTGACCACGATTGCCTGTGGATCGTTACTCATCGCATTCTCCTATAGGGAATGCCCGTTCCGGTGTGGATCGGGACCCGGCAATGGTAGGTTCCCGAGGCAACGGTAAACCGACCACTTCCAGGCCACCGGGCAGGCCAATCCACAACGGGATCTACGTTCACAATTTGTTAAGGATTGCCTTCGTATACTCCAACGCTGCCCCCTCGCATCCGGTAACCCACCCATGACACGCCCTGCCCCACTGTTGCTGCTGCTTGCCGGTTTGCTGTTCTTCGTTGCCCTGGGCAACCACGAGTTACAAGGCTCCACCGAAGCCCGGGTGGCCGGGATTGCCATGGCCATGCACCTGGACAATGACTGGGTGGTGCCGCGCCTGTTCGGTGAGCCATTCCTGGAAAAACCACCCCTGAGCCTGTGGCTGGATGCCGGGGCGATTCGCCTGTTTGGTGCCAGCACCGGCGCGGTACGGCTGGCCTCGGCGTTTGCCGGCTTGTTCAGTGTGATGCTGCTGTACGGCATGCTGCGCAGGTTCGGGCGGCCCACGTCGCTGGCGTTTTGCGCAGCGCTGGTGCTGGCGACCATGGCCAGTTACTGGAGCAATGTACGCGGCGTGGGTGAGGATGCGTTGCTCAGCCTCGGCGTGACCCTGGCCCTGCTGGCGTTCTACCAGGCCACGCGTCCCGAGTCCCAACACCGCGCCAACGTCGGCAGTTGGCTGCTGTTTACCTTGGGGATGGCGATTGCCACCTTGAGCAAAGGCGTACTGGGGCTGGCGATGCCGGGGATTGTGATTTTTGCCTATCTGGCTTGCACCAGCCTGATGGACAAACGCTTGCAACTCAGCCAGTGGCTAAAACCGGGGGCCTTCACTTTGCTTGCGCTGGTGCCGTTGTTGATCTGGCTGGGCTTTCTTTATCAACGGGGTGGCATGCAGGCGGTCGGTGAGGTGTTGTGGACCAACAGCGTCGGACGCTTTAGCGGCTCCTTCGTCGAAGCCGGGCATTACGAGCCCATCTACTACTACCTCGCCAAATTGCCCGAAGCCTTTTTGCCGTGGAATATTCTGGTGTACCTGGGCCTGTGGCACTTTCGCAAAAGCCTGGCGAGCAATCGTTACCTGCTGTTTTTCAGCCTGTGGCTGGTGGCGCAATTTACCCTGCTGACCTTCGCATCGAGCAAACGCGTGGTGTATCTGATGGCCGTGACACCGGCGGCGGCGGTCCTCGCCACCGAGTATGCCGCGGTTCTGCTCCAGCGCCTGCCCACCTATCGCCGCAGCTTGATCACCGGGGCGTTTGCCCTGGTGATCGCCTGCTACCTGGGTGCAGCAATCTGGTATGCGCCAAAGGCCGACCGGCGTGAATCGTTCGTCCCCCTGACCAGCCAGATCCAGGCACTGCAAGCCCAAGGCCATAGCGTGGTGCTCTACCAACCCAATGAGCGCGTGGCGGGCGCCAGCGTGTTTTACACCCAGAGCCACCTGCCGATCCTGCAGTCGCCAGCGCAACTGCGCGCCTATCTCGATGCCAAGCCGGGCAACGTGGCACTGCTGGACCGTATCGAAGAGTTGACGATCCCGGTCACCACCCGCCAGCAAATCAAAGTGGGCAGCCGCCCCTACTCCTTTGTCGAACAGTAAGGCCTACCAGAGCGCCAGGTCGTACGTCAGGTAGACCCGGTAGTTGTCACGGTCACTGGCATAGGTGGAACGGTAGGTGGCCTTGCGCAACTCAACGCCCAGGCCTTTGAAGGTACTGTCCTGGATCACGTAGCGCAGGTTGGTGTCGGACTCCCACTCGCGGGCTTCGCGCCCTTTGAAGTCGCCGTTCTGGCCCTTGTAGTAACGGGTCATGAAACTCAGGCCCGGCAGCACGGCGGCGAAATCGTAGTCATAGCGCAGCATCCAGGTTTGCTCACCGGCCTGGATGAACTTGCCGACCCCGGCGTTGCTGAACGAGTACACCGTCGACACGCTGGCGTAGGGCAACGCAGTGTCGCCGCTGACTTTCTGGTAGCCAACGCCCAATGCCTGCGGCCCCAGCTTGTAGGTGAACAGGCCGCTGAACATGTCGCTGTCGACCTTGCCGTTGCGCGCCTCGCCGGCTTCATTGCTGATGAAATAACGCAGATCGCTGGTCAGGCTGCCGGGGCCCAACGGCTGCTTGTGCACCAGGCCAAGGAATTGCTGGCGATAGAATTCGCGCATTTCCCCATAGTACCAAGTGCCACTGAGGCTCGGCGTGAAGGCATAGCTGGCGCCGGCGAAATCGAAGTCACTGCCCTTTTTGCCGCTGTAGCCCTGTGGATAAATATCCACGCTGTCGGTGGAGTTACGCAGCTTGAATTGATCCAGGTGCCCGCTGTGCAGGTACAGGTTGCGGATGCCGGTGTATTCGATCTGAGTGCCGCGAAACGTCTGCGGCAACAAGCGACCATCGTTGTGTACCAGTACCGGGATCTTCGGCAGCAACGTGCCCGTTTTCAGCACGGTAGCGCCGATGCGCATTTTTGCGGTCACGCCAAGGCTTGAGAATTCATTGGCGGCGCGCCCGTCATCATGGACCGGCAATAAACCGGTACCGGCGTGGGTGCGGCTGGAGTCGAGCTTGATCCCCGACAACCCCAGGGCATCCAGGCCAAAACCTACGGTGCCTGCGGTATAGCCCGATTGCAGGTTGAGCAAAAAGCCTTGCGCCCATTCCTTGCGGTCTTCGCCACCATCGCGATAACCGTCGTTGAAATAGTAATTGCGCAGGGTCAACTTGCCATGGGAGTCCTCCCAGAAACCCTGGGCCATCAGCGCCGGCGACAGACTCGCCAGCAAGCCTGCGGTGACCACGCCGCCCCTCGTGAAAAGCTCACGCATCAGTGTTTCCTCAATGCCGTATTGTCGATTTTTATGGGCAATTGCTCCGTGTGCCAGGCTGGACGCCAGGTCACATTGGGGCGGACACTAACGGCTTGCCGAACGCCCCACAACGTTATGCGAGAAGCGCATGACGCTATGCGCAAAGCCGCCCTTCGACAGGAAATCCACGGTGAACCTCAAGCAACTCGAAGCCTTCAAGGCGATCATGTCCACCGGCTCGACCATCGGCGCGGCCACGCGCATGGGCTTGTCGCAGTCTGCGGTCAGCCGCCTGTTGAGCCAGTTGGAAGACGCCCTGGGGTTTGCCCTGTTCCTGCGCAAAAAGGGCCGCCTGATGGCCACGCCAGAGGCCGAGGAATTACTCACCGAAGTCGCAGGATTGGTGGACGGCATGCAACGCATCCAGCGCCTGGCCGATGAAATGCGCGTAGGCCGCTCACGCAAAAGCCTGCTCAAGGTCGGCGTGCCTACCAGCATGACCCAGGAGTTGTTGCCGCGTATTGTCGCGGACTTTCTCAAGGACCATGAAGACATCGTGGTCGAACTGCTGACCGGCTCCTACGACATGATCGAGCGCGCCGTACTGGACCGCTCCGCCGACCTGGGCTTTGTGCGCCTGCCCACCGAGATGCCCGACTTCGATGTCGAGCCGGTGCTGCACACCGAAGGCGTGTGCGTGATGCCGGCCGACCATCCACTCAGTCGCCACGAGTTCATTGAGGTGCAGCATCTGCGCAATGTGCCGCTGGTGATGCTGGGCCGGCAGCGGGCGCTGCGTACCGAGTTGAACCAGATGTTCCGCGCCGCCAACCTCACGCCCCAGGTGCGGGTCGAAGTGCACTCGGTGGGCGCCGCCTGCAGCTTTGTCGCCGAAGGTCTGGGGGTGTCGATCGTCAATGGTTTGCTGGCCAGCCACTTCATGCATCTGCCGATTGTCAGCCGCCCGTTTCGCCCGGCGTTGCCCTATGCATTCGGCCTGGCATTTCGTGCCGACGAGCCGCGCTCACAGCTGGTGACGGCCTTTGCCGACCACCTCAAACAGCGGCTAAATCTGAGCACATAGACCCCAGAGTGTTTGTTGTGAAGAGCAGGCTTGTTGTGGCGAGGGGGCTTGCCGGAACGCCGTATCGCCCCCGCTGGGCTGCGCAGCAGCCCCAATAAGATCGCCGCTTTTTTTCAGGTAGACCTTAGCGCCTGGGTTTGGGGCTGCTGCGCAGCCCAGCGGGGGCGATACGGCGTTCCGGCAAGCCCCCTCGCCACAAAAAACCACATTGCCACAACAAGCAACCCTGCTAACCACAACAAAAACGCATACCCCAACCCACCCCACGCATAACGTTGTGGCCGGCAAAACTTTGCCCTAGTGTCCGCCCAACCAAGCGTCACTACCCACAACAATAACAGCGCACGCACCCCGCTCAGACGGGGGCCGCGCCGGGGCCGCCAGCATGACCGAACCGCAGATCCTCCGTACCCCGCCGCCCACCGAGACGGCCGCAGACAAACCCGCGCAACGCAAGCAAATCAACCCGGCAATCATTCTGCTGAGCATCGTCCTGCTCACCGTGGCCTTCACCTATGCGGTCAACGCCGGCAAGTTCCAGCGCCAGAATGGCCTGGTGGTACCCGGCTCGTACCAGGTGCTGGAAAAGCAGGATTCCTTCAGCCAACTGTTCTCCCTGGAACCGCGCAAGGCGGGCGATACAACGGCCCGCCCGGTGTCGCTGGTGGAAGGTTTCATGGCCATTCCCCAAGGCATCGAAAAGCGTGCGGCGCTGATTTTCATGGTGCTGTTCATCGGCGGCATGTTCGGCGTGCTGAACAAGGCCGGGGTGATCGATGCCGGGCTGGAGCGCCTGCTGGGGCTGACCCGGGGCAATATCTACGTGTTGGTACCGAGCCTGATGCTGGTGTTTTCCGCCGGCAGTACCTTTATGGGACTGGCCAAGGAATTCATCCTGATCGTGCCGTTAATGGTAGCCATGGCCAATCGTCTCGGGTTGTCGAACCTGATTGGCCTGGCCATCGTCACGATTTCGGTGAAGATCGGTTACCTCGCCTCCATCTCCAACCCCGTGGCCTTGTCGGTGGCCCAGCCAATGGTCGGCCTGCCGATTTTCAGCGGCTTGAGCATGCGCGTCGCGGCCTATTGCACCTTCCTGCTGGTGGGCATCGCGTTTGTGTTGTGGAGCATTCGCAAGCACGGGTTTGATGCCAGCGCGCAGATCACCTTCGAGAGTAAACCCCTGCCCGTGCGTCATCTGCTGAACCTGCTGGTGCTGGGTGGCGGGATTGGTTTTCTGGTCTATGCCTCGAACCGCTGGGGCTGGAAGTACCATGAGCTGTCGGCGTTCTACCTGCTGCTGACCGTGGTCTTCGCGCTGATCGCCGGCCTGGCCGCCAGCACCGCCGCCAGCGCTTTTGTCGACGGCATGAAAAAGGTCCTGATCGCCGGCGTCCTGATCGGCCTGGCGACCGCCGTGGAAATCATCCTCAGCACCGGCCAGGTGCTGGACACCATCGTCAACAGCCTGGCCAACCTGGTGGGCGATCACGGGCCCGTGGTGTCGGCCTACGGCATGTTCTTCGCGCAACTGGGGCTGGACGTGCTGATCCCCTCCACCTCCGGCCAGGCCGCCGTGACCATGCCGATCTTCGGCCCGCTGGGCCAGTTGTCCGGGGTCAGCCCACAAACCACCGTCTTTGCCTTTTTGATGGGCAACGGCCTGACCAACATGATCACCCCGACCTCCAGCGGCCTGCTGGTACTGCTGGCCACCGCCAACGTCGGCTGGGGCCAATGGGCGCGCTACATCCTGCCGCTGTTCCTGATCTATGCGGTGCTGGCGATGGTGCTGTTGGCCATTGCAGTGCAAACCGGATATTGAGTCGATGAGTGTTTTACCTATGCGAACCCTGCACAACCAGATGATCGCCATGCGCGATGGCATCCACCTGGCCACCGATATCTACCTGCCGGCGGGCGGCGAGGGGCCGTATCCGGTGGTGATCGAACGTACGCCCTATGACAAGAGCAAACCGTCGCGCTCGGAAAAGCAGCTCGACGGCCAGCACATTTCCCGTGAACAAATGGCGGCCCGCTTTACCGCCCAGGGCTTTGTCGCAATCTTCCAGGATTGTCGCGGGCGCTACGCCTCCGAAGGGGTGTTCACCAAATACACAGCCGAGGGCGAAGACGGTTTCGACACCCTGGCCTGGATCGTCCGCCAGCCATGGTGCAACGGCAAGATCGGCAGCATGGGCCTGTCCTACGCGGCGCACACCCAACTGGCGATGGCCTGCCTGCATCCGCCGGGCCTGGGCAGCATGGTGCTCGACAGCGGCGGCTTCGCCAACGCCTACCAATGCGGGATTCGCCAGGGTGGTGCGTTTGAACTCAAGCAGGCCACCTGGGCGTTTCGCCAAGCCAAGGAAAGCCCGGCGGCGCTGGCCGACCCGCAGGTGCGCCAGGCGCTGGAAGACGAGGATATCCACGAGTGGTTCCGCCGCATGCCCTGGCAGGCGGGCCAATCACCGTTGCGTCATGTGCCCGAGTACGAAGCCTATCTGCTGGAGCAGTGGGCCCAGGGCAGTTTCGGCCCCTACTGGCAGAAATCCGGAATTTATGCCGAAGGGCATTACGCCGGCTTGCCGGATATTCCGGTGCTGTTCATGTCCAGTTGGTACGACGCTTATGTCAGCTCGACCCTGGCCAACTACACCGCCTTCAACCGAGCCCGCCGCGCACCGCAGCAATTGATCATGGGCCCGTGGCTGCACGGCGACCGCAATATCAGCCACAGCGGTGATGTCGAGTTCGGTGCCCAGGCGGCCTTTGACGGCCAGGTGGCGCAGGATTGGTTGAGTTGCCGTCTGCAATGGTTCGAGCAGTCCCTCAAGCCTGGGACGCAACCACCGCAGGCCCAAGTGAAAGTGTTCTTGATGGGCGGCGGCAGCGGCACGCCGGATGAAAACGGCCGCCTGCAGCACGGCGGCCGTTGGCTGCAGGGCGAGCAATGGCCGCTGCCCGGCACCCAGTCGCTGACCTTGTACCTGGATGCGCAGCGGCAATTGACCGAGGTTGCGCCCAGCGCGGGCGAGGCCGTCTTGGGTTACTACGCCGACCCGGCCAACCCGGTACCGACCGTGGGAGGGGCATTGACGTCCGGCGCACCGATTTTTGTCGGCGGCGCCTTCGACCAGCGCGAGCGCGCCGACTTTTTTGCCAGCCGGGGCGACAATCGCCCTTTGTCCGAGCGCGACGATGTGCTGAGTTTCCAGACCGCGCCCCTGGACGAAGACCTGGTCGTAGCCGGTCCCGTGCAGATCGAACTGTGGGTCGACAGCGACGCGCCAGACACTGACTTCACCGCCAAGCTGGTAGATGTCTACCCGCCGAGCGCGGCGTATCCGCAGGGCTTTGCGATGAACATCACAGACGGCATCCGCCGCTGCCGTTATCGCGACGATTGGGAGCAGCCCAAACCGCTGGCACCCGGTGAGCGGGTGAAGCTGACTATCGAGCCATTCGCCACCTGCAACCTGTTCAAACAAGGTCATCGCCTGCGCCTGGACATATCCAGTAGCAACTTCCCGCGCTTCGACGTCAACCCCAATAGCGGCGAGGCCGAGGGCCAGGCCCGGCATCCGCGCATTGCTCACAATCGTGTGCACCTGAGCCGGGATGCCGCGTCATGCCTGGTCTTGAGCATCCTGCCGAACGATTGAGCGCCCTGTAGGTGCCGGCTTGCCGGCGCCTACATCGCTATCAATGACCGCTCATCCGCGAATCCGGCATTGATTAAAAAACCGTTTCAGCTCTCGCCCCGCCTGCCGATACCCCCTGTCTATCCATCGGCTGGGCGACCTTCCAGCAACTGATGTACACGCAATCTGTTCCTGGAGGAATTCGATGAATACATGGTTTGGCAACATCAGCGTCAACTTGAAACTGGGCCTGGGCTTCGGCCTGGTGCTGGTGCTCACCTCGATCCTCGCGATCACCGGCTGGACCAGCCTGGGCAGCCTGATCGACCGCAGCAACTGGATGAGCGACATCACCCAACTCAACGCTTCGCTGACCAAACTGCGGATCGTGCGCCTGCAATACATGCTGGCCAACGGCGACGAGGACGTGGCGCAGAATGTCCAGGCCAGCCTCGACAGTTTTGCCGCGCAGCAACAACAGCTGATCAACAGCTTCAAAAGCCCGGAAAACCTCAAGCTGCTCAACGAGCAGAAAGACACCATCACCGCCTACCGGCAGTCGCTGAACAAAATGCGCGAGGCTTACCGTAACGGCAACGCAGCACGCCAAACCATGGGCGAGCGTGCCGACGCCGCAGGCCTGGTGATTGCCGCCCTGGACCGCAGCGTGCGCCAGATGCCCGAAAGCAGCGAGCGCTTCGCCCAGTACGAAGCGATCAACCACGCCAAGGAAGAGTTCCAGGTCGCCCGCTATGAAGTGCGCGGCTATACCGGCAACGTCAACCCGGAAACCGAGGCCCGCGCGGCGGCGCAAATCGAGTCGGCGATCAATGGCCTCAAGGGCTTGAAAGACGTATTCGGTCAGTCCCAGCAAACCGAGCTGACCGCCCTGGAAAACGCTTTGGGCGCTTACCGCAGCGCGGTGCAGGCCTACAAGGCCGCCAATGCCAATATCGTCCTCGCCCGTCAGGAAATGACCGTGCAAGGTGCCGATATCGTGTCGCGCAGCGAAGCGCTGTATGACATCCAACTGCAACGCCGCGATGCAGAAAGCGTCCAGGCCCGTAGCCTGCAACTGATCAGCACCGTGCTGGCCCTGTTGGTGGGCATTATCGCCGCGCTGGTCATCACCCGGCAGATCACCCGCCCACTGCAGGAAACCCTGGCCGTGGTCGAGCGCATCGCGTCTGGCGACCTGAGTCACAACATCCGGGTGACCCGCCGCGATGAACTGGGCGTGCTGCAACAAGGTATCCAGCGCATGGGCACCACCTTGCGCGAGCTGATTTCCGGTATTCGCGACGGCGTCACCCAGATCGCCAGCGCCGCCGAAGAACTGTCGGCCGTGACCGAACAGACCAGCGCCGGGGTCAACAGCCAGAAGATCGAGACCGATCAAGTGGCCACGGCAATGCATGAGATGACGGCCACCGTGCAGGAAGTCGCACGTAATGCCGAGCAAGCGTCCCAGGCCGCCTCCACCGCCGATGGCCAGGCCCGCGAAGGCGACAAGGTGGTGGCCGAAGCCATCGCCCAGATCGAACGCCTGGCCGATGAAGTGGCGCGCTCCACCGACGCCATGGCCCATCTGCAACAAGAGAGCAACAAGATCGGCAGCGTGATGGACGTGATCAAGGCCGTGGCCGAACAGACCAACCTGCTGGCGCTCAACGCCGCGATTGAAGCAGCGCGCGCAGGTGAAGCCGGGCGTGGGTTTGCCGTGGTGGCCGACGAGGTCCGTGGGCTGGCCCAGCGCACGCAGAAATCCACCGAGGAGATCGAAGGCCTGGTCGCCGGTTTGCAAAATGGCACCCAGCAAGTGGCCAATGTGATGAACAACAGCCGCAGCCTGACCGACAGCAGCGTCGAATTGACCCGCAAGGCTGGCGTCTCCCTGGAGAACATCACCCGTACGGTGTCGAACATCCAGTCGATGAACCAGCAAATCGCCGCCGCCGCCGAACAGCAAAGCGCCGTGGCCGAAGAAATCAGCCGCAGCATCGTCAATGTGCGCGATGTGTCGGAGCAGACCGCAACCGCCAGCGACGAGACCGCCAAGTCCAGTGTCGAGTTGGCACGCTTGGGCAGCCAGTTGCAGCAGATGGTCAGCCATTTCCGGGTGTAAACAAAAAGCCGCCCCGGCCAAAACCGGGGCGGCTGCGCTTCTCAGGCCTTAACGGTCATCGAAGCTGTCTCGCAGGAATTTCCAAACGTGATAAACACGCAGGCAATTCACTACGAGGTCCCACGTACGTCGTGCAAACTTGGACATACTCGGCCCTCCTAGAGTTGGGCCTTACCTCCAGCGCACTTACCGGAACACGTGAGCCTTTGGACGCTAGTCGACTGCGTCTTTTGAGGTGGCCGGGAGATTTATTGCAGCCTTTTGCACCTGAAATTGACGCGAAAAAAAGCGCCAGAAACCATCAGCACCGATCATCGCTCAATCTTGCAGGCCGATATGAACAGCGCTAACATCCGCGCGAGTCGATTGCGTCTTTTGAGATAGCAACCCCAGCCACTAACTGGGATTGCAATAAAAAACCGCCCTGCAAAGGCGGTTTTTTATTGCCTGCCATTTGTCGATCAGGCCTGGCCTTCCTCGACAATTCCAACCGAATAGCAAAAAGCCGCCCCGGCCAAAACCGGGGCGGCTGCGCTTCTCAGCGCCTTAACGGTCATCGAAGCTGTCTCGCAGGAATTTCCAGACGTGATAAACACGCAGGCAATTCACTACGAGGTCCCACGTACGTCGTGCAAACTTGGACATACTCGGCCCTCCTAGAGTTGGGCCTTACCTCCAGCGCACTTACCGGAACATGTGAGCCTTGGGATGCACATCACTGCTTCCTTTGAGGCGGCCGGGCTTTGGTTCCTCCCGCGTGAATCCGGCACGGATTACTAGCCCGTGGCGGTCGGTCCAGAATTCGAGCGCATACCCAGCCTCACCTACCAAACGACAAACGCAGAACAGGGGCGATACTAACCAAGATCCCAGCCCAAGGTGTGACGAGCGTTCATCAAACACTCTTTAGTTCCCCAGTGTTTTATTACCATTTTTTGCATCTGTATTTGGATCAAGTCAGGCATCAAAACCGAACCATGCCGATTGTCGCCAAGCCTTGCGAGTTCCCAAAACCATAAGTAGTATTTGTTCGCACGTCACTGCTTCCTTTGAGCACGCAACCCCAGCCACTAACTGGGATTGCAATAAAAAACCGCCCTGCAAAGGCGGTTTTTTATTGCCTGCCATTTGTCGATCAGGCCTGGCCTTCCTCGACAAATACCAGCCGATTGCCAAATGGATCCTTGATGCTCATCTCCCGCGTGCCCCAGGGTGTTTCTTCGATTTGCGGCTTGGCAAAGCGGTAGTCCTTGGCCTGCAATTGCTGCTGGTAAGCGTCCAGCCCCTGGGCCTGGATACGCACCGCGGCGCCTGGTGAGGCATCACCGTGGTGCTCGGACAGGTGCAGTACACAGGCACCGAGCGACACTTGCAGGTACAACGGAAAATTATCTTCGAAGCGGTGCTGCCAATCGACCTTGAAGCCAAGGAAACCGATATAAAACTCCTCAGTCTTGGCCTCATCGAAGGTCCGCAAGATGGGGGTGACTGTTCCTAACTGCATGGCGACGGCTCCCTGTTTTGAAGCAGCCACTATAAGCAAGCACCCCACCTGTGGCGAGCGGGCTTGCCACGTTAGTGCCCTTCGCCCTGAAATCAGAACCCTGCGCGCAAATCCCCGCTGCGCGCCAGAAAACGCCCCGCCCGCTGGCCGTTCGCCTGCCCGTCGAGGTAGCTCAGCACGCCGTTGATCCACACCCCATCTATCCCTTCGGCAGCCCGTTGCGGGTCCTTGAAGTCGGCCACATCCCGCACCCGCAATGGGTCGAACAACACCAGGTCGGCCCAGTGCCCTTCGCGGATTTCACCGCGCCCGGCCAGGCCGAAGCGCGCGGCCGACAGGCCAGTCATTTTGTGTACTGCCGTGTGCAGCGGGAACAAGCCCAGATCGCGGCTGAAATGTCCGAGCACCCGTGGGAAGGCGCCCCACAAGCGCGGATGGGGAAACGGGTCTTCCGGCAAACCATCGGAGCCCACCATCGACAGCGGATGGGCGAGGATGCGCTGCACATCGGCCTCATCCATTCCGTAGTACACCGCCCCCGCCGGTTGCAAGCGGCGGGCGGCGTCCATCAAGGACATGTCCCACGCAGCGGCGATATCCTGCAGATCCCGCCCACCCATTTGCGGGTGCGGTGTCGACCAGGTGATGGTGATACGAAAGGCATCGGTCACTTGCTTGAGGTCCAGGGTCGAGGAACTGGCAGCATAGGGATAGCAATCGCAGCCCACCGGATGGCTCTTCGCCGCCTGCTCCAAAGACGCCAGCAACTGCGGACTGCGCCCCCAATTGCCTGCGCCGGCGCACTTGAGGTGGGAGATGATCACCGGGGCCTTGGCATGGCGGCCGATCAGGAACGCCTCGTCCATGGCCTCCAGCACCGGCTCGAATTCACTGCGCAAATGGGTGGTGTATACCGCACCAAACGCGGTCAGTTCTTCACTCAGTTGCAGCACTTCGTCGGTGTCGGCGTTGAACGCGCTGGCGTAGGCCAGGCCTGTGGATAAACCGAGGGCGCCGGCTTCAAGGCTTTCGTGCAATTGCACGCGCATCAACGCGATTTCAGTCGGCGTGGCGCTGCGCTGCAGGTCGTCCATATGGTTGCTGCGCAGCGCCGTATGACCGATCAACGCAGCGACGTTGACCGCCGGCTGGGCGTGTTCCACGGCGGCGCGGTAATCGGTAAACCGCGGATAGACAAACGCCTGGGCCTTGCCCAGCAGGTTCATCGGGTCCGGTGGGTCGCCGCGCAGGCTGACCGGCGAGGCGCTGATGCCACAGTTACCGACAATCACCGTGGTCACGCCCTGGCTGAGCTTGGGCAGCATCTGCGGCTGGCGGATCACCACGGTGTCGTCGTGGGTGTGCACGTCGATAAAACCCGGCGCCAGTACGCGGCCACTTGCCTCGATCTCATGCTCACCCTGGGCGGCCGACAAATCGCCGATCGTCTCGATACGCCCGTCGCGCAACCCCACGTCAGCGATATACCCCGGCGTGTTGCTACCATCAATGATCAGCGCCTGGCGAATCAGCGTGTGGTACGTCATCTCAATCTCCAAGCGGCAGGCTGTCAGGGCCACCGCGATAGTCGTCCAGGGCCAGCTTGATCCGGCGCAGGCGTTCCTGGTTGTCGTCCGGCCTGGCCAGAGCCAGCTCAGTGGCAAGCACGTCAATGGCCAGCAGCATTCCGTAGCGCGCCGCAGTGGGTTTGTAGATAAAACTGGTTTCGGCCGGTTGCAGCGGCAGCAGTACGTCGGCCAACTGCGCCAGCGGCGAGTCGGCCAGGGTGATCGCGACGATCCGTGCCCCATAGTTGCGCGCCAGCCCCACCACGCCCAGCAGTTCGGGCGTGAGGCCGGTGAGGGAGCAGACAATCAATGCGTGCTCGGCGCTCAATGTGGCGGCTGTGACCCGCATCATCACCGGGTCGCGGCACGCGGCAATTGGGTAGCCCAGGCGTACCAGGCGCACCTGCAATTCTTCGCTGCACAGGCTCGACGGGCCGCCCATGCCAAACGCGTGGATCATCCGCGCCTTGCCCAGCAGGTTCACGGCATCGACAAAACCTGCCTGGTTGAAGCCCGACAGATGCTGGCGCAGGGTCGCTTCGATATCACCGAGGATCTGCCGATGAAACGCCGACTGCTCGGGCAACCCCGCCGGGTCGAGGAAGCGACTGCCCACGCCGCTGGCCTGGGCCAGTTGCAGGCGCAGGTCGCGCAGGTCCCGGCAACCAACGCTGCGGGCAAAGCGCGACAAGGTGGCGGTGCTGACCTCGGCCCGCTGGGACAGCTCTTCCAGGCTGGCGGATGCGGCGAAGCCCACATCATCGAGCATCAGCCGGGCGATTCTCCCTTCGCCAGCGCTGAAGAAATCCTGGCGGGCGCGGATCTGGTAGAGGATGTCCATGGGGGCTCCGGGTTACAGGATCAGGCTCATAAAACAAGAGACAGGCCGTAGGTCAGGCCGAAGGCGACCAACGAAATCAAAGTCTCCAGCACCGTCCAGGTCTTGAAGGTCTGGATCACCGTCATATTGAAGTATTCCTTGATCAGCCAGAAGCCACCGTCGTTGACGTGGGAAAAAATCACCGAGCCTGCACCGGTCGCCAGCACCAACAATTCCGGGTGTGGATAACCCAGGCCCAGGGCCACGGGCGCAACAACGCCGGACGCGGTGGTCATGGCCACAGTGGCCGAGCCGGTGGCAATGCGCATCAGCGCGGCGAACAACCAGCCCATCACCAGCGGCGACAAGTTGAAGGCATTGGCCATGCCGAGGATTTCATGGGTCACGCCGGCGTCCACCAGGATCCGGTTCAAGCCGCCGCCCGCGCCCACTAGCAAGGTGATGCTGGCGGTCGGCGCCAGGCATTCGTTGGTGAACTTGAGGATCGACTCGCGGTTGAAGCCCTGGGCCAGGCCCAGGGTCCAGAAGCTGAGCAGGGTCGCTACCAACAAGGCGATCACCGAGTTGCCGATAAACAACAGGAACTGGTTGAAGCCGCTGCCGGGCGTAGAGATCAGGTTGGCCCAACCGCCGATCATCATCAGCACCACCGGCAACAGAATGGTGCCCATGGTCAGGCCGAAACTGGGCAGGCGGGTACGTGGCTCGCGCTCGATGAACTGGCGCTCCAGGGGGTTCTCGGCAGGCAAGTGGATACGCGGCACGATGAACTTGGCGTACACCGGGCCGGCGATGATCGCGGTGGGGATGCCGATCAAAATCGCATACAACACGGTTTGCCCGACCGAGGCGTTGTAGGCCAGCACCGCCATCATCGCCGCCGGATGCGGCGGCACCAGGGCATGCACTACCGAAAGACCGGCGACCATCGGCAGGCCGACCATCAGAATCGACACCCCCACGCGCCGGGCCACGGTAAAGGCGATCGGCACCAGTAATACAAAACCGACCTCGAAAAACAGCGGCAGCCCCACCAGGAAGGCAATGCACACCATGGCCCAATGGGCATTGCGCTCGCCAAAACGGTTGATCAGGGTACGCGCCACCTGCTCGGCACCGCCGGACTCGGCCATCATCTTGCCGAGCATCGTGCCCAGGGCCACCACCAGCGCGATATGCCCCAGGGTCTTGCCGACCCCGGCCTCATACGACCCCATGATCGTATCCGCCGGCATCCCGGCCAGCAGCGCCAGGCCGATGGACACCAGGGTGATGACGATAAACGGGTTGAGCCGGTAACGTGCAATCAGCACGATCAATGCAATGATGGCGATGGCAGCGTATGCCAACAGCCAGACGCCAGGTGATGTGGCCATGCGGTACTCCTCGGAAAGGGTCACGTCGAATTGGTTGTGAAACTCATAAATCATTACCGATGAGCTTTTTCAAATTTTATGAAAGTAATTTTCGCCCACAGATAAGCGCTGTCGCTTTGGGACATGCCCTCAGACCCGGGATGAAAATCAGGGGATAGTTCTTACATGCGCGCTGCAGGCGGTAAGGGAAACTCGACTGCCCGTGCCCGGTCTCAACTTGCACACCGAATCATCTTCAGGAATGCCGTCATGAACCGTAGAACCCTCGCCATCAGCGCAATACTGCTGGCCTCGTCCGGCACCACGATGGCCGCCGACAGCAGCCCTGCCCTGCAAAAATGCATGGACAGCGCCAACACCACCGCCGCGATGGTCGGCTGCAACGCCCAGGAAACCAAGATCCAGGACAAGCGCCTGAACAGCGCCTACAAAACCGCGCTGCAGGCCCAACAAGGCCCGCGCAAGCAACAATTGCAGGATGTGCAGCGCCTGTGGATCAAGTACCGCGATGCCAATTGCGCCTTCGCTGGCTCCGCGACCGGCGGCAGTATTGACCAGGTCAATGGCTCTGGGTGTGTGCTGGACATGACCCAGACCCGCGCCGAAGAACTGGAAAACCTCGTCGGGCCTTGATCTCTGTGGGAGCGGGCTTGCCCGCGAAAAACCTGAGAGCGCCGCGTGTATCCAGAAAGCCCGCGTTATCGTTGACGCTTTTCGCGAGCAAGCTCGCTCCTACAGGGTGGGGTGATCAGTCGTGTTGCACCCGCGCACGCTTGAGCAGTTTCTTGCAGCGCTCGGACAAATGCAGCACCCGCAGGTGCTTGCCTGCCTTGGCGTAGCGCTCGCGCAGGGTCATCAATGCCGCGATGGCGGAGTAGTCGACAAAGCTCAGGTGCCGGCAGTCCAGCGTGACCTGGGCCGGATCGTTGGCCGGGTCGAACTGGTTCAAGAACGGCGTGGTCGAGGCAAAAAACAGCGTACCGTGCAGCCGATAGAGCTTGCTGCCATCCGCCTCCAGATGTTCATCGGCGTACAGCTCGCGGGCCTGTTGCCAGGCAAAATTGAGCGCGGCAATCACAATCCCGCACAGCACCGCCGTGGCCAGGTCGGTAAAGACGGTGATCACCGTCACCGCCATGATCACCAACACATCATTGAGCGGCACTTTGTTGATGACCCGCAGCGACGCCCAGGCAAACGTCTGCTGGGACACCACGAACATCACCCCCACCAGCGCCGCCAGGGGAATGCGCTCGATCAGCGGCGACAGGAACAAAATAAACAGCAGGATCATCACCCCGGCAAACACCCCGGAAAAACGCCCGCGCCCGCCCGAGCTGAGGTTGATCACCGTCTGCCCGATCATCGCGCAGCCGCCCATGCCGCCAAACACCCCGCTGACCATATTTGCCGCGCCCAGGGCCACGCTTTCACGGTCGGGGTAGCCACGGGTCTCGGTGATTTCATCGGTGAGGTTCAAGGTCAGTAGGGTTTCCAGCAGCCCCACCATCGCCATCAAAAACGCGTAGGGCGCGATGATGCCGAGGGTTTCCAGGGTCCAGGGAATCTGCGGGAGCGCGAAGGTCGGCAGGCCGCCGGCGATATGGGCCATGTCGCCCAGGGTGCGCGTGGGCAAGCCCAGTAGGTACACCGCCAGCCCCACGCCGAGAATCGCCACCAGCGCCGGCGGCACCGCGCGCGTCAGGCGCGGCAACAGGTAGACGATGGCCATGGTCGCTGCCACCAGCCCGCCCATCACATACAACGGCGTGCCGCGCAGCCAGGTCTCACCGCTCTTGAAATGCTCCAGTTGCGCCAGGGCAATGATGATCGCCAGGCCGTTGACGAAGCCGAGCATCACCGGGTGCGGCACCATGCGCACCAGTTTGCCCAGGCGCAGCAAGCCGAAGGCGATCATGATCAAACCGCCGAGCAGCACTGTCGCCAGCAGGTACTCCACGCCGTGTTGCACCACCAGCGCGACGATCACCACCGCCATCGACCCCGCCGCCCCCCGAAACCATCCCCGGCCGGCCGCCGAACAAGGCGGTCAAGGTGCAGATGATAAAGGCGCCATACAGCCCCATCAGCGGGTTGAGGTGGGCCACCAGGGCAAAGGCGATGCATTCGGGCAGCAAGGCAAAAGACGTGGTGAGTCCGGCCAGGGCATCGGCACGCAGACGAAAGAGCTTCATGGGGTTACCGGGGGATTGCGGGGAATGAGGTGGCGATGGTACGCAAATACATCAGATGGAACCACTGTGCTAAGCAGTCGGGTCAACAGGCGTAGCGCGCCAGCTTTTCCTGGATAAAGTCGAGGAAGCACTGGATACGCAGGGCCAGTTGCGAGTTGCGGTAGTACACCGCATTGATCGGCTGGCGATAACCACTGTTGAACGGCGCGAGTACCGTCTGCAAGCGGCCGGCGTTGATGTCTTCGATGGTCATGAAGTGCGACAGGCAGGCGATCCCCTGCCCCTCCAACGCCAGTTGGCGAAGGGTTTCACCGCTGGACGCGGCAATGTCCGGCTCGATCTGCCAACGATCACCCTGCACATGGCGCAGCGGCCAATGATTGAGGGTTTCGGTCTGGGTAAAACCGAGCAAGGTATGGCTGGCCAGGTCTGCCACGCTGGTCGGCGTGCCGTGTTGTTCAAGGTACGCCGGGCTGGCCAGGATATGCAGTGGACTGCAGCCCAGGGAGCGCGCATGCAAGGTCGAATCCGCCAGGGTGCCGATGCGGATCGCAATATCGGTACTCTGCTCCAGCAGGTCGATGATCAGGTCGTTGCTGTTGAGCTCCAATTGGATATCCGGGTACAGGCGGCGAAACTCGGCGACGTACGGCACGATGGCATGCAGCATGAACGGCGACGCCGCGTTGATCCGCAGGCGCCCGGACGGGGTTTTCTGCCGCGACGACAGGCGCTCTTCCAACTCGTCCATCTGCGCCAGGATCAGCTTGGCCTGTTCGAAGAAATACTTGCCCTCTTCGGTCAGGTCCATGCGCCGCGTGGTGCGGTTGATCAGGGTGGTGTCGAGCTTGGCTTCGAGCCGCGACAAGGTGCGGCTGACCGCCGAGGGCGTCTGCCCGACTTGTTCGGCGGCGGCGGAAATCGAACCGCACTCAATCACGCAGACGAAGATCTGTAGCTCATCGGATCGGGCTTTCAACGTGAATCCTCGTGAATACGGCTGCGTGGATACTAGCCGTATTACCGGGGCAGGTTAAACACCTGGGCCAGATGCTCCTCGTAACGCAGCACATCAGCCTCAATGGATGGGCGCTTCATCACGTCCACACAGAGGAACGTCGGCAGGCTGCTCATACCCAGGAACTGGTTGGCCTTGTGGAACGGGAAATACACCGCATCCACGCCCTTGGCCTCAAAGAAGTCGCTCGGATCGTCGAAGGCCGCCTGCGGCGCGTTCCAGGTCAGCGACAACATGTACTGCTTGCCCTGGATCAGGCCACCGCTGCCGTACTTTTGCGAGGCATCGGAACGGGTGCGGCCATCGCTGGCGTACAGGCTGCCGTGGCCTTCGGTGAAGACTTCGTCGATGTACTTCTTGACGATCCACGGGGCGCCCATCCACCAGCCGGGCATTTGATAGATGATCACGTCGGCCCAGAGGAACTTGGCGACTTCTTCGGCCACGTCGTAGCCGGCATCGATGTGGGTGACTTTCACGTCAATACCACCACGATCCAGCACGGCCAGGGCGGCGTCGTGCAGGGTGTCGTTGTAGCGACCGTCCGAGTGGGCGAATTTTTTACCACCGTTGAGCAACAGAACTTTTTTCATGGGGGTTACCTGAAGGTTGAAAATGTATGAGCGCAGGCTACGGGCAACCCCTCGGGTGAGTAAGCCACGGAACGGCAAAACACTTTTGACCTTCAAGCACGAGTAACTATCTGATTGTTGCGCTAGCCGCCAATCAACAGGTGCCCGCCCAGGGCCGCCATGCCGATAAAAAACACGCGCTTGAACAGCACACCGCTGATGCGCTGGCGCAGCTTTTGCCCCAGCCACATGCCCAGCAGCGCCGGTACTAGCGCCAGCAGCGAAGCATTCAATTCGCCGGCACCGAGATTGCCACGCCACAACAGCCCGGCTGCCAGGGCCAGGGTGGACACGGTGAAGGACAGGCCCAGCGCCTGCACCAGTTGGTCACGGTTCAAGCCCAGTGCTTGCAGGTAGGGCACGGCCGGGATCACGAAGACGCCGGTGGCCGAGGTGATGATCCCCGTCAGCAGGCCACACACAGGTCCCAGCCAACGCTCGGAGGCCGCCGGTACGCGCAAGGCGGGTAGAAACAAACCGCACAGCGCATACACCAGCAATGCCCCACCCAGCGCCCGAACCACCCATGGGCCAGCGTCCATGCCCAGCCAAAGTGAGCCGAGCCCGGTGCCGAGGAAAATCAGCAGGAGCATCGGCCACAGGCGTTTGCCTAATGCGCCCAAGTGACCACCGAAGGCCAGTTGCCAGAGGTTGGTGATGGTAGACGGGATGATGAGTAGGGCTGCAGCCTGCGCCGGCAGCATAGCCAGGCCGAGCAGGCCCATGGCGACGGTGGGCAGGCCCAGGCCGATAACGCCCTTGACGGTGCCGGCCAGCAGGAAGGTGCCGATCACCAGCAGCGTCAGGGCTGGGCCGAGGTTTTGGTAGAACGCTAGGAAGGTCGTCATGGCGGGAATTGTGCGGGTTTGGCGAGGGGTTGGAAATTCGCCATATACTGAGGCTGCCTCTTGTTTTGTGTGAGGCTCAGAACGCTATCGCAGGCAAGCCAGCTCCCACATTTTTGAATGTGTTCACAAATCCCAATGTGGGAGCTGGCTTGCCTGCGATGAGGCCCGTCCAGGCACCCGAGATTTCCAGCCATGCACTTTGACCTGATCGACCTGCGCCTCTACCTGCACATCCTCGACACCGGCAACATCACCGCCGGCGCCGCCCGCAGCCATTTATCCCTGGCCGCCGCCAGTGCGCGCATCCGCGCCATGGAGACCTCATTGGGCACCGCGTTCCTGCAGCGTGGCCGCCGTGGCGTGACCCCGACCGCCGCCGGCAACGCCCTGGCCCGGCACGCACGCCTGCTCTTGCAGCAGGCCGAGCGCCTGCAACAAGACCTGGCGGAGTACGCCAACGGCGTCAAAGGCCAGGTGCGTCTGCTGTGCAACACCACCGCCCTCAGCGAATACCTGCCGGAGTTGCTGGCGGATTTTCTCTGCGCCCACCCCAACCTCGATATCGACCTGCAAGAACTGCCCAGCCTGCGCATCACCCACGCCTTGCGCCAGGGCGCGGCGGACCTGGGGATTATTTCCGATGCGGTGGACACCCACGGTTTGCAGACCCGGCCGTTTCGCGATGATCCACTGGTGTTGATCCTGCCGACAGGGCACCCGCTCACCGCCGGCGCAGTGAGTTTTATCGACAGCCTGCCCTACGACTATGTGGGCCTGGCCGCCGACAGTGCATTGTCGGTGTACCTGGAGGAACAGGCCCTGCACGCGGGCTTCCGCTTACAGACCCGGGTACGTGCCGACGGGTTTGATGGGGTGATGCGCATGGTCGCCCGTGGTGCCGGGCTGGGGATTGTGCCGCTGGCGGCATTGCAGCGCTGGCCCCACGCGCAGCCATTTCAGGCCCAGCCCCTGACGGAAGACTGGGCCTGTCGCACACTGCTGTTATGCGCACGTTCGTTTGAGCAGTTGCCGGGTTATGCCACTGCCCTGCTGAACGCACTCACGGTAGGAGCGGGCTTGCCCGCGAAGGTCGTCAACGATAACGCGGGCTTGCAGGTTTAACGTGGCGTGCTCGGGTTTTTCGCGAGCACGCTCGCGCCTACAGGGGTTGCGCGGCGCTTGCGGAAGAACACGTAATACACCGCCGACAGGATCAACAGGAACGGCACGCCAAACACCAGGGTCATCTTGAACGCCTCGGTGAAGTAGGTGGTCACCATCACCGCGCCCATCAGCACCAGCCCCAGCAACGTGCTGTAGGGAAACAGCCGCAGTTGGAACGACAACTTCGGCCCGCCGTGACGCTTGCGGTAACGGCGGAAAAACAGGTGCGTGAGGAAGATCATGAACCAGGTAAAAATCGCGCCAAACATCGAGATGGCCATCATCAAGGTGAAGGAGCTTTCCGGGTACACCACGTTCAACAAGGTCGCCAGGGCGATGCCCGAACTGGAAAACAGCAATGCATTCAGGGGGATGCCGCTTTTACTCAAGGCACCCATGGATTTTGGCGCAAAGCCGCCACGGGACAGGCTGAACATCATGCGTGTGGTGATGTAGAGCTGACTGTTCATCGCCGACAATGCGGCAATCAGAATCACGAAGTTCATCACCCCGGTGGCGCCGGGAATGCCGATGGTCTGCATCACCGTGACAAACGGGCTCTGGCTCTGCCCGGACTGGTTCCACGGCACGATGGCCAGCATCAACGCCAGGGTCAGCAGGTAGAACACCACCAACCGCACAATCGTGGCACGGAAGGCTTTTTTCACCGCCTGCTCCGGGTCGGCCGCTTCACCCGCCGCCACCGCGATCATCTCCACGCTCAGGTAGCTGAAGATCGACACGATCACCGCGATCCACATGCCGCTCAGGCCATTGGGGAAAAAACCGCCATGGGCCGTGTAGTTCTGCACCCCGTAATCCGGGTTGCCAGAGCCGAACACCACATACACCGCAAGGATGATAAAGCCGACGATGGCGCTGATCTTGATCGTCGAGAACCAGTACTCGAAGTTACCGAACGTTTTCACACTGATGGCGTTGAGCACGATCAACACACTGGAGAACGAGACGATCCACACCCATTCCGGCACGTTGGCGAACCAGTACTTCATGTACATCGCCACCGCCGTGACCTCGGCGCCCACCGCCAGCACAATCGCCGCCCAGTAGGCATAGCGCACCAGGAACCCGGCCAATGGGCTGATATAGAACTCGGCGTAGGCGCCAAAGGAGCCGGAGGTGGAATGGGCCACCGTCATCTCCGCCAGGCAGCCCATCAACAACAGGGTGATCAACGCACCGATGGCGTAGCTGACCAGCACGCTGGGGCCGGCATAACCGATGGCATAGGCACTGCCCATGAACAGCCCGGTGCCAATGGCGCCACCGATGGCGATCATGCTCATTTGCCCGGAAGTGAGTTGGCGCCGCAGGCCCAACTCGCGATTGGTGATTGCTGCAAAGCCGTTGTCTGGCGTGGTCACGTGCGTGCCCCTTTTATTATTGTGATGGTTACTGCTGGCCAAGCACCTGTGGGAGCTGGCTGTGGGAGCCAGCTCCTACATGGGTTTTGTGGTGCGCTTAGGTGACGCTGTGGCGCACTTTGAATTGTGGTTGGTCCCAGGTTTTGCCATCGAGGATTTCGCCAAGGATTTCTACTGCATCCCACACCTCGGTGAAGCTGGTGTACAGCGGGGTAAAGCCAAAGCGCATGATCTTCGGCTCGCGGTAGTCACCGATCACGCCACGGGCGATCAGGGCTTGAATGATGGCGTAGCCTTCGGGGTGTTCGAAGCTCACATGACTGCCGCGCTTGGCATGCTCGAGCGGGGTGATCAGTGTCAGGGCGTGGGCGGCGCAGCGGCTTTGCACCAGCTCGATAAACAGGTCGGTCAGCGCCAGGGATTTACGACGCAGGCTGGCCATGTCGGTCTGGGCGAAGATATCCAGGCCGCACTCGACCATCGCCAACGAGGTGATCGGCTGGGTGCCGCACAGGTAGCGGGTGATGCCCTTGCCTGCGACGTAGTTGGACTCCATGGCGAACTGGCGGCTATGGCCGAACCAGCCCGACAGCGGCTGCGTCACCAGCTCTACCAGCGCCGGGTTGACCCAGACAAACGCCTGGGAACCGGGGCCGCCGTTGAGGTATTTGTAGGTGCAACCAATGGCGTAGTCGGCGCCGGCCTGGTGCAGGTCAATCGGCACCGCGCCCGCTGAATGCGCCAGGTCCCAGATCGCCAGCGCACCGCACTCATGGCTCAGGGCGGTCAGCGCCTGCATGTCGTGCATGTAGCCGGTCTTGTAGTTGACGTGGGTGATCATCACCACGGCGGTGTCCTGGTCGATGGCCGCTGGCAGTTCGTCCGGGCTGTTCACCAGGCGCAGGGAGTAGCCCTGTTGCAGCAGCGCAGCCAGGCCTTCGGCGATGTACAGGTCGGTGGGGAAGTTGCTCGCTTCACTGACAATCACTTTGCGTTGCGGCTGGCGTTGGCGCTGCACGGTCAAGGCTGCGCTGAGCACCTTGAACAGGTTGATCGAGGTGGTATCGGTAATCACCACTTCAGCCTCGCCCGCGCCGATCAGCGGCGCCAAGCGGTTGCCCAGGCGCTGAGACAGATCGGCCCAGCCGGCGCTGTTCCAACTGCGGATCAAACCATCGCCCCACTCCTGGGCAATCACCGCTTGCGCCCGCTCCAATGCCGCCACCGGACGTGCGCCGAGGGAGTTGCCGTCGAGGTAGATCACGCCTTCCGGCAGGGCGAATTGATCGCGCAGTGGCGCCAGCGGGTCCTGGGCATCGAGGGTCTGGCAATGGTTTCGGGTGGTCATGGAAAGTCCTGTTTTTATAGGTGACGATGGACCAAATAATGAACGAAGATTTGCAGAATTTTCGTGCAAAGTGCGCTACAACTGGCTTAATAAGCTGTAGGAAATTCGAATTTAACCTCCAAATACGCGGATTAATTCTAAGCATGATTCTCGACGCCACCGACCTGCGCCTCCTGCATTTCCTGCAACAGGATGGCCGTATCAGCAACCAGGAACTGGCGGAGAAAGTCGCCCTGTCGCCGTCCGCCTGCCTGCGCCGTTTGCGCCTTTTGGAGAGTGAAGGGGTGATCAGCGGTTATCGCGCGGTGCTCAATGCCGAGCAGTTGGGGATCGAGTTGGAAGCCATCGTCCACCTGTCATTGCGCCAGGATATGGAGGATTGGCACGAGACCTTTATCAAGAAGGTCCAGGGCTGGCCGGAAGTGGCCAGCGCCTATGTGATCACCGGCGCCAGCAACTATGTGTTGCGGGTACAGGCGCGCAACCTCAAGCACTTCTCCGACTTTATCGTGAACCACCTGAACCGCACGGCGGGGGTGATGGATATCCGCTCGGAGATCGTGCTGCAGAAGATCAAGGACCGGGATGAGGTGCTGGACCTGGTCGTACGCAAGTAACCAGCCCCACCACAAAACCAATGTGGGAGCGGGCTTGCTCGCGAAGGCGGTGTGTCAGTCAATACATCTGGCGACTGACACACCGCTTTCGCGAGCAAGCCCGCTCCCACATTTTTTTACCGCGCTCAGTCTTCGAGAGCGCGTACGCGCTGCAGGCGTTTTTGCTCGACCGCTGCCACCGCTGGCTGCAATTCGAAGTCAAAATCGATCTGCGCAAACTTGCCCTCCACATCAAACTCACGGGCCAGTTGCGGATCCTCGCTGAAGCGAATCTCGGCAATCAGTTCATCCCGGGTGGCGTAGGCAAAGTCATCGTGCAGATACGGATCATCCGACAGGTTGATCTGCGTGGTCAGGTGCCGATGCCCCGGCGCCGAGATAAAGAAGTGGATATGCGCCGGCCGCTGGCCGTGACGGCCCAGTTGATCGAGTAACTGCTGGGTCGGGCCGGTCGGTGGGCAGCCGTAGCCGGACGGCACGATGCTGCGAAAGCGGTAGTTGCCCTGGGCATCGGTCTCGATCCGGCGACGCAGGTTGAACTCCGATTGCGACGGGTCGAACCAGGAGTAAGTACCGCTGGTATTGGCCTGCCACACGTCCACAATCGCCCCGGCCAATGGCTTGCCGTCGACATCACGCACCTGCCCGCGCATGAACAGCGGCACCGCTGCATCCAGGCCATCATCCAGGCGCGCTTCATACTTGGACAGCGGCGCGCCCGCCACATACAACGGCCCTTCGATGGTGCGCGGGGTACCGCCGGACTTGCCGGCTTCCTCGTCGGCCGCGTCCATCAACATATCCAGGTAATGCTCCAGGCCCAGGCCTGCGGCAAGCAACCCGGCTTCCTGGTTCTTGCCCAGCTCATTGAGGTAGTTGACCGCCTTCCAGAACTCTTCCGGGGTCACTTCCAGGTCTTCAATGATGTTCACCGTATCGCGCAGGATCCGGTAGATCAGCGCCTTGGCCCGTGGGTTGCCGGCATCATTGAGGTTGCCGCTGGCTTCTTCGAGGAAGCGCTGGGCGTGGGCAGTCTGGGACAGTCGAATGGACATGGTGCAATCCTCATCTTGTAATTATTAGGGGGCTAGACAGACTCAGCGATCATCCTCATGGATCGACGATGGATGCCGGCACAGGGCATTCACTTCGATGGCCATGTAGGGATAGAGCGGCAGTTGCATCAGCAGGTCATGCAGTTCCTGCACGCTGTCGACATCGAACACGCTGTAGTTGGCGTACAACCCGGCGATACGCCACAGGTGGCGCCACTTGCCCTGCGCTTGCAGGCGTTGGGCCAGGGCTTTCTCGTCGGCCTTGAGGGCCGCTGCGCGCTCGGGGTTCATGTCCACAGGCAGGTTTACGGTCATTTTTACGTGGAACAACATCACAGGCGTCCTCTTAATGTTTGTCGCGACGGAAGAACGCCAGGCGTTCCTCATCGATGGCCAGGCCCAGGCCCGGGGCGGTCGAGACATGCAGGTGGAAATCGCGATACACCAGCGGCTCGCTGAGGATGTCCTCGGTGAGCAGCAGCGGCCCGAACAGCTCGGTGTCCCAGGCCAGTTTATTCAGGGTGAGAAACGCATGGGCCGAGGCCAGGGTGCCGATCCCACCTTCGAGCATGGTGCCGCCATACAGGCCGATCCCCGCCGCCTCGGCAATCGCCGCCGTGCGCAGCACTGCGCGCGGGCCGCCGTTTTTCGCGATCTTCAGGGCGAACACCGAGGCCGCGCCTTCGCGGGCCAGGTTGAAGGCATCTTCGACACATTCAATGGATTCATCCGCCATGATCGGCGCCGGGCTCGACAGGTTGAGACGAGCCATGCCGCCACGGTTGTTGCGCGAGATCGGCTGCTCGATCAGGTCGATACCGTTGTCACCCAGCACCTTGCAAGCGCGCAGGGCCACGGCTTCGTCCCAGGCCTGGTTGACGTCGACCCGCACGCTGGCGCGCTCGCCCAGGGCCTTTTTGATCGCGATCACATGGGCCAGGTCCTGGCTGACTTCACCGGCACCGATCTTTAACTTGAAGATCCGGTGCCGGCGCAGGTCGAGCATCTTCTCGGCCTCTTCGATGTCTTTTGCGGTGTTGCCGCTGGCCAGGGTCCACGCCACCGGCAAGGCATCGCGCACGCGGCCGCCGAGCAGTTCGCTGACGGGCAAACCCAGGCGCTTGCCGAGGGCATCGAGCAAAGCGCTTTCGATACCGGACTTGGCAAAAGTGTTGCCACGGATGCTGCGCTCCAGGCGCAACATGGCTGCATTGATGTTGCTGGCGTCCTGGCCGATCAACAGCGGGGCGAAGTGTTGGTCGATATTGATTTTGATGCTGTCGGGGCTTTCGTTGCCGTAGCTCAGGCCACCGATGGTGGTGGACTCGCCAATCCCTTCGATGCCGTCGGCGCAACGCACGCGGATGATCACCAGGGTCTGGTTCTGCATGGTGTGCATCGCCAGCTTGTGCGGGCGGATGGTGGGGAGGTCGACGATGATGGTCTCGATCGACTCGATGGCGCAAATCGGCATGGCAATACCCGTTGGGTTCTTTATAGGTCTGGCCTGATTCTGTCGCCCATTGTTATTGGCTTCCAATATAGAATTGGTCTCGAACAATACCTTCAAGGTATGAGAGGAATCCGTATGGAACTGCGCCACCTGCGTTACTTCCAGGTGCTGGGGGAAACCCTGAACTTCACCCGCGCCGCCGAACGCCTGCACATTGCCCAGCCGCCGTTGAGCCGGCAGATCCAGCAATTGGAAGATGAGTTGGGCGTGATCCTGCTGGAGCGTGGTCGGCCACTGCGGCTGACCGAAGCCGGGCGCTACTTCTATGAACACGCCAATGTGCTGTTGGAGCAACTGGCCAAGACCTGCGACAACACCCGGCGCATTGGCCTGGGGCAGAAGACCTGGCTGGGCATCGGTTTTGCCCCCTCGACCCTGTATGGCGTGCTGCCAGAGCTGATTCGCCGTCTGCGCAGCCATGACGCCCTGGAGCTGGAATTGGGCCTGGCGGAGATGACGACCCTGCAACAGGTCGAAGCGCTCAAGGCCGGGCGCATCGATGTGGGCTTCGGGCGGATTCGCATTGATGACCCGGCCATCGTCCAGCGCGTGCTGGTGGAGGATCGACTGGTGGCGGTGCTGCCCGCCGGGCACCCGCTGCTGGACGCCCCCGTGACCCTCGCGCAACTGGCCGCCGAGCCGTTGGTGCTCTACCCCGGCAACCCGCGCCCCAGCTATGCCGACCATGTGATCGCCCTGTTCGACACCCACGGCCTGGCGATCAAGGTGGCGCAATGGACCAACGAATTGCAGACCGCTATCGGCCTGGTCGGGGCCGGCATGGGGGTGACGCTGGTGCCGGCGTCGGTGCAGATGCTGCACCGGGCGGATATCGGCTATACGCCGATTATCGAGGCTACGGCGACTTCGCCGATCATTCTCAGCCGGCGGATTAATGATCAGTCGCCGGGGCTGGGTCATTGCCTGCAATTGGTTGAAGAGCTGATCTGAAACAGCCCAAACACCACTGCCCCAATGTAGGAGCGGGCTTGCCTGCTCCCACATTTTGATTTGCAGTGTGTTCAAGCACCGCGCATCCGTCGGGCATCGTTGCGCTGCAAGGTCTGGCTGGGGGACTCGTCGAACAGTTTGCGGTACTCCGCCGAAAACCTTCCCAGGTGGGTAAAGCCCCAGCCCAGGGCAATCTCGGAGATGGTGCGGGTGGCCCCGTGTTCGAGAATTTCCTGGCGCACCGCGCTCAGGCGGTACTTTTTCAAATACGCCATGGGCGACAGGGCAAAGTATTTGCGAAAGGCATCGAACAGCTTGAACCGCGATACGCCGGTAGCCGCCTCCAGGTCTTCCAGGTGCAGCGCTTCGCGGGCGTTGGCGTGAATATACTGGCGGGCGCGGAGCAGATAGTGGGGCAACTTGACCCCCAGCACGTCGCGCAACTCTTCGGAATAGTTGTTCGGCTGGGCCAGGATCAGGCCCTTGATCAGCGAGCTTTCCAGGTCACGGGTAAACGCCGCCTGGTCATACAGCTCGCTGCTGTGCTCCAGCTCCGCAATGAAGTGCCGCGCCATGCGCCACCACGCTGCCGGTGCGCCCTGCACCGCATCCATCACCGATTCAAAGCGCAGCGGCGCATCAATCGGTCGCTGCAACAGACCCTCCAGGGTTTCGCTCATTGCCGCACGGGTAATCACCACTTGCAGCTTGCGACAGTCGCCGGAGATCGCCAGCACCTGGTGTTCATTGGGCGAAATGATCACGCCCTGATCGCGGTTGGAGCTCAGGCGCTGGCCACCCTTGCTCAGTTCTTGCTCGCCCACCAGCGGCAGGCTCAGGCTGTAGCTGCTGAAGTGTTCGGCGTCTTCGATATCGATGGTCACGTCGGTGCCGTACTCGATCACCCCCAGCGTGGTGGCGCGGGACTTGAACACATTGGCACTGTGGTGAAAGCGCAGGCGCTCCGGGGTGGCGGTTTCCAGCCGATGGGGCCCGCAGATGCCAGACATCCAACTGCGGGCGCCTTCAAGGTCGAAACGTTCAATACGAATATCGCGTGTATGGCTACTCATCAGGGTGCACTCACGGCGGTTGTGGCCAGCGCGCTCTGACGGCGCGTCCGGTGGATCAAGGCAAGTTCTGCGCCACGTCGCGCACTTGTCCACTGGGTGGATAACGAGCGTCGACTATGTGGATAAGAAGCCGGCTTTTTCGACCATTGCCTAGCCTGACAGTAGCGCATTCCCCGGCGTCGTTGCACTGAAGTGGGTATTTGCGCCCCAACTATGCGGCCCATCTTCCCCCACTAAGCGGATAGCTGGGCGCCCCCCTGCCCGCCTCTAATGAACCACCGATTAGCTACCCAATAAAAGGTGCCTCCCATGAGTGGTGCAAGAAGCGTCGAGCAGTGGAAAACGTTCATCGAAAGCTGCCTGGACTTTCGTCCGGCCGAGGGTGTGTTCCGCATCGCCCGGGACATGTTTACCGAGCCCGAGCTGTTCGACCTGGAGATGGAACTGATCTTCGAAAAGAACTGGATCTACGCCTGCCACGAAAGCGAACTGGCCAATAACCATGACTTCGTGACCATGCGTGCCGGGCGCCAGCCGATGATCATCACCCGCGACGGTGAAGGCCAGCTCAATGCCTTGATCAACGCCTGCCAGCATCGCGGCACCACCCTGACCCGCGTCGGCAAGGGTAACCAGTCCACCTTCACCTGCCCGTTCCACGCCTGGTGCTACAAGAGCGATGGCCGCCTGGTGAAGGTCAAGGCGCCGGGGGAATACCCGGAAGGTTTCGACAAGGCCACTCGGGGCCTGAAGAAGGCGCGCATCGAAAGCTACAAGGGCTTTGTGTTTATCAGCCTCGACGTGCAGGGCACCGACAGCCTGCAAGACTTCCTCGGCGACGCCAAAGTGTTCTTCGACATGATGGTCGCGCAGTCCGCCACCGGTGAGCTGGAAGTGCTGCCGGGCAAGTCGGCCTATACCTACGACGGCAACTGGAAGCTGCAAAACGAAAACGGCCTGGACGGCTACCACGTCAGCACCGTGCACTATAACTACGTGGCCACGGTGCAGCATCGCCAGCAGGTCAACACCGAAAACGGCAGCGCCTGCGGCAGCACCCTGGACTACAGCAAACTCGGCGCTGGCGATGCCAACACCGATGACGGCTGGTTTGCCTTCAACAACGGCCACAGCGTGTTGTTCAGCGACATGCCCAACCCCAGCGTGCGCTCCGGCTACGCCACCATCATGCCGCGCCTGGTGGCAGAACACGGCCAGCAGAAGGCCGAGTGGATGATGCACCGCCTGCGCAACTTGAACGTCTACCCGAGCCTGTTCTTCCTCGACCAGATCAGCTCGCAACTGCGCATTATCCGCCCGGTGGCGTGGAACAAGACCGAGATCATCAGCCAGTGCCTGGGGGTCAAGCACGAGTCCGACGCCGACCGCGAAAACCGCATCCGCCAGTTTGAAGACTTCTTCAACGTGTCCGGCATGGGCACCCCGGATGACCTGGTGGAATTTCGCGAAGCCCAACGTGGTTTCCAGGGCCGCCTGGAACGCTGGAGCGATATCTCCCGGGGCAGCCACCGCTGGGAAACCGGGTCGACGCCCAACAGCGAGGCCATCGGCATCACACCGGCGATGACTGGCACCGAATTCACCCACGAAGGGCTGTACGTCAACCAGCACCGCAACTGGCAGACATTCCTGCTGGACGGTCTCGACGCACAAGCCCTGAAACTGCACGAGGTGAAATGATGAACGCGCAATTGCAGTACCAGATCGAGCAGTTTTTCTACCGCAAATCCGAGCTGTGCGACGCCCAGGACTGGGATGCCTATGTGCAGTTGTTTGACCCGCAGAGTGAGTTCCATCTGCCGCAGTGGGATTCGGAACACGTCTATACCCGCGACCCCAAGCGCGAGATGTCGCTGATCTACTACGCCAACCGTTCGGGCCTGGAAGACCGGGTATTCCGCCTGCGCACCGGCAAGGCTGCGTCCGCCACACCGATGCCGCGCACCTTGCACCTGATCAACAACGTGCGAGTTACCGAGCTGGCAGACGGCTGCCTGGAGGTGCGCTTGAACTGGCACACGCTGTTTTATCGGTTGGCGATGTCGGAGCAGTTCTATGGCCACGCCACCTATAGCCTCAAGCCCCATGGCGACAGTTGGCTGATCACGCGCAAGCATGCGCTGCTGCTCAACGACACCATCAACTCGGTGCTGGATTTCTACCACCTCTGACGTTGACGTCCCCCCTTCAACTGTAGGAGCGAGCTTGCTCGCGAAAAAACCAAGGGCTGCGCGTGCATTCAGGATGCCCGCGCCATCGTTAACGTTTTTCGCGAGCAAGCTCGCTCCTACAGGTATTACCCAATCCATGGAGAACGGTGGATGAATCACAAAGTGGCCTTCAGTTTTGCCGACGGCAAGACCTTGTTCTTCCCAGTGGGCGCCAACGAGATCCTGCTGGACGCGGCGCTGCGCAACGGGATCAAGATCCCCCTCGATTGCCGCGAAGGTGTCTGCGGCACCTGCCAGGGTCGCTGCGAATCCGGCGACTACAGCCAGGATTATGTGGACGACGAGGCGCTTTCCAGCCTCGACCTGCAACAGCGCAAAATGCTCAGTTGCCAGACCCGGGTGCAATCCGACGCGACGTTTTACTTCGATTTCGATTCAAGCCTGTGTAATGCGCCGGGCCCCGTGCAGATCAGTGCCAAGGTGTGCGAAGTGCAGCACGTGTCGGCCAGCACCGCGATCCTGTCGGTGCAATTGGAACAGTCCCTGGACTTTCTACCGGGCCAATATGCGCGCCTGTCGATTCCAGGCACTCAGCACCAGCGCTCCTACTCCTTCGCCAACCGCCCGGGCAACCGCTTGCAGTTCCTGATCCGCCTGCTGCCGGATGGGGTGATGAGCAACTACATGCGCGAACGCTGCCAGGTCGGCGATGAAATCACCCTGGAAGCGCCGCTGGGTGCGTTTTATCTAAGGCACGTCACCCAGCCATTGGTACTGGTGGCCGGCGGCACCGGCTTGTCGGCGCTGCTGGGAATGCTCGACGAATTGGCCGAGCGTGGCTGCGAGCAACCGGTACACCTGTATTACGGTGTGCGCGGTGCCGAGGATTTGTGCGAGGCCGAGCGCATCAAGGCGTATGCCCAATCCATCCGTGGTTTTCGCTACACCGAAGTGCTCAGCGACCCATCGCCGCAGTGGTTGGGCAAACGCGGTTATTTGACCGAGCATTTCGACCTGGCCGAATTGCGGGATAGATCGGCAGATATGTACGTATGCGGCCCCCCTCCAATGGTCGAATCCATCAAGAACTGGCTGCAAGAACAGGCACTTGATGGCGTTCAGCTGTATTACGAAAAGTTTACCGAGAGTAATATCTGACCCCTCAGCAGTGAGGGGCGGGTCTGGCGTGCAGGATCAACCCTGAAAAAAACAAGTAGAAGGGAATGTTAATGGCGGATGACATGGTTAACCCGGTGGGCCTCAAGCGTGGCCTGAAAAACCGGCATATTCAGTTGATTGCCCTGGGTGGGGCGATTGGTACGGGCTTGTTCCTCGGTTCGGCCGGGGTGCTGAAGTCGGCGGGGCCGTCGATGATCCTGGGCTATGCGATAGCCGGGTTTATCGCGTTCCTGATCATGCGCCAGTTGGGCGAGATGATCGTCGAGGAACCGGTCGCCGGCTCCTTCAGCCACTTCGCCCACAAGTACTGGGGCGGCTACGCAGGCTTCCTCGCCGGCTGGAACTACTGGGTGCTGTATGTGCTGGTGGGCATGGCCGAATTGACGGCGGTGGGCAAGTACATCCAGTTCTGGTGGCCGGAAATACCGACCTGGGTCAGTGCCGTGGTGTTCTTCATTGCGGTGAACCTGATCAATACCCTGAACGTGAAGTTCTTCGGTGAGACCGAGTTCTGGTTCGCGATCATCAAGGTGGTGGCGATCATCGGCATGATCGTGCTCGGCTGCTACCTGCTGTTCAGCGGCACCGGCGGACCACAGGCCTCGATCAGCAACCTGTGGGACCACGGCGGCTTCTTCCCCAATGGCGGCATGGGCCTGCTGATGGCCATGGCCTTCATCATGTTCTCGTTCGGTGGCCTGGAGCTGGTGGGTATTACCGCCGCCGAAGCCAGCGAGCCACGCAAAGTGATCCCCAAGGCGATCAACCAGGTGGTGTACCGGATCCTGATTTTCTACGTCGGCGCCCTCACCGTGCTGCTGTCGCTGTACCCATGGGATCAACTGCTGCAAACCCTCGGTGCCTCAGGCGATGCCTACAGCGCCAGCCCATTCGTGCAGATCTTCTCGCTGATTGGTAACGACACCGCCGCGCACATCCTCAACTTCGTGGTGCTGACTGCGGCGCTGTCGGTGTACAACAGCGGCGTGTACTGCAACAGCCGCATGCTCTTCGGCCTGGCCGAGCAAGGCGACGCGCCCAAGGCGCTGATGAAGCTCAACAAGCAAGGCGTACCGCTGCGCGCCCTGGGCATTTCGGCCCTGGTGACGCTGCTGTGCGTGGTGATCAACTACGTGGCGCCCAAGGATGCCCTGGTACTGTTGTTTGCCCTGGTGGTTGCGTCGCTGATGATCAACTGGGCGCTGATCAGCCTGACCCACATCAAGTTCCGCAAGGCCATGGGTGAACAAGGCGTAGTGCCGACGTTCAAGACTTTCTGGTTCCCGTTCAGCAACTACCTGTGCCTGGCGTTCATGCTGGTGATCGTGGGCGTGATGCTGGCGATTCCGGACATGCGCCCGTCGGTGTATGCGATGCCGGTGTGGGTGGGGATTCTCTTCCTGGCGTACTGGTTGCGCGCCAAGAAGACCAAGGCTGTGGCTGTCGCGCAGTAACCTGTGTTGAGGCCCGCTCATCTGGGAGCGGGCTTGTGTGGGCTTGCTCGCGAAAGCAGTGGGTCAGTCAACATCAATGTTTGCTGAGCCGACGTCTTCGCGAGCAAGCCCGCTCCCACATTTGATCTTCGCTGCTTTGAGCATTGCGTTCGTTTAAGGCTAGCCCGGCGCCCATATGAACAGGGCCACAATAGGAATGTATTGCCAATGAAAAAGCCCCGGAGAACCGGGGCTTTTTTATTACAGCGTTGAACGCACTCGCCACAGCTCGGGGAACAGCACGGTGTCGAGCATCTTGCGCAAGTACCCCACACCTTCGGTGCCGCCGGTGCCCGGCTGGAAACCGATGATTCGCTCTACGGTGGTGACATGGCGGAAGCGCCATTGGCGGAACGAGTCCTCCAGGTCGATAAACTTCTCGGCCAACTGATACAGGTCCCAGTAACGGTTCGGATCGCGATACACCTCGCGCCACGCCGCCTCCACGGATTCGTCATGCACCGTAGGCGCCGTCGGATCGCGTTGCGCGCGCTGCGGGTCAATCGCCAGGCCCGCCTTGATCATCAGGTTGATCGCCTCGTCATACAGCGACGGCGTGGCAATCGCCACTTGCAGCTCCTTGAGCAACTCCGGGCGGTGGGCGTGAGGCCGCAACAGCGCCGCGCTTTTGTTGCCGAGGATGAACTCGATTTCCCGGTACTGGAACGACTGGAAACCCGACGACTGCCCCAGGTACGGGCGGATCGACTTGTATTCCGACGGCGTCATGGTCGCCAGGACCGCCCAGGCGTGCACCAGTTGGTCGAAGATGCGCGACACCCGCGCCAGCATCTTGAACGCCGGCGCCAGCTCACCCAGGCGCACGTGCTCACGGGCGGCCTTGAGTTCGTGGAGCATCAGCTTCATCCACAGCTCGGAAGTCTGGTGCTGGATGATAAACAGCATTTCGTTATGGTCCGGCGACAGCGGGTGCTGGGCCGTGAGCACTTTGCCCAGGTCCAGGTAATCGCCGTAGCTCATGGACTCGGAAAAATTCAGCTCGGCGTTATGCCACTCTTCCGGCGGCTGGTAATCAGGGGAGAAAGGACACTGGCTCATCGCGTGGGCTCCTTGAGCGGGCGCAGGATTGCTCGTACCGGGCTGGCATCGAGGTTGGCAAAACGCAGCGGCAGGGCGATCAACTCGTAATCGCCTTGCGGTACATCGTCGAGCACGATGCCTTCGAGAATCGCCATGCCATGACGGGCGACAGCGTTGTGAGCATCCATGGTCTTGGACTGTTGCGGGTCCAGGGACGGGGTGTCGATGCCAATCAAACGTACGCCCAGGCTGGCCAGCAGCTCGACGGTTTCTTGGGCGACGGCGGTGAAGCTCGAATCCCAATTAGTCAGTGGCGCCTGTTGATAAGTACGCAACAGAACCCGTTCCGGCAGGTTATCCAGGTGGCCTTGCAACTGCTCCGGCTGCACCAGCGCGCCGCCGTCCAGGCAATACACCACCCGGCAGGGGCCCATGTACACCTCCAGCGAGACTTCGCCGATGGGCGCACCGTCGGCGCTGTAGTGCAACGGCGCATCGACATGGGCGCCGGTGTGGGGCGACAGGGTGATGCGCCCAACGTTGACCGGGCATTCGGGGCCGAACTGCCAGACGCGCTCTTCCTGGAACGGCGTATCGCCCGGCCACGTCGGGGTGGCGGTGCTCAAGGGTGGGCTGATATCCCACCACGTTTTTATTGGATTCATACGAGGCTCTCGGTTGTTTCTAAAGTGAATGATACGAGGGCCAGCGGTAAATATTCTTGCGAATTCCAGCGCAAAGGCTGATTTCTTTCGTACTTACTGCGAAGAAATGTCTGATTAGTGAATGGATCCTTCAGCCACCGCAGATCAAATGTGGGAGCGGGCTTGCCCGCGATTGCGCAGTGTCAGGCAATGATTCATCAACTGACCCACCGCTTTCGCGAGCAAGCCCGCTCCCACAGGGGTTTTGTGTATTTTTGCAGAGTGTGTGAGCTGCGCTTCTGGGCATCCCGATGTCGAGTTCAGACCATAGGCATTTGCCCCGGCGCTATAGGGTTCACCTTTCCCTTCCCTGCCTTGGAGCCATCATGTCCCAGCCCATCACCGTATTGCGCGATACCCACCCCCTGCCGGTCCTGGATGCCTGCAAATGGGAGAAGCTCGAAGGCGACCCGCACACCGTCAACCTCAACGCCTATACCAGCGAAGACGGCAGCAAGATCATGGGCACCTGGATCTGCACCCCCGGCAAATGGCGGGTGGAGTATGTGAAGTGGTTGGTCGACCTCAAGGTGTTACAAATCAGTTGACCCCTCCCCGATCCCCTTCTATATTCGCGGCCCTTCCTCTCCTAGGCCGCAAGCGTGACCCTCTCAGCACCACCTCCTTCGCGATTCCAAGATCTTGAACCTACGAGACTGACCGGCGCTCTGGTGCTTGTTGCTCCAAGGCTAAGCCGTCGATGAGGCTCGTTTTTTCAACGGAGAGCTTCAAGGTATTGGGAAGGCCATACCCTAATTTCCCCTTGATCCTCAGTGACAGGATGGTCGTCCTTCAAGAGCCTTTCGAGTTCCTGGTTAATGAATGCATCAAGCGCGGGCGCGTAAAAAGTGAAGGAAGTTGGGACGTTTATGGCTCAGCGCTCTACGACTTTCTCGCGTTCTGTCATGCCAATGAACTCGACTGGAGAGACAACTCAGATCGCGATAACACCATACTTTCAGTTTATCGAGACTGGAGCGTTAAGGATTGCGGACTTGCAACCAGTACCGTCAATGCACGGCTGCGCATCGTTATTAAATTCTATAAATTTGCTTTAAGGAAAGGCTGGGTAAACTCACTTCCATATCAAATCGAAGAAGTTAAAGTTCCAACCTCAAAGGGATTCTTGGCCCACACAGATACCAGCGGCGGTTGGAAGACAACACCGGACGTGCTCCTTTCGACACAAAAAACAAGAATACACGTATTAACTCATGGGCAAGTCAAAGAACTACTGAGCTCAATCAAAAACACTGAGCACAAGCTGATTACAAGGCTTGCTTTAGCCACGGGCCTTCGAAAGCAAGAGCTTTTGACATTCCCAACAAAGTATATAGTTAACCCTGCCGGCCTCAGTGGCTCTAGGTTTCACGTGCGCATTAACTTGAAGCCTGAAGACATGATCTTAAAAGGCAGCAAACCGAGAGGTATAGATGTCCCCATCTCACTAATGGAAGACCTTTGGCGTTATATTCAGCTAGAACGTGGCGCCAGGGCATCACTAAGCGGTGAGTTTCAATCTATCTTATTTCTTAACTCTGAAGGGTTACCTTGGAGCAGCAATGGGCGTGGATTGAATAAGATCTACAACGACCTGGGATTATCTTTTCATGTAAGGCCGCACATTCTACGCCATACTTATGCAACACACTCCCTTTACTTACTACGAAAATTGAATTGTAAGTTTGACCCACTAATGTACATCCGAGACAGGATGGGTCATGCAAGCTTGAGTACAACTGAGAAATACTTACACGTTCTCGACATACTCGAAAGCAACGTCATGGATAGTTACCAAAGCGAACTTGATGAAATGTGCCAAGGCATTGCGCAGTGAAAAAGAAAAATTTCAAGATTACAGATCCATCCTTGGTTTCGGCGCTGAGGGCCCCAAAGAAAGAGACGGCTCCCGACGAGATACCGAAACAAACCTTCATAGCGTTTCCCCCGAGCTCATCCAGCCAACGGATATATGACTTCGGCCCCTTCTATGGAAAGGGCTATGATGATGTTGTAATTAAGTGCCAGTCGACCATAGTTGAACTTCTGGAAAGATCATTAAACAGCAATCAAACTGATCTTTCGGTCGTAACTGTTATCGGGTACTGCAATGCAGGACTCACTAAGCTATTCAAGTTTTGTGAAATCTGGGCGGCAGCAACCTCGCAGAATGAACTTAAGATCGCCGATCTAGACAGAACCTTCATTCTGGCCTACATGCAACACCTTGCTTCAAACTTGAGCTACACTGCGCAGCGCTCGTACTATCTCAAAACCAAGTCTGTGCTAACCGCAATTAAGCATATTGATCTGAAAGTAAGCTTCCCCAAAAAGCCTTATCCAAACATTAATAAAAAGTACAAAGGCGAGACAGCCTACACTCCCGGCGAGAGGAGAAGGTTGGCGCAGGCATTATCAGCCGAAATCCACCGGATAAAAAGCGAAACCGGCCCGCTATCTTCAAGCGAGCTTGGCATGTGTTTGCTATGGATTTCCACTTGTACTGGACTAAACGCTCAGCCCTTGTTCGAATTAAGGGTCGACGCTTTGCAGCCTCATCCATTCCACCCTCACAAGCGGCTATTAGTAACCTATAAGCGCCGAGGTAAGAACACCCAGATCAGCTCGCTTCGTGGAAGCTCAACAGTAGAGAGTGCCCACGAGATGGCACCGCGTGTAGATTCGGTCTTTAGGATGGTCGAGCAGAGGAACCAGGAGCTCAGACTCAAGAGTGATTATCCTGAGTCTCTTTTTATTTTTCGGCAAAGCACCAGGGCCGATCCAAAACCTGCTCGGATAAAGTCGGATGTCGTGCAATACGCAGGAAAGTTGCTGGCAGAGAAATACCTTCTTGAAGATGATAAGGGACAACGTCTGGTAGTTAATATCTCAAAGCTCCGGAAGACATTTTCAAACAGAGTTTTTGAGCTTTCAGGACATGATCCTATAGTGGCCGCCGCCCTCGCCGGGCACTCTGTCAAGGTGAGCGATGATCACTACCTTGCGCCACCTGTAGATGCTGAAAAAGACCATGCTTTCATGGGCGAGGTCAGAAACCGAGAACTGTTGTCGCGTAGCGTTGAGCGGACATCAGTCGCCAGTTGCCAGGACAGTCGCAACGGCCATCGCGCCCCCAAAAATGGAAAAATCTGTCTCGAAGTTTTCGGCTGCTTCAAATGCCAAAGTTTTGTCGTTACCGGGGATGATCTACATAAACTGTTTAGCTTCTACAACCACGTGGTATCTCTGAGATCTGAGTTGGGTGCTAAGCGATGGAATCGCGAGTATTCCTACATTCTTAGAATCATTAATAGAGATATTGCGCCTAAATTTGACGCAGCGAAAATTCAAGGGGCGAAAGAATTGGCAGCAAGCAAGCCACACCTCCTATGGAGATCGCCAATCAAAAACACTGACCTCATCGAAATTGAGGAAGTACAATGAATAGCGCTGACGCAGTTATCGTGCGGAACAATTTAGAAGTAAGCGAGGCACTGATAACCAATGACTTCTCCAAGGTCATCTTTTCTTACACGACCACTCCGAGTGGTAAGCTGTTGGTACTCAGTAGCTTTTTTGATGATGTTTGGATCATTCCTGATTCACAATTTACCACCAGCGTAACAAAGTCGTTCAAACGTCTAAACTTCAAAACCGTGCCATCCAAATTTGTTCATATTCTGAAATTGTGCGTTCTGAAATACTCATTATTTGGCCTCTTTGGACAACCACCTAGAGGGAGCACCATTAAGCTATTTTTCACGAACGCGTTAAGCTTTTTAAACTACATAAGCAAGCACACCGACAGCCTTAACGCGATCAACCCTCTACTGTTCTCCAACTACACGCTGGACACCAAGCTTGTCAAAGGCCGTAAAGAGGCCTTGCTCACTATTGACGCTCTGCGCCTGAGATTTACTGGCGTGGAACAGCTTCACTTGTTGAGTCAAGATACTGTTGATCCCATGCGACATCCTTGGCCGGATTCCTCTGCATCAACACTATCTGGAAAAAATGGAACTGAATGGTATCTCAAGGGTAAAACGCCTGTGATCCCGGATGACATCCTAGCTGTGCTTTTTCAACAGTCAGTAAGTCACATGGAGCGAGCGGAGTATCTTATCGAGCTGAGAGATGCATCCCGCCAGATCATTTCGACGCTGACCTCACGCGGCAACCAAACTTTATATACATCTCCTTTTCTGCAGAGTCAGGGCTTCGACGGTGGGTTAAGAGAAGTTCTTGGTGAACTCAGGAAAACGTATATTGCTTGCGCAGTTATAATTTTGACTACCAGCGGAGTGAGAATCCATGAGCTGCATTCTCTCAAAGAGGATTGTCGTTTTACGACGGAAGACTCTGATGGAAAAACCATCTACTGGATGCGCGGGCGCTCAGAGAAAACCGGAGAAGGTGACACGGAGTGGGTTGTTACCGAGGCTACCCACCAAGCTATTTCAGTTGCAGCCAAGATAACGGCCCCACTACGCGAGGAGCTAAAACAGAAAATAGATGAGCTATTCTCTGTGAACGCTGACTGCCACATTGCCGCACAATTATCGCGCCACAAGGATGTGATCTTCCTAGGGAAACATACCATCACGGGCGAGATAAGCACTCTCGCCAACTTAGGTAACTTATTAACCGGCTATTGCACCGACCTGGGGCTTGACTGGAACCTGACCTCGCACCAGTTCCGAAGAACTTTCGCTGTATATGTTGTTCGGAGTGCTCATGGTGATCTTCGATACTTGAAGAAACACTTCAAGCACTGGAGTCTGGACATGACCGCTCTCTACGCCGCAAATGAGCAAAAGGACTCTGACCTGCTGGACGAGCTCATGCAGGCTTACAGCGAGGCAAAAGAAAGCATCATCGATCATATGCTTGATGAGACTACTCCACTTAGTGGTGGCCTCGCAGATGGCGTAATGAAATTCCGGGCTGCCCAAATCAAGACCTATCAGGATCGTTCGGAGATGGTGAAGACAGTTGCTGATTTTGTTCACATCCGAGCAACCTCCGTTGCTTGGTGCACTAACGACCTTGGAAACTGTGTGGGAGGCTCTGGCCTAGAAGCAACCCGTTGCGGAGACTGTGTTAACTCTCTGATCGACGACACTAAGTTGCCGGTCTGGCAAGGCATCTATGAACAGCAAATTGAGCTGCTTGACCTGACTGATATAGGTGAATCAGGTCTAGAGCGTGTCCGTAGGGATGTAGCAAGATGCGAGAAGGTGCTCAAAGACCTTGGGGCGCCAGTGGAGATGACACATGGATAAAATACTTTCCAAGGGCGAACAGACCAGAAGGTCGATTCGCCTGGCGATTACTGCAATCACGAATGGCCGACCAAAAGTTATAGCGAAAGATCGGAAGATATCCATCAAAGCTGTCGCTGAAGAGGCGGGGGTAAGCAACGCAACTATTCATAACAATTACCCGGATCTCGCAGAGCAGATTCGGTTGCTGGCGAACAACGACGTTAGACAACAGAGAGATGTGACCAGGCAGGCCCTTAGCGAGCAGCGTCAGAAGGCTTCAGAGCTTCGAGCGGAGATTAAGGAGCTACGAGCTCAGTTAGCTGAGATCGCCTCCGTAAACGCCGCCTTGATGCTTCAGAATGCGGAGCTGCATTCAAGGCTCGAAAGCAACAACGTTGTAGACATCAGAAAACGCTGAAACCCCCGATTAGTGTTACTGCCCGGAGAGCCCGAAAATACGGGGCTTGGATGGCAGTAACACTGTTACAAGGTCTACCAAATAAGTGGGAATACTGCCATTTCCAGGAAGGCTACTGCGTGATCACCCCGGACGGCCTGGAACCGATCCATTTGCGCGCAGGGGATATCTTTGTGGTGGAGCCCGGCATGAAGGGCACGTGGGAAGTGGTCGAGACGGTGCGTAAGTATTTCGTGTTTGCCTGATACAGACTTTGGGACAAACCAGCTTGTTGTGGCGAGGGGGCTTGTCCCCCGCTGGGTGGCGAAGCCGCCCCAAAACCTACCGCCTCGGTCTATCTGAAGGAAGTCGGGGGGCCTACTGGGGCGGCTTCGCCGCCCAGCGGGGGACAAGCCCCCTCGCCACAACAAGCCCCCTTGCCACAAGCCGCCTCATCACAACAAGTCGCCTCTTGATCGCGAGCCCTTTGACCTATAGAGGCTTGCGATAGCTGTTGATGATCGCCGAGAAGTCCTTGCCTCCGTCCCCGCGCTGGCTCATCGATTGATACAACTGCTGCGCCACCGCTCCCAGAATCACTGGCTGGTGCGCCTGGCGCGCGGCTTCGGTCGCCAGGCCCAGGTCCTTGAGCATCAGGTCGGCGCCAAATCCGCCGGTGTAACCCCGGGAGGCCGGCGCGGTTTCGATTACGCCCGGCCAAGGGTTGTAGGTGTCGGAACTCCAGCAACGCCCGGTGGAGCTGTTGATGATGCCGGCCAGCACTTGCGTATCGATACCCAGCGCATCGCCCAAAGCCATGGCTTCACTGACACCCACCATGCTGATCCCCAACAGCAGGTTGTTGCAGATCTTGGCGATCTGTCCGGTGCCCACGTCACCGCAATGCACGATGTTGCGGCCCATCTGCGCCAGCACCGGTTGCAAGGTGGCGAACAGTTCCGGGTTGGCGCCGACCATAAAGGTCAACGTCCCGGCCTGGGCACCACCGGTGCCACCGGAAACCGGGGCATCGGCCATCGCCACGCCGTGTTTGGCTGCAGCCGCCGCTACGTCGCGCGCGGTCTGTGGGTCGATGGTGCTGCAATCCACGGCTGGCACGCCTTTGCCGATGCCGGCCAGCACGCCGTCTTCATTGAGCCATACGCTGCGCACATGGGCGGCGGCGGGCAGCATGGTCAATACCAGCTCCGCGCCCTGGGCCGCATCCCGCGGCGAAGCACTGATGGTGCCGCCCAGCGCGGCCAGTTCGTTGAGCACCGTCTGGTTCAGGTCGAACAGGTTCAGCGCATGGCCAGCCTTGATCAGGTTGCGGGCCATGGGCGCGCCCATGTTGCCCAGGCCGATAAATGCAATCTTCATGGTCGTCTCCTTGATCAACGCAGGTTGATGGTGGTGTTGACGCCATCATTGACGCTGTCGTCGTCAAACCAGCGGCTGGTGACGGTTTTGGTCTGGGTGTAGAACTGCACCACTTGCTTGCCGTATGGGCCCAGGTCGCCGAGTTTCGAACCACGGGAACCGGTGAAGCTGAAGATCGGGACTGGCACCGGGATCGGGATGTTGATGCCCACCTGGCCGACGTCGATTTCGCTCTGGAACTTGCGCGCCGCCGCACCGCTCTGGGTGAACAGGCCGGTACCGTTGCCGAACGGGTTGGCGTTGACCAAAGCGATCGCCTCATCGAGGGTATCGACTTCCAGCACCACCAGCACCGGGCCGAAGATTTCCTGGGTGTAGATCTGCATGTCGGTGGTCACGCCCGAGAACAGGGTCGGGCCGACGAAGTTGCCTTGCTCGAAGCCCGGCACCTGGATGTCGCGGCCGTCCAATTCCAACTTGGCGCCTTCTTTCACGCCGCTCTCGATCAGGTCGAGGATACGTGCCTTGGCGCGCTTGGAAATCACTGGGCCCACGTCGGTACCCGCTTCGCTGCCGGCGTTCACTTTGAGTTTCTGCGCCAGAGCCTTGAGGTCAGGCAGCCATTGCTTGGCGGCGCCAACCAGCACCACCACCGAAGTGGCCATGCAGCGCTGACCGGCTGCACCGAAACCGGCGCCGACCAGGGCGTTGAGAGTCTGTTCGCGGTTGGCATCCGGCAGCACCACCGCGTGGTTCTTCGCGCCCATCATCGATTGCACGCGCTTGCCGTGTTTGCCCGCCAGGTCGTAGACGTGGGTGCCGACGGCGGTCGAGCCGACAAAGGACACAGCCTTGATATCTTTGTGGGTGCACAGCGCATCCACCACATCCTTGCCACCGTGAACCACGTTCAGCACGCCCGCTGGCACGCCAGCCTCCAGCGCCAGTTCCACCAGCATCAGGGTCGACAATGGATCCTGTTCCGAAGGCTTGAGCACGAAGGTGTTACCGCAGGCGATGGCCATCGGGAACATCCACAACGGGATCATTGCCGGGAAGTTGAACGGGGTGATCCCGGCACACACGCCGATCGGTTGGCGCAGGGTGTAGGTGTCGACACCGCCGGCGACGTTCTCGGCAAACTCGCCCATTTGCAGGGTACCGATGGAACAGGCGTGTTCGACCACTTCCAGGCCACGGAAAATATCGCCTTCGGCATCGGCAATGGTCTTGCCCTGCTCGGCACTGAGTACTGCGGCAATGCGCTTGGAGTGTTCACGGATCAGCGCCTGCAGCTTGAGCATGATGCGCATGCGCGCGCCGATCGGCGTCAGCTTCCAGGTCTGGAAGGCGCGCTGGGCGGCGTCGATGGCTGCATTGACTTCATCGGCCGTGGCAAAGGGCACACGGGCCAGGACTTGTTGGGTCGCCGGGTTGACGATGTCTTGCCATTGGGTGGTCTTGGACTCGACCCATTCACCGTTGATCAACAGTTTGGCCTGTTTCACGGTGGTATCGGCAGACGTAAGCGATGCGTTCATTGTGGTCTCCAGATCTTGTAGTTATGCAGAGAGCCAAGGCGTGAAGCGCCTTGAGGATGAGGCGTTCGGACGATTTTTGGAGTATAGATGTGCAAACTTCCAATAAGAACCCACATAAAAGCCGGTCCAACATGCAAAAAAACATCACGTCTTTAGGGTCGCTGAACTGGGATGACCTGAAGTTTTTCCTCGAAGTGGCGCGCACCCGCAAGGCCAGCGTCGCCGCCAAGCGCCTGGCGGTGGACTACACCACGGTGTCGCGGCGTATCAGTTCGTTGGAAGGTTCGTTGGGCACCCTGTTGTTCGAAAAATCCCGGACCAGCGGCTTCGTCCTGACCAATGAAGGCCAGCGCTTGCTGGGTTATGCCGAGTCCATCGAAAGCACCCTGCACATGGCCTGCGAACAAGTGTCCGGCTCCGGCGTGGCGCTGTCGGGGCATGTGCGCATGGGCTGCACCGAGGGCTTCGGCAGTTTTTTCGTCACCCCGCAATTGAGCCACTTCGTCGACACCTACCCGGCGATCTCAGTGGATATCCTGCCCCTGCCTCACTTCATCAGCCTGTCCAAGCGTGAAGCCGATATCGTCATCGCCCTGGAACGCCCGGAACACGGGCCCTACGTGTGCTGCAAACTGTGCGACTACAAACTGCAGCTGTACGCGACCCAGGACTACCTCGACCAACACCCGCCCATCCGCCGCCCGGCCGACCTGGCCGACCATCCGTTTATCAGCTACGTGGATGACCTGGCGTTCAGCTCGGAGCTGCTGTACCTGGCCAATGTCGTTCCAGGCGCCAGCGCCAGCCTGCGCAGCACCAGCGTGATTGCGCAATACGTGGCGGCGCAGCAGGGGCGCTCACTGGCGATCCTGCCGTGCTTCCTGGCCGCGCAGGACTCAAGGTTGCTGCCGGTGCTGGGTGAGGAGATCACTATTACGCGGCAGTTCTGGATGTATTGCCGGGAGGATTTGCGCAAGTTGAAGCGGATTACGTTGTTGTGGGATTACATCAGGGAAGTAACGGAGCAAAACCAGGGGCTTTTGATGGGGGAAACGCGGGAGATGGTGTTTGCCGACTGAACCGCTATCACAGTTCAAGCCCGCTCCTACAGATCGACACGAACAACTGTAGGAGCTGGCTTGCCAGCGATCGCGGTGGGTCAGTCAATACATACCTGGCTGAACCAACGCCTTCGCGGGCAAGCCTGCTCCCACAGGTGAAGGTATTTCACAGTTAGACCGAGCTGTCGGCTCAGTCGGCGATGACCACAATCGATACCCGGCGGTTCTCGGTACGGCCCGCGGATGTGCTGTTGGAAGCCACCGGTTCGCTGCTACCCAGGCCGCGCAGTTGCACATTTTCTTCCTTCATACCCACGCTCTGCAGGACCTCGCCCACGCTTTTCGCCCGGCGCAGGGACAGTTGCTGGTTGTAGGACTCCTTGCCCGAGGCGTCGGTGTGGCCGTCTACGCGCACACGTTCGATGCCCACGCCGGTGAGAGCCTTGCCGATGCGTTCGACGATCTCGGTGCTGGCCTGGTTGAGTTTTTCGACGTCGCTGCCAAACAGCACTTTGCCCGACAGGCCAAACGCCCAGCCTTCGTCGGTCAGTTCGAAGCCTTGTTGTTTGAGTACCGCCACTTGTGCCGGTGTCAGGCCCTTGGGCGGAGCGGTCTGGCAGCCGCTCAGCGCCAGCAGGGCGATAAACAAGGTGATAAAGAGAACACGTGTGTTAGCAAACAAGGGATCAACTCCTGTGTTGAACGTTGGCAGCGGGGTGCTCCGACTCCGCCGTATGCTGGCCACCCTGGGAAAGGCGTTTGGCCTGGTACATCGCCGCATCGGCGGCATTGAGCAAGGCGCCGGGAGTGGCGCCATGATCGGGATAAACCGCGATACCGATACTCAGTGAAGTCAAGACTTCGGTGTTGCCCGGCAGCGGGATGGGCAGGTCCATGCTGGCGATGATTTTGTCAGCGATGCGCTGGGCATCTTCAAGCTTGTGCAGAGGTGAGAGCAGGATGGCGAACTCATCGCCGCCCAGGCGCGCCACCAGGTCGCTCTCGCGCAGTTGCGCCCGCACGCGCGCGGCGACGGCTACCAGTACGGCGTCACCGGCGGCATGCCCGAAGTTATCGTTGATATCTTTAAAGCGGTCGCTGTCGAGGAACAGCACCGCCACCCGTTCGTTGAGCTTGGCTGCACTGCGCAACGCGCGGATCAGCCGCCCCTCAAAGAAGGCACGATTGGGCAGCCCGGTGAGGCTGTCATGGCTGGCCTGGTGGGCGAGGGTTTCGTTTTCGCTTTGCAGGTGGGTTTGCCAGGCTTCGAGCTCGTCGAGCAGGGCATTGAAGTCATTGCCCAGGCTGTCGAGCTCGGCGATCTGCGCCGGCGGCACACGGCGGTCGAAGGCCCGCTCGCTGCGCGCGGCGTGGGCGACGTCGGCCAGGCTGTGCAAGGGGCCGGTGATACCACGCAGCATCCGGCGCGCCAGGTAAATCGCGACCCAGCCGCTTAACGCGGTGCAGATAATGATCCCCGCCAGGCCGCTGAGCAAAAAACGCAACAGGCTACCGCCGTGCCCACTCAGCTCAACGGTGCCAATTTTCCTGTCTTGACGCATGATCGGTTGGCTGATGGGCTCTTCCAGCAGCGTGTGGGCCAGTTCCAGCTCCACCTTGGACAATAACCCCGTTTCCGGACGCACCCAGTGAGCCAGGGTATTGCCATTGAGGTCCAGCACCCGGGCCTCAGCCACTTCTTCAGTGGAGGCAATCAACGCCAGGGCTTCGGTGGCCGCCCCGTGGTCGTTGAACACCACCGCAGCTTCCACGGTGTAGTTGATCGAGCGAGCGATCAGGTGCAGGTTGTGGTCGGCATAGACCCGCAGGGCCAGCACGCCCAGCAGGGTCAGGGATACGCTGGCCATGGCGACCGCCACCAGCGCCACACTCAGGTGCCCGCGACCAAGGACCGAACGTAATGTAGGGCGGGTTTTGGCGTTACGCAGCCTCATGGTTCCGGCGCTCGCCGACGGGACAACTGCAAGACGCTGGGATGAATACGCACTCCGCTGCGGGCCACGGAGTCGAGGTTGACCTCGAACGACACCTGATCATCACTCACCCGCAGGCAGAACAGGCTGCCCACGGTGCATTGGTCGCCGCCTTCACTGATGCTCAACACCGGGCGTCCGATCAACGCCGTGAACAAGTGACTGCGCTCGTCAGTGGAGAGCTTGCCGATATACAGGGCGTCGCAGGCATTGACGATATTGGGGTTGTCCGCCAGCAGGCGCTGGACCACTACCGGCCGGCCAGTGGCCTGGGTCGTGCCCTTGACCAGGTCATCGGTGTATTGGGTCGGGCCAACGATGCACAAACGCAGTTGGGTGGGCTCAACCGGCCAACGAGCGTAGCTGAGAATCCCCAGTACCACCTGGGTGACAGCCTGGGCCCGCTGATCGACCGCACTGGCGGCAGACGCCTGGGCAAAAGCCAGAGGCGTGACGAGGCACAGAACGGCCGATAGCAGCAATCGTCTCCAGCTCCAACTACGCTCTGTGGGCGAGACAGCCACGTTCATGCAGCGATTCTCTATGATCTTCTAGGGATAATGTCGCAACGATAGCATATTGGCGGAAACCCCATCGAGGCGGGGCCTAAGTAGATTCAGCCATTTATTGCGAAAAAACCGACATATCGGTCAGGTTTTTCCTACGGCTCACGCACCCAGCTCCAACATCAGCCCGCTTAACCGTTTCACCTTGCGCCGCACCGCTTCCTCGAAAACCCCACTACGGGTTTCGATCAAACTGAAGCGATCCTTCGCGCGAGTGATGCCAGTGTAGATCAGCTCCTTGGTCAGTACCGGGTTCAGCGCATCCGGCAGGATCAGGGCCGTATGCGCGAACTCCGAGCCCTGGGACTTGTGTACGGTCATGGCGTAGACGGTTTCTACATCGTTGAGCCGGCTGGGCAAGACGAAGCGCACCCCGCCCTGGCCATCGTTGCGCGGAAAGGCAACGCGCAGCACCTGCGGCCCGCCGTCACTTTCGGGCAGTTTCAAGGCGATACCGATGTCACCGTTCATCAAGCCCAGGCCGTAGTCATTGCGGGTCATCAGCACCGGGCGGCCTTCGTACCATTGCTGGTCGCTATCGATCAGCCGGGCCTTGAGCAGCGCGGCGGTGATACGTTGGTTGAGGCCCTCCACGCCCCAGGGGCCCTTGCGCACCGCGCACAGCAACTGAAAGGCATCAAAGGCTTGCAACAACTGGCGCGCCCAATCGGTCCAGTGCGGATCGTCCCGTGGGGTCTCGGCTGCCGGACGTGAGGTGCGCAGCAGGTTGAGGTAGTAGCGATAGCCCTGGGCATGGCCGCCTTGCCCGTCCAGCACCAGGCGCTCGAGGGCGCGGTCATGCTCGCCCTTGAGGCGCAGGCAAAACAGGTCGTGGCTGCCGGCGTCCAGCAGTTGGCGAGCCTGTTCGGGGTTTTGCTGGTTGACCCAACGCGCCAGTTGGCCGATGCCACTGCCTTCGCCGAAGCGCCGGGAATAACGCAGCATCACCACTTGTTGCGCCAAGGGATGGCTGGCGTCGAGGTCTTCCTCCAGGCCGCTGCCCGCCAAGGTCTCACCGCTGACACTTTCCAGCCATTGGCGGGTGCCGGGGCTGTACCAGCCCGCCTCGGCATCGCGGCACAAATCGCCGAGCACCGCGCCGGCTTCCACCGAGGCCAACTGGTCCTTGTCCCCCAGCAACACCAGGCGCGCATGGGCTGGCAAGGCATCCAGCAGGTTGGCCATCATTTCCAGGTCGATCATCGAGGCCTCATCCACCACCAGCACATCCAGCGGCAACAAGTTGCCCGCATGATGGCGAAAATGCCGGGTGCCGGGACGGCTGCCCAGCAGGCGATGCACGGTGGTGACCTCGGTGGGGATTTTTTCGCGCACGGTTTCGGGCACTTGCAGCGAGCGCACTTGTTGGCTGATGGACTCGGTCAACCGCGCCGCCGCCTTGCCGGTGGGCGCCGCCAGGCGGATGCGCAAAGCGCTGCCCTGCTCCACCGCTGGCGCTTGCAGCAATGCCAACAGGCGCACCACCGTGGTGGTCTTGCCGGTGCCGGGGCCACCGGTGACGATGCTGAACGCCCCACGCGTGGCCAAGGCACAGGCGAGTTTCTGCCAATCGACCACGCCATTGGGGGGCGGCTGGTCGAACAGGCCGTTCAAGCGTTGGGGCAGGTCCGGCGAGACCGCTTCCTGCACGGCAAGACGCTGACGCAAGGCGCTGTCGATGCGTCGCTCATAGGTCCAGTAGCGCCGCAGATACAGGCGCTTGCCCGACAACACCAAAGGCCGGCTTTGCGCCGCTGCGCTGCCATCCACGGCCAACGCCACCAGCGGGCTCGCGGCCAGGGCATGGCACCAGTGCGCGCCGTCCAGGCCATCGAGCAGTTGCGAAGGCAGCAGCATCACACCGCCTGAAAGATCACCTTCCGGGGGCAGCGACAGGGCGAAATCCGGTGCATTCAGCGTCTCGAACAGATCCAGGCACACATGCCCGTGGCCCAGTTGGTGACTGGTCAAGGCAGCGGCCAGCAGCACCAGGGGATCGGCCTGAGGGTCGAGTTCGTGGAGAAAGCCGACGAACGCCTTGTCCAGCGAGCGCAGCCAGCCGCGCTCGACCCAGCGCTCCAGCAGGTGCATCAGGTCGTCAGCGCGGTCCAGCGGTGCCAGTGCCTCCAGCGGCACAGTCGAGAGGCTCATAGCAGGACTCCTTGTTCCCAGGCCGGTTCGACCTTGGGCGGTTGCGGCTTGCCTTGGAACAACAGGTCCAGGCGTTCGATCAGTTCACGTGGCGGCCGGGTGAAATACGCGCCCTGGCTCACGGCTTGGCTACCGCGCAGGAACAGGTAGAGCGCGCCCCCCACGTGCCGGTCGTAATCGTAATCGGGCAGGCGCGCCTTGAGCTGGCGATGCAGGGCCAGCAGGTAGAGGACGTATTGCAGGTCATAGCGATGGTCGAGAATCGACTGTTCCATGGCCTGTTGGGTGTAGGCCGCGTCGTCGGCGCCGAGCCAGTTGGATTTGTAGTCGGCCACGTAATAGCGACCATCATGTTCGAAGGTCAGGTCGATAAAGCCTTTGAACATGCCGTTAAGCAATACCGGCTCGGCAGCCACCCGTGACACGCCGTCGTGGGTGTATTGGCAGACCAGTTGGTCGAGGGTGAGCACATCGACTTTGTGACTGGCGAACCAGAACTCCATTTCGATCTGATAGTGCTGCAAGTCACTCAGGGTCACCGATTCCGGCCCCTGGCCCAGGCTCAGTGGCGCTTGCAACAGGTGCCCAAGCCAGCCGCTGAGGGTGCCGATCCAGCCTTCCCAGCCGCGCCGGTTGCAGCGCCGTGCGACCGCATCTTCGATGGCTTCGGGCGTTACGTCGAAGCCATCGTTGCCGGCCCATTCCAGCAGGCCGTGGAGAAAGGTCCCGGGATTGGGCCCCCGTGGGAAACGATGAATGTCGCCGCCAGACGCGGCGACTTCGCGCGGTGCGTCCGGGTCCAGCCGTTCGTCGTCGAACAACTTCTGTGCTTGTGGGCTTTCTGGGGCCTCCAGGCTGGCGGTGCTCATGCTTTCGCCGATGCGCAGGGCGCTATAGGAAGCAATCCACCAGTTTTCCGCCGCCTTGCGCTTGGGCAGCAGCGGCGCGAGCAAGGTCGCGTCATTGCGCGGTGGCTGGTAGATGCTGGCCTCGGCCTCAGGCATTTGCCCGTAGGCAATCGCCGCGCAGCCGTCCTGCAAATCCATGAGCCAGCGGGCTAAGGCTGCGGACTCACCCAGGGCTGCGCCACCCCCCAACAGATAGCCCAGCGCCGACAGGTGCAGCACCGAACTGTTGGTATTGCCACGCTTGAGATCGGCCACACCGAGCCAACAGGCATGTTTGGCCCGCGTCAGCGCCACGTAGAACAGGCGCAGGTCTTCGGCCAGGCGTTCGTCATCGGCTTGGGCGATCAGTTCGGCGGTGGGTTTGAGGCTGACCTGGGACTTGCCGTTGGCATCGTGGTAATGCAGCGGCAGGCGACTGCCGTCGACGGGCTTGGCCGAACAGATAAACGGCAGGAACACCAGATCGTATTCCAGGCCCTTGGATTTGTGGATGGTCACCACCTTGACCAGTTGCTCATCACTTTCCAGGCGCAGGATCTGCTCTTCGCCGGCCTGGCCCGAGAGCGCCAGATGTTCCGCTAGATGGCGGATCAGTGCTTGTTCGCCATCAAGTTCAGCAGCGGCCTGTTGCAGTAGTTCGCACAGGTGCAGCAGGTTGGTCAGCACCCTTTCGCCATCGCTGCGGGCGATCAGGGTTTGCGGCAACTTGAAGTCATGCAGCAGGCGTCGCAGCATCGGCAACACGCCCTGGGTCCGCCAGATCACGCGGTAATCGCGAAACTGCATGACCCGCTGTTCCCAGGCCAGTTCGTCCTGGTTCAGTTGCTCCAGTTGCGTCAGCGACAGGTTGAGGGTGACGCAGGCCAGGGCCGCACGCAGCGGGCGTTCTACGTCTGGTTCGGCGCAGGCCTTGAGCCAGGCGAGTACGTCGTGGGCTTCCTGGGAGGCAAACACCGAATCCTTATCGGACAGGTACACGCTGCGCACACCGCGCGCGGCCAGTTCACCGCGCACGGCCTGGGCCTCCTTGCCGTCACGCACAAGAATGGCGATGTTCGACGGTTGCACGGGGGAGAAATCCCCATCCTTGACGAACCCTGCACTGCCTCGCTGGCCGCCATTGAGCAACGCAACGATCTGACTGGCACAAGCACCGGCCAATTGCTGGCGATAAAGTACATTGGAGATCGGCTGGTCGGTGGGCAGGTGCCAGATATTCAGGGCTGGCACTGTGTGGCCATCGACCTGCAAGTGCTCTTTGCGACCTTGGGACGATACCGGCTGGAATGGCACCGGGTTCTCGCCGTCCGGCTCGCGAAACAGAAACGCCCCGCGCCCGGTTTCCGCACGTTCAAACACATGGTTGACTGCCTCGACCATGGCATGGCTGGAGCGAAAGTTGGTGCCCAGGGTGTGCAAGCGCCCGGCGGTGGCTTGCCGGGCACGCAGGTAGGTGTAGATATCGGCGCCGCGAAAGGCGTAGATCGCTTGCTTGGGGTCGCCGATCAGGAACAGGCCGCTGAGCGGGTTGTTGTCTTCAATACGGTAGATGCTCTCGAAGATCCGGTATTGCACCGGGTCGGTGTCCTGGAATTCGTCGATCAGGGCCACCGGGAATTGCTCGCGGATCACACTGGCCAGACGCTCGCCGCCCTCGGCTTGCAGGGCCGCGTCCAAGCGGATGAGCATGTCGTCAAAGCCCATCTCGGCACGCCGGCGCTTCTCATCTTCAAAACGTTTACCGACCCAGGCCGCCGCGTGTTGCAGCACTGCAGCGTCAGGCGTGGGTAAGGCGTCCAGGCTGGCTTTGAGGCCCACCATGGCATCCAGGCCCGGATGATGCGGCGCGTCGCCCTTCCAGGCTTCGGCCATACCCTCCGGGGTCAGGCGGCTGAAGCCGGTGCCGATATCCAGTTGTTCCAGGGTTTCGTCAGCGGCCCAGGCGCTGATTTTCTCGAACCAGGGTTCGAAATAGCGGGCTTGCATCTTACGGCCATCGACAGCCTTGGCCGCGACGGCTTGCAGGCAGATCTCGCGCAACTCGGCGGCCCATTGTTGCCAAGGGGCCTTGAGCGCTACCAGAGCCTCGCGGCGTTCGTGCAGGCAAGCCTCGATCAGCTCGGCGGGCTCCCGCGGTTCGTCACTGGGGCGCTCGCTGCCGAACAATGCGCGCACGCGGGGCAACAGCGCTGCAGGGCCGCCCCAGTTGCTGCGCACCCAGTTCAGGGCATCGCCGTGCATCGGGTAACAGAACAGCCGCCAGTAGTCGCGCAGCACTTCGCCGAGCAGGTCACTGTGGTCGGTTTCCAGGGTCTGGGTAAACAGGCTGCCACTGTCGAAGGCGTGTTCGCGCAGCATGCGCTGGCACCAACTGTGGATGGTCGAGACGGCGGCCTCGTCCATCCATTGCGCGGCAATATCAAGGCGATTGGCGCAACCAGGCCATTGCTCGACGCTGTATTCGTCGCGCAACTGGGCGATCAAGGCGTCAGGCTGCTCGATTTCATCACGAAAGTAGCGCGCCGCTTGGGCCAGGCGGGTACGGATACGCTCGCGCAATTCTTTGGTGGCGGCGTCGGTGAAGGTCACCACAAGGATCTGCGGCGGCAGCAATTCGCGGCCAAAGCCTGCCTCGTCGCCGCCGTGGCCGAGTACCAGGCGCAGGTACAACGCGGAGATGGTGAACGTCTTGCCGGTGCCGGCGCTGGCCTCGATCAGTTGGCTGCCGCGCAGGGGAAAGGCCAGGGCCAGGGGTTTGATGGCGCTCATGGGCGGGCCTCCTCGCTGGTCAGTGATCGCCAGGGTGCGGTTATCAAGGGTCGATAGAGGGTTTCGCACCAGCCTTCGAAATCCTCGCTGGTCACCAGCGCTGCATAATCGGGAAACTGTCGGGTAAGGGCCGGGCTTTCGCGGCGCTCGCCGTCACTGTTGATGCCATCACCTTCGTAGGCTTTGAGGGCCGCAGCCTGGGCCTTGTCCGGATCGGTCTGGCCGAGCCAGGCAAACGCAGTCTTGACCGCGACCGGCAGTGGTTCGCTCATGCCGGCCTGCCAAGCCAGGAGCAGGTTGCCGAGGATATCCTGGGCAAGGTTTTGCTCCAGGGGAGCCAGCAAGAGAGTGTCATCACTGGCCACCAGGCCTGTGCTTAACGGAAGGCCACAGGCGCAGGCCACCAGGTGATTGACCCATGGGCGGATCAGGCGATGCCACTTGCGGGTCTTGATCGAGCCGATGCTGTTGGGAATGGTGGTCACGCTGAGCAAGCCGCCATCACTGCGCCGATGCAAGCCGCTGACCCAGCCGTCGAGTTCAATCCCGCGGTGCGCGAAGCGGACGGGTTCTGCGGTGTTGTGCGGCGTGGGCCAGAGCGCCAGGAGTTGCTGGTAGCGCTGCAACAGGTCAGGCAAAGGCTCGATCAGTTCATTGCGCAGGCATTCGCCAAAACCAACCATTGGCAGCAGGCCACTGCCCTGCAGGCGCTGGGCCTGGGCATCCAGGGCTTGCTCCAGATGATCGGGGTCGCTCAGTGCAGCGGCGAGCAGGCTATCGCTCAAGGTGTAGCGCTGCAGGGCGTCGAGGACAAAGGGCTCTTCATCGGCGAGGGGCACCTCAGCGGCTTCGAAAAATACCTTGAGGCGCTGGCTGAAGAAATGCCTGACGGGGTTACGCAGGAAGTCCTGCAACTGGCCCAGGCTCAGGGGTTCTTCCTGGACGTAGGCTGACAGGCAGGTTGTTTCGAGGGGCAGGTCTTGGGCTTCGTGCAACAACTGCCATTCGCGGGCGTAGCTGAACAGCGGATCACCTTCGTGGAAATAGCGTGCACTGAAAGGTTGCAAAGGGTGTTCCTGGGTTATTGCCTCCAGCAGCGATTGCTCTTGGGCATGTTGCCAGCCGCTGGCGAGGTGATCGCGCAGTTGGCCGATCAGCACGGACGCCGGGCGCTCGCTGTTGTCGCGGATGCTGCGGCCGACCCAGCTTATGTAGAGTTGATCGCGTGCCGAGAGCAGGGCTTCCAGCAACAAGTAACGGTCATCTTCACGGCGAGAACGGTCGCCGGGGCGGTAGTCGCTGCCCATCAGGTCAAAATCCAGCGGCGGTTGCGCGCGCGGATAGTCACCGTCGTTCATGCCCAGCAGGCACACCAGTTTGAACGGAATGGCGCGCATCGGCATCAGGGTGCAGAAATTCACCGCGCCAGCGAGGAAGCGCTGGGACAGGCGGCCCTGGTCGAGGCCTGCAAGCCAAGCCTCACGAACTACGGTCAGCGGTAAATCGTCGTACAGGCCGACGGACTCGCAAGTCTCCAACCAGTCTTCTCGCAGTTGCTCAAGCTGGCCCAGCAGATAGTCATCGTGTTCGTTGCTGGCCAGAAAGAAGCGTTGCATCAGGTCTTGCAGGCGTGCCCCCCAGACTTGTGGTGTTGCGGGCTGTGACAGGGCTTGGTGTGCATCGTGCAATGCGTCAAGCAAGGCGACCAACGGACCGATCAGCGCAGCATCGAGGCCGCCGATTTCATCGTAGGGCTCAATGCCGGCGCAGGCGGCACCACTGCCCACGGCGTAACCCAGCAGCATGCGGCGCAGGCCGAATCGCCAGCTGTTTTGCTCCAACTCACTGGGCAGGCCGAGACCGGCACGCTGCTCGGCGTTTAGACCCCAGCGGATGCCGGCACCTTCTATCCAGCGGTGCAGAGTGGGCAGGTCGCGCTCCAGGATGGCGAAGCGCTCACGCAGGGCGGGAACGTCCAGCAAGTCGAGGATTTCGCTGACCGGAAAACGGCTGTCGGGAAGTTTCAGCAGATGTTCGACGGCGATCAACAGTGGATCGCGGCCCCGTTGACCCTGGTCAGTGAGGGTGAAGGGGATGAAGCGCGGGTCTTTTTTGTCCAGTTGGCCGAATACCGCACGGATATGCGGCGCGTAGCTGTCCACATCCGGGACCATGACGATAACGTCGCGAGGCCGCAACGCGGGGTTTTCGCTGAAGCGCTGCAGCAATTGGTCGTGGAGGATTTCCACTTCCCGCTGGGCGCTATGGGCGATGTGGAAGCGGATCGAGGTGTCGTGCTGCAGATCGACGGCGGGCCAGCGCTCTCGCGTTTCGGGAAGGGGGCGCAGTTCGAGGATGTCATCCTGCAGTTGGTTGAGGATTGTGGTCGGTTCGCTGTCGCTGAACAGGTCGATGCGCCCGTCACGGAAGGCTGATCGGTAACTGTTGGGATCGTCGTAGCTGTCCAGCAGGTTGATGTAGTCACGCCCCTGCTTGCCCCAAGCGGCGAGCAACGGGTGGGCGTGCTGGTGCAGGGTTTGTGGGTCGATGGTGACGGGCATCCCGGTCTTGCGCGCCTGGCGTTTGTACTCGTTTCGCAGTAGGTCTTTGTCGGCAACGATGTCAGACCAATGGTGACGGCAAGGGTTATGCACGCATAGCAGGACCTGGCTAAAACGGGCCAGACCGGCCAGCGCTTCAAGGGCTTGGGCGGGCAAGGAAGAGATGCCAAACACAATGACGCGAGACGGCAGGCCTTGCGGGGCCGTGTCCAGCTTGTTGATACGCTCGATAAAGCGCTGGTGAACTCCGGCACGGCTCTGCGCCATCCCCTCTTCGCCGACATCCAGCAGCAATGCCCGCCATAACTCGGCCTGCCAGCAGTTGGCCGGGCTCAAGGGTTTGGCCTCGCCTCGGCCATTGCGCAGTTGATGTCGACCCGCGGCCCAGTCTTCCAGCCAGTCCGCACGATAAACCTGATATTGGTCGAACAAGTCGGCCAGGCGCTCCGCCAGTTGGTATCGTTTACGCAGGTCGGTGTCATGGGTGAGGAAGCGTTGCAGGGGCTCGAAATGCGGCTGGTCGATCAGCTCGGGCAGCAGGCGCATGAGGCGCCAGGTCAGCGGGGCTTTATCCAGAAGGGACTTGACCGGGATTTCGTCGCGGCCCAGGACCATGCGATAAAGCTGCCACATGAAACTGCCGGGCAGTTGCACGTCGATCGCAGCGGCGATGCCGCAGCCGCCCGTGTCGTCATCCTCTGGATCTTCAGCAAGCGCCAGTTTGAGCCATTGTGCGATGCCGTTGCTTTGCACCAGAGCGATTTCGTTTTCCAGGGGAGCCAATGGATAGCGACGCATCCAACTGACGACCAGGCTGCGCAGTTCATCCAGGCGATTGCCGTGGACGACCATGAATCCAGCACTGAGGGACGTTGCATCCGGCATAACGGCTTCCTTGGGAAAAGCAAAATCGAGGGAGCGACTTTAGCATTGAAGGGCATTCTGGGCGGTGTTGGGCTAATCGCAAAATCCCATCAGCGCTTTTCGACCGCCCAAAACAAAACCCCAACTGCTTTCGCAATTGGGGTTTCGGAATTTAATCTTGACGATGACCTACTCTCACATGGGGAAACCCCACACTACCATCGGCGATGCATCGTTTCACTACTGAGTTCGGGATGGGATCAGGTGGTTCCAATGCTCTATGGTCGTCAAGAAATTCGGGTACTGAGTCGTGGCCAGCTGGCCTCGCTTCAGCAAATTGGGTATGTAATAGAAGTCGGTGTTTGCAAGATCGAACTTTCGGTTCATTTCGTCTTCATACACCGCAATCTGGCCTTTCGACGCAAATTGCTTGGGTGTTATATGGTCAAGCCTCACGGGCAATTAGTATTGGTTAGCTCAACGCCTCACAGCGCTTACACACCCAACCTATCAACGTCGTAGTCTTCGACGGCCCTTCAGGGAACTCAAGGTTCCAGTGAGATCTCATCTTGAGGCTAGTTTCCCGCTTAGATGCTTTCAGCGGTTATCTATTCCGAACATAGCTACCCGGCAATGCCACTGGCGTGACAACCGGAACACCAGAGGTTCGTCCACTCCGGTCCTCTCGTACTAGGAGCAGCCCCTCTCAAATCTCAAACGTCCACGGCAGATAGGGACCGAACTGTCTCACGACGTTCTAAACCCAGCTCGCGTACCACTTTAAATGGCGAACAGCCATACCCTTGGGACCGGCTTCAGCCCCAGGATGTGATGAGCCGACATCGAGGTGCCAAACACCGCCGTCGATATGAACTCTTGGGCGGTATCAGCCTGTTATCCCCGGAGTACCTTTTATCCGTTGAGCGATGGCCCTTCCATACAGAACCACCGGATCACTAAGACCTACTTTCGTACCTGCTCGACGTGTCTGTCTCGCAGTCAAGCGCGCTTTTGCCTTTATACTCTACGACCGATTTCCGACCGGTCTGAGCGCACCTTCGTACTCCTCCGTTACTCTTTAGGAGGAGACCGCCCCAGTCAAACTACCCACCATACACTGTCCTCGATCCGGATAACGGACCTGAGTTAGAACCTCAAAGTTGCCAGGGTGGTATTTCAAGGTTGGCTCCACGCGAACTGGCGTCCACGCTTCAAAGCCTCCCACCTATCCTACACAAGCAAATTCAAAGTCCAGTGCAAAGCTATAGTAAAGGTTCACGGGGTCTTTCCGTCTAGCCGCGGATACACTGCATCTTCACAGCGATTTCAATTTCACTGAGTCTCGGGTGGAGACAGCGCCGCCATCGTTACGCCATTCGTGCAGGTCGGAACTTACCCGACAAGGAATTTCGCTACCTTAGGACCGTTATAGTTACGGCCGCCGTTTACCGGGGCTTCGATCAAGAGCTTCGCGTTAGCTAACCCCATCAATTAACCTTCCGGCACCGGGCAGGCGTCACACCCTATACGTCCACTTTCGTGTTTGCAGAGTGCTGTGTTTTTAATAAACAGTCGCAGCGGCCTGGTATCTTCGACCGGCATGAGCTTACGGAGCAAGTCCTTCACCCTCACCGGCGCACCTTCTCCCGAAGTTACGGTGCCATTTTGCCTAGTTCCTTCACCCGAGTTCTCTCAAGCGCCTTGGTATTCTCTACCCAACCACCTGTGTCGGTTTGGGGGTACGGTTCCTGGTTACCTGAAGCTTAGAAGCTTTTCTTGGAAGCATGGCATCAACCACTTCGTCACCCAAAGGGTAACTCGTCATCAGCTCTCGGCCTTAGAATCCCGGATTTACCTAAGATTCCAGCCTACCACCTTAAACTTGGACAACCAACGCCAAGCTGGCCTAGCCTTCTCCGTCCCTCCATCGCAATAACCAGAAGTACAGGAATATTAACCTGTTTTCCATCGACTACGCTTTTCAGCCTCGCCTTAGGGACCGACTAACCCTGCGTCGATTAACGTTGCGCAGGAAACCTTGGTCTTTCGGCGTGGGTGTTTTTCACACCCATTGTCGTTACTCATGTCAGCATTCGCACTTCTGATACCTCCAGCAAGCTTCTCAACTCACCTTCACAGGCTTACAGAACGCTCCTCTACCGCATCATCCGAAGATGATACCCGTAGCTTCGGTGTATGGTTTGAGCCCCGTTACATCTTCCGCGCAGGCCGACTCGACTAGTGAGCTATTACGCTTTCTTTAAAGGGTGGCTGCTTCTAAGCCAACCTCCTAGCTGTCTAAGCCTTCCCACATCGTTTCCCACTTAACCATAACTTTGGGACCTTAGCTGACGGTCTGGGTTGTTTCCCTTTTCACGACGGACGTTAGCACCCGCCGTGTGTCTCCCATGCTCGGCACTTGTAGGTATTCGGAGTTTGCATCGGTTTGGTAAGTCGGGATGACCCCCTAGCCGAAACAGTGCTCTACCCCCCTACAGTGATACATGAGGCGCTACCTAAATAGCTTTCGAGGAGAACCAGCTATCTCCGAGCTTGATTAGCCTTTCACTCCGATCCACAGGTCATCCGCTAACTTTTCAACGGTAGTCGGTTCGGTCCTCCAGTTAGTGTTACCCAACCTTCAACCTGCCCATGGATAGATCGCCCGGTTTCGGGTCTATTCCCAGCGACTAGACGCCCTATTAAGACTCGCTTTCGCTACGCCTCCCCTATTCGGTTAAGCTCGCCACTGAAAATAAGTCGCTGACCCATTATACAAAAGGTACGCAGTCACCCAACAAAGTGGGCTCCCACTGCTTGTACGCATACGGTTTCAGGATCTATTTCACTCCCCTCTCCGGGGTTCTTTTCGCCTTTCCCTCACGGTACTAGTTCACTATCGGTCAGTCAGTAGTATTTAGCCTTGGAGGATGGTCCCCCCATATTCAGACAAAGTTTCTCGTGCTCCGTCCTACTCGATTTCATGACTAAGAGATTTTCGCGTACAGGGCTATCACCCACTATGGCCGCACTTTCCAGAGCGTTCCGCTAATCTCAAAGCCACTTAAGGGCTAGTCCCCCGTTCGCTCGCCACTACTAAGGGAATCTCGGTTGATTTCTTTTCCTCAGGGTACTTAGATGTTTCAGTTCCCCTGGTTCGCCTCTTACGCCTATGTATTCAGCGTAAGATAACCATCTTATGATGGCTGGGTTCCCCCATTCAGACATCTCCGGATCAAAGTCTGTTTGCCGACTCCCCGAAGCTTTTCGCAGGCTACCACGTCTTTCATCGCCTCTGACTGCCAAGGCATCCACCGTATGCGCTTCTTCACTTGACCATATAACCCCAAGCAATCTGGTTATACTATGAAGACAACATTCGCCGAAAATTCGATAATACTCAGTTACGAGTAACTCACAAATTTTACCTTAGCCTGATCCGTTACCAGTGAAAGTAACGTTCAGTCTATCTTTCTATCACATACCCAAATTTTTAAAGAACGAACTAGTCAAAGACTAGAAATCAACATTCACCATCACAACGATGGAATGCTCATTTCTAAGCTTTATACAAACAGAAGCAGTAGTGGTGGAGCCAAACGGGATCGAACCGTTGACCTCCTGCGTGCAAGGCAGGCGCTCTCCCAGCTGAGCTATGGCCCCGTATTTCTACAGGCGTTTCCCACACAAAATTGGTGGGTCTGGGCAGATTCGAACTGCCGACCTCACCCTTATCAGGGGTGCGCTCTAACCAACTGAGCTACAGACCCAATTTCGGGCTGCTTCTTTTCGTCTTCTTCAATGAATCAAGCAATTCGTGTGGGAACTTATGGAGCAGCTGATGTCGTCGATTAAGGAGGTGATCCAGCCGCAGGTTCCCCTACGGCTACCTTGTTACGACTTCACCCCAGTCATGAATCACACCGTGGTAACCGTCCTCCCGAAGGTTAGACTAGCTACTTCTGGTGCAACCCACTCCCATGGTGTGACGGGCGGTGTGTACAAGGCCCGGGAACGTATTCACCGCGACATTCTGATTCGCGATTACTAGCGATTCCGACTTCACGCAGTCGAGTTGCAGACTGCGATCCGGACTACGATCGGTTTTGTGGGATTAGCTCCACCTCGCGGCTTGGCAACCCTCTGTACCGACCATTGTAGCACGTGTGTAGCCCAGGCCGTAAGGGCCATGATGACTTGACGTCATCCCCCACCTTCCTCCGGTTTGTCACCGGCAGTCTCCTTAGAGTGCCCACCATGACGTGCTGGTAACTAAGGACAAGGGTTGCGCTCGTTACGGGACTTAACCCAACATCTCACGACACGAGCTGACGACAGCCATGCAGCACCTGTCTCAATGTTCCCGAAGGCACCAATCTATCTCTAGAAAGTTCATTGGATGTCAAGGCCTGGTAAGGTTCTTCGCGTTGCTTCGAATTAAACCACATGCTCCACCGCTTGTGCGGGCCCCCCGTCAATTCATTTGAGTTTTAACCTTGCGGCCGTACTCCCCAGGCGGTCAACTTAATGCGTTAGCTGCGCCACTAAGAGCTCAAGGCTCCCAACGGCTAGTTGACATCGTTTACGGCGTGGACTACCAGGGTATCTAATCCTGTTTGCTCCCCACGCTTTCGCACCTCAGTGTCAGTATCAGTCCAGGTGGTCGCCTTCGCCACTGGTGTTCCTTCCTATATCTACGCATTTCACCGCTACACAGGAAATTCCACCACCCTCTACCATACTCTAGTCAGTCAGTTTTGAATGCAGTTCCCAGGTTGAGCCCGGGGATTTCACATCCAACTTAACTAACCACCTACGCGCGCTTTACGCCCAGTAATTCCGATTAACGCTTGCACCCTCTGTATTACCGCGGCTGCTGGCACAGAGTTAGCCGGTGCTTATTCTGTCGGTAACGTCAAAATTGCAGAGTATTAATCTACAACCCTTCCTCCCAACTTAAAGTGCTTTACAATCCGAAGACCTTCTTCACACACGCGGCATGGCTGGATCAGGCTTTCGCCCATTGTCCAATATTCCCCACTGCTGCCTCCCGTAGGAGTCTGGACCGTGTCTCAGTTCCAGTGTGACTGATCATCCTCTCAGACCAGTTACGGATCGTCGCCTTGGTGAGCCATTACCCCACCAACTAGCTAATCCGACCTAGGCTCATCTGATAGCGCAAGGCCCGAAGGTCCCCTGCTTTCTCCCGTAGGACGTATGCGGTATTAGCGTCCGTTTCCGAACGTTATCCCCCACTACCAGGCAGATTCCTAGGCATTACTCACCCGTCCGCCGCTCTCAAGAGAAGCAAGCTTCTCTCTACCGCTCGACTTGCATGTGTTAGGCCTGCCGCCAGCGTTCAATCTGAGCCATGATCAAACTCTTCAGTTCAAACATCTTTGGGTTTTTAAGAAACCCTAAACTTGGCTCAGCAATCGTTGGTTACATCTTTGATTTCTCGCGGAGTAACTTGTGATGCTGATAATCTTGTTGACTATCAGTCTGACTCCACAAGCACCCACACGAATTGCTTGATTCAGTTGTTAAAGAGCGGTTGGTTAAGATCTTTCGTCTCAACCGAGGCGCGCATTCTACAGCAGCCTCATTTGCTGTCAAGTGGTTATTTTCAGAAGCTTTTGAGGATTTTCTCAACAACTTCAACCACTTGCGCCTCCGATCTCTCGTTAGCGGGAGGCGAATTCTACAGCGTTACACGCTGCTGTCAACACCTCTTTTTCAACTTCCTTTTGGCTTCGATGAACTGAAGCAACTTGCTGCCGAAAACTGCATAACTCATTGTTTGCCAAGGAGTTTTCCGTTTCGACTGCGCCGGAAGTGGGGCGAATTATAGACAGATATAATTCGCCGTCAACCGTTACTTTCACATTTCTGTCATATCAGTCAAAAACCCCCAGAAACGCAAAGGCCGGCCCCAAGGGGCCGGCCTTCTGCTCACCCGACCTTACAGGCTAGGGAAGGCGAACTGCGACGCTTCATGGCTTGCACGCTGCGGCCAGCGCTGGGTAATCGCCTTGCGACGGGTATAAAAACGCACCCCGTCCGGCCCATAGGCATGCAAGTCGCCAAACAGCGAACGCTTCCAGCCGCCAAAGCTGTGATAAGCCACCGGCACCGGCAATGGCACGTTAACCCCCACCATGCCCACTTCAATCTCGTCACAGAACAGACGCGCCGCCTCACCGTCACGGGTGAAGATGCAGGTACCGTTGCCATATTCATGGTCGTTGATCAGTTGCATCGCCGCTTCCAGGCTGTTCACCCGGACGACGCACAGCACTGGGCCAAAGATCTCTTCTTTATAGATGCGCATCTCGGGCGTCACGCGATCAAACAAGCAGCCACCCAGGAAGAACCCGTCTTCATTCCCGGCAACGCTCAGGCCACGCCCATCGACCACCAGCTCAGCGCCCGAAGACACACCATCTTCTATATAGCCGCTGACCTTGTCCCGCGCCTGCGCAGAGACCAGTGGCCCCATGTCCAAGCCACAGGAAGTACCTGCACCAATCTTCAGTGCCTTGACCTGTGGTACCAGCTTGGCAATCAATGCATCCGCCACCTGGTCACCCACACAGACTGCAACCGAGATCGCCATGCAACGCTCGCCGCAGGAACCATAGGCTGCGCCCATCAAGGCGCTCACGGCGTTATCCAGATCCGCATCCGGCATCAGCACCGCATGGTTCTTCGCCCCGCCCAGCGCCTGTACACGCTTGCCGCGCTTGGTCGCTTCAGAATAGATGTACTCGGCAATCGGCGTAGAGCCCACAAAACTCAAGGCCTTGACCTCAGGCGCTTCGATCAGCGCATCCACCGCGCCCTTGTCACCATGCACCACACTCAACACGCCCTTAGGCAGGCCGGCTTCCTGGAGCAACTGGGCAATCAGCAGCGTCGAGCTTGGATCGCGTTCCGATGGCTTGAGAATGAAGCAGTTGCCGCAGACGATCGCCAGCGGATACATCCACAGCGGCACCATGGCCGGGAAGTTAAACGGTGTAATCCCCGCCACCACGCCCAGCGGCTGGAAATCAGACCAGGCATCAATGTTCGGGCCTACGTTACGGCTGTACTCGCCCTTGAGGATCTCCGGTGCCGCACACGCGTACTCGACGTTCTCGATCCCGCGCTTGAGCTCACCGGCAGCATCTTCCAGGGTCTTGCCATGTTCTTCGCTGATCAACTGCGAGATACGGGCTTCGTTCTGCTCCAGCAACTGCTTGAAACGAAACATCACCTGGGCACGCTTGGCCGGCGGCGTATTGCGCCAGGCCGGGAAAGCGGCCTTGGCCGAGTCGATGGCCTGTTGAATGGTTTCACGGCTAGCCAATGGCACCTGGTGAATCACCTGGCCGGTAGACGGGTTGTAAACGTCGGCACTGCGACCGCTGTCGTTGACCAGTTCGCCGTTGATCAAATGCTGGATAAGGCTCATGCAAGGCTCCTGAAAAGTTGTCCACAGGCGCGACACGCGTCGCGCCAGGCTGTTGTTCTATATAGAAGGAGAAATCAGTCGATCTTGTTCAGCACTTCGCCGACCGCATCGAACAAGCGATCCAGGTCCTGCGGCTTGCTGTTGAAGGTTGGGCCGAACTGCAAGGTATCGCCGCCAAAGCGCACGTAGAACCCGGCCTTCCACAACGCCATGCCCGCTTCGAATGGACGCACGATGGCATCCCCATCACGCGGGGCGATCTGGATCGCACCGGCCAGGCCGTAGTTACGGATGTCGATCACGTTCTTGCTGCCCTTGAGGCCATGCAGCGCATTCTCAAAGTGCGGCGCGACTTCGGCCACGCTCTGCACCAGGTTTTCCTTCTGCAGCAGATCCAATGCTGCCAGCCCGGCTGCGCAGGCTACCGGGTGAGCCGAGTAGGTGTAGCCGTGTGGGAATTCCACCGCGTACTCAGGCGTCGCCTGGTTCATGAAGGTCTGATAGATCTCGCTGCTGGCAATCACTGCGCCCATCGGAATCGCACCGTTGGTGACCTGCTTGGCGATGCACATCAGGTCCGGCGTCACACCGAAGCTATCCGCACCGAACATCGAGCCGGTACGACCAAAGCCGGTAATCACTTCATCGAACACCAGCAGGATATTGTGCTGGTCACAAATCTCGCGCAGCCGCTTGAGGTAACCCTGCGGCGGTACGAGCACCCCGGCCGAGCCTGCCATCGGCTCAACGAACACCGCAGCGATGTTCGACGCATCATGCAACTCGATCAGCTTGAGCAACTCGTCAGCCAGGGCAATGCCACCCAACTCCGGCATACCGCGGGAGAAGGCATTGCTCGCCAGCAGCGTGTGAGGCAGGTGATCGACATCCATCATCGCCTGGCCAAAAATCTTACGGTTGCCGTTGACGCCACCCAGGCTGGTACCGGCGATGTTCACCCCGTGATAACCCCGGGCACGCCCGATCATCTTGGTCTTGGTCGCCTGGCCCTTTAGGCGCCAGTACGCACGCACCATCTTCACCGCCGTATCGGCGCACTCGGAACCGGAGTCGGTAAAGAACACATGGTTCAGATTGCCGGGCGTCAGGTCGGTGATCTTTTCTGCCAACTGGAAGGACAGCGGATGGCCGTATTGGAAGCCCGGCGAGTAATCCAGGGTGCCGAGTTGTTTGGCGACTGCTTCCTGGATTTCCTTACGCGTGTGCCCTGCGCCGCAGGTCCACAGCCCCGATAGCGAGTCATAGACTCGACGCCCCTTGTCATCGATCAACCAACTGCCTTCGGCCCCCACGATGAGACGCGGGTCGCGCTGAAAGTTGCGGTTGGCGGTGTAAGGCATCCAGTGGGCATCCAGCTTCAGCTGGCTGGCCAGGGTGGATGGGGCGTTTTCGGGCATGTTCATCAGCAAAACCTCGCAGGGCAAAAGGCAGCGTCGGGATTGAAAAGCGTTGTTGCAGCTAAATTGCCACGGGGATAAAGTCTGGGAAATGCAACTCTTCTAACCTTCAGTCAGGCTTTTACTAAACTATGAGCAGCCGCCGACCCGACCCGCTGGCCCAAGTGAGCGACTTCGATATCCGCCTGTTGCGCATCTTCCGCAGCGTGGTGGAGTGCGGAGGCTTCTCGGCGGCGGAAACCGTGCTGGGCATTGGTCGTTCTGCCATCAGCCAGCAAATGAGCGATCTCGAACAGCGCCTGGGCCTGCGCCTATGCCAACGCGGGCGCGCCGGTTTCTCCCTGACGGAAGAAGGCCGGGAGGTCTACCAATCGGCCCTGCAACTGTTAAGTGCGCTGGAAAGTTTCCGAACCGAGGTCAACGGCCTGCACCAACACCTGCGCGGCGAACTGATCATCGGCCTGACCGATAACCTGGTGACCCTGCCCCATATGCGCATCACCCATGCATTGGCGCAGTTGAAAGAACGCGGCCCCGACGTGCAAATCCAGATCCGCATGATCGCCCCCAACGAAGTTGAGCAAGGCGTGCTCGACGGGCGCCTGCACGTTGGCGTGGTCCCCCAGGCCAGCGCCCTGTCGGGCCTGGAGTACCAACCCCTGTACAGCGAGCGTTCGCTGCTCTACTGCGCGGTGGGCCATCCGCTGTTTTACGCCGACGACAAGCAGTTGGACGACCAACGCATCAACAGCCAGGACGCCATCGCGCCGACCTTCCGCCTGCCCGCCGATATCCAGGCCCATTATCAGGCGCTCAACTGTACCGCCAGCGCATCCGACCGCGAAGGCATGGCCTTCCTGATCCTTACCGGGCGCTATATCGGCTACCTGCCCGATCACTACGCCAGTCTGTGGGTACAACAAGGCCGACTGCGCGCACTGAAACCGCCTACACGCTTTTATGATTTAAGCCTGGCTTCGGTCACGCGCAAAGGCCGTCGCCCTCATTTGGTGCTGGAAAGCTTCCTCGAAAGCCTGGCTGCGACCCGCTGATACGGGCCCCACACAAAACCTGAGCAAGTGGACAGCTTTTTGCAAGGCACAGGGACCATGAACCGTCAGCCCTGAGTCCACATGCCATGCCACCAGAATCCTCCAGCGCCAGCGACCTGATCTACGGTCTCAACGACCGCCCCAAACCACTGCCCGCCTTGCTCGCGGCGCTGCAACATGTGCTTGCCAGCTTCGTCGGCATTATCACCCCGCCCTTGATCATCGGTTCGACCCTGGGCCTGGCCGCACACCTGCCTTACCTGATCAGCATGGCGTTGATGGTCTCCGGTGTCGGCACCTTCATTCAGGCGCGCAGGCCGTTTGGAATTGGCGCGGGGATGATCTGCCTGCAAGGCACCAGCTTTGCCTTTCTCGGCGCAGTCTTGTCCGCGGGTTTCCTGGTCAAGCAGCGCGGCGGCAGCCCGGAAGACATCCTGGCGATGATTTTCGGCGTGTGCTTTTTCGGCGCGCTGGTGCAGATTGTGCTGAGCCGTTTTATCGGCCAGTTGCGCCGGGTCATCACGCCGCTGGTGACCGGCATTGTGATTACCCTGATTGGCATCAGCCTGATCAAAGTGGGCATCACCGACCTGGGCGGCGGTTTCAATGCCCCGGACTTTGGCGCGCCGACCAACCTGGCCCTGGGCCTGTTTGTAGTGCTGACGATTATCCTGCTCAACCGTTCGGATACGCCCTGGGTACGCCTTAGCGCGATCATCATCGGCCTGCTGCTGGGCAGCCTCGCTGCATGGTTCAGCGGCAAACTGGTACCCCAGCCCCTGCCCGACCTGCCCTTGATCAGCCTGCCGACGCCGTTCCGTTTTGGTTTCAACTTCGACTGGAGCGCCTTCCTGCCGGTCGCGCTGATTTACCTGATCAGCAGCATCGAAACCGTCGGCGACCTCACCGCCAACTGCATGATCGCCCGCCAGCCCATCAGCGGCCCCTCCTATATAAGCCGGCTTAAGGGCGGCGTGCTCGGGGATGGCGTCAGTTGCATGATCGCCGCCACCTTCAGCGCCTTTCCCAACACCACCTTCGCCCAGAACAACGGGGTGATTCAGTTGACCGGCGTCGCCAGCCGCTATGTGGGGCTATACATCGGCGTGGTGCTGTTTTGTCTCGGACTGTTTCCGCTGATTGGCGCGGTATTGCAGCAAATCCCCAAGCCGGTGCTCGGCGGCGCGACCCTGGTGATGTTCGGCAGTGTGGCCGCCGCCGGCGTGCGCATCCTGGCCCAGGCCCCGCTGGACCGACGCAGCATGCTGATCATCGCCACCTCGTTTGGGGTCGGCCTGGGCATCGCCGCGCAACCGAATTTGTTGCACCTGATGCCAACCCTGGTGCAAAACCTGTTCGACTCGGCCATCACCAGCGGCGGGCTGACGGCAATTGTGCTGTGCCTGATCCTGCCGGAATCCAAGGCCGAAACGCGCGCCGCAAATCCACTCGTGGAAAACGACACGCTGGAACCGCTTTGACGCTTTTATCGTATCGGGGCTTGTCTGAGGCTTGAGGGTGGGTTATCTGTGCAGCAATCGCATTCATCGATCTGCACGGAAACCTCCATGAGCCTCGAAGTTCCTGCCCACAACAGCCACGCCGGAAAACCCGCCAGCCGCATTCGACAAAAGAACGAACAAGCGATCATCCAGGCCGCCGAAGACGAGTTCGCCCGGCATGGCTACAAAGGCACCAGCATGAACACGATCGCTGCGAGTGCCGGGCTGCCGAAGGCCAACCTGCATTATTACTTCACCAATAAGCTGGGGCTGTACATCGCGGTACTGAGCAATATCCTCGAACTGTGGGACAGCACCTTCAACACCCTGACCGCCGAGGATGATCCCGCTGAGGCGTTGACCCGCTATATCCGCACCAAGATGGAATACTCGCGACGCCAACCACAGGCCTCGCGGATCTTTGCCATGGAGATCATTAGCGGCGGCGAATGCCTTACCGAATATTTCAGCCAGGACTACCGCACCTGGTTCAGCGGCCGGGCCGCGGTATTCCAGGCCTGGATCGATGCCGGCAAGATGGACCCCGTGGATCCGGTACACTTGATCTTCCTGCTGTGGGGCAGTACCCAGCATTACGCCGACTTTGCCACCCAGATCTGCCGTGTGACCGGTCGCACCAAGCTGACCAAACAGGACATGGACGACGCCGGCAGCAACCTTATCCACATTATTCTCAAGGGCTGTGGCATCAAGCCAGCCCTCTGAACGAAGCGATCCAATGCCTTTCACCCTTACGGGCTTTTGCGAATTTCGCGAAGAAATCCGCAAAAGCCGCTTCATCACCTACGCCGCGCCAATTACCAGCCCGCAAGACGCCCAGGCGTTTATCGAGCAGCACAGCGACCTCAACGCCACGCACAATTGCTGGGCCTGGAAACTGGGCGCCCAATACCGCAGCAACGACGACGGCGAACCCGGCGGCACTGCCGGGCGGCCGATCCTGGCCGCCATTGAGGCCCAGGGTTTTGACCAGGTCGTGGTGCTGGTGGTGCGCTGGTATGGCGGCATCCAACTGGGCACCGGAGGCCTGGCCCGCGCGTATGGCGGCGGCGCGAATAAATGCCTGCAAAACGCCGAGCGGGTAGAACTGATCAGCCGCGTGGCCTTGAGCTGTGCCTGTGGTTTCGCTGAGTTGCCGCTGGTAAAGCTGCGTGTCGCCGAATTGGACGGCCTGGTACTGGAAGAAACCTTCACCGCCAACGGCGTGGAGCTGCAACTGGCACTCGGCGAAGCCCATATCGACACCCTGCAATCGCAGTTGGCCGACCTGAGCCGTGGGCGAATCCTGCTGCAACGTTGAACCTGATAATGTTGCTCACTGAACCTCGACGCCAAAGGAAGCCTTCATGTCTACGCCAAAAACTGCATTGATCATCGGCGCCTCGCGCGGGCTGGGCCTTGGCCTGGTCAAACAATTGCTCCTGGACGGCTGGGATGTGACCGCCACCGTGCGCGATCCGAGCAAGGCCGATGCCCTGAAAGCCGTGGGTCCGGTCCAGATCGAGAAACTCGACATGGACGACCAGCAGGCCGTGATCGCCCTGAGCCAACGCCTCAAGGACCGCACCTTCGACCTGCTGTTCGTTAACGCCGGCGTCAAGGGCCCGGCCAACCAGACCCCTGGCCACGCTACCCAGGCCGAAGTCGGCCAACTGTTTTTCACCAACGCCGTGGCGCCCATCAACCTGGCCCAACGCTTTGCCCCGCAGATTCGCCAGGGCAGCGGCGTACTGGCATTCATGAGTTCGGTACTGGGCAGCGTGACCATGCCCGATGCGCCAGACCTTGCGCTGTACAAGGCCAGCAAGGCCGCACTGAACTCCATGACCAACAGCTTCGTGACGCAACTGGGCGAGCAGAAACTGACGGTGTTGTCGCTGCACCCGGGCTGGGTCAAGACCGATATGGGCGGCGAAGGCGCCGACCTGGACGTGGAGACCAGCGTGCGCGGCCTGATTGCCCAAGTGAACGCCTACACCGGCAAGGGCGGCCATCACTTCGTCAACTACAAGGGCCAGACCATTCCCTGGTAAGGCTGTATCGATGGCGCGCGGGCTTGTTGTGGCGAGCGGGCTTGCCCCGCGCTGGGCTGCGTAGCAGCCCCAATAAGCTCACCGTATTTTTTCAGACACACCTCGGCGCCAGGTTTCAGGGCTGCTGCGCAGCCCAGCGCGGGGCAAGCCCGCTCGCCACAACAAGCCAACTTGCCACAACACACTCACTCACCACCGATGAGCGGTGGATAGACCCCACCGCTCACTCCACGTAGACTTCCCACCTCGCCCTTACCGGCGACCCTGGATCAGCAGACAGGGCAACACTGAGCTGGCAAACCTGAACCCATCATTCAGAGGAGCCGGCCAATGCCTGCGACCCGTATCTGGTTAAAAAACCCTCTCGCGATCTTCACGGCCAACGCCCTCGATGCCCGTGGCGGCCTGGTGCTGCAAGACGGTGTGATCGTCGAAGTGCTCGCCCTCGGCCAACAACCGAGCATGACCTGCGAACAAACCTTCGACGCCCGCGAGCATGTGATCCTTCCCGGCCTGATCAACACCCACCATCACTTCTACCAAACCCTGACCCGCGCCTGGGCGCCTGTGGTCAACCAACCGTTGTTCCCCTGGCTGAAAACCCTGTACCCGGTGTGGGCGCGCCTGACCCCGGAAAAACTCGCGCTGGCCAGCAAGGTCGCCCTGGCAGAATTACTGCTCTCGGGCTGCACCACCGCCGCCGACCATCACTACCTGTTCCCCGACGGCCTGGAAAATGCGGTCGACGTGCAAGTCGATAGCGTGCGCGAACTGGGCATGCGCGCCATGCTCACGCGCGGTTCCATGAGCCTGGGCGAAGCCGACGGCGGGCTGCCGCCGCAGCAGACCGTGCAGCAGGGTGAAGTAATCCTCGAAGATAGCCAGCGCCTGATCAAGCGCTACCACGAGCGCGGCGACGGCGCACAAATCCAGATCGCCCTGGCGCCCTGCTCGCCGTTCTCGGTCACCCCCGAAATCATGAGCGCCAGCGCCGAACTGGCCAACCAGCTCGACGTGCGCCTGCACACCCACCTGGCCGAAACCCTCGACGAAGAAGACTTCTGCCTGCAACGTTTCGGGCTGCGCACCGTGGACTACCTCGACAGCGTCGGCTGGCTCGGCCCACGTACCTGGCTGGCCCATGGCATTCACTTCAACCCCGATGAAATTGCGCGCCTGGGCGCGGCCGGCACCGGGATTTGCCACTGCCCAAGCTCCAACATGCGCCTGGCCTCCGGCATCTGCCCGACCCTGGACCTGATAGCCGCCGGCGCGCCGATTGGCCTGGGCGTGGACGGTTCGGCCTCCAACGATGCGTCCAACATGATTCTCGAAGCCCGCCAGGCCCTGTATATCCAGCGCCTGCGCTACGGTGCAGAAAAAATCACCCCTGAAGGCGTGCTGGGCTGGGCCACCAAAGGCTCTGCGCAACTGCTCGGCCGTAGCGATATCGGCGAGTTGGCCGTAGGTAAACAGGCCGACCTGGCGCTGTTCAAGCTCGATGAGCTGCGCTTCTCCGGCAGCCACGACCCGATTTCGGCGCTGCTGTTGTGCGGCGCCGACCGCGCGGACCGGGTGATGGTGGGCGGCAAGTGGCGGGTGATCGACGGGCAGATCGAAGGCATGGACCTCAAGGCCCTGATCGCCGATCACAGCCAGGCGGCACGGCAGTTGATTGCCGGCTAGCTACACACCCAGCAGCGACAACATGATAAAGGTCGCAAACAGCACAAAATGGGTCATCCCTTCGATGGCGTTGGTTTCGCCATCGTTGAGGTTGATCGCGCTGACAATCAGCGTGATAAACACCATCACTGTCTGCACCGGTGTCATCGCCATCTGAAACGGCTGGCCGGTGTACAGCGCCATGGCTTCCATCACCGGCACAGTCAGAATCACCGTCGACAACGAAGCCCCCAGCGCGATGTTGACCACCGACTGCATGCGGTTGGCCAACGCTGCGCGCAAGGCGGTCAGAATTTCCGGCGCAGCAGAAATCGCCGCCACCAGGATCGCCGTGATCACCGGCGGCGCGCCCGTGCCCTCCAGGCCGAGGTCCAGGGTCTTGGACATCACTTCGGCCAATGCGCCAATCACCACCACGCCAAACACCAGGGTTGCGATGGAAAATGTCAGGCTGACCGGCGAAGCCTGTTCTTGCGGCAGCGTCTTGCGACGTTTTTCCGGATAGCTGTAGCTGAAGAAGTAACTGTGCGGCCCGACCTGCATACGCAGGAACAGGGCATACAGCACCACCATCGCGCCGATGGTGAAGGCCGAGTAGATTTTCCAGTCGGCCTCGGGGATAAATTCCGGTACCACCATGGAAACACCCATGGCCGTGAGGATCATCACGCTGTAGGTCCGCGCCGAATCATCGTTGTAGGATTGCTCGCCATGTTTGATGCCGCCCATCAGCGCGGCCAGGCCGAGGATGCCGTTGATATCCAGCATCACCGCTGAGTAAATCGTGTCGCGCACCAGGGTCGGCGATGCCTCGTTGCTCATCATGATCGCCAGGATCACCACTTCCACTAGCACCGCCGCGAGGGTCAGGATCATGGTGCCGTAGGGGTCGCCAACTTTTTCGGCGAGCAGTTCGGCGTGATGGGCCACGCGCATCGAGGCCATGACAATAAAGCCGATCAGCACCAGGCCACCGAGCAGCGCCGTGGCCTGCCCACTGTGCAGCAGCCAGTGTTCCAGCGGGTAGGCTGCGATGGCGGCGATCAGCGCCAGCCACATGAATTTTTCTTGCTTGAGGGATGTGAGCATTGCAGGCCTTTTCGAGCGGCGATTCAGTCGTTGATGGGGTACAGACTGCAGCGAATCGCTAACGTTTCGTTACACCTTAGTTCATTCACACACTGGCACAGGCACGAAGAATGCTTACCGCTCGGTCAGGTTTTACCGATTATTTGCGCCCTGGCCTGTAGAATGTCGCCATTGCACCTGATGAGAACGCACACATGTACGACTGGCTAAACGCCCTGCCCAAGGCTGAACTGCACCTGCACCTGGAGGGTTCGCTGGAGCCCGAGCTGCTGTTCAGCCTGGCCGAACGCAACAAGATCGCGCTGCCGTGGAACGACGTCGAGACCCTGCGCAAGGCCTACGCCTTCAACAACCTGCAGGAGTTTCTCGACCTCTATTACAAGGGCGCCGATGTATTGCGCACGTCCCAGGACTTCTACGACTTGACCTGGGCCTACCTGCTGCGTTGCAAGGCGCAGAACGTGATTCATACCGAGCCGTTCTTCGACCCGCAGACCCACACCGACCGTGGCATTCCTTTTGAAGTAGTGCTCAATGGCATCGCCAGCGCGCTCAAAGATGGCGAGCAGCAACTGGGTATCACCAGCGGCCTGATCCTCAGCTTCCTGCGCCACTTGAGCGAAGAACAAGCGCAAAAAACCCTCGACCAGGCACTGCCGTTCCGTGATGCGTTTGTCGCCGTGGGCCTGGACAGCTCGGAAATGGGCCACCCACCGAGCAAGTTCCAGCGCGTGTTCGATCGCGCCCGTGACGAAGGTTTCCTGACCGTCGCCCATGCTGGCGAAGAAGGCCCGCCGGAATACATCTGGGAAGCCCTCGACCTGCTGAAAATCCAGCGTATCGACCATGGCGTGCGCGCCATTGAAGACGAGCGCCTGATGCAGCGGATCATCGACGAGCAGATCCCCCTGACCGTGTGCCCGCTGTCCAATACCAAGCTGTGTGTGTTCGACGACATGGCCCAGCACAACATCCTCGAGATGCTGGAGCGCGGAGTGAAGGTCACAGTGAACTCGGATGACCCGGCTTACTTTGGCGGTTATGTCACCGAAAACTTCCACGCGCTGCACACCTCCCTGGGCATGACCCAGGACCAGGCTCGCCGCCTGGCGCAAAACAGTCTGGATGCACGCCTGGTCAAGCCCTGACCCCTCCCTGTAGGAGCGAGCTTGCTCGCGAAGGACGCCAACGATAAAGCGTGCATCCTAGATGAACGTGGCGCCTTCGAGTTGTTCGCGGGCAAGCCCGCTCCTACACAGTTGCCATCCGGGCAATTTCCAGGCGCCCGGTCTCGGTGACCTGCAGTGCGCTCGACTCATGGTTGGTCTTCAACCAGCGCGACTGCCTGAACAACTGCAACAAGCCCGCCCCCCAACGCCCCACCCAGGTGCGGCTGCTGCTCGCTCCAGTCATAACAATCGCAAGCCATCGTCGAGTAACCCTGATGGGCCAGGGCTTGGGTAAAGATGCCATGCTCGGCCAAATGGCGTGCGCCCAAGGGTGTCACGTGGATCCGCTGTTCGACGCGTTCAATCCACTTCGCCAACACCATGCGTTGATAGAGTGCCGCCGCCATTTGCCCGCCCAGATGGTCATGGCAGAGCCGCGCCTGACGCAACAACGCCGGCGCCAGCAATGCCGCGCCCGGCCGGCTGGGGGCACTGCGCGCCATACTGGCCATTGTGGTACTGGCCAACGCATCGACTGCCGCGCCCACATCCGCCGCTGCCATACGGAAGAAGCGCTTGCGCCCACGGGCTTCGATGCGCAGCAATCCACCCGCCGCCAACCGCGCCAAATGCGCATTGGCCGATGACGCTGATAACCCGGCCAAACTCGCCAGTTCCTCGGACGGCTTGGCCGAGCCGTCCATCAACGCCCAGATCATTGCCGTGCGTTTGGGGTCTGCCAGCAAGGTGGCGATCTGGCTGATGCATGGTGCCTGTTCCATGTACTCACTCCCTGTTGAATCGTTGGTTTGCTCCATTTCGCGCAAAAGTATAAGTGTGTGGGCAGCAGATTCCGTGGCGCCTTACCGCCAAATCAGCGACAGCAACTGCCTGAAATTTCCTGAAATCCGTGAGGTTATTGTGTAGTCCCCCCGCGTTCGGGCAATTGCGCGCTCAACTTCCCACAACGTGCCACGAGCATTTCACGCAAGAGGTTGACCGGTTTGCTCAATTGCGCGCGATGGGCGCATAGCAGATTGAGCGGTGTGCGCTCACCCTGCAGCTCGGGCAAGAGCAACTGCAGGCGGCCAGCCAGCACATCGGCGCTGACATCCAGCCAGGATTTGTAGGCAATGCCCACCCCGGCCACGGCCCAACGCCGTACCACATCCGCATCGTCACTGAAACGGTCACCGCTGACGGTCAGGCTGATTTCCCGTTTGGCATCTTGAAAGCGCCAATGGTCGTGCACCCGGCTGCCGAGCATATACAGCAGGCAATTGTGCTGGGCCAACTCCTCCAGATGGCGCGGCTCGCCATGCCGGGCCAGGTAGCTGGGGGCTGCGCACAACACCCGGCGATTGTCCGGCGCCACTGGCAAGGCCACCAGGCTCGAATCCTCGGGTTCACCGTAGCGCAGGGCTATATCCACCGGTTGGCGGAACAGATCGGCGATCCGGTCGCCCAGCAGCAGGCGCACGCTCAATTGCGGGTGCTCGCGCTGAAACTCGTCCAGCCACGGCAGCAACAGGTTACGTCCGAAGTCCGAAGGCGCCGACAACTGCAGGACGCCGCTGACATGATCCTGACCGCTAGCCAGCAGGCGCCGGCCTTCATCCAGTTGGCTCAAGGCACCACGGGCGTACTGCAAAAAGCCTTCGCCCTCGGCGGTCAGGCGCAGGCTGCGAGTGGAACGAGCCAGCAAGCGCGCACCCAACTGTTGCTCGATGCGTTTCAACGCAGCACTGGCCACCGCCGCCGACATATCCATGACCCGTGCGGCAGCCGACAAGCTCCCCAAATCCGCCGCACGCACGAACAACTGCAAATCATCAAAACGCAGCATGAGCACCGCCCCGAGCAATTATCAAAAATACATTGAAAGAGACTGCTCTTTTAGCGGGTTTTATCTGCAAGAGAAATAGCCAATGATCTACCTATCTCATTCCGTACCCTCTGGAACTCGCCATGAAAGCCATCGCCTACTACGCCGCATTGCCGATCAACGATCCAAAGTCCCTGCAAGATGTGCAACTGCCTGAGCCGGTGGCCGGCCCGCGCGACCTGCTGGTGGAAGTCAAAGCCATCTCGGTCAACCCGGTCGATACCAAGATCCGCCAGAACGTCGCTCCGGAAAACGGCGCGGCCAAGGTGTTGGGCTGGGACGTAGCTGGCGTGGTCAAGGCCGTGGGCAGCGACGTCACGCTATTCAAGGCTGGCGACAAGGTGTTTTACGCCGGTTCCCTGACACGCCCGGGCGGCAATAGCGAGTTGCACACCGTGGACGAGCGCATCGTCGGCCATATGCCCAAGAGCCTGGGTTTTGCCGAAGCGGCCGCCCTGCCGTTGACCGCCATTACCGCCTGGGAGCTGCTGTTCGAGCGCCTGCAAATAGCTGAAGGCCAGACCGATCAAGGCCAGAGCCTGTTGATCGTCGGCGCTGCCGGTGGCGTAGGGTCGATCCTTACCCAACTGGCTGCGCAACTCACCGCGCTCAAGGTGATCGGCAGCGCCTCGCGCCCGCAAACCCAGGCCTGGGCCAAGGACCTGGGGGCTGATCTGGTGGTCGACCACAGCCAGCCACTGAGCGAAGAGCTCAAGCGCGTAGGCCACCCACAGGTGACCCATGTCGCCAGCCTGACCCAGACCGACCAGCATCTGGACCAGTTGGTCGAAGCCCTCGTGCCCCAAGGCAAACTGGCCTTGATCGATGATCCCAAGTCGCTGGACGTGCTCAAGCTCAAGCGCAAGAGCCTGTCGCTGCACTGGGAGTTCATGTACACCCGCTCGATGTTCGAGACCGCCGACATGATCGAGCAGCACAACCTGCTCAATCGTGTGGCCGAGCTGATCGACGCCGGCACTCTGAAAACCACAGTGGGCGAACACTTCGGCGTGATCAACGCAGAGAACCTGCGCCGGGCCCATGCCTTGCTGGAAAGCGGCAAGGCCAAGGGCAAGATCGTGCTGGAAGGCTTCTAAGCCCAAGGTTCTGTCAGTGTCGTCTGTTATCGCTGTAGGTAACAGACGGCACCGCTAGTCAGAGACTTGATCCTTGTCATATTTGTGAGCGTATTCGGGTTTATATTGGCCGCCTTTGCCACGCAATCTTTTACGTGAGGAAGTCAGCAATGAAGATCCTGATAAAAGCGTTAGCAAAATCCCAAGGCAATAAATGGCAGGTCCGCCTGGACCACGACGCCTTTACCTTCCGCACTGAAGCCGAGGCCCGCGCCTTCGCCAACACTCTGCAAAACCGCATCCAGGCGCCCCACCGCTTTCCCGAAAGCCAGCAGCGCGCTACTGGCTGAAACGCCGTCAGACCTGCGCTTGCAAGGCTCGCTGTCGTTGCAGGCGCTGGGTCAACATGGCCACCACTACCGCCAACACCCCGCACAAGCTGATGACGATCGACATCGGCATGGCCGTGCCGTCATGCAATGCGCCGACCAACGATGCCGCACCCGCAGCCACACCAAATTGGATGCAGCCCAGCAGTGCCGACGCGCTACCGGCCCGTGCGCCCTGGCCGTTCATGGCGCACGCCGAGGTATTGGGCATGATGCAGCCCAGGCTGGCGATACACAGGAACAGCGGCACCAGCAGCGGCCACAACGCTTCGGTATGCAAGGCACTGACCGCCAGCAACGCCAGCGCCGCCGCGAGGTAGACCCATACCGTGCGGGTCAGCAGAAACGCCGGGCCGCGCTTGGACAGCAGCCGCGCGTTGACCTGGGCCACAAGGATAAAGCCCGCGGCATTGGTGCCGAACAGCCAACCGTAGTGCTCGGCCGGCACGCCGTAGAGCTTGATAAACACGAAAGGTGAACCGGCGATGTAGGCAAACATCCCGCCAATTGCGATACCGCCAGTCACGGCATACCCCAGGTATACCCGATCACCCAGCAGCCGCCCGTATTGGCGCAACGCCCCGGACAATGGCTGCCGAGGCTGATGGGCCGGGAAACTCTCCGGCAATCCGACCGCCACCGCCACTCCGGCGCCGACGCTGAATACGGTCAACGCGAGGAAAATCGACTGCCAGCCCCACAGGCTAACCATCACCCCTCCGAGCATCGGCGCCAGGATCGGTGCCAGTCCGACCACCAGCATCAACTGCGAAAAGACCTTGGCCGAACCCACCGCATCGCATTTGTCGCTGACCACCGCCCGGGAAATCACCATGCCCGCACACCCGCCCAGGGCCTGGACGAAGCGCGCACCGATCAGCCATTCCAGGGACGGCGCATAGGCGCACGCCAGGGAGGCCACGGTGAACAGGGTGACACCACTCAACAGCGGGATGCGCCGGCCAAAACGATCCGCCAGCGGCCCATAGATCAACTGACCGATCGCCAGGCCGGTGAAGTACACCGCCAGGGTCAGTTGGATATGTTTTTCGTCAGTGCCGAATGCCACGGCCATGGCCGGGAAGCCCGGCAGGTAAAAGTCGATGGCCAGCGGCGCAAATGCGCTCAAGGCCCCCAGAATAAGGATTATGCGAAGGTTCATCAGGCACCCGGTAGAGTCGGCAGCCCGACAGTCTAGCCGCGCTTGGGTGCCTTGAACATTACGTTAGCTCGCTACCTATTAAATAATCAGGCGAGCTTGGCGCTGTAGCCTTCTTCGCTGATCAGGCTGATCACTTCGTCCGGCGATAAACGACTTTCAACGCCGACTTCCTTGGCGGCCAGATTCACATTCACACTGGCCGCCGGGTCCTTGGCCTGTACCGCTTGGGTCACGGCCCGAACGCAGTGGCCGCAGGTCATTCCTTCAACGCTGAATATTTGCATGACATGACTCCTTGAGTGAGGTTGCACCCAGTCTCATCCTTGCCACGATGGCAAGGTCAAGCGCTGAAAACAAGCGCCGGGCTGGTATTCCCTGGCGACGTCCGCCAAGCTGCAGGCATTCATGATTTGAAACCGGAGACTTCACCATGCGCTGGTCGTTTTTTGGCCTTGTCAGCCTGCTGAGCCTGTTCGCCGCCGTCCCCCAGGCCAGCGCGGCCGAGGACTATGCGGTTCTGATCATTTCCAGGGAGCGCCTGGAAGTACCTACCAATTGCGAGATTGGCCTGTACATCAATGACCAGTTGGCCGGGCGGCTGTTCCAGGAGCAGTCCACCTCGTTCAACTTTCCCGCAGGCCGGGTCTCGCTGCGTCTCAAACTGCTGCCGGGCCAGGCTCCAGGCTGCCTGCCGGGGCTATTGGCGCCCAAGGCCCAAGAGATCACGCTGAAAAACGGCGACGTGCGCAAGTTGCGCATTGCCCAGGGCGCGGACGGCATGTACCTCAAGGCCGCCAAGCTCGGCTACTGACCCGAACTTGTCTGAATGCCATTTTTTGTAGGAGCGAGCTTGCTCGCGAAGAACGTCAACGATAATGCGTGCTTCCTGGATGAACGCGGCGCTCTCCAGTTCTTCGCGAGCAAGCTCGCTCCTACAGGAAGACGGCATCAGGGCTTGCCGTGAATTAAGGGGCTTGACCTTCCCATCAGGTCAAGCTTGATCCTACAGGCAACTTTTCCTGGAGGAACGCCCCATGAATGGATCTACCACCTTCGACCTGCCGATCAGCGGCATGACCTGCGCCAGTTGCGTCGGGCGGGTCGAGCGCGCCTTGAACAAGGTGCCCGGCGTGCAAAGCGTCAGCGTCAACCTGGCCAATGAACGGGCCCATGTCGAGGTGGCGGGCCAGATGGACCCTGCCGTGCTGATCGCCGCCGTGGAAAAAGCCGGCTACACCGCCACTCTGCCGCAAAGCGAAACCGCCACCCAAGCCAGCCAGGAACAGCGTCTGAAGCGCGAACGCTGGTCGCTGGTGATGGCCATTGCGTTGGCGTTGCCGCTGGTCTTGCCAATGCTGGTGCAGCCCTTCGGCCTGCACTGGATGCTGCCGGCCTGGGTGCAGTTCCTCCTCGCCACGCCGGTGCAGTTCATCTTTGGTGCGCGTTTCTATGTCGCCGCCTGGAAAGCCGTGCGCGCCGGCGCGGGCAATATGGACCTACTGGTGGCCATCGGCACCAGCGCAGGCTATGGCCTGAGTCTCTACCAGTGGTTTATCGCCCCGGCCGGGGTTGAACCCCACCTGTATTTCGAGGCCTCGGCGGTGGTGATTGCCCTGGTGCTGCTCGGCAAATACCTGGAAAGCCGCGCCAAACGCCAGACCGCCAGCGCCATCCGTGCCCTGGAGGCCTTGCGGCCGGAACGGGCGATTCAGGTGATCGATGGCCGTGAGCAAGAGGTTGCCATCAGCGCCCTGCGCCTCAACGACCGGGTACTGGTCAAGCCCGGCGAGCGCTTTCCGGTGGACGGCGAAGTGGTCGAAGGCCAAAGCCACGCCGATGAAGCCTTGATCACCGGTGAAAGCCTGCCGGTGCCGAAACAGCCTGGGGATAAAGTCACCGGCGGCGCGATCAACGGTGAAGGCCGTTTGCTGGTACGCACCCTGGCCCTCGGTGCCGAAAGCGTGCTGGCGCGGATCATTCGCCTGGTCGAAGACGCCCAGGCGGCCAAGGCGCCGATCCAGAAACTGGTGGATAAAGTCAGCCAAGTGTTTGTGCCGACCGTGCTGGTGATCGCCCTCGCCACCCTGATTGGCTGGTGGTTGTACGGTGCACCGCTGGAAACGGCATTGATCAACGCGGTGGCAGTGCTGGTCATTGCCTGCCCTTGCGCACTGGGCCTGGCCACGCCGACGGCGATCATGGCCGGCACGGGCGTGGCGGCCCGCCACGGGATTCTGATCAAGGACGCCGAAGCCCTGGAACGCGCCCACGAAGTCAGCGCGGTGGTATTCGACAAGACCGGCACCCTCACCTCCGGCGCGCCGAAAATCGCCCATCTGAGCGCCGTGGATGGCAACGAAGCCTTGTTGCTGCAACAGGCCGGCGCCCTGCAACGCGGTAGCGAACACCCCTTGGCCAAAGCGGTGCTGGACGCCTGTCATGATCAAGGTCTGCCAGTTGCCGATGTCAGCGCCAGCCAATCCCTGACCGGGCGCGGCATTGCCGGCACCCTGGACGGTCGGCAACTGGCCCTGGGCAATCGGCGCATGCTCGATGAAACCGGCTTGAAGCCGGGTGACCTGGCCGCCAACGCCAGCGCCTGGGAAGCCGAAGGCCGCACCTTGTCCTGGCTGATCGAGCAAAGCCCACAGCCTCGCGTGCTGGGCCTGTTTGCCTTTGGCGACACGCTAAAGGAGGGTGCACTGCAAGCTGTGCAACAGCTCAAGGCGCGCCATATCAGCAGCCACTTGCTGACCGGCGACAACCGCGGCAGTGCCCGCGTAGTGGCACAAGCGCTGGGCATCGATGATGTGCACGCCGAAGTGTTGCCCGCCGATAAAGCCGCGACCGTTGCCGAGCTGAAAAAGACCGGCGTGGTCGCCATGGTCGGCGACGGCATCAACGATGCGCCGGCCCTGGCCGCTGCGGATATCGGCATCGCCATGGGCGGCGGCACCGATGTCGCCATGCACGCGGCCGGTATCACCTTGATGCGCGGCGACCCGCGCCTGGTGCCCGCAGCCCTGGAAATCAGCCGCAAGACCTACGCAAAAATTCGACAGAATCTGTTCTGGGCCTTTGTGTATAACTTGATCGGCATTCCGCTGGCCGTATTCGGCCTGCTCAACCCGGTATTGGCCGGCGCCGCCATGGCCCTGTCCAGCGTGAGCGTGGTCAGCAATGCGCTACTGTTGAAAACCTGGAAACCCAAGGATCTGGAGGATCACCGCCAATGAACATCGGCCAGGCAGCCCGACAAAGCGGCTTGAGCGCCAAGATGATTCGCTATTACGAGTCCATCAACCTGCTCAAGCCGGCCCATCGCAGCGACAGCGGCTATCGCCTGTATAACGACGACGACCTGCACACCCTGGGGTTTATCAAGCGCTCGCGAGACCTGGGGTTTTCCCTGGAAGAAGTCGGCAAGTTGCTGGAGCTGTGGCAGGACCGGCAACGGGCCAGTGCCGACGTGAAAGCCTTGGCTCGCCAGCATATCGAGGAGCTGGATCACAAGATCCGCGAGTTGGGGCAGTTGCGCGACACCTTGCAGGACCTGGTGGAGCACTGCCAGGGCGATCACCGGCCCGATTGTCCGATTCTCAAGGAGTTGGCGTCAGGCAGCTGTTGCGGATCTAACTGACCGAACGCAAAACCTAATGTGGGAGCAGGGCTTATGTAGGAGCTGGCTTGCCTGCGATGCAGGCACCTCGGTACATCAGTTGCACCGAGGTGATGCTATCGCAGGCAAGCCAGCTCCCACACAAGCCCGCTCCCACATTTTTAACCCCCAGTATGCCGGGCGATCACTGCATCCAAGGCGGCGGCGGTTCTTCTGCCGGTTTGCCCGGTGGCGCATCGTCCGCTGCCCGGATCGCCTGGCGCCGCTCTTCGTCGAGCCGCGCCGCTTCGATCTCACGCATCACGCCGCCCACATCCGCCAGCTCTTCCGGCTCGTCGAACTCGCCGGTCAGCACGCTGGCCGGGTGCAAGGTGCCGGCTTCGTACAGCGCCCACATTTCCTTGGCGTACTTGGTGGTCTTCAATTCCGGGGCAAATCGCCCGAAATACGAAGCCATGTTGCCCACGTCCCGCTCCAGCATGGTGAATGCATGGTTGTTACCCGCCGCGTCCACCGCTTGCGGCAAGTCGATGATCACCGGCCCCGTCGGCGTCAACAGTACGTTGAACTCGGACAGGTCACCGTGCACCAGGCCGGTACACAGCATCAGCACGATCTGCGAGATCAGGAACGCGTGATACTCGCGGGCCTGATCCGGTTCCAGCACCACATCATTGAGCCTTGGCGCCGCATCACCGTATTCATCGGCAACCAGTTCCATCAGCAACACGCCTTCCAGGAAGTCGTAGGGCTGGGGCACGCGCACGCCGGCGCCGGCCAAACGAAACAGAGCCGCAACCTCGGCGTTCTGCCACGCGTCTTCGGTTTCTTTCTTGCCGAACTTGGAACCCTTGGCCATGGCCCGGGCCTGCCGGCTGTTGCGGACCTTGCGGCCTTCCTGGTATTCGGCCGCCTGACGAAAACTTCGTTTATTCGCCTCCTTGTAGACCTTGGCGCAACGTAACTCGTTGCCGCAGCGCACCACATAAACAGCTGCTTCTTTACCACTCATGAGTGGGCGCAGCACTTCGTCGACCAGACCGTCCTCGATCAGGGGTTCAATGCGTTTAGGAGTCTTCATCAGCTTTTATTGTGGGTCCTTTATTACCAAACACGCGTATGGCACTCGTTATACGGCAATCCTCGCACAGCGGGGAGAGGGTAACGAGCTTTGATCTGCTAAAGAATGCATCCAATATGCCAGATTAATCCGACAAAGCCGCTATTGCCCGAGGCGTTCGGATAATAGCCGAGATCAGCGCTCAATGATCGCCGTCACCCCTTGCCCACCCGCCGCGCAGATCGAGATCAGCCCGCGCCCCTTGCCCGCCGCATCCAGCAGCTTGGCCAGGTTGGCGACAATACGCCCACCGGTGGCGGCAAATGGGTGCCCGGCGGCCAGGGAACTGCCCTTGACGTTCAGGCGGCTGCGGTCGATAGAGCCCAACGGCGCGTCCAGCCCCAGGCGGGTCTTGCAGTAATCGGCATCTTCCCAGGCCTTTAGTGTGCACAGCACTTGGGCGGCGAAGGCTTCGTGAATTTCGTAGTAGTCAAAATCCTGCAAGGTCAGGCCATTTCTCGCCAGCAAGCGTGGGACGGCATACACCGGCGCCATCAACAGCCCTTCGCCACCGTTGACGAAATCCACCGCCGCCGCTTCGCCATCACGCAGGTAGGCGAGGATCGGCAGGCCACGTTCCTTGGCCCAAGCCTCGCTGCCCAACAACACAAGGGAAGCGCCGTCGGTCAGTGGCGTTGAGTTGCCAGCAGTGAGGGTACCCTTTGCACTGCGCTCAAAAGCCGGTTTGAGGCTGGCGAGTTTCTCCAGGGTCAGGTCCGGGCGCAGGTTGTTGTCACGGGTCAGGCCCAGGAACGGCGTGAGCAAATCGTTATGCCAGCCCTCGGCGTAAGACGCGGCCATCTTCTGATGGCTTTCCAGGGCCAGTTGATCCTGCTCGGCGCGGGGGATCTGCCAGGCCTGCGCCATCAACTCGCAATGCTGGCCCATGGATAGGCCGGTGCGCGGCTCGCCATTGCGCGGCAACTCCGGCTTGAGGTGCTGGGGACGAAGTTGTAACAGGACTTTTAATTTATCCGCCATGGATTTGCTGCGATTGGCTTGCAGCAGGATTTTGCGCAGCCCCTCGTTAACTCCGATGGGCGCGTCGGAGGTGGTGTCGACACCGCCTGCGATCCCACATTCGATCTGCCCCAGGGCAATCTTGTTGGCCACCAGCAGCGCCGCTTCCAGCCCGGTGCCGCAGGCCTGTTGAATGTCGTAGGCCGGGGTTTGCGGCGACAGGCGCGAGCCCAGCACGCATTCGCGGGTCAGGTTGAAGTCCCGCGAGTGCTTGAGCACCGCGCCTGCGGCCACTTCGCCCATGCGCAGGCCGTGCAGGTTGTAGCGCTCGATCAAGCCTTCCAGCGCAGCGGTCAGCATCGCCTGGTTACTCGCCGTGGCGTAGGGGCCATTGGAACGGGCGAAGGGGATACGATTACCGCCAATGATCGCGACACGGCGCAGCTGAGTCATGTAAAGCTCCCTGAAGGTTGTAGGTGCATTCCTGAGCCTAGACTAGGAACGACTGTTACCTATTGATGGTCCACCCTTTGAACCCCAGCAGCCGGAGAGCGTTCCATGTCTGACCGTTATATCGACTTCGCCAACTCAAGCCTTGGCCACCGCCTGGTCTCGGCCATTGGCCTGCCGTCCCCGGTACGCCTGGAGCGCTGGCAAGCCGGACGCCTGCGCCCGGTGGAGGGCGCCCTGCTGTTGGGTGGCGGCCCGCTGGCGGCCCAGGTGTTGGGGTTTGCCAATAAACTTACCGAGGCCATCTACAGCTACGGGCCCGAGCCGCTCAAGGCCACGCCGTGGATCCCCGGGCATGGCCCCAAGCTCAAGGCAGTGCTCTTCGATGCCAGCCATTTGCAACACACCGACCAACTCAAGCAACTGCGCGAGTTCTTCCAGCCGCTGCTGAAAAATCTCGATCACAGCGCGCACCTGGTTATTCTCGGCCGCGCCCCGGAAAGCCTCAGCGACCCCTTCGCCGCCAGCGCCCAGCGTGCCCTCGAAGGCTTCAGCCGATCGCTGGCCAAGGAGCTGCGCAACGGCGGCACCTTGCAGTTGCTGTATGTCGGCGAAGGCGCCGAAGAACAGTTGGAAGGCGCGCTGCGGTTTTTCCTCTCGCCGAAAAGCACCTATATCTCCGGCCAGGTGCTGCGCCTGAGTGCCTGTCCGACCCAAGTGCATGACTGGACGCGCCCACTGGCCGGGCTCAAGGCCCTGGTGACCGGGGCTGCCCGAGGTATCGGCGCCTCGATCGCCGAAACCCTGGCCCGGGACGGTGCCGAAATTGTGTTGCTGGATGTGCCGCAGGCCAAGGCCGATCTCGACGCCCTCGCCGCACGCTTGGGCGGGCGTGGCATTGCCTTGGATATCTGCGCCGATGACGCCGCCACGCAACTGATTGAGCAATTGCCCGACGGCATCGACATCGTGGTGCACAACGCCGGGATCACCCGCGACAAGACCCTGGCCAATATGACCCCGGAATACTGGGACGCCGTATTGGCGGTCAACCTCAACGCCCCACAAGTGCTGACCAAGGCCCTGCTCGACAGCGGCACCCTGCACGACAACGGCCGTGTGGTGTTGCTCGCCTCCATCAGCGGCATCGCCGGCAATCGTGGGCAAACCAACTACGCTGCGAGCAAGGCCGGGCTCATCGGCCTGGCCCAGGCCTGGGCGCCGCTGCTGGCGCAACGGGGTATCAGCATCAACGCGGTTGCCCCGGGTTTTATCGAGACCCAGATGACTGCGCATATTCCTTTCGCCTTGCGTGAAGCCGGACGGCGTATGAGCTCGCTGGGCCAGGGTGGCTTGCCGCAGGATGTTGCCGAAGCGGTGGCCTGGCTGGGCCAGCCGGGGTCAGGTGCGGTCAGTGGCCAGGCGTTGCGTGTGTGCGGGCAAAGCCTGCTGGGAGCGTAACGATGCTGTGGCACACATTACCCAGCAGCCCGCCGCTACCACCGCTGTATTGGCGCGCCGCGCTCAAGCGCAAAATCACCGGCACCACCTTGCCCACGTCAGGGCTTCACTGCCGGGTGCAGGTCAATCCCGAGGCGGTGGCGGCCTATGGCAAGGTCTGCGGGTTTACCCAGAGCCCGGTGCTGCCGGCGACTTATCCACACATCCTGGCATTCGGCCTGCAGTTACAGTTGCTGACGGCACGGGACTTCCCCTTCCCGCTGTTGGGGCTGGTGCATTTAAGCAACCGTATCCGCGTGTTTCGCCCCATGGGTGGGGTCAGCGACGTGCGAGTCAGTGTGCATACGAGCAACCTGCAACCCCACGCCAAGGGCGCGACCTTTGACCTGATCACCACTGTCGAGGATTCCCTGGGTCTGCTGTGGGAAGGTGAAAGCCGAATGCTCTGTCGCGGGGTGAAACTCGATGGCGAGGCACCAGAGCAATCCCTGCCAGCGCCCACTACGGTCACCGAGCTGACTCGCTGGAAGGCACCGTCCGACATCGGTCGGCGGTACGCCCGGGTCTCCGGTGACTACAACCCGATCCACTTGAGCGCCCTCACCGCCAAGCTGTTCGGCTTCCCCCAGGCGATCGCCCATGGCCTGTGGAACAAGGCACGCACGGTGGCGGCCCTGCATGAACATCTACCCGCAGCGAACATCGAGATCTACGTTGAGTTCAAGAAACCGCTACGCCTGCCTGGCGAGGTCATCTTGTTGACCAGTGCGCCCGGCTCCAGCGGCGAGTTGCAACTCAAGGGTACTGGCGATATCGAACATATGCTCGGCAAGTGGCAGCCGATTGCCTGAAATCGGGTTAACTGGCTGATAAATTGTATATATACAACCTAAGTTATAGCGGGCTATCGATAGCCCGCTATTTTATTCAAGTGATTGATTTACATCACATCACCCCAAACAAGAAATCGCCTTATATACCCTTGGTATTAATCACCAAGACCCATAGTCACGCCTGTATATAAATCGTTAATACCAAGTTGAGCGTTGCGATAAAGAGTGCCGAGGACTGTTATAGCCACAAACGGACGCACGTATTGCCTGCTGAAGAACGGGTGAACTTGCGAGACCAACAAAGGCTGTACCAGGTGCTAAGGAACTCATCATGAAAACTCAAGTCGTGTTGTGGAAAGCAAGTACTGCATTGGCCCTTATCTTGGCGATGAGCCTGGGAGGCTGCAGCAGTGGTGGTGGCGGTCATAAGAGCAGCGTTGCATCCTCGTCCCCGGATGCTGGCGCCGGTACCGGTGGTGGTACGGGTGGTGGTGACGGTGGCGGTACTGGCGGTGGCACAGGTGGCGGGACCGGCGGTGGTACTGGCGGCGGCACAGGTGGCGGAACCGGCGGTGGTACTGGCGGCGGCACGGGTGGCGGAACCGGCGGTGGTACTGGCGGTGGCACAGGTGGCGGCACCGGCGGTGGTACTGGCGGCGGCACAGGTGGCGGCACCGGCGGTGGTACTGGCGGCGGCACAGGTGGCGGCACCGGCGGTGGTACTGGCGGCGGCACAGGTGGCGGCACCGGCGGTGGTACTGGCGGCGGCACAGGTGGCGGCACCGGCGGTGGTACTGGCGGCGGCACAGGTGGCGGCACCGGCTCGACTACCAGCCCATTGGTCACAGGCCAGATTGCGACCAATCTGGGCGGCACACTCGGTAACGTCGGTACAGCGATCGGTGGCATCGGCACAACCGTCAGCGGCGTTCCGGTAGTTGGCACTGCGGCAGGCGGCCTGGTGACCAGCGCAGGCACCGCCGTGGGCAGCGTCGCCACTGGGGTCGGCACTGGCCTGGGCTCCCTGGGCACCAACAGCAACTCCCTGGGCATCACCGTGGCCGGCGTGGCCAACGGTGTCGCCGACCTGGGCACGGGTGTTTCGAACACCGGCAAAACACTCTCGACCACCCTGGGCGGTATCCCGGTAGTCGGCGGCCTTACCGGCGGCGTCGGTGGAGCAGCAGGTGGCCTGGTGGATAAAGTTGGCCAGGCGGTCACCATGCTCGGCGATACCTTGAGTACCGCCAGCACCACCGGCCCACTGGGATCGGTCACCAACACCCTGGGCGGCAAAGTACTGGTGCCTGTGGTCTCGCTGGTGGAAAACACCACCGGCAACCTGGGTAAAGCCACCGGCCTGGGCAACCCGGTCAATGGCCTGCTGGATAAAGTCGGCTCGACCGTCACCGGCCTCGGCACTCAGGTGGCAGGCGCAGGTGGCGCTGGCAACCCAGTGACCGGTGCCGTGGGCAGCGTGCTCAACGGTGTCGGTGCGGTAGCAGGCACTGCGGGTGGTTATGTGGCACCGTCTGCCGGTACCGGCAGTGGCAGTGCCCCGGCATCCGGTCTGCCTGAACTGGTGGGCGGCCTGGTGGCCAACGTCGGTAACGGCCTGAATGCCGGCAACACCAACGGCACCGTTAGTGCGGGGGGTGCGACAGGTGGCGCACTGGGCAACACAGTAGCCTCGCTCGGCACATTGATCGGTGGCAACGGTGTCGCCAACACAGCGGCAACCGCACCGGCGGCAGGTCTTGCGAGCAATGTGGGTGCGGCGCTGAACCCTGTGACTTCGGGTGTCAGCAGCCTGACCCAAAACATCGGCACCACGACCGGTATCGGTGCACCGGTCAACGGCCTGGTGACTCAAGTGGGCAGCGCAGTCGGCGGCCTCGGCGGCAACCTCACCGCAGCCAATGCCAACCCAGTCACCAACACCTTGGGCCAAACCGTCACCGCCGTCGGTGGCGCGGTTTCCTCGGTCGGTGGTCTGGTGACCGGCGGCACCAGCGGTAGCGGTGGTGGCCTGCTCGGCGGCCTGAACATCAACGCCAACGCCACGGCGTCGGGATCGGCCACTGCAAACACCGGCGTAGGCGGCCTGCTCAAGGGCCTGACCGGTAAATAGGAGAATTGCACCTGGCCATTAGACGGCCTCCCCTACAGCGCCTACGCTTGGTTGAGACGAGAGATTCCAATGGGTCTCTCGTCTTTTTTATTGGAACTCCCGAACCGTGCCCTAGAACCCGGCGGGAACCTGCGAAATGCCGCTGCAGTTTTGACCATGGAGTGTCCTATGCGCGTTTTGACGCCGTTGTTATTGCTCACCCTCAGCGCTTACGTCCACGCCGAGACCCTACCCAGCTTCCTCAACAGCAACGACACCATCCGCAACCTACCCGTCCCCAACCTGCCGGCCGACGCCTACCGCCCGGTGACCCCGCAGACCCAACTGCCGGAGACCCCGGCCGCGCAAGCCCAACCATTGCTGATGGACACCAAGGTCACCATCCGCAAACTGCAGATCGAAGGCGGCACGGTGTACCCGCTGCAGGAAGTCGCCCAAGTATTCGAGCCGTTGATTGGCCATGAAACCAACCTTGCGCAACTGATCGAAGCCACCCGCAGCATCACCCGTCGCTATCAGCAGGACGGCTACCTGTTGTCCTACGCCTTCCTGCCCGACCAACGCTTCGAGCAGGGCCTGGTGCGGGTGGTTTTGGTCGAGGGCTACATCAAGGACTACCAAGTGCAGGGCGACATTGGTTCGGTCTCGGGCTACGTCGACAAGCTGGCGCAAAAGCTCCAGGCCGAACGCCCGCTGACCCGCAAGACGTTTGAGCGTTACACCACCTTGATGGGGCGGATTCCCGGCGTGACCCTGCAAGCGCAAGTGCCGCCACCGGGCACCACCGACGGTGCCGCGCATATGAATATCCAGGCCAGCCGCAAACCGTTTACCAGCAGCATGAGCATGACCGACGACAGCCGTGGCGGCCTGCAAGCCTTGATCGCCGGCACCAGCAATTCCCACACATCAATGGGCGAACAAGTGAGCCTCAGTGGCCTGTTCCCGCCTGGGGAAGACAAAGAGCATTACTACCGGCTCGACTACAGCCAGTTCATCAACGCCGAAGGCACGCAATTGAGCCTGTATGGCGCGCGTTATCGCAGCGACCCGAGCACCCACATCCGCCTGGACGGTGGTTTCTCACTCAAGCCGCACCGGGAGAACGACCGCTTCTCCATCGGCCTGAGCCATCCACTGATCGCCTCGCCCAGCGAGTCCCTGACCCTCGGCACCCGCTTCTACGGGGTGAACGACAGGACCCGCTATCAACTGGTGGGTTACCCGCAACGGTTCGACGTGGAAACCGACCTGCGCGCGCTGGCCTTCGAAGGGGACTGGCGCAAGGCCGACAACCGCCAATTGCGCATCCTCAGTGCTGGCCTGTACCAGGGCATTGACGGCATGGGGGCCAAGACGCGCAGCGACCTGGAAGGGATAAAGTCGGACCTGGACTTCTTCCGCCTGCGCCTGTCCGGGGTGCAGAGCGACAAGTTCTTCGACAATTGGCAAGGCGTGCTTTCGGCAGCGCTGTACTGGAGCGACGACACCTTGCCCGACAGCGAACGGGCGGTATTCGGCGGGCAGAACTTCGGGCGCGGCTATCCGGATGACCAGGGCTCGGGCGACAAGGGCTGGGGGGTGGCCTACGAGATCAACTACAGCTACAACCGCAGTGGCGACTGGGTAAGGATCGTGCAGCCCTACATCGTGCTCGACCGTGCCAAGGCGTGGTTCAACAACTTGCCGGTGAAAGATAGCGACATGTCCTCGGCCGCCGTAGGCCTGCGGTTTGGCGATGCCAAGTACTACAACATTGCGTTGGAGGCGGCCAAGCCGATGTCGGATATGGCGCTGGATAGCTTTAACCGGCGGCCGCGGTATACGTTGAGTTTCAGCTATCAGTTATAGGGGGGTTGAGCTAATAAAGGCGCACCGACCTGTGGCGAGGGGGCTTGTCCCCCGTTGGGCTGCGCAGCAGCTCCATAACCGGCCACTTCGGTGCGTCTGATAGAAATCAGTAAGTTTTATTGGGGCTGCTGCGCAGCCCAGCGGGGGACAAGCCCCCTCGCCACAATAGCCGCCGCACTCAAGTCAGCGCATCCCCCACCTTGCCAAAGAACGTCGCAATCTGCGGTCCCAGCAACTTCCCGGCGGCCAGCACTACCAACGCAATCACCACAATCAAAATCACATACTCGATGGCCGTCGCACCGTCCCTGCGGCGCAAAAGCAGCATCGACCAAGCGCACATCCGCATCAGCGAGGCAAGCAACATAGGAACTCTCCTGAACCGGCGCTATGGATGAGTCACGGCTTCCCCCGCGCCAGGGGAAACAGACTGTTGAGGGTATCGATCAAACGAACCAGGTAGATGGGTTTGCGAAACAGGTCCAGGACCTGCAACCGCAACATGTCACTGACGTCATCCATTTCGGCATGGCCGGACATGACAATCACGGGCAGATGCTCGCGTGAGGTGTGCTCACGCAGGCGCTTGATCAAGGAAATGCCGCTTTCCTCAGGCATGCGCAAGTCGGTAATGACCAGCGCGATATCAGGATGCAGTGTCAGCTCCTGCAATGCATACGTGACGGAGCTGGCACAGAAACAAACAAAGCCCTCGTTTCCCAGCGATTCGGCCAGTTCAACGAGGGCATCTTCTTCGTCATCCACCAACAGGATCTGCTGGCGGCTCGCAACAACAGCGTTCATGAGCAATACCTTCCAAGACAATCACTGATGGGCTTGCTCATCGCACTATTGCTGCCAATCAGGTCAAGGCGGCCCCGACTTTAGCGAACATGGCCGCGATCTGAGGCCCAAGCAATTTCCCCGCTGCCAATACGACTAACGCAATAACCGCCACGAGGATCACGTACTCGATTGCCGTGGCGCCCTCTTTGCGATGAAACAACAGTTGGAGTTGGAGGTAGAGCTTCATCATGAAGGTAAGGAACATATGACTTCTCCTTTGCGCTTGCTTGCGCAGATCGCGGTGCTGCACGGTGATTGCTGCGTGCCACTAGAGCATTGTCAACAAAATCAACCTCAACAACTGTAAGAACGGATTAATCACAAAGTAGTAGTCGCAAGACTGGCGCCATAAACCCGTGCTTTCAGGACGCATGTCGATAGTTCCAAAATAAATCGTGATGGCTAATGGCATTTTGTCCTAGCTCGGCTACCGTCAAATAGCGAAATCGTTAGATGTTCATAGCTGCCTGGTTGCGAAAGAAACTCGTTGGGAAAAACGGGCACGTAGTGCAACAGGATAGGGAGAGCCTTCATGAACAGTCGTGTCAGCATGATCCTGGCCGGGTTGTTGTTAATCGGTGCGCTATTCGCGGGCTATTGGGGACTGATATTGAGTCGTCCGCCTGAGCCAGTTGCCGAACCGTCGCCATCTGGCGTTTCCGTGGAGAAAACCGTCGCCGCCGTCGAAGACCAGACCCGCCAGTCGGTGGTGGTCCTGGCCCATGATGTGCCGCCGTATATTGCCCTCACCGCCGCCGACCTGACCCTGGAAAGACTGCGCACTGCACCGGCCGGCAGCCTGACCAGCCTCGACCAGGCCATTGGCCGCACGCCCTTGAGAGCCCTGCCTGCCGGTACCTGGCTGGATGATTCGAGCTTCAATGCCGGTGGCCCCCTGGCCCGCATGATCCGCCCTGACGAACGCGCCCTGGCGGTGGCCGTCGATGAAGTCATCGGTGCCGCAGGCCAGTTGAGCCCCGGGGATTTTGTGGATGTGCTGCTGTTCCTGCGCCCGGAAGGCACCAACCCGGAACCCACCGCCCAGGTCATCGTGCCGGCCCTGCGCCTGCTCAGCGTGGGCGATAACCTCGGACCGACCAACGATGGTAAGCCCGCCGTCGCGCCGCCCGCCACCGATGAAGAAAAAGCCCGCCAGGCACAACGCCAGGCAAGCCCTCCGCGAACCGTGGTGTTGGCGGTGCCGCAACCGTTGATGAGCCGCTTGATGCTGGCAACCAGCGCCGGCACCTTGCGCTTGGCCGTACGCAGTGCCGATGAGCAGTTGTTGAGCCAGTACTGGGCCGGGAATAGCGAGGCACCCGCCAAGCTGCAAAGCGCTAATCGCGAGCTGTACCAGTTCACTCAACTGGCCATGCTCGGGACGCCGAAAAGAATCGCACAAAGCGGGGGGGCCAACGAACCGAGGCGCTCCGGCATCGAGGTCATACGTGGTAACCAAGCGACCCAACAAAATCCCTGATTGAGCAAGGATGCCTTGAATGCGCCAACGTTTCGCACCAGCGTTCACTCAAATGGCCTGGGCCCTGATGCTGTCCAGCCTGCCTGTCGGCCTGGCGTTCGCAGCCGCCGACAGCTGCAGCAACCTGGGCGCCTTGCCGGCCGTGGTCGAGGTCGGTGAAGGCCTGCAACAAACCCTACAGTCGCCAGTGCCTATTACTCGCCTGGCCATCGGCGACCCGAAAATCGCCGACGTACACCTCAACGGTGATCGCGCTTTCCTGCTCACCGGCGTCGCCTCTGGCGCCACCAGCCTGATGGTCTGGACCCGCTGTTCCAGCGAGCCACGCCAGAGCATGGTGTTCGTCAAGGGCAAGGCCACCTCGACCCTGACCAGCCTGGCCCTGTCGCCCTCCGACGACCCTTCCCTGCCGAGCCAGGTGCAGACCGATATCCGCTTTGTGGAAGTCAGCCGCACCAAGCTCAAGGAGGCCAGTACGTCGATCTTTGGCGGCACGCGCAACTTCCTGTTCGGTAGCCCGCGCACGGCCGGGATGAGCCTGCCCCTGGATAACGAGAGTTTCAATATCGGCATTGGCGGTGGGCGCTTTTCGGCGATGATCAATGCCCTGGAACGCAGCGGCTTTGCCTACACCCTGGCACGGCCAAGCCTGGTCGCCATGAGCGGGCACAGCGCGACTTTTCTTGCCGGCGGCGAAGTGCCGATCCCGGTGCCCAGCGCCGGCAGCGACACGATTTCCATCGAGTACAAAGAGTTCGGTATCCGCCTGACGTTGACCCCGACCGTGATCGACCGCACACGGATTTCCCTCAAGGTAGCGCCGGAAGTCAGCGAGCTGGATTACGCCAACGCCCTGCAGCTAGAAGGCATCCAGGTGCCGGCCCTGACCGTGCGCCGCACCGACACTACGGTGTCCCTGGCCGATGGCGAAAGTTTTGTGATCAGCGGCCTGATCAGTAACAACAACCGCTCCACTGTCAGCAAGTTTCCAGGCCTGGGCGATATCCCGATTCTTGGCGCATTTTTCCGCGACAGCAACGTCAGCCGCGAGGAAAAAGAGCTGCTGATGATTGTCACCCCGCACTTGGTCCAGCCCCTGGCCGCCAATGCCCAACTGCCGTCCCTGCCCGGGGAAAAACTGCGTAACTACGACCCCAACTGGTATCGCCTGTACTTCCTGGAAAACGGCAACTTCGACCGACGCACAGGACTTTCCCAATGAGCGATAGCCTGAGCCAGACGTTCCTGGCAATCACCCGCAACACCACCGACCTGGAATGGCTGCAAGGCGCCCTGGCGCCCCTGGGCCAAGTGGTCAGTGCCGGTGGCGGCAGCCTTGATGAACTGTTGGCCCTGGTCGACGTGACCTTCGCCAACCTGGTGTTCGTAGGCCTGGACCGCGAGCATGTGGTGGCCCAGAGCGCCTTGATCGAGGGCGCCCTGGAAGCCAAGCCGATGCTGGCCATCGTCGCTCTGGGCGACGGCATGGACAATCAACTGGTGCTCAACGCAATGCGTGCCGGCGCGCGGGATTTTGTCGCCTACGGCTCACGCTCCAGCGAAGTCGCCGGCCTGGTGCGGCGCCTGAGCAAGCGCCTGCCACCGGTGGCGCACAACGCGCACCTGGGCGGGCTCACCGTGCTGTATGGCACCCAGGGCAATGCCGACGGCGCCCTGCTCGCCAGCCACTTGGCGATGGTGGTGCAAAAGAGCGGTCAACAAACCTTGCTGCTGGACCTGGGCCTGCCCCGTGGCGACAGCCTGGCGCTGCTGGGCCTGGAAAGCTCGTTCAACTTTGGCGATGCACTGCGCCATCTGCGCCGCCTCGACACCACCCTGATCAACAGCGCGTTCACCGCCACCGACGGTGGCCTGCGCATCCTTGCCTACACCGAAAGCGACGACCCGCTGGAAATGACCAGCGCCGCCGAGTTGTACATGCTGCTCAGTGCCCTGCGCCAACACTTCCAGCACATCGTGGTGAACCTCACCGGCCAGCGCGACAGCGAAGCCTTGCGTACCTTCGTCAGCCACTGCGACAAGCTCTTGTGGTGCACTGACCAGAACGTCCTCGACTGCCGGCGCAACCTGGCCGTGCTGAACCAGTGGCGGGAAAAAGGCATGAAACTCGATCATGCCAAATTGCTCGTGGACCGCTACCTCAAAGGTGCCGCGCCGGATACCGATGCATTGGAAAAGAGCTTCGGCCTGGAAGTCATCGCGGTTTTGCCGTTCAGCCCCGAGGTGCGCCTGAACGCCAAGAACCAGGGGCAAACCTTATTCAGCCTGGCGCCCAGGGAGACCTTGACGCAAAACCTCAAGACCCTCGGCGAACGCCTGGCCAAGCGCTCAGAAGGCTTGGCAAAACCTTCCACCCGCTGGTTTGAACGGCTGCGGGGGAGCATCAAATGAGCAGCGAAAAGCTCTTCGGCGCACCCGCACGCGGGCTTAACAGTGCGGTGGAACACGATGGTCTGAAACTGGTGCTGCACCGCTACATCATCGACGCCATCGAAGAGTCAGGCAAAAACCTGCTGGAAGGCTCGCGCCAATCCCTGGCGCAATTTGTCATCGACAAGGTGTCGGAATACATCACGCGCATGCACCTGGCGATTTCCCGCTATGAAATGGAGCGCCTGGCCGAAGAAATCGTCGATGAACTGACTGGCTTCGGCCCGCTGGAAGTGCTGTTGCGCGACCCCTCGGTGACCGAGATCCTGGTCAACGGCCCGCACCGGGTATTTATCGAACGCGACGGCCTGTTGCACCAGAGCGACCTGCGTTTTATCGACGCCCATCATGTGGAGCGGGTCATGCAACGCATCCTCGCACCGCTGGGTCGGCGCCTGGATGAGTCATCGCCGATGGTCGATGCCCGGCTGCCCGATGGCAGCCGGGTCAACGCGATCATCCCGCCGATTGCCCTGGACGGCCCGTGCCTGTCGATTCGTAAGTTTCGTAAGGACATGCTCAAGAGCAGCGACCTGGTCGCGATGCAGACCATCGATCAGGCGATCTTCGAGTTCTTCCAGGAAGCGGTCGGCAAGCGCTGCAATATCCTGATCAGCGGCGGCACCGGCACCGGCAAGACCACCCTGCTCAATATCCTCAGCCAGTTGATCAACCCCCACGAACGCCTGGTGACCATCGAAGACGTCGCCGAACTGCAACTGGGCCACCCCCACGTGGTGCGCCTGGAAACCCGCCCGCCGAATGCCGAAGGGCATGGCGAGGTAAAGGCTAGCGACCTGATCCGCAACGCCCTGCGGATGCGTCCGGACCGCATCATCCTCGGCGAGATCCGCGGTGTGGAAGTGCTGGATGTGATGACCGCGATGAACACCGGCCACGACGGTTCCATGAGTACCGTGCACGCCAACAACGCCCAGGACGCGCTATTGCGTCTGGAAACCCTGGTGGGCCTGACCGGTCGTGTGGTCGCGGAGAAAACCCTGCGCCAGATGATCTGTGCGGCCCTGGATGTGGTGATCCAGCTGACCCGTATGCCCGATGGCCGGCGCTGCGTCAGTGAAGTGGTGGAGGTCGTGGGGGTGCGCGATGACGTGTATGTCACCAACACCCTGTTCCGCCATGACCGGCGCACTGGCTTTGGTTTCCTGCGCGAGGCGGTCAACCCGGCGGGTGACAAGCTGCGCCGCGAATCCGCCATGCCGTTATAGGAGCGTCATCATGACCGGCGCCATCCTGATGTTCAGTTGCGTGATCCTGATTGGCGTGTCGCTGCACCTGTTTCTCAGTGGCCTGCGCCAGGCGGAAACCGACCGCGTCCTGGAGCGACTTGCCGAAGGGCAGCCGCTGCTGGCCGAAGAGCGCGGGCGTTGGGTCGGCCTGGAGCGCATGTTCCAGCGCGCGGGCCTGGGCAAGCCCACCGACAGCTTGGGCCTGTGGGTGACCTGCTGGGTGTTGGGCGCGCTCCTGGGCTTTCTGGTATGGAGCTGGGTCGGGCTGGGCGCAATGTTAGTGCTTCCGCCCCTGATCCTGCGGCTGTACATCGCCTGGCGCTATCGGCGGCGGGTGAAACGGATGGTCGAACAATTGCCGCAAGTCCTCGACCACACCGTGCGCAGCCTGAAGTCCGGGCGCACCCTGGCCGATGCCCTGCTGGGGGCCATCGACAGCACCGAGGCGCCTTTGAAGCCTGCCATGGAACGTATCCAGCGCAACGTGCAATTGGGGGTCAGCCTGCCCGAGGCCGCCAGTGATTTTGCCGAATTCTACGAGCAGGACGAGTTCCGCATGCTCGCCCTGGGACTCAAGGTCAACCACCGCTACGGCGGCAACGCCAGTGACTTGCTGGAGAACCTGATCAAGGTCATTCGCGAACGGGAGCAAGGCGCCCGGCAGTTGCGCGCCATGACCGGCGAGACCCGCGTCACTGCCTTTGTCCTGGCCGGCATGCCGATTGCGATGGTGGGCTATTTCATGCTGATCAACCCCGGCTACCTGCTGACCATGTGGAACGACGACAGCGGCCGCTACATGCTGCTGGCCGCGCTGACCATGCAGGTGCTGGGCTGCCTGACGATGTGGCGCATGTTGCGGAGTATTTGAGATGGTCCTGCTGATCAGTGCCTTATTGTTTTTAGCTGCGCTCGCGCTGATCGTCGGCCAGTTGCTGAGCCAGCGCCGCCGCGATCGCCTGGTCAACCAACGCCTGCAAGGCCAACTGGTGCGCGGTGACCGCTTCGGCACCCTGCTCAGTCAGTTTGGCAGCAGCCAGTTGGCCCAGCGCTCGGTGAGCATGGATAACGAAACCCAGATCCTGCTCAACCGTGTGGGCTGGCGCAAAGCCAACCAGCGCTCGATCTTCGCCGCCTGCCAGATTGGTGTGCCGCTGGTGCTGGCGGGCGTGATCCTGGTGGGCGAAGAACTGATCTTTCCCGGCGCCGATTCTCCATGGATCGCGCCCCTGCTCGGCCTGGGCGTGGGCTACCTGATCCCCAAGCGCGTCCTCGCCAGTGCGGCCAAGGCCCGGCAACAACAAATCTCCCGCGAGGTGTCGACCTTCATCCCGCTGCTGCGCATCTTGTTCGAGTCGGGCATGGCGGTTGAACAGTCCCTGCGCGTGCTGAGCGTTGAGGCGCAGCGCCTGCTGCCGGCGCTGACCCAGGAGCTGCGGTTGATCCTGTCACGGGTCGACTCGGGCCTGGAACTGGGCGAGGAGCTGGGCAAGACCGCCCGGCTATTGGCCGTGGACGAGTTCACCGACACCTGCATCATTCTTCAACAACTGATCCAGCAGGGCGGCGGCGCCATGAAGTCGCTGCTGGCCCTCAAGCAACTGCTCGACGACCGCCGTTTGACCCGCTTGCAGGAATTCATCTCGAAGATGTCGGCCAAGATGTCGGTGGTGATGATGGTCTTCCTGTTTCCCGCTTTATTGATTGTGCTGGGGGGGCCGGCATTCATTGCGATCTCCCGGGCCCTGAGCAGTTTTTGAGGAGCGCTCGATGAAAGCACTGATTGCAGGCCTGAGCCTGCTAATGCTCGGCGGCTGTGCCAGCAACGGCCAGATGCCCTGGTCGGCGCTGATGACCCCGGGCAGTTGCGCCAAGCCCAGCGCCGAACAAGAGTTGTCGCTGAACCTGGCCGACGACATGGCCAAGGAAGGGAAGATGCACGCCAGCCTGGCCAACCTGCAAAGCCTGCCGGAGTCGTTGCCGCAAGTGCGCCAGCGCAAAGCCAAGGTCTACCGCCTGCTCGGACGCAAAGAAGCGCAACCGCTGTACCGCAGCCTGCTGGGCACCTGCCTGGCCGCCGAAGGTGAACATGGTCTGGGACAACTGGCGGCGGCCCAGGGCGACAACGTGCAAGCCCTGGCCCATATGCAACGGGCAGCGCAACTAGCGCCCACCGATGAAAAAATCCGCAACGATCTGGGAGTGGTCTACCTCAATCAACGGCGCCTGGAAGAAGCGCGCTTTGAATTCATGACGGCCATGGAGCTCAAGCAAAGCGATCAACTGGCGGCCGTCAACCTGGTGACCCTGTTGATCTATCAGGACAACTGGGGCCAGGCCGCACAACTGGCCAGCCAGGTGGGCCTGAGCCCCGAGCAGGTCACCGAGGCCCAGGCCCGGGCCGAGAAGCTCAAGGCCGCCGGCATGCCAGTCGCCAAGGCCAAGGGCCAGGTCGCGGCGACCAGTGACGCACCGCCCGCACTAATCAAGTAAGCGCTTGAAGGAGTCGATGATGAAATTCCATTACCTCGCCAGCCTGACGCTGCTGGTTTTGCCGCTGACCGCATTGGCCATCGAACCTGGGCCCTCGTCCAAGGCCCAGCAGGAGACGGAGAACTGGCTTGGGCTGCAAGTCAGCGGGCAAGCGGCCTCACCTACGGTGCAGAGGGCAACGCCCACCGAGCGCGAACTGGCGATGCAGCGCTTGCTGGAAAGCAAAAGGTACGCGATCCCCGAAAAGTTCGGCGAGGACAGCGCAAGCTCGGGCGGTAGCAAATAATCTAGGCGACCTCACGGCCACTGGAGAACCATGGGATGTACCCCACTCAAAATGTGGGAGCGGGCTTGCTCGCGAATGCGGCATGTCAGTCAGCATATCTGGCTCTGAGCCACCGCATTCGCGAGCAAGCCCGCTCCCACATTTGTTTTGTGCATGTCCTGAGTAATCAGTAATCCTCAGTGCGCCGTCACCCGTTGGCGCAATGCCGAGTTGCTCGGCGACAGCGCCAAAGCCAGTTGGGTGCGGTTATGCATATGGGTCAAGCGCAACACCTGGGACACGTACAGCTTGACCGTGTTCTCGGTGATACCCAGCTCACAGGCAATCTGGTAGTTGGTCTGGCCCTTGCCCACCAACCTGGCAACGTCCAGTTGCCGGGGTGACAACTGATTGAAGATCGCCGGCACCTCCAGGCGCTCGGCCTCCTCGCTTACCCCTTCGCCATCGGTTTGCGGCGCCGGGCCGCGACGGACCTTGTCCAGGTCCTGGTACAAGTCGTCGATGGATTCAGAAAGGTATTGCAGCTTCTGGTTCAAGTTTCCCAGGTGCAGGTTCTTGTGGCGCTCCTCCAGCGCGGCCTCCTGGCGTTGCAACCCTTCGAGCAACTCGTTGAGGTTGATGGGCTTTTGGTAATAATCGGAGATCCCCACGCGCAACGCCTTGATCACGTCCTGCTTGTCGGCTCGGCCGGTCAACATGATGGCTTCGAAGGCACGCTGCTTGCCGGCGATTTTCTGCAGGGCCTGCACCAATTCAATACCGTCCATATCCGGCATATGCAGGTCACACAGCACCAGGCCGATTTGCGGGTCTTCACCGAAACGTTGCACGGCCTGCTGGCTGGAGCCGCAAGGGACACAGCGATAACCGCTGCTTTCGAGAAATTCGCAAAGCTCCTCCACAATCAGCGGCTGATCATCGACCACGAGCACTTTTACTGCAGATGTAAGCTTGTTCACGCGCTACTCCATTCCTGGCAAGCCAAAAATTGACCTATCCGTTCCGAAGAACCTTCCTACTCACTTGTATGAATAAACGTAGACGTACTTTTTGACTATGTACATAGCGATATAAAGCACCCGCGACTAGTGGAGCCCCAGCCAGGCCAGGGTGAACCCCACTAAAAGAAACGGCGCAAAGGGCAGCTTTCCTGACGGGTCCACTACCAGATAACCCAGGCGCGCCCTAACGCCTTGACTGGCAAGTGGTAACAGCCGCGGCCCGCACACCAGCCAGGCGACATTGGCCACGCCGGCACCTATCAGCGACCACAACAAGTAGGTCGAATTCGACGCCAGCGCCAACGCCGCAAGCAACTTCACATCACCGGCCCCCAGGCGCCCAAGGGCGTAGCCCGGCAGCGTCAACAGCAGCGCCAGGACAAATGCCCACACCCCTTCAGACCTGGACATGCCGAGCCAAGTGCTGCCGCTCCACAGCAGATAGAGCAGCGCCAGCAGCACTGCGCCCAGGGTCAGCCGATTGGCGATCTGCCGCTGACGAATATCCTGCACCGTACACAACATCAACCAGACAAACACCACGAGGCCTTGGATCACGTAAAAACCGTCCCTTTTTGCTGATTGATTCTATGCTGATATCAGGTAGTAGCAGTCAGGGTAGTCGCAGTGATGAAAACCAGCCTCCCTAGAAAGCAAAAAGGCGCCGTCGCCATCGAATTTGCGGCGGTGTTCGTGATCTTTTTTGCGGTGTTCTATGCCACGGTCAGCTACAGCCTGCCGCTGTTGCTGCTGCAGTCGTTCAACCAAGCCACGGCCGAAGCAGTGCGCCGCAGTGTGGCACTGGATCCCAGCACCCCCAACTACAATGCGGCGCTCATCTTGCGGGCGACCCAGACCGTTCAAAGCCAATTGCAGTGGATTCCCGCCACCTTCCAGTTCCAGACGGCCCATATCAATCCGACCTACACCGCAGGGGTGCTGACCGTCGAGATCAACTATCCCTCGGCCAACCTGAAGAACGTCCTGCCGTTTATTGTCCTGCCGGGCATTGGCACGGTCCCCAGGCTGCCAACCACCCTGCACGCCCAGTCGAGCCTGCAATTTTGAACTCCGGTGAAAAAATCTTCGGCCGACTACTCGGCCGCAGCAGCGCCCAGGCCCTGGAAACGCCCGCCAGCTCACCCGCTCCAGGCTTGCACCTACGCCTGGATCAGCAAGGTCATGTGCTGGACATCAGCCGTGCATTGCAACAACAACTGGCCCGTCACCTTGGCACCCAGCCTCAACTGCTCCTGCGTGACCTGCTCTGCCTGCCAGGCGCTTTAAGCATCGAAGGCACACCTGCCGACTGGCAGCGCCATAGCATGGACCTGGACTTTCAAGGCGCCGGTGACACCACGTTGCACACCCGCGGCTGGATCGAGCCGGACGCCGATGGCTGGCTCCTGCGCCTGACGGATATCAGCGACCTGCTGACCGGCCGGCAATTGGCCCAGCAGCGCGAACAGAACCATCAACTTGCCAGCCAGATGAGCGAGCAACTGCGGGTGTGCAGCCTGACGCGCCTGCCCCAGGTTTTCAGCGAGCATCTGCGCAGCGTCGCCCAGCGTTGGCGTATGCCTTGCGTGGCGATGACCCTGCTCGACCAACAGGACCAGGACTGGCTGGTCTATTGCAGCTACAACGCCCATGACGCACCACAGCTTTGGGAGCCGGGCCAACGCCTCGGCACCTGCCTGGACAGCCTCAGCGGCAACACCCCACTGAGCCTGAAAACCCTCCAGGGCCGCAGCGAACACCCGCGCCTGCACAGTGTATTTGGCAATGCCGAAGGCCTGCTGGTGCCGTACCGCGATAGCCAAGGCGTTGCCGCCTGGTTGCTGTGCGGCTTCTACAGTGGCCACCCCGACGTCAGCGAACGTGACTGGCTCAACCTCGCCGCTGCCCTCGCCGCCCCTTTGCTCGGCCGCCTGCGCGAGCAGCGTCATCACCAGCAACTGGAACGGGTGGAAGCCTTGCAAGGCCTGCTCGGCACTGGCTGGTGGGAACTGCTGGCCAGCGGTGAAGAGATCCTGCTGGCGCCGCAACTGATGCGCAGCCTGAGCCCGGAAGATGCACCGACCAAACAAGTGCTGAGCAACTGGCTGGAGTTGATTCACCCTGCCGACCGCCAGGAACTCAACAGCCGCCTGCAAGACCTGCAAACCCTGGGCAAACCGTTGCTGACCAGCGTGCGCCTGCAGCGCACTGACGCCAAGCAGAACCCCATCTGGTACCGCGTACAAGGCCAGGTGCTGGGCGTTGGCGACCAGCGGCGCTGGATCGGTTTCATGCTCGACATCAGCGATATCAAGAACCAGCAACTACAGGCCGCCGCCGCCCATGCACGCCTGGATAACCTGATCGCCAGCTCCCCGGCGGTGATCTACGTGCAGCGCTACGTCAACGGCGCGCTGCACCCGGCGTTCTTTAGCGACAGCCTGTTGCCGCTGCTTGGCTGGACCCTGGCCGAATGCACCCACGACACCTCCGTGGAATGGGTACACCCCGAAGACCGTGACCTGTACTTCGAACGCACCCGGCAATTGCTGCGCGAAGGCAGCGTGCGCAGTCGCTACCGTGTGCGCGATCGCCAGGGCAATTACCACTGGCTGCTGGACGAAGCCAAGCTGCTGCGCGACGACCTCGGTTTGCCGGTGGAAGCCGTCGGCCTGTGGCTGGACGTCACGGAAGCGACCCTGGCGGCGCAGCAAATCAAGGACAGCGAAGAGCGCTATCGCATCCTCGTCGAAGACTCGCCGGCCATGATCTGCCGCTACCGCCCGGACCTGACCCTGACCTTCGGCAACACGCCCCTGGCCAACTACCTGGAATGTACGCCGGCACAGTTACCGGGGATCAACCTGGGCGAATGGCTGTCGCCCGAGCAACGCAATGCCTTCGTAAAACGTATCGGTCAGCTGAGCCCGGAATTCCCGGTCAGCACCGCCGAAATCAGCCTGCAACTGCCGGGGCGCGAACATGCGTGGTGGGTGTGGTCCGACCGGGGTGTCTTCGACGAGCACGGCCAGTTGCAGGAAATCCAGGCCGTGGGCCGCGACAACACCGAAGTGCGCCGCTCCCAGCAGCAACTGACCCAAAGCGCAAAAATGGCCACTCTCGGGGAAATGGCTACCGGCTTGGCCCATGAGATCAACCAACCGCTGAACGTGATGCGCATGGCCATCGCCAATGTGCTCAAGCGCCTGGGCAACGGCGACGTACAGATCGACTACCTGACCGAAAAACTCCAGCGTATCGACGCCCAAGTCCAGCGTGCGGCCAGGGTGGTGGACCATATGCGCGTATTCGGCCGCCGCTCGGAGGTCGAGCAACAGCCCTTCGACCCGGCCCAGGCGGTGGAAGGAACCCAGTCGCTGCTGGGCGAAGGCCTACGTGGCAAGGGCGTGGACCTGCGCATCAACCCCATGGACTTCAGCGCGCAGGTCAACGGCCATGTGGACCAACTGGAACAGGTACTGATCAACCTGGTAGTCAACGCCCGCGATGCGCTGACGGCCCGGCAGGAAAAAAACCACGACTTCAAACCATGGATCGCGCTTTACAGCGAACACGACAGCCGCCACGTGCGCCTCTTTGTCGAAGACAACGGCGGCGGAATCGATGCACGGTTATTGGAGCGGATCTTCGAACCGTTCTTTACCACCAAGCCGATTGGCGTCGGCACCGGGCTGGGGTTGTCGGTGAGCTACGGCATTGTGGAAAACATGGGCGGACGCCTGAGCGTCGCCAACAGTGAACACGGGGCGCGGTTCTGTGTGGAGTTGCCGGTGGTGGGTGGGGGTTAGATTACGAGGTAGGCACGGCCTGCTTGGCAACTCAGGTTGGCACCTACATCCACTTTATTTAGATCGACGCCCAAGGCCAGTAACAGGGTGTTTATCAGCGAGTCTAGCAGTGGCGTAAGCGTGGTTTTGATCGTACTGATCAATAGGGAAGTGACGCTATTTAGCGTGGTTCCGAGACCACCAATAAGACTGCCTAGCAGGTTTTCGTTTCCGGGCTGCGGACCATACATATTTAGAACAAGGCCCGCGGCTGTTCCCTTCGCTGGGTCGGTGAGCCCGCTGACAATATTGCTGGTGGTGTAAGGGAAATAGAATGGTTGTTGCGATATTTCCGGTAAATCGGGGGACAGGTAAGTATGGGGAAGGTTCTTGCTACCACCGACGTCGATATTGGCAGATAACCCGATACCACCTCCCACGTAGGGAACGCGGGCATTGCAATCATTGAGTACCAGAAAGCGGCGACACGATTCAGTACCGATATCAACGACCTTCAATGGTTTCACAACCATCTGGGGTGGAGTTTGACTGCTGCCGAAAATGCTGGACAGACCGTCAACCTGACCCAGTTTCAAGTTAACCAGCGAGGTATTGGTGCTGGTTGTCAGGCTTTTATTGGTAGGGCTTGCACAACTGTAGGCCGTTACCCAGCTGCTGGCGCTGGCAGCTTCTACCGCAATATCCACGTGGACGGGCGGAGGCAGAATCTGCAGGCTGGGCGAAGTACAAAGTGCGCCCAAACCACATGTCAGCGCATTGATCGCGCCCACAATATCAAGATGTAGCAGTGCACCCACCGTGCTTGCCAGAGGTCCCGCCAATCCGGTCACGCCGTTCACCAAACTCACGACTGTGTCCAATACCGGCAAGTTGACCGAAAGCAAAACGCGCAACTGCGACGTGCGCACATAGATACGATTCGGACCCGTTTCAGGGTTATGTCCTGCTGCTACAGCCTTGGCTGGATTACCGACAGCAGATAACTGAGGCGGCTGCAAAACCTGAACGGTCGCCGTGATTTGCGCCACGCCAGGCAAGTCAATCGGGACACTGGCCAGTAAACCGTTTTTCTTGTTGGCCAACTGCACAAAACCTTCGATCAGATCAAACACCCGCATGTTCACTGCCAGAGACGCCACATCAGTGCCACTGGCAATCTGCAGAATATCGCCCAATACGACTTGAGTAGCGCCAGCAGCTGTCTTGAGCGCTTTTAAGCCGACAATCGTTACATCCGTAGTCAGTGTGTTGGTTGGGTCCAATACATTAATCGCACTTTGGATTAGCTGACCGACACCTAGGGTATTGCCAAGAACCTCTGTATAGCCAACCGCTGTAAGACCCAGGTCAAGCTTCAACCGGTCCAGATAACTCAATAGAGAGATGTTGGTATTAATCAAACCATTCCACCCTGCCACCGACAGGTTCAGGCCACCGCCCAACAAGCCACCGAACAACGCATTGAGAACAGAGGCTTTTTTGTCTGTGTCCACAACCACTGCTGTGCTGCGGATTGTGAGTGCGGCCACTGGGGTCGCCAGCGCCGCCACCGCTGTCGCCGTCAATGTCGTATTAGCGTTGTACGTACCGCTGAACAACCGCCATACACCGTTGGCGATACCAGTTGGAATGGTGCGAGTGGCAACGACTCGGATGGCCTCATTCTTGGTGGCATCAGGAGTAAATACACGGGTGTTAAGAGCATTGGTCAACAACGTTCCACACGTCACTGCCAGTGCGCGACTGCTGTCGTTGGCGACGACGGTGAAGCCATTGCGGGTGGCGTTCTGCTTGGCGTAATCGACGGCGGTGGTGCTGCCGGCACACTGCCCGCCGCGGTTGGCGGCTTCCAGGGCGGCGGTATCGGCAACGGCCTGGAGCTTGCGTTTTTCCAGGTACAGGCGGCCGCTATCGACCACCAGCAATAGAAACACCAGGGCCAAGGCCAAGGTCCCGGCGAACACCAGACCGATTGCGCCACGTTGGCCAGAACGAAGTCGGGGAGACATCGAGCACTCCTTTGCCGGCGAACTGCCGAGCGCTTACTCTCCTGTGATGAAAAGCAGTGTAGACAAGGCTTGGAAGGTGCGCTGGCAAGTTGCCACTTGGGCGACTGACGGAACGCTCAATACCACCCCCACCCTTTGTGGCGAGCGGGCTTGCCCCGCGCTGGGCTGCGCAGCAGCCCCAGTGAGCCGATGGTGGTGTATCAGATTCTCCGTGGCGTCTGGTTTTGGGGCTGCTTCGCAGCCCAGCGCGGGGCAAGCCCGCTCGCCACAGAAAGCCAGCGCCTGTTCGGACCGAGTACGGCTTAGCGTGGCGGGTAGTTGGACAGCACCTTGGTCACCGTCGCCCGAATCGCCGCGCTGCGGTCTTGGGGGCTGGGCGAGTTGCTCATTATTTGTTCGTCGCTACCGCGCCACACCAGCTTGCCGTCCTTGCCGTCAAGCAGGTCGATCTGGAGGGTGGCGACCTTGTAGGTGACGTTGCGGGTTTCGTTGTACATCGGCGCGCCCCAATAGCCATTCCACGGGCCACCCCAGGCGCCGCCGTAGTTGGTGGTGACTTGTTGCTGGCGGTCTTCGACGATCAGGTAGGCCTGCACATTCAGGTCCGCCTTGGTCCCGGCGGCGGCAGGGCGCAGGCCACGCTGGTCGAGTTGGTCAGCCACTGCCTGGCGGATGCGCTGTTCGGTGAGGTCGCTCTTGATTCGCGGATCGTCGGGGCGGTACTGCAATGCCGGGTCTTTCCAGGCCCAACTACGGTAGCCGGCAAAGTCGCGGCTGGCGTCAAAGTCGTGGTTGACCTGATTGGTCTGGCAACCGCCCAGCAGCACGGCAAAAGCAAGCAAAGCGATACGACGCAACATGGTAGCTCTCCAAAGGGCAGACCGATCCTGAGATGAGAATAACTGTTAGCTGGGAGGATACGCCGTCATCGCCTTTTGCACAGCCTGGCGCAAGGCATCGCCGCGTTCACTCAGGCTGCCCTGGCTGCCCGTTTCGGCGCTGGCGCTCCATACCGGCTGGCCCGTGCGGGCGTCGAACAGATTGACGCGCACCACCACGACCTGCACTTCATAGGTGCGCACAATCGGCACCGAGTTGTACATGCCGTAGCCGTTGCCATAGCGATTGTAGCCACCGTAGCCATAGCCATAATCGTCCTGCACCTGGCGCAGGCGCTTCTCCAGATGCACATCGGCGCTGACCAACAAGTCTGGTGCACGCTGGTCATGCACTGGGCGCAGGCCGCGTTGGTCGAGGGCGCCACTGACGGCTTCGGCGATCTGCGCAGGATCTGCCCAGGCCGAGCCCGCCGGCAATTGGCCGTTGCGCCAGGCCCAGTTGCGGTAGGCGCCATAGTCGCGCACCGGCGCCGGGTAGGCGCTGGCGTCAAAGGTGTTGGCCGCCTGGGCAGGTGCCGGCGGCATGGGCTTGGAAGCCGCAACATAAGGGTTGTGGCTGGAGCAGGCTCCCAGCCCCAGGCACAGCAGGATCAATGCACAGCGCTTCATTTCGATCTCCGCAGACTGGGCCGCTTAAACCGGACGGCAGATCCAGTGCAAATAACGCCCAAGTCCGGCAAAGCTTGGGTGACGACGGTGAGCGAGCTCCATCTCCAACAAGTCCTGCAAAGCGGCGCGGGCCTGGAATTCCACCGGCATATAGTCGTGGAATACCCGTACCCCGCTCTGGCTTTCGACCTGCCACAGGCCTTCAAGTTGCGCCGCCAGTTCACGCGGGTCCAGGGGCTGTTGGGGGGTCAGGCTCTGTTTTTCGCCGGCCATGTCGTTCTTGCGCATCTTGCGAAAGTGGCCCTTGAGCAAGTTGCGATAAATCAGCGCATCGCGGTTATAGAACGCCAGGGACAACCAGCCGCCCGGCTTCGTCAACTGATGCAGCACCGGCAGGATGGCGTGGGGCTCGGCCAGCCATTCCAGCACGGCGTGGCACAGCACCAGGTCGTAGGGCTCGGTGAGTTGACCCAACAACTCCTGCCACGGCGCCTGGATGAAGGTTGCAGTTTGCCCCGCCTCAGCGAAACGCTGGCGGGCGCCTTCGAGCATCGGCTCGGCGGGTTCGGCCAAGGTCACGTGGTGCCCGCGCTCGGCCAGCCACAGCGACATATGGCCCAGGCCTGCGCCGATATCCAGCACGCGCAAGGGGCGATCCGGCAAAGCCTCGATCAAGTCGGCCTGCAACACGGCCAGGCGAATCGCGCCCTTGGCACCGCCGTAGATCTTCTCGGCAAAGCGCGTCGCCAACTGGTCGAAATGACGATCACTCATGGGCAAACCGCCGTTCGTTGTCAGCCAGCTTGGCGCTGACCACTTGATCCATATCCAGACCCAGTTCACCGCACAACAGCAGCAGATAGAGCACGATATCCCCCACTTCCTGGCCGGCATGGGCGAGTTTGTCGGCGGGCAACTGACGGGACTGGTCTTCGCTCAGCCACTGGAAGATTTCCACCAGTTCAGCCATCTCGACACTGGCGGCCATGGCCAGGTTTTTCGGGCTGTGGAACTGTTTCCAGTCGTTGTTATCGCGGATGCGATGCATGCGTTCGGTAAGGTGTTCGAGATTCATGGGGGGCTCCTGAAGGGGTATAGCTTCGGGCTCAAGGGCGGGGATGGCAAATAAATTTGCGGCGCGCTCAAGGCCTCCATCGCTGGCAAGCCAGCGCCTACATTTGACGGCGTACACAAATCAAACTGTGGGAGCTGGCTTGCCGGCGATAGCGCTCTAATCAACCACGCTGAACTCAACCCGGGCCGTCTGCCCCGCCTCATCGAGCACACTCAGTTGATAGCGCCCCAACTGCTCCAGGCTGGCATTGATGCTGTCCTGGTTGGCACTGTCGCCCAGCGGCGCGCCATTGAGGAACCACCAGCGCCGCCCGCTGCCGCCCAACGCCGACAGCTTCAGGCGCAATTGCTGCTGGCTGCCCGCCGGCAATCGCAGTTGATCCCCCTCACGCACGCCCACCACCGATAACGGCGAAGACGCCGCCAGCGCCGGTGGCGGGCAATCCGGGTCTGGCGCGGGGATGCGTGCGTCACGCCGCTCAATCCTCGGTAACCACGGCTCCAGCGGTGCAGGCCACAAGGCGATGTCCCGCGATACCGCGCCCGGGCAATTGGCGGCCACGCGCAAGCCCTTGGCATTGACCCATACGGTTTCCATCAAGCCGACACCCAGGGGCTGATCCAGGGCCTGCAAGGTCGGCGGCGTGGTGTTGTCCAGCGTCCAGGCAAAGCGCTGGCGCCGGCAATTGGGGTCGCTGCGACCCATGGGCTGGCCCAGCGGCCAACAGATCGCCGCCACGCCGACATTCATCGGCACGGCTTTGACGGGCGCGGTAATGCCGCGCTGGCTGTCGCGGTTGGTCAGCACGTCGTGTACTTGCAGCATCAACGGCGCCGCCGAGGCCAGGCCAAACTGGCCGGGCACCGGGGTGCCGTCCGGGCGGCCGATCCATACGCCGATCAAATAGCGCGGCCCGACCCCAATCGCCCAGGCATCGCGAAAGCCGTAGCTGGTGCCGGTCTTCCAGGCCAACACCGGGCGTTGCACCAGCTCCGCCCGGGGATCACGATCCGGCCGCGCCTGGCCACTGAGGATGCGTCGCACAATCCACGCCGAACCTGGCGACAACAGCGGGCGCTCCTTGAGCACATCCCCCGGCTGCAAACGGATAGCGGCGCTCTTGCCGTCACGGGCCAATGCGCTGTAGCCGCCGACCAGGTCCTCCAGGCGGCTACCGGCACCGCCCAGGATCAATGCCAGGTTCGGCTCGGCCAGCGCCGGCAGCGCCAGGGGCATACCGGCGACGCGCATTTCCCCGGCAAAACGCTTGGGCCCGTAGGCTTCCAGCAGTTGCACCGCCGGCAGGTTCAGCGAGCTGGAGAGCGCCGTACTTGCCGGCACCGCGCCGGTAAAGCCCATGGAGAAATTACCCGGCCGGTAGTCGCCATAGCGCCGTGGCACATCCTGCAACAGCGATTCGGAGTGAATCAGCCCAGCGTCCAGCGCCATGCCATACAGAAAGGGTTTGAGGGTCGAACCCGGCGAGCGCAGGGCGCTGATCATATCCACATGGCCAAAGCGCCGTGCATCGTTGATGTCCACTGAGCCCAGGTAGGCGCGCACGGCCATGCTTTCTTCCTCGACCACCAGGATGGCCGCCGAGGTGTGTTCCGGCAGGCGTGCGCGCCAGCCCAGCAGCAGGTCTTCGAGACGGCGTTGCAGGGTCGCGTCGATCGTGGTGCGAATCAGCGGCGGGCTGTCGGGGCGGTTCAGGCGCCGCGCCAACAACGGTGCCAGACTGGGCTCCAGGCGCGGCGCCAGTAACAACGGTTCCTCCAGGGCCTCGTCGACCGCCGATTGCGGCCAGACCTGGAACTCGGCCAGGCGCCGCAGCACTTTGTCCCGCGCCTCTTGGGCACGTTGCGGGTGGCGATCCGGACGCAGACGGCTCGGCGCCTGGGGCAGCACCGCGAGCAAGGCCGCTTCGGCATGGGTCAGGTGCTGCGGAGACTTGCCCAGATACGCCCAACTGGCTGCCGCCACACCCTGCAAGGTGCCACCGAAGGGCGCGCGATTGAGGTACAGGTTGAGGATCTGGTCCTTGGACAGGTGCCACTCCAATTGCGCCGTGCGCCACAGCTGGCGCAACTTGCCCGACAAGGTGCGCGAATGGGGGTCGAGCAGACGTGCCACTTGCATCGACAAGGTGCTGCCGCCGGACACTACCCGCGCACCGCTCAGGTTCTGCCAGGTCGCCCGCACCAGGGCCAACGGGTTGACGCCGGGGTGTTGGTAGAACCAACGGTCTTCGTAGGTCAACAGCGCATCGAGGTAATACGGCGAGACTTCATCGGTGGCCACCGGGTAACGCCAAACGCCATTGGCATCGGCAAAGCGCCACAAGGGCGTGCCGTCTTCAGCCAGCACCACGCGGGCCAGGTCGTCCTTGGGCAGCGGCAGGGGCCAGAGGCGATCCGCCAGCCACAGCAGGGCTATCACCACCAGCAGGCTACCCAGAGTAACGCGTGCAACTATTCGCAAATTCAAACGGGCAAACCTCTATGCTTCTAGGGAACTCGCCCAAGGGATTGGCGACCAAAGGCTCAGGTCCGGCAGATACGCCCACCCTTTCATCAGGAAACTCATATGCAGGTAGAAAGCTTTTTCGAATGGCTGGGCCAGGCGCTCGGTTCGGTCATCCGCTTTATCGTCGACGGGCTCAGCAGCCTGTTCGGCGCCCTGACCAATGCCGGCGGCAATTTTATCGATGGTTTGTCGCGCACCCTGGGCATGGACACCTCGATCATCAGCATCATCACCCTGATCATTGGCCTGATGCTGCTGTACTCGGCAGTCCGGGCGTTTATGCGGGCCTCGATCATCATGGGGATTATCTGGTTGATGCTGGGGTTGTGGCTGCTCAGTTGGGTTGTGCATTAAATACACCCCCTGTGGGAGCGGGCTTGGTGGGAGCGGGCTTGCTCGCGAAGGCGGTGTATCAGTCAAGTATTCATCAACTGATCCACCGCTTTCGCGAGCAAGCCCGCTCCCACAGGTAGGGCGCTTAACGCCCCTTGATCACCATATCCACCGGGGTTTCCCCCACTGCCTGCCAGTTCGGCCGGTACATCGACTCCACTTGCGGCGGCGGTACGCGATAGGTCCCCGGCGTGACCGCACGAGCCAGGTACAGCAGGTGCGTGGTGCCATAGCCGTCCAGGTTCAGCGCGGCAACATAACGATCATCGCGATACTCCTGATGCTTGATCGACGCATTCTGCATCGACTCACGCCACTCCTTGACCTGACTACTGGCGTTTTCCAGGCTGGCAGCGCTTTGTCCCAGGTTCTGGTTCTCCAGCTCCAGGCCCGCCGGCAACAGGTCCACCACTAACGCGTCGGGTACCCGTTGCTTCTTGGCGCTGACCGCAATGTGTACCAGCACCAGGTCACCACTGCGCAGGTTTTGCAGGTTCAGCGGCTGGCCATTCATCCCCAGGTACTCGCGACGGATGCTCAGGTTTTCGCCCCCTGCCGCTGGCGCCTGTTGTGGATAACCGGAGATGCTCAGTTGTTGGTAAATCGGCTCACTGCCTTGATTGCGCAAGGTCAGCGGTGATGCCAGCAGCGGCCCTTCCAGCTTCAGGCCGGACTGGCCGTTGTTCAGCTCGCGGGTTTCGCCGCCACTACTGAACTGCGCAGTCCAGTTGGTTTCCGGCTTGCCCAGCAAGCCACGACCGGCGAGGAACAGCGAGTTGCGCTCCTGGGTCGACAGCCATGGGCTGGCCGCCATTTGGTCCGAAAGCTCGAACAGTCGCTCTTCACGCTTGCCCTTGGCCAAGTCGTTTTCTTCCAGCAAGGCCAGGATCATCGCCTGGTCCCGCAGCGGGCTGCCGTAGTCGGCCAGCCATTCATTGGCCTTGCGCTGTACGGCAAGACCCGCCAGCAGCGCCTGGTCGGCACGCGGCTGGTCGCCCATCTTCTGCAAGGCAATCGCCAACTGCACCAATGGCAGGCCGGAACGCGCATCGCTGCGACGCTCGAACAAGCTGCGCAATGCCCCCAAAGGAGCCTGCTGACTGCGCGCCAGCACCAGCCCGGCATAGGCCTGCACGGCGAAGCGCGTGTGGTCGGCGTTGTCGCTGTAGTCAACTTCAATCAGGTTGCGCTCCTGCACATACCGCAGCAGGCGTTCGCTGGCCTTTTTCAGCGCCTCAGGCGGTACGGCAAACCCTTGATCGCGGGCGCGCAGCAGGAAGTCGGTGACGTACGCCGTCAGCCAGTACTCTTCCTCGCCATCGGCACCCCACAAACCAAAGCTGCCGTTGTAGCGCTGCATGCCGAGCAAGCGCTCGATACCCAGTTCGATCTTGCGTTTGCGCTCGGCATCCGGCTCGCCGGTCAAACCCAGGCGTGTCAAAACGGCAGCATCGGCATACAGCGACGGGTACAGGCCGCTAGCGGTTTGCTCCAGGCAGCCATATGGGTAGGCCTTGAGCGCACGAATCTGCTCGCCCAGGTTCAACGGCGGACGGCTCGACAGGCTCAACAGCGCCTCACGCCCGGCCGGTTCAAACAGTGCCAGTTCGCTGTCCGGCAGGCTCCAGGCTTCGTCCTTGAGCACCGCGCGGTACTGCTTGAGCAGCGCCGGATAAGCCGGACGCACGCCCAATGTCCATTCACGGGTAAACGCCGGCAGGTTCTCGCCCGGCAGGTCCAGGCCATTGACCGTGACCTTGATCTTGCCCTGGCCAAAACCGCCCAGCGCACGCACCGGAATCTGCAAGGTGGTGCGCTGGCCCTGGGTCAGTTGCACGCTTTGCGAAGGCTCGCCCAACAGGGTCAGTTGACCTTCGGCGGTCAGTTGTACATCCAGTTTCTGTGCCTTGCCCGACAGGTTGGACAGGTCCAGTGCCAGGCGCGTCTGGTCGCCGCCGGCGAGGAAGCGCGGGGCCGACAGCTCGGCAATCAAGGGCGCGGCGATGACGGTCTTGGCTTCGGCCATGCCGTAGCGGTCATCGCTCCAGGCCTGGGCCATCAGGCGCAATTCGCCGTTGAAGTCGGGAATATTGACGCTGACTTCGCCCTCGCCTTTGTCGTTCAAGGTCACCGGCGCGCTTTGCAGGGCAACGATTGTGACGCTGGTGTCCGGGCGCTTGCCGCCCTTGGCCAGCGCCGCGTCACCACCAAAGGCCAGGCTGGCCAGACGGCCCTGGCCGGCTTCGATCAACTGCCCGTAGATATCGAACTGGTCCACGCCATACGCCTTGCGGCCAAACAGGCTGGAGTACGGATCCGGGGTTGGGTATTCGGTGATATTGAGGATGCCCACGTCCACCGCCGCCACCAGCACATGCACCTGTTTGGGCACGCTGCCATCGGCATTTTTTGCCGCGACCTTGACCGTCAGTGGCTGTTTGGGGCGCATTTTTTCCGGCGCCGTCAGGGTCAGGCCCAGTTTGCGCTGGGTGCGATCCAACGGCAGATGCAGCAAGCCCACGGCGCGTTTGGGGGTGATGTTGGCCTTGCGCTCGCCGGGACGGATCACCAGCGCACTTACATACAGGTCATGGCGCGACCATTTGGGGTCGAGCTTCACCGCAAAGCTCTTGCCTTCGGCCGGCACGTCGATCTCTTGCCACCACAGCGGGCCTTCGCTGGACTCCACCAACAGGTAGCCTTTACCGGCGGCCGGTGGAGTGACGGTGACGTTGGCCGTATCGCCATCGCCATACGCCGGTTTGTCCAGCGCCAGCTTGACCTGGTCGGGGCGCACGGCGCCGCCTTCGGTGTTGTCCTGGGCCTGGTAGCCGGCCCAGAAACGCTTGCTGCTGATCAGGCCGGTCTGCGGGTCTTCGACTTCGACGCGGTACGGGCCCCACTCCACCTGGAAGCTGACTTTGGCCGTGTCGCCCGCCTTGATGTTGACGGTCTGCTCATCGAGGTTGAGGAATTTCTCGTTGTAGTGATAGCTCCAGCCATCGTTGTCCGAGTAGTTCCAGTAGTAGTCGCGGCGCTCACGGATCAGGCGGACCTTGAGGTTGTCGACGGCAAGTTTCTGGCCGTCCTGGTTGGCCAGCAGCACTTCGAACTCGGCCGGGCCATCGCCATCGGTTTCCTTGCCATCGAACAGGCCACGCAGGCCGGGCAGTTGCTCGGCCGGCCAGACCGGCTGCACCAGGCGCCGGGTGATCGGGCGCCCGCCGGACTCTTGCAGGCTGGCCTGGACGATCAGTTGCAGCGGCGACTTGGCCTCGCTCCACTTGCTTTCCAGGGTGAGTTTTTCCTCGCCCTTGGCGTCGAGCACGCTTTCATCCAGTTCAAAATCCTGGCTCAGCTCTTCTTCGGTTACCGAGCCAAACTCATAGCCCGGCAGGGCTTTGACCGCCTCGCGCAGCGGGCGCACATACACTTGCCCGCTCAGGCGATTGCCCGCCGCCGGGGCGCCGTAGAGGTAGCGACCGTTGACCTTGATGACGGCGTTGTCTGCCGGGCTCAACGGCGTGTCACTGCCCTTGAGTTCCAGGGCCAGGCGCTCGGGCAGGAAGTCTTCGACGAGAAATTCATACAGCTGTGGCTTGCCGTCACCCAGGTCAAACACCAGTTGCCAGCGCCCGGTCGGGGCTTCGCCGGCCAGTTGCAGTTGGTATTGATAGAGGCCCGAAGCATCGGCATCCCACACGAATTTGCGGCTGACCTGCTCATCCGGGCGGCGTACTTCGACACTCACCGGTTGCGGCTTGACGGCATTGCCGTCCTTGTCGCGCAGCAAGGCGTTGAGCAGCACGGTTTCGCCAGGGCGGTACAGGTCGCGCGGGCCGAACACAAAGAATTGCAGCGGGTGCGCGGGCTGGCCGCCGATATCGAACTCGGCCAGGTCCAACGCTGCGCTGTCGAGGCGCAACAGGCTGGTCTGCTCGCCCTGTTTAGCGAGCAATACCTGGGCTTTTTTCGGCAGCGGCAGTTCAGCGTGGCCGCCCTTCTCGGTCTTGCCTTGGCCCAGCACGCGGCCTTCGGCATCGAGGATTTCCAGCTCGACGCCGTCCAGCGCCTTGCCGCCTTCCAGTGCCTGGGTAAACACATCCAGGCGGTTGGCGTAACGGTGCACCGACAGGCCGATATCACTGAGGGTGAACAGCGTGGCCGGTTGCGAATAGTTGTAGGTGCCCGAGGCACGCATCACCGCCAGGTACACGCCCGGCTGTTGCAACTGCTTGAGACCGGCGATGGGCAGCAGCAGGGTTTCGCGGGTATTGCGCGCAGGATTCAGATCGAAACGGCCACCGTACACCAGGTCGGCCATGGGCAACAGTTCACGGGATTCGTAGCTTTGCAGGCTGGTATTGCGGCCCCATTGGGCGAGGAAGGCCGGCAGCGATTCGGGTTTGATGCGGAAGAATTCGACGTCGATCTTGTCGACATTCAGCGCGATCACCGGCAAACCTTCGGCCAGGCGAGTCGGCAACAACGTGCCACGGCTGGCGAAGCCTACGGTGGCTTGCAGGTCGCGGGTTTCCAGGCGTGCCGTGTATTCAGCGGCGAGCTTGGCGTCATTGACCCCACGCAGCCCGGCGTCCACGGTCAGCACCAGTTTGCGCTGGGGCTCCAGGTGGCGCAGGCGCAGCTCCATCAGGTTGTCGGAAAGCTCCCAGGCACCGTCGACCTTGCCGGACTTGCTGTCCACCAGGTGCAGCTTGTCGGCGAACTTCTGGTCCGGGTCCAGCGGGATCGAAAAACTCACCGACAAGGTGCTGGCACCATCCAGTTGCACCTCAGACACGTCCACCACGCTTAACTCACGGCCGGCATAACGCTGCTTGAGCGTCGCCACATCCACCGCGGCCTTGGCCGGCTGCGGCGCCGTCACCGCCGCCGCAGGAGCAGTGGGTGCAGCCGGTTTGTCGGAAGAATCGCAGGCGCTCAGCAGGGCCAGCGCACAGGCCAGGAACATTCCTTTGTTAAGCATGGGGCACTCGTTGTGAGGGTGTCTGAGGGGTGAACTATATATCAGTGCCAGCCAAGTGGCTGTGGCGCTGCTCACATTGACCGACGGAGGGAGGTTTGGTTCTGCGTGCAACCTAAAGGCAACGCTGGATCAAATGCAGGAGCTGGCTTGCCTGCGATGGCCATAGGTATCTACACAACTTTCAGAAACTGACGAACTCTCCTGTGGCGAGCCAGCTCCCACATTTGGATCGGCGCCGCTGTTGAGGGCCCGTTACAATGCCGCTCCCCCAAGGAGCCTGCATGTCCACTTTACTCACCGACTGGCGCCACCGCCCCACCCATCGCCGTGTCTGGGCCTTGGCCGCGCCGATGATTCTGTCGAATATCTCGGTGCCGCTGGTGGCCTTGGTGGACAGCATGGTCATCGGCCATCTGCCCCACGCTCACCAGTTGGGCGCGGTGGCCGTGGGGGCCAGTCTGTATACCTTCCTGGCCTGGGCCATGGGTTTTTTGCGCATGGGCACCACCGGGTTTGCCGCCCAGGCGGCCGGGCGCAATGATGGCGCGGCGTTGCGGCAAATCCTGCTGCAAGGCCTGCTGCTGGCGCTGGGGTTGGCAATGGTGCTGGGCACGGTGGGCATTCCCCTGAGCCATCTGGCGCTGGAATGGATGCAACCTTCGCCCGAATTGAACCAACTGACCCGCGAGTTTTTCCACACCCGCTTGTTCGGGTTACCTGCGGCGTTGGCCACCTATGCGCTGGTGGGCTGGTTCCTCGGCACGCAAAACGCCCGGGCGCCGCTGGCGATTCTTTTGACCACCAACCTGGTGAATATCGCCCTGAACCTATGGTTTGTACTGGGCCTGGACTGGGGCGTGGTCGGTTCGGCGCGGGCCTCGGTGATTGCCGAATGGACCGGCGCCCTGCTTGGCCTGGCCCTGACGCAAAAAGCACTGCGCGCCTACCCCGGGCATATCGCCTGGGCGGCGCTCAAGGTCTGGCAAAGCTGGCGTGCGCTGTTGGCAGTCAATCGCGATATTTTTATCCGCAGCCTGGCGCTGCAATCGGTGTTTTTCATGATCACGGTGCAAGGCGCACGGTTGGGCGATGCCACCGTCGCAGCCAATGCCTTGCTGCTCAATGGGCTATTGCTGACGGCCCATGCCTTGGACGGGCTTGCCCACGCAGTGGAAGCACTGTGCGGCCACGCCATCGGCGCCCATGACCGCCAGGCGTTGCGCCGCTCGCTGGTAGTCGCCTGCGGCTGGTCGCTGATCGCCAGCCTGGGGTTTGTGTTGTTGTTCACCTTCGCCGGCCACTTGTTTATCGCCATGCAGACCGATATCCCCAGCGTGCGTGAAACTGCCGATATCTACCTGCCGTACCTGGCGGTACTGCCGTTGATTGCAGTGTGGAGTTATCTGTTGGACGGCTTGTTCATCGGCGCGACCCGCGCACGGGAGATGCGCAATGGCATGTTGCTGACGGTGCTGATGATGCTGCCAGTTGCCTGGGCGTTGCAGGGGTTGGGTAACCACGGGCTGTGGATAACGTTCCTGCTGTTTATGGCGGTGCGCAGTTTGACGTTGTGGGCGATTGCCTGGCGGCTGAATCGGCAGGGGCTTTGGCTGGGCGCCAACTAGTGTGGGAGTGGCGGTGCGACGATTCGACTTGCCCGCGATGACCATAGGTATCTACACAACTTTGCCGCAACGCCTAGATCCAGGCAGATAGCGCAGTTGTGGCGAGCGGGCTTGCCCCGCGCTGGGCTGCGAAGCAGCCCCAATAAGCCGAATGCGTTGTACCAGATACACCGCAGCGGCTGGTTTTGGGGCTGCTTCGCAGCCCAGCGCGGGGCAAGCCCGCTCGCCACAGGAGAGTTCGTCAGTTTCTGAAAATTGTATAGATACCTATGCCGCGATGACGGCAGATCAGTCAGCACCTGTATTGACTGATCCACTGCTTTCGCGGGCAAGCCCGCTCCTACACAAGCGGGCTCCCACCGTTTGAATCGCTGCCTGCCGGTCTTAGGAGGACAGGTAGGACGAGCGAGTCAGGCCCAGGCGCAGCGCATCCAGGAACTGGGTGCGCTCGGCCGCGGTGATCTTCGCGCTGGCGCACTTGTCACGGTAGTGGGTCATCAACTCCTCCGGCGACAAGTGCACGTAGCGCAGCATGTCTTCGATGGTGTCGTGGGTCTCGATCCCGGCGCTGTACACCGTGCCATCGTCACGCTGGTAGATGTTCACCGAGTCGGTGTCACCGAACAGGTTGTGCATGTCCCCGAGGATTTCCTGGTAGGCGCCCACCAGGAAGATCCCCAGCAGATAATCTTCGCCTTCGTTCAAGCCATGTACCGGCAGGCTGGTCTCGATGCTTTGCTCGTCGACGTATTGCTTGATCTTGCCGTCGGAGTCGCAGGTCAGATCCTGCAGCACCGCGCGGCGCAGCGGCTCTTCGTCGAGGCGGTGCAGCGGCAGGATCGGCAGGACCTGGCCGATAGCCCAGGTGTCCGGCAGGCTCTGGAACACTGAGAAGTTGCAGATGTACTTGTCGGCCAGCTTGTCGTTGAGTTCGTCCAGCACCTGGCGGTGCGAGCGCTGGCGGGCCTTGAGGGAGTTGTGCAGGCGACGGCACACGGCGAAGTAGCACTGTTCGGCCAGGGCCTTTTCCGCGAGGGTCAGCTTGCCGTCGGCGTACTGGGCGGCCACGTCGCTCATGTAGTGGGTGGCGCGCCAGTAGGTTTCGGTGACCATTTCAATGTCGGTCGGACCCAGCAGGTCTACCAGCCATTGCACGGTTTCCGGCAGGCTTTCCTTGTTCTCGATCACCGGCACGTCGTCGTTGTGTTTCTCGACGTCGGTCACCTGCACCACCAGCATGGCGTGGTGGGCAGTCAGGGAGCGGCCGCTTTCGGAGAAGATGTTGGGGTGCGGCAGGTTCTGCGCATCGCAGAATTCCTTGAGCATGCCCACCACCACACCGGCGTAATCGTCCATGTCGTAGTTGATCGAGCTGGCGTTGCGCGAGTGGGTACCGTCGTAGTCCACGCCCAGGCCGCCGCCGACGTCGATGTGGTCCACCGGCAGGCCGAGGTTGCGCAGCTCGCCGTAGTAACGGATGGCTTCCTTGAACCCGTGCTGGTAGTCCGCCAGGTTGGCGATCTGCGAGCCCATGTGAAAGTGCAGCAGGCGGATGCCCTGGTCCAGGCCTGCAGCGCGGAAGCGCTCGACCACCGACAGCAGTTGCGCCGCCGACAGGCCGAACTTGGACTTCTCGCCACCGGTGTCTGCCCACTTGCTCGACGCCAGGGACGACAGGCGCACCCGCAGGCCGACCTGGGGCTTGACCTTGAGGTTGGCGGCTTCTTCGATGACCAGGCCCACTTCGGACTCTTTCTCGATCACGATGAACACGTTGTGGCCCAGCTTCTGGCCCATCAGCGCCAGGCGGATGAACTCACGGTCCTTGTAACCGTTGCAGACGATGGTGCCGCCCTTCGGTGCCAGGGCCAGCACGGCCAGCAGCTCAGGCTTGGAGCCGGCTTCCAGGCCGATGGACACGTCCTGGGTGGCGATGATGTTCTCGATCACCGCTTCTTGCTGGTTGACCTTGATCGGGTACAGCGCGGTGTATTTGCTCTGGTATTCCAGGCGCTCGATGTTGGCGTCGAAGGCACCGGTCAGCTGACGCACGCGGTCTTGCAGGATATCCGGGAAGCGCACCAGCAATGGCAGGGACAGGCCGCTTTTGCGCAACTCGTCCACTTGCTCGTACAAATCGATGGGCGAGCTGTTCGGGCCGTTCGGACGGACTTCAACGCGACCGGCATCATTGATCGCGAAATATCCGGCCCCCCAATGGCGAATCCCGTAAACACTGCGGCTGTCCGCAACTGTCCATTGGCTGCCATCGTCTTTGCGTGTGCGTCGTACGGACATCGAAGTCCCCTATATAAAGTCGAAGAGCGCCACCCAAGTCAGAGGCTGGCGCAGTCTAAAGAGTGAAAATGACGATTTGCCTGTGAGAGGGGTAGACCCCACTTGCAGGACAGAGTTTAGACACCGGTCAGGAACAGGCTCTGTGAAACCATGGAGACGACGAGCACGCTCGTCGGTGCGGGTTTCACAGAGGCTGCTAGCCGCCGGATTTCTTCGCCTTGTATCCGAGCTTGATCAACTCGGCCAACAGCAACTCGACGTGATCGCCCTGGATTTCGATGATCCCGTCTTTCAGGGCGCCACCGGTGCCACAGCGCTTCTTCAGCACGGTGGCCAACTCCTTGAGTGGCTCGGCTGCCAGGGGCACGCCGGTGATGGTGGTCACCGTCTTGCCGCCACGGCCCTTGCTCTCGCGACGAACGCGGGCAATACCGTCACCTTCGGGAATCAGGGTCTGTTTGCAGGTACAGGCGTCCACGGGCTGGCGACAGTCCGGGCAATGCCGACCTGCGTCGGTGGAAAACACCAGGCCACCAAGGGCGGCGAAGGATGCGGCTTTTTTGGCCACCGGCAATCCTCTTGGGAGGATGAAGACTGGTCAGTGCCCGCAATGGGCGGCTGACCGCGAAGCCCCACTCAGGCAGGGGCAGCGCTACCGAACCGCTTAGCCCTCCCCGCCCCTGTAGGAGCGAGCTTGCTCGCGAAAATCGTCAACGATAACGCGGGCATTCAGACAGCACGCGGTGACATTGGGTTTTTCGCGAGCAAGCTCGCTCCTACAGGGGCCGGGGAGACGCTAGAGCGGTTCGGCTTGAAAAGTCGCGCAGTGTAACGGCAAAAAGCCTACTTGCTAAGAGCCAAATGGCGCCAATTTATGCAACTTTAGCGACGTGCAGCCAGATAGCGTTTTAATGCGGCCAGGGAGTCGGGGCAATAGGGCTTTTGCTGGATATCCTCAAGCACCGCCTCGATGCTCATGAAGCGCGCTTCCAGCACTTCTTCGGGCTGCAACTGCAGCGGCCCATCCCAGACCGCCGAGAACGCCGAGCACCAGAGCCGGTTGCCCGTATCCTCAAAGAAAAAGTGATCGTGAGCGTTCAATTCAACACCACTGACGCCCAACTCTTCCTCAAGCTCACGGGCTGCCGACTGCTCATAGGTCTCGCCAGCCGCCACCATCCCGCCCGCCGCCACATCCCAATAACCGGGATAGATGGCTTTGCTCAGGGTGCGCCGATGCACGCACAACTCACCCTTTGAGTTGAATAGCATGATGTAGGTACCGCGCCCGATCAGCCCGCGTTCACGCAGGTCGGCGCGCACCAGGGCGCCGAGCAGGTTGTCCTGCTCGTCGACCCAGGCGATATGTTCGGCATCCGAGGCCGCGCGGTGCGCGACCTCCTTGGCGCTATCGACCATGACTCAACCCTGGTTCAGCAGTTGACGCAAGTCGATCACCGCCGCGTTGGCGCGGGAGATGTAGTTGGCCATCACCAGCGAGTGGTTGGCCAATATGCCATAGCCGCTGCCGTTGAGGATCATCGGGCTCCACAGGGTTTCCTGGGACGCCTCCAGCTCACGAATGATCTGGCGTACGCTGACGGTGGCGTTTTTCTTGGCCAGTACGTCGGCAAAGTCGACTTCGATGGCACGCAACAGGTGGGACAGGGCCCACGCCTGGCCACGGGCCTCGTAGAACACGTTGTCGATCTGCATCCATGGGGTTTCCACCACTTCTTCATCGAGCTGCGGCACTTCGCCCGGCGCCAGCGTTTCGGTTTTCAGCGCGGTATTGAGCTTGACCCGGCCGACACTGGCCGACAGGCGCTGCGACAACGAACCCAGGCGAGTGGCGACATCGCCCAGCCAGTTGTTCAGGTTGTCGGCACGCGCGTAGAACAACGCGCCTTTCTGGTTGGGGTCGGACAGGCGCGCTTGGTAACGGTTCAGGGAGTTGATGCCTTCCTGGTACTCCGATTCGCTGGAGGGCAGCACCCAGCTCTTGTTGTCGAAGTTAAAGCGTGGCTCGGCCTTGGCCAGGTCGGCGTCTTCGGCCGATTGCGATTGCGAGCGGGCGAAGTCCTTGCGCAGGGCACGGGTCAGGTCACGCACCTGCACCAGCACGCCGTATTCCCAGCTGGGCATATTGTCCATCCACAACCCTGGCGGGAAGCGGTCGTTGGAAATATAGCCACCCGGCTTGTTCAGCAGGGTACCCACCACGGTCTTGACGGTTTCGACGGTGGTAAAGCCGATCACCATTTGCTTGCCGTCTTTTTCGGCGGCAATTTGCGCGTTTTGCTGGACCGGGAACAAAGCCGGCTCCTGGCTCCAATACCAACCCAGGCCACCGGTGACCAACAGGTAAATCACAACCAGGGTCAGCAGGGCACGACTCATCAGCAAATTGCGAAAATAGCTGCGGGAGGCCGACTTGGGCGCAGGGCTTGGGCCTGGGGCGCTGCCTGCACGGTTTTTCCAGTCCAGCATGGCGGATATCCTTTCAGTCACTTGAGTTCAATAGCTACGACCACAACCCTACCCCATCGTGCCCGTCTGTGCGGGGCTTTTAATCAAGGTGGCGTAAAGCTGGCACTCAACTATAAAGGATGGGCGCTGATGCGCCTACGCGACCCAACAGTCAGCAAATGAATCGTCTGGACGTTGCAGTTAATTGACGTATGACACTCGTGCGAATGAAAAGAGGTGCTAGCATAGAGCCACCAGTCGACCTCAGCATGCACCCTTACCTAGTAGTCAGGATATGACCGAGCCAGAAGACCCCAGCCGTGAGCGTCTCAAGCACCACTTTGCCCAGCGGGTAATTCATCAGGCGCGTCAAATTCTTGAGATCTGGCAGCGTTTACAGCGCAGCGAATGGTCGCACGCCGAATTGAACGAACTCAGCGAGGCCAATCTGCGCCTGCTGCGTTTTGCCGAGCGCTTTGAACAACCCGAGCATGGCCAACTGGCCCGGCATATCATCGAGTCGCTTAAAGCCGTGGACGAAAACCGCGGCCGCCTGAGCAGCAACCTGATCACCGACCTCAACCGCTTGATGCAGCGCCTGTCCCGTACCGGCCTGCGCCAGGGCGATCAGTTGGACCAGACCTTCCTGCCGCCGATGCGCAAGCCTATCTACGTGATGCTGGCCGATCACGACCGCGCCGAGCGCCTGGCCAAGCAGCTGGAATTCTTTGGCTTGAGCGCCCAGTCCCTGGACAGCGTGGCGGCATTCCGTTCGTCCATGGCCGAACGCCTGCCAGCGGCGATTGTGATGGATGTGGACTTCTGCGGCACCGGCCTGGGCCTGAAACTGGCCGCCGAGGCCCAGGAAGGCCTGGAGCAGAAACTGCCGCTGCTGTTCTTCAGCCTGCACGAAACCGACACCCCCACCCGCCTGGCCGCCGTGCGCGCCGGGGGCCAGGAGTTTCTCACCGGCACCCTGGAAGCCTCCAGCCTGCTGGAAAAAATCGAAGTCCTGACCTGCGTCGCCCAGTACGAACCTTATAAAGTGCTGATCATCGACGACTCCCGCGCCCAGGCGATGCACACCGAACGCTTGCTCAACAGCGCCGGGATCGTCACCCGCACCTTGATCGAACCGATCCAGGCCATGGCTGAGCTTGCGGATTTCCAGCCCGACCTGATCATCCTCGACATGTACATGCCGGCCTGCACCGGCACCGAGCTGGCCAAGGTGATTCGCCACAACGACCGCTATGTCAGCGTGCCGATCATTTACCTGTCGGCCGAAGACGACCTGGATAAACAGCTGGACGCCATGAGCGAAGGCGGCGACGACTTCCTCACCAAGCCGATCAAGCCGCGCCACCTGATCACCACCGTGCGCAACCGCGCGGCCCGCGCCCGCCATCTCAAGGCGCGGATGGTGCGCGACAGCCTGACCGGCCTGTACAACCACACCCATATCCTGCAACTGCTGGAAGACTGCAGCTTCCGCTCGCGCCGCGAGAACAAGCCGCTGAGCTTTGCCATGCTCGACATTGACCACTTCAAGCGGGTCAACGACAGCCACGGCCACCCCATGGGCGACCGCGTGATCAAAAGCCTGGCGCTGTTTCTCAAGCAGCGTCTGCGCAAGACCGACTATATCGGCCGGTACGGCGGCGAAGAATTCGCCATTGTGATGCCCGACACCGACCTGGACGCCGCCTGCAAGGTGCTCGACGAAATCCGTGGGCGCTTCGCTGAAATCCATTACCCGGCCCAGCCCCAGGATTTGTGGTGCACCTTCAGCGCCGGCGTGGTCGAACTGTGCGACGGCTCCGATAGCCTGATGATGGCCGCCCAGGCCGACGAGGCGCTGTACCGCGCCAAGGACGCCGGGCGTAATCGGGTACACGCCGCGGGCCCCTCAAGGCAAAGTGCCACCTTTTCATCGGATTCCACTCAATCCGTCATAACGATGTAACGAAAACGCAATAACTTCAGGCACTTATCCTTCCGCCGTTGGTTGAAACCACGCATGCGCCTGAAGCTGCTGACGAATCTGAACACCCTTCTGCTGGTCGCCGTTTGCCTGGCCCTGGGCGCTACGCTCTGGTGGTCGCAACGGGCCCTCGAACGTCCTTATCTATTGATGGAGCGCTACCTGGGCTTGTCCCAGGCGTTCCAGAACCAGACCGCGCGCAATATCGACGACTATCTGGCCAGCGGCGACGCCTTGCGCCTGAGCGCTGCCGGCCAGAGCCTGGAAAGCCTGCTGCTACACCTCGACGAACTGCCGCCTGAGCTGAGCGAAAAATTGCGCCCCGGCCTGCTGGACCTCGATGGCTTCAGCAAGACCGACCTGCTGGCCGCCGGCAAACTGTCCGGCGACCCACAAGCCTTGCTGCTGCAAGCCGAGCGGGAACTGGGGGCCAATCTGGAGCAACTGAGCCAGTACGCCACGGGGGTCAACTCGGTGGGCGCGCCACGTTATCTGCCGCCGCTGCTCGCTGCCGCGCAGCATCTGGGCCGGTTATCCCTGGCGCGGGACAAGCTGGTGAGCAGCGGGCGCAGTGAACTGGCCGACGATGTAGAGCGCGAACTGGCCAATATCCGCACCCAGGCCGACCGGCTGGAGCAACTGCCGCTGCTGGGTGTGACCGCCAGCAGCGCCTCCAACAGCGATGACTTTTCTGCGTTGATGGGCCTGGAAAGCAGCGAGACCAAGGTCGTCGAAGATACCGGCGTCGGCCTCAAGCGCGAACTCAACAGCCTGCTCACACGCTACCCGGCCGAACTTGCGCGTACCCGCGAGCAAATCCAGAAACGCACTGAACTGGCCGCCGCAACCCACCTGAAAATCAACACCGTGCAGCAAGCGATCGCCGCGCTGGAGCCTGAAGTCCGTGCCCAGCACGCCAAAATCCAGGGTGAAGTGCGCATGATCCAAGGCGTGATGATCGGCCTGATCCTCCTGATCGCCCTGCTCATCGATACCCTGCAACGCCGCCTGGCGCGGGTGCTCACCAGCCTGGCGCCGGCGTTGTCGACCTGGGCCGAGGGCGACTTCAGCCAACAGATCGCCCTGGGCGCGACCAACCGCGAACTGCATGACATTGAAGCCTCGCTCAATCGCCTGCGGGCTTACCTGGTGAACCTGGTGGGCACTATTCGCACGAATGCCGAGCAAGTGGCCGGCAGCAGCCGCGCCCTGGCCGAGCTGAGCGGCGGCCTGCACGACGGGGCCGAGCGCCAGGCCGGCGACACTGCGCAAATCCGTGATTCATTGGGCGAATTGGAAGCCACGATCCAGCAGGTTGCCGGCGACGCCAGTCAGGCCGCCGGGGCCAGCCGCAGTGCCGGCGAGGCCGTGGAGCACGGCCAGCGGGTGATCGGCTTGAGCCTCACCGGCCTGCACGCGCTGGTGGGCGAAGTGCAAGACAATGCGCAGATGATCGAAAAACTCGCCGAAGAGTCCGCAACCATTGGCAGCGTGCTGACGGTGATTCGCTCGATTGCCGACCAGACCAACCTGCTGGCGCTCAACGCCGCCATCGAAGCCGCCCGCGCCGGTGAAGCCGGGCGCGGGTTTGCCGTGGTCGCCGACGAAGTACGCTCCCTGGCCCAGCGCACGGCGGGCGCCACCGCCCAGATCCAGACCCTGATCGCCGGCCTGCAAACTGCAGCACGGCAATCGGTGGAGGGCATGCGCGCCCAGGTCGAACATGCCGAAGCCACCGCCCAGCAGGCCCAAGCAGCGGATGGTGCGCTGGATGAAATCGTCGGCGCGATCCAGACCATTTCCGACACGGCCATCCGCATTGCCGATGTCACGGCCCAGCAGAGCGGCGCAGTCAGTGAGATCCGTGATAACAGCGAGCGCATCCACCAACTGGGCGAAGACAACCTGCTGCGCATTGGCCAGGGCCGCAGCCAGGGTGAGCATTTGTTGGTGCTCGGCGGGCAGCTTAATACAGCCGTGCAGGCCTTCCGCGTCTGACGCCATCTCCCAAATCAGACGGGAATCAAAAATGTGGGAGCGGGCTTGCTCGCGAATGCGGTGGGTCAGTGATGGACATGTTGACTGATACACCGCATTCGCGAGCAAGCCCGCTCCCACATTTTGATCTCCTGCGTACTCGGGACCGTGTTACCAATGACCGGATCGTGCGCCTCGGTCACATACTTTGCGCAATCCTCGCTAATCGTGCTGGCTATTGCAGAGAACTGGACAGTCATAAAGGCTTTGCGGCATAGTCGCCGGGTTCTGACGTACCCACATCCAATAACAAGGAACAGCCGATGGCGACCTTACTGGTTCTTCACGGACCCAACCTGAACCTGCTCGGCACCCGCGAACCGGGTGTGTACGGTGCAGTCACCCTCGAACAGATCAACCTCGATCTGGAACGACGGGCCCGTGAAGCCGGCCACCATCTGCTCTACCTGCAAAGCAATGCCGAGTATGAATTGATTGATCGCATTCACGCCGCGCGCAGCGAAGGCGTGGACTTTATCCTGATCAATCCCGCCGCTTTTACGCACACAAGCGTTGCATTACGTGACGCGCTGCTGGCGGTGAGCATCCCATTCATCGAAGTGCATTTATCGAACGTGCACAAACGCGAAGCTTTCCGCCATCACTCTTACTTCTCCGACGTAGCGGTAGGAGTGATCTGCGGCCTTGGCGCCAGCGGTTACCGACTGGCCCTGGAGGCCGCCCTGGAACAAATTGAAGAACAGGCTAAACGCCCCTGACCGACCCTTGGGAGTTGATGATTCATGGATATCCGTAAAGTTAAGAAACTGATCGAACTGCTGGAAGAATCCGGTATCGACGAGCTGGAAATCAAGGAAGGCGAAGAGTCCGTACGGATCAGCCGTCACAGCAAGACCCCGGCCCAACAGTTCTACGCGCCGCAGATGCAAGCGCCGGCTCCAGCCGCTGCTGCTCCGGCCGCCGCACCTGCTGCTGCCGCCGCTCCCGCCGCACCGGCCGCGCCAGTGCTCAACGGTTTCGTGGTCAAGTCGCCAATGGTCGGTACTTTCTACCGCACCCCGGCACCGACCTCGCCAGCCTTCGTTGAAGTGGGCAAGACTGTGAAAGTGGGCGACACCATCTGCATCGTGGAAGCGATGAAAATGATGAACCACATCACGGCCGAAAAAGCCGGCGTCATCGAATCCATCCTGGTAGAAAACGGTCAGCCGGTTGAGTACGACCAGCCGCTGTTCACCATCGTTTGAACCGCGGAGCGCCTTCGATGTTGAAACCTGCGAAGAAACTGCAAAAAGTCCTGATCGCCAACCGCGGCGAGATCGCGCTGCGTATCCTGCGCGCCTGTAAGGAAGAGGGCATCAAGACCGTCGCTGTTTACTCGACGGCCGATACCGAACTGATGCACGTGAAACTGGCGGACGAAAGCATCTGCATCGGCCCGCCACTGGCCACGAACTCGTACCTGAAGGTCTCGAACATCATCGCCGCTGCTGAAGTAACTGGCGCCGATGGCATCCACCCTGGCTACGGCTTCCTCGCGGAAAACGCCGACTTCGCCGAACAGGTGGAAAAATCCGGTTTCGCCTTCATCGGCCCGAAAGCCGAGACCATTCGCCTGATGGGCGACAAGGTTTCGGCCAAGGACGCCATGATCGCAGCCGGTGTGCCAACCGTTCCAGGTTCCGACGGCCCGCTGCCTGAAGACGAGGAAACCGCCCTGCGCATTGGTCGCGAAGTCGGTTACCCGGTGATCATCAAGGCCGCCGGCGGCGGCGGTGGTCGCGGCATGCGCGTGGTGCACAAGGAAGAAGACCTGATCGAAGCGGCCAAGCAGACTCGCTCGGAAGCGGGCGCCTGGTTCGGCAACCCGATGGTTTACCTGGAAAAATACCTGACCAACCCACGTCACGTGGAAGTCCAGGTACTGTCCGACGGCCAAGGCCACGCCATCCACCTGGGCGACCGCGATTGCTCGCTGCAACGCCGTCACCAGAAGGTCCTGGAAGAAGCTCCGGCTCCTGGCCTGGATGAAAAGGCACGCCAGGAAGTCCTGGCTCGCTGCGTCAAGGCTTGCATCGATATCAACTACCGTGGCGCCGGGACTTTCGAGTTCCTCTACGAGAACGGCCGCTTCTACTTCATCGAGATGAACACTCGCGTGCAGGTAGAGCATCCGGTTTCGGAGATGGTCACCGGTATCGATATCGTCAAGGAGATGCTGAGCATCGCCGCTGGCAACGTGCTGTCCTTCACCCAGGACGACGTGAAGATGCACGGCCACTCCCTGGAGTGCCGGATCAACGCCGAAGACCCCAAGACCTTTATCCCAAGCCCTGGCCTGGTCAAGCATTTCCATGCGCCAGGCGGCAACGGCGTGCGTGTGGATTCGCACCTGTACAGCGGCTACAAGGTTCCGTCCAACTACGACTCGCTGATCGGCAAGCTGATCACCTGGGGCGCCACCCGCGACGAGGCCATGGCCCGTATGCGCAACGCCCTGGACGAAATCGTGGTCGACGGCATCAAGACCAACATCCCACTGCATCGGGATCTGGTTCGTGATGAAGGCTTCTGCGAAGGTGGTGTGAACATTCACTACCTGGAACACAAGCTGGCCAACCAGTAAGTGCTCCACCCAACAAAGCCGCCTTCGGGCGGTTTTGTTGTTTATGGATGCACACAATCCAAATGTGGGAGCGGGCTTGCTCGCGAATGCGGTGTATCAGTCAACATGTCCATCACTGACCCACCGCATTCGCGAGCAAGCCCGCTCCCACATTTTGCTCCATGTACACCCGCTGCAGCGCATATCGTCGGCACTGTCGTCTTCTGGCCTGCTCTCGCGTAAACTTGCGCCCTTTCGCAGCCCACCCCGCTGCACACTCATTTTTTTCAAAGGTGCCCGCCATGCCTTGGCTGCAAGTCCGTCTCGCCATCAGCCCAGAACAAGCCGAAACCTATGAAGACGCGTTCCTCGAAGTGGGCGCCGTATCGGTGACCTTCATGGACGCCGAAGACCAACCGATTTTCGAGCCTGAGCTGAACACCACCCCCCTGTGGTCCCACACCCACCTGCTGGCCCTGTTCGAAGACGGCACCGACGCCGCCAGCGTGTTTGCCCACATGGAACTGCTGACCGGCGGCCCATTGCCCGAGCACCACAGTGAAGTGATCGAAGACCAGGACTGGGAACGCAGCTGGATGGACAACTTCCAGCCCATGCGTTTCGGCCAGCGTCTGTGGATCGTGCCAAGCTGGCATGCCGCCCCGGAGCCTGAGGCCGTCAACCTGCTGCTGGACCCGGGCCTGGCGTTCGGTACCGGCACCCACCCGACCACCGCCCTGTGCCTGGAATGGCTCGACGGCCAGGACTTGCAAGGCTGCAACGTGCTGGACTTCGGCTGCGGCTCGGGGATCCTGGCCATCGCCGCGCTGCTGCTGGGCGCCCAGGAAGCGGTCGGCACCGATATCGACGTGCAGGCCCTGGAAGCCTCCCGCGATAACGCCGGGCGCAACAACATCCCTGAAGACAAATTCCCACTGTACCTACCGGAGCAGTTACCCCAGGTCCAGGCCGACGTATTGGTCGCCAATATCCTTGCCGGGCCGCTGGTCTCACTGGCCCCGCAACTGTCGAGCCTGGTCAAGCCAGGCGGGCGCCTGGCGTTGTCGGGGATCCTCGCCGAGCAGGGTGAAGAAGTCGCCGCCGCCTATGCCCAGGACTTTGACCTAGACCCCATCGCCAACCGCGATGGCTGGGTACGCATCAGCGGTCGTCGGCGCTAGAATGAGCGCCTGCATGAATCGGATGGCCGCATGACCGACAGTTTCGTCACCCAGTGCCCGCATTGCCAAACCCGTTTCCGCGTCAGCCATGCTCAACTGAGCGTGGCCCGTGGCGTGGTTCGCTGTGGCTCTTGCCTGCAAGTGTTCAACGCTGCCCGCCAGTTGCTGGAGCAGCGCGCACACGCACCTGAAGCGCCGAGCGCCGAAACAGCGCCGCGCGCCATCAGCCAGAAGCAATGGAGCGCCGAAGAGCTGGACCTGGACAACCTGGACCTCGACGAAGAACTGGCCAAGCTGGAGCGCCGGGAGATCCAGCACACCCAGCCCCTGGGCAGCGACCGGCGCCAGGCCAGCGCTGACCGCCGGCAAAAAGACGAGTCGATGAGCGCCAGCCGCGACACCGCCAAGGCCGAAGAGGAACAGTGGGCCGCCAGCCTGTTCAGCGATCCTCCGGACGAACGGGCTGCGACAATCGCCCACACCGAGGAGGAAGCCGAGCCGGCGCCAGTAGCCACAGGCAAATCCCTGCGCACCGAACCTTCGATGTCCTTCGACCTTCACGAGGTGGACGACGAGCCGACGGCGCTGCATACCGCCGACGCCCTCGACCCGCCCGAGCCGACGCTCGGCAGCGAACCGGACGAGCCGGAACCGCGCCGCAAGCGCCCTCGCGCCACGTCCAACGCCCATGACGAGATGCTGCAGGACCTGGAAGACGACCCGCTGCATCTCTATACCGGCAAACGTCCCGCCGGCTGGGGCCGCCGCCTGTTCTGGCTGACCCTGGTGCTGCTGGCCGCCGCCACCCTCGCCGGCCAGTACATCGCCTACCAGTTCGACGACCTGGCCCGCCAGGACAAGTACCGGCCATGGTTCCAGGAACTGTGCCCGAAACTGGGCTGCACCGTGCCATCGCGGGTCGATATCGCCCATATAAAGAGCAGCAACCTGGTGGTGCGCAGCCATCCCGAGTTCGCCGGCGCCCTGGTGGTGGATGCGATCATCTACAACCGCGCCACATTCTCCCAGCCGTTCCCGCTGCTGGAGCTGCGCTTTGCCGACCTCAATGGCCGGATGATCGCCAGCCGGCGCTTCAAGCCTGCCGAGTACCTCAGCGGTGAACTGGCCGGCCAGACCGAGATGCCGTCCCAGACTCCGATCCATATCGCCCTGGACATTCTCGACCCGGGCAACAAAGCCGTGAACTACAGTCTCAGTTTCCACTCCCCCGAGTGATTGGCGGCGCGCGTCAAGGTTCGGACGGCAGGTTATTGACTTGTCCGTCCGCGACCAAACCGCCGGCGATAAGAAAATAACTGCTCAGATTTTATCCAATTCAGCCTTTAACCAGTCATCGAGAGCGGGTATCATGCCAACCCTTTTTCGAACTCTAATGATCCGGCCCCACAACAGGGAAGTCCTATGTCGGCGGTACGCATCGGCCCATATACATTGCCAAACGCTTTGATTCTCGCCCCAATGGCGGGTGTCACCGACCAGCCCTTTCGTCAGCTGTGCAAACGTTTGGGCGCAGGCCTCGTAGTTTCGGAAATGGTCACCAGCGACATGAGCTTGTGGAACACCCGCAAATCGCGGATGCGCATGATCCACGAAGGTGATCCCGAGCCCCGCTCGGTACAGATCGCCGGTGGTGATGCACAAATGCTGGCGGATGCGGCCCGGGCCAACGTAGAGCTGGGTGCACAGATTATTGATATCAACATGGGCTGCCCGGCCAAGAAGGTCTGCAACAAGGCCGCCGGTTCCGCCCTGTTGAAGGATGAGCAACTGGTGGCCGAGATCCTGCAGGCCGTTGTCGGCGCCGTGGATGTACCGGTCACCCTGAAGATCCGTACCGGCTGGGACCGGGACAACAAGAACGGCCTGACGGTGGCGAAGATCGCCGAACAGGCAGGCATTACAGCATTGGCGGTGCATGGCCGCACCCGCGCTGACCTTTATACCGGTGAAGCCGAATACGACACCATTGCTGCGATCAAGCAGGCGGTGTCGATTCCGGTCTTTGCCAACGGCGACATCGATTCGGCCGAGAAAGCCCGGCGCGTGCTGCACGCAACCGGTGCCGATGGCCTGTTGATCGGCCGAGCCGCCCAAGGGCGGCCATGGATTTTCCGTGAGATCGAGCATTTCCTGCGTACCGGCCAAATCATGCCGGCACCGGGGCTGATCGAGGTGGAACGTATTCTGCTAGAGCATCTGGCCGCCCTGCACACCTTCTATGGGGATGTGATGGGTGCGCGCATTGCTCGCAAGCATGTGGGTTGGTATCTCGCAACCCTGCCCGGCGCCAAAGAGTTTCGCGCCGGGTTCAATCGTTTGGATGAAACGCAAGCACAGGTCACCGCCGTTCGTGAGTTCTTTGCCGAACGAGACAAGAGCCTGAGAGCAGGGGACGGAGAAGGGGTGGCCGCATGACGATGATGACCGAGACTTTAGTGAGTGGAACAACACCCGTGAGCGACAACGTCAATTTGAAACAGCACCTCAACACGCCGAGCGAAGAAGGCCAGACCCTTCGCGGGAGCGTCGAGAAAGCGCTGCACAATTATTTCGCCCACCTTGAGGGCGCGGCCGTCACGGATGTGTACAACCTGGTGCTCTCCGAAGTCGAGGCGCCCTTGCTCGAAAGCGTGATGAACTACGTCAAGGGCAACCAGACCAAAGCCAGTGAGCTGCTGGGCCTGAACCGTGGGACCCTGCGCAAGAAGCTCAAACAATACGATTTGCTGTAAGCATTCAATCAAACCAGAAAGGCGCCCGCGTAAAACCGGTCGCCTTTTTTGCTGACTCCTTTGCTTTTGATGGAAATTGAGATGACCGACCAGACTACCCGCCTGCCGATCCGCCGCGCCTTGATCAGTGTTTCCGACAAGACCGGGATCCTCGAATTTGCCCGGGAGCTGGAAGCCCTGGGTGTGGAAATCCTCTCCACGGGCGGGACCTTCAAACTGCTGCAGGACAACGGCGTGGCCGCAGTAGAAGTCGCGGACTACACCGGTTTCGCAGAAATGATGGACGGTCGGGTCAAGACCCTGCACCCGAAAATCCATGGCGGCATTCTCGGCCGTCGCGGTATCGACGACGCCATCATGAACGAGCACGGCATCAAGCCGATCGACCTGGTGGCCGTTAACCTCTACCCGTTCGAAGCCACCATCAACAAGCCAGGCTGCGACTTGCCGACCGCTATCGAAAACATCGATATCGGCGGCCCGACCATGGTGCGCTCGGCGGCCAAGAACCACAAAGACGTGGCCATCGTGGTCAACGCCAGCGACTACGCCCAGGTATTGGAAAGCCTGAAAGCCGGCGGCCTGACCTACGCCCAGCGTTTCGACCTGATGCTCAAGGCCTTCGAACACACCGCCGCCTACGACGGCATGATCGCCAACTACATGGGCACCGTGAACCAGGCCGCCGAGACCCTCAGCACTGAAGGCCGCAGCCAGTTCCCGCGCACCTTCAACAGCCAGTTCATCAAGGCCCAGGAAATGCGCTACGGCGAGAACCCGCACCAGAGCGCGGCGTTCTACGTGGAAGCCAAGCCTGCCGAAGTGGGGATCGCCACCGCGACCCAACTGCAAGGCAAAGAGCTGTCCTACAACAACGTGGCCGATACCGACGCCGCGCTGGAATGCGTGAAGAGCTTCGTCAAGCCGGCCTGTGTGATCGTCAAGCACGCCAACCCATGCGGCGTGGCCGTGAGCCCGGACGCCGAAGGCGGGATCCGCCAGGCCTACGAACTGGCCTACGCCACCGATACCGAATCGGCATTCGGCGGCATCATTGCCTTCAACCGCGAACTGGACGCCGAGACCGCCAAGGCTATCGTCGAGCGTCAGTTCGTTGAAGTGATCATCGCACCAAGCGTTAGCGACGAAGCCCGTGCCATCGTTGCGGCCAAGGCCAATGTACGCCTGTTGGCCTGCGGCGAATGGTCGGCTGACCGCGCCGCTGCCTGGGACTACAAGCGCGTCAATGGCGGCTTGCTGGTACAGAGCCGCGACATCGGCATGATCGGCAGCGAAGACCTTAAAGTGGTGACCAAGCGCGCACCGACCGAGCAAGAGATCAACGACCTGATCTTCGCCTGGAAAGTGGCCAAGTACGTTAAATCCAACGCCATCGTCTACGCCAAGAACCGCCAGACCATCGGTGTCGGCGCTGGCCAGATGAGCCGGGTGAACTCGGCGCGTATCGCCGCGATCAAGGCCGAACACGCCGGTTTGCAGGTGGTGGGTTCGGTGATGGCTTCCGACGCATTCTTCCCGTTCCGCGATGGCCTGGACAACGCCGCCAAAGCGGGCGTGACTGCCGTGATCCAACCGGGCGGCTCGATGCGTGATGCCGAGGTGATCGCCGCGGCTGATGAAGCCGGTATCGCGATGGTCTTCACTGGCATGCGCCACTTCCGTCACTGATCCAAATGTGGGAGGGGGTTATGTGGGAGCGGGCTTGCTCGCGAATGGGGTGTGTCATTCGACACATTCCTCACAGGCCCACCGCTTTCGCGAGCAAGCCCGCTCCCACATTTTAAAGCGCTCCTGCAGCGCCTACAGAATTCGAGGTTTTTGAAATGAATGTTTTGATCATTGGCAGCGGTGGCCGTGAACACGCCCTGGCCTGGAAAGTTGCCCAAGACCCACGCGTGCAGAAAGTCTTCGTCGCTCCCGGCAACGCCGGTACCGCCATTGAAGCCAAGTGCGAAAACGTCGCCATCGACGTATTGGCCCTTGAGCAACTGGCCGACTTTGCACAAAAGAACGTGTCCCTGACCATCGTCGGCCCGGAAGTACCGCTGGTGGCGGGCGTCGTGGACCTGTTCCGCAGCCGTGGCCTGGACTGCTTCGGCCCCACTGCCGGCGCGGCCCAGCTGGAAGGCTCGAAAGCCTTCACCAAGGACTTCCTGGCTCGCCACAAGATCCCGACCGCCGACTACCAGAACTTCACCGAGATCGAGCCGGCCCTGGCTTACCTGCGTGAAAAAGGCGCCCCGATCGTGATCAAGGCCGATGGCCTGGCCGCCGGAAAAGGCGTGATCGTGGCGATGACCCTGCAGGAAGCCGAAGACGCCGTGCGCGACATGCTCGCCGGCAATGCCTTCGGTGATGCCGGTTCGCGGGTAGTGATCGAAGAATTCCTCGACGGCGAAGAAGCCAGCTTCATCGTGATGGTCGACGGCAAGAACGTCTTGCCGATGGCCACCAGCCAGGACCACAAGCGCGTCGGCGACGGCGACACCGGCCCGAACACCGGTGGCATGGGTGCCTACTCCCCTGCCCCGGTGGTCACCGCCGAGGTGCACCAGCGCGTCATGGACCTGGTGATCTGGCCGACCGTGCGCGGCATGGCCGATGAAGGCAATGTCTACACTGGCTTCCTGTACGCAGGCCTGATGATCGACAAGGCCGGCAACCCGAAAGTCATCGAGTTCAACTGCCGCTTCGGCGACCCGGAAACCCAACCGGTGATGCTGCGCCTGCAGTCGAGCCTGGTGCTGCTGGTAGAGGCCGCCCTGGCCCAAGCGCTGGACAAGGTTGAAGCACAATGGGACCCGCGCCCAAGCGTCGGTATCGTGCTGGCCGCAGGTGGCTACCCTGCCGACTACGCCAAGGGTGATGTGATCCAGGGTCTGGATGCAGCCGCCACACTGGAAGGCAAGGTGTTCCACGCGGGGACCGCGCTCAAGGATGGCCAGGTCGTCACCGCAGGTGGTCGTGTGCTGTGCGCCACTGCCATGGGCGCCAGTGTCGATGCCGCCCAGCAGCAAGCGTACAAGCTGGCCGCCAAGATCGACTGGCAGGGCTGCTTCTACCGCAAGGACATTGGCTACCGTGCCATTGCCCGTGAGCGCGGTGAAGATCAGTAACCAGCTATCCGTTCGGCTAGGCAAGGGCCTTTGGCTCTTGCCGTCCTATTGCGGTCCCGCGCATAGTTAACCCCGTGCATCAACCTACGAAGGGATTTCGCCGTGCGCTGGCTCAGGATCGCCATAGTTTTTACTGTCAGCCTGCTGACCTTGCTCTGTCTGTTGCCGGCCCAGGCCGTCGCGCAAGGCAGTGGCTGGGCCGTATTGCTTGATGAACAGGCCGACCTGCAACTGAGCGACATTCGCTCCCCGCGCTACAACAACCAATTCAGCCCCATCGAACTGGAGCGGATCACCGCCGCCGAGCCCCATGGCGCGCTGTGGGTACGTTTCAGGCTGCAGCCCGGCAAGCACGAGCAAGTGCTGCGGGTGTTCGCGCCGGACCTGGCGCACCTCAATCTGTACGTGCTGGACGGCGACACGCTGATCGAGCAAGTGAATACCGGCACTCGCCAACCCCAGGCTGAACGCCCGCTACCGAGCAGCGACTTCATGCTGCCCATGCCCCAGAGCCAGAAACCCCTGGATGTGTACGTGCGCCTGGTCTCGGAGCACGAACTGCGGCCGTACCTGACCCTTGAGCCGGCCGTGATGGCCGCCGCCAACCAGACCCAGACCCTGGTCTATGGCCTGCTGTTCGGCTGCCTGCTGATGCTGATCCTGCACAACCTTACCCGCTACGCCTACCATCGCTCGCGCAGCAGCCTGTGGCTGGCGGCCTGCGAGGTGCTGCTGTTGCTCAGCCTGTTGCTGCTGCTCAACCTGCTGGGCCCCTGGCTGCCGAACTGGCACGCGCTGCAAACGCCAGGCGCCTATATGGCGCTGCTGCTGACCGCGCCATGCGGCTTGATGTTCGCCTACCGCTTCTTTGCGCCACTGGGTCCGCACCCGCTGAACAAGCTGTTAATGGCCGATATCCTGCTGATCGTTCTGTGCGGCCTGTTGCTGCTGTTCGTCAACACCCTGCCGCTGAACATCATCACCTATGCCCTGGTGGCGCTGGCCGGACTGAGCATGCTGTTTGTCTCGGCCTACCATTGGCAAAAAGGCTACCGGCCTGCCCGCCTGTTCTTGCTCGCCATGGTGGTGTTCAACACCGGCACGCTGATTATCCTTCCGGCCCTGCTAGGCCTGACTCTGGTAGCCCCGCAAGGCCTGATCATCACCCTGCTGGCGGTGATCTGCATCAGCGGCCTGTTGATGAGCCAGGCCTTGGGCGAGCGTCAGCGCAGCATCGTCGAGGATCGCTTCAGCCTCAGTCGCGACCTGGCGGCCAGCAACGCCGAAATCGCGGCCAAGGCCGAGTTCCTGGCCAAGATCAGCCATGAAATCCGCACGCCCATGAACGGCGTACTGGGCATGACCGAATTGCTGCTGGGCACGCCTTTGTCGGTCAAGCAGCGCGACTACGTGCAGACTATCCACAGCGCCGGCAATGAATTGCTGACCCTGATCAACGAGATTCTCGACATCTCCAAGCTCGAATCCGGGCAGATTGAACTGGACGATGTGCAGTTCGACCTCAATGCCCTGATCGAAGACTGCCTGAGTATTTTCCGCGCCAAGGCCGAGCAGCAGAACGTCGAACTGATCAGCTTTATCCAGCCCCAGGTACCACGGGTCATCAGTGGCGATCCCACACGCCTGCGCCAGGCCCTGCTGAGCCTGCTGGAAAATGCCCTGCAAAAGACCGACGAAGGTGAAGTGCTGATCGTGGTCGCCCTGGATGAGCGCAACAGCAAACCGCGTCTGCGCATCGCCGTGCAAGACAGCGGCCTGCCAATGGAAGCCGCCGAGCGCGACGCCCTGCTGCACAGCGAACTGCACAGCAAGAACTTCCTCTCGGCCACCCGCCTGAGCGGCCACCTCGGCCTAGTGATCGCCCGCCAACTGATCCTGTTGATGAATGGCGAGTTCGGCATCAAGGCTGGCAGCCAGCAAGGCAGCACCCTGTGGCTGACCTTGCCGCTGGACCCCGAGCGCCTGGAGCACCCGACCTCCGATCTCGACGGCCCACTGCAAGGCGCGCGGGTGTTGGTGGTGGACGACAACGACACCTGCCGCAAAGTGCTGGTGCAGCAATGCACCGCCTGGGGCCTGAATGTCAGCTCCGTGCCGTCGGGCAAGGAAGCCCTGGCCTTGCTGCGCACCAAGGCGCACCTGCGCGACTATTTCGACGTGGTGCTGCTGGACCAGAACATGCCCGGCATGACCGGCATGCAACTGGCGGCGAAGATCAAGGAAGACCCGAGCCTGAACCACGACATCCTGCTGATCATGCTCACCGGCATCAGCAACGCACCGAGCAAGATCATCGCGCGCAACTGCGGGATCAAACGCATCCTGGCCAAGCCGGTCGCGGGCTACACCCTCAAGACCACCCTGGCCGACGAACTGACCCAGCGCAACAAAGGCGTGGTCCAACCCCGCCACACCACGCCGAACGTTCCCGTGGCCGTCACCGTGCCCAGTGATTTCCGCATCCTGGTGGCCGAAGACAACAGCATCTCCACCAAAGTGATTCGCGGCATGCTCGGCAAGCTCAACCTGCAACCCGATACCGCCAGCAATGGCGAGGAAGCGTTGCAGGCGATGAAGGCCCAGCGTTACGACCTGGTGTTGATGGACTGCGAAATGCCGATCCTCGATGGCTTCTCCGCGACCCAGCAGCTGCGGGTCTGGGAGGTCAGCAACCAGCGCACCCGCACGCCAGTGGTGGCACTGACCGCGCACATTCTCTCGGAACACAAGGAACGCGCACGCCAGGCCGGGATGGATGGGCATATGGCCAAGCCGGTGGAGTTGTCGCAACTGCGCGAACTGGTGGAGTACTGGGTGACACAGCGTGAGCAGCCGGCGGAGCAGGCGCACATTTCCTGAGGCAAGGAGGCTCCCTGTGGCGAGGGGGCTTGTCCCCCGTTGGGCCGCGAAGCGGCCCTAAAACCTGCTATCCGGATTTAACTGAAAGAACTCAGTGAGGCGGGTGGGGCCGCTTCGCAGCCCAACGGGGGACAAGCCCCTCGCCACAGAAAGCCCACTCTCCACAAAAAGCCCACTCTCCACAAAAAGCCTACTCTTCACAGAAAGCCCCCTAGCCACAGAAAGCCCGCAAGCCTGATAGACTCCCCCTCGCCCTTCCTTCGCTGTGAGCTTCCACCATGCTCCATGTGTTGTTCAGCGTTTATTTGAAGATGCTGGTGCTGTACAGCCCCTTCTTCGTCCTGTCCTGCTTTATCAGCCTGACCCGCGGCTATTCCAGCAAGGAACGGCGGCGCCTGGCCTGGAAGGTCGCCCTGGCGACGCTGGTGTCGAGCGTGTTGCTCTACCTGTTTGGCCGGGTAATTTTCAGTGTGTTTGGCATCACCGTGGACGCCTTTCGCATCGGCGCCGGCAGTGTGTTGTTCATTTCGGCCCTGGGCATGGCCCAAGGCAAGTCAGCGGTGCAGACCGACAATGTGCAGCAGGACGTGACCATCGTCCCCCTGACCATTCCCCTGACCGTCGGCCCGGGCACCATCGGCGCACTGCTGGTGATGGGGGTCAGCCAGCCCCATTGGGACGACAAGTTCATGGCGATTCTCAGCATTGCCCTGGCCAGCCTGACGGTAGGCGTGGTGCTGTACCTGTCCAATCGGATCGAACGCATCCTTGGTGACCAGGGCCTGCAGATTGTCAGCCGCCTGATGGGCCTGTTCGTGTGCGCGCTGGCCGCGCAGATCATCTTTACCGGGATACGCGGTTATCTGGTGCCCTGAGGCAGCGGTCAAATCCGGTATTGGACTATGGCCTTCAAGACCTTGTCGCCTGCACTCCTGCGCAACTGGTTGAGGGTTGCCTCATTGACCACCGCCGGGTTGAGCATCAGGCAGGTCTGACCACTGAAGGCTTCGACCGTGGAGCTGTCCCATTCGAAAAACGGGATGCCCAGTTTCTTGCTGACGCCCTGGGCGCTGTAGGTCACTAAAATCATCAGCACTTCGCCATCAACTTCAGAACAGGACGCCAGGCCAAAGTCACCGCCTTCATGGGTGACAATGTTGCGCTTGAACAGATCAAACGGTGCCGCCGCCTGCTTCAGCGCGTCGAAGGCATCCGCCGCCAACTTGGGCAACGCCATGGCCAACGGGCCTGCAAGGGAGGTCGAGGCCACGGTGGACGTGATGATATTGAGCGCCGCCATCTGCACCGTCAGGCCTTTCCTTGAGGTTGTTACCCGCTCGAAACTGCTGCGTATCGGCAACCACCCCAGGCTGGTCATGACCTTGATGAACTCGTCATACCAGTCCTGGCTGCCGCGCTTCACTTTCAGCACTTCACTCACATAGCTGCTGGCCAACAGGTAACTCTTGCGGGTGTATTCCTTGTTGAGATGGCTCATGCCCGCGACAAACGAGAACACACTGTTGTTAATCACCGCACCATTGAGGTCAACCTGTGCCTCGGCGGGTAATTGCGATCCCGACGACTGCGCGCTCACCGGTAAACGGTAGGCGGCAATCAACTTGCTCTTTTTCGCCACATTGATTCGTTTATGTTTTCTCTCCATGAATGTATCTCCACAAAAACCCACACGGGTCTACTGCCAACACTAGCCGGCCCAGACGTTTTTTTTCAGGGCCCTGGGCAGAGCAGAAAGCCGTGCGCAAAAAACACCCGTCAGCGCCAGCTCCCGCAAACACTGGGCAGGGCGCCAAGCCTGATAAAGCGCAGGTTTGCTTTCTGTAACGGTAAGGCGAGAAACCGTGACTGGTGTGTCGAAACAGCCCCATTGGATACGGAAATGTCGCCGCGGGGGGCTGGCCTTTTCATACCCGGCAGCGGCCCCCTTGCGGGGCCGCTGTTGCATCAGCAGATTGGCCTCTCACCGTACCAGCGCGGCGTGTATACCCACTCACCACCGCCCAGCCGCGGGAACGCGCAGGTGGTGGACGAACCGATCAGCACCATGGTGCGCATGTCCACCTGGTCCGGTGTGAGTTGGCCCAGGGTGAGGGTGCGCAGCGTCTGCCCGGGGCGACCAATATCACGCCCCAACACCACGGGCGTTGCGGCGACACGGTGCTGGGCGACGATTTCCAGGGCGCGTCCCAATTGCCATGGGCGCGAACGGGAGATGGGGTTGTAGAACGCCAGGGCCAGGTCGGCCTGGCATGCCAGGTCCAGGCGTTTTTCGATGATGGACCAGGGCTTGAGGTTGTCCGACAGCGACATCACGCAGAAGTCATGCCCCAGCGGCGCACCCGCCTGGGCCGCCGTGGCGAGGGAGGCCGAGACCCCCGGCAGGATTTCCAGCTCGACCCGCTGCCAGGCCGGGTCGCTGGACTCATGCAGCGCCTCCAGCACCGCCGCAGCCATGGCGAATACACCAGGGTCGCCAGAAGACACCACCACCACCGAACGACCCAGGGCCGCCAGCTCGAAGGCGTGCCGCGCCCGCTGCATCTCTTCTCGGTTGTCGGTGCAGTGCTGCACCTGGTCGGCACGAAACGGCCCGGCCATGCGCACATAGGTTTCGTAGCCCAGCACATCGGTGCAACGCGCCAGTTCGGCCTTGACCGCCGGCACCATCAGTTCGGCAGCGCCAGGGCCCAGGCCGATCACGGCGAGACGGCCACGGGGGCGGCCCAGTTGCGCCAGGTCCACCGGCGCAGCAGCGCAATGGATGACGATATCCGGCCCAGCCGCCAACGCGCAGAACCGCAGTGGCACGCCCAGTTCCAGCGCCGCTTCATGCAATTGGCCGCTGGCCATGTCGGCCTCATCGGCCAACAGGCATGCCAGCGACTGCACAGCGATGCCGTCCTGCCGCAACGCCTGGCGAACCCGTGCAGCCAGTTCGGCGCCCGGGCGGCAGGCGACCCAGGTGTTCTTCGGATAGATCAGCAACTCGTTGGCCGCTGGCGCACGTTCGGCACTGCCAACATGGATGCTCAGGCGCGCCTGCTGATCCTGCGGCAGATTGGCCTGGTCCAACCACGGTGCCGCGCCTTCGATACGCACCTGCTCACCGGCCAGCAGATCCGAGACAAAGCGCTTGCCCAGTTCAAGGTCGGCCAGTTGATAGCCCTGGGGTGGGTTGAGCAGGCAGGTGCCAAAACGCAGCTCGCCACTGGTGGTAATCGCGGCAGCCACGCCCAGGGCCGCCGCGATTTCCCGCGCCATGCCATTGACCCCACCCAGGCCACCGAGCAACGGCACCACCGCGCTGCCGTCTTCAGCGACAGCCAGCACCGCAGGCTCCTCGCCTTTTTCCAGCAACAGTGCGGCCAACGTGCGGATCACAATGCCTGCCGCGCACAGGGCAATGATCGGCGTGCCCTGCTGATACAACTGGCGCAGGGTCGCGCCAAATTCGCTGTAGGTCTGGTCTGCAACGTCCACCCGACCGGCCAAGCCGTGGATCTGCGCGCCGGGGTACACCTGCTGGATACTGCGGGCCGTGGCCAGGCTGCCCTGGCCGAGGATTACGATCGCCGGCGTCATCACCCTTGCCACCTTTCACCCGGCACGATGATCAACGAGAAATACGGCGACGACATGGGTTCGACCTGATCCAGCGCGACGATTTTCTGGTTGGCCATAGTGGCGCGCTCGACATACAGCGCACGCCCGGCCAGCCCCAGTTCCTCAAGCACCTGGCGCACCTTGGTGAAGTTGCGCCCCAGCTTCATGATCACCGCCGCATCGGCATCCGCCAGGCGCCGCTTGAGTTCGTCATGGGGCAGCACCCCGGACAAGACCGACAGGCTCTGGTTGCGATACACCAACGGCGCGCCCAGCACCGAAGCGCCGCCGAGCATCGAACACACGCCGGGGATGACCTGGGCGTCGTAGCGCTCGGCGAGGCGGTCATGCAGGTACATGTAGGAGCCGTAGAAGAACGGGTCGCCTTCGCAGATCACCGCCACATCACGCCCGGCATCCAGGTGCGCGGCCACGTCGACGCTGGCGGCGTCGTAGAAATCGCTGATCACCTGCTCATAGGACAGCGGCGCCGGCAAGGCTTCGGTGGTCACCGGGTACACCAGCGGCATCAGCGTCTGCTGGGGCACCAGATGCTCTTCGATAATGCCAAACGCATTGCCTTTCTTGCCCTTGGCGACGAAGTAAGCCACCACCGGCGACTCGCGCAGCAGGCGCAGGGCCTTGAGGGTGATCAGTTCCGGGTCGCCGGGGCCGACGCCCAGGCCGATCAAACGTCCACGCGCCTGCATCATTCGACCTCCGTGGCCAGGGCGTTGACCGCCGCAGCGGCCATCGCACTGCCGCCCAGACGGCCCTGCATGATCACAAACGGCACGCCACGGCTGTCTGCGGCGAGCATCGCCTTGGACTCGGCGGCGCCGACAAAACCCACCGGGAAACCGAGGATCAGCGCCGGCTTGGGTGCGCCGGCATCAAGCATTTCCAGCAGGTAGAACAAGGCGGTGGGCGCATTGCCGATCACCACCACACTGCCGGCAAGGTGCGGGCGCCACAGTTCCAGGGCGGCAGCGGAACGGGTGTTGCCCAACTCCAGCGCCAGCTGCGGCACGCTGTCGTCGCGCAATGTGCAGATCACTGGGTTGTTGGCCGGCAGGCGTGCCCGGGTCACGCCTTCGGAGACCATCCGCGCATCACACAGGATCGGCGCGCCAGCGGCCAAGGCATCACGCCCGGCCTTGCCGGCGCCTTCGGAGAACTGCAGACCGTCGATGGCCTCGACCATGCCGCAGGCGTGAATCACCCGCACGGCGAGTTTTTCCAGGTCGGCCGGGATGCGATCAAGCTTGGCCTCTGCGCGAATGATCGCAAAGGAGTTGCGATAGATCTCCTGACCGTCGCGGATGTAATCAATCATCGGTGTTGCTCCGTGGACGGGCACGCAACACGGCGCCCGCCGCTTCAATAGAAAGGTTGTGCGCGTGCAGGCGGCCGAAACCCGGCTGGCCTGCATCGCGAAAATAGAGGTCGTAGTGCCCAACGCCCACCGCCAGCAAGGTGACCGGGGCAATGTGCGCCGCAGCGCAGGTGCGTGGGCAGCCAGACAGGTGCACGTCAAGGCCCTGGCCGTGGTCCTGGAGCAGCGTGGCCAGGTGCAAGGCGTCGGCCTTGGTGTCGGCCTGGGCCTTGGCGCAACCACTGGAGCCGGTGCAGGCAATCATCCGCGCCAGGGCCTGGTCAGCCGAACAAAGAAAGCCCAACTGCGCCAGGCCTTCAGTCACGCGGGTCGCGGCGTCCGGCGCCAGGTTGGGCAGCAACAAGCCCTGCCACGGGGTGAAGCGCAATGTGCCGTCGCCATGGTCGAGGGCCAGTTGCGCGGCGCCACGCAGCATGCCCGAGTCCAGCCGCCCCAATGGCGTGACCGCAGCCACGTAGCACAGCTGGGGTTGGCGCTGTGGATAAGTCCCCAGGCGCAAGCTGCTCGCACTGGCACGGCGACGATAGCCATCGGCGGCTAGCAAGGGCAGGTGCAAACGCCCGACAACGTTATCCACAGACGTTTGCGTGAGCAGGTCACGCATGCGGTTCTGGTCGGGCCGGGCCAGGTCGAGAAACCGCTCCAGCACCGCGACGACCAGGTCATGCCCTTGGTCCACGGGGACAGCGGCCAGCGGCAGGTCGCGCGCGGGGCAGCCGGCCAGGCCGAACGCCAACAGTGTCTGGCCCTGCGCTGCATAGGCCGACAACCACAGGTCGTGATGATGTTCGAGCATCGCCAGGGCCTCACCGCCATCCAGTTGCACGGCGAACTTGGCCGACAACTCATGAAACCGTGGATGGGCTTGCAGGGTGGCGAGGATCTGGTCCGCCAGGGGCCGGGTGTCCAGCAGCATGGCGCGGTCGATGCCAGCGCCGGGGCTGAGCATCACATTGCGTACGTCATCGCCGCCGGCGGTGGTCGGGCCCAGGCCCGCGTCCAGCAGGTGCGTGATCAAGCCATCATGCTGCGGGCCAATGCCGCGAATCTGCAGGTTGGCGCGGTTGGTCGCCTCGATCACCCCGCCGGCGTAAGCCTGCGCGGCGTGCGCCACGGCCAAGGCCTGCGCAGCGCTAATGGCCCCACCGGCCAATTTGATCCGGCAAATCCCGCCATCCAACGCCTGGACAATGCGCAGCAACCCCGGGCAACCCGAGGGGCGTTTGCTGCTGGACAGAGGAAGTGGCTTCACGGGGGCTACCGGTTCACGGGTAAAGGCGCGGTATTATGCCTGCTTTGTCCGGCGGCATGAAAAGCCTGCCCGTCGGATGTCGTTCAAGGAATCAATATGTCGCCCTGGCTGACGGTAGTAGGCATCGGTGAAGACGGCTTCAAGGGCCTGGGCAGAAATGCCCGGCATGCTCTGTTGCGCGCCTCTCGTATCATTGGCGGCCAGCGCCAACTGGATTTGCTGCCGGTGTGCATCCGCGCTGAGCGCGAGTTGTGGCCCAGCCCGTTTTCCCTGGAACCGCTGCTGGCGCGGCGCTTTGAGCCGATATGCGTGCTGGCCAGCGGCGACCCGATGTTCTACGGCGTCGGCGCCAGCCTGGCGCGGCAGGTGGCGGCGGATGAGCTGCTGATCCTGCCGGCGCCCTCATCCGTGTCGCTGGCGGCAGCACGCCTGGGCTGGCCGCTGCAGGATGTGGTGACACTGTCGGTAGTCGCCCGCCCGGTGGCCGCGCTCAATGCCCATCTGGCCAGCGGTGTGCGCTTGCTGGTGTTGAGCAACGACGGCCAGAGCCCGGCCGCTATCGCCGCACTGTTGCGCAACAGCGGTTTTGGCCCGAGCCGTCTGAGTGTGTTTGAACACCTCGGTGGCAGCGCTGAACGGCGCATTGATGGCAACGCCGAAAGCTGGCAAGACCTGCCGATTGCCGCGCTGAACCTCGTCGCCATCGACTGCCTCGCCGACGCCAATAGCCCACGCCTGTCGCGCCTGGCCGGCCTGCCGGATGCGGCCTTCAAGCATGACGGCCAACTGACCAAGCGCGACGTGCGTGCCATGACCCTCGCGCGCCTTGCCCCCTGCCCCGGCGAACTGCTGTGGGATGTGGGCGCGGGCAGCGGCTCCATCGGCATCGAATGGATGCGCGCCCACCCCAGTTGCCGCGCCCTGGCGATTGAAGCCGACGCCAGTCGCCAGCAGTTGATCGAACACAACCGCGATGCCCTCGGCGTGCCCGGCCTGCAATTGATTCGCGGCAGCGCGCCCCAGGCCCTTGCGGGGCTGGAAGCGCCCGATGCGATCTTCATCGGCGGCGGTGTGACCCGCGACGGCGTGCTCGACACCTGCTGGCAACACCTGCGCCCGGGTGGGCGACTGGTGGCCAATGCCGTGACCCTGCAAAGTGAAATGACCTTGATGAACTGGCGCGCACAACACGGCGGCGAACTGACCCGCATCCATGTGGCCCAGGCCCAGCCCCTGGGCGAATTCGACACCTGGCGCCAGGCGCTGCCCATCACCCTGCTGGAAGTGATCAAGCCGCTATGAAGCGCATCCTGCTGCTGGGCGGCGTGACTGAAGCCCTGGCCATCGCCCGCACCCTGGGCCCGCGCCATATCTACAGCCTGGCCGGGGTCGGCCGGGTGCCCAGCGACCTAGTATGTCGGGTGCGCGTCGGTGGTTACGGCGGCGCCGAGGGGTTGGCGCAGTTTGTCCGCGCCGAAAACATCAACCTGATCCTCGACGCCACTCACCCCTACGCCGCACAGATCAGCGCCAACGCCGCCCAAGCCGCACAAATGTGCAATATCCCCTGCTGGGCCCTGCGCCGCCCCGCCTGGCAGCCACAACCTGGCGATGACTGGCGCGAAGTGCGCGACTGGGCCGGGCTGATCGAGGCCTTGCAACCCTTCCAACGCCCGCTGTTCACCCTGGGCCGCGAACCGCTGCAACACCTCGACGAAATCCCCGCCGGGCAGTTCTGGACCTTGCGCGCACTGGACACCTACCCCGGCAACGAACGCTGCGAAGTAATCGGCGCCCGTGGGCCGTTTTTGCTCGAGGATGAACGGGCGTTGTTCGAACGCCGGCAGATCGATGTATTGATCAGCAAGAACAGCGGCAGCAGCGCCACCGAACCCAAGCTGCAAGTGGCCCGCGAGCTCGGCGTGCCGGTGCTGGTCTTGCAGCGGCCGGTGTTGGCGGGGGTGGATCGGGAGTTTTTGACGCCCCAAGAAACACTCACAGCGTTGGCAAGTTTCACTCAATAAGTCAGGATCACCCGCTTGCTTGATTAGTAACCTATTTGTTACCTTTGGGGCGAGCGATGATTGAGATTGAGGAATATAAACGCGACAAAAAACTGGAACAAAAGAGGTAGCCAGCATGGCACTTACCCGCAGTTATAAACTCACGATTGCCGAAGCCGCTCAGCGCGACCCAGAGTTTGCCCAGGCACTCCTCGACGAGGCTGCTACGCTATTTCTCAACGGTGAGCCAGAATTGTCCCGCATCATTCTGCGCGACCTGGTCAACGCCACTGTAGGTTTTGAGAGTTTGGCAAGGGAGACGGCCAAACCGAGCAAAAGCTTGCATCGCATGCTTTCGGCCCATGGCAACCCAAGCATGGATAACCTGGCTGCGATTTTTGCGGTACTGCGAAAAGGACTTGGCGTTGATATGCAGGTTCATGGCGTTCCCGCCGCATAACTTGACATCACTGCGACACCAAACCACACCGCCACTTTTTACTTATGCCCCCCGATCAGGCTAAATACCCACCTGATCGCTTAACCCTACGGATTGTCCGCCATGGCCCGTCAACGCTTTGCATTTGCCTGGATCGCCTGCCTTGCAGTGCTGTTCAACGCGTTTGCCATGCCGATGGCCGGGGCGATGCAGCAGGGTCAGAGCCCTGCAGAGCAATTGCTGTGGGGCAGTTTCTGCTCCTCCAATGGCAGCAAGTTGGTGGCGATCTCCCTGGGCAAGCTGGATATACCGGCGCCGCAGCAGGACGAGCATTCCTCCATGCAGCATTGCTGGTGCTGCTCGGGCTCGCCGCCGCTGCTGGCACTGGGGCATGTGCCGCAGTTGTATCTCACACGGATCGACCCGGCCCCTGGCCTGCCAGCACCCGCCCTGCAAGCCCCGACTCCGCGCCAGCAATGGCCGAGCCTCAACCCACGCGCCTCTCCTGCCGTTTGATCACTTCGCAATTGAACTGCGTTTGAATCGTTCTGGAGAACTGCCATGCTCAAATCTTCCCTGCTTCTGGCGGCCTTGCTGCTGCCTGTGTTCAGTGCTGCCAATGCCGAGGACTACAAGGCCGGCGACTTGCTGGTCAGCGATCCCTGGTCCCAGGAATTGCCGCCCAATGCGCAGACGGTGGCCGCGTACTTTGTGATCCATAACCAGGGTGACGCCCCGGACCGCCTGCTCAGCGTCGATACGCCAGTAGCGGCCAAGGCCGAGCTGCATGAACACGTCATGCAGGGCGACTTGATGAAAATGCAACAGGTGCTCAGCGTGGCCGTGCCGTCCAAGGGCGAGCTGACCTTCGCACCGATGGCCTATCACGTGATGCTCCTGGACCTTAAGGATCGCAGCCAGTTGCGCGACGGCCAGCACTTCCCCCTGACCCTGAACTTCGAAAAGGCCGGGCCGGTAAAAGTGGAAGTCTCGGTACAAAAAGTACCGCCGATGGCCGGCCACGAGCACAAGCACGCCCAGTAATCACCCCAGGCCGCTCCCCATGGGTGCTCCCGCCAACAGGTCAACCACGCGCCGCCGCCAGCCCCTGAAGCTGGCGCGCGGCAGCTGGATCAGCCTGTTCGCCATGCTGATGATCTTTATCGGACCGCTGATTTCCCAAGCGATGCCGATGGATCATCACGCCGGCATGTCCATGCAAATGTCCATGGACGACACCTGCCATGCCGCGCCAAAGCATCCCGCCGAGCACACCAAGACTCCCGCCGCCGACCACGTCATGTGGGAGAAATGCGGCTATTGCAGCCTGTTGTTCAGTTGCCCGGCCCTGCCGGGCAGTGTTTCATTCGTGGCCCTTGGCACCCCACCACCGGCCAACGCCCTCACCCCTGCAACGCGCCTGGGCCATGCCCGGCAGAGCATTTTCCCTGGCGCGCGCAGCCGCGCACCGCCCAGTCAGTCGTAAACCGCCAATAACACACAACTTCGCACGGCCGCCTTCACACAGACAGCCGCAGGCTGCTGGCCGTGTTGTTTACGACTGATTGATGGAATTTTTCATGTCCAGGTTTCCTGCTGACACCCGTATGGGATGTACCCCCGTGCTCGCCGTTTTGTGCGGCGCACTCTTGGCCCCACAGGCGTATGCCGACGACCACGCCGAACACCACAACGAGCTCAGCCCGACGGTGATTACCGGCGTTGCCCCAAGCTCCCCACTGACCATCGTCACCAACCCCAAGGACCCACGCCAGCCGGTGCCGGCCAGTGACGGCGGCGACTACCTCAAGACCATCCCAGGCTTCGCCCTGGTGCGCAACGGCGGCACCAATGGCGACCCGGTGCTGCGCGGCATGTTCGGCTCACGCCTGAATATCCTCACCAACGGCAGCATGATGCTCGGCGCCTGCCCTGGCCGCATGGACGCGCCCACCTCCTATATCTCACCGGAAACCTACGACAAGCTCACCGTGATCAAAGGCCCGCAAACCGTACTCTGGGGCCCTGGCGCCTCGGCCGGCACGGTGCTGTTCGACCGCGAGCCGGAGCAGTTCGGCGAACTGGGCACGCGGGTCAACGCCAGCATCCTCGCCGGCTCCAACGGGCGTTTCGACAAAGTGCTGGATGCCGCCGCCGGTGGCTCGCTGGGGTATATCCGCGTGATCGGCAACCAGGCCCACGCCGATGACTACAAGGACGGCAACCACGACACCGTCGCCTCACGCTACGACAAATGGAATGGCGACGTCGCCCTCGGCTGGACCCCGGACGCCGACACCTTGCTGGAACTCACCGCCGGCCGTGGCGATGGTGAAGCGCGCTACGCCGGACGTGGCATGGATGGCTCGCAGTTCCTGCGCGAAAGCCTCGGCCTGCGTTTCGAGAAGTCCAATATCGGCGAGGTACTCGACAAGGTCGAAGCCCAGGTCTACTACAACTACGCCGACCATGTGATGGACAACTACAGCCTGCGCACGCCCTCGGGCACCGGGATGATGGCCGGGCCCATGGCATCCAACGTCGACCGCCGCACCCTCGGCGCGCGGATCAAGGCCACCTGGCGTTGGGCCGACGTGCAACTGATCAGCGGCATCGACGCCCAGACCAACGAGCACCGCCAGCGCAGCAGCGCGGGTGTCGACACCTACAAGAACCTGCCCCGCAACAAGGACGCCGACTTCCATAACTATGGCGTGTTTGGCGAGTTGACCTGGTACGCCGCCGACAACGACCGGCTGATTACCGGCGCCCGCCTGGATCGCGCCTCGGCCAAGGATTACCGCCAGCGCACCGGCAGCGGCATGATGAGCCGCGCCAACCCTACCGCCGGCGACACCCGTGCCGACACGCTGCCGTCCGGTTTCGTACGTTATGAACATGACTTGGCCGACAGCCCGACGACCCTCTACGCCGGCCTCGGCCACGCCGAACGCTTCCCGGACTACTGGGAGCTGTTCTCCCCCGGCAAGGGCCCAGCGGGTTCGCTGAATGCCTTCGATGCGGTCAAGCCAGAGAAAACCACGCAGTTGGACTTCGGCCTGCAATACAAGACAGCCGAGCTGGAAGCCTGGGCCTCCGGCTATGTCGGCCAGGTGCGTGACTACATCCTGTTCAACTACACCCCAGGGATGATGGGCATGACTTCCCAGGCACAGAACATCGATGCGCGGATCATGGGCGGTGAATTGGGCGCCGCCTACAAGCTGACCTCCAACTGGAAAGCCGACGCCACCCTGGCCTATGCCTGGGGCAAGAACAGCAGCGACGGCAAGGCCCTGCCGCAAATGCCGCCGCTGGATGCGCGCTTCGGCCTGACCTACAGCGAAGACGACTGGAGTGCCGGCGCCTTGTGGCGTGTGGTCGCAGCGCAGAACCGCATCGATCAGAACAAAGGCAACGTGGTCGGCAAGGACTTCGCCAAGAGCGGTGGCTTTGGCGTGTTCTCCCTTAACGCCGCGTACCGCATCAACAAAAACTTCAAGGTCAGCACCGGCGTCGACAACCTGTTTGGCAAGGCCTACGCCGAGCACCTGAACCTGGCCGGCAACGCCGGGTTCGGCTACCCGGCCAACGACCCACAAGCCATCAATGAACCGGGGCGCACGCTCTGGACCAAGGTCGACATGAGCTTCTAGCCACAACCGTTGTAGGAGCGAGCTTGCTCGCGAAGAACGTGAACGATGACGCGGTAAATCAGACTCAACGCGGCAACTTCAGGCTTTTCGTGAGCAAGCTCGCCCCTACACGTCATGCACAAAAATAACGTCCTTGCGGAGCACCCTGATGAACCCTCCAAAGATTTCCTTCTACAACCTGGCCTGGCGCTGGCATTTCTACGCCGGGCTGTTTGTCGCCCCCTTCATGGTGTTGCTGGCAGTGACCGGCATCATCTACCTGTTCAAGCCCCAGCTTGACCCGCTGATGTACGGCCAACTGCTCAACGTGCAACCTGCCGCGCACGTCCTCAGCGCCGACGAGCAACTGCAGCGGGCCAAGGCCGCCTATCCACACGCCACCCTCAGCAAATACCTGCCGCCCGTGGACGCCAGCAGCAGCGCGCAGTTTGTCCTGCACAACGCAGGCAACGAGCTGACTGTTTTTGTCGACCCTTATCGCGGCAGCGTGCTCGGCGAGCAGGACGCGACCTACAACCTGCAAGCCATCGTTCGTGCGTTGCATGGTGAATTGATGATCGGCACCACGGGCGATCGCCTGATTGAACTCGCCGCCGGCTGGGGGGTGATGCTGGTGGTGTCCGGCCTGTACCTGTGGTGGCCGCGCGGTCGCTCTGCTGCCGGGATTCTGTGGCCGCGCCTGGGCAGTCGCGGGCGCCTGTTCTGGCGCGACCTGCATGCCGTCACCGGGTTCTGGGGCGCGGCGTTTCTGCTGCTGATGATCCTCAGCGGCATGACCTGGACCGGCTTCTGGGGCAAACAGTACGCCGACCTGTGGAACCGCTTCCCGGCGGCGATGTGGAACGACGTGCCGCAGTCCGATCAACAGGCCCGCAGCCTCAACACCGCGACGCAGCAGACCGTGCCCTGGGCCATGGAAAACACCCCCATGCCCGTGTCCGGCGAGCATGCCGAACACATGCAGCATGGCGGCATGCACCACGGCCCCGCCGCGCCCTCGATCAGCCTGCAACAGGTGGTGGACCTGGCCACCGCACGCCAGGTCGAGCCGGGCTACAGCATCACCTTCCCGACCACGGCCACGGGCGTATTCACCATCGCCGTGTTCGCCAACGACCCGCGCAATGACGCGACCCTGCATGTGGACCAATACACCGGCAAGGTCCTCGCCGATGTGCGTTGGCAGCACTACAACACCGTAGCGCGGGTCACCGAGTCCGGGGTGATGCTGCACGAGGGCAAGATGTTCGGCGTGGTCAACCAGATCATTGTGCTGCTGGTGTGCCTGATGATTCTGCTGAGTGCGGTCAGCGGCGTGGTGATCTGGTGGAAACGTCGGCCACAGGGTGGCCTGGGGGTTCCGCCATTGCGCCATGACCTGCCGAAGTGGAAAACCGCCATGGTGATCATGCTGGCCCTGGCGATCATTTTCCCGCTGGTCGGCGCGTCGTTGCTGGTGGTGTGGGTGTTGGATCGGCTGGTGCTGGCGCGCCTTTTCAAGCAACGTGAGTCGGCCTCATCTTCTGCATGAGGTAGGCGAGATGCCCTACATAGAGACGTTATGTAGTCTTACGCGGGCTTTCATCCCAAACGTAAGAAGTGTTAACTTATAACACTTACTGCACCGTCCCCACTCGCCGCGCCCAGCGGCGAGTATCGTCTCGAAGAAGCGATCTGTCGTCCGATGAACAAGTACCTTGCCAGCGGCCTGTGCCTGCTTGCCTTGCAAAACAGCGCCCAGGCCCTGACCCTGCCCGCCAGCCCCGTGACCGCCCCGGCGGTGGACAGCGAATATATCGACCTGAGCACTCCAACCACCGCCGGTTCGCGCCTGGGCCTCACCGCCCTGCAAACCCCCGGCAGTGTCGAAAGCCAGACCGGCACGCAGATCCGCGAACGGGGCGACGCCAGTGTGCAGGACGCAATCTCCCGTGCCACCGGCATCAGCCGCACCGGCACCCCGGGCGACGGCGGCACCTCGCTGCAAGCCCGTGGTTTTACCGGCCAGGGCTCGGTGATGCAGTTGTATGACGGCAACCGCCTGTACAACGGCATGGGCACCTCGACCTTCCCGGTCGACACCTGGGCGGTCGAGCGCGTGGACGTGCTGCGCGGCCCGGCCTCGGTGCTGTACGGTGAAGGCGCCACCGGCGCAGTGGTCAACACGATTTCAAAGAAGCCCTTCACTGGCGAGATCGAAAACCACATCCGCCTGGGCTACGGCTCCTATGATCGCCAGCAACAAGCCCTGGACAGCGGCGGTTCGCTGACCGACACCCTGAGCTATCGCCTGAACCTCAACCGCCTGCGCAGCCATGGCTTTATCGACCGTGGCGACTCGGCCAGCGATTTTGCCAGCGGCGCCCTGCGCTGGCAGGCCGCCGACAACCTGAGTTTCACCCTGGCCCACGACTACGGCGACCAGCGCCCACAGAACTACTTTGGTACACCGCTGCTCAACGGCCACTTGCACAAGGGCCTGCGCGACAAGAACTACAACGTCAGTAACGACACCCAGCATTACAACGACCAGTGGACGCGCCTGAGCAGCGAATGGCAGATCAACGATGCCGTCAGCGCGCGCAACGAGCTGTACTACCTCAAGGCCCAGCGCCGCTGGCAGAACGCCGAGAACTACAACTTCAGCGCCGGGCAACTGACCCGCAGCGGGTTCTTTGGCATCAAGCACAACCAGGAGCAGGTCGGCGATCGCCAGACCTTCACCTTCAAGCACACCCTGTTCGGCCTCGACAGCCAGACCGTGACCGGCGTGGAATACAACCGCATTCGCTTTCGCCTGGCCAGCAACTCACCGTTCAACGACGTAGTACCCACAGGCCAGCCCATCGATGTGAAACACCCGGCCCAGGCCCCTTTTGAAAGTGCCGATCCGTTCCTGCCGCTGTTCGCCACCACCACCAAGCAGTTCGCAGGCTTTGCCGAAAACCGCCTGCAACTGACCGACCAGCTCTCGCTGATCACCGGCATCCGTCGCGACTACGTGCACCTGGACCGCGATGAACTGCGCAGCGGTGAGCGCAGCGACAGGACCCTGACCGGCAACAACTGGAAGGCCGGCCTGGTGTTTGCCATCACTCCAGACACCTCGGTCTACGGCCAGTACGCCACCAGCACCGATGGCGTCGGCGGGTTGATCTCCCTGAGCTCAAGCCAGCAAGCGTTCGACCTGTCCACTGCCAAGCAGACCGAGATCGGTATCAAGCAGGCCTTCTGGGACCAGCGCGGCGAGTGGACCCTGGCGGCCTACCATATCGTCAAAAAGAAACTGCTGACCGATGTGCCGGGCAACCCGCAATACAAACAACAGGTAGGCCAGCAATCTTCGGACGGCCTGGAAGCCAGCCTCGACCTGCAACTGCCCCATGCCTGGCAACTGCAAGCCAATGCAGCCCTCGTGCGGGCGCAGTACGACGACTTCCAGCAGAATGTCGGCGGCGTACAGGTTTCACGCGATGGCAATCGCCCGGTGGACGTGCCGCGCCGCACTGCCAACCTGTGGCTGAGCAAGGCCGTGACCGAAGACATCCGCGCCGGTGCCGGCGTGCGTTATGTGGATGCGCGTTACGCCGACATGGCCAACCAGAACGAGCTGCCCAGCTACACCGTGGTCGATGCCAGCGTTTCGTGGAAAGCCCTGCGCAACACGACATTGGGCCTGCAATTGAATAACCTGTTCGACCGCACCTATGCCGTGAGCCAATACAATGACGGCCAGCAATGGATACTGGGGGAGCCGCGCTCGTTCTTTGTGACGGCCGACTACACCTTCTAACCCCCCCAATGTGGGAGCGGGCTTGCCCGCGATAGCGGCGGATCAGTCAAAGATGCATTTACTGACAGACCGCAATCGCGGGCAAGCCCGCTCCCACACTGGATCGCTGTTTGACTAGAGAGATTTGATGCCCACACTCCACCTCAACCACCTCGCCTGGTCCCCCCTGGGCCACGGCCACTGCCATCACCAGTTCCACCTGCGTGATGCCAGCCTGCAGGTGGGCGCCGGGGAGTTTGTCGGGCTGATCGGGCCCAATGGCAGCGGCAAGACCAGCCTGTTGCGCTGCGCCTATCGGTTCAGCAAACCCGAACAGGGCGAAGTGCACCTCGATCACCGGAACGTCTGGAAGCAACCTTCACGCTGGTGCGCCCAGCGCATCGCCGTGGTGTTGCAGGAATTCCCCGATGCCTTCGGCCTGCGGGTCGATGAAGTGGTCGCCATGGGCCGCACACCCCACAAAGGGTTGTTCGACAGCGATACGCCGCACGACCGCCAACTGATTCAACAGGCCCTCGAATCCGTCGGCCTGCTGGGCTTTGAGGACCACGCCTTCGCCACCCTTTCCGGCGGTGAAAAACAACGGGTGATCCTCGCCCGCGCCCTGGCCCAGCAACCGCAATTGCTGATCCTCGACGAGCCGACCAACCACCTCGACCCGCGCTACCAGCTTGAGCTGCTCAAGCTGGTCAAGCGCTTGCAGATCGGCACCCTGGCCAGCATCCACGACCTGAACCTGGCGGCGGCCTTCTGTGATCGCCTGTACGTGATCAACCACGGACGCATCGTCACCAGCGGTACGCCCCACGAAGTACTGACCGCCGAGTTGCTGCGCGAGGTCTTCGGTGTCGAGGCGCTGATCGATACCCATCCTTTGTCCGGCTACCCTCGAATCACCTGGATAACCCAACCATGATCCTGCGCTCCCTGCTCTCCCTCGCCCTGCTGCTGGGCACTGCCCAGGCATTTGCCGAAGCGACCCATTACCCGCTGAAAATCCAGAGCTGCAACCGCGAGGTGACGTTCAACCAGGCGCCCGAACACGCCGTCAGCCACGACATCAACATGACCCAGATGATGCTGGCCTTGGGGCTCAAGTCGCGCATGGTCGGCTACAGCGGCGTGACCGGCTGGAAAGCCGTGACCCCGCAAATGGCCCAGTTGCTCGACGGTCTGCCGGAGCTGGCGAGCAAGTACCCATCGGTGGAAACCCTGCTCAATGCCAACGTCGATTTCTTCTTCGCCGGCTGGGACTACGGCATGCGCGTAGGCGGCGACCTCACGCCGCAAACCCTGCAACCGTTGGGCATCAATGTGCTGGAGCTCACCGAGTCCTGTGCGTTTGTGATGAAGCGCCCGGCCGCGACCCTGGATGACACCTATAACGACCTGCGCAACCTGGGCAAGATCTTCGACGTGCAGGACCGCGCCAATGCCTTGATCGCACAGATGCAGGCACAGGTCGCCCAAGTGCAGAAAAACCTGCCGGCGGAAAAGCCCCGGGTATTTCTCTACGACAGTGGCGAAGACCGCGCCATGACTTCCGGGCGCCTGGGCATGCCGCAAGCGCTGATCGCGGCGGCGGGCGGGCGCAATATCCTCGATGACGTGGATGCCAGTTGGACCCGCATCAACTGGGAAACCGTGGTCGAGCGCAACCCACAGGTGATCGTGATCGTCGACTACAGCGAAATCAGCGCCGCGCAGAAGCAGCAGTTTTTGCTGGATAACCCAGCGCTGCAATCGGTGGACGCCATCAAGCACCAGCGCTTTATCGTGATTCCCTACGTGCAGGCCACGCCGGGCATCGACAACGTGCTGGCGGTTGAAACCCTGGCCAAGGGGTTCCACGGCCAATGATCGAGCGCCGCTATGCCCTGCTGCTGATTGCCCTTGGCGCGTTGTTGCTGGTCTCTTGCGTGGTGTCGCTGGGGTTCGGTCCGGCGCGGGTGCCGCTGGAGGTGGTGTGGCGGATTCTGTTGCACAAGGCAATGGGCATCGGCGAGGTGAGCTGGAGCGCCGGCCAGGAACATATCGTCTGGCTGATCCGCGTCCCGCGTATGCTCCTCGGCGCCCTGGTGGGCGCGGGCCTGGCATTGATCGGCGCGGTGCTGCAAGCGGTGACGCGCAACCCGCTGGCTGATCCTCACCTGCTGGGCGTGACCTCCGGCGCCACGTTGGGCGCGGTGATCGTGGTGCTGCATGTCGGTCAGCTCATCGGCTTGCTGACCCTGCCGCTGGCCGCGTTTATCGGCGCGCTGTTGAGCATGCTCGTGGTGCTGGCCGTGGCCAGTCGCAACGGCCGCCTGGAAAGTGATCGCCTGCTGCTGTGCGGCGTCGCGGTGTCGTTTGTGATGATGGCGGTGGCCAACCTGCTGCTGTTCATGGGCGACCATCGCGCGGCGTCGGCGGTGATGTTCTGGATGCTTGGCGGCCTGGGCCTGGCACGCTGGGAGCTGCTGGCCATTCCCGCTGTGGCGGTGCTGTGTGGGTTGCTCTTGCTGCAGGGCATGGCGCGCCCACTCAACGCGCTGATGGCCGGCGAACAAACCGCCGTCACCCTGGGCCTGAATGCGCGCACTGTACGCCTGAAGGTGTTCCTGATTGCGTCGCTGATGACCGGCGTGCTGGTGTCCGTCAGCGGCTCCATCGGCTTTGTCGGGCTGATGGTGCCGCACATTGCGCGGCGCCTGGTGGGCGCCGAGCATCGACGGTTGTTGCCGGTCTGCGGGTTGCTGGGCTGCCTGTTCCTGGTGTGGGTCGATGTCGCTGCACGCACCCTGATCGCCCCCGAGGATCTGCCTATCGGCGTGGCCACGGCGGCGATCGGTGGGCTGTTTTTCATTGGCCTGATGCGCAAGCGCTGAGCACTCGCTTACAGCTCGTCGCGGTCGCGCAGTTGCAGGGGTTCGTCAATCAGTGGAGCGTCGGTCTGCACCCCATTGCGACTGTCCTTTTGCACCTCGGAAATCAGCCCTTCGTTGTGCCAATAGGTATCCCTGTCGAGCACAGACAGCTGACCAACCCCGGTCAAACGCTGGAGAAACTCCAGGGGCGTGAGACTGGCCACGGTGGCCATCAGCTGGTTTTCCAGGGGTGAAAAACCCGGTACGTATTTCAACAGCGCGCCACCCCGGGTAACCAGGTAAAGGCTCGTCGTGGTTTCTGACTGTGCCTTGAGAACGCGGATGAAATAGGCCAGGAACGATGGCTCGATAAAGTTGCTGATGAGCACCTCATCCCTGGAATCAGCACTGTCGACAGGCGCCGAATCCCTATAGGCCAACTGCGCGCCCACCACCCGGTACAGAACCGGAAAGTCCGGATAAGGTATCGGCCCGCTCGCAGGCTGCGAGATCGGTTGCACCGGCCCCGAACGCCCGGTGTAAAACAGGCGGAACAGACGTGTCGCATCCAGCCCCGGCCACAACGGCAGGGTCGCGATAAACGACGAGTTGTTCGGATTGGCCAGGACGGCCGCCACATAGTTGTGGCCCCCGCGCGTCAACAGCCGACGCTGCACGTAGCGGGCGGCATCATCGGCATGGGAGAACAACGGGCCGCAGAGCATCGGGAAATCGAAGAACCCCTCTCCCGATCCCGGCTGCCAGCCGGGCGTGATACGCCGCGTCCCCGCCCAGACCGAGCCCTCGACCAGTACATCAAGGTTGCCGAAACGAGCCAGCTCCTGCACATAACCCAGCAGCGTGAGCTTACCCTGGTGCAGTTGCTGGCGAAGCATCGGGAAGTGGTTGCGATCGTCCTGTTCCTCATCCGTTTGCAGGTACTGATACCTGAGCAGCGCCCCCTCCGGGCAGGACAGGTACAACGCCAGCCGCTTGCCCTTCACGCCATGACGGGCAAAGCGAATGCCGTTGTCGACGTCCAGGGGCGAATGAATCATCCGCTCATGGGGGTCTTGCAAGGGGGTCAGGGTTTCAAGGGCGGCACACAGATAGAGGCCCTCCATGACATAGCCCTGGGGCAGCAGGCCGCTTGGAAACACCTGCTCGAACTTCCAATAACTGCTACGCACCAACGGCATCGTCACCATGTATTGATCTTTACGCGCATCCTTGAACACGTAGCCGAACTGCAACGCCGGCCCGTATTGGCAGCGCTCATGGGCGTAGCGCACAGCCGCCTGCTCCTGGGCAAACACCGGACTGAAGGCAGGATCCGCCAGCGCATTTTCGATCAAGATTCCAGGCGCGCGATAAGCATTGGGGACAAAACCCTGGAGTAACCTCGGCGGGCCCCAGACCTCGCTGCCGTCCACCACGCGCAGGAGCCCGGCCTTGCTCAGGCGCTGGACAAACGCTTCTGGCGTGAGTTCTCCAGCGCGGATCTGTTGCTCAAGCTTGTTTTCCAGGCGGTCCTCGCGCACCAGGTTTAGGGGCTGCAGATCATTCTTCAGGGCCGTTTCCAGCGCCGAGTCGCTGCGGCTGTAACTGATGATGCTGGCGTCGGCGCCGAACAGGTATTCACGGCTCAGGTTGGCATGGGCGGTGTTCAGCACCGCACTGATCACCCGGGTCGAGAGCATATTGCGGTAGATGTCCCGCTGCGCGGCGTCCAGGGTAAACGGCAGTTCGCGCCCCGGGCTTGAACGATAGCGTGCCACCAGCGTATGGGCTGCGGGAAAGCCACCCACGGCCACCATCTCGTCGGGAAAAATCCAGGTGTGCTCGAAATCTTCGCGGGGCACGCTCACAGGTTCCGTGGCAACGAACAGGCCGTCCGGGCGCTTGAGGATCAGGCCGCCGAACAGTCGCCCACCATTGCTGGCCGGCAGACGGGAACGGGCATACCGAGCCGCGTCATCCTGTTCATTGAACACGGGCCCCAGACGGCGGCGGATAAAGTGCGCGTAGGGTCGCCACTGCGAAGGCTCCTTGCTCACCGGCCCCCGGCGGTCCCAGCATTGACTGGAATACAGCACCGTCAAATCACCGGTTTTGGCCATCAACGAAACATAACGGCGAATATCCAGGGTGCCGCTGCTCAGACTCATGCCCTGTACGCTGACTTCGTCACCATTGCCGCCGCCACTGAACAGCGAGGTCGCGGGCGGCTGATAGCGCAGTAACGCGCCTTCAAGCGTCGACAGATAAACCGGTAACACGTCGCTGGAGCCTGCGCGGGGCAAAGAGCGGGCGTCTTTTTCGGCCCGTTGCAGCAATTGCGGGGTCGCGAAAAAGCGCGCCAGCCAGGCCTCGGTGGAAGGCAGGCCGCTGGGCAGCCATTGCTGGGAATAGAACATCCCGGCCAGCACGAAACCATGGGCAACCCCCCCCCCTCCAGGTAGGCCGCACCGATGGACGAGTCACTCAACCAGGCATTGGAGGCCTCGGGCGCCAGTTCGCTGACCACGTATTCACTTTTTTGCGGGTGTTTGAGCAAGTACGCCGTACACCCCTGGGCCGCCAGGTTTCGTCCATAACCGCGCTTATGGGCATTGATCGCCGCAGCGTCCGGGCTGGTGAAAATGGCGCTCAAGGACGGCGTTTGCGGGGCCACCTCGGCGTATTCGAAATTCGGTGTCCAGTCGTCATAGACCCGCAGGCGCGGGCCCCACAACAGGGTGTGGGCGAGCACCCGCAGTTCACCCGCGTCCGCCACGCGAGTGACGATGTCTTGTGGCTTGAGCGCACCGCGCTCCAGGCGAAGACGGTAGTTATCGACCCCAGGGTCTCGACGGGTGTTGGCCAGTACCAACGCTTCCTTTTGCGAACCGCTGGGCTGGTAACAGATCAGGTTGTTGGGCGTCCCGCTCAAGTACGCAGGCAGTCCAGAGAGGATCGCCGAGCGGATTTCCTGATCGCTGAACATCGAGGCGCTGACTTCAAGGTCGGTCAGTGTCCACCCCAGGCGCCGCCAACGCTCCAGCTCAGCCTGGGACAGCGGTGGATGGGAGGCGTAGCGCCCATGGATGACATGGTCGGCCGGCGGCACCAGCAGCCCGTTATCGGCCGATGACAGCAGCAAGTCCCCGGCAAATCCATCGCCCTGGACACGTACCGGTTCGGTGAATGCAAAGCGCTGATCGGGGAGCCGCAAGATGTAGCCGCCAAAGGCCATATCACGCCGTACGCCGATGCGTTCGTGGGCATGCCGCGCGGCATCGTCGGCACTCAGGAAGGTGGCGTCGATGCTCTGGTCCTTGGCACCCAGCGGCAGGGTTTCACCGTCATACAACACCCCCCGCTGGGTCCAGAGCTGGCCGACCTGCAGCACCGTCAGCTCGCCCGCACGAATAACCCGACGCATAAACGCCCGGGGTGACAACGAGCCGTCCATCAAGGCGGCCTGGTTGCCGTTATCCGTCACCGTGCCGTCCGTGGCCACGCTGAACAATTCGGTGGCCGCCTTGGCGTCGGGCGCTTGCCATTGCAACAGCGCCCGGTCGCCGGTGTGCAAAAACAGCTTCAAGCCCTGGTCGGCAATCTGCAGGCTCTGGGTGCCGGCCGCCTGATTCATCGCCGTGACCAGCAACTGTGGACTGACAAAGCGCTTGTACAGCCAGGGCTCCGTGGCGGGCAAGGGCGCATCCGCCATCGGTGCAGGGGAGTAATAGAAGCCCACCAGGCGATAGTTGGAGGGCAGCCGCGGCTGGCCGTTATTGCGCAGCGGGAACAACCCGGTCAACGAAGGGCCCAGGGCCGTGGGTTCGGTGGCGATATAGGTCAAAGCCGTCAGGTGCTTGAGGACAACCCCCTGATAGCCCGTCTGACGCAACCCCGCAGTCGCACTCAAGGCAACCAACACCGCAGCTTGCGCGGTACTCAGCATGGGCGTGAAGAACGGTTGCGCCTGCGCGGCCCCGCCGCTGTTCACGGGGCTGCGCAAGGTCCAGCCTTGAGGCACCTTGCCGCGTACACCGCCCCATACCGGTGAAGGCACCACCACGTGTAACTCGCCGGCTTGCGCCAACCGCCAGACAGCGCCTTCGAACGCGGTGAACGGCACCACCGCCTGCGTGCCTGTCAGTTGAGCCTCGAGGTTTGTCTCCTCGGCCGAGCCGCTGCTCACATATTTGAGCAGCGAGTTGACCGCCCCCGACAGGTAATGCACCCGAGCGAAGTGACGATGGGTGATGACAAACACCTGGTCGGCGTTGGAGTAGAAGCTGTTGAACAACTCGACCTGGTCGTCGGTGAAGCCGGGGTTCAATTGCCTTATCTGACCGGCGTCGGCCGGGTGCGAGTGGTAGAGCGCGTGGCACTCGTAGCCATGGGGCGCGATGAAGTTGTCCTGCTCATCGGCCGCCAGGATCGTGTAGAAATCGAACATGGCATGGGCACCGCTGCCCGGATGCGTGGCGAAGTAGCGGTTGCCACGCTTGAGAATGAGGCCGCCATACTCTTTGTCACGCCGGGTGCCGATCTGATTGTGCGCCCAGCGCGCAGCGTCGTCGGGCTGGGTGAACGCCGGCCCCACTGTCACCAGTGGGATATCGGCATACGGGCGCCACGCAGCCGTGACCACACCCGCCCGGTCCCACATCCGGTTGGTGGCCAGCACCGTCAGCTCACCGACGGCCGCGACCTGCAGCACATACTCCTGGGGGGTGAGGCTGCCTTTGAGCAAAGCGCTATCGGCCTCGGGGCTACTGCCAAAAAGCTCGGTTTCTGCGGTCGAGAAGCCAAACCGATAGCGCAACAGCGCCCCACTTGCGGTTGGCTGATAGAGCCCCAGCGGCTGCTCCGGCACCTGCAGGTTGGCAATCAGGCCCGCCTGTTGGGCCGCGCTGCCCAACGCCTGCGGCGCAAAAAAGCTGCGGTACAGCCAGGGCTGATGCATGGCCAGCCGGCTGCGTTCGGCAGGTGACTCGCAGTAGAACCCGACGATGCGGTGCTCGTCCGGCAGCAGGTAGTTGCCGTCCGCATCCGTGGATAACAGGTGGTTCACGTAAAAGCGTGGTTCGTCGAGCACCTGGGCCTGGGTCGCGACAAATTCGTCCTTGCCGTCGCGCTTGAGCACCAGCCCAAGGCGCCAGGCCGTCCCTGGGCCGGTACCGAGCGCCACGCCCGCCGCAATGGCATCGCTGACCGTGGCGCAGACGTGGGACAACAGCGGCAACAACCTCGGCGCTGGCGCAGCGAACGCCCGATAGAGCTCCCAGTTCTGCGGAACTACCCCTCGAGAGCCGCCCCACAACGGATTGCTGGTGACAAAACTCAACTCACCCACCTCGAGCAATTTTTTCAGATGGCCTTCCAGCGAGCCATCCGTCCCCCACTGCGCGTCGCTGACCGTGCCAAAAATCCACTTGGCGTATTGCGCTTCGGCGAATGACCCACTGGGGCGATAGCGCACCAGGGAATCATCGGGACCCGACAAGTATGACAATGCAAAGTTGTGCTGAAAGGCGATATCCCCAGCGGCATCCCATGGGGAAAAGAAATTCAGATGAACCCTCACCTGCTGCTCGGACATATCCGGGTTGGCGCTGGCAACCTGTTGGTAATCCGCAGGATGGGAATGATAAAGCCCGGCACGACGGTAGCCGGCAATCGGCAAGAAGCTGCCATCCTCGCGGGTGCTGAGGACGTCGCGGATGTCGAACTCAAGCCCCTGGCCACTGACCGGCTCGGTGGCAAAAAAGTAACCTTGAAGGTTGCGCAGGATGACGCCGCCGTACTCACGGTCACGCCGTGCACCGATGCGCCGGTGCGCCCACAACGCCGCGTCATCGGCTTGAGTAAAAGCCGGGCTCAATGCAGGCAGGGGCACCGTTGTACCCGGCGTTGCCCGGTCCTTGAAGGGCACCCAGTGCTTGTCGATTGATCCAGCCGGGCCCCACAAACTATTGCCCTTCACTACGCGCAAATGGCTGACCTCTGCCAGCGTACGGATGGCATCGGCGGGTTTGTAGGTGCCGTCCGCCAGGTTCCGGGCAACCAGGCTGCCGCCCCTGGGCGCCTCGAAAAAGCCGAGGAATTCGCTGCTCTTCGCACCACGGGTATCCAGGACGATCAGGCTGTCTTTGGCTCCGGACAGGTAGCCCGGCACTTGCAACTGGTGGATCCGATAGGCTTCCTCGGCAGTGAAACCCTGGGCATACACATCCACCTCATCACTCGACCAGTTCGCCCGGGCCTGGGCATCCAGGTTCAACAACGAGGGCGCCACGTGGGAGCCGAACCAGGCGTGCAGTTGGTAACCATCGGGCAGCGCCAATTGCTTGGAGTACGGCTCCCAAGGGTAAAACCCCTGGAATGCGTATGGATTGCCGGGTGTTTCCAGTTGCTGGGTCAACACATAACGATGGTCGGCCTGCTTGAGAATCAGCGCGCCATATTCACGACCACGACGGCCCCCCACCTGGGCATGGGCGTACAGTGCGGCCTCATCGGCGGAGGCAAAGGGCTGGCTCAGGGTGAGCGCCTTTTGCGGGAAACTCGCAAAGGGCGTCCAGTTGCTCTCGACCACGCCCTCCACGTCCCACAGTGCACTGGTTTTCTCCACACTCAACTCACCCGCAGCAGCCACCCGCGCCACGAACTGAGCAGGCGTCAGCGTTCCGCGCTCCAGGGCCTGTTGAATCCCCTGGTCGGACACCCCACCCGCATCATCCTCCTTGAACAACTGCGTTTCTGCCGGCGAGCCGCTGAACCGGTAACGCAGCAGCGCGTCGTCCTTGGTCCGCAGGTACAGGGAAATGCCCAGTGCAGAGGTCGGTGCCTGCTGGTAGCGACGAGCCTTGGCAATGTAGGCCGCCAGCTCGCCGGGGCTGAAAAACTGCTGGTACAACCAGGGTTGTATGCTGGGCGTCTGCGCCAGCACCGGTTGCGACAGGTAGAAGAAACCGTGCACATGAAACCCCTCCGGCAACAAGGGGCCGCCCGCCAGCGAAGGCAACCGGTTATCGGCCGGAACCAGCTCTGCGGCGCCCAATGCCAGGGCCTGTGTCGCGACAAATTCACTGCGCTGTTCATGCTTGAGCAGCATGGCCATCTGGCGAAGTTCAGGTTTGCGGCGCATGCGCACCTGGGCCGCGTTCAGCGCCTTGGTCACATCCTGGAACAGCGGGCCACACGCCACCGTGCCTTGAGGCTCGACCAGCGGCAGATAAGGCTGCCAACTCTGGTCAATCAACCCCGCAGCGCCGCCCCAGTCATCACTGGCCAGCAGCAGGGACAAGCGCCCCAGCGATGCCAGCTTCTTGATGTAACCCTCCAGGGTGCCGTCATGACCATGGGCGGGCAGGGCCGTTTTGACGTCATCGAGCCAGTCGACAAACTGCCGCTCGGCCTCGGAGAAACTGGGCAGGTACTTGAGTAGCGTGCCGTTGGGCCCCGATAGATAGGCGGTGACCAGTGATCGCCCTTCGTAGTGATTGAAGACCACGTCCCGCTCGGAAAAAAAATCGTTGAAGACCCGCACCTGCCGATCGGTATAGCGCGGGTTTGAGCGCTTCAAGAAGTCAAATTGCTGGGGGTGCGAGTGAATCCCGCCCACCAACTTATAGCCAGGCGGTTCCACAAATGAATTGCCTGCGCCGCGCTCCAGCAACAGCTCGAAGTCAAACGTGGCCGCCTTGCCGGGAATCGGCTGCGTGGCGTAAATCCGCTGATCCGACAACCTTTGCAAAATGACGCTGCCGTATTCCACGTCACGCTTGTTGCCAATGCGTTCGTGGACATACCGCGCGGCATCATCGGCCGTGATAAACGCTGGGCTGTATTGATACTTCGCGGCCTTCGCTACCGCAGCCCGTATTTCCCTGGATCGTTGTTCTTCCATGACACTCCCTTGATCGCTTGTAGTGAGCTTGCGGATGCAAACCCTGGCAAAGCGTCCTCCCATGCACCCGCTCCATGGCGCTGCATAGTTAGGGGGCCCTGCGCCCTGGCACTCTTTCGGCGCATTGCCTGCACCGACGCCGCCAGGCCGCCCGCTATTGGTGCGCACCCACGCCCGCCGGCACGTGCCGCCCCGTAAAACCGGGCGTTCGGCTATCGGGCACAGCCTTTGCAAATAGCCCTTTAGCGTTCACATCTGCTTATCAGAAAAATAAACGTCACGGGGACCACACCATGAAGCGTCGCAGCTTGATCAAGGCTTTCACTCTGTCGGCATCCATTGCCGCCATGGGCATGACCTGGACTGTCCAGGCCGCCGAGACCATCAAGGTCGGCATCCTGCATTCGCTGTCCGGGACCATGGCCATTTCCGAAACGTCCCTCAAGGACATGGCGTTGATGACCATCGACCAGATCAACGCCAAGGGCGGCGTGAATGGCAAGCTGCTGGAGCCGGTGATCGTGGACCCTGCGTCCAACTGGCCGCTGTTCGCCGAGAAAGGCCGGCAGTTGCTGACCCAGGACAAGGTGGCGGTGGTGTTTGGCTGCTGGACCTCGGTGTCGCGCAAATCAGTGCTGCCGGTGTTCGAAGAACTCAACGGCCTGCTGTTCTACCCGGTGCAGTACGAAGGCGAAGAAATGTCGCCCAACGTGTTCTACACCGGTGCGGCGCCCAACCAACAGGCGATCCCGGCGGTGGAATACCTGATGAGCGAAGAAGGCGGCAGCGCCAAGCGCTTCTTCCTGCTGGGCACCGACTACGTGTACCCACGCACCACCAATAAGATCCTGCGCGCGTTCCTGCATGCCAAAGGCGTGGCCGACAAGGACATCGAAGAGGTCTACACCCCGTTCGGCCATAGCGATTACCAGACCATCGTCGCCAACATCAAGAAGTTCTCGGCGGGCGGCAAGACGGCCGTGGTGTCCACGGTCAACGGCGACTCCAACGTGCCGTTCTACAAGGAACTGGCCAACCAGGGCCTGAAAGCCACCGAAGTTCCGGTGGTGGCGTTCTCGGTAGGCGAAGAAGAACTGCGCGGCATCGACACCAAGCCGCTGGTGGGCAACCTGGCGGCGTGGAACTACTTCCAGTCGGTAGAGAACCCGGTCAACGCCAAGTTCGTAGCCGACTGGAAAGCCTATGCCAAGGCGAAAAACCTGCCGGGTGCCGACAAGGCCGTGACCAACGACCCGATGGAAGCCACCTACGTCGGCATCCACATGTGGGCGCAGGCCGTGGAGAAAGCCAAGTCCACCGACGTCGACAAAGTGCGTGAAGCCCTGGCCGGCCAGACCTTCGCCGCGCCGTCGGGCTACACCCTGACCATGGACAAGACCAACCACCACCTGCACAAGCCGGTGATGATTGGCGAGATCCAGTCGGACGGCCAGTTCTCGGTGGTGTGGCAGACCGAAGGACCGATCCGCGCCCAGCCGTGGAGCCCGTACATCCCTGGCAATGACAAGAAGCCGGATCACGCGGTGAAGAGCAACTAAGCCCCAACACAGATCAAATGTGGGAGCGGGCTTGCTCGCGAAGGCGATGTATCAGTCAACATATCCATCACTGACGCACCGCCTTCGCGAGCAAGCCCGCTCCCACATAAACCTAGTCCGTGCATGACCAGGACATTTGTTTATGCCCACTGCCCTCCACCGTTTCATCCTGGCCTGCCTGCTGTTGCTGCCCCTGGCCGCACACTCAGGCGATGCCGAAGACTTCCTCGCGGCCAACCCCATGCAACAGGCCAAACTGTTGCAAGACTGGGCCGCCCAGCCCGACCCGGCGCGCATCGAGTTGGTCAACGCCCTGCAACAAGGCCAAGTCAGCGTCAACGGCGAAACCAAGACCGTACGCCTGAACAACCGCCTGCGCGGCCTGCTCGATAATGTGCAAGCCAGCCAACAGTTGCTCGCCGCCGATCCCAAGGTACGCCTGGCCGCCGCCCAAACCCTGCAGAAAAGCGCGCAACCTGCGCAATTGAAATTCCTCGACCAGCAACTGGCCAGCGAAACTGACGACGACGTCCACAGCGCCCTGAGCCTGGCCCTGGCCAACCTGCAACTGGTCGATCCCGACCCGGTCGTGCGCCTGGCCGCCGTGCGTCTGCTGGGCAGCACCGGCGACCCACTGGCCCGCACGCGCCTGGAAGCACTGCTGGCGCCCGGCGTAGAAACCGATGCCGGGGTGCACACCGCCGCCGAAACCAGCCTGGCCCAGGTCAAGCGCAAGCTGCTGGTGGGCGAAATCCTTGGACAAGCCTTCAGCGGCATGTCCCTGGGCTCAATCCTGTTGCTCGCGGCCCTGGGCCTGGCGATCACCTTCGGCCTGCTCGGGGTGATCAATATGGCCCACGGCGAGATGCTGATGCTCGGCGCCTACTCCACCTATGTGGTGCAGTTGCTGATGCAGCGCTACGTGCCCCAGGCCATTGAGTTCTACCCGCTGATCGCGCTGCCGGTGGCGTTTTTTGTCACCGCTGGCATCGGCATGGCCCTGGAGCGCACGGTGATCCGTCACCTCTATGGCCGGCCACTGGAAACCCTGCTGGCTACCTGGGGCATCAGCCTGATGCTGATCCAACTGGTGCGCCTGCTGTTCGGCGCGCAGAACGTCGAAGTGGCCAACCCGGCCTGGCTGTCGGGCGGGATCCAGGTGCTGCCCAACCTGGTGCTGCCGTACAACCGCATCGTCATCATCGGCTTTGCGCTGTGCGTGGTGGTGCTGACCTGGCTGCTGCTGAACAAGACCCGCCTGGGCCTCAACGTGCGCGCCGTGACCCAGAACCGCAACATGGCCGCCTGCTGCGGCGTGCCCACCGGGCGCGTGGACATGCTCGCCTTTGGCCTCGGCTCGGGCATCGCAGGCTTAGGTGGCGTGGCCCTGAGCCAGATCGGCAACGTCGGCCCGGACCTTGGCCAGAGCTACATCATCGACTCGTTCCTGGTGGTGGTACTCGGCGGTGTCGGCCAGTTGGCTGGCAGTGTCATGGCCGCGTTTGGCCTGGGGATCGCCAACAAGATTCTCGAACCGCAGATCGGTGCCGTGCTCGGCAAGATCCTGATCCTCGCGCTGATCATTCTGTTTATCCAGAAACGCCCGCAAGGACTCTTCGCACTGAAAGGACGGGTGATCGACTGATGAACCAGCCATTGATGCTCACGGCCGCGCAAAAGGCCGGCCCCAAGGTGACAATTGCAGTGGGCGCGGTGATCCTCGCCGTGCTGCTGGCGTTGCCGCTGCTGTCGCTGTTGCCCGCAGAAAGCGCATTCCACGTCTCGGCCTACACCCTGACCCTGGTGGGCAAGATCCTCTGCTACGCCATCGTCGCCCTGGCCCTGGACCTGGTGTGGGGCTACGCCGGCATGTTGTCCCTGGGCCACGGCCTGTTCTTTGCCCTCGGCGGTTACGCGATGGGCATGTACCTGATGCGCCAGGCCGCCGGCAGCGAGTTGCCGGCGTTCATGACCTTCCTGTCGTGGACCGAACTGCCGTGGTATTGGGTCGGCACCGAGCACTTCCTCTGGGCCCTGTGCCTGGTGGTATTGGCGCCGGGCTTGCTCGCGCTGGTGTTCGGTTTCTTCGCCTTCCGCTCACGGATCAAGGGCGTGTATTTCTCGATCATGACCCAGGCCCTGACCTTTGCCGGGATGCTGTTGTTTTTCCGCAACGAGACCGGCTTTGGCGGCAATAACGGCTTTACCAACTTCCGCAGCATCCTGGGCTTTGGCATCACCGAACCCGGCACCCGCGCGGTGCTGTTCCTGGCCACGGTGCTGCTGTTGGTGGGCAGCCTGTTTATCGGCTGGCGCCTGGCCCGGAGCAAGTTCGGCCGCGTGCTGACAGCCCTGCGCGATGCAGAAAACCGCCTGATGTTCTGCGGCTACGACCCCCGTGGTTTCAAGCTGTTTGTCTGGGTGTTGAGCGCGGTGCTGTGCGGCCTGGCCGGGGCGCTGTACGTGCCGCAGGTGGGCATCATCAACCCCAGCGAAATGTCGCCGACCAACTCCATCGAAGCCGCCGTGTGGGTCGCCCTCGGCGGGCGCGGCACGCTGATTGGCCCGCTGCTGGGGGCCGGCGTGGTCAACGGCATGAAGAGCTGGTTCACCGTGGCCTTCCCTGAATACTGGCTGTTCTTCCTTGGTGCGTTGTTCATCATCGTCACCCTGTATCTGCCCAAGGGCATCATCGGCCTGTTGAAGAAAAGGGGCGAACAATGAGAGTCACGGCAACCGACCAGTTCATGCTCGAACCGATCATCGAACCGAACCGCGACCAGGGCACCAGCCGCGATGCCATCGGCCTCGGCCAGGCCGCCGGCAAAGGCCTGAACACCCGCCACGGCACGATCCTGACCCTGGAAGACATCAGCGTCAGCTTCGACGGTTTCAAGGCCCTCAACGACTTGAACCTGTACATCGGCGTTGGCGAGCTGCGCTGCATCATCGGCCCCAACGGCGCGGGCAAGACCACGTTAATGGACGTGATTACCGGCAAGACCCGCCCCAGCCACGGCAAAGCCTGGTTCGGCGAAACCCTGGACCTGACCCGCATGAGCGAAGTGCAGATCGCCCAGGCCGGCATCGGCCGCAAGTTCCAGAAACCCACGGTATTCGAGGCCCTGAGCGTGTTCGAGAACCTGGAGCTGGCGCAAAAGACCGACAAATCGGTCTGGGCCAGCCTGCGCGCCCGCCTGAGCGGTGAACAGAAGGACCGCATCGAAGAGGTGCTCGACACCATCCGCCTTAGCGCGTCGGCACAACGCCCGGCCGGCTTGCTGTCCCACGGCCAGAAGCAGTTCCTGGAGATCGGCATGCTGCTGATGCAAGACCCGCAACTGCTGCTGCTCGACGAGCCGGTGGCCGGCATGACCGACGCCGAGACCGAGTTCACCGCCGAACTGTTCAAGCGCCTGGCGGGCAAGCATTCGCTGATGGTGGTGGAGCACGACATGGGCTTTGTCGGCTCGATTGCCGACCATGTGACGGTGCTGCACCAGGGCAGCGTGCTGGCGGAAGGGTCGCTGGAACAGGTGCAGGAAAACGAGCGCGTCATCGAGGTGTATCTCGGTCGCTAAGCCTGATGCAATCCGCTTTATGTAGGAGCTGGCTTGCCAGCGATAGCGAGGGTGACTGACACAGCGCCATCGCAGGCAAGCCAGCTCCCACATTTGATCCGGTTCCCACAGGGGAATTGAGGAGAATTTGAACATGCTGCAAGTCGACAAATTGCACCAGTACTACGGTGGCAGCCATATCCTGCGCGGCCTGTCCTTTGACGTGAAAGTCGGTGAAGTCACCTGCCTGCTGGGGCGTAATGGCGTGGGCAAGACCACCCTGCTCAAATGCCTGATGGGCCTGTTGCCCGCCAAGGAAGGCGTGGTGAACTGGGAAGGCAAAGCCATCACCGGTTTCAAGCCGCACCAGCGGGTACACGCCGGCATTGCCTACGTGCCCCAGGGCCGGGAGATTTTCGGCCGGCTGACGGTGGAAGAAAACCTGCTGATGGGCCTGTCGCGCTTTCCCGGCAGCGAAGCCAAGCAAGTCCCGGCATTTATCTACGAGCTGTTCCCGGTGCTGCTGCAGATGAAGCACCGGCGCGGAGGCGATCTGTCTGGCGGCCAGCAACAACAACTGGCCATCGGCCGCGCCCTGGCCAGCCGTCCGCGCCTGCTGATCCTCGACGAACCCACCGAAGGCATCCAGCCCTCGGTGATCAAGGAGATCGGCGCGGTGATCAAAAAACTCGCCGAGCGCGGCGACATGGCGATTTTGCTGGTGGAGCAGTTCTACGACTTCGCCGCCGAGCTGGCCGATCAATACCTGGTGATGTCCCGGGGGGAAATCGTCCAGCAAGGCCGTGGTGAAAATATGGAGGCCGAGGGTGTACGCGGCCTGGTTACCATCTAATCTGTAGCGTCTCGTTGATAAGCCCTGACCATGACTGTTCCTGCCCCCACCGCCCTGTTCACCCCCAGCTGGCACGCTGCGCTGGAGTTGGGCTATGCGCGATTCGGCGCGGCCACGCGCCCGGTGCTGCGCCGCCACCTCGGCCCGCTGCGGGTGCAAAAGCACCTGTATGCCGAAGGCCCCGAGGTGTGCCAGCACATCATCGTGCACCCACCGGGCGGGATTGCCGGCGGGGATCGCCTGGATATCACCGCCCACCTGGCTGAGGGCGCGTGGGCGCAACTGACCAGCCCCGGCGCCGCCAAGTGGTATCGCGCCAGCGGGCCGGCCTACCAGCAGGTGGTATTGACGGTCGAGGCCGGCGCCACCCTGGAATGGTTGCCCCAGGAAACCATCGTGTTCAGCGCCGCCCAGGCCGAACTCAGCACCCGCATCAACCTCGAAGGCGACGCCCGGCTGTTCTACTGGGACGTGGTGGCGTTGGGGCGCCCGGCCAGCGGCGAGCGTTTTGACCGTGGGCACTTTCAGTCGCACCTGGATATCCGCCGCGACGGCCAGTTGCTGTGGCATGAGCGCCAACGCATTGTCGGCGACGACGGCCTGCTTGACTCGCCCATTGGCCTGGATGGCCAGCCGGTGTTTGCCACGTTGCTGGTGAGCGGTGAAATCGATACCGAACTGCTTGAACAATGCCGTGCGCTGCCCCATGCAGTGCGTGGCGACCTGACCCAATTGCCGGGTTTGCTGGTGGCGCGCTGCCTGGCCAGCGAGACCTTGCAGGCCAGGGCCTGGTTGATTGATTTATGGCGGCTGTTGCGCCCGGCGCTGCTGGGGCGTGAGGCCATACCACCAAGAATTTGGAACACCTGAACATTCAAGCTGAAGCTGGGCTTGTGTGGGAGCTGGCTTGCCTGCGATCCAGGCGACTCGGTCCCCCAGACAAACCAAGGTGATGCCATCGCAGGCAAGCCAGCTCCTACATTGGATTTTTGGTGTTTTTTAGAATGCTTTTTATGACGGATTGCTGACCATGGACCTGACCCCACGGGAAAAAGACAAACTGCTGATCTTCACCGCAGGCCTGGTGGCCGAGCGCCGCCTGGCGCGCGGGGTGAAGCTCAATTACCCGGAAACCATCGCCTACATTTCCGCCGCCCTGCTCGAAGGCGCGCGCGATGGGCGCACCGTAGCCGACCTGATGCACTTTGGCACCACCCTGCTCAGTCGCGAGCAAGTGATGGAAGGCATCCCGGAGATGATCCCGGATATCCAGGTCGAAGCCACCTTCCCCGACGGCACCAAACTGGTGACTGTCCACCAACCCATCGCCTGAGGCCCGACCATGCTCCTACTTCGTGACGCGGTGCACGGCGACCTGCCGGCGATCCGCGATATCTACAACGATGCCGTGCTCAACACCACGGCGATCTGGAACGACCAACCGGTGGACCTGGGCAATCGCCAGGCCTGGTTCAGTGCGCGCCAGGCGCAGGCTTATCCGATCCTGGTGGTGGTGGAGGCCGAGCAAGTGGTCGGTTATGCCTCGTTCGGCGACTGGCGGCCCTTCGACGGCTTTCGCCATACCGTCGAGCATTCGGTGTACGTGCGCAATGACCAGCGCGGCAAAGGCCTGGGCCCGCTGCTGATGCAGGCCCTGATCGAACGGGCCAGGGCCTGCGACAAGCACGTGATGGTCGCCGCCATCGAAAGCGGCAACCAAGCCTCGATCCGCCTGCATGAGCGCATGGGCTTTGGCATCACCGGGCAGATGGCCCAGGTGGGCACCAAGTTTGGTCGCTGGCTGGACCTGACCTTTATGCAACTGATGCTCAACCCTGGCGCCCAGCCGCCGGCGGTTCACAAGGAGTAACAGCGATGAGCGCCGCCCAACTGCGTCGAGTGAATACCGAAAGTTTTGCCCATTACCGCCAGGGCTTGATTGAACTGTTGCTGGACGCCGTGCAGCACGGCGCATCGGTGGGTTTCATGGCCGATCTCGACGCGGCCCAGGCCCGCGACTATTTCGACGGCGTACAGGCCGGCATCGAGGACGCCAGCCTGCTGCTGTGGGTGGTGGTGCGCGATGAACAGGTGCTGGCCAGCGTACAACTGGCGCTGTGCCAGAAGGCCAACGGCCTCAACCGTGCCGAGGTGCAAAAGCTGCTGGTGCGCAATGACGCCCGACGCCACGGCCTCGGCCAGCAATTGATGAGCGCCCTGGAGCTGTGCGCGCGCCAGCACAAGCGCGGCCTGCTGTACCTGGACACCGAAGCCGGCTCCCCCGCCGAAGCCTTCTACCAGGCGCTGCGCTACACCAAGGTCGGCGAATTGCCGGACTACTGCCAAAGCCCGGACGGGCGCTACAGCCCGACCGCCATCTACTACAAGACCCTGGGGCAACCTGCATGATTCCTGGCCAATACCAGATCCAGCCTGGCGACATCGAACTGAACCTGGGCCGGCGCACCTTGAGCCTGAGCGTGGCCAACAGCGGCGACCGGCCGATCCAGGTCGGCTCCCACTACCACTTTTTCGAGACCAACGACGCACTGACCTTTGATCGCGCCCTCAGCCGCGGCATGCGCCTGAACATCCCGGCAGGCACGGCGGTGCGGTTCGAGCCGGGGCAGAGCCGCGAGGTGGAGTTGGTGGAGCTGGCGGGGTTGCGCCGGGTGTTCGGGTTTGCCGGGAAGATCATGGGTGATCTTTAGGGCCTCATCGCAGGCAAGCCAGCTCCCACATGGGAATGCATTTCAAATGTGGGAGCTGGCTTGCCTGCGATAGCGGATTCACATTCAACACAAATTCTTCAGGACACCCCTATGAAAATCAGCCGCCAAGCCTACGCCGACATGTTCGGCCCCACCGTCGGCGACAAGGTCCGCCTGGCCGATACCGAGCTGTGGATTGAAGTGGAACAGGACTTCACCACCTACGGCGAAGAAGTGAAGTTCGGCGGCGGCAAAGTTATCCGCGACGGCCAGGGCCAGGGCCAACTGCTGGCCGCCGACGTGGTCGACACGGTGATCACCAACGCGCTGATCATCGATCACTGGGGCATCGTCAAGGCCGACGTGGGCCTGAAGAACGGGCGTATCGCCGGGATCGGCAAGGCCGGCAACCCGGATATCCAGCCCGGCGTGACCCTGGCCATCGGCGCCAGCACCGAAGTGATTGCCGGCGAAGGCATGATCCTCACCGCCGGCGGCATCGACACCCATGTGCACTTCATCTGCCCGCAGCAGATCGAAGAAGCGCTGACCAGTGGCGTCACAACCATGATCGGCGGCGGCACCGGCCCCGCCACCGGTACCAATGCCACCACCTGCACCTCGGGCCCATGGCACCTGGCGCGCATGCTGCAGGCCAGCGATGCGTTCCCGATGAACATCGGTTTTACCGGCAAAGGCAACGCCAGCCTGCCTGAGCCTTTGATCGAACAGGTCAAGGCCGGGGCAATTGGCTTGAAGCTCCATGAAGACTGGGGCACCACCCCGGCAAGCATCGACAATTGCCTGAGCGTGGCCGACGAATACGATGTGCAAGTGGCGATCCACAGCGACACCCTCAACGAGTCCGGTTTTGTCGAAACCACCCTCGCCGCACTCAAGGGCCGCACCATCCACACCTACCACACCGAAGGCGCTGGCGGTGGGCATGCGCCGGACATCATCAAGGCCTGTGGCTTCGCCAACGTGCTGCCCAGCTCCACCAACCCGACCCGGCCATTCACCCGCAATACCATCGACGAGCACCTGGACATGTTGATGGTCTGCCATCACCTGGACCCGAGCATTGCCGAAGACGTGGCCTTCGCCGAAAGCCGCATCCGCCGCGAAACCATCGCCGCCGAAGATATCCTGCACGACCTTGGCGCATTCTCAATGATCAGCTCCGACAGCCAGGCCATGGGCCGTGTGGGCGAGGTGATCATGCGCACCTGGCAAACCGCCGACAAAATGAAAAAACAGCGCGGGCCGCTGCCGGGGGACGGGGCAGGCAACGATAATTTCCGCGCCAAGCGCTACATCGCCAAGTACACCATCAACCCGGCGATCACCCATGGCATCAGCCATGAAGTGGGTTCGATCGAGGTGGGCAAGTGGGCCGACCTGGTGCTGTGGCGCCCGGCGTTCTTCGGGATCAAGCCCACGTTGATTCTCAAGGGCGGGGCGATTGCTTCAAGCCTGATGGGCGATATCAACGGCTCGATCCCTACGCCACAGCCGGTCCACTACCGCCCGATGTTCGCCAGCTTCGGCAGCGCGCTGCACGCCACCAGCCTGACGTTTATCAGCCAGGCCGCGCTGGCCGAGGGCCTACCGCAAACCTTGGGCCTGAAGAAGCAGATCGGGGTGGTCAAGGGTTGCCGCCAGGTGCAGAAAACCGACCTGATCCACAACGACTACCTGCCGCAGATCGAGGTCGACCCGCAGACCTATCAGGTCAAGGCCGATGGCGAGTTGCTGTGGTGCGAACCGGCGGATGTTTTGCCGATGGCCCAGCGATACTTTCTATTCTGACCGTTCATCGGCATTAACCCTACGCGCCAGTGAAGCGAAGAGGCGTAAGGCGCTACGATGCGCGTCTTTACTGTCTTGCACTTGGGAACCTGGCTATGGGCCTATCCGAATTCATCGTGTTGCATGCCGAGCGAATCGTCGATGAGTGGGAGCAGTTTGCCGAAACGTTGACTCCGGCGGCCGACAGCCTGAACCGCACGCAACTGCGCGACCATGCCCATTCGATCCTGCTGGCTGCTGCGCAGGACATGAACTCCCGCCAAAGCGCCAGCGAACAGGCGGCCAAGGCCAGGGGCGAAGGCCCGGAAAAAACCCCCAGCCTCGACGCAGCCGCCGCCAGCCATGGCGAACTGCGTCATACGGTAGGCTTTGACCTGGTGCAGATGACCTCCGAATTCCGTCACCTGCGCGCTTGCGTGATCCGGTTGTGGGTCGACAGCTTGACGTCACCGGACCTGGACTATTTCCAGGACATGATCCGCTTCAACGAAGCCATCGACGAAGCCCTGGCCGAATCCACGGCGGCCTACGCCGAGCAGGTCAATCGCTCGCGGGATATTTTCCTCGCCATCCTTGGCCACGACCTGCGCGCACCGTTGCAGGCGGTGAACATGTCCACCGAGATGTTGTTGCGCAAAGTCCCGCTGGACAGCCAAGGCTTGAGCCTGGTGGGCAATATCAAAAATGGCGCCCGGCATATGGGGGCAATGGTCCGAGACCTGTTGGAGTTTGTACGCAGCCGACTGGGCAACAGCCTGCCGATCGACCCCAAGCCGATGAACCTGGCCGACGCCGCGCAGGCCGCCATCGACGAAGCATGTGCCGGCCGCCCGGATTGCCAGGCCCACTTGCATGTCCAGAACGACACCCAGGGGCAGTGGGATCGTGGGCGCATCGATCAAATGTTGCAGAACCTGATTGGCAACGCGTTGCAGCATGGCCTCAACAGTCAGGCCGTGACCCTGACCCTCAAGGGCACGCCCGACTCTGTGGAACTGAGCGTGCACAACTACGGCACCCCGATTCCCCAGGCAGCGCTGGGCACCGTCTTCGACCCACTGGTGCGCAGCGCCACTGAAGAACTGGGCAACACCTCGACCAGCCTCGGGCTGGGGTTGTTTATCGTCAAGGAAGTGGTAGACGCCCATCAGGGCACGATTGAAGTGACGTCCAGCGAGGCGGCGGGCACCACATTTACCGTGGTGCTGCCGCGCCAGAGCTAATGCAATTATTGTGACTAGTGGGCTTGTTGTGGAGAGCGGGCTTGCCCCGCGCTGGGCTGCGAAGCAGCCCTATACCCTGCCACTGAGGTGTATCTGCAAGAATACGGTGGCCTTTATTGGGGCTGCTTCGCAGCCCAGCGCGGGGCAAGCCCGCTCGCCACAACAAGCCCACTCATCACAACAAGCCCGTCTGCCACAACAAGCAAGCCCGCTCGCGCCCTTAGCGGCCCCAGTTTTCCCGCGGATCAAAATCGGCCTTTTTCGCCAGCTCCTGCCACAACGCCTTGACCTCGTCGTCGCTGCTTTTAGGCATCACGGCCTTGAGCTGCACAAATAGATAGCCGCGCTGCCCGGTCTTGTTCAGTAAGCCATGGCCCTTGGCCCGCATGCGCTGGCCATTCTGGCTGCCGGCCGGGACCTTGAGGTTGATCTTGCCGGTCAACGTCGGCACCGCGACTTCCGCGCCCAACGCCAGCTCCCAGGGTGCCAGGGGCAGGTTGATGATCAGGTTTTCGCCGTCGACTTCGAACTTGGGATGCGGCGCAAACTTGATGATCAGGTACAGGTCGCCATTGGCCCCACCGCCAATCCCCGGCGCGCCCTGGCCCTTGAGGCGAATGCGCTCGCCATCGGCCACGCCGGCCGGGATCTTCACGTTCAGGCTCTTGGTGGTGTTGCTGACGTGCTGGCCCGCCGCGTTGTATTGCGGCACCTGGAAGCTGATCGCCTTGGACTCGGTAGACAAGGTCTCTTCCAGGAACACCGGCAGCTCCATCTCCACATCCTGGCCGCGACGACCGGGGCTGCGCCCTTGGGCACCGCCAAAGCCGTTGCCACGGGAGCCAAAGATCGAGCTGAAGAAGTCCGAAAACTCGCCCGTATCCTGGCCACCGCCAAACCCGCCGCGGCTCTGCCAGCCTGGCGGCCCCTGGAAGGGTTGACCGTGCTGGCCATAGCGGCGCAACTCGTCGTATTCGGCGCGCTTGTCGGCACTTTTCAGCGCTTCATAGGCTTCCGAGGCGTCCTTGAACTTCGCTTCCGCGTCTTTTTCCTTGCTGACGTCGGGATGATACTTACGGGCCAGCTTGCGATAAGCGGCCTTGATCTGCTTGTCATCGGCCGTCGGCTCGACACCAAGAATCTTGTAATAGTCTTTGAAATCCATGGGGGCATCACCATCCGTTATCGAGATCGCACGGTCGGGCCCTGCCTGCCGGGGCATCGCGGGGCGATTCGAGGTGCGTCAGAAAATTATCGGCGGCTTGCAGGACAAACTTGATCCTTTCGACAGCCACCAACCGTATGCACAGGAGTTGGGGGCAAAGAGCCGACCTTTCAAGGTAACAAGTCTGCTGTATTTAGCGGATAGTCGGCCTACGCATCTGCACGCGAGTGACATACACTGCGCGGCCGTTTTTTAACCGGAACCTGTTAGACATGAACAACACCTCCCCAGCCCGTGCCTGCGGCATCGACTTCGGCACGTCCAACTCCACTGTCGGCTGGATCCGTCCCGGCATGGAAACGCTTATCGCGCTGGAGGACGACAAGATCACCCTGCCGTCAGTGGTGTTCTTCAACTTCGAAGAACGCCGCCCGGTCTATGGCCGCCTGGCGTTGCACGAGTACCTGGAAGGCTACGAAGGCCGCCTGATGCGCTCGCTCAAGAGCCTTTTGGGCTCCAAGCTGATCAAGCACGACACCAGCGTGCTGGGCACGGCCATGCCGTTCAAGGACCTGCTGGGGTTGTTTATCGGCCAGCTCAAGAACCGCGCCGAAGCCACCGCCGGCCGTGAATTCGAAGAAGTGGTGTTGGGCCGCCCGGTATTCTTCGTCGACGACGACCCGATGGCCGACAAAGAGGCCGAAGACACCCTGGTGGACGTGGCCCGCAAGCTCGGCTTCAAGGAAGTTTCGTTCCAGTACGAGCCGATTGCCGCAGCCTTCGACTACGAGTCCACCATTGAAAAAGAAGAGTTGGTACTGATTGTCGACATCGGCGGCGGTACGTCCGACTTCTCCCTGGTGCGCCTGTCGCCTGAGCGGCGCCAGCACGACAACCGCCACGACGACATCCTCGCCACTGGCGGTGTGCATATCGGCGGTACCGACTTCGACAAACAGCTCTCGCTGGCCGGCATGATGCCGCTGTTCGGCTACGGCAGCCGCATGAAAAGCGGCGCCTACATGCCCACCAGCCACCATATGAACCTGGCCACCTGGCACACCATCAACTCGGTGTACTCGCAAAAATCCCAGATTGCGTTGGGCAGCATGCGCTACGACATCGAGGACACCGGTGGCATTGACCGCCTGTTCAAGCTGATCGAACAGCGCGCCGGGCACTGGCTGGCGATGGAGGTGGAAGAAACCAAGATCCACCTCACCCACGACGACAGCCGCCATGTGCCGCTGGACCGGGTAGAACCAGGCCTGAGCGTGGAACTGAGCCGCGCCCTGTTCGAGTCCTCCATCGACAACCTGTTGGAACGGGTGCGCAACAGCGTGACCCAACTGCTCGACGACGCCTCGGTGGACGTGGCCCAGGTCGACACGGTGTTCTTCACCGGCGGCTCCAGCGGCATCCCGGCCCTGCGCCAGAGCATCTCGGCGATGCTGCCCAATGCTCAGCATGTGGAAGGTAATATCTTCGGCAGCATCGGCAGTGGGTTGGCGATTGAGGCCAGTAAGCGCTACGGCTACTGATCTTTAGTTAAGACCGTGGTGCGCCCTTCGCGAGCAAGCCCGCTCCCACATTTAGACTGCATTCCCAAGGTGGAACTCGGTCTAAATGTGGGAGCGGGCTTGCTCGCGAAAGCGCCAGTCCAGGCCCCCTCAATCCTCAGACCATCCCGCCCAGCTTCAACTCACTCTTCAAATACGCATAGTAGATCGGCCCCGCCACCACGCCCGGCAGGCCGAATGCGGCTTCAAATACCAACATCGCCAACAGCAACTCCCACGACTTGGCACTGATCTGCCCACCGACGATGCGTGCGTTGAGGAAGTACTCGACCTTGTGGATCACGATCAGATAACCCAGCGCCGCCACCGCCACCCAGATCGACATCGACAACGCGACGATGGTGATCAGGGTGTTGGACATCAGGTTGCCGATCACCGGCAGCAGGCCCAGCAGGAATGTGAGGACGATCAGGGTCTTGGTCAGCGGCAGGTGGATCCCCGCCAACGGCAGCACCACCGCGAGGAATATCCCGGTGAACACGGTGTTGAGGGCGGCGATTTTGATTTGCGCGAAGACAATATTGCGAAACGCCTGGACCAGCAGGTGCAAACGATCGAATAGCGCGGCGGCCAGGGGTTTGCGTTTGGTCAGGTCGGGGACCCGCTGCAGGGCGATAATCGCCCCCAGGACCATGCCGATCAGCAGGGTCACGAACATATGCGCTGCGTCCTTGCCCACCAGTTGCAGGTCGCTCAGGTGCTTGCTCAACCATTCGCCGATGGCTACGCGAAACTCGGCGGCGCTGGCCGGCAGGTAGGCGTCGAGGAACGGCGGCAACTGGCCGCGCGCGCGGTCGACCACGCCCATGAATTTATCCAGGGAGGCCCCGGGGTTTTCCGCTTCATGCAGCAAAAAGCTGATGGCGCCGGCGAAGATCAGGGTCAGCACGCTGACAATCACAGTGCCGAGCAATGCCACCGCCAGCCAACGGGCGCGTCGGCCCTCGATCAAGCGCTGCAGCTGTGGGGTGAGCATGTTGACCAGTTCGAAAACCAACAGGCCGGCCAACAGGCTGGGCAGCAGTTTTAACGGTAGGACCAGCAACAACCCGCCGAAAATGATGATGTAGCTGGCCAGCAACAACACATGACGCGAAGAAAACGTTGGCATACAGCCTCTAAACGAACGGCGTTAAAGGACATGTAGGAGCTGGCTTGCCCGCGAAAAACGTCCAGACAACCCGGTCATCCAGAGTGCCGGCGTTATCGTCAACGTTCTTCGCGAGCAAGCTCGCTCCTACAGGGTAAGGGCTGTGCGAGTGTCGCAGCCTTAGGTAGTCCGGGGCTATTAATTCTTCAGGCAGGTGCTCATAAAGGTTTTACGCGCATCGCCGGTCAACGCCTTGGTTTTCGCCGACGCGTTGCAGTCCTTCATTTTTTGCTGCTGCGGGGTCAGGGTCTTGGCGTCGTTGGCGGCCGGGGCCGAGAGGCAGGTTTTCATGAAGGCCTTGCGCTCGTCGCCCTTCAAGGTCTTGGTGGAGGCTTCGGCGTTGCAGGTGGTCATTTTGTTTTGCTGGGCAGTGGCCGCAAACCCTTGGGAACAGAGCAGCAGACCGATCATCAACAACGGAATACGCAACATCTTCATGGAGTTTTCTCCCTGTTACCACGCCGAGGGGCGCGGCCTCCCCTGCAGTGTAGACAAAGCCTGTTACACCTTCACCTGCTTCGTAGATTCGTTCGCCGATACTGCTCCGGTGTGCTGCCGGCCTGGCGCTGGAACATCGCAATAAACGCCGAGGCGGTGCTGTAGCCCAGGTCAAAGGCCACTTCCTGCACGCTGCGGCTGCTTTCCAGTGCTTCGATGGCCGCCAGAAAGCGCAGGCGCTGGCGCCACTCGCCAAAGCTCATGCCCAGTTCGCGGGCAAATTGCCGGGCCAGGGTGCGTTCGCTGACGTGCACCTGCTGCGCCCACTGCGCCAGTGCGCGGTTGTCCCCAGGATCAGCCTGCATGCCTTCGAGCACGCTGAGCAGGCCGGGACTGCTGGCATAGGGCAGGAAACAATCGTGCACCGGCGCCTGGCGCAGTTGGTCCACCAGCACTTGGGCCAGGCGCACGTCGGCTTCGTTGGCCGGGATGTTGACGTCGCGCTCGGCAAAATCACTGAGGATGGCCTTGAGGATGTTGCTGATGGTCAGGGTGCAGGGTTGCGCAGGCAATTGCTCGCACAGCGACGGCGCCAGGTACACCGAGCGGTAGACAATCGCCTGGGCGTTGTAGGAACTGTGCTGGGTGTTGGGCGGGATCCACACCGCGTATTGCGGTGGCGACATAAACCGGTTGCCGCCCACTTCAAAGCGCATCACGCCACGGGCCGAGTAATCCAGGGAGCCCCAGGCATGCTGGTGGCGGGAGGCGCGGCTGTCGGCGGCAAATTCCGAGTAGCGGAAGTACACCGGGGCCGGCAGTACGTCGAAATCGGGCAGGTTGATGTAGGTTTTGGACATGTTGTCTGGATCCAAAGGTGGCTTGGCCGGATCGAAGTATAGGCTTCGATCCAGACAAAGGATAATCAGCCTTCACTAACGTTCCTGGTTCCTTGCAATGCAATACGCTTATCCGCTGCTGGCCATCTTTATCTGGGCCGGCAATACCGTGGTCAACAAACTCGCCGTGGGCTCGATTTTCCCCGCCGAGATCGGTTTTTATCGCTGGTTGCTGGCCGCCATCCTGTTTACCCCGTTCATGCTCAAGCCGGTCATCGCCAACTGGGCACTGATCCGCCCCAACCTGGGCAAGATCGCCGTGCTCGGCGTGCTCGGCATGGCGGTCTACCAGAGCCTGGCGTACTACGCCGCGAGCCTGACCAGCGCCACCAATATGGGGATCATCCTCTCGCTGATGCCGTTGATGGCCCTGACTGCGGCCATTATCAGCCTCGGCCAGCGCCTGACCTTTGGCGCCCTGACCGGTGCGGTACTGTCGTTTGCCGGGGTTGCGGTGGTCGTATCGTCCGGCAGCCTCGGCGCGCTGCTGCAACACGGGGTGAACCTGGGCGACGCGATGATGCTGGTTGCCACCCTGGCCTATGCGATCTACAGCACCCTGCTGAAAAAATGGCAACTGCGCCTGCCGCCGCTGGTGTTGCTGTATTTGCAGGTGTTGGTGGCGGTGGTGGTGCTGTTTCCGCTGTTCCTGGCCTCGGACAAGGTCGGCCTGGGCCCGTCGAATATCGGCCTGGTGGTATACGCCTGCCTGTTGGCCTCGATGATCGCGCCACTGGCGTGGATGCACTCGGTGAAAAATCTGGGACCGAGCCGGACCACGCTGTTTTTCAATCTGCTGCCGTTGATCACTGCGCTGATTGCCGCGGTGGTGCTCAAGGAACAGTTGGCGCTGTATCACTTGGTGGGAGGTGTGCTGACGTTGGGTGGGGTGATTTTGTCGGAGCGGTGGACGACACCGGTCAGGCGCGCTGCCTAGACCCCGGCCGCCTTCAGCCGCTGCGCATGCTCGACAAACAGGCGAATCGGCTCGGCGCCCTTGCCCACCAGGCCCAGGGACTGATTGACGATATCGAAATGGTCCAGCGCATAGTCATCGCCGATCACCGTACCCAGGTGTGAGCTGTAGCGCCCGACCATGCCGTCACACTGGCCCTTCTCCTTGACGAAGGTCCGCGCAAACAGCCGGCAACTGCGGTTTGTGCCGTCCAGCAGGTTGCGCCCGCGATCGGTTTTGCCCGGCTGCAACGTGCCGGACCAGGAGTAATAGCGCACACCGTTCACTTCCTCGGCGCCCTGCCCGCCCCAGGTGTCTGGCAGGCCTTGGGGGTATTGGCGATTGAACAGCGCCACCCCCTCGCTGGTCAGGGATTGATGGGAGGCGTGGATATCCGCCGCAAAACGCGGGCCGCGATAACCGGTTTCGAGCAGGCCCATCACCATGCCCACCAGGCGCAACAGCGCACTCATGATGCGGCCCTTGGCGCTGTCGGCCGGGTAGTGGGTGTGCAGGTAGTCGGCCAATTCCGAACCGTGGTTGGGGCCCGCCACCGAAGTGACCGAGGCCACCCATTCCGGGCGTTTGGCGGCGGCGTAACGGGCAGTGAGCGAGCCCTGGCTATGGCCGATCAGGTTGACCTTGTCGGCGCCGGTCTGGCGGCGTATCTGCTCGATCTGCACCAGCAACTGCTCGCCGCGCACCTCACTGGAGTTGAGCGGCGCCACCTGCACCGCAAACACCCGCGCCCCGCCGGCACGTAAGGCCGGGACGATGCCGTACCAGTAGGGGTACAGCAGCAGCCGCACAAACCCGAGCATGCCCGGCACCAGGACCAGGGGATAACGTGTAGCCAATGTCTGCGCCATGGCGGCGAACATCCTTGAAAGGGGCGATTGAACTGATCCTAGACCAGCCCTGGGGCAATCGATATGACACCCGGCAACATCCAATAAAACTTTTTGCGCCGCGCAGCACTCACAACTTTGAGCGATCACACCCCGAGAGTGTGGCGCAACACCGGATTAGCCTCAGGAGATTGAAATGACCGACAAGCATCTGTCTGACGTAAGCACCCTTCGCGAACGTGCGCGCAAGAATGTGGAAAACGGCGCAGTGACCGAAGGCTACAGCGCCGACCGTGAAGAGATCCTGCGCCTGCTCAATGAATCGCTGGCCACCGAACTGGTCTGCGTCTTGCGCTACAAGCGCCACTACTTCATGGCCAGCGGCCTGAAAGCCAGCGTCGCCGCCGATGAGTTCCTGGAGCACGCCAACCAGGAGCTGGAACATGCCGACAAATTGGCTGAGCGCATCGTGCAACTGGGTGGTGAGCCCGAGTTCAACCCGGACTTGCTGTCCAAGAACTCCCACGCCCAATACGTGGCCGGCAAGACCTTGAAGGAAATGGTCTACGAAGACCTGGTGGCCGAGCGCATCGCGGTGGACAGCTATCGCGAGATCATTCAGTACATCGGCGAGAAAGACCCGACCACCCGCCGGATCTTTGAAGACATCCTGGCCCAGGAAGAAGAGCACGCTGACGATATGGCGGACATTCTCAAAGACCTGTAAGCCTGCCAGCAGCACTCACTAATGTGGGAGCGGGCTTGCTCGCGAATGCGGTGTATCAGTCAACATATTCATCACTGATCTACCGCATTCGCGAGCAAGCCCGCTCCCACCTTTAGCCCTTCACCGTCTTCGGCGCCTTGCCTTCCCTCATCTGCTGCAACAACGGCACGCACTGGTTCGGCTCATCCCCGCTGGGCGCCACCAGCGCCAGCAAGCCCGCCGCTGGTGCGACGATCACACCCAGCGCCACCATCCCCGCGCCACGTAGCAACAGCGGCACTGTCTTGACCCCGGCATTGGGCTTGATGAACGGCCCGTTGACGTACAACGGCGAACGCAGTGAGAACAAGCGAAAGCCCTTGGACTCTGGCGTGATGGTCAGGTCCAGTTGTTCGCTGGCCATGTTTGCGGTGCCGTCGATATAGATGATCGCGTTCTCGGTATCGAACACAAACAGCCGGCTGGTGGCCAGGCCGGTCTTGATCCCGAAGTCTGCCGCCGCGCAGTTGATCTTCACTTCCTTGTCGCCAAACAGCTTGCCGATCACATAGTTGCCCACGTTCAACCCGGCAATTTCCATCAGGCTGCGGCTGATCGCGCCGTCGTTGATGAGCATTTTCAGATCGCCATTGGCACTGCCCAACAGCGCCGCCACCGAGTTGCCGCGCCCGGCGATATCCGCATCGCCGTTGAGCTCGCCGAAGCTGGTCTTCATCGGTTCGAAGGTGGGGAAAAGTTGCTTGAGCTTGAAGTTGCGCGCCGTCAGTTTCGCTCGGCCTTCCAGCGGGGTGATGCGGCCATTGAGGCGGATCTGCGCATCCAGCTTGCCGCCCGCCACGCCGAAGCGCAGGGGTTCGAGGCTCAGTTGGCCATCGTTGAGCACCAGGTGGGTGTAGAGGTCGGTAAAGGGCAGTTCGGCGCTGTGGACGATGCGTTTGCCGGTGAACTCCACATCGGCGTCCATATCGCGCCAGCGCTCGGTGCGAAACTCCTCCACGGGCAGCACTTTGGTCGCCGGTTGCTTGCTTTCACCGCCACGGGCCTTTTGCTTGGCGTTGGAGTCGGCACCGATCAGCGGTGCCAGGTCGGCCAGCAGCAGTTGATTGGACACCAGCGCGCCACTGAGCTTGGGCCGTGGCTGGCTGGCGACATAGGCGAGGTCGCCGTGGATATCGCTGTTGCCGATCTTGCCGTTGAAGTTTTCATAGCGGAACGACGCGCCGCCGGCTTCATGCAACTTGGCGATCAAACGACCATCGGTGGAGTAGGCCGGCGAATCCGGCAGGGTCACGCCGGTCAGCGGGTAAAGGTTGCCCAGGCTGGTGCCGGACAGTTTCAGGCGCAGATCCAGGGCGCCGAGGTTCAGAGGGTCGGTCAGGGTGCCGGCCAGGGCGATGCTGGTATCACCGACTTTTGCCTGGGCCTGCAAGGGGAATGGCTTGGCCGCATCTTGCAAGGCCAGCAGCCCGCCGATCTTGCCGCTACCGGCCAGTTTCTGCCCGTGGTACTGGCCGCTGACCTTGAGGCCGAACGCATAGTCCTGGGGTGTGGCGCCCTGCTCCAGAGCTTTTTTTGCATCGCCCTCGCCGACGATCTCACTGAACGCAATCGGCTTGCCCAGGGGGTCGATCAGCACATCGAGGCGGGTCTTGAGGGTCTGGTCGTCGAGAGTCACATGGCCCTTGTCGAAGCCAATAGCGCCGATATCCACCACCCAGTTGGACGGTTCGGCATTCGGGTCCTTGGGATCAAACGTGAACACCCAGTTGGCGCGGCCATCGGCCAGGCGCTGCAACTCGGCGCTCGGCTGCGTCAGGTCGATGCGCGGGATCACCACGCGCTGGGCCAGCAAGGCCAATGGCGAGATGCGCAGTTCGACGCGTTTGAGGGTGACCATCTGCGGCTGTTTCGACCACTCGGGGTTGCCCAGGCTCAAATCCTCGGCCACCACATGGGGCCACGGCACCCAGGCCCGCCAACCGCCCTCGTCCGGCTCGCGCTGCCAGACCACAGCCAGGTTGCCATTGATGGCAAAGGCGCGGTGCAGCTCTTCGGAAACTTTGGCATTGATTTGCGGCTTGATCCGGTTCCAGTCGAAGAACACCAGGATCAGTACGATTGCGGCGATTAACACAGCGAAGCAGGCACTGCTCCAGGCGAGAATTTTACGAGTGCGCGTCATTGCACAGGGCTCCTGATTACGACTGCGCGTGCCACCGGCAACGCGCGCAAGGACTAAAGCTTATATGGCTACGACTGGCAAATGGCCTGGGGGTTTAACCGCCGCGTGGAATTAACCGCGAAAAGCACTTTTCCTGACTCATCCGCCAGCTTCTTTGATCGACGGCGCACCGTTGTTACCCATCCTCGTGTCGAAAATACCCACCTCGGTGCAAACGCCCGTGCTTGAGAGCCGCGAGTTAGAGCCTCAGCGCAGAACAATCAATTCTGTTGATTATTACCATTGTGTTTATGAACTTTTATATCGAGTTATCGAGAGTAGCATTGGCTCCGTACCCACTTTATCGCCCTCCCAAGGAGCAACTCATCATGAAACGCCAATTACTGCTCAGTGTTGCACTCTCCGTCCTGGCCACCAGTGCTTTTGCCCTGCCAGCCGCAGAACAAGCCATTCCACAAATCAAATCTGACGCTGCACACATCAGCCAGACCGTTGCCGAAGGTGGCCGCGATCGCCTGGAACAAAAAGGTCTGGTTGAAGGGGGTTCCGAGCGTCTGCAACAACGCGAATTCGTCGCCGAAGGTGGCCGTGATCGCCTGGAACAAAAAGGCCTGGTTGAAGGCGGTTCCGAGCGTCTGCAACAACGCGAATTCGTCGCCGAAGGTGGCCGTGATCGCCTGGAACAAAAAGGCCTGGTTGAAGGTGGCTCGGACCGTCTGCAACAACGCGAATTCGTCGCCGAAGGCGGTTCCGACCGTCTGGATGAAATGCACAAAGCAACGAGCTAAGCCGGTGCTGGCCCTGAAAAAAGGTTCTTCACGGATTACCGGGAAAGACGCTCTTGATCTTCATGAAAAAGAATTCGCTGTCCCGGTAGCCGTACGCCATGCGCTTGATGACCTTTATTCGGTTGTTTATTCCTTCCAACTGCCCCGTGTGCATCGGCCAGCGAACTCGGCTTATGACGCCTCTCCAGTAGTTTTTCAGCCTTTTGGCGAACTGGATCAGAGCAGGTATCTCGCTTTCATGGGCGTGACGCAACCATTGCTTCCAGGCCGATCTCCAGTCCCAGGCAGTACTCGGCGACCACAGCGTTTTGAGTTCAGCCTTCATCAAGTAGACCGTCATCAACGATTGATTGGCCGCCAGCAAATCATGCAAGTGAACCTGCTGCTCCGGCTTTTTCAGGTTCTCCGGGTTGCGTAGCAACAGCCATCGCGCTTGTTTGATGACCTTTCGAGCGGGCTTGTCATGACGTAGCCGGTTAGCTTCATCGACACGGACTCGATCAATCACCTCTCGGCCATATTTGGCCACCACGTGGAACAGGTCATAGATCACTCGCGCTTTTGGACAATGTTGGCGAACTTCCAGATCAAAGGCCGTGTTCATGTCCATCGCCACCGCTTCGATTCGAGCACAACCCTCTGGCCCCAGTTCTTCGAAAAAGGGTCTGACCGCCGCCCGGCTGCGGCCTTCGCCGATCCACAGCACCCGCCGCGTATCCGCATCCAGCACCACACTCGCGTAACGATGACCTTTGAACAGCGCGAACTCATCCATCACCAGACGTCGCGGTTGCGCCTTCGGCAGGGCACTTAATGCCGCTTGCAAGGCTCGACGCTCTAGCAACCGAACGGTGTCCCAATGCAGTCCGAACATCTGCGCCACGTGTAGCGTGGGAAGACGCTCACAGGCTTGAATGACCGCCTCTGCCAGACGCCGCGTCATGCGGGCATAGCGATCCAACCAACTGACAGCTTCCATGCGTTTGCCACAGTCGCGACAACCAACGCGCCGGAGCAAAACGTTCAGGCGAACTGCGTGACCGAGAATGGGCAAATCGCGAATGACTCGCTTGCAATACTCATGCGTGGCTGAACAGGGTTTCTGGCACACGCCACAGGACGGGAATCGGTTGGCGTTGGGTGTCAGATCGATCTGGAGGTCGTCACCATCAGGCTTGATCGTGACGATAGAAAAGCCCTCCCAAAAGGGAAGGAAAGTATTAATATCGCGCATAAGAACGCCGGTTTGTTAGATGTGTTTGCTCGCACGAACATCATCAATCAAATCGGCGTTCTTGTTTCTGTGTTTCCCGGGATTCCGTGAAGAACCTGAAAAAAGCCCGATCCCCTGAGATCGGGCTTTGACTTTGTACAACCGGCAGCACCTTTGTCCTGTTTCAAGTTCGACGCCGGCAAAGTTGTTTTGCTAGAGTGCGTCGCTGTCCTTGTCTACAAAGCCCACCCGCCCATGCTCCCCCCGCGCCGAACAGAAGCAACAGACCCGCCTTGCCTTGATGGACGCAGCCCGCCATCTGATGGAGGGTGGCCGAGGGTTTGGCAGCCTGAGCCTGCGGGAAGTGGCCAAGAGCGCTGGGATCGTGCCCACCGGTTTTTACCGACACTTTGCCGATATGGACCAACTGGGCCTGGTGCTCGTCAGTGAGGTCGGCCAGACCTTTCGCGCAACCATCCGCCTGGTACGCCACAACGAATTTGTCATGGGTGGCATCATCGACGCCTCGGTGCGCATCTTCCTCGATGTGGTGACGGCCAACCGTTCGCAATTTTTGTTCCTGGCCCGCGAGCAATACGGCGGCTGCCTGGCCGTGCGCCAAGCCATCGGCGCCTTGCGCGAAGACATCACCTCGGACCTGGCGGCCGACCTGACGCTGATGCCCAAACTCCAGCACCTGGATGCCGAGGGCCTGCATGTGATGGCCGACCTGATCGTCAAGAGCGTGTTCGCCACCCTGCCCGACATCATCGACCCACCCGCCGCGGCCCTGCCGGCGCACCTGACGCCACAGGCCAAGATCACCCAGCAACTGCGCTTTATCTTTATCGGCCTCAAGCACTGGCAAGGCCTGGGCAGCACCGAGTAAAGCGATCAACGCACCGCGTGGAAACGCTTGGCCGTGGTGTAGTTTTTCTTCCAGTAATTGTTGGCCAGCGAGTCGATGCGCACGCTCTTGCCCTTGCGCGGCGAATGAATAAATTTACCCTCGCCCACATACAGGCCGACATGCCCGATCTGGCGACTGCCATTGGCCCGGAAAAACACCGCATCGCCGGGTTGCAGCGCGTTGCGCTTGATCGTCGCCGCCGTTGAACGGTGCATCGCCGCCGTGGTGCGCGGGATGACAATGTTGGCTTCGGTCTTGAACAGATAGACCAGCAAGCCGCTGCAATCAAACCCCTGCTCCTGGGAGGTGCCGCCCCAGGTGTAGGCGGTGCCCAGCAATTGATGGGCGCGGTCGATCACGTTCTCGATGGTCGGTTGCGGCACGGCCTGCAGCGAGGAACCGAACGGCGCCAGGCCAGTGTTGTTGCGCTTATTGAAGTTGGCCGAGGCCGATGAAGTGATGCCAAACAGACCGACAAGAACGACACATAAAAGTGACTTGAACATAATGAACGTCGCAATGGATTAAACACGGGGCGAAATCCTAGTAAAACGACGCGTAGCATGATGAACGGAAAATCCAAGATGCTCGTAGGACAAATCCCAAACATCACCACCGATAAATACCCCACGTTCAAATCGCCCAATTGGAGTGCCTGCACACCCCGTCGCGCACCAAATTGGATCACCCCCTTCCAGAACCCTCGCCCCGTTTAGTGGCGCAACGCCCCGCACCTACGGCGTTTTCCTACATTCAGCCTGGTTGGCAAGCCCCTTGCTCTAGCCTGTTTATCGCTCATAGCTGGAAACTTCCCGATGCTGGTGATCCACCGCAAAATTGCGCCCCAAAACACCTGGGCTGCGGAGTTGCTGCTGAACTTCGAGGCCCGCAGCAAAAGCCGCCTGCGCTGTTTCAGTGCCGAAGGCGAAGACGTCGGCCTGTTTTTGGAGCGTGGCCAGCCGCCGCTGCATGATGGTGAATTCCTACAGGCTGAAGACGGACGTGTCGTACGTGTCTGCGCGCGTCCTGAACAACTGCTGCACGTCACCTGTAGCAGCGCCTTCGAGTTGACCCGTGCGGCCTATCACCTAGGCAACCGCCATGTGGCCCTGCAAGTGGGTGACGGCTGGCTGCGCCTGCTCGATGACTACGTGCTCAAGGCCATGCTCGAGCAATTGGGCGCCCATACCCAAACCCTCGAAGCACCGTTCCAGCCAGAGCACGGCGCCTATGGTGGCGGTCATCATCACTCGCGCCATGGTGATGAAGACTTCAACTACCCGCCCAAACTGCACCAGTTCGGCGTGCGCCTGTGAACCCGGCCTGGGCGCTGCTGCGTCTGGCCAGTCCGCAATTGCCGATTGGCGGCTACAGCTACTCCCAAGGCCTGGAAATGGCCGTGGACAACGCCCGTGTCAGCAATGCCGCCAGCGCCCGACGCTGGATCAGCGACCAACTGTTGCTCAACCTCGCGCGCTTCGAAGCGCCGCTGCTGCTTGCCCATTGCCAGGCCGCTGCGGACCAGGACTGGGAGGCGCTGCGCCAACTGTGTGAAGAACACCGCGCCAGCCGCGAAACCCGCGAGCTGTTCCAGGAGAGCCGGCAAATGGGCTACTCCCTGCAACAACTGCTCAGCGGCCTGCCGGAGCTGGATGAGCCGGCCCGCCGTTTTCTCGACGCCACCCACGAACCCCATCTGGCCCTGGGCTGGGCACTGGCTGCACGCGCCTGGGCGATCAGCCCCGACGATGCCCTGGCCGCCTGGCTGTGGAGCTGGCTGGAAAACCAATTGGCGGTGCTGATGAAGACCCTGCCCCTGGGCCAACAGGCCGCCCAACGCCTGACCAGCGAACTGCTGCCGTTGCTGCAACAGGCCCAGCAGGACGCCAGCCAGCGCGATCCCCATCACTTTGGCAGCGCCGCGTTCGGCCTGTCCCTGGCATGCATGGCCCACGAGCGCCAGTACAGCCGCCTGTTCCGTTCCTAGGAGAGCCCCATGAACACACAACCCCTGCGCGTCGGTATCGGCGGCCCCGTTGGCTCCGGCAAGACCGCCCTGACCCTGGCGCTGTGCCTGGCCCTGCGTGATCGCTACAACCTGGCGGTGGTCACCAACGATATCTATACCCGCGAAGATGCCGATTTCCTGGTGCGCAACCAGGCACTGGCCCCCGAGCGGATCATCGGCGTAGAAACCGGCGGTTGCCCGCACACGGCCATTCGCGAAGACGCGTCGATCAACCTGGAAGCGGTGGACCAGTTGAACCGGCGCTTTCCAGGCCTCGACCTGATTCTGGTGGAGTCGGGCGGCGACAATCTGTCGGCCACCTTCAGCCCCGAACTGTCGGACCTGACGATCTACGTGATCGATGTGTCGGCCGGCGACAAGCTGCCGCGCAAGGGTGGGCCGGGGATCTGTAAGTCGGACCTGCTGGTGATCAACAAGATCGACCTGGCGCCGCTGGTCGGCGCCTCGCTGGAACTGATGAACAGCGACACCCAGCGCATGCGCGGCGGCAAGCCGTTTGTCTTCAGCAACCAGAAAACCGGCGTCGGCCTGGAAGAAATCGTCGCCTTTATCGAACGCCAAGGCCTGCTGAGCGCAGCCTGATCCCCTTACCAAGGAGCTGTTTATGAGCCTCAACAAACTGTTTGCCGCCGCCACCCTGCTACTGGCCCCGGCCCTGGCCTTTGCCCATCCGGGTCATGGCGACAATGGCCTGGTGGCCGGTATCAGCCATCCACTGGGCGGGCTGGACCATTTGCTGGCGATGCTGGCGGTTGGCCTGTGGGCGGCGCAGCAACAAGGCGCAGCGCGCTGGGCGCTGCCGTGTACTTTTGTCGGCACCATGCTGCTCGGCGGCGTGTTGGGTTTTGAAGGGTTGGCCCTGCCGGCCCTGGAAAGCGGGATTGCTGCGTCGGTGCTGGCCCTGGGCCTGGCGGTGGCCTTGGCGATTCGCCCACCGGTGGCGGTGGCCGTGGTTGCCACAGCCGTGTTTGCCCTGTTCCATGGCGTGGCACATGGCCTGGAGCTGCCGGACATGACCAGCCCTTGGGCGTATGCGGCCGGGTTTGTCGGGGCCACTGCTGTGCTGCACGCCGCCGGTTATGCCGTGGTGCGCTTGCTGCCAGCAGCCGCTGCGCCGCTGGTGCGGGTGGCGGGGGGCGGCTTCGGCGGCGACTGGGGTTTGGTTGCTGGCGGGCTGAATCATACAGTGCCTGTAAGGCACTCATCGCAGGCAAGCCAGCTCCCACATTTGAATGGGTTAACACTTCAAATAGGTGGGAGCGGGCTTGCCCGCGATAGCGGTCGCACAGACACCACCGATCACAAGCCTGCTACCATGCGCGGCAAACACCCCTGCCGTGACGACGCCAGCCGATGCCCATCGCTCCAAGCTCTGCCAACAAGCCTCAATTGAACGCTGTGCTCACGCACTTCAACGACCTGATCGTGCCGCTCTGGCAAGGTCCTGGCTGGAATGCCGAGCTGGCGTTGCCCTATGAGGCACTGGATGCCGATCACCGCCCCTTGCCCCCACAGCGCTACCGCGCCATGGCCTGTGCCCGGCAGTTGTACGTGTTTGCCAGCCTGATCGGCGAGCCGGGCCAGGATTTTGCCGAAGAACGTGCAGCGGCATTGTTTCGCTCGCTACAGCGGCACTTCCACGACGCCGAGCATGGCGGCTGGTTCTACAGCATCGACCCGCACGGCAAACCGCTGGACAAGCGCAAAGACCTGTATACCCACGCGTTTATCATCTTCGCCTGCGCCCATTACTGGGCCAAGGTCCGTGAGCCGCTGGTGGAGTCGGTGCTCAATGCTGCCCTGGAAGTCGTCGCCGAACGCTTTGCCACGGGCGACGGCCTGTATGAAGCGGTAGTGGAGCGCAACTGGTCGTCCCTCAAGTCCGGCCCGCTGCAGAACCCGCTGATGCATCTGGCCGAAGGCTTCCTCGCCACCCTCGCGGTGCGTGAAGACGCGGCGGTGCAACAGGCGCTGCTGGCATTGGCGACGGCCATGCAGCAGCGTTTCATCGAGCGCCAGCATGGCGTGATGATGGAGAAGCCGCTGGGCGCTGTGGATAACTGGTTCGAACCGGGGCACCAGTTCGAGTGGTTCTTCCTGCTCGAATCCTCGCCCGTACTGCGTGGCACAGCGCTGCATGCGTCGCTGAGCCGGGCATTTGCCTATGCCGAGCAAACCGGTGTGGATAACTTGAGCGGCGCCGTCAGTGGCATGTTGGCGCTGGACGGTACCGTGCGTGACGGCACCCAACGCATCTGGGCCCAGGCCGAGTATTTGCGCGCGCTGACGCTGCGGCCAGGCAGCGAAGCGGTGCTGGAGCGCCAGTTGCTGGCGTTGCAGCAGCATTTCTTGCATGCCAGGGGCTGGAATGAGTGCCTGGATGCCAAGGGAGAGGTGAGCCGGCGGGATATGCCTTCGACTACGCCCTACCATTTGGCGACGTGCTATCAGGGCCTGATCAAACATCAGGGCTGATCTTTGCGGCCCTATCGCAGGCAAGCCAGCTCCCACACTTGACCGAGTTCCATCTTTGGAATGCAGTCGAATGTGGGAGCTGGCTTGCCTGCGATGGCCGCACCGCGGTCTAACTGACTATCAGGCAATCCACTTGCGATCGCCGGTAAAGCTGATGGTCAACCAACGCGCCTTGTCCGCCGCGCCCAGCCCTGTGGATATCTCTTCACGCAGCTCATCGAGCGTTGCGACTTTATCCAGCGGGTAGTCAGCTGGCAGCACCACATGAATCTCGATAAACCGTGCCCGCCCGTGTTTCTGCACGTAGGACACGTAGTCCTCGAAACCGTGCCGGGCCTGGACCGCGTCCATCACTTCGCGCACTTTGTCGTCCAACTGGTCCGGGGCAATCCCCAGCACATCGCGCAAGGCCGGGCGCAGGATCTTCAAGGCCGGCGCCAGCATGCTCAGGGCCAGTAGAATCAGGATCAAGGGGTCGACATACACCGCCCACTCGCCATAGCCCTGGGACTTGAGCAGCAGCGCGGCCAGGAAGCTCACCAGCAAGCCCACGGAGAGCATCGCGTCCACCAGCCAACTGATGTTGTCGAACTGGATCAGCGACGACTGCAGCGTGCGGTTGCGGTGGCGCACATAGAAGAAATAGGCGAACTCGACCACGGTAAACACCGCGGCATAGATGATCACCAGCCCCAACTCGATCTCGCGCCCGCCATTGATAATGCCGAACACACCGTTGAGAAACGCGTAGATGGCGATCAACAGCAGGAAACTGCCCTCGATCAGCAGCACCATGGGTTCCAGGTGCCAGTAGCCGAACTGGAAGCGGTCGTTGCTTTTCTTGGCGATGAGCTTGGCCGTAATCAGCATCAGCACTTTGATAAAGGTCGCGATCAGCGAGAAAAAGCCATCGAATAAAATGGATTGGGCGCCTGATATCACACCCGTGACAATCCCGGCGATCGCCACGGCGAACATCAGGATGGTCGATTGTTTGAGCAGTGCCTGCTCACCTCGGTTACTCACATATCCTCCTGTCAAAACCTTTAAACCGCTGGGTGCGGTGGGGTTTTCAGGGGCGGAGTGTACCTTATGCCCTGTTTTGACCGATCTGACGCCTTCGTGGGCAAGTCGAATCGTCGCACCAAAGGTGCCACTACTCGACTTGCCCACGAAATAGGCGACGCGGTCTCAAGCCTTACTTGGCCCCACGCTCAATCGCAAACCCCGCCCAGGTCTGGCTCACGGGCATCAGTTCCAGACGGTTGATGTTCACGTGCGCCGGGGTGTTCATCACCCAGAAGATGGTGTCGGCAATGTCCTGTGGCTGGATCGGCTCGGCGCCAGCGTAGGTGGCGTCGTAACGCGCCTGGTCGCCACCAAAGCGCACCAGGGAGAACTCGCTCTCGCACAGGCCCGGTTCGATGTTGGTCACCCGCACGCCGGTGCCTTGCAGGTCGCAGCGCAGGTTCAGGGAGAACTGTTTGACGAATGCCTTGGAGCCGCCATACACATGGCTGCCCGGGTACGGGTAGTTGCCGGCGATGGAGCCCAGGTTGATGATCCCGGCACCACGGCCATGGGCGATCAGGCGCGGCAGCAGCAGGCTGGTGGTGGTCAGCAGGCCCTTGATGTTGGTGTCGACCATGGTTTCCCAATCGTCGAGGCTGCATTTAGGCGCCGGGTCAGTGCCCACCGCCAGGCCGGCGTTGTTGATCAGCCCGCGCAGTTTGCTGAACGACGGTGGCAGGTTGGCAATTGCCTCTTCCATGCCCTTGCGGTCACGCACGTCCACTACCAGGCCATGCACCTCGGTCTGCTTGGAAAGCTCTTCGACCAGGGCATTCAAGCGCTCGGCACGCCGACCGGTGAGCACCAGTTTCCAGCCGGCCTCAGCGAAGCGACGGGCACAGGCTTCGCCGAAACCTGAGGTTGCGCCAGTAATAAACAGCGTGTTGGACATGGTGTTCTCCTTGCGGGCATCGAGAAAAAATCAGCCAGCAGAATGCCCTTACGCCGCCGTCGCGGCAACCGCTATGCACACAATCCCATGCACACCTGGTCATTTTTTAACCACCCAACGTAAAGCCTTATGAACCGTGGCTTACAGCCATGTGCGCGCAGGTTATCCACAGCTGCGCCCACAGTCTTTGGGGGCAACTGCAAAACCCTCCAGGCCGCTATGTACAAGGCTTTCAGCGCGATTCAAAAAGTTTTTTGCTTGACCTTGGAACCGCCCTATGTAGGCCTGTGCAAAGCAACGCGCCGAGGGACATGGCTCCAGACCAGTAAATCCGGCCCCTACGAAGGTCTTTCCAGAGTTTAACCACAGACTTATCCACAGGCTTGGCGGTCATGTTTCAGTCATATACCTGTGTCTATGAACAGGTTGACAAAACCTGCGACCCGCCACAAAAAAGCGCCTGCTCAAAAAACAACCACCACGCTGCAGGCCACGTAAATAAAGGCGTGCAGCCAGCTACTCCCATGTTACCCACAGCCGGTTCCACAGTGGATGGGGACAAGTCATTTGTGTGACAAAACAGGGATTTGCGGCGGCTATATGTCGCGCTTTGGCAGGTGTGTGGATTTGTTTTCCACAATTTGCTGGTGTGCTTGAGAACACCCTAAAACACTGTGGGAGCGGGCTTGCTCGCGATAGCGGTGTGTCAGCCGAATAAGAGCTCAACTGACACACCGCTATCGCGAGCAAGCCCGCTCCCACAGGGGTCTTGCGTACAGCTTGTGATTATCTAGTGCCCGCCGAGGTAGGCGTTGCGCACTTCCTCGTTCACCAGCAGATCCTTGCCAGTACCGGTCAGGCGGATCTCACCGTTGACCATCACATACGCCCGGTCAGACAGGCGCAGCGCATGGTTGGCGTTCTGCTCGACCAAAAAGATGGTCATCCCGGTGGCGGCCAACTCGCGCAGCGTGGCAAAAATCTGCTTCACCACGATCGGCGCCAACCCCAGGCTTGGCTCATCGAGCAGCAACAGCTTGGGCCGGCTCATCAGCGCCCGAGCGATGGCAAGCATTTGCTGTTCGCCACCGGACATGGTCATTGCACGCTGGTTGCGCCGCTCCTTGAGGCGTGGAAACAGCTCGAACATGCGTTGCATATCTTCGCTGGCGTGCTTGTCACCAATGGGGATGGTGCCCATCAGCAGGTTCTCCTCGACGGTCATGTCGGGGAACACCCGCCGCCCTTCCGGGGACTGGGCGATACCGTTGGAGGCGATGTAGTGGGACGACTTGTGGGTAATGTCCACGCCCTGATACAGGATCTGCCCGGACTCGGCGCGCGGCTGGCCGAAGATCGACATCAGCAGCGTGGACTTGCCCGCGCCGTTGGAGCCGATCAGGCTCACGGTCTCGCCTTCGTCGATGTGCAGCGAGACTTTCTTCAGGGCCTGGATCGGGCCGTAAAACACGTCCAGGTCCTTCATTTCGAGGATAGGTGTGCTCATACCAACTCCTCTTCATCGGCACCCAGGTAGGCCGCGATCACTTTCGGGTCGTTGCGGATCGCTTCCGGCCCACCCTCGGCGATGACGTTGCCGTGGTCCAGCACCACAATGTGGTCGGAAATACTCATCACCATGCCCATGTCGTGCTCGATCAGTACCACTGTGAGGTCGTGTTCGTCGCGCAGCAGGCGAATCATCGCGCTGAGGGCTTCGGTTTCCTGGGGGTTGAGGCCCGCTGCCGGTTCGTCCAGACAGATGATCTGCGGCCGGGTGCACATGGCGCGGGCGATTTCCAGGCGCCGCTGCTGGCCGTAGGAGAGTTCTCCAGCCAGGCGGTTGGCGCAGTCCACCAGATCCACCACTTCCAACCAGTAGAAGGCGTGGTCCAGTGCATCGCTTTCGGCCTTGCGGTAGCCCTTGGTGTTGAGGATGCCCGCCAGCATGTTGCGGTTGACCCACATGTGCTGGGCCACCAGCAGGTTTTCCACTACAGACATTTCCTTGAACAGGCGAATATTCTGGAACGTGCGGGCCAGGCCCGCGCGGTTCACCAGGTGGGTGCCGCCGAACATTTTGTAGTACACCCGGCTGAAAAAGCTCTTGGGCGAAACGAAGTCGGTGGGTTTGAAGCGCTCGCCGAGCAACTGGATCACGTTGGTCTGCTTGCCGCGTATGTTGAGTTCGATCTTGCCGCCGCTGGCCGTATAAAAACCGGTCAGGCAGTTGAACACCGTGGTCTTGCCGGCGCCGTTGGGGCCGATCAGGGCGAAGATCGAGTTGCGTTCGACCTTGAGGCTCACATCGCTCAAGGCCTTGATGCCACCGAAGTGCATCATCAGGTGTTCCACGTTGAGAACGACTTCCTTGCTCATGGAGCCACCCCCTTGCGCGGTGTCACACCGGTACGGCTGATCCGGATCAGGCCCCTTGGCCGCCAGATCATCATCACCACCATCAGCACGCCAAACAGCAACACCCGGTATTCGGAGAAGCTGCGCAGCAACTCAGGCGCGACAGTCAGCACGAAGGCGGCAATCACCACGCCCACCGTCGAGCCCATGCCGCCCAGCACCACAATGGCGAGGATCAACGCCGACTCGAAGAAGGTGAACGAAGACGGGTTGACGAAGCCCTGGTAGCTGGCAAAGAACACACCGGCCAGGCCAGCAGTGGACGCACCAATGGTGAACGCCGAAAGCTTCACCAGCACGTGGTTCAAGCCCATGGAGCGGCAGGCGATCTCATCTTCACGCAAGGCTTCCCAGGCGCGGCCCACCGGCATGCGGGTCAGGCGATGCTTGATGTACAGCACCAGCAGCACTACCAGAAACAGCACGATGTAGATGAACAGGAACTTCACGTTGGGGTTATAGGCAATGCCGAAGAACTCATGGAACGGCACCCCGCCCTCCTTGGCCCGCCGGCCGAATTCCAGGCCGAGGAACGTCGGCGATGGCACCGGCATGCCGTTCGGCCCACCGGTAAACGACAGCCAGTTATTGAGTACCAGGCGGATGATCTCACCAAAACCCAGGGTCACGATGGCCAGGTAGTCACCGTGCATTCGCAACACCGGGAACCCGAGGATGCACCCCGCAAGCGCCGCAGCGATGGCCGCCAGTGGCAGCACCGTCCAGAATCCCAGGCCCAGGTATTGGTAACCCAGGGCCAGGCCATAGGCGCCGATGGCGTAGAACGCCACGTAACCCAGATCAAGCAACCCGGCCAGGCCGACCACAATGTTCAGGCCCAGGCCCAGCAACACGTAGATCAGCCCGAGGATCACCACGGTCAGCAGGTACTTGTTGGCAAAGAACGGGAACACGATGGCGATCACGATCAACGCCGGGATGATCCAGCGCAGCCGCGACTTGTAGTCCGGCGCCAGCACATGCACGCCGGAGCCCGAGGTTTCAAAACCCTGGAGAATCTTCAAGCCCTTGGGGGTTTGCAGGAACAGGCTCATGACCAGGCGCCCGGCCATGACAATGGCAACCAGCAGGCCCACGCGGGCCGGTTCCAGGTTGAAGCTGTAGCCGTCCAGGACCACGCCGACGATAGGACCGAACACGATCAGGGAAATCAGCCCGGCGAGGACCGCATCGACCACACTTTTCTTGATATCGATAGATTTGGCAGCAGACATGTTTACACCTTCGCCACGAGCGGGCGACCAAGCAGGCCCTGGGGACGGAAAATCAGAATCACCACCAGCAGGGAGAAACTGAACACGTCTTTGTAGTCAGAGTTGATCAACCCCGAGAACAGCGACTCGGAAATCCCCAGGATAATCCCGCCCAACATCGCCCCAGGCAGGGAGCCGATGCCGCCGAGTACCGCTGCGGTAAATGCCTTGATGCCGATGATAAAGCCGGCATAGAAGTCGAACGTGCCGTAGTTCAGGGTGATCAGCACACCGGCCAGGGCCGCCATGGCCGCACCGATGACAAACACGTAGGAGATCACGCGGTCGGTGTTGATTCCCAGGATCGAGGCCATCTTGCGGTCTTGCTGGGTCGCGCGGCACATGCGGCCCAGCTTGGTGTACTTGATGATGTAGGTCAGCAGCGCCATGCCGGCAAAGGCCGCGACCAGGATAAACACCTTGGTGTAGGTCAACTGTACGAACCCGGTGCCGATATCGACGCGCCAGGCGCCGGCCAGCAGGGTGGGAATGCCTTGTTGCTTGGCGCCCTGGGCGATCTGTGCATAGTTCTGCAGGATCAACGAGATCCCGATGGCACTGATCAGCGGGGCCAGGCGGGTGGAGTTGCGCAACGGTTTGTAGGCGACACGTTCGATGACCCAGCCGTAGACGCCGGTGACGACGACGGTGAATATCAGGGTGCCGAGAATGAGCAGCGGGAAGGATTCGAGGCCGAAGTAAGCCAGCAGTGCCAGACTGATCGCCGCGAGGTAAGCGGAAATCATATAAACCTCGCCGTGGGCGAAGTTGATCATGCCAATGATGCCATAGACCATTGTGTAGCCGATGGCGATCAGGCCATAGACCGACCCGAGGGTCAGGCCGTTGACCAGTTGCTGCAGGAAAATACCATCCATAACGCAATCTCACGCGGTGAGAACCTGCACACCATCAGGTGTGCGGCCCTTCTGGAGGAAAACAGAGGATTAGCCACGTTCCTTGTAGGAGCGAGCTTGCTCGCGAAAAACCCGAGAGCGATGCGGACATTCAGGATGCCTGCGTCATCGTTAACGCTCTTCGCGAGCAAGCTCGCTCCTACAGGAAGATGCCGTCAGTTCGGATTACTTCTGTTTTTCCAACTGGTGGTATTTGCCGTCCTTGTCCCACTGGTACACCACGTAGTCGGAGACCTTCAGGTCGCCCTTGGTATCCCATTCTTTCTTGCCCATCACGGTTTGCACCGGATTGGCCTTGAGCCACTTGGCCGCGTCTTCACCCTTGTTGGACTTGGCGCCATTGAAACCGGCCGCCAGGGCCTGGATCGAAGCGTAGGCGTACAGGGTGTAGCCTTCAGGCTCAGTGCCGTTTTTACGGAACTCTTCGACCACCGCCTTGCTGTCTGGCAGCAGGCGCGGGTCGGCGCCGAAGGTCATGTAGACGCCATCGACGTACTGCGCACCGCCGGCGGTCGCCACCAGTTCGTCGGTCACGACACCATCGTCGGACATGAACTTGACGTCCTTGAGGCCGGCTTCACGGATCTGGCGTACCAGTGGACCGGCTTCCGGATGCAGGCCGCCGAAGTACACCACGTCAGCACCCAGGGAGCGGATCTTGGTGACCAGGGCGCTGAAGTCTTTCTCGCCACGGGTCAGGCCTTCTTCCAGCACCGGTTTGACGCCGCGCTTGGTCAACTGGGCTGCGGTGGCATCGGCCAGGCCTTTGCCGTAGGTGTCCTTGTCGTTGATGACGGCGACTTTCTTGCCCTTGAGCACGTCGACAATGTAGTCACCGGCCACGATGCCCTGCTGGTCGTCACGCCCGCACATACGGAACATGGCGCCTAGGCCACGTTCGGTGACTTGTGGGTTGGTGGAGCCTGGAGTGATGGCGATGATGCCCGCTTCGTCGTACACCTCGGAGGCTGGAATGGTGTTCGAGGAGCAGAAGTGCCCGACCACGCCGATCACTTTGTCCTGGTCAGCCAGGCGGTTGGCCACGGCCACGGCCTGCTTGGGTTCGCACGCATCGTCGCCCGCCACCAGCTTGATCTGCTCGCCGTTGATCCCGCCCGCCTTGTTGATCACATCGGCTGCCGCCTGGGCACCTTTCATGTACTGCTCACCGAAGGCTGCGTTGGCGCCCGTCATCGGCCCCGCCACGCCAATCTTCACATCAGCTTGAACAAACGTAGAAACACCCAGCGCGGCAGCTACCGCGAGGGCCAGGAAACCTTTCTTGTAAAACGTCTGGGACATGAGTGGTGCTCCGAGTTTTTTATTGAATGGGCACTGCAATTTCACTTCAAACTTTCACTTGAAACCTTCACTGGAAAGCTGAGAGCAAGCAGCGTGCCATTGCGTTTTTTTATTTCAGAAAGACACGGTGTCATTGTTATTACAGGTGTTTCGGTGCCTTTTTGGCGGGACGTGCAACCCTCTAACTCACAGAGGTGCAACCAAGGTGAAAAAAAGGTAAAACCCGCTCGATGAACTGATGTCAGCCAGCCATCAAGCGCGCCTTAGAGCATCTGTAACCATGTGCGTAACGGAAGTGCACATTTACAGTGCGTCATTGCTACGACTCGCACCAATACAGATTAGTAGCCGGCTAAGAAAATGCCGGCTTCTGAAGGGTATTTCGCTGATCAGATGACAATTCGCAGGCATTGGCCGGCGTGGTACAGCGAAAAACCAGCCTCGTACAGGCAACTGCGCAGGCCCACGCCGGCCAGCGGCTGCATCGGCGCAAACGGAATCGGCAGGGCCTGGGGATCCTGGTGACACAAATAGTCGGCAAATGCCTTGCCGACCACGCTGCCGGTGGTCACGCCACGTCCGTTGTAGCCAGTGACCGCCACCAAGCCGGGCGCGGGTTCGAAAAGACGCATCAAATGGTCTGGGGTAAAGGCGATGCAGCCGGTCCAGGTGTATTCCCAGTCCACCGCCTTGAGGAACGGGAAGTAGTGCTGCTGCACACGGTCAGCCCAGGCCTTGAGGAACCACACAGGTTTCTGGTTGCCATTGCCCAGGCTACCGAGCAACAAGCGCCCCTCGGCATCGCGGCGGATGCTGCTCAGCACTTGACGTGTGTCCCAGGAACCCTGGCCGCCCGGCAGGATTTGTTGCGCAGCGTCATCACTCAATGGCGCCGAAGCCACCTGGTAGTAATAGCCGGGGAAAAAATTGCGCCGCAGCTCGGTCCACTCGCCTTCGGTGTAGGCATTGGAGGCGATCACCACTTGTGCAGCCTGCACCGCGCCCTGGGCAGTTTGCACCGACCACTGCTGGCCCTGGCGTTCCAGTTGCGTCACCGGGGAATGGTCGAACAACTGCCCGCCCAGGCTCATCGCCGCATTGGCCAGGCCGCTGGTGTAGGCCATCGGGTTCAAGGTGCCTGCACGCCGGTCGAGCAAGGCCGCAGCGATCTTTTTGGTGCCGGTGGCCTGCTCGCACGCAGCGCCGGTCAACAACTCCACGGGCGCACCACGGCGCTTCCATTGTTCTTCGCGGCTGCGCAGGTCGGCTTCGCCACGGGCGTTGTGCGCCATGTGCAATGTGCCCTCGCGGCGCAGTTGGCAATCAATCTTGTACTTGTCGATCAAGCTGAACACCAGGGACGGCGCGGCGCCGAGCATACGGTTGAGCTGGCTGCCCACCGCCGGGCCGAAACCGGCCTCGATGTCGTCCGGGGGAATCCACATCCCGGCGTTGACCAAACCCACGTTACGCCCCGAACCGCCATGGCCGGTGCGATGGGCCTCCAGCACGCAGACACTTTTGCCTTGCTCCAGCAGGTGGATGGCCGCCGACAATCCGGTGATACCGGCGCCGATCACACACACATCCACCTTGACCTCGCCCGTGAGCGCGGCGCGATCTGGCCGGCCAGGGGTCAGTTGTTCCCACAAACACGCTTCGCGTAATGGCATTGCCAGACTCCGGGATGAGACCTAACAAACAATTGTTGAACTGCAAACCCGATCAACTATGGGAGCTGGCTTGCCTGCGATAGCGGTATTGGATTCGCCATCGCAGGCAAGCCTGCTCCCACATTGACCGCATTTCGGCTGGAGGCTCAGTCGAAGGTAATGCCCTGGGCCAACGGCAATTCCAGCGAATAGTTCACGGTATTGGTCTGCCGGCGCATGTACCCGCGCCACGCATCCGAACCCGATTCACGCCCTCCGCCGGTTTCTTTCTCACCGCCAAACGCGCCACCGATCTCCGCACCACTGGGGCCGATATTGACGTTGGCGATCCCGCAATCGCTGCCTACCGCCGACATGAACTGCTCGGCCTCGCGCACATCGGTGGTAAAGATGCACGACGACAAGCCCTGCGGCACCGCGTTGTTCAGGCGCAAGGCCTCGGTAAAGTCCTTGTAGCCGACCACATACAGAATCGGCGCGAACGTTTCATTGCACACCACGTCGCTCTGCTCGGGCATTTCCACAATGGCCGGCGACACGTAGTAAGCGTCGGGGAACTGCTCCTGCAACTGGCGCTTGCCACCAAATACCTTGCCGCCTTCGCTCAGGGCCTGCTCCAGGGCGTCCTGCATGTTTTCAAAGCTGTGTTTGTCGATCAGCGGGCCGACCAGGTTGCCTTGCAGCGGGTGGCCGATGCGCACCTTGGAATAGGCAGCCTTGAGGCGTGTGACGATTTCTTCTTTGACCGACTCATGGGCGATCAACCGGCGCAGGCTGGTGCAACGCTGGCCGGCGGTGCCCACCGCACTGAACAGGATGGCGCGCACGGCCATGTCCAGGTCGGCGCTGGGGCCCAGGATCATTGCGTTGTTGCCGCCCAGCTCAAGAATGCTGCGGGCAAACCGCGCGGCGACCTTGGGCGCCACTTCGCGGCCCATGCGCGTGCTGCCGGTGGCGCTGATCAGTGCCACCCGTGGATCGTCCACCAAGGCGGCGCCGGCGTCACGCCCGCCAATGACCACCTGGCAGAGGTACGGCGGTGCATCGCTGAAGTTTTTCGCGACCCGCTCGAACAGCGCCTGGCAGGCCAGGGCGGTGAGCGGGGTCTTTTCCGAAGGCTTCCAGATCACCGCGTTGCCGCACACCAGCGCCAGCGCGGTGTTCCACGCCCACACCGCCACCGGGAAGTTGAAGGCGCTGATCACGCCGACCACGCCCAGCGGGTGCCAGGTCTCACGCATATGGTGGCCAGGGCGCTCGGAGGCGATGGTCAAGCCGTACAACTGGCGCGACAGGCCCACGGCGAAGTCGCAGATGTCGATCATTTCCTGCACTTCACCCAAGCCTTCCTGGGTGATCTTGCCCGCTTCCCAGGACACCAACTCGCCCAGGTCAGCCTTGTACTCGCGCAGCAGGTCGCCGAACTGGCGCACCAGCTCACCGCGACGGGGCGCCGGCACCTTGCGCCAGGCGTCGAATGCATGCTCGGCGCGACTGACCTGCTGCTCGACCTCGGCGGCCCCTTCCCAGTGCACACTGGCGATGCGGCTGCCATCGATGGGTGAATGCACAGGCTGTTTACCGGCCTGGTACAACGCCGGGTCTACGCCGAGACGATCAAGCAATGCGGCAACCATGGGTCACTCCTTCAATCCACACAAAAATTGCGCCGCGACCAACACGACGATCAGCGCTTATTTGTAGCTGGCCCGGGACTTGCCAACAAACGACGTTTAGGCGAGATATCATTCCGTTTATTCATGCCAAAACAAAAAAGAGGCAGGCCGTGCTCAATAAAAGACATTTGCCCTCGATCACCGCCCTGCAGTGTTTCGAGGCCGTGACCCGCCACCTGAGTTTCACCCGTGCCGCCGAGGAGCTGAACCTCACCCAGAGCGCGGTCAGCAAGCAGGTCGCGCAGTTGGAAGAGCTACTGCAACACCTGCTGTTTCGCCGGGTGCGCCGCCGCTTGCAGATGACCCCGGCGGGCGATCTGTACCTGGTGGAAGTGCGCAAGATCTTGAGCCAGGTGGAGATGTCGACCCACTACCTGCGCTCCTACGGCGGCGAGACCGAAGTATTGCGCGTGTCCACGCCCTACACCTTCGGCGCACGCTGGCTGGTGCCGCGCCTCAAGGGCTGGCGCCTGCGCCACCCGCAGATTCACCTGGACCTGTGCAACGAGCAGACCCCGGACGAGTTGCTGCAAGGCAAGGCCGACCTGGCGTTTTACTTCGGCGCAGGCTCGCGGCCGGGCACCGAGAGCCTCAAGTTGTTTAGCGAGGAACTGGTGCCGGTGTGCGCCCCGGAGAGCCTGCCGGCCCAGCCCTTGCGCGACCCCACGCAACTGAGCGAACTGGTGCTGCTGCAAAACGCCTCGCGCCCCCAGGGCTGGCACGACTGGTTCGCCAGCCTGGGCTACCAGACCGAGCACAGCTACCATGGGCCGCGTTTTGACACCTTCTATATGTGTATCAGGGCGGCGCAGGTGGGTTGTGGCGTGGCGCTTTTGCCGCGTTTTCTGGTGGAAGAAGAGCTGGCGGAAGGCAAGTTGGTGATCCCATGGCAGCATGGGCTGCCCAGCCAGGATGCGTACTACCTGGCGTACCCGGAGCATTCGGCGGAGGTGCCCAAGGTGCGGGATTTTGTGAAGTGGATGATGGAGCAGGTTATTTAGCCCCTGGAATGCTCCCACATTTGGAATGCATTCTCCTGTGGGAGCTGGCTTGCCTGCGATGACGCCAGAGGCCACGACAAAAAAACCTCTGGCAAAACAACACAGGTCTATGCGCCACTAGCGCCATTCTTGTTTGGAGATTCCCGTTATGAGCGAGAGTGTGTTTGCCGATCGCATCGTGCAGAACCTGCTCGACACCGACTTCTACAAGCTGACCATGATGCAGGCGGTGCTGCACAACTACCCCAATGTGGAAGTTGAATGGGAATTCCGTTGCCGTAACAGCGAAGACCTACGCCCCTATCTGGCAGAAATCCGCTACCAGATCGAGCGTCTGGCCGAGTTGAGCCTGAGCCCGGACCAGTTGGGCTTTCTGGAACGCATCAGCTTTATGAAGCCGGACTTCCTGCGCTTCCTCGGCCTGTTCCGCTTCAACCTGCGCTACGTGCAGACCGGCATCGAGAACGGCGAGTTGTTTATCCGCCTGCGCGGCCCGTGGCTGCATGTGATCCTGTTTGAGGTGCCACTGCTGGCCATCGTCAGCGAAGTGCGCAACCGCTATCGCTACCAGACCATCATCCTGGAGCAGGCCCGCGAGCAGTTGTATCGCAAGTTCGACTGGTTGAGCGCCAACGCCAGCAGCGACGAACTGGCCGAGTTGCAGGTCGCGGACTTCGGCACCCGCCGGCGCTTCTCCTACCGCGTGCAGGAGGAAGTGGTGAATGTGCTCAAGCACGACTTCCCCGGCCGTTTCGTCGGCACCAGCAACGTGCACCTGGCCCGCGAGCTGGACATGAAGCCCCTGGGCACCATGGCCCACGAATGGATCATGGCCCACCAGCAACTGGGCCCGCGGCTGATCGACAGCCAGATCGCCGCCCTCGATTGCTGGGTCCGTGAGTATCGTGGCCTGCTGGGTATTGCCCTGACCGATTGCATCACCACCGACGCCTTCCTCAGCGATTTCGATCTGTACTTCGCCAAGCTGTTCGACGGTCTGCGCCATGACTCCGGCGACCCGGTGCAGTGGGCCGAAAAAGCCATCGCCCATTACCATAAGCTGGGCATTGAGCCGATGAGCAAGACCCTGGTGTTCTCCGACAGCCTGACGCTGCCCAAGGCCCTGGAGATTTTCCGTGCGCTGCGCGGTCGGATCAATGTCAGCTTTGGCATCGGCACCAACCTGACCTGTGACATTCCAGGTGTGGAACCGATGAGCATCGTGCTTAAAATGACGGCCTGCAACGGCCAGCCCGTGGCGAAGATTTCCGATGAGGCGGGCAAGACCCACTGCACGGATCCGAACTTCGTCGCCTATTTGCGCCACGTTTTCAAAGTACCTGCCATCTCTAGCGAGGAGTGAATCATGCAAGCCGTACAGCGTGAGATTGCCCAACAGCTCAAGGTCCAACCACCGTTCCAGGACCACGCTGCCCTTGAGGCGGAAGTGGCCCGGCGGATCACCTTTATCCAGGACTGCCTGCTCAACTCGGGGCTCAAGACCCTGGTGCTGGGCATCAGCGGCGGCGTCGACTCCCTGACCGCAGGCCTTCTGGCCCAACGGGCGATCAAAGAGCTGCGCGCCCTCAAAGGCAATGACGCTTACCGTTTTATTGCGGTGCGCCTGCCCTACGACACGCAGTTCGACGAACACGATGCCCAGGCCTGCGTCGACTTTATCAACCCGGACGAGCGCCACACGGTCAATATCGGCCCGGCGGTCAAGGCCCTGGCCAATGAAGTCGCCGCTTTCGAAGGCAAGGCCGCGGCATCCCGTGATTTTGTGCTGGGCAATACCAAGGCGCGGATGCGCATGGTCGCGCAGTACACCATCGCCGGCGCAGCGAGTGGCCTGGTGATCGGTACCGACCATGCGGCGGAAGCGGTCATGGGGTTTTTCACCAAGTTCGGCGATGGCGCTTGCGACCTGGCACCGTTGAGCGGGCTGGTGAAGAACCAGGTACGGGCGATTGCCCGGCACTTTGGTGCGCCCGAGTCGCTGGTGGAGAAGGTGCCGACTGCGGACCTGGAAGACCTGTCACCGGGCAAGCCGGATGAAGCGTCCCATGGCGTGACCTACAGCGAGATCGATGCGTTCCTGCACGGCCAGCCGGTGCGGGAAGAGGCGTTCAGGATTATCTGCGAGACCTATCGCAAGACTGAGCACAAGCGGGTGATGCCGTTTGCGCCTTGAGGTAGGCCTGGTGCTTGTGTATTGATTGTTAGACCGCTATCGCGGGCAAGCCCGCTCCCACATTTGAATGTATTCACAAATCAAAATGTGGGAGCTGGCTTGCCTGCGATGAACGATAACGCGGTCTTGAGCCTTACTTCAGGGTCACAGTGCCTTTCATCATCGCGATGTGGCCTGGGAACGAGCAGAAGAACATGTACTTGCCGTCAGCCTTGAGCTTGGACACATCGAAGGTCACCGAATCGGTTTCACCGGCGCCGATGAGCTTGGTATGGGCGATGATGCGGGTATCGCCTTCTTTCAGGTAGTTCTTGTCGATACCAGCGGCCATGCCGTCGGTTGCAACAGGCTGCATATCAGCTTCAGTGGTCAGCACCCAGTTATGGCCCATGACGTTCTTCGGCAGGTTGCCGGAGTGTTTCAGATCAACGGTGAACGTCTTGCAGCTCTTGTCGATTTCAATGGCCTTGGTGTCGAAAGACATTTGGTCGGTGGAGTCGACAGTGACCTTGCACTCTGCAGCAAGCAACTGGCCGCTAGCCAGCGTCAGCAGGGAAACAGCAACGATTTTGGCAAACATGTGAATCTCCAAGGCAGGGTTTAAAAAACGCATGTGCGACAAGGGTGCCTGAGGCAGGCAAATGTTCCAATGATCTGAATCAACAGATTGTATACAACTTTAGGCTATCAGACTGATCGACAGAATCAACCGGCCAAAGTGCCGCACACGACCTATGATCGGCCCATCTTTACTTCCTGGAGTCCGAGCCATGCACCTCAACAGCCTGTTGCGCAGCTTGCTTGCCACTTACGCCTGTGGCGCCAGCGGTACTTACGAAACGGTTAATGTCGACTAACGTTTAATTGGTAGAGGCAATTCTGAAACCCGATTAACCCTTGGGGCGCGTTTAAAGGCAGAATAGCCGCCGCTCAACCTCACCTTCGACCCCAGAGGATCGCCCATGGCAAAACCTAATTACTCCTTCGCCAAACGTCAGAGAGACTTGGCCAAGGAACAGAAGAAAGAGGAAAAGCTGCAACGCAAGAAAGCTGCGGCCGACGAAGAAGCAGGCGCACTGAACCCGGATGCCGAAGGTGAAGTGACTGCTGATGACACTGAAACCCCGAAAGACCCTGCACCTGAGGCCTGAACACCCGCCTCAATGAATACCTGACCTGTATGTGGCGAGCGGGCTCGCCCTAATGCCGTTCAGTTAAGCCTTTTTGTAGGAGCGAGCTTGCTCGCGAAGAACTTGAGAGCGCCGCGTTTACCTAGCAAACACGCGTTATCGTTGACGTCCTTCGCGAGCAAGCTCGCTCCTACAGAAAGCAGAATCCGCTTAACTGAACGGCATTAGGGCTTGCCCCGCGTTGGGGCGCGACGCGGCCCCAGAAATGGGACTGCTGCGCAGTCCAACGCGGGCGATGCGGCGTTCCGACAAGCCCGCTCGCCACAACACGGGAACCATCGGTTATTCCAGCGGCATCACCGTTACCCGTACTTCCGGGTCATGGCTCCCTCCTCCCAGAATCACCCCGCGCAACGGCGAAACATCTGAAAAATCCCGGCCCCAGGCCAGGGTGATGTGTTCCAGTGCCGGCTGCACATTGTTCGTCGGATCAAAATCCACCCAGCCCGACCGCGGGCAAAACACCGAGACCCACGCGTGCGACGCATCGGCGCCGATCAGCCGTGGCTGGCCGGGCGGTGGCTGGGTCAGCAGGTAGCCACTGATGTAACGTGCCGCCAGGCCCCGTGAGCGCAGGCAGGCGAGCATCAGGTGGGCAAAGTCCTGGCACACCCCCCGTCGACGCTCCAGCACCTCCACCAGCGGCGTGGCGACCTGGGTGGCTTCGGCATCGAAGGTGAACTCGCTGAAGATTTTCTCCATCAACGCCTGCACCCCCAACAACAACGGGCGGCCGGGCGCAAAGCAGCTCTCGGAGAACTCGACGAAGTTTTTCTTCAAGTGCACGTAGGGCGATTCGAAACGATAGCGGCACGCCTCGATCGCCTCGGCCGACAACGGCTGGCCGCTGTAGGTCAGGCTGTTGCGGGTCTGGTCCCAGGGCGGTGACTGGCTGAAATCCAGCACAGGCCGGGCCAGCACTTCCACGGTCAAGCCGGCGTTGACCAGCAATTCATCATGGGGCCGTTCGAATGCCAGCCGGGTGATCGGGTTGCCGAACACGTCCAACTCATCGCGGCGCGCGGTCGGTTCGGGGCTGATCTGCAACTGCCGCGAGGTGCAGCGCTGCCAGGCGCAGGGGCGCGGCCACAAGTGCGCCAGTTGCTGGGCCAGGGACACCGGGCTGTCGTAGTGGTAATGGGTATCGTGGAAAATCTGATAGCGCGCGCTCATTACACCGACACCGTTTGCTGGCTGACATCATCCACGTGGGCAAAATGGCGCAGGGCCAGGCGATCAGAGACCTGCCCGCTTTCATCGGCGACGGCCTGCAACAGGTCCGCCAGGCCATCGAGGGCCGCACGCACGCTGGCGTCGCGAAACAACGGGTTCTCCAGGCAACCCAGGTCAAAGCGCGCCAGGCGCTCCACCAGCGGTGCCAGGCCGGTCTCCCGGGGTACGCCGAAGTCATCGTTGAGCCGGCGCAAGGTGCGGCTCACCAGCTTGAGCTGGAACAACACCGCGTGGGGGTTCTGTTCATCCAGCAGCAACAGGTCCAGCACCGGAATCAATTGCGGCACCGCCAGGTAGCGCGAGCGGTAGGTAATGCTGCTGTTGCCCAGTTCCAGCAGCCATTCCAGCCCCGCCTGGTCGAACACCGCCACCCCGCGCAGGAAGGCCGCGAGGCTGCTGCTGAGAAACTGCAAACGCTCGATGCGCCGGCCCATCATCAAGAAGCGCCAGCCTTCGTCACGGGTCATGTCGTCGAGGGCAAAACCGGACAAGGCCGCCAGGGACATTACCAGGCGGTTGAGGAAGTCCAGCAGTTCGCCAAAATCCGGCGTCTCGCTTTCCAGCTCCAGGGCTTCGCGCTGCAACTCCACCAGAGCCTGCCAGTTCTCCCGGGACAGCTTGCCGCGCACCTGGGACGCCGCCCACTGCAGACGCTGCAGGTTGGCGCGCAGGCTCGATGGCCAGTCATCACCGAGCAGGGCCTGCAGCAGGCGCTCGGGCAACTCGCCCTCCTCCGGCAGCAGGCGCAGGCTTTCCCCCAGCTCCACGGCGGCCTGCAAGGCCAGCGGGTCGTCGCCATCGACATAACGGGCAAGCACGATGCGCAGCCAGCGCGCACTGTTGTCGCAACGCTCGCAGTAACGACCGAACCAGAACAGGTTTTCTACGACCCGCGACGGCAGGTACGGGTCGCGACGCACCAGGTCATGGGTGCCGATCGCCCGCTGCGCGCGCCATTGCTCGCCACCGGGGGCACGCTCGCCCAGCACCCACGTGTCCTTGCTCGCCCCGCCACGCTGCATCGACACCACTTCGGCGTCCGCCTGCGCGGCCACGCGGGTCAGGCCGCCCGGCAGCACCCGGTAGCCATCCTCACCGGCCACCGCGTACACGCGCATGCCGATGGCGCGATGTTGCAGATGATCATCCACGGTGTGCCAGACCGGCGCCTGGGACAGCTGCGCCAGTTCCTGGGCCACATAAGCATATGGGCGCGCCTGCATACGTTCGGCCAGGGCCTGGCGTTGTTCGTCGTTCAGGTCGCGGCCAAACACCGGGGCAAAACTTTGCGACGGGAACGCCGGCTTGATCAGCAGTTCCGGCAGTTTTTCCAGAGCTTCGGCCAGCACCGGCGCTTCGCCGCACCACCAGGTGGCGATGGACGGCAGGATCAATTCTTCGCCAAACAAAAACTGATTGATCTTGGGCAGGAACCCCAGCAGCCCAGGCGATTCCAGCACGCCGGCGCCCAGGGCATTGGCCACCAGCACATTACCCTGGCGTACCGCGTCCAACAGGCCCGGCACACCCAGGGCCGAGTCAGTGCGCAGTTCCAGGGGGTCGCAGAAATCATCGTCCAGCCGGCGCATGATCGCGTGCACACGGCGCAGGCCGCTGAGGGTCTTGAGGTACACGGTGCTGTCGCGCACGGTCAGGTCGCCGCCTTCTACCAATGGGTAGCCAAGCTGACGGGCCAGGTACAGGTGCTCGAAGTAGCTTTCATTGAAGCGTCCCGGGGTCAGCAGCACGATCAGCGGTGGCTGCTCATCGCCGGGCGCCTGGCGGGCCAGGGTTTCCTGCAGGGTGCGGAAGAATCCGGTGAGGTGCTGCACCTGCAAGTCGCGATACAAATCCGGGAATGCGCGGGAAACGATGGTGCGGTTTTCCAGGGCATAACCGGCGCCGGAGGGCGCCTGGGTACGGTCCGCCGTGACCCACCAGCGACCGTCCGGGGTGCGCGCCAGGTCCACCGCATACAGATGCAGGAACACCCCATCGGGCGGCTGGATGCCCTGGCACGGCCACAGGAAGTTGTTATGTCCAAACACCAGCTCTGCCGGCAGCAAGCCTTCGGCAATCAGGCGTTGCGGGCCATACAGGTCGGCCAGCACCGCGTTGAGCAACCGCCCGCGCTGGGCAATGCCCGCCGCCAAATGCGCCCACTCATCCGCCGCCAATACATGGGGTAGCAAGTCCAGCTCCCAGGGACGGTCGGCGCCCTTGGGGTCGGCGTAGACGTTGTAGGTCACGCCGTTTTCCTGGATCTGGCGGGTCAGCAGTGCCTGGCGCTGGGCCAATTGCGCCGGGGTGCTGCGTTGCAGATGGTCGAGCAGGCGCTGCCAATGGGCGCGCACCGCGCCGCTGTCGTCCAGCAGTTCGTGATAAGTGCCCGCAGTCAGCGGGTAACGGTCGAGCAAGTCGGACATGGAACGCTCGGCAGGGGCAAGGGAAGGCAGATTAACTCACAAACACTGCAAATCTACTGCAGGAGCTGGCTTGCCGGCGATGGCGGTGTGTCAGTCAGGCATATTCCAACTGATCCACCGCCATCGCCGGCAAGCCAGCGCCTAGGTAGGATTGTGTTTAGTCATTTTTATGGGCAAAACGCCGTAGGTCCAGGGTCATAGGCAGTTCATCGTTAATCACCACCGGTGGTATCGGCAGCTTCCCGGGGCTATGGCCCAAGCGGAAAAACCGCGCCATGCGCCGGCTCTCCGCTTCATTGGCATTCACCGGCAAGCTGTCGTAATTGCGCCCGCCCGGATGGGCCACGTGGTACTGACAACCGCCCAGGGAACGCTGCATCCAGGTATCGAGCAGATCAAACACTAGCGGTGCATGCACCGGGATAGTCGGCTGCAAGCAATTGGCCGGTTGCCAGGCGCGATAACGTACGCCCGCGACGAACTCACCCACCCGACCGGTGGCGTGCAGCGGCACGGCCACGCCGTTGCAGGTCAGCACATAGCGCTGGGGTGGCAAGCCGCTGAGTTTCACCTGCAAACGCTCAAGGGATGAATCCACATAGCGCACCGTGCCGCCCGCCGCGCCCTCCTCGCCCAGCACATGCCAGGGCTCCAGGGCCTGGCGCAGTTCCAGCTCGATGCCGCTGACGGCATAGTCGCCCACCTTGGGAAAACGGAACTCCAGGTGTGCGGCAAACCATTCGGCACGCAGCGGATAACCGGCCGCGTTGAGTTCGACGATCACGTCGGCAAAGTCCTGCTCGATAAAGTGCGGCAGCAGGAACCGGTCGTGCAGCTCCGTGCCCCAGCGCGCCAGCTTTGGCGGTGCGTAGGGCTCACGCCAGAAGCGCGCCACTAGGGCTCGCAATAGCAACTGCTGGGTCAGGCTCATGCGTGCGTGAGGCGGCATCTCAAAAGCGCGCAGCTCCAGCAGGCCCAGGCGGCCGGTGGCGCCGTCGGGGGAGTAGAGCTTGTCGATGCAAAACTCGGCGCGGTGGGTGTTGCCGGTAACGTCGATCAGCAGGTTGCGCAGCAAGCGGTCCACCAGCCACGGCGGGCATTCCTCGCCCGGCGCGGGCATCTGCGCGAAGGCGATTTCCAGCTCATACAGCGCATCGTTGCGCGCCTCATCCACCCGCGGTGCCTGGGAGGTCGGGCCGATAAATAGCCCGGAAAACAGGTACGACAAGGACGGGTGGTTGTGCCAGTAGCTGATCAGGCTGCGCAGCAGGTCCGGGCGGCGCAGGAACGGCGAATCCTTGGGCGTGGCGCCGCCCAGCACGAAGTGGTTGCCGCCGCCGGTGCCAGTGTGGCGCCCGTCGATCATGAATTTTTCGGTGGTCAGGCGAGTTTGCCGGGCTTCTTCATAGAGGAACTCGGTGCGTTCCACCAATTCATCCCAGGTTGTCGATGGCTGCACGTTGACTTCGATCACGCCTGGGTCGGGCGTGACGCGGAAGTTGCTCAGGCGTGGATCGCTCGGCGGTTCGTAGCCTTCCAGCAGCACCGGGCAATGCAGTTCCTGGGCGGTGGCCTCGATGGCGGCCACCAGTTCCAGGTAGTCCTCGACCCGCTCCAGGGGCGGCATGAACAGGTAGAGCCGCCCCCCTCGCGCTTCGGCACACAACGCGGTACGGGTCAGCCAGTCGGCGGACTCGTCGACCTTGGGCACACGCTCGTCGATGGCGGCGGGCTCGCCAGGCGCTGGCGCGGTGAAGGGCAGCTCCGGCAGGTCCTGATTGGGGTCGATCGGATGCACAAAGGGGTAGTCTGCCGCCGTCACCCAAGGCTGTGAGGCCAGGGGCAAGCGATAGCCCAGCGGCGAGTCACCCGGTACCAGCCGGCAATGGGTGTCGCGCAGGTACCAACGGCCACTCTGCCAGCGATCGTTGGCCGCCGTGCGCGCCAGGGGCAGCACATGGCCGATGACTTTATCCAGGCCCTGACTGAACACCTTGCGCAGGCGCTCGCGCTCCAGCTCATCGTCCAGGCGCGAATCCTGGGCGCTGACGTTCTGCGGCAAGGCACCTTCGCGCCACAGGTAGTAAAAATTGTCCTCGAAGGCCGGGAACACAAAGCGCGCGGAGAGTTTCAGGCGCTCGGCAATGCTCGCCAGGAAGCGCCCGGCCATCACGTCATCAGCGCCGTAGTCTTGCTGCTCGTCGGCAATCAACGCGTCGTTGTGCCAGACCGGCACGCCATCGCGGCGCCAATGGCAATTGAGCGACCAACGCGGCAGTTGCTCGCCGGGGTACCACTTGCCTTGGCCGAAATGCACCAGGCCCTTGGGCGCGTAGTGCTTGCGCATGCGCTGGAACAACTCGGCAGACAGCCGACGCTTGTCCGGGCCGAGGGCGGCGGTGTTCCATTCGGCACCGTCGGGGTCGTCGATGGAAACGAACGTCGGCTCGCCGCCCATGGTCAGGCGCACATCGTCCTTGAGCAGGTCGCCGTCGATCTGCCGGCCCAGGGCCTGGATCGCCAGCCATTGCTCTTCGGTGTAGGGCTTAGTCACCCGGGGGGCTTCCCAGATGCGCTCCACCGACATTTCGTGGGTAAATTCGCACTCGCAGGGTTCTACCAGCCCACTGATCGGGGCGGCGGACGATGGATCGGGACTGCAGGCCAACGGGATATGCCCTTCACCGGCGAACAGACCGGAGGTGGCATCCAGGCCAATCCAGCCGGCGCCGGGCAAATACACCTCGCACCAGGCGTGCAAGTCGGTGAAGTCCACTTCAGTGCCGGACGGGCCGTCGAGGGCCTTGACGTCGGCGGTGAGCTGGATCAGATAACCGGAGACAAACCGCGCCGCCAAGCCCAGGTTGCGCAGCAATTGCACGAGCAGCCAGGCCGAGTCGCGGCACGAGCCGGAGGCGTTTTCCAGGGTGAATTCCGGGGTTTGCACGCCCGGCTCCATGCGGATCAGGTAGCCAATATCCGCCGCCAGGCGCTGGTTGAGGCCGACCAGAAAATCCACGGCCGGCAGCGGCGTGCGGTCGATAGCGGCCAGATACGCGGCGAATTGTGGCGTCAGCGCCAGGGTTTCCAGGTACGGCGCCAGCTCGCGTTGCTCATCGGCGGCGTAGCTGAAAGGGATTTTTTCGGCGTAGGGCTCAAGGAAAAAGTCGAACGGGTTGAACACCGCCATCTCAGCCACCAGGTCGACTTCGATGCGCAGCTCATCGGTTTTTTCCGGGAACACCAGGCGCGCCAGGTAATTGCCCTGGGGGTCTTGCTGCCAATTGATGAAGTGCTGCTCGGGCAGCACCTTCAGCGCATAGGACAGGATCCGCGTGCGGCTATGAGCCGCCGGGCGCAGGCGCACGATCTGCGGGCCAAGCTCCACCGCACGGTCGTAGCGGTAATGCGTAACGTGGTGCAACGCGACATGAATCGACACGGCGGCCTCCTGCGAGCCAGGGCATGGAAACAAAGCGCGCAAGACTTATGCCAGAGCGGCGGTCATTACGCTTTATCGAAGGACCCGGTGCAGTACAGCACCAAAACGGCGCGAGAGTGAACGCCGTGGTGCGAGGGTTGCACATATTTGTGGCGCAAGTGCGGGGCGCAGTGGTGAATCTACCCAGTCAACGCTTTTTGCGCGTTGCGATAAAACCGGTTATCGAAGGCGACGCCTTCACATGCGACTACTCGATCTAGCCGTTGATTTGACAGACTGCCGAATGCGACGGATTCCAACGAGTTTTGTACGCATCTCTCGTTGGACCTTGCTGTTAAGTATCAACAATCCAAGGAGTGGGAATAACAGCGCCAACCCGTAGAGAACTTTATGAGGCGGGTACTGAACCATTGGAACTACAAACACTAGACAGGCGAGGTAGATACCGACCATCACCCAAACCCAGGAGGGTCGGCCCCGCAAAATCATAAAGTTGCTATGGACCGTCAACAGAATGAGCAGCGCCCCGACCAACATGATCTTGAGCCCCACTTGATCCAGCGGCACATCACGAAAATAAGTGACGAACGCCAGCGCCACAGCCAATGCCAACGAAAAACACGCAGCAAATACGCCGCCCATAAACGTCAGAAAGTATTGCCTGAAAAAGTCGCGTAGCGTCATTAACTCGTTCATTCGTTTATTTCCTCGTACAACCCTATCGCGATGGTATTGACGTTTCCGGAGTACGCACTCCCGCCAAACCCTATGCTTGCGCCCAGGACGTCTTTGATCTGGGTAGTGGTGCTGTGCTTGAGCTGCGTAGGGGTAAAACGCTTGGTGAGTTCACCCGACGCCTGCTTCAATTTGAGCATCTTCGCAGTCAAGCTGGGATGGTTGATGCTGAGTAGCTCTTTCGTGAGCTTGGCTCTTTCCTGGCGATTCAACCCTCGAAGCACGTCACGCAGGCTCTTGCCCGTCGATGCTTTGGCGGCCCTGACCAGCTTGACCGTCGTCAGGGTCGAAGCGCTCACGCCTGCCAGTGATACTGCGTCCAGCACAATGGAAGCATTCTGGTACCAGCCCTCACTGTCGAGCCAATCCTTTACCTCAGGTTTGGCGACCTCCAGCGCTGTTCGGGCAATGCCGTTGAAACACTGAAGCAAACTTGCACCGGCAGCCGCATATCCCACCACAACGATGACGGAACTGGCGCCGCCACTGAAAGGCACCAGAATTGTTCCACTGGCGATTGCAGCCCAACTGATGACAGCGCCCAAGCAGGAGACACCGGTATTTACGGCTTCGCCAATCAGTCGGGATTCTCGAGGATTGCTCACGACATGATGGGCAAACTGCGTCGGCGCAATGTACTTCTGCGCCTCACGCAAAATGATGCGCTTGGGCTTGATGCTGCAGATCGGCTTGAACTCGCGCAGGGTAATGACATTGAAGTCAGCGTCGATATACACCACCCCCGCGCCGACAATGCCGGGGTCAGCGTCGATGGCTGCGAACAGGCGTGGCAGGTTGATTTGGCTTTCGATGCGCTGGCGTGCCATGAACTGGGAGCGGTTGGAGTCCATGCCGATGTTGAGCAGGGGGTTGCTCATGGGGTGTTCTTCCTTGAAATAGGTGATGTCTGAACTGGCGCCTTCGCGAGCAAGCCCGCTCCCACAGTTGACCGAGTTCCAGCATGAGAATGCGGTCGAATGTGGGAGCGGGCTTGCTCGCGAAGGCGATTCAATGGGCGCCACCTTAACAAACAGGTCCCCCACCCGCTAGAAAGCAAAACGCCAGCACGAGGCTGGCGTTTTGCATGTTCAGGCTGCGATCAACGCGGCACAACAGGCTTGCGCGCAGGCTTGCCGCCCTTGCCCTTGGCCGCATCAGCGCGCTCCTTGGCCGCCTGCTTGTTACGCGCCTGGGCCGCGGCCTTGGCTTGTTCGCGCTTGTCCCACGGGTTGCTGCCATCGCTGCCACGGGGCGGCAGACCGGTGTGCTGGGTGAGGATCTTGGTGGTGGTTTCCTTGGCGACCTTATGGCTGCCCACCGGCGTCGAGTTCTTGCGACGGGCGCTCTGGTAGCTGTCGGTGGACGGCTGGTGCAGTGGGATCAGTTGGTCCTTGCCCGGCCCGATCAGATCAGCGCGGCCCATGCGGGTCAGTGCTTCACGCAGCATCGGCCAGCCCTTCGGGTCGTGGTAACGCAGGAACGCCTTGTGCAGGCGGCGCTGTTCTTCGCTCTTGACGATGGTCACCGCGTCGCTCTTGTAGGTGACCTTGCGCAGCGGGTTCTTGCCCGAGTGGTACATCGCGGTGGCGGTGGCCATTGGCGACGGGTAGAACGCCTGCACCTGGTCGGCACGGAAGCCATTGCCCTTGAGCCACAGGGCCAGGTTCATCATGTCTTCATCGGTGGTGCCCGGGTGGGCGGCGATGAAGTACGGGATCAGGTACTGCTCCTTGCCCGCTTCCTTGGTGTACTTCTCGAACATGCGCTTGAACTTGTCATAGCTGCCGATGCCCGGTTTCATCATCTGGTTGAGCGGACCTTCCTCGGTGTGTTCCGGGGCGATCTTCAGGTAGCCACCCACGTGGTGGGTCACCAGTTCCTTGACGTACTCCGGCGACTCGACAGCCAGGTCATAGCGCAGGCCGGAAGCGATCAGAATCTTCTTCACACCCGGCAACGCGCGGGCGCTGCGGTACAGCTGGATCAAGGAGGAGTGGTCGGTGTTCAGGTTCGGGCAGATGCCGGGGAACACGCACGATGGCTTGCGACACGCGGATTCGATTTCCGGGCTCTTGCAGGCGATGCGGTACATGTTCGCGGTCGGGCCGCCAAGGTCGGAAATCACGCCGGTAAAGCCCGGGACCTTGTCGCGGATCTCTTCGATCTCGCGAATGATCGACTCTTCGGAACGGTTCTGGATGATCCGGCCTTCGTGCTCGGTGATCGAGCAGAAGGTGCAGCCGCCGAAGCAGCCACGCATGATGTTCACCGAGAAGCGGATCATGTCGTAGGCCGGGATCTTCTCCTTGCCATACACAGGATGCGGGACACGTGCGTAAGGCATGCCAAACACGTAGTCCATTTCTTCGGTGGTCATGGGAATGGGCGGCGGGTTGAACCACACGTCCACTTCACCGTGCTTCTGCACCAGAGCGCGGGCGTTGCCAGGGTTGGTTTCCAGGTGCAATACGCGGTTGGCGTGGGCATACAGCACCGCGTCGCCACGCACTTTTTCTACGGAAGGCAGGCGGATCACGGTCTTGTCGCGGGTCATGCGCGGGCTGGCGAGGATCTGTACGACCTTGGCTTCTTCCGGATCTTCAACCGGGCCCTTTTCCTGCTCGATGGCGCAGGCCTGGGTGTCCTGGGTGTTCACGTACGGGTTGATGATCTTGTCGACCTTGCCCGGGCGGTCGATGCGGGTGGAGTCCACCTCGTACCAGCCTTCGGGCGTGTCACGGCGGATGAACGCAGTACCGCGTACATCGGTGATGTCTTCGATCTTGTGGCCCCACGACAGGCGCTGGGCGACTTCGACAATCGCCCGCTCGGCGTTGCCGTACAGCAGGATGTCGGCGGTGGCATCGATCAGGATCGAGTTGCGCACCCGGTCCTGCCAGTAGTCGTAGTGAGCGATGCGGCGCAGGGAAGCCTCGATGCCTCCGAGTACGATCGGCACATTCTTGTAGGCTTCCTTGCAACGCTGGCTGTACACCAGGCTGGCGCGGTCCGGGCGTTTGCCGGCCATGCCGCCAGGGGTATAGGCGTCGTCAGAGCGGATTTTCTTGTCGGCGGTGTAGCGGTTGATCATCGAGTCCATGTTGCCGGCCGCGACGCCGAAGAACAGGTTCGGCTCGCCGAGCTTCATGAAATCGTCTTTGGACTGCCAGTTGGGCTGGGCAATGATCCCGACGCGAAAGCCCTGGGCCTCCAGCAGCCGGCCGATGATTGCCATGCCGAACGACGGATGGTCAACGTAGGCATCACCGGTGACGATGATGATGTCGCATGAATCCCAGCCAAGCTGATCCATCTCCTCCCTGCTCATGGGCAGGAATGGCGCTGGACCGAAACATTCGGCCCAGTACTTGGGATAGTCAAATAACGGCTTGGCTGTTTGCATGACGGTGACCGGTGTTGAGATGAAAAATCGCGGGCGCGGAATATAGCACAAATTTTGACCAATTCCGACGGTAATGGTAGGAATTGTGGACTGCCCTGAATTGTGAATACATTTTCAATGTGGGAGCGAGCTTGCTCGCGAAAGCGGCGGATCAGTCAGTCGATATATTGACTGACACACCGCCTTCGCGAGCAAGCCCGCTCCCACATTGGATGGCGCTTATTCGTCGTCGTCGAAGTTGTAGCTGCCCGGCGCCAGGTTCTCGAAGCGCGTGTACTTACCGATGAACGCCAGGCGGATAAAGCCGATCGGCCCGTTCCGCTGCTTGCCGATGATGATTTCGGCAATACCTTTGTGCTCGGTCTCGGGGTGATACACCTCGTCGCGGTACACGAACATGATCACGTCGGCATCCTGCTCGATCGCTCCGGATTCCCGCAAGTCGGAGTTCACCGGGCGCTTGTTTGGACGTTGCTCCAGGGAACGGTTGAGCTGGGACAAGGCCACCACCGGGCAGTTGAATTCCTTGGCCAGGGCTTTGAGGGAACGGGAGATTTCGGAAATCTCGTTGGTGCGGTTATCACCGCTGGAGCCAGGGATCTGCATCAACTGCAGGTAGTCGATCATGATCAGGGCGATGTCGCCGTGCTCACGCACCAGGCGCCGGGTACGCGCCCGCATCTCGGAGGGGCTGATACCGGCGGTGTCGTCGATGAACAGCTTGCGGTCGTTGAGCAGGTTGACCGCCGAGGTCAGGCGCGGCCAATCGTCGTCTTCCAGACGACCGGCACGCACCTTGGTCTGGTCGATCCGCCCCAACGAGGAAAGCATACGCATGATCAGCGATTCGCCTGGCATCTCCAGGGAGTACACCAGAACGGCCTTGTCGCTACGCAACACGGCGTTTTCCACCAGGTTCATCGCAAAGGTGGTTTTACCCATGGATGGACGGCCGGCGACGATGATCAGGTCGGACGGCTGCAGGCCGCTGGTCTTCTCGTCGAGGTCGGTGTAGCCGGTGGAGATGCCGGTGATGGCGTTATCGGTATTGAACAAGGTGTCGATGCGGTCGATAGCCTTGGTCAACAGGTCGTTGACGCTGACCGGGCCGCCGGTTTTCGGGCGGGCTTCGGCAATCTGGAAGATCTGGCGCTCGGCTTCGTCGAGGATCTCGGCGGCGGTGCGGCCTTCGGGGTTGAAGGCGCTGTCGGCAATTTCGGTGCTGATACCGATCAACTGGCGCAGGGTCGCCCGCTCGCGCACGATTTGGGCGTAGGCCTTGATGTTGGCGACGGATGGCGTGTTCTTTGCCAATTCACCGAGGTAGCCGAGGCCGCCGACTTGTGAGGTCTGGCCTTCCTTGTCCAGTTGCTCGGCCAGGGTCACCACGTCGATCGGTGAGTTCTGGTCGGCCAGCTTGGCAATGGCGCGAAAGATCAGGCGGTGGTCATGGCGATAGAAGTCACCGTCCGAGACTTGATCGAGCACGCGTTCCCAGGCGTTGTTGTCCAGCATCAAGCCACCGAGCACGGCCTGTTCGGCCTCGATGGAATGCGGCGGCACCTTCAGGGCAGCGGTTTGCAGATCGTATTGCTCAGGAGCTGAAATATCGTTCATGGCCACTTGGAATTAGGGGTGTGTAGAAAAACAAAAGGCACGACCTGTAAACAGGATCGTGCCCGATGTTAACTGGCTGACACGCGAGGTGCCAGTCAGTTAGGTGCTTCTTAAGCTGCTACCACGACAACGCGTACGGTGGCTTCAACTTCAGCGTGCAGGTGCACGGCTACGTCGAATTCGCCTACGTTGCGGATGGTGCCGTTCGGCAGACGAACTTCGCTCTTCTGCACTTCAACGCCGGAGGCGGTCAGTGCGTCAGCGATGTCGTGAGTACCGATCGAACCGAACAGCTTGCCTTCGTCGCCAGCGGTGGCAGTGATAGTCACTTCCAGCTCGGCCAGTTGGGCAGCACGGGTTTCAGCCGAAGCTTTCTTGTCTGCTGCAGCTTTTTCCAGCTCAGCGCGACGCTCTTCAAACGCAGCCAGGTTGGCAGCGGTTGCAGCGGTAGCTTTGCCGTATGGCAGCAGGTAGTTACGACCGTAGCCGGCCTTAACGTTTACTTTGTCGCCCAGGTTGCCCAGGTTGGCGACTTTTTCCAGAAGGATCAGTTGCATGTGAAAATCCTCTAACTTTTAACCTTCACCGTTCGCGTTATCGGCGTCTTTCGGCGCCAGACGACCGCGAAAATCAATCAGGCCGTCGACAATGGCCAAGACCACGAGTAACGGATAGATCAGTTGCATAAACAGCAACAGCGTCACGTACAACCCCACCAGCCAGAACTTGGCCAGGCGCTTTTGCGCCACCAGCCCGTGCATCAGGGCCAGTCCGGCAATCACCAGCGGTACGCTGCACAACGGCGTCAACATGGCCATTTGCGAGCCGAAGTTCGGCCCTACAAGCATGCACGCCAGCAGCAACATCGCTGGTCCTGCGGGGATTCTGATACTGCGAAACTCGCGACCAAAACCGCCCGGGTTATACAACAACGCCTGCCAGTAGCGCCCAAGAATCAGGCTCAGCACACTGACGATCTGCAACAGTGCCGCTATCAGGCCGGTAAGGACCGGGGCAATCAGCGTGGCCATGCGCGCTCGCTCATCTACCGACAATTGCTGGTAGAGATCCCCGAGAGCCAGTGGCAGGATTTTTACCAACTCCTGCGACAGCGCCTCGATTTGCGGGCGGAAAGCCGCGCCAAGCACCACTGAATACACCAATCCCAATGCCACGCTGACCAGCAGCGTACGGACCCAGGACTCACTTGCGCGCAGAACCAACGCAAGGCTCGAAGACCCCAGCAGTACCAGAAGTACCCGCGGATCGTCGAATTGCAGCCACCAGATCAAGGCCGGCAGCAACCCCAGGGCAAGAACGCCAAGGGCGTCCTTCAAACCGCGCCGCAGCAGCACAAGGCTTCCTGCGGCAGCACCCAACCAATACAACAACGGCAATGCTGCACATCCAGCCACTACCAGAGTGGCCTGCACACGACCGCGCATGATGAACTCAGCTAAGGCGCGCATGCATTCAATCCCTTACTACTTGTCGACTGCCCGGTCTCAGCGGCCGTGGCTGTCGGTGTAGGCCAGCAGGGCCAGGAAGCGGGCGCGCTTGATAGCGGTGGCCAGCTGACGCTGATAACGAGCTTTGGTACCGGTGATACGGCTTGGAACAATTTTGCCGGTCTCGGATACGTAGGCTTTCAGAGTGTTGAGATCTTTGTAGTCGATCTCCTTCACTTCTTCAGCGGTGAAGCGGCAAAACTTACGACGACGGAAGAAACGTGCCATTTGATAGGCTCCTTAATAAGGTCCGTGGATTACTCGTCAGCGTTATCGCTGTTGTCGCTGTCATCACTATCAGCGCTTTCAGCGCCTTCGTGCTCAGGACGGTCGCGACGCTCACGGCGCTCACTGCGGTTTTCTTCAGCCTTGAGCATCTCGGATTGGCCGGTTACGGCTTCTTCGCGACGGATGACCAGGTTACGGATCACTGCATCGTTGTAGCGGAAGTTGTCTTCCAGCTCGGCCAGGGCCTTGCCAGTGCACTCAACGTTCAGCATCACGTAGTGAGCCTTGTGAACATTGTTGATTGCGTAGGCCAGTTGACGACGGCCCCAATCTTCCAGACGGTGGATTTTGCCGCCGTCTTCTTCGATCAGCTTGGTGTAACGCTCAACCATGCCGCCGACTTGCTCGCTTTGATCCGGGTGGACCAAAAAGATGATTTCGTAATGACGCATGAATGCTCCTTACGGGTTGTAGCCTGCCGCTCAAAAACGGTCAGACAAGGAGTGAATGACACTTAGGAATCTTGCCGCTGGTAGGCACATGCGTGCCCGCCGGGAAGGCAAGGGGCGCAATTGTAGAGAAGGGGAAGAAAGGGCGCAAGGCAATTGGTGATTATTTGAACAACCTTTCAAGCGATGCAAAACCAGTGTGGGAGCGGGCTTGCTCGCGAATACGTTAGGCCAGCCAACATTTATGGCGACTGACACTGCGCATTCGCGAGCAAGCCCGCTCCCACATTTGGGCCTGCGTCAGGCCTGATTACTTCTTGGTCTTGGCCTTGGCGCCACGCTGGCGCTGGGCTTCGAACAGGCAGACGCCCGTTGCGACTGAAACGTTGAGGCTGCTGACGCTACCGGCCATCGGCAAGTGCACCAGGTAGTCGCAATGCTCACGGGTCAGGCGACGCATACCCTTGCCTTCAGCCCCCATGATCAGGATGGTCGGGCCGGTAAGATCCTGGTCATAGATACTGACCTCGGCCTCCCCCGCCGTCCCCACGACCCACAAGCCGCGCTGCTGGAGTTTTTCCAGGGTGCGTGCCAGGTTGGTCACGGCCACCAGCGGAATCACTTCCGCCGCACCGCAGGCGACTTTACGTACAACCGGCGTCAACGTGGCCGACTTGTCTTTAGGCACGATCACCGCCAGCGCACCGGCAGCGTCCGCCGAACGCAGGCAGGCGCCGAGGTTATGCGGGTCGGTCACGCCGTCGAGCACCAGCAACAGCGGCGCGCCTTCGGTGCGATCAAGCAATTCGTCGAGCATCGCCTCGCCCCAGACCTGGCTCGGACTCACGTCCGCGACCACGCCCTGGTGCACGCCTTCGACCCACACGTCCATTTCACGACGCTCGGCCTGGCCGATGGCAACCTTGTTCTGGTTGGCCAGTTCGACCAGCGCTTGCACACGCGGCTCGCTGCGACCTTCGGCCAGCCACACTTGCTTGACGCGCTTGGGATGGTGACGCAGCAACGCTTCTACGGCGTGCACGCCGTAGATTTTTTCCAGACTCATGACTTGGCCTTAGGTTTGCGCGACCCGCTGCTTTTCGCAGGGGCCGAACCCGCTTTAGGCGGGCCTTTACGGTGTTTACTCGGTTTGCTCGACGGCTTGTCGGCGCCCTGGGACTTTCCCCCAGACGCCGCTTTACCACCGCTTTTGGCTTCGTTGAGCAACTGTTGCTTCAATTCGCGGCTCTTGCGCAGTTCGGCGTTTTTCGCCGCGGCATCGCTAGGACGGTAAGCATCGCTGACCTTTTCCTTGGTCGACGAGCGACGAGCAGGCTTGGCGGCGGGCTCGGCTGCAGCGGCAGCTTTCGCCGGAGCGCCTTTTTTCGCCGGTGCTGCAGTTTCAGCACCACGCTTCTTGCGGCCAATCGGAGCGTCGATGGTTTTTTCAGCCATCTCGAAGTCGATCTTGCGCTCGTCGAGATCGACGCGCATGACCCGCACTTCCACGGTATCGCCCAAGCGGAAGCTGCGACCGGTGCGCTCGCCCGCCAGGCGGTGATGCACAGGGTCGAAGTGGTAGTAGTCACCCGGCAAGGCGGTGACGTGTACCAGGCCTTCGACGTAGATGTCGGTCAGCTCGACGAACAGGCCAAAGCCGGTCACGGCGGTAATCACGCCCGGGAACGACTCGCCTACGCGGTCTTTCATGAACTCGCACTTGAGCCAGTTCACCACATCGCGAGTGGCTTCGTCGGCGCGGCGCTCGCTCATGGAGCACTGCTCGCCCAACTGTTCCAGGGCCGCTTCGTCGTACGGATAGATCCGTGCCTTCGGAATGGTCATGGCACCGGCGCGCTTGACGTGCGGGGTGTTCTGCTTGGAATGGATCACACTGCGGATTGCGCGGTGCGTGAGCAGGTCCGGATAGCGACGGATCGGCGAGGTGAAGTGCGTGTACGCCTCGTAATTCAGGCCGAAGTGGCCCTGATTGTCGGCGCTGTACACCGCCTGGCTTAGGGAACGCAGCATCACGGTCTGGATCAGGTGGAAGTCCGGACGATCCTTGATGCTGGCCAGCAGAGCCTGGTAATCCTTCGGCGACGGGCCGTCCTTGCCTTTGTGCAGCGACAGGCCAAGCTCGCCGAGGAAGGCGCGCAGTTTTTCCAGGCGCTCCGGCGGCGGACCATCGTGAACCCGATACAAGGCAGGAATCTCGTGCTTTTTCAGGAACTCAGCGGTAGCCACGTTGGCCGCCAGCATGCATTCCTCGATCAGCTTGTGCGCGTCATTACGGGTAGTCGGCGTGATTTCGGCGATTTTGCGCTCGGAACCGAAGATGATCCGAGTTTCCTGAGTTTCAAAATCAATCGCGCCACGCACATGACGTGCGCCCAGCAACACCTTGTACAGCGAATACAGCTGCTTGAGGTGCGGGACTACGTATGCATACTGGGTGCGCAAAGCCTTGGCTTCGCTGGTCTTCGGCGCTTCCAGGATGGTGCTGACCTTGTTGTAGGTCAGGCGCGCCTGGGAGTGGATCACTGCTTCGTAGAACTGGTAGTCGGTCATTTCGCCGGTTTTCGAGATGGTCATCTCGCACACCATGGCCAAGCGGTCGACTTTCGGGTTCAGGGAGCACAGGCCGTTGGACAGCTGCTCAGGCAGCATCGGGATCACGCGCTCAGGGAAGTACACGGAGTTGCCGCGCACCTGGGCTTCGTTATCCAGAGCCGAACCGATCTTCACGTAGCTGGATACGTCGGCAATCGCGACGAACAACTTCCAGCCGCCGGAGAACAGGCGCAGTTTGCCGGGTTTGGCTTCGCAGTAGACCGCATCGTCGAAGTCGCGGGCATCTTCGCCGTCAATGGTGACGAACGGCAGATGGCGCAGGTCGATGCGCTTCTCTTTGTCTTTTTCTTCGACTTCCGGCTTGAGCTTGGCGGCTTCCTTGAGCACAGCCTCTGGCCAGACATGAGGAATATCGTAGGTGCGCAGCGCAACATCGATTTCCATGCCCGGCGCCATGTAATTGCCGACCACTTCGACGATATCGCCCTGTGGCTGGAAGCGTGGGGTTGGCCAGTGGGTGATTTTCACCTCGACAAATTGACCGACCTTGGCGGCGCCATTGCGGCCCGGGGTCACCAGCACTTCTTGCTGGACCTTCGGGTTGTCCGGGATCACAAAGCCGATGCCGCCTTCTTCGAAGTAACGGCCGACGATGGACTCGTGGGCACGGGACACCACTTCGACGATCACGCCTTCACGGCGACCACGACGGTCCAGGCCAGACACGCGCGCCAGGGCACGGTCGCCATCGAACACCAGGCGCATTTGCGCCGGGCTCATGAACAGATCATCGCTGCCATCGTCAGGGATCAGGAAGCCGAAGCCATCACGGTGACCAGCAATGCGGCCAAGGATCAGGTCGAGCTTGTCCACCGGGGCGTAAGTGCCACGACGGGTGTAGATCAACTGTGCATCGCGCTCCATGGCGCGCAGGCGGCGGCGCAGTGCTTCGAGTTGGTCTTCGGTGGTCAGACCGAATTCTTCAACCAGCTGCTCGCGGCTAGCAGGCGAACCCCGATCGGCGAGATGCGCCAGGATCAGTTCGCGGCTAGGAATAGGGTTTTCATATTTTTCCGCTTCACGAGCGGCCTCGGGATCGAGGGACTGCCAATCGGCCATTAGAGAGTTTTCACCTTGTCTATATGTGGGTTAGTTTGGCATACGCGTATTGAAACGGGAAATTTCCAGCAATAACTAGCCGGGAAATGCGTTTTATAGCCCCGATAAGCCACCTTGCGCGACCGCCCGCGAAATTTTCCAGGCTTTTTTGATGACGGGGGTTTACAGCTCAAAAGTCACTCCGTATAGTGCGCGCCATCGACGACGGCAACGTTGAAGATACTGCCCAGATGGTGAAATTGGTAGACACGCCAGCTTCAGGTGCTGGTGACCGCAAGGTCGTGGAAGTTCGAGTCTTCTTCTGGGCACCAATTCAAAACCCAAGGTCAGCCTTGGGTTTTACAAAAACCCGCGAAAGCGGGTTTTTTCGTTACAGGCCTTTGATTTTTAACCGAAAATTTGATTTATAAAATCAAATCAGGGGTTTACAGATCAAAAAGCCCGCCGTATAGTTCGCCTCATCAACAGCGGCAACGTTGCTTGATAATGCCCAGGTGGTGAAATTGGTAGACACGCCAGCTTCAGGTGCTGGTGATCGCAAGGTCGTGGAAGTTCGAGTCTTCTCCTGGGCACCAAATTCAGATCAAACCCGCGAAAGCGGGTTTTTTCGTTTCTGGGGTTTAAAAACTCCACCCGTAATTCTTGCCCTGCCCGCACTTGAGAAGTTTTATCGTTTATCCTTGCAATGATTTGTTGCACTCAAGTGAGGAAAACCCCGGATGATGATCCGCGATACCCGTCTCAAGACATCCCTTCTGCGTGGCCTGACCATCACTCTGCTCGGCCTGACCCTACTCTCGCCCACTGCCTATTCCGCCGACAAGGTTGAACTGACCCTGTACAACGGCCAGCACAAGGAAGTCGGCGACGAACTCGCCAAGGCCTTCGAAGCCAAGACCGGCATCCATGTGAATGTGCGCAAGGGCAGCAGCAACCAACTGGCCAGCCAGGTCGTTGAAGAGGGTGAGCGCTCCCCTGCCGACGTGATCTACACCGAAGAGTCCCCGCCGCTGAACAAACTCGGCGAACAAGGCCTGCTGGCGACCATCGATGCCAGCACGCTTGATGTATTACCCAAGGAATACGTGGCCGCCAACGGCGCCTGGATGGGCGTGACCGCACGCACTCGGGTCGTAGCCTTCAACCCGAAACTGATCAAGGAAGACGAACTGCCCAAGTCGGTGCTGGATTTTGCCGGCCCCGAGTGGCAAGGCAAGGTTGGCTTCGTCCCAACCAGCGGCGCCTTCCAGGAACAGGCCGTGGCGATCATCAAACTGCATGGTCGCGAAGCCGCCGAGGAATGGCTGACGGGCCTGCGTGCGTTCGGCAAGGTCTACAGCAACAATATGGTCGCCCTCAAAGCCGTGGAAAACGGCGAAGTAGCGACGGTACTGGTGAACAACTACTACTGGTTTGCCCTGAAGAAGGAAAAGACCAATCTGGATTCGCAACTGCACTACTTCACCGATGGCGATGCCGGCGGCCTGATTACCGTATCCGCAGCGGCAGCACTGAAATCCAGCAAGCACCCCAAGGAAGCGCAGCAGTTGCTGGCGTTCATGGCCAGCGAAGAAGGCCAGCGCGTGATCACCAACACGTCCGCCGAATATCCGCTGCGCAAAGGCATGGAATCCAATCGCGGCCTCAAGCCATTTAGCGAACTGCAACCGCCGAAAATCACTCCCGCCGACCTGGGCAATGCTGAAGAAGCCCTGGAGCTGGAACGTGAGGTTGGCCTGAACTGATGAACCCATCGCTACCGACCCCCGCCTTACGCGGGGGTTTTAGTCCACGGCGCAAGCGCCCCTCAATCTGGTTGCTACTGCCGGTCTTGCTGTTGGTGGGCCTGAGCCTGCTGCCCTTGGTGTATGTGGGCCTCAAGGCCTGGCAAGCCGGCTGGGCCGAGGCGGTGCATCTACTGTGGCGACCGTATGTATTCGGATTGCTGCGCAACACGTTGGCACTGATGATCGGTGTAACCGTGGCCTGCGCGGTGATCGGTTTGTCGCTGGCCTGGCTGCTGGAGCGCAGCAACCTGCCGGGCCGGCGCATCTGGGGGGTGATTCTGTGCCTGCCGTTTGCCGTGCCGGCGTTTGTCAGCAGCTTTACTTGGGTGTCGCTGAGCGCCCAGTTCGAAGGCCTGGGCGGCGCGATTCTGGTCATGACCCTATCCAAGTACCCACTGGTATTCCTGCCAGTGGCGGCCACCCTGCGCAACCTGGATCCATCCCTGGAAGAGTCGGCCCGCACCCTGGGGCTCAATCGTTGGGGCGTGTTCTTTCGCATTACGCTGCCGCTGCTGTGGCCGTCGCTGCTGGCCGGCGCCCTGCTGATTGCCTTGCATATGCTGGTGGAGTTCGGCGCCCTGTCGATCATTGGCCTGCAAACCTTCACCACAGCGATCTACCAACAGTTCGAACTGGAGTTCAGCAACGCCAACGCGGCGATGCTGTCGGCGGTGTTGCTGCTGATGTGCCTGACTCTGCTGTGGCTGGAGTTGCGCGTGCGCGGCAAGGGCCGCCATGTGCGCACCGGGCAAGGCGCAGCGCGGCATGCCGAGCAGGTTCGACTGGGTAAATGGGCGCCACTGGGCCAGCTTTATTGCTTGATGCTGGCGATCATTGGCAGCGGCATTCCACTGGGGATGCTTGGTTACTGGCTGGCCGTGGGCTCTTCGGCCGCCTTCCCGGTCGCGCAAATCAGCGAGGCGTTGCTGTCCTCCCTGGCCTTGTCCCTGGGCGGCGCCGCACTCTGCCTGGCACTGGCGGTGCCGGTGGGCCTTTTGGTAGTGCGCTACAAGGGCCAACTGGCACTGTGGGCCGAACGCCTGCCCTACCTGCTGCACGCCCTGCCAGGCTTGGTGATTGCCCTGACCCTGGTGTATTTCGCCCTGCATTACGTGCCGGCGCTGTATCAGACTTCGGCGCTGCTGCTGATCGCCTATGCATTGTTGTTCTTGCCGCTGGCCCAGGCGCCGATCCGGACCGCGCTGAACAAGGCGGCGCCCCAACTGGAGGAAGCGGCCCGCACGTTGGGCGCGTCATCATTCAGCGCATTTTGCCGGGTGACCTTGCCGATTATCTTTCCAGCACTGGGGGCGGCGTTTGCGCTGGTGTTCCTTGATGCGATGAAGGAGCTGACGGCGACGTTGCTGTTGAGCCCGACCGGGCTGAACACCTTGGCCACTGCCGTGTGGGCGCACACCTCGAATGTGGAGTTTGCGGCGGCGGCGCCTTATGCGGCGTTATTGATTCTGGTGTCGGGGTTGCCCGTCTACCTGCTCACGACGCGGATGTATCTGAGCCGCTGAGACCGCAATCGCGGGCAAGCCCGCTCCTACAGGTGTGTGCGATCTCTTGGAGCAGGCTTGCCCGCGACGAGGCCCGAGCAGCCAACCTCAGGCCCGAAACTGCCCCAGGCTGGCCTTCAACTGCGCCGCCAACCCATCCAGCACCTTGCCACTGGCGGTAGTTTCCACCACCGCTTGCGCCGCACGCTCGGCCTGGGCGTGGATCACCTCGACCCGACCACGCACCGCATGCGCGCCCTGGGCCTGATGCTCGGCAGCCCGGGTCGCCAGGCCAATCGCCGCATGCACCTGCTCCACCGAGTCTTGTACCGTTTGTTGCAAGCGCACACTTTCGCGCAACACCAACAGCCCCTCGCTGGCCTGGCGCCCGGCCTTGCCGATGGTTTCCACCGCCTCGCGCGCGCCTTGCTGCAACGCCACGATATGCGCCTGGATATCACCGGTGGAGCTTTGGGTTTTACTGGCCAGCGCGCGCACTTCGTCCGCCACCACCGCAAAACCACGCCCGGTCTCACCGGCCCGCGCCGCTTCGATGGCCGCGTTCAAGGCCAGCAGATTGGTCTGCTCGGCAATGCCGTGGATCACCGTCAGCACTACTTCAATCTGCTCGCTTTGCTGGGCCAGGCGCTCGATCACCTTGGAGCCGGCCTGCACCTGACCTGCCAGCGCCTCGATCAAACTGCCGACTTCGGCCGAGGTGCGGGAGTTTTCATCAGTGGCCTGGCGAATATCCACCACCTGCTGCAACGCGGCCTGCATGGCATGGCTTTCGGCCTGGGCCTCATCGGCCATTTGCGACAGCGCCCGCAAGCTCTCGGCCACTTCATCGCGCTGCAGGCCCGCCGCCGCATCGGCACCGGCGTTGCGCAGAGTCATCGCGCCGATTTCCACACCGGTACGCTGCGCCACATCACCCGCCTCCCGCACAATGGGCTGCAACTTATCCACAAACCGGTTGACCGCCGAGGCCATGGCGCCGATTTCATCCTGGCTGTTGATCTGCACGCGCTTGGTCAGGTCGCCCTCACCCGCCGCCAGATCATCCATGGCCGCAATCAGCAGTTTCAAGCGGTTGACCACACGCCGCCCAAGCACCACGGCAATCAGCAACAACACGCCCAGGCCAACCACCGCCAGACCCAGGCCGATGCGCCAGCGCAGGGCTTGCGCGGCCTCCTGCACGGCACCCGAGGTATTAGCCGTCATTTCCGTGGCCGTGGCTTGCGCCGACTGCAGGCGGGCGCCCATGGCTGCCGCACTGTCCGCCGCTGCGCCCTTGAGGCTATCTCCCACCAATTGACCGCCGCTGGCGATCAGCGCAGCAAAGCGCTGGTCCAACGCCGTCAGGTCAGCCTCTACCGCAGCGGTGGAAACCCCCATGAGCACCTTGCCGATCTCCACGCCATTAGGGCTGATGGACGCTTCGACGTAGTACACCGATGGGTCGTTTTTCGCCGCATTCAACACTTTATCCAGCGCACGATCACCCTCGCCTTTCTCCAACAGCGCCTTGTTGATCGGGTTTTCCCGGTTCAGATAACGGGTCAGATGCTGGCCAGTAGCGTCGTCATACACCACAAACAACACATTGGGATTGCGCTGGGCGCGCCGGGCGAATTCCGACAGTGCCGGAACATCACTGTCCCACATCGCACGCGGGGCAACCGAGGCCAGCAACTGCGCCATGTCATTGGCAGAGTCCTTCAGGTCCTTTTCCAGGGTCGTACGCAGTTGCTGCTGCTCTTGCTTCAACCGCGCAGAAAGCCCGGCCGTCAGGCGGTCGCTGGTGCTGGCCGACAAGCTATCCAGGCTGGACGTCACTTCTTTGCCCGCCTGGGTCAATTCGCCCGACAGTTTCTGACTGTCCGCGCCCAGGCGCTTGCCCAAATCGGCTTCCAGGGCCGTGACTGTGCTCCGGGTCAGGGCGACCGCCACCAGCACTTGCACCAAAAGAGCGATACCAAGGGTAACGAACACCGGTCGCAACAGCCGGCTTTGTAACAATGAGAGAACGGCAGACATCGGGAATCCCTCCACCACGGGTGCCATTAAATTGATAGCACCGCGAAAGAGAGAAACATAGCAAGGGTCGTGCCGTGCCCGAGGCAGAAACGACAAAGGGCCCCCGAAGGGACCCTTTGCTTTTTACATCAACAGCTTATTAAGCGAACGGATGACGCAGGACGATGGTCTCGTTGCGGTCCGGGCCCGTCGAAATAATGTCGATCGGCGCGCCGATCAGCTCTTCAACACGCTTGATGTAGGCACGGGCGTTAGCTGGCAGTTCTTCCAGGGTCTTGGCACCCACGGTCGATTCGGTCCAACCCGGCACTTCTTCGTACACCGGCTGCAGGCCCACGTAGCTGTCAGCGTCAGTCGGGGCAACATCGTTACCGTCTGCATCTTTGTAGCCGATGCAGATGTTGATGGTTTCCAGACCGTCGAGCACGTCCAGCTTGGTCAGGCAGATGCCCGAGATGCTGTTCACATCGATAGCGCGACGCAGGATAACGGCGTCGAACCAGCCACAACGACGAGCACGACCGGTAGTCGCGCCGAATTCGTGGCCCTGTTTGGCCAGGTGCGCACCGACGTCGTCGAACAGCTCAGTCGGGAAAGGACCCGAACCTACGCGAGTGGTGTAGGCCTTGGTGATGCCCAGGATGTAGTCCAGGAACATCGGGCCAACACCCGAACCGGTCGCCACGCCACCAGCGGTGGTGTTGGAGCTGGTCACGTACGGGTAGGTACCGTGGTCGATGTCCAGCAACGAGCCCTGGGCACCTTCGAACATGATGTCTTTGCCGGCGCGACGCAGGTCGTGCAGCTCGGCCGTCACGTCCAGCATCAGCGGCTTGAGCAGCTCAGCGTACTCTTTGCACTCAGCCAGGGTCTTGTCGAACTCGATGGCTGGCTCTTTGTAGTAACCAACCAGCATGAAGTTGTGGTAATCCACCAGCTCACGCAGCTTGTCTTCAAAGCGCGGCATGTTGAGCAAGTCGCCCACACGCAGGCCACGACGTGCAACTTTGTCTTCGTAGGCCGGGCCGATGCCGCGACCGGTAGTACCGATCTTCAGCTCGCCACGGGCCTTTTCACGGGCCTGGTCCAGCGCAACGTGGAAGGACAGGATCAGCGGGCAGGACGGGCTGATACGCAGGCGCTCGCGCACCGGTACGCCTTTCTCTTCCAGCTTGGTGATCTCGCGCAGCAGGGCGTCAGGTGCAACCACCACGCCATTGCCGATCAGGCACTGCACGCCTTCGCGCAGGACGCCCGACGGGATCAGGTGCAAGACGGTTTTTTCGCCATCGATGACCAGGGTGTGGCCAGCGTTGTGGCCACCTTGGTAGCGCACTACGGCGGCAGCATGTTCGGTCAGCAGATCAACGATCTTGCCTTTGCCCTCATCACCCCATTGGGTGCCCAGGACTACGACATTCTTACCCATAACACTTGTCCTCATTCGCGCAAACTTGGTGCCGGCGTTGGCCGGCAGGAAAACTCAAGAAGCCAGTGGCGATACTTGCCAAAGCCCGTTCTGCTGAATCAATTGCCGGTCGCAGTCCGCTTCACGGGCGGCGGCCAATGGCTGCCCAGGCAAGGCCTGGACGACACGCTGACCCTCGCTGCGCAACTGGCAGACCTGCTGCCAGAGTGCCGCGTCCGTACTGTCTGGCATCCAGATACCGCCAGACGGTAGCTCGACTTCAGCACGCCCCAGGGTCACCAGGGTTTTCAAATCGGTAGAAAATCCAGTCGCCGGACGGGCACGACCGAAGTCGGCGCCGATATCGTCATAACGACCGCCCTGGGCGATGGCTTGGCCAACACCCGGCACAAACACGGCGAACACCACACCGGTGTGGTAGTGGTAGCCGCGCAACTCACCCAGGTCGAAATACAAAGGCAACTGCGGGAAGCGCGCCGACAACTGCTCGGCAATCGCCAGCACGTCATCCAGGGCCGCCAATACCGGGGCCGGAGCCTTGGCCAGGCGATCACGGGCGGCGGTCAGTACTTCGCGACCACCACACAGCCCCACCAGCGCACGCAGCATGTCAGCCAGATCGGCAGGCACACCTTCGGTCAGGGCGATCACTTCATCGATAGCCTTGCGCTGCAGAGCATCGAACAACTGTTGCTCAACTTCGCCGGACAAGCCAGCCGCACGGGCCAGGCCACGGTAGATACCGACATGCCCCAGGTCCATGTGCACATCCGGCACATCAGCCAACTGCAGCATCGCCAGCATCAGGCTGATGACTTCGACGTCGCTGCTCGGGCTGGCATCGCCGTACAACTCGGCGCCCAACTGGATCGGGCTACGGGAAGATGACAAGGCGCGCGGTTGCGCATGCAGCACGCTGCCGGCGTAGCACAGGCGGCTCGGCCCTTCACGGCGCAAGGTATGCGCATCGATGCGCGCCACTTGCGGCGTGATGTCGGCACGAAAGCCCATTTGCCGGCCCGATTGCGGGTCGATGACCTTGAAGGTGCGCAGATCCAAGTCCTGGCCCGCGCCGGTCAGCAGGGATTCCAGGTACTCGATATGGGGAGTCACGACAAACTCGTAACCCCAGCTCTGGAACAGATCCAACACCTGGCGACGCGCGATTTCGATACGCGCAGCCTCTGGTGGCAGTACTTCTTCGATGCCATCTGGCAGCAGCCAGCGGTCTACCGTTGCCATTACGCCATTCCCCTATGACCCGGCCTGCCCTTGGGCGAGCCTTGAGTGAAGCAGAAAATACCCGGCCCCTGCATAAACCACGCGCAAGTGCGACGTGACGAATGGCCTGTAACGGGCCTCGTCGGGCACTTTCCTCGAAAAACCTGTCACGCCTGCAGCGCACAACAACAATCAAACATGCAGACGCAAAAAAGCCGGGAATTTCCCGGCTGCCGCATCATACACCCGTTTTCCGAAAGGATCACCCCGCCGAACGTTTTAGCCGCCCGACGGAGTGAAACCAGCCAGTCAGCGGGTTACTTGGACTTTTCCAGGTAGCGGAAGAAATCGCTACTTGGGTCCAGCACCATGACATCGGTTTTGTTCGCGAAGCTTTCACGGTAGGCACGCAGGCTACGATAGAACGCGTAGAACTCCTGGTCCTGGCCGTAAGCCTTGGCGTAGATCGCCGCGGCTTGAGCATCACCATCACCGCGAGCCTCTTCAGACTCACGATAGGCTTCTGCCAACAGTACGCGACGCTGACGGTCGGCATCCGCACGGATACCCTCAGCCAGTTCGTTACCCTTGGCGCGGTGCTCACGAGCCTCACGCTCACGCTCGGTGCTCATACGCTCGAACACGCTGCGGTTCACTTCCTTGGGCAGGTCAATGGCCTTGACCCGAACATCGACCACTTCGATGCCCAGCTCTTTTTCCGCCATGGTGTTCAACGAACGCGTGATGTCAGCCATCAGCGCATCACGTTCACCCGATACCACCTCGTGCAGGGTGCGTTTACCAAACTGGTCACGCAGGCCCGATTCCAGACGACGGGACAAACGCTCGTCGGCAATCTGCTTGAGGCCGGAAGTCGCAGTGTAGAAGCGCTCGGCATCCTTGACGCGCCACTTGGCGTAGGCGTCAACCATCACGGCTTTCTTTTCCAGGGTCAGGAAGCGCTGCGTCGGTGCATCCAGGGTCATCAGGCGGGCGTCGAACTTGCGCACCTGGTTGACGTAGGGGACTTTCACATGCAGGCCCGGCTGGACATCCGCCTGGACCACACGCCCGAATTGCAGCAACACCGCACGCTCGGTCTGAGCCACGATGTAGAAGCAGTTCCAGGCAGCGATGACCACGACGACACCCACAATCAGGGCGGTCAGCGATTTATTGCTCATCAACGACTCTCCCTGGAACGTGTTTGCTGTTGCTGCAAGTCAGCAGCCGCACGGGCGCTCGCTTCGTTGGCAGCGGCAGTCGAACTGGCAGAAGACGAAGTGTTACCAGCGCTACGACCACCTTCGATCATCTTGTCCAGCGGCAGGTACAGCAGGTTGTTCTGCCCACCCTTGTTGCCGGTCACGAGAACCTTGCTGGTGTTGGTGAAGACTTCCTGCATGGTGTCCAGGTACAGACGCTCGCGGGTGACTTCCGGTGCCTTGCGGTACTCGGCCACCAGCTTGGTGAAGCGGTCAGCCTCACCCTTGGCGCGGGACACGACTTCGTCGCGATAACCGTTGGCATCCTCAAGGATGCGCTGGGCCTGACCACGGGCTTCCGGCACGACGCCGTTGGCGTAGGTTTCAGCCTGGTTGCGCGAACGCTGCTCGTCTTCACGGGCGCGGATCACGTCATCGAAGGCTTCCTGCACTTCACGCGGTGCAGCTGCGCTCTGTACGTTGACCTGGGTAACGGTGATACCGGTGCGATAAGTATCGAGGAACCGTTGCAGGCGCTCCTTGATCTCGCTGGCCATCAGTTCACGGCCTTCGGTCAGCACCTGGTCCATCGCGGTGGAACCCACTACGTGGCGCAGGGCGCTTTCGGTCGCATGCTGCAAACTGACCTCCGGCTGGTCGACGTTAAGCACGAAGTCCTGCAGGTTGGTGATCTTGTACTGCACGGTCAGCGGCACTTCGACGATGTTCTCGTCTTCGGTCAGCATCTGGCCCTGCTTGGTGTAGGCACGCTCACGCGTGACGTTCTCCATGTACTTCTTGTCGATCGGCGGGAGGTAGATGTTCAGGCCTGGACCGACAGTCTCGTAGTACTTGCCGAAGCGCAGCACCACGGCTTGCTCCTGCTCGTCGACCACATAGACAGCGCTGTACAGCCAGACAGCCGCCAGCGCCACGAGACCGAGGCCAAGCAGGCCGTAGCCGCCGCCCTTGCCTGTGCGACCACCGTCGTCACCACCACGTTTTTTTCCACCACCGAACAACCCATTCAGGCTTTCCTGCAGCTTTCGGAAGGCCTCGTCGAGATCTGGTGGCCCCTTGCGGTCGCCATTATTGCGGCGTTTACCACCCCAAGGATCCTGATTATTCGAGTTGCCACCCGGCTCATTCCAAGCCATAGCGCTCTCCATCTGATAAAGCAAAGACGCACCCACGGCGCGCCGACCAATGCTACAGAATGCCTGCCACAGCGGCACAACCGCTTTCTCAGGCTTTTATTGCAAAGTGTGTTGTTCGAGGAACTCCGTCGGTACCACACCCTCCCGGCTCACCAGCCGATTGAGTTCCGAACGAGGCAAACGAACAGCCAGCAGGCTGACACCTTCTTCGTCGTGTTCTTCTTTCTGTACGGCGCCCAACTCAAAAAACTGAGCACGCAGTCGAGCAAAACGTTGCGGCAAGCGCAAGGTGCCGACGAACAAATCGCCACCGAGCAACTCGGCAATCGCCTGTTCGAGCAGCTCCAGACCGCTGCCATCGCGCGCCGAGAGCCAGACCCGCTGGGGCCTGCCATTTTCGTCGCGCTGAATTTGCGGCTCTACACCCTCAAGCAAATCGAGTTTGTTATAGACCTCAAGGATCGGCAAGTCCTGGGCACCAATCTCGCCCAGTACCACCATGACCTGTTCGATCTGCAACATCCGGTCTGGCTCGGCCGCATCGATTACGTGCAGCAGCAGGTCAGAGTTGCTCGACTCTTCGAGCGTAGACCGGAATGCCTCGACCAGCTTGTGGGGCAAGTGGCGAATGAAGCCCACGGTGTCGGCCAGCACAATCGGCCCCAGGTCGTCGAGTTCCAGACGGCGCAAGGTCGGATCGAGGGTGGCGAACAGCTGGTCCGCCGCGTACACATCCGACTTGGTCACGTTGTTGAACAGCGTGGATTTGCCGGCGTTGGTGTAGCCCACCAGGGACACGGTAGGGATATCCGCACGTGTACGGCCACGGCGCGATTGCTCACGCTGGCTGCGTACTTTTTCCAGGCGGCCCTTGATCTGGCGCAGGCGAACCCGCAGCAGGCGTCGGTCGGTTTCAAGCTGGGTTTCACCCGGGCCACGCATGCCGATACCACCACCCTGACGTTCAAGGTGAGTCCAGCCGCGAACCAGGCGGGTGCTCATGTGGTCAAGCTGGGCCAGTTCGACCTGGAGCTTGCCCTCATGGGTACGGGCGCGCTGGGCGAAAATATCGAGAATCAGACCGGTGCGGTCAATCACGCGACACTCGAAGACACGTTCGAGGTTACGTTCCTGACTGGGCGTGAGGATGTGATTGAAGATCACCAGATCGGCTTCTTCGGCATGGACCAGGTCGCGCAGTTCCTCGACCTTGCCGCTGCCAATCAGAAATTTGGCGGTTGGCCGATGACGCGGCACGTTAAAAAACGCAACGGTCTCGGCGCCGGCCGAATTTGCCAGCTCCTGAAACTCCTGCGGATCTTCGCGCGCCTCAGGGTCCTGTCCATCCAAGTGAACGAGGATTACTCGCTCACCACCACCGTGGCGCTCAAAGAACAAAGGAGACTCCTATCAGGCGTTACCTGGCTCAGCGTCACCCTGTTCGGATTCGGTTGCGCTAGGCAGACGAATTGGACGAACCGGCACTACTGTCGAGATAGCGTGTTTGTAGACCATCTGGCTGACGGTGTTTTTCAGCAGGATAACGAACTGGTCGAAAGACTCGATCGTACCTTGCAGCTTGATGCCGTTGACCAGATAGATGGAAACCCCAACTTTCTCTTTACGTAAAGTATTCAAGTAAGGGTCTTGTAGCGAATGCCCTTTTGACATGTGCCGCACTCCTTTAAGGATCAATAATAAAAAATCGGAAAAATAGATAGTTTGTAACCGTCACACCCCCAAGGATAGACGGCAATTGCAAGGACTCAGCTCAATATGGAGACCGTTCCCAAGTATTTCAAGGCGCGTGACAGATTGTCGCAATCCAGACTGTCCAGCCAATGCAAGTCAGTCCAGCTGCGCAGCCAAGTGAACTGGCGCTTTGCCAATTGGCGCGTGGCAATAATGCCGCGCTCCTGCATTTCGGCTGACGTCAGCTTGCCATCCAGATGATCCCAGACTTGGCGGTAGCCTACAGCACGTATCGAAGGCAATCCTGGATGCAGATCACCTCTTGAACGCAGTGCTACGACCTCCTCTACGAACCCCTGTTCCAACATAATTGTGAATCTTTGTGCAATTCGCTCATGCAGCACCTGGCGATTCGCCGGAGCGATAGCCAGATTTGCGACAGTATAGGGCAATTGTCCCGCTCCAGAGGTGCCTGCATCAGTACTTTGCGCAGATTGTCTGAGGCGGTGGGCTGTCATGGTCTGACCACTCACGCGCCAGACTTCCAGCGCCCGACTCAGGCGCTGAGGGTCGTTGGGATGAATGCGCGCGGCAGATACCGGGTCAATCGCCGCCAATTGCTCGTGCAGGGCCTGCCAGCCAAGGCGTGCAGCCTCTTCTTCGATTTCGGCGCGCACCTGAGGATCAGCCGGCGGCATGTCTGCCAGACCTTCCTGCAGCGCCTTGTAATAGAGCATCGTGCCGCCCACCAGCAGCGGGATATTACCCCGCGCGGTGATCTCAGCCATGGCAGCGAGGGCATCGGTACGAAAATCCGCTGCCGAATAGCTTTGGGATGGATCAATAATGTCGATCAGACGATGGGGATGGGCGGCCAACAGTTCTTTGGACGGTTTGGCAGTGCCGATATCCATGCCCCGGTACACCAGGGCCGAATCGACGCTGATCAACTCGCAGGGCAGAACCTTGGTCAGTTCGATAGCCAGGTCGGTCTTGCCGGCGGCCGTCGGGCCCATCAGGAAGATGGCGGGTGGTAGAGAGCTCATCAACGGCCGCGCAGGAATAGTTTGTCCAGATCATCCAGGCCCATTTGGGTCCAGGTCGGTCGGCCGTGGTTGCACTGGCCGCTGCGCTCGGTGTTTTCCATATCCCGCAGCAAGCCGTTCATTTCTGGCAGGGCCAGGCGCCGGTTGGCGCGGATCGCACCGTGGCAGGCCATGGTGCCGAGCAGTTCGTTGATATGCGCCTGGATCCGGTCACTGGTGCCGTATTCCATCAAGTCCGCCAGCACATCGGCCACCAAGCGATTGGCCTCGGCCTGCTTGAGCAAAGCGGGAATCTGCCGGATGGCCAGGGTTTCCGGGCCCAGGCGCTGCAATTCAAAGCCCAGTTTCTGGAACACCGCGTGGTGCTCCTCGGCGCAATCGGCTTCACGCTGACTGACCGCCAGGGACTCTGGCACCAGCAGTGGCTGGCCGCTCAGGCCTTCGCTGGCCATGGCGATCTTCAGGCGCTCGTACATGATCCGTTCGTGGGCGGCGTGCATGTCCACCAGCACCAGGCCGTGGGCGTTTTCCGCGAGGATATAGATGCCCTTGAGCTGGGCCAGGGCATAACCCAGGGGGGGAACATCCCCGCCACCTTCCGGCAGGGCCGCTGCGCCCGGCTCGGCACCGGGCAGCGGCGCAAAGAATTCGCGATAGGCCGCCTGGGCCTCGGCCACCGGTACCGCCGATTGCGGTCGCGGGGTGTATTGATATTGATAGCTCGCACCGGCACCGGAGCCCGCTGCCGGGTAACTTGGCTGGGCTGGTGGCGATTGCAGCAGGTTGGCCGCCAGGCTCATTTCGCCCTGAGGCCCGAATTCACCAGCCTCCGGCCCTGTCGGGCGGACAATGGCGGTGACAATCGGCGCGGCCAGTTGATCATCCGGGCGCACATCGCCCAGGGCACGGTGCAAGGTGCCATAGAGGAAGTCGTGGACCATGCGCCCGTCACGGAAACGCACCTCGTGCTTGGTCGGGTGCACGTTGACGTCAACGACCGCCGGGTCCACTTCAAAAAACAGCACGAAGGTCGGATGCCGGCCATTGAACAGCACGTCGCGATAGGCTTGGCGTACCGCATGGGCCACCAGTTTGTCGCGCACCGCACGGCCATTCACAAAGAAATACTGCAAGTCCGCTTGGCTGCGGGAGAACGTTGGCAGGCCCACCCAGCCCCACAAATGCAGGCCATTGCGCTCGATTTCAATCGGCAGCGCCTGCTCCAGGAAGCCCGCGCCACAGATCGCCGATACGCGTCGGGCGCGCGCAGCATCGTCGTTGGCCTCGTGCAGGCTGAGGATGGTCTTGCCGTTGTGGCGCAGATGGAACGCCACATCGAAACGGGCCAGAGCCAGGCGCTTGATGACTTCTTGCAGGTGATCGAATTCGGTTTTTTCGGCCTTGAGGAATTTGCGCCGCGCCGGGGTATTGAAGAACAGGTCGCGCACTTCCACCGAGGTGCCCACCGGATGGGCCGCCGGCTGGACCCGGGGGGCCATGTCGCGGCCTTCGGTCTCTACCTGCCAGGCCTGTTCGGCGCCACGGGTGCGGGAAGTCAGGGTCAGGCGCGCCACGGAGCTGATCGAGGCCAGCGCCTCACCACGAAAGCCCAGGCTCATCACCCGCTCAAGGTCTTCCAGGTCACGGATCTTGCTGGTGGCATGTCGCGCCAGGGCCAGCGGCAGGTCATCGGAGGAAATCCCGCTGCCATCGTCGCGCACCCGCAGCAACTTGACCCCGCCCTGCTCCACATCCACGTCAATACGCTTGGCACCAGAATCGAGGCTGTTCTCCAACAGTTCCTTGATCACCGAGGCCGGGCGCTCGACCACTTCGCCGGCAGCGATCTGGTTGGCCAGTCGCGGGCTGAGCAGTTCGATGCGCGAGGCGCTGTTCAATACCGATTCACTCATTACTGTGCTGCCAATTCAGTGCCGGGGATGGTCAACACCTGGCCGACTTTCAATTCGTCCGTTTTCAGGCTATTGGCGCTGCGCAACGTAGCAGCCGACACCTGGAAGCGTACGGCCAGCATGGCCAGGGTGTCGCCGGGTTGCACCCGGTGATCGCGTGGGCCCTGGGCGATTTTCCCGGAATCACGCAGCCAGGCGATATAGGTACCCGGTGGCGGGTTCTGCTGGAAGAACTGACGCACGCCGGAACTGATAGAGCGCGCCAGCGCCTGTTGGTGGCTGGCGGACGCCAGCTTGTTGGCTTCGTTGGCGTTGGAGATAAAACCGGTTTCGACCAGGATCGACGGAATATCCGGCGACTTAAGCACCATAAACCCGGCCTGCTCCACCCGCTGCTTATGCAACGGCGTGACGCGGCCCATGTTAGTCAGGACTTTCTGCCCGACGTTCAGGCTGGAGGTCAGCGAGGCGGTCATCGACAGATCCAGCAACACACCTGCGAGCATGCGGTCTTTGTCATCCAGGGACACGTTGCCAGCACCACCGATCAAGTCGGAGCGGTTTTCGCTATCAGCCAGCCAGCGTGCAGTCTCGGACGTGGCGCCGCGATCCGACAGGGCAAACACCGAGGCGCCAAAGGCGGCCTTCGACGGTGCGGCGTCGGCGTGGATCGAGACAAACAGGTCGGCGCCCTTCTTGCGGGCGATTTCGGTACGCCCACGCAATGGAATGAAGTAGTCACCCGTACGGGTCAATTCGGCACGATAGCCTTTCATCCCATTGATCTGGCGCTGCAATTCCCGGGCAATGGCCAAGACCACGTCTTTTTCGTGCTGACCACGGGAGCCGGAGGCGCCGGGGTCTTCACCGCCGTGGCCGGCGTCGATCACCACGATCACATCACGCTTGCCCGCTGGCGCTGGCGGCAGGGGTGGCAACTTGACCTGGGGCTGCGCAGGATTGACCGGCACGGCGGGCGTCGTGGCAACCGCAGGTGCGGGCGCAGGGGCTGGCGCTGCGTCGGCCGGGTTGTCAAACAGGTCGACCACCAGGCGGTTGCCATACTGGGCGTTCGGCGCGAGGGAAAAACTCTTGGGCGTGACGACCTTCTTCAGGTCGATGACCACCCGCAGGTCGGTCGGCGTGCGCTGGGCCGAGCGCATCGCGGTAATCGGCGTATTGGCGGTGGAGACCTTCAAGGGCGCGGCCAGGGTCGCGCCGTTGATATCGATCACCAGGCGATCAGGCGCCGTCAGGGTAAAGACACTGTGCTGGACCGGGCCAGACAGGTCGAACACCAGTCGCGTGTTATCCGGCGCTCGCCACAGGCGCACACTTTTTACCTGTGAAGCGGCCAGAGCATTGACAGTCATTGCCGCAAGCAACACCCCCACGACAGCAACCAACGCGCGAAAGCGCATACCTAACCCACCCATTATTAGAATTCCAAAGCCAAAGCGGCACACCAGGACTTACTGCGCTCGCTCTGGGACAACAATTTCAACTGACGCCCATTGTCATGCGGGGTAATGGTAATGGTCAGGTCAGGCTTTGGCAAAAAGCCTGTGCCCTTGTCCGGCCACTCGATCAGGCATAACGCATCGCCATCGAAGTAATCGCGGATGCCCATGTACTCCAATTCCTCAGGATCCACCAGGCGATACAGGTCGAAATGAAACGCGCGTATATCACCTATTTCGTATGGCTCTACCAGGGTGAACGTCGGACTTTTCACCGCACCGGTATGCCCAAGCCCACGGATGATGCCGCGCGACAGCGTGGTTTTACCGGCCCCCAGGTCACCCTGTAGAAAAATCAGACCAATGCCTTTAGTGATTTCAGCAATGCGCTTACCAAAAGCCACCATGGCCTCTTCATCCGCAATAATCAGCGTTACTTCAGACACGGTGACTGCTCCTCCAGCAACTGACGAATGGCGGGAATCAAGTCGCTGGCAGCCAGGCCGCGACCAAAACTACCCTGACGGTCGCCCGCCGTGGCATGCAACCACACCGCTAGGCTGGCGGCCTCGAACGCCGGCAGGCCCTGGGCCAGCAGCGCGCCGATCAGGCCGGCGAGCACATCACCCAGGCCTGCCGAAGCCATGGCCGGATGCCCCTGATCACAACGCGCCACCCGCCCATCCGGGCTGGCGATCAAGCTGCCAGCGCCCTTGAGCACCGTGATGGCATTGAATTTCTGGCTCAGCGCGCGCGCCACCTTAAGCCGGTCGGCCTGAACCTCGGCTGTCGAGATCCCCATCAACCGCGCCGCTTCACCCGGGTGCGGAGTGATCACGCAATCGGCCGGCAAAGCTACATGGCCTGCGGCCAGCATGTTCAGTGCGTCAGCATCCCAGACCTGGGGTTGCCGGGCATTGGCGGCCACCGACAGCAGGCTTTTGCCCCAGGCCATGTCGCCTAGGCCAGGACCAATGACGATCACCGAGACTTTTTCCAGCAAGGCCATCAACTGATTAGCCGAATGCACGCCCCGCGCCATGACTTCCGGCAAGCGAGTCAGGGCTGCCGGGACATGTTCGCTGCGGGTCGCCAGGGACACCAGGCCAGCCCCACTGCGCAGCGCGCTCTCGGCACTCAGCAGCGACGCGCCGCCAAAGCCATGGTCGCCGCCAATGACCAGGACATGGCCAAACTGGCCCTTGTGGGCCGCTGGGGAACGCACAGCCAGTTGCGGCAAATGGCCAGGCAACAGGGGCTGAACGTCGGTTATTTCGTGTTTTGTCTGCGGCATGCGTCTTCAAGCTCCGATGTCTGGCAGAATTATACGCATCTAACCTGCGGTTTCTCTCGTCTCATGCCTGCTATTAACACCGATCTGCCTGCCCTCGCCCAATCGATCAAAGACTGGGGCCGCGAGTTGGGCTTTCAACAAGTCGGCATCAGCGGCCTGGACCTGGCTGAGCATGAACAGCACCTGCAGCGCTGGCTCGACGCGGGCTATCACGGCGAGATGGACTACATGGGCGCCCATGGCAGCAAGCGCTCGCACCCGGACGAGTTGGTACCCGGTACTTTGCGCGTAGTGTCCCTGCGCATGGATTACCTGCCCGGCGACACGCAAATGGCGCAACTGCTGGCCCAACCCGAAAAAGCCTACATCTCCCGTTACGCCCTGGGCCGTGACTACCACAAGCTGATCCGCAAGCGCGTGCAGCAACTGGCCGACCGCATCCAGGCACAGATCGGCCCGTTTGGCTTTCGCGCCTTTGTCGACAGCGCCCCGGTGCTGGAAAAAGCCATCGCCGAAAAGGCCGGCCTGGGCTGGATCGGCAAAAACACTCTGGTCCTCAACCGCAAGGCCGGCAGTTACTTCTTCCTCAGCGAACTGTTTGTCGACCTGCCGCTGCCTATCGACCCGCCCCACAGCACCGAACATTGCGGCCGCTGCACCGCTTGCCTGGATATCTGCCCGACCAATGCGTTCGTCGGGCCCTATGTGCTGGACGCCCGGCGCTGTATTTCCTACCTGACCATTGAGCTTAAAAGTGCGATCCCCGAAGACCTGCGGCCATTGATTGGCAACCGCGTGTTCGGCTGCGATGACTGTCAGATCGTTTGCCCGTGGAATCGTTTCGCCCGGCCTTCAGGAGAAAGCGATTTCAAGCCACGCCACAATCTGGATAACGCCGAACTGGCCGAGTTATTTATGTGGGACGAGGATAAATTCCTCAGCAGCACCGAAGGCTCGCCGCTGCGCCGCGCCGGTTACGAGCGCTGGCTACGCAACCTGGCCGTGGGCCTGGGGAATGCGCCCTCCAGCATTCCGGTGCTCGAAGCGTTGAAGGCGCGCCGGGATTACCCCTCTGAACTGGTCCGCGAACATGTGGAATGGGCGCTGAACCAGCACGCGATCCGTCAGTGCTCGTCGTTGTAGACGAACTTGGGCATTTCCCAATGAAAGCGGATCGCCAGCAGGCGTAACAGAAAACCGCTGAACAGGGTGAGCAGGATAGCTTGCTCACTGGGCAGTTCGAGGTAGATGCACAGCATGTAGCACCAGGCCGCGAGGAACGACACGCTGGCATACAGTTCGCGGCGGAAGATCAGCGGAATGTCGTTGCAGAAGATATCCCGCAGGATGCCGCCAAACACCCCGGTAATCACGCCGCTGACCGAGGCCACCAACATGCCGTGGCCCATTTCCAGGGCCGTCATGCAGCCGATCAGAGTGAAGGCCACCAGGCCCACGGCGTCCAGCGCCAAAAACAACGAGCGCAAATGGCGCATCAGTGGCGCGATAAAGATCGTCACCAAGGCCGCAACCGAAGTCAGCACCAGATATTCCGGGTGCTTGACCCAGGTCAGCGGGTAGTGGCCGAGCAGCACATCACGCACCGAACCGCCGCCAAGAGCTGTGACGCACGCGATCAGCACCACGCCAAACCAATCCATGCCGCGCCGACCGGCGGACAAGGCACCGGTCATGGCTTCGGCGGTGATGGCGATGAGGTAGAGCATCAACAGCATGATGGCGATCCTTGCAAGAATATTGTGCAGAGCGGGCGTGTTGTGGCGAGCGGGCTTGCCCCGCGCTGGGCTGCGTAGCAGCCCCGATAGTGGGCGATGATATCCGACCGAAGGGTTGCAGTGGCTGAATTAGGGCCGCTGCGCGCCCCAGCGGGGGCAAACCCGCTCGCCACGACATACCCACAACAAACCTGCCAAACGGTAGGATCAGGCCTTGATGAAATGCTTGCGGTAATGCTGCAGCTCGGCAATCGACTCGCGGATATCGTCCAGGGCCAGGTGGGTGCTGCCCTTGTGGAAGCTGTCCTTGACCTCCGGCGCCCAGCGCGCAGCCAGTTCTTTCAAGGTCGACACATCAAGGTTGCGGTAGTGGAAGTAGCTTTCCAGCGCCTTCATATGGGTATAGAGGAAGCGGCGGTCCTGGCAGATGCTGTTGCCACAGATCGGCGACTTGCCCTTGGGCACCCATTTTTCCAGGAAGGCAATCGTCTCGGCCTCAGCCTCGGCCATGCTGATGCGGCTGTCGCGCACACGCTGGGTCAGGCCCGAGTTGCCGTGGGTGCGGGTGTTCCATTCGTCCATAGTGGCCAACACCGCGTCGCTATGGTGGATGGCGATCACCGGACCTTCGGCCAAGGTGTTGAGGTTGCTGTCGGTGACAATGGTCGCCATCTCGATGATGACGTCGGTGTCAGGATTCAGACCGGTCATTTCCAGATCGATCCAAATCAGGTTTTGTGGGTTTTGCATGTCGTAGTTCCTTGGCACCTTGGCGTAGCTGCGCAGTTTAGCAGGCGGCGGCGTGCTAGACTCGCGACCGTTTTACCCAACCTTTTGCATTATCGACACGGAACACCAATGGCCAAACGCCAGCTCAACCGCCGCCAAAACTGGCGCATCGAAAAAATCCAGGGTGAACGCGCTGCCCGCGCCGCCAAACGTGAGTCCTCTGCCGTGGAAGCGCTGGAGGGCGGCGATCTGGGCCCCGAACAAACGGGCCTGGTGATCGCACACTTTGGGGTGCAGGTCGAAGTCGAAGCCCTGGAAGGCGAACTGGCCGGCGCAGTGTTCCGCTGCCACCTGCGCGCCAACCTGCCCGCGCTGGTAACCGGCGACAAGGTGGTCTGGCGTGCCGGCAACCAGGGTATCGGGGTGATCGTCGCGCAACTGCCGCGCACCACCGAACTGCGTCGCCCCGACAGCCGCGGCCAACTCAAGCCGGTAGCGGCCAACGTCGACATGATTGTCATCGTCTTCGCCCCGCTGCCCGAGCCCCACGCCAACCTGATCGACCGCTACCTGGTGGCTGCCGAACACGCCGGCATCCGCCCGCTGCTGCTGTTGAACAAATTCGACTTGATCGACGAACACAACGCGCCAGCGCTGAATGCGCTGCTCGCGGTTTACCGGCATCTGGGTTACCCGGTACTGGAAGTCTCGGCGCACCATGGCAATGGCATGGAACAGCTGCAACAGCAGTTGGACGGGCGCATCAGCGTGTTCGTCGGCCAGTCGGGCGTGGGCAAGTCGTCGCTGGTCAACAGCCTGTTGCCGGAAGTCGAGACCCGCGTCGGTCCGCTGTCGGAGTTGTCTGGCCAGGGCACGCACACCACCACCACCGCTCGCCTGTTTCACTTCCCGGGCGGTGGCGAGTTGATCGACTCACCGGGCATCCGTGAGTTCGGCCTGGGCCACGTCAGCCGCAGCGATGTGGAGGCCGGTTTCATCGAGTTCAACGACTTGATCGGCACCTGCCGCTTCCGCGACTGCAAGCACGATCGCGAGCCGGGCTGTGCCTTGCTCAAGGCCTTGGAAGACGGGCGCGTGCAGCAGCAGCGGATGAACAGCTATCGCTCGATCATCGCCAGCTTGCCAGAGAGCAGCTATTAAGTTGTAGGCACACGCATGTGTGGGAGCGGGCTTGTGTGGGAGCGGGCTTGCTCGCGAAAGCGGTGGGTCAGCCAACCTCAATGTTTACTGGGCCGACGTCTTCGCGGGCAAGCCCGCCCCCACACAAGCCCGCTCCTACACAAAGCGCATCAGCTCCCGGCCGGGGCTTCTCCGGGAGCCTTCACCCCGCCCTCATCAAACAGATTGAGCTTCTGGCGCAACTCATGGGCCGGCAACGGCTGCTGCTCTGGCGGCAGGGCGTTCGGGTCCACCGGCACTTCACCCGGTGCGCCATCGCCCTGGGTCGGTACCGGCGGTGTGGCGCCCTGCTCACCTTCAATGGCGCGCTGGGCCTTTTTGGTCAGCACCACAATATCAATGCGCCGGTTGATCGGGTTGAACGGGTCCTTCACATCAAACAGCTGCGATGACGCAAAACCCACCACGCGCGCTACCTGGGTATCCGGATAACTGCCGGCCACCAGGGCACGGCGCGCAGCGTTGGCGCGGTTGGCGGACAGCTCCCAGTTGCCGAAATCACCCAGGCCCGAATATGGCTTGGCATCGGTGTGGCCGCTGACGCTGATCTTGTTCGGCACCGCCTTGATGGTGTCGGCCATGGCCAGCAGGATGTCTTCGAAGTAAGGCTTCAAGCGCGCACTGCCAGAATCGAACATCGGTCGGCTGGCCGCATCCATGATCTGGATACGCAAGCCGTCCGGAGTGATCTCGAAGTGGATCTGATCCTTGAATTTCTGCAGTTGCGGATTCTCGTCAACCTTGTTCTGCAGTTCTTGCAGCAACAATTCCAGGCGTTCCTGCTCGACCTGTTCGGCCATGCTTTCGACGGTCTGGCGTTCGATCGGGATGTTTTCCTGGGGCGCTTCGGTCTGCACTTCCGGGTTGATGGTGCGCTCAGGAGCCAACTCTGGCGAACCACCGAGGTCGATCACAAACGGCGTGCCACTCTCGGAGAAGCCGATGGGATCCTTGAAATAACCGGCAATGGCGATCTTCTGTTCCGGCGTCGCGGTGGACATCAGCCACAGCACCAGGAAGAACGCCATCATCGCCGTCGCAAAGTCGGCAAACGCAATTTTCCAGGCGCCGCCGTGGTGCCCGGCAGCGAAGCGCTTGACGCGCTTGATGATGATTGGCTGGTTGTTTTCCATGGCTTAGCGACCGCGAACTGCTTGTTCCAGCTCGGCAAAGCTCGGACGATGCTTCGGATACAACACTTTGCGCCCGAACTCCACGGCCAGGGACGGCGGCATGCCGGAAGCGGATGCCACCAGCGACGCTTTGATGGCTTCGTAGATATTGAGCTCTTCCTTGGCATCGTGGGCCAGGGAGGTGGCCAGCGGACCAAAGAAACCATACGCCGCGAGAATACCGAAGAAGGTCCCCACCAACGCTGCACCCACGTGCATGCCGATCGCGGCCTGGTCGCCTTCGCCCAGAGACGCCATGGTCACCACGATACCCAGTACTGCCGCGACAATACCGAAGCCGGGCATGCCGTCGGCGATGCCGGTCACAGCGTGGGACGGGTGTTCGAGTTCTTCCTTGAGGCTGAACAGCTCCATGTCGAACAAGCCTTCCAGCTCGTGCGGGGCCATGTTGCCGGAGGACATGATGCGCAGGTAGTCGCAGATGTAGGCCGTCATGCGGTCGTCTTTGAGCACGGCCGGGTACTTGGCGAAGATCGGGCTGGCCGCAGCGTCCTCGATATCCCCCTCGATAGCCATCATGCCTTCACGGCGGCTCTTGTTGAGGATCTCGTAGACCAGGCCCAGCACTTCCAGGTAGAAGGTGTGGGAAAAGCGCGAGCTGAACATGCCCAGCGACTTTTTGACCACGTGCATCGTCATGTAGCCGGGGTTAGCCTGCAGGAAAGCGCCAAACGCCGCACCGCCGATGATCAGCACTTCGAAGGGCTGGATCAGCGCAGCAATTTTACCGTGGGACAGAACGTATCCGCCGAGCACGCTCGCGATGACGACGATGATGCCGATAATTTTAGCCATAGGGGATGAGTACTTGCGCCGTCGGGTTCATGGACATATTCGGAAGATCTAAAAACTCTTCTTCTACTTATCGGCAAAACTGCGCCAGACTATAGCCCGTTAAGGCGAAAAGCCAGTTCGGCCCGCTCCGGGCGTGTTGACCGCAAGTGATGATCGCGCCCCAATCATGGCAAACGAAACGACAGTCCCAACGACAAAACCCAACTCTCTGGCTGGCTGGATAAAGCGCCTGGACGAGATTCGCCTGCCCGTCCCGCAAGCGAGCCACATGGCCGTGTGCAAGGCCATCGGCGATAGCCGCCGTTCGTTGCGAGATATTGCAGAGCTGATGCAAGACAGCCCGGCACTGGTCCTGAGCGTCATGCGCGAAGCCAACAACCAGGCCCACGGCAGCCTGGCAGAACCCGCAGAAAACCTTGAAGTGGCGATCAACCGCCTCGGCCTCAAGCGCACCGAAGAATTGCTCGCGCGCCTGCCGTCAGTGCCACTCAATGAAATCCCCGTGGCCCTGCGCCAACTGCAACTGATCAGCCAACATGCCTCGCAGCAAGCCAGCGGCCTGTTCGCCAGCCGCCTGGCGCGCCTTTGGCAGGATATCCATTGGGGCAGCCTGCTGTTTCTCTCGCCGCTGTGGCCGATGGCCGTGGCCTACCCCAAGCTCCTGGAAGAATGGGAACTGCGGGTGATCCACAAGGGCCAGTCGGCACGCAAGGTCGAGCAGGAGCTGTTTGGCGTGCGCCTGCTGGAGCTGTGCCTGGGGCTGACCGAGGCCTGGCGCCTGCCCATCTGGGTGTCCCAGGGCTACCAACTGCTGCTCAAGGAACAACGCTTGCTGGTCAAGGCCCTGCACATCGCCCGCGATGAAGTGCCGCTGAGCCAGCAGCAAAAACTCGATGACGACCCCGCGTTGCGCCGCTGGCTGAACCAGCCGGCCAACACCGTGCTACTGGCCAATGGCATGGCACTGGCGGCGCAAGAGTCCTGGACCTGCCCGCACACCCAGCGCTGGCAGTACCTTACCGCGCTGTACCTGCAGCAACCGCTGGCTGATGTGCAGCAGCAAGTGCACCAACAGGCCGCCACCAGCGCCCGCCATACCCTGACCGCTGGTCTCTGGCATCCGGCGTTGGCGCTGATCTGGCCGTGGCACGTGCAGCGTGTGCATCGCGGCCTGCTGCCAGCACCGCCACCCACAGCCGAAGCCCTGGCAATCTGGCGCAAGCGGTGCAGCGAGTTGTTGGTAGAGCCGAGCCGCTTCGCCAACGCCATGCACTTGACCACCTGCGCCAAGGAAGCCCTGGTGGCCAGCGGCATGCAGCGCGTCATGCTGCTGATGGCCGACAAGGCCTTGGCCACGTTGCGCGTGCATCAGGTCGACGGCCTGCCCAAGGACGCCGCCAACCTGAGCCTTGAGACCGCACAAAGCACGCTGCTGCAACGCCTGCTGGAGAAGTCTGCGCAGGTGCGCCTGACCCCGGACAATCACGCACAATTCGCGGCGCTGCTGCCTGCCTCAGTGCGACGTCTGTTCGTGGGCGAGCACCTGCTGTTGCGTTCCCTGAGTTGTAATGGCCGGGTGGTGATGCTGATGATTGCCGACCAGGGTGGCGGGCCGTTCTCCGAAACCACCGTGCAGGCCTTCGGCAAAACCGCCCAATGCATCGAGAAAGCCCTGCACTGCTTTACCAACCGCACCACCTGATGCTTGCGTTACAATCGCCCTCTTTTATCGCCCAAACCTAGTGCCCGGGAGACCTCACATGCCTGACTTTTCTGGCTTGCCGCTGGTGATCGAGCCCAGCGATCTGCTGGATCGCCTCGCCGCCGAGCAGTTGATTCTGGTGGACCTCACCAGCGCCGCACGCTACGCCCAAGGGCATATCCCCGGCGCGCACTTCGTTGATCCCAAGCGCACCCAACTGGGCCAGCCACCCGCACCGGGGCTGCTGCCGGCCAAGGCCGACCTGGAAAAGCTGTTCGGCGAACTGGGCCACACCCCGGATGCCACCTACGTGGTGTACGACGACGAAGGCGGCGGCTGGGCCGGGCGGTTCATCTGGTTGCTCGACGTGATCGGCCACAAGAAATATCACTACCTCGATGGCGGCCTGCTGGCTTGGCTGGATGAACAGCACCCGGTGTCCACCGAGGTCGCCGCCGCCGTTACAGGGCCGGTCAGCCTGACCCTGCACGACGAACCCACCGCCACCCGCGAGTACCTGCAAAGCCGCCTCGGCGCGGCCGACCTGGGCATCTGGGATGCCCGTGGCCCGCTGGAGTACTCCGGCGAAAAAGTCCTCGCTGCCAAAGGCGGGCATATTCCCGGCGCGGTGAACTTCGAGTGGACTGCCGGCATGGACAAGCCGCGCAACCTGCGGATCCGCCGCGACATGCCGCAGATCCTCGAAGCCCTGGGCCTGACCAAAGACAAAGAAATCATTACCCACTGCCAGACTCACCACCGTTCTGGCTTCACCTATCTGGTGGCCAAGGCACTCGGTTATCCGCGAGTCAAAGGTTATGCCGGTTCCTGGGGCGAATGGGGCAACCACCCCGACACCCCCGTCGAGATTTAAGGTTTAAGGACAGTTCATGAAAAAGCGTTTGTTTATCCTCAGCCAGTACCTGCTGCCCCATCACCTGCTGTCGCGCCTGGCCGGCTGCATTGCCGAGTGCCGCGTGCGCTGGTTCAAGAATGCCTTCACCACCTGGTTCGCCAAGCGTTACCAAGTGGATATGTCCCAGGCACTGGTGGAAGACGTGACCGCTTACGAGCACTTCAACGCCTTCTTCACCCGCGCCTTGAAAGACGGCGCGCGCCCACTGGACCCAACCCCGGGCGCAGTGTTGAGCCCGGCAGACGGTGCGGTCAGCCAGCTCGGCCCGATCGAGCATGGCCGTGTATTCCAGGCCAAGGGCCACAGTTTCAGCGTGCTGGAATTGCTCGGTGGCGACGCCGCCGTTGCTGCGCCCTTCATGGGCGGTGACTTTGCCACCATCTACCTGTCGCCGAAGGACTACCACCGCGTGCACATGCCATTGGCCGGCACCCTGCGGGAAATGGTCTACGTGCCTGGGCGGATTTTCTCGGTCAACCAGACCACCGCCGAAAACGTGCCGGAGTTGTTTGCGCGCAATGAGCGAGTTGTCTGCCTGTTCGATACCGAACGCGGCCCGATGGCCGTGGTATTGGTTGGCGCGATGATTGTGGCGTCGATCGAGACCGTATGGGCTGGGTTGGTAACACCACCCAAGCGCGAGTTGAAAACCTTCCGTTACGACGAAGCCGCCCGTGCGCCGATCCACTTGGAAAAAGGCGCGGAACTGGGGCGCTTCAAGCTGGGTTCGACGGCTATCGTGCTGTTTGGCCCAGGCCAGGTGCAGTGGGCGCAAGAGCTGGCGGCAGGCACGCCGGTGCAGATGGGCCAGGGTATCGCGCTGCCAAAAGCCTGATCCGAATACAGCGAAAATCAAATGTGGGAGCGGGCCTGCTCGCGAAAGCGGTGTGACAGTAGACACCTTAGTTGACTGACACACCGCCTTCGCGAGCAAGCCCGCTCCCACATTTTTGACCGCGTTCCTGTCGTTATTGGCCGTCGCGGTCGCGAAAGCCCAACAGATACAGCACACCGTCCAACCCCAAGGTCGAAATCGCCTGCTTGGCCGATTGCTTGACCAACGGCTTGGCACGGAACGCCACGCCCAACCCGGCGATAGCCAGCATCGGCAAGTCGTTGGCACCGTCGCCGACCGCAATGGTCTGCTCCAGACGCAAACCTTCCTTGTGCGCCAGTTCCTTGAGCAAGTCAGCTTTGCGTTGTGCGTCGACAATCGGCTCGACCGCCACGCCCGTCACCTTGCCATCCACCACTTCCAGCTCGTTGGCAAACACATAGTCGATGCCCAGCTTGGCCTGCAATTGCTTGGCGAAGTAGGTAAAGCCGCCCGACAGAATCGCCGTCTTGTAGCCCAGGCGCTTGAGTTCGGCGAACAGGGTCTCGGCACCTTCGGTCAAGCGCAGGGACGCGCCGATGGAATCCAGCACGCTGACGTCCAGGCCCTTGAGCAGCGCCAGGCGCTCCTTGAAGCTGGCGCGAAAGTCCAACTCACCCGCCATGGCGCGCTCGGTGATCGCGGAAACTTGCTCGCCAACGCCCGCAGCCTTGGCCAACTCGTCGATGACCTCGGCTTCGATCAGGGTCGAGTCCATGTCGAATACCGCCAGGCGGCGATTGCGACGGAACAGCGAGTCTTCCTGAAAGGCGATATCGACGTTCAACTCTTGGGCGACGCTGAGGAACTCGGCGCGCAATGCCTGCGGATCGGCTGGCTCACCGCGCACCGAGAATTCGATACAGCCCTTGCCCTGGTCCGCCGGCATGTCCAGCGGCATGCGGCCCGACAGACGGTCGATATGATCGATGTTCAGACCATATTGCGCGGTGATCGAACTGACCCGCTGCAATTGTTCGGCGGTCACCCGGCGCGTCAACAGCGTGACGATATGGCGTTTTTTGCCTTGGCCGGCCACCCAATGCTGGTAATCCTCTTCGGAAACCGGGGTGAAACGTACCTGCTGATCCAGCTTGTAGGCAGTAAACAGGATGTCCTTGAGCACGGACGAGGCCTGCTCAGTGCTCGGGATCTCGACCAGGATGCCGAACGACAGGGTGTCGTGGATCACGGCCTGGCCGATGTCGAGAATGGTCACACCACCCTGGGCGAGCACACCAGTAATGGCTGCGGTAAGACCCGGACGGTCCTCACCTGTGATGTTAATCAGGACAATTTCGCGCAAAGCGCACCCCCGGGCTGGAAAAAAACCGCATTCTACCCACTTTCAGTGACCATCGGGCACAGCCAGCGCTTTGCCGGTCTTGGGCCTGTCGCTATACTGCGCGTCAACTTCACGGACCAAGAGCCGAGCGCAAGTGAACCGGCCCACGCCAGTAAAAACCGATAACTTCTTCCTGCTGATCTTCCGGGCACTGCGCCACCGCCGTGTACCGATCGCATTACGCATTGCCAGCCATAACGTGATCCTGGTCGCCTTGGCCCTGGTGATCTATGCCTGCGTGATGGGGCTGCAGTTCAAACAGGCCATGCACGAGCAAGCCGACGCCCTGGGCGAAAGCTTGACGACCCAGACCGCAACGTCGGCGACCGAACTGTTGGTGTCCAATGACATCCTCAGCCTCAACGTGCTGCTCAACAACCTGACCAAGAACCCGCTGGTGGCCCACGCCGCCATCTACAGCGTGGACAACCGGATCATGGCCGAAGCCGGGCAGCGCCCGAAAAACGGCCTGCTGGGTGAGGCCGAAGGCCTGTACCAGAGCAATATCACGTTTCAGGATGTGAAGGCCGGCCAATTGCGCATCAGCCTGGACATGCAACAGTTCCAGCAGCCGATGACCATCAGCCTGCAAAGCATGGGCATCCTCAGCGCGATCCTGCTGGCCTTGGCCCTGGCCTTGAGCCTGCGCCTGGGCCGGCATATCTCCACGCCCCTGATGCAACTGCGTATCTGGCTGCGCGATATCGACGAACATACCCCGGCCACCGACCGCCAGGATGAGATCGGCGACCTTGCCCGCCAGCTGCACACAAGCTTTGCCCCGGAACCGGCGGTGCAGCAAGTCGAGCCTGAACCGGAGTTTGACGACGCCGATTACGACGACGAACCCGAGTTTGAAGTGCGCAACCTGCGTGACCCGAGCTTCGACGAGTCGGCGCCGGTCGCGGGCCTCAAGCCAGTACCGCGCACAGCCATCAAGGCCGACGAAGACAGCCTGGACGGTGACGACCCGTTTGCCGACCTGCGCGACGAGTCCGCGCCTGCCCCGCTGTCGGCACCCAAGGCTGCGGTCTCGCAGAACACCCAGCCACAGCACAGCGCCGTACTGGCCGTGCAACTGGGTGCCCAGGAGCAATTGCGCCGCCTGCCCCGCGCCCGCCTGACCGAGTTGCTGGAACGCTACCGCGACTGCCTCGACCAGGCTGCTTCGCTGTACCAGAGCGAGCTGCACACCCTAAATGATGGCAGCACGCTGATGCTGTTCCACAGCGAAGACAGTGGCGAAGACTACCTGACCAATGCCATCTGCTGCGGTGAGCTGCTGCGCGCCCTGGGCCATGCGTTGCAAATTGAAGTCGCTGACAGCGGCATCACCCTGCAACTGCAACTGGGCCTGACGTTGGGCGACGACCTGTATGGCATGAGCCAGATCGATCTGCTGCTGACCGAAAACGCCCAGGACGCCCTGGCCTTGTCGCAACACAGCCGCAACCTGCTGCTGGTGGAGCGCAAGATCAGCGACGACGCACTGATCCGCCAACGCGCGCGCATCCGCCCGATTGCCAGCCCGGAAGGCGCGTGCTGTGTCGAGCGGTTGATGGAGCCTTATCCGTCGATGCTGGAGCGCCAGTTGGCGCGGATGCATGAGACCCGCAACAAGGGGTGAATCCTTCCCCAACAAAAAGCCCACCCATGATCACTCATGGGTGGGCTTTTTATTGGCTCTGTATAGGAGCGAGCTTGCTCGCGAAGATCGTCAACGATAACGCGCTTATCCTGAATGAGCGCGGTGCCCTTGAGTTTTTCGCGAGCAAGCTCGCTCCTACAAGGGGCTTTTACCTCAGAAGCGGAACACTTCCATGTCCGTGCGAATCGGCGAAGCCATCGGGATCTTCGGCTTTTCCGGGGCCGCCGGCTTGGCGGGGGCCGGGGCCTGTTTGCGCGGGACCTCGGCAATCGGTGGCTGGTTGGCCAGCGGCTTGAGGGCTACCGACAGCTGTTCTGCCAAACGCTGCAACAACACACCCTGGGCCTGGACCTGGGAGGCCGTGCTGCCCGCATGCTGTTCCTGCAGATGCACGATGCGGTTGTCCCGCACCTGGCCGCGGCGGTCGATCAGGCGCCATTGCGCATCGAGGATGGCCGGCTGCGAAGCTCCGGAGTCCAGGCGCGTGATGGTCAACAATACCTGCACATCGGGCGTAAAGCTGGTGGGCGCCGGCGACAGCACCACACGCTGGCTGTCCAGATGACCGGCCACCTGGCGCAGCATCAATTGGTTGATATCCGACGACAAGCTACCGGCCCAACGGCCGTCGATGGAGCCTTGCAGGCTGCCATCGTCCTGGCGTTGCAGCAGGGTTTCACGCTGCAGGTAATCGGCAACCACTACCGGCCCGAGCAAGACCGCCATGCCAGCACTTTGCGCTGGTTGCGCCGGATTTCCGCTATCCAGCTGGTACAGCGACACCGGTTGGTGCGTAGTGCAACCCGCCAACCCCAAAAGGCCAGCGAGCATCAAAAATAAAGGAAGGCGTGGAGCAGTCATCATCCCATCCAGGTGGCTGCCACAAGGCAAACCACAATGTAATACTAAAAATAACCTATACGCGCTCAGCCACGCCGGCGCTGGAAAGGCCATATCATCCGTGAATATGCGCCATGACTCCAGCGCGAAACCGCCGATCTACGCGTTAAATCGTAGATCGGGCGCTCTATATCGCTTTAAGCGGGTGTTTCTACCAGCAATGCATCCACTCGCTGGAAGCCACGGGGCAATTTATTCCCACGGCGTCCACGTTCGCCCTTGTAGTGCTCCAGGTCGTCGGGACGCAGGGACAACGTGCGCTTGCCGGCCTGCAGCACCAGGGTCGAGCCTTCCGGGATCACTGCGATGTCGGTCACGTACTCTTCGCGACTGGCCACCCGCTCCCCTGGAATACCAATGATCTTGTTGCCCTTGCCCTTGCCCAACTGCGGCAGGTCGCTGATCTTGAACACCAGCAAGCGCCCTTCGGTGGTCACCGATGCCAGCCAATTGCCTTCGCGGTCCTCGACCGGACGAGGCAAGATCACCTTGGCGTTGTTCGGCAAGCTCAACAGGGCCTTGCCCGCCTTGTTCTTGGCCTGCAAGTCCTCGCCCTTGACCACGAAGCCGTAACCAGCGTCGGAGGCGATGACGTACAGCGAGTCATCATCAGGCAGCAATACACACTCAAAACTTGCCCCTGGCGGTGGCGCCAGGCGACCGGTCAACGGTTCGCCCTGGCCTCGTGCAGACGGCAGGGTATGAGCCGGCACCGAATAACTACGCCCCGTGGAGTCGATAAACACCGCAAACTGGTTGGAACGCCCGGCGGCGGCGGTCTTGAACCCATCCCCCGCTTTGTACGACAAGCCAGTGGCATCAATATCATGCCCCTTGGCGGAGCGAACCCAACCCTTTTCCGACAGAACGACGGTAATTTTCTCGTTGGGCAACAGCTCTGTTTCGGTCAGGGCCTTGGCCTCGGCACGCTCGACAATCGGCGAGCGGCGGTCGTCGCCATAGGTCTCTGCATCTTTGATCAACTCGCTGCGCACCAGCTTCTTGAGCTTGGCTTCGCTACCCAGCAGCGCTTGCAGCTTGGCTTGTTCCTTGAGCAACGCGTCCTGCTCGTCACGCAGCTTCATTTCTTCCAAGCGCGCCAACTGGCGCAGGCGGGTATCGAGGATGTAGTCGGCCTGGATTTCGCTCAGTTGGAAACGAGCGATCAACTCGGCCTTCGGGTGCTCGGCGGTACGGATGATGTGGATCACTTCATCCAGGTTGAGGTAGGCAATCAGCAAGCCGTCCAACAGGTGCAGGCGACGCTCGACCTTGTCCAACCGGAACTGCAGGCGGCGGCGTACGGTATTGACCCGGAACTCCAGCCACTCCACCAGCAGGTTGCGCAGGTTTTTCAGCTGCGGCTTGCCGTCCAGACCGATGATGTTGACGTTGACCCGGTAGCTGGATTCCAGCTCGGTGCTGGCAAACAGATGCTGCATCAGCACTTCGTGATCGACCCGGCTATTGGTCGGGATGATCACGATGCGGCAAGGGTTCTCGTGGTCGGACTCGTCACGCAGGTCAGCGACTTGCGGCAATTTCGACGGCTTGGCCTGCATCAGTGCAGCAATCTGTTCCAGCACTTTGGCGCCGGAGACCTGGTGCGGCAAGGCGGTGACGATGATGTCGCCATCTTCGATGTGGTACACGGCACGCATGCGCACCGAGCCCTTGCCGGTCTCGTACATTTTCAGCAGGTCGGCGCGCGGCGTGATGATTTCCGCTTCGGTCGGGTAATCCGGGCCCTGGATATGCTCGCACAGCTGCTCGACCGTGGCCTTGGGCTCATCGAGCAGACGCACGCAGGCGGTGGCGACTTCGCGCAGGTTGTGCGGCGGTACGTCGGTGGCCATGCCCACGGCGATGCCGGTGGTGCCGTTAAGCAGGATATTGGGCAGGCGCGCCGGCAAGACCAGCGGCTCGTCGAGGGTGCCGTCGAAGTTCGGGCCCCAGTCTGCGGTGCCCTGGCCCAGCTCGCTGAGCAGTACTTCGGAGTAGCGCGACAGCCGCGCCTCGGTGTAACGCATGGCGGCGAAGGACTTGGGATCATCCGGCGCACCCCAGTTGCCCTGACCATCGACCAGGGTGTAGCGGTAGCTGAACGGCTGGGCCATCAGCACCATGGCTTCGTAGCACGCCGAGTCGCCGTGGGGGTGGAACTTGCCGAGCACGTCACCAACGGTACGCGCCGACTTCTTGTGCTTGGAATCCGCGTCCAGGCCCAACTCACTCATGGCGTAGATAATGCGCCGCTGTACCGGTTTCAGGCCATCGCCGATATGCGGCAGGGCACGGTCCATGATCACGTACATGGAGTAGTTGAGGTAGGCATTTTCGGTGAAGTCAGCCAGCGACCGGCGCTCTACGCCGTCTAAGCTGTCTGCAAGGATGTCACTCATGCGGGCCTCATCATTGTCTGGTCTGGCGCAGCAGCATGGTGCCGCCGCGCTGGGTAAATTCAAGTTGTTTCAATGCGCTCATGCCCAACAGCACTTGCTCGCCACCCAGGCCCGGCGCCACCAGGGCGCGTACGTCCTGCAGGACGATATCGCCCAACTGCAGGCGGTCGAGGTGGGTGCGATAGCCCTGGCTGCGGCCGTTGGCGGTGCTCAAGGTCACCGGCAAACCGCGTTTGAGCCCCAGGCGTTCGGCCAACTCGGCCGGTACCGCCACGTCGGTGGCACCGGTATCGAGCATGAAATCCACCGGCTGGCCGTTGATCTGGCCAGTGGCGACAAAATGCCCCTGGCCGTTGCCGACCAGTTTCACTTCTATATAACCCGCGTGTTGCTGCGAGGTAACTACGGCGTTGGGATTTTCCTGACGCGCTTCCCATTGCCCAAAAAACCGTGTTGCCAGAAACAGCCCGGCGCCCCACGCCACGAACATCAATAGGCGTCCGGCGCGCTTGCCAGGCGGCTGCGTACTCACGGCTGGGCGCTCCAGCCACCGGCCGGAGCGGCAAAACGATAGACCATCGGGCGTTTTTCACCGTCGGCCCGGGCGCCGAAATTGTTGTCGATGCCAATCCAGGCTCCGTCGGCGTCAATCAGCAAGGCTTCCGCCAGACCATAACTCTGGGAGTAACGTCGATTTGGCAGCAATGCCTCATCGGCATACGACCAGCACAGCTCGACTTTGGCCGTTACGCTGTCGCGCCGGCAGATCTGGAACGCATTGCGCTCCAAGGTAAACAGCTTGCCATTGAACAGCGCCAGGTCGGCAAAGTCCTTGGACACCGCCTTGGCTCCCGGAAACTGCGCCGGCTGCATTTCCTGGCCGGCTTCGCTCAACAGTACACACGGACCATCACAATCCCAAACGCTCTGCCCGCGCCTGATCGAAATCAGCCCGCGCCGCTCACGTTCGGCCGCCAGCCAGATCTGATTGCCCTCGGGGTTGACCGCCAAGCCTTCAAACAAGGCATTGAAGTGCAGCAACAGACCACTGGCCCGCGCCTCGCGAACCATGCCAGGGGCAATCTTCAGCCACTCTGGATCGCCGCTTGCCGGCACCTGCAGCACCGCCGCGTGGGCTTCGCTGACGATATAGCGATTACCCGCGGCGTCACAGCTGATGCCTTCAAAATCCAGGTCACCGCCGCGAATCACCGACGCCGCCGTGGTGCGTGCGCGCAAGCCCCAGGGCAGGCCCGATTCAGGCACCGGCGGCACATCGATCTTTACCGTCTCGGCCTGCCAGGTGTCGGCGCGGGTATCGAGGCGGTAGATCTGGTCGTCGTCGCGGTCAGAGACCGTCCACAACTCCTTGCCACACAAGGCCAGGCCCGACAGGTTGCCGCCGCGCATGCCGTCTACCGGGTGTTCGGACAGCAATTTGAGCTCGGCCGCAGGCTGGGCCACGACCTGGGTCGCTGCCAACCCACTCAACAACAGTATCGCCAGGGCGAAACCGCTGCGCATCAGCCCAATACCTCGGCCAGGTTGCCTTTGGACTCCAGCCAGGCCTTGCGGTCGCCAGCGCGCTTCTTGGCCAGCAACATGTCCATCATTTCCGAGGTGGCGGCGTAGTCTTCCAGGGTCAACTGCACCAGGCGCCGGGTGTTCGGGTCCATGGTGGTTTCCCGCAGTTGCGGTGGGTTCATTTCACCCAGGCCCTTGAATCGGGTGACTTGCGGCTTGCCACGTTTCTTCTCGGCCACCAGGCGATCAAGGATGCCGTCGCGCTCGGCTTCGTCCAAGGCGTAGTAGATTTCTTTGCCCAGGTCGATACGGTACAGCGGCGGCATCGCCACGTAGACGTGCCCGGCATCCACCAGCGGGCGGAAATGCTGAACGAACAATGCGCAGAGCAAGGTAGCAATGTGCAAGCCGTCGGAGTCGGCGTCGGCGAGGATGCAGATCTTGCCGTAGCGCAACTGGCTCATGTCCTCGGCGCCTGGATCGACGCCAATGGCCACGGCGATATTGTGCACTTCCTGGCTGGCCAGGACTTCGCTGCCATCGACTTCCCAGGTATTGAGGATCTTGCCACGCAGCGGCAGGATCGCCTGGAACTCCTTGTCCCGTGCCTGCTTGGCCGAACCGCCGGCAGAATCACCTTCCACCAGGAACAGCTCGGAGCGCATCGGGTCCTGCCCGGCGCAGTCCGCCAGCTTGCCGGGCAATGCCGGGCCTTGGGTAATGCGCTTGCGCTCGACCTTTTTGCTGGCCTTGAGCCGACGGCCGGCGTTGTTGATCGCCAGCTCCGCCAAGGCCAGGCCCAGTTCCGGATGCTCGTTGAGCCAGAGGCTGAACGCGTCCTTGACCACACCCGAGACAAACGCCGCCGCCTCGCGGGACGACAGGCGTTCCTTGGTCTGGCCGGAGAATTGCGGCTCCTGCATTTTCATCGACAGAACGAAGGCGATGCGCTCCCAGACGTCTTCCGGCGCCAGCTTCACGCCCCGCGGCAACAGGCTGCGGTACTCACAGAATTCGCGCATGGCATCCAGCAGGCCCTGGCGCAGACCGTTGACGTGGGTGCCGCCCTGGGCGGTGGGGATCAGGTTGACGTAGCTTTCCTGGACGCTGTCGCCACCCTCGGGCAACCACAGCAAGGCCCAGTCCACGGCCTCCTTGTTACCGGCCAGGCTGCCGCAGAAGGGCTCGTTGGGCAGGCGTTCGAAGTCGCTGACCGAGTCTTCCAGATAGGAGCGCAGGCCGTCTTCGTAGTGCCACTCGACCTTTTCGCCGGTGCCTTTGTCTTCAAAACTGACCAGCAAGCCCGGGCACAACACGGCCTTGGCCTTGAGTACGTGCTTGAGGCGGCTGATGGAGAATTTCGGGGAATCGAAGTATTTCGGATCCGGCGCGAAGTACACGCTGGTCCCGGTATTGCGCTTGCCGACAGTGCCGACCACTTCCAGCTCGGTGGCCTTGTAGCCATCGGCGAAGGTCATCTGGTATTCGTTGCCGTCGCGCTTGACCTTGACCCGCACCTGCGTGGACAGGGCGTTGACCACGGAAATACCCACACCGTGCAAGCCGCCGGAGAATTGGTAGTTCTTGTTGGAAAACTTGCCGCCGGCGTGAAGCTTGGTGAGGATCAGCTCGACACCCGACACCCCTTCTTCGGGGTGGATGTCCACCGGCATGCCGCGCCCGTCGTCGGACACTTCCAGGGAATGGTCGGCGTGCAAAATGACCTGGACCGACTTGGCGTGCCCGGCCAAGGCTTCGTCGACGCTGTTGTCGATGACTTCCTGGGCAAGGTGGTTCGGCCGACTGGTGTCGGTGTACATGCCGGGGCGTTTGCGCACCGGGTCGAGGCCCGAGAGGACTTCGATGGCGTCGGCGTTATAAGAGCTAGCGCTGGGAGTGGCCATGGGGTCTCGTCGTGAGTCGTTCGATTAAAAAGTAACCTGCGGTTTCACAATGCGGTGAAATCGAAGGATTGGTACTGATCTGCGCCAATGCCGGCAAAACTCAACAGCGCCGGCAACTGTCGGCCAAAGCCCTGGTAACCGTGGTCGCCGCCAGCCTGGATACGCAAGGCACAGGCCCGGTAATACTGCTCGGCGAGGCGATAATCCAGCGTTTCGTCCCCGGTCTGCAACCACACCTGATAGCGCTGGGCATCCTGGGGCGCTGCAACCTCAAGCACAGCCAGGGCTGCGACGTGATCGTGGGTCAGTTCCCAGGTTTCATCGGTGTAGAGATTCTTCTGGGTGCCCAGGTAACCGTCGAACATGCGATGGGGCCTGACCGCCGGGTTGACCAGCAGGGCCTTGAGGCCATGGCGTTCAGCAAGATGGGTTGCATAGTAGCCGCCGAGTGAGCTGCCGACCAGCAGTGGCCGCCCCAGCTCGCCGATCGCCTGCTCCAACTGGGCAATCGCCTGGCGGGGGTGGTGATGTAGGGCCGGCACCCGCAGTTGGTCGGCCAGCCCGAGACTGTCCATCACGCCCATCAGGTAACTGGCCTTGGTCGAGGCCGGCGCGCTGTTGAAACCGTGGATATACAAGATCGAAGCGGACATGCCGGGCTCTCCGTGCGTTATCGGCCAAAGGGGCGCAGTTTACAGGGAATGGCGCGGTGTGAGCAGGGTTACTGCCGAACGCGGCTTGCCAGGGGAAACGGGGCCAGTGTGGGAGCTGGCTTGCCTGCGATAGCGGTATATCCGTCATGGATGGGTTGGCTGACACCGCTATCGCGGCATAGGCATCTACACAACTTTCAGAAACTGACGATCTTCCCTGTGGCGAGCGGGCTTGCCCCGCGCTGGGTGGCGAAGCCGCCCTAAACCAGGCTATCGCGGTTTACCTGAAGAAACGCGGCGGGCTTATTGGGGCTGCTTCGCAGCCCAGCGCGGGGCAAGCCCGCTCGCCACAACAGCCCTATCTGCCTGGGGTTATGCGATGCAGCAAAATTGTGTAGATACCTATGCCTATCGCGGGCAAGCCCGCTCCTACATTGTGATGTGTGTTTGCAGGTTTAGTAGCCGTTGCTGCCGTAATCCAAGGTAAAGGTGAAGCCTTCGATCCGTTCTACCCCTGTTTCCAGCAGCCCATCCGGATGCAGACGCAACCAACGATAGCCGGGGGCCTCTTCGCTGACCTTGAAATCCTCACTGCCGGGGGCGAACTGGATGCAGGTGGACGGCGACGCCAGCAAGCGCACGCCATTACGCTGGCGGTCGATTTCCTGGTGCACATGCCCCCACAACACCGCCCGCACCTGGGGAAAACGGTCGAGCACGGCAAACAGCGCCTCGGGGTTACGCAAACCGATGGGCTCCATCCAGGCACAGCCAATGGGCACGGGGTGATGATGGAAGCACACCAGATGATGGCGACCCGGCGCTTCACTCAAGGCCTGGGCCAGGAGTTGCAACTGCACATCCGCCAGATAACCCGGCACCGAGCCCGGCACGGCGGAGTCCAGCAAAATGACCCGCCAGTTGCCCACATCCACCACCTGCTCCAGCAACGCACTGCCCATGGTCGCCTGGGCCATGACCTGCGGCTCATCGTGATTGCCCGGAATCCAGCGCGCCGGGGCGCCAATCTGCTGGCTCAGGTCGCGAAACAGCTGGTAGGACTCAAGCGTACCGTCCTGGGACAAGTCGCCGGTGGCCAGCAGCAAATCAATCTGCGGTTGCCGGGCTCGCACCAGCTCGATCACCCGTTGCAGGCTGTCGCGGGTGTTCATGCCCAGCAGCGTGCCATCGGCCTCGGCAAACAGGTGGCTGTCAGACAGTTGCACCAGCAACGCCGGCGCATCGGGGTTCACGGTGGATACGCTCGGCAAGGCGTTCTCCCAGGGCAATCACATAGATGGACAATGGGTGCAATTATGCTGGGGCAGGACACAAAGAGGAAAGCCGTGAAACGCACACCGTTGAACGCTATCGAACGACTTCAAACTCATGGCCCAGGGCCAGGCAATGGCTCAACCATTCACCGAGGAACACATTGAGCTGTGCTTTCTCATCGGGCTGGTGCATGAACACATTGGGGTAAGGATAGATGCTGCGAAAGCGCCGTGCATGTTCGGCACTGACCACTTCGGCCATCCGCGCATCGTGATACACCTGCACTTCCAGCTGCGGCACCGGCAGCCACGGCAGGCTGTGCTCCTGGCGTACGCGCAGGGTGCTGGTGTATGGGCAGGTGAGGATGACCTCCAGGGTCAGCACACCGAGCATCTGGTCGCCGTGGGTCACGGCGATCCGCCGCGCTTGGGGGGTATGGCGCATGTCCGGCAACAGGCGCATCAGCCGCGCATAGTTAGCCTCGCAAGCGGCTTGCAAGCCGATCAGGTCGACCCGGTAGCGTTCCCGTGCCTTTACTGCCATAGCCCCCTCACTTCCGCGCGATTAAGCGCAAGCCATTGCAGGGCGATAATGCTGGCTGCGTTGGAAATTTTACCGTCGCGCACCGCTTGCAGGGCATCTTCAAAGGCCCACACGGTAACGCGGATATCTTCTGCTTCTTCGGCCAGGCCATGGATACCGCCAGCACCGCTACTGTCGCAACGTCCCAAAAACAGGTGGACGAATTCGGTGCTGCCCCCCGGCGACGGGAAATATTTGGTGATCGGCCACAGCGCAGAGAAGGTCAGCCCAGCTTCCTCCTCGGCTTCGCGGTGCGCAACCTCCTCCGGTTGCTCGTCTTTATCGATCAGACCGGCAACCATCTCCACCAACCATGGATTGTCAGTGCGGCCCATGGCGCCAACCCGGAACTGTTCGATCAACACCACTTCATCGCGTTGCGCATCGTAGGGCAGGACACAGACGGCATCGTGACGGACAAAAATTTCGCGGTTGATCACCGGGCTCATGCCGCCTTCGAACAGCTCGTGGCGCAGCTGTACACGATCAAGCTTGTAGAAGCCCTGGTAGGCATTGTCGCGCTGAACCACTTCAAATCTGTTCGGCGTCGATTTCGCACTGTCGGTCATATCAACCCTCGTTTATTGCGGTGTGTGTCTCGGCATCGCGCCATCCTACAGCGCCCGCCCCCGTCGGTGCAGCCCCTTTCCTGTTGCCGGGACAGGCGGCGGCGGTCAAACTCACTGTAATCAGCTTAGTGGCGAACTGACTGGGATGCCGACAGTCGAAGCCCCATATCTTTCGCTCTTCTCCGCTTTATGAAGGACGCCCATGTCGCTGTTAAAAGTCGCCTCCGTGGCCTGTATTGCCTTGACGCTCGGCGCTTGCCAGAGCCTGTTCCAACCCAACTACCGCGCGCCGCTGGAAGCCACCCGCGATGCATCCGAAGTGGTGCAACCGGGCTGCACCACTGCCGATTGCCCACTGGTGAACATCGATACGGTGCATTTCGCCAACGAGCCCAAGCTCGACGCATTGATCGAGCAGCGCCTGCTGGAAATGACTCGCACCTCTCCCGGCACGCCACTGCCCGCGTCACTGAATGCCTATCGGGAAAAATTCCTGCGCGAGTCCGGCCCGCGCAACAGCATGTATTTGCAGGCCAAGGTACGGGAGCAGCATGACGGCTTGGTGATCATCGAACTGTCCAGCTACCTGGACACCGGCGGCGCCCACGGCGAACCTGGCCGCGGCTTCATCAACTACTCGCGCCAGCAACAAAAAAACCTGACCCTGGCGGACATGCTGCGCCCCGGCAAGGAAGACGCGTTCTGGAAAGCCGCCCAAGTGGCCCACAACAGCTGGCTGATCAGCACCCGCCTGAGCCTGGAACCGGACTACGTGAAAAGCTGGCCCTTCCAGAAAACCCCGAACGTGGCACTGACCTATGGCGCGGTGGTGCTCAAGTACCCTACGACCACCATTGCGCCCTACGCCATGGGCCACGTCGAGTTGCAGATTCCTTACGCGCGTCTCGACGGCATCATCAAGCCTGAGCTGGTGCCCGTGCGCCACTGAAGGCACGCCCAAGGATAAATTGCAGCAGCCCTGCCAGCGCCAGTGCCGGCAGGGTCGCACCGACATCCGGATACAGATTGGCCAGCAGATGATAGGTGCTGATACCGCCCAGCCAGGCCAGCAGCGCCGGCCAGCGCAGGCTTGCAGGCAGCGCCTGGCCACGTCGGCGCAGGATGAAGTGATCCACCAGCACCACGCCAAACAGCGGCGCGAATACCGAGCCGATCAACAGCAGGAAATTCTGATACTGGGCCAAGGGCGCGAAGCAGGCGATCAGCGTGCACACCACGCCAATAGCCAACGCCAGGTGCTCGACTTTAAGGCGCAGCAGCATGCCGCTGGACACCGCCGCCGAGTGGATATCCGCGAAGGCGTTTTCCGACTCATCCAACAGAATCAACAGCAGCGGAATCCCCAGGCCAGCTCCGGCCAATGCCAGCAACAGCGCGTTGACTTCACCACTGGGCGCAAACGCCAGGGTGTAGGCCACGCCCAGGCTCATCAGCCAGAAGTTACCGATAAAAAAGCCCAGGGCCGTGCCGCCGAACACTCGGGTTGCGCGCTTGCCGAAGCGTGAGTAGTCGGCAATCAGCGGCAGCCAGGACAACGGCATGGCAATGGCGATATCAAACCCGACGGCAAACGGCAGCGAACCATCGCCCGCCTGGGCCCACAACGCGGCCAGGTCGGCCTTGGCGAACAGGTTCCAGGTCAGCCACAGACAGGCCGCCAGCAGCAGCCAGATCCCCCACTTGCGCAGGATCTGCCGTACGAAGGTCAACGGGCCGCTGACCGCCAGCAAGGTGGCGAGGCCGCCAAAGAACAGCGTCCAGAGCAATGGGCTGGCCCACAGGCTGCCTTCGCTGAAAGCACGGGTGCCGAGCAGGCTGGCGGCATCGCGCATGACGATGATCTCGAACGAGCCCCAGCCGATCAACTGCAGCAGGTTCAACAGCGCCGGCAGGCTAGCGCCTTTGGCACCCAGGCTGAGCTTGAGGGCGGCCATGGACGATAGGCCGGTGTCACTGCCGATCACCCCGACGGCGGCCAGCAACAGCACACCCACCAGGGTACCGAGGAAGATCGCCAACAACGACCCCGACAGGCCCAACCCCGGCGCCAGCAGCGCGCCGGTTTGCAGGACCATCAGGCCGATGCCGAGGGAGAACCACAGGGAGAACAGATCGCGGGCGCCGAAGACACGTTTGTCTATGGGCACGGCAATGTCGGGAGAGTAGGTACTCGGTTGAATGCTCAAGGGTGGAATCTCTGAGGAGTATTTGTTGTTTGAGAGGTCGCTTTCGCGAGCAAGCCCGCTCCCACATTCGACCGCATTCCAGAGGTGGAACTCGATCGAATGTGGGAGCGGGCTTGCTCGCGATGAGGCCCTTGCAGGCGCCCGCGATCTTGGATCAGACCTTTTTGTAGAGCTGACTACCTTCCTGCTTGAACCGCTCTGCCTGCTCGGCCAAGCCCTTGGCCACATCCACGTCCACAGCCTCGATGCGCTGGTTGGCCGCGTACTCACGCACTTCCTGGGTAATCTTCATCGAGCAGAATTTCGGCCCGCACATCGAGCAGAAATGCGCGACCTTGGCCGAATCCTTGGGCAGGGTTTCGTCGTGATAGGAGCGTGCGGTGTCCGGGTCCAGGCCGAGGTTGAACTGGTCCTCCCAACGGAACTCGAACCGCGCCTTGCTCAAGGCGTTGTCGCGGATCTGCGCGCCTGGATGGCCCTTGGCCAAATCCGCCGCATGGGCCGCAATCTTGTAGGTGATGATGCCGGTCTTCACGTCATCCTTGTTCGGCAAGCCCAGGTGTTCCTTGGGCGTGACGTAGCAGAGCATCGCGCAACCGAACCAGCCGATCATCGCCGCGCCGATGCCTGAGGTAATGTGGTCGTAGCCCGGAGCAATGTCAGTAGTCAGCGGGCCGAGGGTGTAGAACGGCGCCTCGTCACAGCACTCCAGTTGCTTGTCCATGTTCTCCTTGATCAACTGCATCGGCACATGGCCCGGGCCTTCGATCATGGTTTGTACGTCGTGCTTCCAGGCGATCTTGGTCAGTTCGCCGAGGGTTTCCAGCTCACCGAACTGCGCCGCGTCGTTGGCGTCGGCAATCGAGCCCGGGCGCAGGCCATCGCCGAGGGAGAAGCTGACGTCATAGGCCTTCATGATTTCGCAGATTTCGTCGAAATGGGTGTAGGTGAAGTTCTCTTTGTGATGCGCCAGGCACCACTTGGCCATGATCGAGCCGCCACGGGAAACAATACCGGTGACACGCTGGGCGGTCAGCGGTACATAGCGCAGCAGCACGCCGGCGTGGATGGTGAAGTAGTCGACACCCTGCTCGGCCTGTTCGATCAGGGTGTCGCGAAACAGCTCCCAGGTCAGGTCTTCGGCGGCGCCGCCGACTTTTTCCAGGGCCTGGTAGATCGGCACGGTGCCGATCGGTACCGGCGAGTTGCGGATGATCCACTCGCGGGTTTCGTGGATGTGCTTGCCGGTAGACAGGTCCATCACCGTGTCCGAACCCCAGCGAATGCCCCAGGTCAGTTTCGCCACTTCTTCTTCGATGGACGAGCCCAGGGCGCTGTTGCCGATGTTGCCGTTGATCTTCACCAGGAAGTTACGGCCGATGATCATCGGTTCCAGTTCGGTGTGGTTGATGTTGGCCGGGATGATGGCGCGGCCACGGGCGATTTCTTCGCGCACAAACTCGGGGGTGATGATTTTCGGCACGCTGGCGCCGAAGCTGTGGCCGGCGTGTTGCGGGGTCAGCAGGCCGGCAGCGCGGGCTTCTTCGAGCTTCATGTTTTCGCGGATGGCGACGTATTCCATCTCGGCGGTAATGATGCCCTGGCGCGCGTAGTGCATTTGCGTGACGTTGGCCCCGGCCTTGGCGCGGCGCGGGTTTTTCACGTGGGCAAAACGCAAGGCGGTCAGTTCGGCGTCGCTCAGGCGCTGTTGGCCGAAGTGAGAACTCAAGCCCGGCAGGCGCTCGGTATCGCCACGGGACTCGATCCACGGCGAGCGCACATCGCCCAGGCCTTTACGCACGTCGATAATCACGTTGGGGTCGGTGTACGGGCCGGAGGTGTCGTAGACCACCACGGGTGCATTGATCTCGCCGCCGAAGTCGGTGGGCGTCACGTCGAGGCTGATTTCGCGCATCGGTACGCGGATATCCGGGCGAGTGCCCTGCACATAGACTTTTTGCGAGCGGGTAAACGGCTGCACGGATCCCGAGTCAACTTTGGCCGACTCACTCAAATGCACGGTGTTTTTTAGTTTTGTACTCATCACGGGCTCTCCAGACACATCCAGGCAGTGGATTTTTGTCGGAGCGAACCTGTGACGGATGGACGCACTGCAAGCAGTGCTGTGCTTGACGCACGAGGGCCGTTCGATTGTCGAACAACATCCCGGACGAAGCACAAGAGGACTCGCCGGGTGACGAGAAATCTTGTTCCCTACGCAGGCGCTAACCTGATCAGGTTCAACGGGATCCGGTATTTACCGATCTCAGCCTCATAGCAAGGCACCCCGACAAGAACGCGGCCAGTCTAGACCATGGAGCAGGCAAATTGCCAATAGCGGTGCATTCAGCGTGATGAATGGCGCAATTACAGGATTGTTGTGCCGCAGTGCGGCCACTACACTCGGCTACTGCCTCAACGCCTTGACGCTATGGATTGCTCGTCGTAGCCTTGGGCGCTAAATTATCGCCGTAATATTTATCTAGGGATCGCCTCATGCTGCGCAAACTTTCACTGGCTCTTGCCGTGTCTTGTGCGACCAATGGAATGGTCTGGGCAGCAGAAGCGCCCTTGTCGACCAAAACCGATCTGGTCAGCGTCTACCAGGAAGCGGTGGACAACAACGCCGACCTGGCCGCCGCCCGCGCCCAATACGGCGCGCAGAAAGAAGTGGTGCCCCAGGCCCGCGCCGGCTTGCTGCCCAACCTCTCGGCCGGCGCCGACGTGAACAACGTGCGCACCCAGATCGACACACCCTCGGCCACTGCCAATCGCGACGCCCACACCTGGCGCGCAACCCTCAGCCAGCCGCTGTTTCGCGCCGACCGCTGGTTCCAGTTGCAGGCTGCCGAAGCCGTCAATGAACAAGCGGCCCTGCAACTTTCGGCTACCGAGCAGGAACTGATCCTGCGAAGTGCAGAAAACTACTTCGCCGTGCTGCGTGCCCAGGACAACCTGGCCTCGACCAAGGCCGAGGAAGCTGCCTTCAAACGCCAACTGGACCAGTCCAACGAGCGTTTCGACGTGGGCCTGTCGGACAAGACCGACGTGCTGCAATCCCAGGCCAGCTACGACACCGCACGGGCCAACCGGATCCTTGCCCAGCGCCAGGTGGATGACGCGTTTGAAGCGCTGATCACCCTGACCAACCGCCAGTACAACGCGATCCAGGGCATTGTCCACACGCTGCCGGTGTTGCCACCGGCGCCGAACGACGCCAAGGCCTGGGTCGACACCGCCGGGCGGCAGAACCTGAATCTTCTGGCCAGCAACTATGCGGTCACGGCCGCCGAAGAAACCCTCAAGCAACGCAAGGCCGGTCACGCGCCGACCCTGGACGCGGTGGCGCAATACGAGAAAGGCGATAACGACGCCCTCGGTTTCAGCAACCCCAATGCCTTCGGCCAACCCTATCGTGGCGATGTCGAACAACGCACCATCGGGCTGCGCCTGAATATCCCGCTGTACAGCGGCGGCCTCACCAGCTCCCAGGTGCGCGAATCCTATTCGCGCCTGGGCCAGACCGAACAGCAACGCGAAGGCCTGCGCCGCCAAGTGGTGGAAAACACCCGCAACCTGCACCGTGCAGTGAATACCGATGTGGAACAGGTACAGGCGCGACGCCAGTCGATCATCTCCAACCAGAGCGCAGTGGAAGCCACGGAAATCGGTTACCAGGTGGGTACGCGCAATATCGTCGACGTGCTCGACGCCCAGCGCCAGCTGTACACCTCAGTGCGCAACTACAACAACAGCCGCTATGACTACATCCTCGACAACCTGCGCCTCAAGCAGGCGGCGGGGACGTTGAACCCGGGGGATCTGCAGGATCTGGCGCGGTACCTGAAGGCAGACTACAACCCGGACAAGGACTTCCTGCCGCCGGACCTGGCCAAGGCTGCGGCCGAACAACTCAAGGCCCGCCCCGGCAACTAAACCCACCGCATAACAAATGTGAGAGCGGGCTTGCTCGCGAAGGCAGTGTGTCAGTCAGCACATGTATTGACTGACACACCGTCTTCGCGAGCAAGCCCGCTCCCACAAGATCAGCGGTTGATCAGGCGATCGAGACCCTCGAGCAAGCGCTTCAATGCCCCCTGATTGGCCTGCATCACCTTAAGCCCCGCCTGTGCCATCTTCTGTGCATCCTGCGGCAGCTCAAACAACTGCCGCACCACCTCGGCCAGCCCTTCGGCATCCTCCACCTCCCGCAACGCTCCGGCTTCGCGCATCATCGCGGCGATTTCGAGGAAGTTGAACAGGTGCGGGCCGCTGATCACCGGCTTGGCCAGCGCTGCGGGCTCCAACAGGTTATGCCCGCCGTTGGGCACCAGGCTGCCGCCGACAAAGGCGCTGTCGGCCAAGGCGTAGAGAAACAGCAACTCCCCCATGGTGTCGCCCAGCAATACCGACGTATCGGCACTCACCGACGCGCCGCTGGAGCGCTGTACCGTGGCAAAACCCTGTTGCTGGCAAAGCTCCAGCACCGCGTTGAAACGCTCCGGATGCCGGGGCACCAGAATCAACAGGGCATTGGGGTAGCTGGCGAGCAACTGCCGATGGGCAGCCAGCACCACTTCATCTTCGCCCGCATGGGTACTGGCGGCGATCCACACCGGGCGTTCGCTGGCCTGCCACTGCTCGCGCAGCGCGGCAGCGCGTACCAGCAGTTGTGGGTCGATGGTCAGGTCAAACTTGATCGAGCCGGTGACTTCGACCGTTTCCGGGCGCGCACCCAGGCTGCGAAAACGCTCGGCCTCGGTGGCGGTCTGCACGGCGAACAGGCTCATTTCTGCCAGCATCGGCGCAGTCAGTTTGGAGAAACGTGCGTAGCCCTTGGCCGAGCGTGCCGACAGCCGCGCATTGGCCAGGACCACGGGAATCCCGCGCTTGGCGCACTGATGGATATGGTTGGGCCACAACTCGGTTTCCATGATCACCGCGAGTTTAGGCTGGACCCGGTCCAGAAAACGCTTGGCGGCGCATGGCAAATCGTAGGGCAGGTAGCAATGCTGGATGCGCGGCTCATTGGCGAACAAGGCCTGGATCCGCTCGGAACCGGTGGGCGTCATGCAGGTGACGGTGATCGGCAGCTGTGGATGACGCTCCAGCAGGCCGCGGATCATTGGCGCGGCGGCGATGCTCTCGCCCACCGACACCGCGTGTACCCAGATCCCACCGGGTTTGAGTACCGGCAAACCGTAGGAAAAGCGCTCACTGACGCGCTTGGCGTAGGCCGGCGCCTTGCGGGCCCGCAGCCATAGACGTAAGGCCACCAACGGCAGCGCCAGGTAAAACAGACAGCTGTAGAGAGTTCTATTCATGGCGGCGGAGTTTATCGGCTTTTTCAGCCGATCGCCTGCAAACACGCGGTAAAACGTTCGGCCAGAAAGCGCGCCGCCGGGCCCAGGGGCTCATCGCGCCGCCACACCAGTTCCACCACCAGGGCCGGCGGGGTCCATTCGCTATCGAGCTCGACCATCTGCCCGTGATAGGTCGGATATTGCACCACATGCCGGGGCAACCAGGCCCAGCCCAGACCACGCGCCAACCATTCGGCCAGCACGTAGAAGCTGTCGGCGCGCCACACCTGCGGGCTGGCCGCCTCACTGCCGGGGTAGACGCTGGTCTGGGTCGACATCAGCAACTGGCGAAACTGCGCCAGGCGCTGGCAATCGACAAAACCATCCCTGGCCAGCGGATGCCCGACGCCACACACCGTGACCATCTCCACACTGCCGACCACCCGCCGCTCAAGGGCTTCAGGGATCTGGTCGTGGTAGAACAGCAACCCCAGGTCCGCTTTGCGCTCGACTAATTTACGTGCGACATCACCTTGGGCCGTGCTCGACAATTGCACTTCCAGGCTAGGAAATTTCCCGGCCAGCGCCTCAAGGCTATCGAGTACCGGCTGATATAACATGGCTTCGTCCTGGGCCAGGCGCAGCCGCGCTTCTTCACCCCGCATCAGGGACAAAGCGCGGCCGTTGAGACGCTCGCACTGGCGCAGCACTTCCCGGGCTTCCTCCAGCAGGACCGTGCCGGCCTCGGTCAAACGGGGCTGGCGACCGCTGCTACGATCGAACAGGCTCACGCCCAAGTCGGCCTCCAGCAAGGCAATCCCATTGCTCACCGCTGACTGCGCCTTGCGCTGGTCCCGCGCCACCGCCGAAAACGAACGTTGTTCGGCGACGCTGACAAACAAGCGCATCTGATCCAGGTTCCATTGCACGCTCATCGGCTAAACCCATCTTAAATTCGGATAGGTAATGACTTTACCCCATCTGATAACGCACTAAAATGCCAGCCTTTGTAGGAGCGAGCTTGCTCGCGAAAAACCCAAGAACACCACGTTCAACCAGGCTATACGCGTAATCGTTAACGATTTTCGCGAGCAAGCTCGCTCCTACAGTATTGAGCCCATCCCGAGGATTGCCCCATGAACGTCGCCTACTACTACCTGGCCATTGCCATTTGCTCGGAAGTGATCGCCACCGTTTCCATGAAAGCGATCAAGGGCTGGAGCACGCCGATCCCACTGCTGCTGGTTATCGTCGGCTATGGCGTGGCCTTCTGGATGCTGACCTTGGTAGTGCGCACTGTGCCGGTGGGCGTGGCCTACGCGGTATGGGCGGGGATGGGGATCGTCATGGTCAGCATCGCTGCGCTGTTTATCTATGGGCAGAAGCTCGATCTGCCAGCGATGCTGGGGATGGGCTTGATTGTGCTGGGAGTGGTGGTGATTCAGTTGTTTTCGAAAACTGCCGGTCACTGACCTCCTACGTTGTTGATCCTGAGCAAAGATCCCGCCGTCGAGTCTGTATACTTGGCCTCTTGTTCTGAACACTGAGGTCGCCCCATGCCATCCGTTATTTCCACCGACGTCCTGATTGTCGGCGCCGGGGTTGCCGGCCTCTGGCTCAATGCGCGCCTGCGCAGCCAGGGGTTCTCCACAATCGTGGTGGAGAACGCAACCCTGGGTGGCGGGCAGAGCGTGAAGTCCCAGGGGATCATTCACGGTGGTGCGAAATACGCCTTGCACGGTGCCCTGACCGGCGCTTCCGAAGCCATTGCCGATATGCCACGACGCTGGCGTGAAGCGCTGGCCGGCACCGGCGAACTGGACCTGACGGGCGTGCGCCTGCTGTCCCAGGCCCATTACCTGTGGTCGCCTGGCACCCTCGCCGGCAACCTCACCAGCTTCTTCGCCAGCAAGGCGGTGCGTGGCCGCGTCGACCAGGTCAAGGGCGACGATTTGCCGCCGGCCCTGCAAGACCGTCGCTTCAAGGGCAAGGTCTATCGCCTGGCCGAGTTGGTGGTGGACGTACCGAGCCTGATCGAACGCCTGGCGCAACTGGCCGGCGATGGCCTGCTCGCCGGGCAACAGATCGAGCCGCTGCTTGAGGGTGGCATCCTGGTTGGCCTGAAAGTCGATGGCCGGGCGATTCGCGCCCAGCGCATCGTGCTGAGTGCCGGCGGCGGCACCGCCGAGCTGCTCACGGCCCTGGGCCTGAGCCAGCCGGCCATGCAAAAGCGCCCGCTGCATATGATCATCGCCAAGGGCCCCGGCCTCAAACCTCTGTACGCGCACTGCCTGGGCGGCGGCACCAAGCCACGGATCACCATCACCACGCACCCGGCCGCCGATGGCAATTGGGTGTGGTACATGGGCGGTGATATTGCCGAGACCGAAGGCGTGCACCGCACGCCCGCCGAGCAGATCGCCACGGCGCAAAAGGAGCTGGCGCACCTGCTGCCGTGGATCGACATGAGCCAGACCCAGTGGGCGACCCTGCGGGTGGATCGCGCCGAGCCCCTGCAAACGGGCCTGACCCGACCGGACAACGCGTTCCTCGCCGAGCAGGGCCGGCTGTTGGTGGGCTGGCCAACCAAGCTGGCCCTGGCCCCGGACTTCGCCGATCGGGTGCTCTACGCCCTGGAACGTGACGGCGTCCAGCCAACGCCAAGCACGCCACTGCCTGAACTGCCTCGCCCCGCCGTAGCCCAACCCGCCTGGGAGCAACTGTTGCCATGAGCCTGCCGACCCTGCATGACCTTCATCGCCCCCTGGGCAGCACCGGCCTGCTGGTGTCGCCACTGGGCCTGGGCACCGTGAAGCTGGGGCGCGACCAGGGGGTGAAGTACCCCAATGGCTTCCAGATCCCCAACGATGAGGAGGCGCGGATGTTGCTGCGCCAGGCGCGCGAGCTGGGGATCAACCTGATCGACACCGCCCCCGCCTATGGGCACAGCGAAGAACGCCTGGGCCCGCTACTGCGTGGCCAGCGCCAGGACTGGGTGATTGTCAGCAAGGTCGGCGAAGAATTTGCCGACGGCGTGTCCCGTCACGACTTCAGCGCGGCCCACACCCGGCTGTCCGTGGAACGCAGCCTGAAACGCCTGGAAACGGATTTTATCGACCTGGTGCTGGTGCATTCCGACGGCAACGACTTGCATATCCTCAACGATTGCGAGGTCTACCAGACCCTGGCGGACCTCAAGGCCGAGGGCAAGATTCGCGGTTTCGGCTTCTCCGGAAAAACCGTCGAAGGCGGCGTGAAGGCTCTGGAACAGGGCGATTGCGCCATGGTCACCTACAATCTGAACGAGCAAAACGAAAAAGCCGTGATTGATTATGCCGCCGCCCATGGCAAAGGCATCCTGGTGAAAAAGGCCCTGGCCAGTGGCCATGCGTGCCTGGAGCCGGGAGTGGATCCAATTCACGCCAGTTTCATCTTGTTGTTTGCGCAAACGGGCGTGGCCAGTGCTATTGTCGGGACCATCAACCCGCTGCACCTTGCCCATAATGTGGCAACCGCTGCCAAGATCATTCGCCAATCCTGATGCCGCCGACGCGGCCGACCCCGACGCAAGAAGGAGCCGACATGCCGCGAACGCTCATAAGAAAAAACCCCAGTAACTTTAAAACTCTGCCCCTGTACGTCGAAGCCACCCCCGAAGGCCTGAGCTACCAGAGCGTGGGCATGCCGCTCAACTTTGCCCAGACTTTGCAGCGACGCAAGCCGGTGGAGGTGGCGGATGCCGAGCGCTTCGCACTGGAACTGGCCAACCTCGGGGTGTCGGTGCGCCTGACACTGCACTGGCAAAACCGCGATTACTGGGTACTGGTGCGCCAACGTCGCCAAGACCGTGGCGATGTGGTGCTCAAGCTGATTTCCGGCTACGTGCCGGCCCACGAACTGAACCTGCCGCTGCACACCGCCATTCAGGAAATCGCCGAGGAATGCCTGCTGGAAACCCCGGAAGGTTGGCTGGGCGGGCGTTTCAACGACACCTGGCTACCGGCGCCCTACTCCAGCGCGCTGCATTACCGCGAGGCCTTGCCGTTTCGCCTGTCGCCGTTGTCAGGTGCCGCCCGCCCGGTGCGCTGCGCCAGCATGCAGTTGATCGAACGCCCCCGGGCCTATGTGCACCTGCCCACGGCGTCACTGCAATTGATCTACGACCTGCGCCTGGAAGTGCCGAAGGAAGCCAAGTCCTTGAGTCTGTTCCATGTGGACGAACGCCTGGAAGGCGACCAACTGGTGGCACGCCTGGACCGCCAGCGCCCGGATTTGTACCTGATGCCCCTGAAGGACGGCCAGCCGTGCGCCGAGCTGTATACCCTGAAGAAGGATCAACTGATCCCGGCGAGCACCCGCGGGTTATACCTGGCTGAGAGTTTTGCCCAGCAGGAGGGTTGGCTGGTGCGTGATGAGCGGATCCGCTGGAAGGACTGGCTCAGGCAACAGGGCCTGAGCACGCCGGAGAAGGAATCGAAGTTGAAGCAGTTGACCGGGCGGGCCAGGCAGATCTTGCGCAAGATGGTGCCAAAAAAAGCAGGACGCTGACGCCTCCCCTGTAGGAGCCGGCTTGCCGGCTCCTAAAGAGAATAAGGGCTCAGCCGTGCAGCAGTTTCTCCAGGCCCGTCTTCAGCGGCGTCGGCTCAGGCAAGGTGAAGCTCGCTGCCAAACGCTGGTTGTTGGCCCTGGAGTGCCGGATATCCCCTGAACGCGGCTCTGTGTAGCTGACAGCCGGCAACGAGCCGACAATTTCCGACAGTGCCTGCAGCAACTGCTTGAGCGTGGTGGTGCGGTTCCAGCCGACATTGATCGCGCCCAGAGGCGCTTCGGCCATTTCCACCGCTTGTACCAGCACCGCCACCAAGTCCCCGACGTACATGAAGTCACGGGTTTGCTCACCGTCGCCGAATACGGCAATCGGCAGGCCTTTCTGCGCGCGCTCGCTGAAGATGCTGATCACCCCGGAATACGGCGATGAAGGATCCTGGCGCGGGCCAAAGATGTTGAAGAAGCGGAAAATCACCGGCTCCAGGCCATGCTGGCGACGGTAGAAGTCAAAGTAGTGCTCGCTCGCCAGCTTGTCCGATGCATAAGGCGTCAACGGTGCCTTGGCGGTTTGCTCGTCGATAGAGTCGCCTTCGCCGTTGTTGCCATACACCGCGGCACTGGAAGCAAACACCACGCGCTTGACCCCAGCCTGACGCATGGCTTCGCAGACATTCAGGCTACCCACGAAGTTGCTCTGGTGTGTACTGACCGGGTCATCCACCGACGCCTGCACCGACGCGACTGCCGCCAGGTGCACTACCGCCGTCGCCCCCAGCGCCGCACGGGCGACGAGAGCAGCGTCGGCCACATCGCCTTCGAGCAGTTGCAGGCGCGGGTTGTCCAGCGGCAGGTTGCTGCGCTTGCCGGTGGACAGGTTATCCAGTACCCGCACCGCATAACCCTTGGCTAGCAGTGCATCGACCAGATTGGAACCGATAAAGCCAGCACCGCCGGTAATCAGTACAAGAGCATCAGACATAGCGGTAAAACCTATTGGGCGGCATCGTTGGTTTGGCGAATTTTTTCGACAATCGCGGTGGTCGAGCTGTTCTCTACCAACCCCAGGACTTTGACCTTGCCGCCATAGGCGTTGACGATATCGGCGCCGACCACCTGGTCGACCGAGTAGTCACCACCCTTGACCAACACATCCGGCTTGACCTGGGCCAGCAGGTTTTCCGGGGTCCCCTCGGAGAAGCTGATCACCCAATCCACCGCGCCCAACCCAGCCAGGACCGCCATGCGCCGGTCCACGCTGTTGATCGGTCGGCCAGGGCCTTTCAGGCGGCTGACCGAAGCATCATCGTTGATCGCCACGATCAGGCGATCACCCTGAGCGCGAGCCTGCTCCAGGTAGGTCACATGGCCGGCGTGCAAGATATCGAAGCAGCCGTTGGTGAAGACAATGCGCTCGTTATGGGCCCGGGCATCGTCAATCGCCAGCAGCAATTGCTCCAGGCTCAACACGCCACGCTCCGAGCCTTCCTCGCGCTGGATCGCACGACGCAGTTCCGGGGCGCTGATGGACGCCGTGCCCAGCTTGCCCACCACGATGCTCGCGGCCAGGTTGGCCAGGGCCACCGCATGGGGCAACTCCTCGCCCGCCGCAATCGCTGCCGCCAGGGTGGAAATCACTGTGTCACCGGCGCCGGTGACGTCGAATACTTCCCGCGCCCGCGCCGGAAGGTGCATGGCCGGGTGACCGGGGCGCAGCAGAGTCATGCCGTGTTCGCCACGGGTCACCAGCAAGGCGCCGAGGTCGAGATCGGCCATCAGGCTTGCGCCTTTGCTCACCAAGTCATGCTCATCGACGCAACCGCCGACGATGGTTTCAAATTCGCTGAGATTCGGCGTGATCAGGCTGGCCCCCCGGTAGACCGAGAAGTCCTTGCCCTTGGGATCGGCCAGCACTGGGATGCCACGGGCCTTGGCAGCCTGGATCAGCACCTGGTGGTTTTTCAACGCGCCTTTGCCGTAATCCGACAGCACCAATACCTTGATGCCTTCGAGCAACGCGTCGACCTGGTCACTGAGGGCCAGGGCGTCGGTGGCGAAGGGTTCTTCAAAATCGATACGCAGCAATTGCTGGTGACGGCTCATGACCCGCAGCTTGACGATGGTCGGCTGGTGGGCAATGCGCTGGAACAGGGCACGCACGCCGGCGCCGCGCAGGCTGTTGGTCAGGCTGTCGGCGGCTTCATCGTCGCCGGTCACGCCGACCAGGGAGGCCGGGGCGCCGAGTGCGGCGATGTTAAGGGCAACGTTGGCAGCGCCGCCTGGACGGTCTTCGATTTGCTCGACCTTGACTACCGGTACCGGTGCCTCAGGGGAAATCCGTGAGGTACCGCCATGCCAGTAACGGTCGAGCATGACATCGCCGACCACCAAGACAGGGGCTTGATCGAATCGCGGCATGGACAACTTCATGGAGCAACCCACATACAAAATGAACAGGGGCGCGATATTAGCACAGGGAAAAGCATCGACCGATTCAATCCTGGCGGTCGATCCCAGCCCGGCGGCAATGGCGCCTCAATAGGCATCCGTCACATGGGAGGGCGCCACTGGGTCGCCTTCTTCGAACTCCTTGGCGTGCAAGCGGGCGTAGTAACCATTCTTCGCCAGCAGCTCGACATGGGTCCCGCGCTCGACAATCTGGCCGTCGTCCATCACCAGGATCAGGTCGGCTTTCTCGATGGTGCTCAGGCGGTGGGCGATCACCAGGGTCGTGCGGTTCTTCACCACATGGTCCAGGGCCGCCTGGATATGGCGCTCGGACTCGGTATCCAGGGCCGAGGTGGCCTCGTCGAGAATCAGCAGCGGCGCATCCTTGAGCAAGGCACGGGCAATCGCGATGCGCTGGCGCTGGCCACCGGACAGCAGCACGCCGTTCTCGCCGACCAGGGTTTCATAGCCCTGGGGCATCTTCACGATGAACTCATCGGCGTACGCTTCGCGAGCGGCGTGGTGCACCGCGTCAGCTGGCGCGCCGGCCAGGTCACCATAGGCAATGTTGTTGGTCACGGTGTCGTTGAACAAGGTGACCTGCTGGGTCACCAGGGCGATTTGCCGGCGCAGGTTGCGCAGGGTGAAATCCTGCACGCGTACGCCATCGAGCAGAATCTGCCCCTGCTCATGCTGATAGAAACGAGGGATCAAGCCAGCCAGGGTCGACTTGCCGCTGCCCGAACGCCCCACCAGCGCGACCATTTGCCCAGGCTCGACGATAAAGCTGATGTCGTTGAGCACCTTCTTGTCGCTTTCCGGGTATTGGAAGCTGAGGTTGCGCACTTCAATGCGCCCAGCCAGACGCTCATGCTCAATCACGCCCTGGTCGACTTCTACCGGCTCATCCAACTGCTCGAAAATACTCTCGGCACCGGCCACGCCCTTCTGGATGGTCGAGCTGACCTCGGAAAGCTGGCGAATCGGCTTGGGCAGCAGGCCGGCCATGGTGATATAGGCCACCAGGTCGCCCGGAGACGCATCGCCTCGCAAATACAGGACCAGGAACATGACCACGGCCATCGCACTGTAGGTCACCAGTTGCAACATTGGCGTGTACACCGCGCCGGTCTTGGTCATCGCCAGTTGCTTCTCGGTATTGCTCAGGCTTGCCTGCTCGAAGCGCACCTTTTCATACTGCTCGCCGCCAAAGCTGCGGACCACGCGGTAGCCGTGGATCGTCTCGGAGGCCACATGGGTCACATCGCCCATGGATACCTGGATCTTCTTGCTTTGCTTGCGGAATTTACGGCTGGTGCTGTTCACCATCATGCCGATCACCGGCAGGATCGCCAGCATCACCAAGGTCAGCTTCCAGTTCATCCAAACCAGGGTGCAGAACAGGAAAATCACGGTCATGCCTTCACGGATAACCACCTTGATAGCATCGGTGGCAGCACCGGTGACCATGGTGACGTTGAAGGTAATACGGGAAATCAGGTGGCCGGAGTTGTTCTTGTCGAAGAAGCGGTTTGGCAACTCCAACAGCTTGTTGAACAGCACCACGCGCAGGTCATGGACCAATCCCAGGGAAACCCGGGCCAGGAAGAAGTTACCGAGGAAAGAACCCACGCCCTGCCAGGCCGCAATCAGCACGATCATCAGCGGCACAGTTTCCAGCAACTGCAACTTGCCCAGATAGGGGTTGCCGGGGAACAGGCTGGCCTCGGGGTTCGCCAGGCCATCGACGAAATACTTGAGGATATAAGCGAGCATCGGCTGGGTCGATGCGAAGATCAGGAACCCGACGATACTCAGGATGAACAGACCCACATAAGGCCGTACGTAAGTCAGGAGGCGAAAGTAAATCGCCAGCGTCGACTGGGTTTTCGGTTCAGGACTGCTCATGGGAATCCGCGCAAATCAGTAAGGCGCGGATCATATCACAGGCCTCTTCGCCCCAAAAAACATGAGCAGGGGCCAGCCTTGCACCAAGTCGGTTAAGATAACCGGCTATTGATGGGAGTCAGGCATGCAAGTAATCGATCACAACACCTATGAGGCATTGCGCGCCGGTGCGCAGGTGCTGGAAGCCGATGGTTCTGGCGACAAGGTGCTCCGGTTGACCGATGGTTGCATGCTCAAACTGTTCCGGCGCAAGCGCCTGCTCAGTTCGGCGCTGTTCTACCCCTATGCACAACGCTTCGCCAACAACACCCGCGCGCTGCAGCAACGGGACATCCCCTGCCCGCGCATCATTGCGGTGTATCGCATCCCCAGCATTGCGCGGGACGCGGTGTACTACAGCCCACTGGCCGGGGAAACCATCCGCCAGTTGAAACTCGCCAAGGCCGACGCCGAGGCCCTGCGTGGGCGCCTGGGCTGCTTCATTGCGCAACTGCATGAGAAGGGCGTGTACTTTCGCTCGCTGCACTTTGGCAACGTCGTCCTGACACCGGAAAACACCCTGGGTTTGATCGACATTGCCGACCTGAGCTGCCAGGCCAGCCCACTGAGCCAGAGCAAGCGGCGGCGCAACTTCAGCCATCTGCGACGCTATGCGCAGGATCGGCAATGGCTGCTGGGTGATGATGCCGGGCAAGCCTTTTTCGACGGCTATCGCCAGGGCTTGCCGGCAGGCAGTCAACAGGCGCCACTGATTGAGCGCCTGCGACAACTACTGGACTGATCTCACTGGGTGATGATCAGTACTGTGGCGCCTCGGCGATTGGCGAAGCGCTCGACGATACGCAGGTTGCGCTCGGCGAGCCAACTGGTGAGCCAGGGCTCGTTGCCACGGGCTTCGATCAGGAAGTAGCGGAATTTCCCTGCATGCGCCGGTGACATCGCGGCTTCCCGGGTCAATTGCTTGAGCAGGTAACCACGCCCTGCGTAATAACCAATACGCCCATCATCGAAATACGCAGGAACATCCGGTTCGACATTCGCCGCCATCCAACGCCCCGCCTCGACGTACTGGACCTTGCCCGGCCCAGTGGACACCACATTGGACAACATCACCAACAGGCCGACCGCCACCAGGGCCTTGCCCAGGCGCGGGAACTGTTGCGCAAACATCTGCAGCGCAAGCGCCAGCGCCGGTACAAACAGCAGGTTCAAGAAGCTCATGTAGCGTGTGTTCATGAACTGCTGCTGGATAAAGAACAGCAGCAACACCAACAGATACAACACCGCCGCCCAAGCAAAAGGCCGGTACTCATACCAGTAGAGCTTGATTGCCTGCCAATTGCGCCCCCGTAGAAACGGCACGGCAAAGGGTCCGCAAATACTCACAAAACTGATGACCATGGCCGCCAGGATGCCAAAAAAGATGATGCGCCCCGTTTCATCCTGGGAGTACTTGTTGATCAGCGAGTTGGCGAACTGCTCGCGCAGCAAATCAAACGACGCCAAGACACTGCTCGGATTGATCAAATCCAGATAGTAGGCAACGCGGGCCGATGAAAAACCGCCCGTGGACGAGACCAGCACCACCCCCGCCACCACACCCAGCAGCGGCAGCGCGACAAATTGCAGGAGTGCCAGGCGCCGTTCGCGGACCCACAGGCCAGGCAACTGCCACAAGCCCAACGCCGGCAACAGCAACAACGCCTCCAACCGGAACGCTGCTGCCGCGACAATCGCCAGATGGATGATTGCCGCCCGCAGCCATCCACCACGGGCCTGCCAGCGCATGGCCAGCCACAGCGTCAGGATGCAGAAAAACCAGAAGCCGAACTCACGCAGGATCTCGCCACGAAACTGGTTGAACGCCGGCATCGCCAGCACCACCAGGCAGGCCCAGGGTGCAACCTGCACTGAGCGCTGGCGAACGCAGTCAACCAGAAGCGCACAGGTTCCAGCGGCAAACAGCGAACACCACAAGTAAGCACTCAGTTCTATGGGCAGGCCTGAAACCGAATGGGTACCCGCCAGGAGCAGGGAGAACCAGGGCCAGTTGAATACGGCAAAGGCGGATTTCGGGCCGTGGACTTGGACGTCCTGGGCAATGGTCAGGTAGAAAGCAGCATCACGCCCGACAGTCGCGGCGCCCAATACGGCGATCAGGGATAGCAGCAGACTCCCGAAAAAAGCCACTCGAACGGGATGTTCGACGACAACACTCAAAACCCGGGCCCACAACTTACTGCCTATACCAACCACACCCCGCTCCTTAAAACCTGGCGTCACATCGTGTGCACAAGATTTGAAAACATATGTTCCAGAAAACCACTGCACCGCCAAAACCCAACGCCTAGTCAATGCAATCAACCCAGGCGTTGTACAGGTAACTCTCGGCGTAGCGTAACAGGCTATAAAACGCTTACTTGAACATCAGCTGAAGTGCCTTGCGTGTGTACGACCAGCGCGTCAGAGCACGCCAGTCTGTACGTACCGCCTGGCAGTAAAACTGCTTGGCAAGCGCGTATTCCCCAGCACTGAAGCAATTGCGAAACAAAGACAGGCAGCGCTGCGCGAGAAACGCACTGCGCAAGCCTTGCAGCTCTGCCGGCATGCGCACTGGCGAAAACACCTCGTCCACCAGGCTCACGCCTGCCGCGACACTGTGATTGATGTCATGGCGCAAGCTGTCCGCATGCTTGTAGATCAGCACCAGAGGCTGGTCTATGACACTGCATGAAAAACGCGCCAAGGCCTGAGCAAATACAGGAATATCTTCAGCATTACGCAAACTCTCCGGATAGTTGCCCACGCTAAAAATATCTTTATGCATCGCGCAAGCACCATTGGAAAGCGCTATCGTCTTGTCCAGCAAGTAACCACGCACCCGCAGATAGGCGCTGGCTGGAAGCTGCTTGACCATATGCAAGCGGCGCTTGCCATCCCCGAACACAGACCAGTGGCCGCCGACGATCAAACGACTCTCCGGATGTGCGGCAATATGCTGAGCTACCGAAAGCAGTGCGCCTGGCGCCATTTCATCATCGGCATCCAAGAACATCAGGTACTCGCCCGCAGACTCTTCAAGCCCCAGGTTGCGGGCCGAGGCCGCACCTCCATTGGGTTTGCGCAATGCCCGAAAACGCCCCGGGTACTTTTCCATCATCGCTGCCAGCACCTGCGGCGTCTCATCGGTCGAGCCATCATCAATCACCAGTAACTGTGCATTCGCCTCATCGAGCTGTGCCAGCACCGATTCAACCGCGCGTCCCAACGTGTGTGCGTAGTTATAGGTGGGAATGACGACGCCAATCCGCCTCTCAGTCAATGACTTGCCCTTCCACACCATCTTTGACCACCAGGATGTCCTCCATGATCAGGTACTGCAGGTCGGAGCCGAAGAACATGTTCAACGCGTCGGTTGGCGAGCAAATCATCGCTTCGCCACGGCGGTTGAGCGAGGTGTTCAGGGACACACCGTTGCCGGTCAGCACTTCCAGCTCTTTCATCATGTCGTAGTAGCGCGGGTTGTACTCGCGCTTGAGCACCTGGGCGCGGGAGGTACCATCTTCATGGACCACTTCCGGCACGCGGGTTTTCCATTCTTCCGACACTTCAAAGGTAAAGGTCATGAACGGGGCCGGGTGATCGACCTTGATCATCTGCGGGGCCACGGTGTCGAGCATCGACGGGCAGAAAGGCCTCCAGCGCTCGCGGAACTTGATCTGGTGGTTGATCCGGTCAGCCACACCCACGGCGCTCGGGCAACCGATGATCGAACGTCCGCCCAAGGCACGCGGACCGAACTCCATGCGCCCCTGGAACCAGGCCACCGGGTTGCCGTCGACCATGATCTGGGCGATGCGCTTGGGCATGTCCTCGATCTGGCGCCACTTAGGCTTGCTCGGGTGCTTGGCGCACGCGGCAATCACTTCTTCGTTACTGTAGGACGGGCCGAGATAGACGTGTTCCATCTTCTCTACCGGTACGCCACGGGCATGGGACACATAGGCCGCCGCACCTACCGCGGTGCCGGCATCGCCGGACGCTGGCTGCACGAACAGCTCCTTGACGTCGTCGCGGGCAATGATCTTCTGGTTCAATTTAACGTTCAGCGCACAGCCGCCGGCGAAGGCCAGCTTGCCGGTTTCCTTGAGGATATCGCCCAGATAATGGTCGATCATCTGCAAGGCCAGCTTCTCGAACAGGGCCTGCATGCTGGCTGCGTAGTGAATGTACGGCTCGTCGGCGATGTCGCCTTCGCGCTTGGGACCCAGCCACTCGATCAGTTTTGGCGAAAAGTAGAAACCCTTGCCCTTCTCTTTATAACGACGCAGGCCAATGACGTTGGCGTAGTCGGTGTTGATCACCAGCTCGCCGTTTTCAAAGGAGGCCAGGCGCGAAAAGTCATACTTGCTGGCATCGCCATACGGCGCCATGCCCATGACCTTGAACTCGCCATCAAGCATCTCGAAACCGAGGAACTCAGTAATCGCGCCGTACAGGCCGCCGAGGGAGTCCGGATCGTAGAATTCCTTGATCTTGTGGATCTTGCCGTTCTCGCCATAGCCAAAGAAGGTCGTGGCGTACTCGCCCTTACCGTCGATCCCCAGGATCGCGGTCTTCTCCTGGAAGCCCGAGCAGTGATAGGCGCTGGAAGCGTGGGCCAAGTGGTGCTCAACCGGTTCGATCTTGATCTTCTTCGGATCAAAACCCAGCTGTTCCAGGCACCAGACAATCTTGTTGCGGTAGCGTTTGTAGCGACGGTTGCCCATCAGGATCGCGTCGAGGGCGCGGTCCGGGGCGTACCAGTAGCGCTTGGCGTAGTGCCAGCGGGCCTCGCCGAACAAGCTGATCGGGGCAAACGGGATCGCCACCACATCAACGTCAGAAGGCTTGATGCCGGCTTGTTCCAGACAGAACTTCGCCGATTCGTAGGGCATGCGGTTCTTTGCATGTTTATCGCGTACGAAGCGCTCTTCTTCGGCGGCCGCGATCAGCTTGCCGTCGATATACAACGCTGCGGAAGGATCATGGCTAAGGGCGCCGGACAGGCCAAGAATCGTCAATGCCACTGGGGTCTAGCCTCTTTTAGTCTGCATGCAGGCGCTGACGCCTGAAAAATGTGTGCTCCTCGCCTCGGCGAGAAAAGCTAAAGGGCGGGATTATAGCTTAAAAGCGGCAAAACGCCTCTAGCGGCAAATGGCAGGGAGAAACAAGCGGCATCAGCGGAAGATCTCGATACTGCCATCACGGTGCTGACGATAGACCGTATACGGCAACATCAATGTATCGAGAACACCGGAGGCCATGAAATCGACAGCGACAGAAGGAATATCGTTGATGGCTTGGTCATTCATGCTCCTGCTGCCATTGGGCTCGCCGTTGAGCGAACAAAAACCAGAGATCACACCACTGTAGATACGTGGCACATTTTCACAGTTGCTGCGCAGCGCCTTGAGGTTCTGGCTGGCAACTGCGTCCGGACGAAAGACCGTATTGACCGTGCTGCAACCGCCCGCAACCAGCAGGCAAGCGAGCAACAGGACTTTGGATGTACGACTCATGAACGCCTCGCCTGCCAGTAAATGCCAATGTTGCCATAAGTACTTTGCCGGTAAATAGTGTAAGGCAGCAAAATCGTGTCGACGGCACCTGACGCCACAATGTCCACCAACACCGCCGGCACCAGTACACCGGTAAAATCCGGCTGAGCATTGAGCAGGCAGAAATCGAAGGCTACACCGCTGTAGACCCGAGGAATGGATTGGCAATAGGTTTTTTGCTTGCGTAGCTCACGGGTTGCCGCAAGATCATCACGCAAGACCGTGTTGACTGTTCCGCAACCGCTCAACATCAGAGACATCACACTCAAGGCAGTTGTCACTTTCATGTTCATCACGCGTCTTCTCCTGGCTGTGCGCCACGCTAACATTGCCCCTGGCAGCACCCCAGATCAGACACGCCGATAGGCAACGTAAGAAAACTCTGAAATGGCAAAACCTGGCTGAGTCGTTAAACTCGCGCCCTTTTTCGCACGCAGCCCCCTCTGCGTGCCACGAACACAGGCTTGCCCATGATCAATCACGCCCGTTTCACCCTGCTGCTGCCAGGCCTGTTTGCCTTGTGCAACACCGCTCTGGGCGACGACTCGCCGCTGATCCTCGATCCCAGCGTGGTAACCGGCTCGCGCAGCGCCAGCCCCAGCTTTGACCTGCCCTACTCGGTGGACAGCATCAGCCGTGAGCAGATCAGCGACGGCCAGTTGGGCATCAACGCCTCGGAGGCCCTGTCCCGTGTGCCAGGACTGGTGGTGCAGAACCGCCAGAACTACGCCCAGGACTTGCAGATTTCTTCCCGGGGTTTTGGCGCGCGCTCGGCGTTTGGCGTGCGCGGGATCAAGCTGATTGCCGATGGCATCCCCGCCAGCACCCCGGACGGCCAGGGCCAGGCGGCAACGTTCAACCTGGACACCGCCGACCGCATCGAAGTACTGCGCGGCCCAGCCGCCACCCTGTATGGCAGCAACGCCGGCGGGGTGATCCAGATGTTCTCGCGCAACGGCGAAGGCCCGCCCCGTATCGGCGCCGAAACCCTGGTCGGCAGCGACGGCCTGAACAAAAACCACCTCAGCGCCGAAGGCGCGGTGCAGGGCGCCGGTTTTGTCCTCGACGCCTCGCGCATGGACACCGACGGCTACCGCGACCACAGCAGCGCCCGCCGCGACCAGACCTTCGCCAAGCTCAACGTCGAGCCCGATGACGACAGCAAGCTGGCCCTGATCTACAGCAGCCTGGAACAGAACGGCACCCAGGATCCACTGGGGCAAACATGGGCCGGCTACAAGGCTGATCCGCGCTCGGTCAGCAGCAACGCCCTGGCGTACAACACGCGCAAGAGCATTGATCACCAGCAGTTGGGGATGAATTACGAACGGTATATTGGCGATGCGACTTTGCAGGTCAATGCGTATACCGGGCGGCGGAGTGTGATTCAGTACCTGTCGATACCTGACAAGTTCGCCAATGGAAACCCCAATCCCGCCAATGCTCGCGGAGGAGTGGTAGCTTTTGATCGCAAATTCTACGGAGGTTCGGTCCATTGGCTGCAACCTATCGAAAGCGCCCCCGGAGAACTGACTCTTATCACGGGCGTGGACTACGACCGTAGCGAGGATGACCGCCAGGGTTACTCCAACACTGTCAATGGTGAACACGGCGTAAAAGGCGCCTTGGGCCGTGACGAAATCGATACCGCCACGAGCGTAGACCCATTCATCCAGGCAAACTGGCTCTTGGGCGACTGGACCTTGCAAGCAGGACTACGCCACAGCACGATGAAAATGGACGTAGACGATCACTTTGTCAGTAGCAATGACGGCAACGACAGTGGCAGCAAGACCTACCAAAAAAACACACCTTCAATTAGCGCAATGTACGCCTTCACTCCGGACCTGCACGCTTACGTAAGTGCAGGGAAAGGCTTCGAAACACCAACCCAGGCAGAGTCGGCATACTCCAGCACGGCAAACGGCTTCAATTTCTCGCTCAAACCTTCAGTCAGCACACAGTATGAGGTCGGCCTGAAAGCACGGATTGGGCAAGACACCCGGGTAAATGCAGCACTGTTCCAGATAACCACAGACGATGAACTGGTAGTACAGCAATCCAGTGGCGGGCGCAGCACTTACCAAAACGCAGGCCGCACCCTACGCCGCGGCTTCGAACTGGGTATGGAAAGCCAACTAAGCGAACAGTGGAGCGCCAACCTCGCCTACACCCGCCTGCAAGCCACCTATGACAGTGACTTCACTAACAACGGCAAAACCGTGGACAAGGGCAACTACCTGCCCGGAGTCCCGCAGACCACACTGTTCGCCGAGCTGAACTGGAAGCCACGGGACTGGATCAGCACCGCCGTCGAAGGTATGTACCGCAGCAAGATCTATGTGGAAGACACCAACCAGAAGCATGCTGCTCCGGGTTACAGCGTGTTCAACTGGCGTGCGCGGTTTGAGCAGAAGGTCGAACACTGGACCTTTCACCAGACCTTACGCCTGGACAACCTGCTGGATCGCCAATACGTCGGCTCTGTGATTGTCGGCGACGGCAACGACCGTTATTACGAAGCCGCCCCGGGCAGGTCCTGGTATGCGGGTGCAGGAGCCCAATACAGCTTTTAAACGATACAAACCAATGGGCAACTTACGTTACCCATTGGCTCTCACATTAAAAAGACACTTCCTACAGTCAAACTTCCAAACTTCTACTTCCTAAAAAACAACCAACCAACAAGCGCAATAAATAACTATAGATAAAAAGACCCACTCAACCTTTCAGGCATTTATTTATGAACCTTTAATTGCCACCCCCCATCCTGCCCATAAACCAACTCATGATCTATAGGCTCTCGATAGGGAGAGCCAAAGTTCACATAACCACCACCATTTTTGCCATCAGAAGCGGTTGGCTGCCATTCCTGGGTATCGGCGTTGAAAAATTCGGCGTCATCGCCAGCGGTTGTATCTGTAGGATTGCGCAGACCCGACTGCACCTTGTCTATTGGGCTTGGTGGATTCACCGGGTCTATTGGTTTATTTTTACCAGCTAGATCACTGTAAAAAGAAAATGGATTAAAGCCTGTAATCGAAGTCATCTGCATACTCCTGGGATTAACATTTCGATCACTCAATGAAATCTATCTATATAAGATATTCCCATCAAGCGTCGAGACAACCTATTAACCCCAATGAGCAATGTCCAGAGCACGACTTAATCAAAATATTAAGTCGCGCCCCTACCCATAGAAAACATTACGACTTCCCAACCCTGAAGAAATCACTACGACTTATGACGACCTAACGCAGATCACCTAACCAACTCGCTCAACTTGGGCAGCCGCTGATCAATCACTTGGTAAAGCGCGCTACTCTCAGGCCAATTGCGCAGAAATCGTGCCCGATCCTTGGCGTAGGCCGCAGCAAAGCTAGTCAGGCCCCCATGCTGGCACATCGAATCCAGATCAATCAGCACCCAACGCCCCCCCTGCCAGAACAGGTTGCGCCCCTTGAAGTCGCCATGACTGATCCGCTCGCGAATCAGTTCGCCAAACAAGCGCTCCAGGGCCACCAGCTCAAGCTCGGGTACCTCGCCGTTTTCTACATAAGGGGCCAGATGCTCAATCAGGTCTGGCCCGGCCAAGTGCTCGGTGACCAGATATGCCCGGCTGCGCAGCCAGAAAAAGCGCCGCTCCAGGATTGCCAGGGGCTTGGGCGTGGCGATGCCCAGGAAGGTCAGGCGATTGCCTTCGCACCAGGCGTGCCAGGCGCGGCTTGGCCGCCAGAAGCGCTTGAGCCAGTGCACAAACCCCTTGATGTTGTAGCGCTTGACCACCAACGGCCGCCCGGCGACATCCACCCTGGCCACCGTGGCCGAGGCGCCACCCTTGTACAGCTGGCCCTGGTCGATAAGCTCATCGACGCTTGCCAGTACCGGCAGCAGGGTCGCCTCTTCTTCCCGGCGGATCGCCCGCAGCCCAAAGGCCCCGCGCACGACGCTGAACAAGGTGCACTCGCGGCCGACCTTGCCCAGGAAGTCTTTCAAGCGCCAGGCCCGCACTTTGTGCACCTGCTTTTGCAGGGCTTCGAGGGGCAACGCGTGTTCGCCATTGCTTAACAGGTAGTACACCAACAACTCTTCGGTAAACGGCTCGAGGTTGCTCGGTAACTGGGCAAAAAATACCCCGAGGTTTTCCAGTACCCGGTTGCGTGACAGGGGTTTGCCCGCCTGTTCGACGCAGACTCCACCCCCATCGATCAAATACAGCTTGTCGCCCTGACGCATCAGGTTGTCCAGGTGCAGATCTTCCTGCCACAGGCCCTTGGTGTGCATCTGTGCAATTGCACCCAGCGCTTGCGCCAGAACCTCTTGTTGCTCATCGGCCAATGGCGGCAAGGCTTCGACTGCCGTCCAGTCATCGGCCAGGCTCCGGGCCCCTTCCAGGAACTCGAACAGTAACCAGCCGCCCTCGCCGTCTTGCAGGCCATCGGCGAGCAACAGCGGGGTGCTCAGGCCTTGTTCGGCCAGCAGGCGCGCGCCCTGGAGTTCACGCTGGAAATGCCGGGCGGCGCTGCCACCCACCAGCAACTTGGCCAGCACCGGCCGGCCGCGCCAGATCGCCGCGCCCACATAACGCTGGCCCGGCAACACCCGCAACAGGCTCAACAGCTGCAATTGCCCCGGGCCAGCGGCATCCGCCAACTCAATACTCAAGGGCAGCGCAGGCGTGCGCCCGGCATTTTTGAGTTCAGACAAGCGCATCAGCGGGCCTCCTTATGACTGCGCCGCCCAGCCAGGTAACTTGCCCAGGTATCCACCAGCGAGCTGTCCACCGGCTGGTCGAGGTAAGCCGCCAAAAATTGCCGAACTTGCTCTGCTGTCCAGGCCCCGGCACGACGCAGCAACGGCTCAAGGTCTTTGACCCGATCACGCCGACCCAGCAACAGCGGCCGGGTTTTCTCCAGGTCGATCAACTGCGCCGCATAACCGTCGCCGGTGGCCTGCAGGAAGATATGCTTGGGGTAAAAACAGCCATGCACCTGGCCAACGCCATGGAGCTTGCGCGCCAGTTGACCGCAGGCCACGAGGATCGCATGGTGCTGGGCATCGCTCAGGGCAGGCCACTGCTCCAGCAGCGAATCCAGGTCATTCCAGCCATCCAGCGCGCGGGTCAGCAGCAAGGCGCGATATTCGCCCGCAACTTTGCGCTCACCATAAAACGCGGCCTGCAAAGCCGGGATCGCCTTCTGCCGATAGCGGCTGATATTGCGAAACTCACGGGCAAAGGTCGGCTCGCCAAACGGCCGATGCAGAGTGCGCGTCAGGTAGTTGCTCTGGCGCTTGAGGTAAAAACCGCGACCCTCCAGCTCCAGGCGAAACACGCTGCTCCACCCACCGCGACTGGTATTGGGCTCGTCCACCGCGTCCAGTTGCCTGGCCCACAGGGCGTCAAAGTCAGCCAGGCCATTGCGCTCCAGCAAGGCCCGGTCTTCAGTTGCCAGGAAGTCATTCATTCGCGCCCCTCGAAAAACTTCAGCACATGGCGGATCCGCTGTTTATCCGAAACCCCCAGATGCTTGCGCCGACGATATTGCATGTAGAAACGTAGGCGCTGGGTGGCCGACAAGTGGTATTTGGCAACCTTGTCCAGGCACGCCAAGTCCTTGGTGATCCGGTACTTGAGCCAGAACCCGCGCCAGAAGTCGCCGTTGGGGCAGTCGATCAGGTACAGGGTCTGCTGGTCGTCGATCAACAGGTTGCGCCACTTCAAATCGTTATGGGTAAAGCGGTGGTCGTGCATGGTCCGGGTGTATTCGGCGAGCTGGCGACTGACCTTGTCGACCCACACAGGGTCGGACAATTGCGGGTCCTTGCGTTCAGCCAGGGCCGCCAGGTCTTCGGTGCGCGGCAACTCGCGGGTGATCATCGCCCCACGATCATAGGCCAGGCCCTTGCGCTCCAGGCCCCAGGCTACGACTTCGGCTGTAGGGATGCCCCACTTGGCGAAGCGCTTGAGGTTCTGCCACTCGGACTTGACCCGTGGCTTGCCCAGGTACCGGCGCAAGCCTTTGCCGGCGCCGGTGTAGCGCTTGACGTAATAGTTGACCCCGCCGCGCTCCACGCGAATCACTTCGGACAGCGGATCACGGGTCAGCCGCTCGCCTTGCAGGGCAAACACTGCGTCGAGGCTACCAAAATCGTCCACAAGCTCCGAGTAAGCAGGTTCCAGGTTCCAACCCGCCATCAGAGTGCACCTCCGTACCGGACTTTGCGGTCATAGAGCTTGCCGGCCTTGCGCTCCAGCCACTGCAGCAACGCGCCTTCCTCGGCCAGGATCTGGCGCAGGGGCTGCTGGAAGTAGCCTTTGAGGAAGCGCAACTTGTCGCGGCGGGTCAGGCCGATATCCAGGATCGAGAAATACAGGGCTGCCAGGTCCTTGTTGCGCCAGCGCTGGCTGATGCGTGGCCGCACCTGGGCGCGGTGCAGGTCGATCACCGAGAGTTTGAAGTCATCGGCGGTCACCGGCTTGTCGGTGTGCAGCAGGAAATGACAGATGTAGCAGTCACGATGATTGACGCCAGCGCGATGCATCATCCCAGTCATACGGGCCACTTCGGCAATCAGCGCGCGCTTGAGGCGTGGCTCGGGCGGCTGCTTGAGCCAATCCATGCTCAAGTCTTCCAGGCTGATGGTCGGCGCCAGTTCCTCGGTGACAATAAAGGAATGCTGGTCGGCCGGGTTGGCCCCGCGTTCGCCGTAAGCCACGGCGGTCATGGTCGGTACGCCCACTTCGTGCAGACGCTGGATTGCCTGCCACTCCTGCCCGGCACCCAGCACCGGCAATTTGGCGGTGAGCAAATTCTTGAAGATCTCACCCCAGCCGATGCCACGGTGGATTTTCACAAAGTAGCCGCGCCCATCCACCTCGGTGCGCAAGGTGCGACGGGCTTCCAGTTCACGGTAAACCTCGCCGTTCAACAGCTCGACTTCGGTGAACGCATCGCGTCCGGCCCAAAGGCTCTTGAACGGTTCGGCAAGAATCAACTTCATCAGTGTTGCTCCGCCAGAATTACATCCGCAGCGTGCTGCGGCATGCTATAGAGGTCGGCCGTCTCGGCGAAGGCCAGACCATTGCGGCTCCAGGCCGCACGTTGCTGCTGATCGCTGAGCATCCCAGCCAGATAGTGGTTGAGCTGGGCCTGCTCGAAAGGTTCGTCCAGTACACGGCCGCAATCGGCCTCGCTGATGTAATGGGCATACCCACACACCGCCGTGACCAATACCGGCAACCCGGCCACCAGGGCTTCGAGCAGTACGGTCCCGGTGTTTTCGTTGTACGCCGGGTGAATCAACAGGTCGGCGCCCAGCAGGAAACGCGGGATATCACTGCGCCCCTTGAGGAACTGCACATTATCGCCCAGCCCCAAGGTAGCACTCTGCAATTGGAATACTTTGGGGTCGTCCTGGCCAATTACAAACAGACGGGTGCGCTTTTTCCGGTCTGACGGCAGTGCCGCCAGCGCCTTGAGGCTGCGGTCCACGCCCTTGGTCTTGAAGCCCGAACCGATCTGCACCAGCAGCAAGTCGTCGTCCGCAAGGTTGAATTCGGCGCGGAAGCCGGCGCGGATCTCGGCCGCATTCGGCGGCGCCCGACGGTCCTGGGCGATACCCGGTGGCAGCAGGTGGAAGCGCGCCAGCGGCGTATCGTAATGCTTGATAAACAGCGGTTGCTGGACCTCGGAGATCATCAGGACTTCAGTCTTGGCGTCCTTGGCAAACACCGCGCGCTCGTACTCGGAAAAATGCCGGTAGCGACCAAAACTGCGGTACAGCGAGTGACGCAGGTTCTGCGCCTTGTCTTCAAAACAGCCGTCTGCCGCGTAGTACACATCCAGGCCAGGCATTTTGTTGAAGCCGATCAAGCGGTCCACCGGGCGCTTGGCCAGGTCGGCCTGCATCCAGGCGGTCAATTTTTCGTTGCGCCGATGATTGAAGAACGCCTTGACCGGCGCCACCAGCACTTCAAAACCGGGGGGCACGTCACCTTCCCAGATCAGGGTGTAGACGCGAATCTGGTGGCCGCGCTGCTGGCACTCCAGGGCGATGCGCATGAAGTCGCGCTGCAAGCCACCAAAGGGGAAATATTTGTACAGAACAAATGCCAGTTGCATCAGTGCAGCTCCTCAGCCAATAACAACGTGCTCAGTCGGCTGGCCACACGCTCAGGGTTCAGGCGAGTAAAGCACAGCGGCCACTCGCGCTTGAGATCAAACCGGCGCTGGTCTTCAGCGGTCGGTTGGTAGGTGCATTTCTTTTGCAGGCACGGCGCGCAGGAGAAATCGCTGCCCAAATGGATCTGCGCCTTGCCATACGCACCGGTCAGGCCCGGGTTGGTCGGGCCGAACAGAGAGATCGTCGGCACATCCAGCGCGGCGGCCAGGTGCCCGAGGCCGGTATCCACGGCCACACAGGCCCTGGCGCCGGCCAGTACCCGCGCCACGCCCGCCAGGTTCAGCTTGGGCAGGACTTCGGCATTGGCCAGGCCTTGGGCCAGGCGTTCGGCGCGGGCTTTTTCGGCAGCATTGCCCCACGGCAACTTCACATCCACCCCCAGACTGCCCATGCGTTCGGCCAGGTCGCGCCAGTAGGCTTCGGGCCAGTGCTTGGTGTCCCAGGTGGTGCCGTGCAGCATTAGCACGAACGGTTTCTTCGGCGGCAGGCCCAGCAGTTTTTCGGTACTCAGGCCGTAATCCCCCAGGCCCTTGGGCAGGTCATAGCCCAGGGCCACGGCGAACAGCTGGCGCAGGCGCTCAACCGCATGCTGGCCACGGGCAACCGCCAGCCGACGGGAGTAGAAACGCGCAGCGATGGGTTCGCGAGCTGAATTTTTGTCAAAGCCCGCCACCGGCGCCCGCACATAGCGGGTCAGCCAGGCGCTTTTCAGCAGGCCCTGGGCGTCGATCACCAGGTCGTATTGGGTCGATTGGATCTGCTTCTTGAAGCGGCGCCATTCGCCACTCTTGAAGGTCTGCCAGAGGTTCTTGCGCCAGCGGCGAATCGCCACGGGGATCACCTTGTCCACCGCCGGATGCCAAGTGGGGATTTCGGCGAAGCCCTCTTCCACCACCCAGTCGAAGCGAATCCCCGGAATCGCCCGGGCCGCGTCGGTCAATGCCGGCAAGGCGTGGATCACATCGCCCAGGGATGAGGTCTTGATTACCAGTACCCGCAACTCAATGAACCTCGACCACGTTGCCCTGCAACCGCTGCAAGGCCTCGGCTACCGAATCGGGCAGCAACTGGCGCAGGCAATTGTAGTGGCCGAAACGGCAGGTGCGGTCAAAACACGGGCTGCAATCCAGACCCAGGCGCACCACTTCGACCTTGTCGGCCAATGGCGGGGTAAAGCCTGGCGATGTGGAGCCGTACACCGCCACCAGCGGGCGGTTCAGCGCGGCGGCAACATGCATCAGGCCGGAGTCGTTGGATACCACCGAATCGGCGCAGGACAGCAGGTCGATGGCCTCGGCCAGCGACGTATCGCCACTGAGATTGACCGCCTCTTCGCGCAGGCCGGGGATCAGGCGTTGGCGGATGTCTTCACCCACCGAGTGATCGTTTTTCGAGCCAAACAGCCAGACTTGCCAGCCCTCGCGGATTTTCAGTTCGGCGACCTTGGCGTAATGCTCCGACGGCCAGCGCTTGGATTCGCCAAATTCGGCGCCCGGGCACAGCGCCAGCACCGGTCGATCGAGGGTCAGGCCGAACTTGGCCAGGGCCCCGTCGCGGGTGACCGGATCGATTTGCAGGCTTGGCCGTGGATACGGCGTCGGCAACTCGGCATCGGGCGCGTAGGCCAGGGCCATGAAACGCTCGATCATCAGCGGGTAGCGGGCCTTGTCGAGCTTACGCACATCATTGAGCAAGCCGTAGCGGAACTCGCCGCGCCAGCCGCTACGCTTGGGGATGCCGGCAAAGAATGGCACCAGCGCCGACTTCATCGAGTTGGGTAGCAGGATCGCCTGGTCGTACTGGCCGGCCAGGGACTTGCCGATCCGCCGCCGGGTCGCCAGTTCCAGCGCGCCATGGCCGAGCGGGAAGCTCAAGGCCTGCCGGACTTCAGGCATGCGCTCCAGGATCGGCCGGCTCCACTCAGGGGCGAGCACGTCGATTTGGCAGTCGGGATGACGCTGTTTCAGGCACTGGAACAGTGTCTGCGCCATCACCATGTCACCGACCCAACTGGGCCCAACGATCAGAATATTCATGTAGTTTCCACAAACGATTCGGGGAGGCTCATGCCTCCCCGCCTCGATAATTACTGTAGGTCACGGTTTGTGTAGGAGCGGGCTTGCCCGCGATAGCATCACCGCGTGCTGTCACGCCAGACCGCAGCGCCTGCATCGCGGGCAAGCCCGCTCCCACCTAAAGCCGGTTTCCACATTCAATTGGGGTCGCTGTAGTGTTTTAGCTTAACCCCAGTTCTTGCCAGATCCGTTTCACCTGCCGCCGTTCGTCGGCAAACTGATCCCCGGCAACCACCCCCGCCTCATTCTGCAAGGCTTGGCGATGGGCCGCCGAGCGGTAGGCCTTATACACCTCGCGCAGCAAGTGGGCATCGGCGGCGGGCATCAGCCCGACCTGCTCCAGGCCTTCCAGGATACGGATATTGTCGGTGTAGCGTAGCAACGACGGATGTTGCGCAGACCACGCCAAAGCGGCGTATTGCACCATAAATTCAATATCGACGATACCTCCGGCGTCCTGCTTGAGATCGAACACCGCCGTGGGCTCGAAGGCATTCGTCGCCGTGCCGGCCCCGGTCGACTTGGTGCCCAGGTTGTCGCGCATCTTGGCGCGCATCTCGCTGACCTCCTGGCGCAGCTTCGCCAGGTCCTGCGTGCGCCCCAACACCCGCGCCCGCACGCCTTCAAACGCGCGGCCCACGTCCTGGCTGCCGACCAATACCCGCGCCCGCACCAGGGCCTGGTGCTCCCAGGTCCAGGCCTCGTTTTCCTGATAACGGGCAAAGGCCCCCAGGGAGCTGACCAGCAGCCCGGATGCGCCAGAAGGTCGCAGGCGCATATCCACTTCGTACAATTGCCCGGAGTTGGTCTGGGTGGTCAACAGGTGAATAATCCGCTGGCCGAGGCGGGTAAAGAACTGCGCGCCATCGATGGGCTTGGCGCCGTCGGTTTCGGCCTGCGGGTCACCGTCATGGATAAACACCAGGTCGAGGTCCGAGCCGTGCCCCAGCTCGATGCCGCCGACCTTGCCATAGCCGACAATAATGAATCCGGGATCGCACAAGGTGCCGTCCAGCCGCTGCGGCGTGCCGTGGCGGGCAACGGTCTGGCGCCAGGCCAGGGCCAGCACCTGCTCAAGAATCGCCTCGGCAAGCCAGGTCAGGTAGTCGCTGACCTTCATCAGCGGCAGGCTGCCGGCGATTTCCGACGCGGCGACCCGCAGGCGGTGGGCCAGCTTGAAGTGGCGCAGGGCTTCCATCTGCTGCTCAAGGTCATCCTCGGGGATGCGTGTGAGGCGCTCACGCAATTCGGCGGCCAACTCCGGCGCCAAGGGCGGCTTGAACAACCGGCCTTCGTTGAGCAACTCGTCCAGCAACAGCGGGAAGCGGGTGATCTGCTCGGCAATCCACGGGCTGGCGGCGCACAGGGTCAACAGCCGACGCAGGGCGTCAGGGTTTTCGGTCAACAGCACCAGATAAGCGGAACGCCGCGCCACCGCTTCCACCAGCGGCAGTACGCGCTCCAGCACCAGGTCCGGGTTGGCGTGTTCGACCGCCTGGGCCAACAAGCGCGGGATAAACGCGTCCAGACGCTCACGCCCCAGGCGTTGCATCGCCCGCAACTGGGGGCTGCCGCGCAGGCTGGCCAGGGCCTTGAGGGCCTTGGGCGCGTCGGCAAAGCCACCTTCGGCCAATTGGCGACAGGCCGCCTCTTCATTTTGGGATTCTTCCCACAGCGGCAACCACTCGCCGCCGACCACCAATTCGCTTTCTACGCCCTCCTCTTCGTCCGGATCGGCAATCACCTGACGGAAATGCCAGTCCACCCGGCCACGCCAGTACATCAATTGCTCATGGAACGCGGACCAGTCGGCAAAGCCCATCATGAACGCGATGCGCGCCTGGTCTTCATCGCTGTTGGGCAACATTTGTGTCTGGCGGTCGGCGATGGCCTGGATCGCATGTTCGGTGTAACGCAGGAATTCATAGCCGCTGCGCAACTCGGTAATCACCGCCGGCGGCAGGTAGCCCTGGCCTTCCAGGGTGCCCAGCACCTTCAACAATGGCCGTTGTTGCAGGCTGAGGTCGCGCCCGCCGTGAATCAGCTGGAATGCCTGGGCAATGAACTCCACCTCGCGGATGCCGCCCGCACCCAGCTTGATATTGTCGGCCATGCCCTTGCGCCGCACTTCCTGCTGGATCAACTGCTTCATGGTGCGCAGCGCTTCGATCGCGGAAAAATCCAGGTAGCGCCGGTAGACGAACGGGCGCAGCAGGTCGAGCAATTGCGCACCCGCCACCTGGTCACCGGCCACCACCCGCGCCTTGATCATCGCGTAGCGTTCCCAGTCGCGCCCCTGGTCCTGGTAGTACTGCTCCAATGCATTGAAACTCAGCACCAGCGCCCCGGCGGAACCATAAGGCCGCAGGCGCATATCGACGCGGAACACAAAGCCATCGACGGTCATCGGGTCCAGGGCCTTGATCAGCTTTTGGCCCAGGCGGATAAAGAATTCCTGGTTGTCCAGGGCGCGCTTGGCCCCCACGGTCTCGCCGCCCTCGGGGTAGGCGAAGATCAGGTCGATGTCCGACGAGAGGTTCAACTCCACCGCGCCCAGCTTGCCCATGCCGAGGATGACCATCTGCTGCGGCTCGCCGCTGCGCCCGCCGGTGGGGGTGCCGAATTGCGCGCAATGGCGCTGGTACAGCCACTGGTAAGCCTGATCGATGCTGGCGTCGGCCATGTCCGACAGGTCGCGGCAGGTCTGCACCAGGTCCGCCTGTCGGGTCAGGTCGCGCCAGATAATCCGCACCTGCTGGCGAGTGCGCTGGCGACGCAGCACGCGGCCCAGCTCATCTTCTGTTTCAGCCTGCTGCACCGCTGCGGCAATCTGCCCACACAGCTCATCGGGTGCAAAGCCACGATCCAGTTCGCCCCAGGCCACCAGTTCCAGCAACATCAAAGGGTCACGAACACTCTGTTCAATCACAAAATCACTGGCGGCGCAGACACGGGCGAAGTCGGCCCAACGTTGCGGCGTCCACGCGGACAGGCCATGATCGGCATCCAGCATGGCCGCTGCGTCACGAAATGACTGCTCGGCCCGGCTGGCAAACGGCAACAGAACGGCAGGGAGTTCAACCAGCATTGGAAGGCTCATGGTCTATCCTTGATCGGCGTGTAAATGGCTTGTGGCTGTGAACGCAAGAACCACGCTCGATGAAGGACTGTCGAACAAAAGTTAGAAATAGCTGAAAACTCATTAATTTTGGCAGGCAACATTAAACTTCTACCTTTTCTTGTTCGCAAAAGATCAACAATAACGATTATGCTCACCAGCCAGACCGAGCCATACGCTCAGTCTTGTGTAGTTTTACTACTCGTATATACATTCGAAAGGCTGAAATGGCCGACGATTTGTAGTAAAACTACAGGACGCCGAAGCAACCTTCGGCCATCCAAGAATTTATGTCGTCTGCCCACAAGGCCAGTCGCAAACTTCAGGCAACCGATTCTGGTAGCCTTTCCGCCCTGGAGCAAGCCATGCAAGACCTCGATCCCGTCGAAACCCAGGAATGGCTGGACGCCCTGGAATCGGTTCTCGACAAAGAAGGCGAAGACCGTGCGCATTACCTGATGACCCGTATGGGCGAACTCGCGACCCGCAGCGGCTCGCAACTGCCCTACGCCATCACCACGCCATACCGCAACACCATCCCCGTTACCCACGAAGCACGCATGCCTGGCGACCTGTTCATGGAACGCCGCATTCGCTCGCTGGTACGCTGGAACGCGATGGCGATGGTTATGCGCACGAACTTGAAAGATTCTGACCTGGGCGGTCACATCTCCAGCTTCGCTTCCAGCGCAACCCTGTATGACATCGGCTTCAACTACTTCTTCCAGGCCCCGACCGAAGAACACGGCGGCGACCTGATCTACTTCCAGGGCCACACCTCGCCAGGCGTCTACGCCCGTGCGTTCATGGAAGGTCGCATTACCGAAGACCAGATGAACAACTTCCGCCAGGAAGTCGACGGTGGCGGCCTGTCGTCGTACCCGCACCCTTGGCTGATGCCTGACTTCTGGCAGTTCCCGACCGTTTCCATGGGTCTGGGCCCGATCCAGGCGATTTACCAGGCCCGTTTCATGAAGTACCTGGAAGCCCGTGGCTTCATCCCCGAAGGCAAGCAGAAAGTCTGGTGCTTCCTGGGCGACGGCGAGTGCGACGAGCCGGAATCCCTGGGCGCCATCTCCCTGGCCGGCCGCGAGAAGCTGGACAACCTGATCTTCGTCATCAACTGCAACCTGCAGCGCCTCGACGGCCCGGTTCGCGGCAACGGCAAGATCATCCAGGAACTCGAAGGCGTATTCCGCGGTGCTCAATGGAACGTGACCAAAGTCATCTGGGGCCGTTTCTGGGACCCACTGCTGGCCAAGGACGTCGACGGTATCCTGCAACGTCGCATGGACGAAGTCATCGACGGCGAGTACCAGAACTACAAGGCCAAAGACGGCGCGTTCGTACGTGAACACTTCTTCAACACGCCTGAACTCAAGGCGATGGTTGCCGACCTGTCCGACGACGAGATCTGGAAACTCAACCGTGGCGGCCACGACCCGTACAAGGTCTACGCGGCGTACCACGAAGCGGTCAACCACAAAGAACAACCTACCGTCATCCTGGCCAAGACCATCAAGGGTTATGGCACCGGTGCCGGCGAAGCGAAGAACACTGCGCACAACACCAAGAAAGTCGACGTCGACAGCCTGAAGTTGTTCCGTGACCGCTTCGACATCCCGGTCAAGGATGAAGAGCTGGAGAACCTGCCGTTCTTCAAGCCAGAGCCGAACAGCGCCGAAGCCCGCTACCTCAGCGAGCGTCGCACTGCCCTGGGTGGTTTCGTGCCACAGCGCCGCGCCCAGAGCTTTAGCGTACCGACACCGGACCTCAGCACCCTCAAGGCAATCCTTGATGGTTCGGGCGACCGTGAAATCTCCACCACCATGGCCTTCGTACGGATCCTCGCGCAGCTGGTCAAGGACAAGGAAATCGGCCCGCGCATCGTCCCGATCATCCCGGACGAAGCCCGTACCTTCGGTATGGAAGGCATGTTCCGTCAGTTGGGCATCTACTCCTCCGTCGGCCAGCTCTACGAGCCAGTCGATAAAGACCAGGTGATGTTCTACAAGGAAGACAAGAAGGGCCAGATCCTCGAAGAAGGTATCAACGAAGCGGGCGCCATGAGCTCCTTCATCGCTGCCGGTACTTCGTACTCCAGCCACAACCAGCCGATGCTGCCGTTCTACATCTTCTACTCGATGTTCGGCTTCCAGCGCATTGGCGACCTGGCTTGGGCAGCAGGCGACAGCCGTACCCGTGGCTTCCTGATCGGCGGTACTGCCGGCCGTACCACGCTCAACGGCGAAGGCCTGCAACACGAAGACGGTCACAGCCACATCCTGGCTGCCACCATCCCGAACTGCCGCACCTTTGATCCAACCTACGGCTACGAGCTGGCGGTGATCATCCAGGACGGCATGAAGAAGATGACCGAAGAGCAGCAGGACGTTTTCTACTACATCACCGTGATGAACGAGTCCTACCAGCAACCTGCCATGCCGGCCGGTGTTGAAGAGGGCATCATCAAGGGCATGTACCTGCTCGAAGAAGACACCAAGGAAGCGGCCCACCACGTCCAACTGATGGGCTCCGGCACCATCCTGCGCGAAGTGCGTGAAGCGGCGAAGATCCTGCGTGAAGAGTTCAACGTCGGCGCTGACGTGTGGAGCGTTACCAGCTTCAACGAACTGCGTCGCGACGGCCTGGCCGTGGAACGCAGCAACCGTCTGCACCCAGGCCAGAAGCCTGCGCTGAGCTACGTCGAAGAGTGCCTGGCTGGCCGTAAGGGTCCGGTTATCGCCTCTACCGACTACATGAAGCTGTTTGCTGAACAAATTCGCCAGTGGGTCCCGTCCAAGGAATTCAAAGTTTTGGGCACCGACGGTTTCGGCCGCAGTGACAGCCGCAAGAAGCTGCGTCACTTCTTCGAAGTCGATCGTCACTTCGTGGTGTTGGCAGCCCTGGAAGCCTTGGCTGACCGTGGTGAGATCGAACCCAAGGTGGTGGCTGATGCCATCGTCAAGTTCGGGATCAACCCGGAAAAACGCAACCCACTGGACTGCTGAGGAAACTATCTGTGAGCGAACTCATTCGCGTACCTGACATCGGCAGCGGTGAAGGTGAAGTAATTGAACTGTTTGTGAAGGTCGGCGACAAAGTCGAAGCCGACCAGAGCATCCTGACCCTGGAATCGGACAAGGCGAGCATGGAAATCCCTGCTCCCAAGGCCGGCGTGGTCAAGAGCCTGAAAGTGAAGCTGGGCGACCGCCTGAAAGAAGGCGACGAACTGCTGGAACTGGAAATCGAAGGTGCCGCTGACGCGGCACCGGCGGCGGCGCCTGCTGCAGCTGCTGCCCCTGCGCCGGCTGAAAAGCCAGCTGCTGCTGCCGAGGCCCCAGCGGCCCCGGCTGCTGCACCGGCGGCAGCGACTGTCCAGGACATTCACGTCCCGGACATCGGTTCGTCGGGCAAAGCCAAGATCATCGAACTGCTGGTCAAAGTCGGCGACACCGTCGAAGCCGACCAGTCGCTGATCACCCTGGAGTCCGACAAGGCCTCCATGGAAATCCCATCGCCGGCTGCCGGCGTAGTGGAAAGCATCGCGGTCAAGCTGGAAGACGAAGTCGGCACTGGCGACTTCATCCTCAAGCTGAAAGTACAAGGCGCTGCCCCGGCTGCGGCCCCAGCGCCAGCCGCTGCTGCTCCTGCCGCCAAGGCTGAAGCTGCACCTGCCGCCGCTCCGGCTCCTGCGGCAAAAGCCGAAGCTGCCCCGGCCCCGGCTGCTGCCCCTGCGCCAAGTGGCGCCAAGGCTCACGCCGGCCCTGCCGTGCGTCAACTGGCCCGTGAATTCGGTGTCGAGCTGAGCGCTGTCAGCCCTACCGGCCCACACGGTCGCGTGCTCAAGGAAGACGTGCAGGTCTACGTCAAATCCATGATGCAAAAAGCCAAGGAAGCTCCGGCTGCCGGCGCTGCTACCGGTGGTTCGGGCATTCCGCCGATCCGCACCGTGGACTTCAGCCGCTTCGGCGAAATCGAAGAAGTGCCGATGACGCGCCTGATGCAAATCGGCGCAGCCGGTCTGCACGCCAGCTGGCTGAACATTCCGCACGTGACTCAGTTCGACCAGGCCGACATCACCGACCTGGAAGCTTTCCGCGTTGCGCAGAAAACCGTGGCCGAAAAGGCCGGCGTGAAACTGACCGTACTGCCACTGCTGCTCAAGGCCTGCGCGCACCTGCTCAAGGAACTGCCGGACTTCAACAGTTCGCTGGCACCGAGCGGCAAAGCGATCATCCGCAAGAAGTACGTGCACATCGGCTTTGCGGTCGACACCCCGGATGGCCTGCTGGTACCGGTCATCAAGAACGTCGACCAGAAGAGCCTGCTGCAACTTGCTGGCGAAGCGGCTGCACTGGCGGCCAAGGCCCGCGACAAGAAGCTGACTCCGGACGACATGCAAGGCGCCTGCTTCACCATCTCCAGCCTCGGGCACATTGGCGGCACTGGCTTCACGCCAATCGTCAACGCGCCGGAAGTGGCGATCCTCGGTGTTTCCAAGGCCACCATCCAGCCTGTGTGGGACGGTAAGGCCTTCCAGCCGAAGCTGATGCTGCCGCTGTCGCTGTCCTACGATCACCGTGTGATCAATGGCGCGGCCGCTGCACGCTTCACCCAGCGCCTGAGCCAGTTGCTGAACGATATCCGCACCATCCTGCTGTAAGCCGCAGCGGCCTCCCCTTTCAACGGGGAGGCTGGCTGCAACGATTTCCGAGCGCCACGCTCGTACCTCAACCCCGCCAATTTGGCGGGGCTTTTTTTGGGTTCTTCACGGAATCCCGGGAAACACAGAAACAAGAACGCCGATTTGATTGATGATGTTCGTGCGAGCAAACACATCTAACAAACCGGCGTTCTTATGCGCGATATTAATACTTTCCTTCCCTTTTGGGAGGGCTTTTCTATCGTCACGATCAAGCCTGATGGTGACGACCTCCAGATCGATCTGACACCCAACGCCAACCGATTCCCGTCCTGTGGCGTGTGCCAGAAACCCTGTTCAGCCACGCATGAGTATTGCAAGCGAGTCATTCGCGATTTGCCCATTCTCGGTCACGCAGTTCGCCTGAACGTTTTGCTCCGGCGCGTTGGTTGTCGCGACTGTGGCAAACGCATGGAAGCTGTCAGTTGGTTGGATCGCTATGCCCGCATGACGCGGCGTCTGGCAGAGGCGGTCATTCAAGCCTGTGAGCGTCTTCCCACGCTACACGTGGCGCAGATGTTCGGACTGCATTGGGACACCGTTCGGTTGCTAGAGCGTCGAGCCTTGCAAGCGGCATTAAGTGCCCTGCCGAAGGCGCAACCGCGACGTCTGGTGATGGATGAGTTCGCGCTGTTCAAAGGTCATCGTTACGCGAGTGTGGTGCTGGATGCGGATACGCGGCGGGTGCTGTGGATCGGCGAAGGCCGCAGCCGGGCGGCGGTCAGACCCTTTTTCGAAGAACTGGGGCCAGAGGGTTGTGCTCGAATCGAAGCGGTGGCGATGGACATGAACACGGCCTTTGATCTGGAAGTTCGCCAACATTGTCCAAAAGCGCGAGTGATCTATGACCTGTTCCACGTGGTGGCCAAATATGGCCGAGAGGTGATTGATCGAGTCCGTGTCGATGAAGCTAACCGGCTACGTCATGACAAGCCCGCTCGAAAGGTCATCAAACAAGCGCGATGGCTGTTGCTACGCAACCCGGAGAACCTGAAAAAGCCGGAGCAGCAGGTTCACTTGCATGATTTGCTGGCGGCCAATCAATCGTTGATGACGGTCTACTTGATGAAGGCTGAACTCAAAACGCTGTGGTCGCCGAGTACTGCCTGGGACTGGAGATCGGCCTGGAAGCAATGGTTGCGTCACGCCCATGAAAGCGAGATACCTGCTCTGATCCAGTTCGCCAAAAGGCTGAAAAACTACTGGAGAGGCGTCATAAGCCGAGTTCGCTGGCCGATGCACACGGGGCAGTTGGAAGGAATAAACAACCGAATAAAGGTCATCAAGCGCATGGCGTACGGCTACCGGGACAGCGAATTCTTTTTCATGAAGATCAAGAGCGTCTTTCCCGGTAATCCGTGAAGAACCTTTTTTTGCCTGTTTGAATTGCCCGTGCCCCTTCTGCAGGAGCGAGCTTGCTCGCGAAAAACTCGAGGACGCCACACTCATTCAGGTCAGGCGCGTTATCGTTAACGATTTTCGCGAGCAAGCTCGCTCCTACAAAAGGCATGGAGGATAACCGTCCATCATTGCGACTGTAGAAAACCGCTCTGCGGCCGATAACCCACATATAGCACTTAGCCTTCATCCTCTCTTGTCAGTCCGCTCTGCATGATGCAACCTTGCCGCAGACAGCAGTAACGAGGGCGATAGCCCGGCGCGATGCGCATTTTTCCAAGCGAGTTTCCCCATGAAAAGCCAACCCGATGTCGCCCGAACGGCGGCCGAGGTAGTGACGCAATTACCGGTGCCTTCGCGCCTCGGTATGCTGCGTTTCGAACGGCTTAATGAGGCTAGCTGGGCGCTGCTGTACCTCGATCCCAATTGTGAACGCCAATTCGGCTTGCCCGCGGTAGAGCTGTGCTCGCTGATCGGCTCGCCCTATGCCAGCCTGATGGAACCCCAGGCACGTTACCAGTTGCATGATGCGATCCAGCAACAACTGACCGCCAGCCCCCATTACTTGGTGCGCTACACCCTGCACACCAACGACGGCCCGCTGAGCCTGCTGGAGGTGGGCGAGGCCTACAAGCAACACAATCGTCACTTGCTGCGCGGCTACCTGATGGTGGTAGACGGTTTGTTCAGTAACCTGGCACCGATGCCCGCCGCCGACCTGGAAGACCAGAACAGCCGCCTGCAGATCGCCCTGGAGCTCAACCAGCGCGCACAACAGGAGCAGTTGCAACACCTGGAGCGGGTGCGCGCCCAGCAGGAACTGATCCTGCTGCTGGCCCGCCAGCGCTACAGCACCACCAATTCGCTGCAAGAAGCCGCCGAACTGATCACCCGCAGCGCCTGTGATATCTACCAGATCGACTGCGCCAGCATCTGGAACCTCGAAGGCCAGCAACTGGTGCCGATCTCTGCGTTTCATCGCGCCGACCAACAGCACCATATGCCAGCGCCGATCGATGCCAGCGGCTTCCCGGACTACCTCGAAGCCCTGCACAGCAGCCGTGCCATCGACGCCAGCAATGCGATGCGCGACCCGCGCACCCGGGAAATGGTCGAAAGCCTGCGCCCCATGGACATCCACGCGATGCTCGACGCCAGTGTCCGTGTCGATGGTCAGGTGGTGGGCGTGCTGTGCCTGGAGCAAAGCACGGGCACTCGGGATTGGCTGTCCGATGAGATCGCCTTTGCCGGCGAGTTGGCCGATCAGTTCGCCCAGGTCATCAACAACCACAACCGTCGTACCGCCACCAGCGCCCTGCACCTGTTCCAGCGCGCGGTGGAGCAAAGTGCCAATGCCTTCCTGCTGGTCAATTGCGACGGCGTGGTGGAGTACGTCAACCCCAGCTTCACCGCGATCACCCAATACAGCACCGAAGAAGTCCACGGCCATCGCCTGGCGCAACTGCCGGCCCTGGAAAACCTCAGCGAACTGTTGTTCGACGCGCCCTCCAGCCTGGCCAAAAGCAATAGTTGGCAGGGCGAATTCAAGAGCCGGCGTAAAAACCTCGAACCGTACTGGGGCCAGCTGTCGATTTCCAAGGTCTATGGCGACAACCGCGAACTGACCCACTACATCGGCATCTACGAAGACATCACCCAGACCAAGCTCGCCCAGCAGCGTATCGAGCGCCTGGCCTATACCGACAACCTGACCAATCTGGGCAACCGTCCGGCGTTTATCCGCAACCTCGATGAGCGCTTCGCCCGGGACAGCGACGCGCCCATCAGCCTGCTGCTGGTGGACATCGACAACTTCAAGCGGATCAATGACAGCCTCGGCCACCAGACCGGCGACAAGCTGCTGATCAGCCTGGCCCGGCGCCTGCGCAACAGCCTCAATGCCGGCGGCAGCCTGGCGCGCTTTGCCAGTAACGAATTTGCGGTACTGCTGGACAACGCCGACCTTGAAGCCGGCCAACAAATGGCCTGCCAGTTGTTAATGACCCTCGACAAGCCGATGTTCGTCGACAACCAGTTGATCAGTGTCACCGGCTCTGTAGGCCTGGCCTGCGCGCCGCTGCATGGCCGCGACCCGCAGACCCTGATGCGCAACGCCGGCCTGGCGCTGCACAAGGCCAAGGCCAATGGCAAGCACCAGGTGCAGGTGTTTACCGAGGCCCTGAATGCCGAGGCCAGTTACAAACTGTTCGTCGAAAACAACCTGCGCCGCGCCCTGACCCAGAACGAGCTGGACGTGTTCTACCAGCCCAAACTGTGCCTGCGCAGCGGGCGCCTGCTGGGCATGGAAGCGCTGCTGCGCTGGAACCACCCGGAAAAGGGCATGATCCGCCCCGACCAGTTCATCAGCGTCGCCGAAGAGACCGGCCTGATCATCCCCATCGGCAAATGGATCGCACGCCAGGCCTGCCGCATGAGCAAGCAGTTGAGCGCCGCCGGCATGGGCAACCTGCAGGTAGCGATCAACCTGTCGCCCAAGCAGTTTTCCGACCCGGACCTGGTGGCTTCCATCGCCAGCATCCTCAAGGAAGAACAACTGCCGGCCAACCTGCTGGAGCTGGAGCTGACCGAAGGCCTGCTGCTGGAGGCCACCGAAGATACGCGCCTGCAACTGGACCAGTTGAAGAGCTTCGGCCTGACCCTGGCCATGGATGATTTCGGCACCGGTTACTCATCCCTGAGCTACCTGAAGAAATTCCCCATCGACATCATCAAGATCGACCGCAGCTTTATCCATGAAATTCCGGACAACCAGGACGACATGGAAATCACCTCGGCGGTGATCGCCATGGCGCACAACCTCAAGCTCAAGGTGGTCGCCGAAGGCATCGAGACCGCCGAGCAACTGGCGTTCCTGCGCCGCCATCGATGCGACGTCGGCCAGGGCTACCTGTTCGACCGGCCAATCCCCGGCTCCGAGTTGCTGGACAAGCTCAAACGCTATCCGCGCGGGCCAATCGCCTGACAGCGCTGTAACACTCGGGCACACTGGTGGTCTGAACTGTTAACTCAACCTGACGAGAGGACTGATCATGGTCTTGCGCTCGGAAATCCTGGTGAATAAAAACGTGCTGCCTACTGCCGAACAAGCCCTGCCTGGTCGTGAAACCCCGATGAACCTGCCCGAGACGCACTTCGTCAACGGTAACCCGCTGCTGGGCCCGTTCATGGACGATGTGGGTTTTGCGATTTTTGGCCTGGGCTGTTTCTGGGGTGCCGAACGCAAGTTCTGGCAACGCGATGGTGTAGTCAGCACAGTGGTCGGCTACGCCGGCGGCTTCACGCCCAACCCGACCTATGAAGAAGTCTGCTCGGGCCTGACCGGCCATAGCGAAGTGGTGCTGGTGGTGTATGACCAGGCCAAACTCAAGTACGAAGACCTGTTGAAGATGTTCTGGGAGCTGCACAACCCGACCCAGGGCATGCGCCAGGGCAATGATATCGGCAGCCAGTATCGCTCGGTGATCTACGCCACCACCCCTGAGCAACTGGCCGCTGCCAATGCCAGTGCACAGGCTTACCAGCAAGAGCTGACCAAGGCTGGCCTGGGGGAAATCACCACCGAAATCGACCAGGCGCCGACGGTGTACTTCGCCGAGGCCTATCACCAGCAGTACCTGGCGAAGAATCCCCAGGGTTACTGCGGGATTGGCGGGACTGGCGTGACCTGCCCGATCTAAAAATGTGGGAGCGGGCTTGCTCGCGAAAGCGGTGTGTCAGTCAGAGAATATGGCGACTGATACACCGCTTTCGCGAGCAAGCCCGCTCCCACATTTGTTCTGTGACCGACTTGATGCCGTTATTCGGCGATCAGCCAATCCATCTGCCACCCACCCTGGGTCTGCCCCAGCTTCTTCGACAGCCACGGCAGCAACTCACGCAACTCCTCCTCCAACCCCCACGGCGGGTTGGCAATCGCCAGGCCCGAGCCGGTCAGGGTGTTGGGGGTGTCCAGCGGATGCACCAGCAATTCCACGCGCAGCAGCTTTGGCGCGCCGGTGCCGGCCAGGTCCTGATAGAAGCGGCGCAGCATGCGCTGGTCTTTCACGGGGTACCAGATTGCGGCGACCGTCTGACGCATGCGGCCCACGGCTTCCTTGAGGGAGGCGGCGCAGCGCTGCATCTCATCGAGCTTCTCGAACGGCGGGTCGATCAGCATCAAGGCACGCTTTTCCGGCACCGGCAGCAAGGCCCGTGGCACATGCCAGCCCTCGCCCAGATGGACCTTCACGCGGCGGTCGCCCTTCATGTTGTCTTTGAGCAGCACGCCGTCTTCCGGGTGTTTTTCGTTGAGCAACACGCGGTCCTGTGGCCGGGTCAGGCGCCGCGCCAGTTCCGGCGAACCTGGGTAATAGCGCAATTGGCCGTCCGGGTTCATCTCGTGCAGCACCCGCATGTAGTCAGCAGTCAGCGCTGGCAGGTCCTCCTCGCCCCAAAGACGGGCGATGCCTTCCAGGTATTCACCGGTGCGATTGGCCTGGTCGCCTTGCAGGTCGTACAGACCGATCCCGGCGTGGGTGTCGAGATAGGCAAACGGCTGCTCCTTGCGCGACATCAGGGCGATGAGGCGGGTCAAGGTCAGGTGTTTGAAGACATCGGCGTGGTTGCCGGCGTGAAAGGCGTGACGATAATTCATGGTTGCTCCTGCGCAGGGGGCGAAGTTTACCTTTTACGCGGGCAAAGGTGCAGGGCCGCATGCCAGGCGGTGCTTATGCCACAAACGTAGGGCACGCACCGAAAACGTTCTAGCCGGTTATGTGGGAGCGGGCTTGCCCGCGATGCAGGCGACGGGGTATTACCCATACGCCGCGGTGACGCTATCGCCGGCAAGCCAGCACCCCCATTGTCCGGGGCTGCCCATGCAATCCAAGGAGGTCAAACAGCATCATGAAAGACGCCACCCTCGCCCTGCACCACGGCTTCAAATCGGACCCCACCACCAAGGCCGTCGCCGTACCGATCTACCAGAACGTCGCTTTCGAGTTCGATAACGCCCAGCACGGCGCCGACCTGTTCAACCTCGACGTGCCCGGCAATATCTACACGCGGATCATGAACCCCACCAATGACGTGCTGGAACAGCGCATGGCGGCGCTGGAAGGCGGGATCGCGGCCCTGGCCGTGTCGGCAGGCAGCGCGGCGATCCACTATGCCATCCAGGCCCTGACCCGCGCCGGCGACAATATCGTCTCCACTCCACAGCTGTACGGCGGCACTTACACCCTGTTCGCCCACCTGCTGCCCAGCTTCGGCGTTGACGTGCGCTTTGCCCGCGATGACTCGGCCCAAGCCATCGCCGAACTGATCGACGAAAACACCAAGCTCGTGTACTGCGAGAGCATCGGCAACCCGGCCGGCAATATCGTCGACCTGCAGGCCCTGGCCGACGCCGCCCACGCCCGCGGCGTACCGCTGATGGTGGATAACACCGTCGCCACGCCGATCCTGTGCAAGCCGATCCAGTTTGGCGCGGACATCGTCGTGCATTCCCTGACCAAATATGTCGGCGGCCACGGCAATTCCCTGGGCGGGGTAATTGTCGACAGCGGCACCTTCCCCTGGACCGACTACCCGCAAAAATTCCCCGGCCTCAATGAGCCGGAGCCGGCCTACCACGGCGTGGTCTACACCGAAAAGTTCGGCCCGGCGGCCTTTATCGCCCGGGCCCGCACCGTGCCACTGCGCAATACTGGCGCGGCCTTGGCGCCGATGAACGCCTTCCTGTTGCTGCAAGGTCTGGAAACCCTGGCCCTGCGCATGGAGCGCCACACCGAAAACGCGCTGAAAGTCGCGCAGTTCTTGCAGGCCCACGAACAGGTGGAGTGGGTCAGCTACGCCGGCCTGCCAGATCACCCCCACCATCATCTGGCGCAAAAATACATGCAGGGCAAGCCCTCGGCGATCCTGTCCTTTGGCCTCAAAGGCGGCTATGAAGCCGGGGTGCGCTTCTACGATGCGCTGCAAATCTTCAAACGCCTGGTGAATATCGGCGATGCCAAATCCCTGGCCTGCCATCCGGCCTCCACCACTCACCGGCAGATGAATACACAAGAGCAAGCCAAGGCCGGTGTGCGTCCGGAGATGATCCGTCTGTCGGTAGGCATCGAGGCGATTGAAGACCTGCTCGATGACTTGCAGCAATCCTTGAACGCCTGATTCAACCCCGCTCGCCGGCCAGGTAGGCAACCAATGCCTGGTCTGCGGCGTAGGGCTGGCGCACAAAATACGCGACCTTGTGCTTCAAGGTCGCGGGTGCGTAGGCGTCGTGCAGGTCGGGGTGCTCTTGGGCCAGCCATTGCAGCAGGTTGTCCACCAGGGTCACGCTGGACTGCTCGCCAAGCTGCTTGAGCAGGGTGGCCGGCACATCCCACCACGGGCTTTGCCTCGCCGCCCCCGCCACCCTGGCCGGCACTTGCTGAGGCTGCCCATTGAGCCAGTAGCGGCGAAACACTGGAATGACTTCCGCCGCCCCAGCCCCCAGCGTTTGCAGGATCGGCAGCAGATAGCCGCCATCCCAGAAACGAAAGAACACCTCTTGCCCCTCGGGCAACCGCACCTTGGTCAGGCTCGCGAGATGTTCGACCACCGTGGCGAGCGGGCTGGAGGACACGGCCAGCCAGCCCCAATCGGTAGCGGTACATTGCGCCGCCCAGTCGAGAAACCCACTGCTGTCGCTGACCAACGCCACATAGGGCATCACCTCACCCCAAGCGCCGTACTCGCTGCCGGCCCACACCGGGCTCAGCGGCCCGCCATCCGCCTGGCGCCAGGCCGCCACCGGTTGGCAATCACTGGTGCTGGCCAGGATGACAAACACCTGCTCGCCGTCCTGCAGCGGCTCCTGGGCCAGCCATTCGCGCGGAGTCATCATTGCAGGCCTCCGGCTCGATGCCGAGGGGTGTCGCAGACGCCCTGCTTGCAGCGCTCACACTCCTCGCAGAATGGCGCACTGCGCTTGAAACTGAACACTTGTGCGGCACTCAACGGCGCGGCCAACGCCGCCAGCAGGGTTTCCTGAACACCCGGGCGCAAAGGTGATGACGCTGCAGCCGCCGACGGTGCGCCGCCCAACTGGATCGGCGTACTGCTGAAAATCCCCCCAGCCGACAGGGTCAGCCATTGCCCACCAGCCTGCAGCGTCAGGCTGGCACCACCATCGACCACCATTTGCTGGCCCGCGCCAAGGCTGATCTGCTGGCCCGCCTGCAACGAGTAGCGCGCCACCTGCACCTGCTGCTGCCCAGCGATCACCAGATGATCGTCCTGCTTCACTTCCGTCAGCCGGTCGCCGTGGGTAATCCGCTGCTCTTGGCCGTGCAACTCGTGGTGCGACTCGCCGCTTACCTGCACATGGCGCTGGTGATCCACCTGCAGGCGCAAATCGTGGAGCACGTGCTGGGTCCAGTCACGCTGGGCACGCAGATAGATCTGCTCGGCGCCCTTACGGTCTTCGATGCGCAGCTCGTTATAGCCGCCACCCCCCGGGCTGCTCTGGCTGCGGAAGATACTGCGGGTCTTGTCCGCCGGCAGGTCGAGGGGCACCGGCGTCGCGCCGTTGGCCAGGCAACCCACCACCAGCGGCATGTCGATATCACCGTTGACGAAGCCCACCAGCACTTCCATGCCCACCCGCGGAATCACCACGCTGCCGTAGTGCTCATGGGCCCAGGCGCTGGCGACCCGCAGCCAGCAGCTGGAATGTTCGCCGGATTGGCCGTGGCGATCCCAAGCCAGTTGGACCTTGACCCGGCCAAACTCGTCGCAATGGATTTCGCTGTCCACGGGCCCAGTGACCACGGCGTTCTGATAACCGGCAATCGGTACCCTGGCCTCAGGCAGCGGCGGGCGAAACGGCACATCCCAGGGCGTGGCAAAAAACTCGTTGCGGTACCCCTGCTCATCCACCGCGCCCACGGATTCCTCCAGCACTTGCGGTTGCCGGCCCTGGTGGATCACCCGCGTCACCAGCCACAGGCCATTCCATTCCTGACGCGGATGGTCGGCCAGCGTGAGGAACTGCCCGCTGACCAACGCCGCCTGGTCGCCCTCACCCCGGGCCTGCCGCTGGTCGCTGCGGTAACGCTCCAACGCCCGCTGCGCCAGGTGCTTGCCATGGCCACGGTCGGTGAAATGCCCGGGATAGCCCTGGACCTCCAACGCCGGCAGTTGCTCGCCAAGGGCAGTGCTTTCCAGCGTCAGGCGCGGCTTGCGAAAATCATAGTCGCGCAGGTTGACCCCGGTGGTCCGCGCCTCCAGACGCACGCTGAAACGCTTGATCACGGGCACCGCCGCAACCATCCCCGAGCCCGGCGCATAGCCTGTCGGCTGGTCTGCCTGGGCGAATACCGTCTGATCATCGCCGAACACCAGCAGATGCCCGTCCGGCGAATGCTGAAAGTGAAAGTGAATCCCCAGTTCGGCACACAGCCGCTGGATAAACGCCAGATCGCTCTCATCGAACTGCACGCAGTACTCACGTTCGGGATAGGTCGTGCCCAGCCGCCATTCAAAGGCATCGCGTTGGATGCCCTGCCCTTCAAGCACCAGGCTGATGATCTGCGGCACCGTCTTGTGCTGGAAAATACGTTGCTGGGCACTGTGTTGCAGGTAAGCCAGTTGCGGCACCAGGCTCAATTGATAGCGGGTCAGGCGCCGCCCCGAGTCACCTTGCGCAACGCTCTGGATTTGCCCGTGAATGCCGTGGCCCAACGCATCGAAGGCGAGAAAGGCTTGGCGGTGCAATAGGTTTTCCAGATCCAGGTCCGGCTGCTCGCCGACCAGTTCAACATCAAAACGATAAGGCTGGCTGATTGCCTCCTCGCCCTTGAATGCCAGGACCTTGAGGTCACTGGGCTGGCCGTCGACGGTCAGGCTAAATGCACTTTGATTGGCAGGAGCGAACATCCGGTGTTTCTCTGCAAGTGGAGGGCCTGGGATTCTGCACCAGCCATTTGCCGAGCTGCGCGGGCTGCAGGCAATTCAGTAATTCCCTACAAGACAACCGACACCGTCGCATGTCTAGTCCTGAAATAGGTTTACACCTGTTTCAGTCTCAAAACGCCCGATGCACCGCATCGGGCGTTTTGTATTTCAGGGACAGGTGTGGCCGTTCCCCGTTGTAGATCAGCACCGATTCATCCACCATTTTCACTGCTTCCGCCAGGTTTTTAGGGGCGGCACAGCAAAAGCTCGGTCTTCAAGATCCCGTTTATCCTTTCTGCCAGAGCATTCTGGTAGCAGTCATATCCGTCGGTCATTGAGCATCTAACGTTATGGCTAGCGTGCAAGCGCTGGTAAAGCTCGGAGCAGTATTGGGCGCCACGGTCTGAGTGATGGATCAGTGGCAGCTTGCTTCGACGTTTGCTAATTGCTTTTTCCATCGCTTTGATCACCGACTCGGTATGCAAGCTCTCATGCACATGATGGCCTACGATCTTGCGCGAGTAAGCGTCTGTCACGAGGCTCACGTAGGCGACGCTTTCCTGTGTCGGCAGGTAGGTTATATCTGCGACCCAGACATGCTCGGGCCTGCTGGCAACGATTTGTCCTGGACCCTCTTTGAGCAAATTCGGATGGCGGCGAAAACGGTGATGGCTGTCCGTCGTTTTGTGGTAAGCCCGTTTGCGCACCACCAGTTCTCGAGCGTTGCGCAAGATGCTAAACAGGCGGTCTCTACCGACCCGCACTGGCGCGCCAACTTCGACGCTCATCAGGTAATGCAGCTTGCGCGTGCCTATCCTGGGCTGGCGGCGGCGCTTTTCAAGAACAAAGTCCATGACCTCTTGATCTTGACGAGTCCTTGCGTCAAAAGCTCGATTACGTTGGTAATACGCTTGGCGCGAAATGCCCATGAACAGGCAAGCCCTGGTGATGCTCAGGTCTTGGATTTGCCCTTGCGAGAGGACTTGCCGGGTCGCTTTTTTACGACGCAAACACCGTAGTCATTCTTCAGAACATTCACGACGGCTTCGAAGAATTGCGCCTTCTGATTGCTTAGCGCCAGCTGTTCTTCGAGCTCTTTGATCCGCTGCTCGGGTGTCAGCGGGAGGGTTTGCTCGGTCATGGACCTGCTCCTCGGCTCTCGAATTGAGGCGCCTTGGCTCCAGTCCTGCCGGCCATGCTTGCGTAGCCAGACCAGTACCGTGGACCGGCCCTGAATGCCGTAGCGCCGTTGAGCCTCTTTATAACTCAACTCGCCCTTTTCGACCTGGTCTACGACCGATAATTTAAAGGCTAGCGTGTAGTCACGCTGGCTCCGCCTTTTGCCCGAATCCATTGGTTCCTCCTGAAGATAGGTCAGAAGGTGTAAACCTTATTCAGGACGGGACAGCACCAAAAAAAAGGCCCGCCATCCAGGGATGCGGGCCTTTTTATCAGTTCAGCGGGCCATCACGGCCTGCCGAACGCCTCACTTGTTGAGGTTGTAGTCTTTCTCGGCAGCGGCGAAGCGCTCAACCATACCGGCAGTCGGGGCGCCCATCTTGCTCACGAAGTAGATCGCCAGGCTGGCGAACAGGAAGCCTGGGATGATTTCGTACAGCCCCAGCAGCTCGAAGTGCTTCCACACGATCACGGTGATCGCGCCGACCAGGATACCGGCCAGTGCGCCGTTGCGGGTCATGCCTTTCCACAGGACCGAGATCAGGACCACAGGACCGAATGCAGCACCGAAGCCGGCCCAGGCGTAGCTCACCAGACCCAGTACGCGGTTTTCCGGGTTGGCGGCCATCGCGATAGCGATCAGCGCAACCACCAGCACCATGATGCGACCTACCCATACCAATTCAAGCTGGGAAGCGCCCTTGCGCAGGAAAGCCTTGTAGAAGTCTTCGGTCAGGGCGCTGGAGCACACCAGCAACTGGCAGCTCAGGGTGCTCATCACGGCAGCCAGAATGGCCGACAGCAGCACGCCAGCAACCCAAGGGTTGAACAACAGCTTGGCCAGTTCGATGAACACACGCTCTGGGTTTTCGGTCACGGGACCGGCGACTTCAGGGTGTGCCGAGAAGTAGGCAATACCGAAGAAACCTACAGCAACGGTGCCGGCCAGGCACAGGATCATCCAGGTCATGGAGATGCGGCGCGCCTTGGCAATCGACTTGACCGAATCCGCCGCCATGAAGCGCGCGAGGATGTGCGGCTGGCCGAAGTAGCCCAGGCCCCAGCCCATCAGCGAGATGATGCCGATGAAGGTGGTGTTTTTCAGCATGTCGAAGTTGGTTGGATCCTTCGCTTCAATGGCCAGGAAGGTGGTATCGACACCGCCGGTAGCCAGCAACACGATGATGGGCGTCAGGATCAACGCGAAGATCATCAGGGTGGCTTGTACGGTATCTGTCCAGCTTACTGCCAGGAAACCACCGATGAAGGTGTAGGCAATCGTTGCTGCAGCACCGGCCCACAGCGCGGTCTCGTAGGACATGCCGAAGGTGCTTTCAAATAGACGGGCACCGGCCACGATGCCGGAAGCGCAGTAGATGGTGAAGAACACCAGGATTACCACTGCCGAGATGATGCGCAGCAGGCCGCTTTTGTCTTCAAAGCGGCTGGAGAAGTAGTCCGGCAGGGTCAGGGCGTCGCCGTTGTGTTCGGTCTGCACGCGCAGGCGACCGGCCACAAACAGCCAGTTCAGGTAAGCACCGACGATCAGGCCGATGGCGATCCAGCTTTCCGACAGGCCCGACATGTAGATGGCGCCTGGCAGGCCCATCAACAACCAGCCGCTCATATCCGAGGCGCCAGCCGAGAGTGCGGTAACGACGCTGCCGAGGCTGCGACCACCGAGGATGTAATCGGAAAGGTTATTGGTGGAGCGATAGGCCATCAGACCAATCAACACCATTGCCGCGATGTAGATCACAAATGTGATCAGGGTTGGATTACTTACGCTCATTGAGTTACGCCCTGGCTTTGTTTTTATGTAGCGGCGGTCTGTCAGCCCACCTACAAGAGAGTAGCTTGTAGACGAAACTGCATGCCGCGCATTTATGACTGACGTTTCCCCAGGAAAGCCATCAGCCGATGAACCGAACCTTGCAGTTGGTTGCACCTTGGGCGCGAATGCTATTCAACAAAGCAAATAAGGTGCAACCAGTTTCGCGAGAATAAGTTGCACCCAGGGATGATTTTCGGCAAACGGCGGTTTTTTGCTCCTTTTCGGAGCAAGAACAGCCAAATCCAGAAGCAAATGCACCAATACCCAGCCGATTCCGTCGAGTAAAAATGATTTCTGACGAGCAGCGTGGATTTCATGAAGAAAATGGGTTGCACCCGGTTGCACCTCGTACTGCGCAAAGCTAATCTTGCCGCCAGCTGATGCCACGCAGTAGTGGCACCCATGAGGATAAAAATATGGCTACGACCACCCTTGGGGTCAAACTCGATGACCCGACCCGCGAACGCCTGAAGGCCGCCGCGACCTCCATTGATCGCACGCCGCACTGGCTGATCAAGCAGGCAATTTTCAATTACCTGGAGAAACTCGAGGGTGGTGCAACCCTGACCGAGCTCAACGGCTCGGGCATCAAGGACGCAGACGACGCCGGTGAGGTGCAGAACGACCACGCCCACCAGTGCTTCCTCGAATTTGCCGAAAGCATTCTGCCGCAATCGGTACTACGTGCATCGATCACCGCCGCTTACCGCCGCCCCGAGCCGGAAGTGGTGCCGATGCTGATCGAGCAGGCCCGCCTGCCGGCCCAGATGGCCGAAGCCACCAACAAGCTGGCTGCCTCGATTGCCGAAAAACTGCGCAACCAGAAGAGCGCCGGCGGCCGTGCCGGGATCGTCCAGGGTCTACTGCAAGAATTCTCCCTGTCGTCCCAGGAAGGCGTGGCACTGATGTGCCTGGCCGAAGCGCTGCTGCGCATCCCGGACAAGGGCACCCGTGACGCACTGATCCGCGACAAGATCAGCACCGGCAACTGGCATCCGCACCTGGGCAACAGCCCATCGCTGTTCGTCAACGCGGCCACTTGGGGCCTGCTGCTGACCGGCAAACTGGTCGCCACCCATAACGAGGCCGGCCTGACCTCGTCCCTGAGCCGCATCATCGGCAAGAGCGGCGAGCCGATGATCCGCAAGGGCGTCGACATGGCCATGCGCCTGATGGGCGAGCAGTTCGTCACCGGCGAAACCATCGCCGAAGCCCTGGCCAACGCGAGCAAGTTCGAAGCCAAGGGCTTCCGCTACTCCTACGACATGCTCGGTGAAGCCGCACTCACCGAACACGACGCCCAGAAATACCTGGCCTCGTACGAACAAGCTATTCACTCCATCGGCAAAGCCTCCCATGGCCGTGGGATTTATGAAGGCCCGGGCATTTCCATCAAGCTGTCGGCCCTGCACCCTCGCTACAGCCGCGCCCAGTACGAGCGCGTGATGGACGAGTTGTACCCACGCCTGCTGTCCCTGACCCTGCTGGCCAAGCAATACGACATCGGCCTGAACATCGATGCCGAAGAAGCCGACCGTCTGGAACTGTCCCTGGACCTGCTCGAGCGCCTGTGCTTCGAGCCGCAACTGACCGGCTGGAACGGCATCGGTTTCGTGATCCAGGCGTACCAGAAGCGCTGCCCGTACGTGATCGACTACGTAATCGACCTGGCCCGCCGCAGCCGTCACCGCCTGATGATCCGCCTGGTAAAAGGCGCGTACTGGGACAGCGAAATCAAGCGCGCCCAGGTCGAAGGCCTGGAAGGCTACCCGGTCTACACCCGCAAGGTGTACACCGACGTTTCCTACATCGCCTGCGCACGCAAGCTGCTGTCGGTACCGGAAGTCATCTACCCGCAGTTCGCCACGCACAACGCCCACACCTTGTCGGCCATCTACCATATTGCCGGCCAGAACTATTACCCCGGCCAGTACGAGTTCCAGTGCCTGCACGGCATGGGTGAACCGCTGTACGAACAGGTTGTAGGCAAGGTTTCCGAAGGCAAGCTGAACCGTCCGTGCCGCGTGTACGCTCCGGTCGGCACCCACGAAACACTGCTGGCCTACCTGGTGCGTCGCCTGCTGGAAAACGGCGCCAACACCTCGTTCGTCAACCGCATCGCCGACCAATCCATCTCGATCCAGGAGCTGGTGGCCGATCCAGTGGCCAGCATCGAGCAGATGGCGACGCTGGAAGGCGGCTTCGGCCTGCCGCACCCGCGTATCCCACTGCCGCGTGACCTGTATGGCAGCGACCGCGCCAACTCGGCCGGCATCGACCTGGCCAACGAACACCGCCTGGCGTCGCTGTCCTGCGCGTTGCTGGCTACCGCGCACAACAACTGGAAAGCCGCGCCGATGCTCGGTTGCGCCTCCAGCAATGAACCCGCTGCGCCGGTGCTGAACCCCTCCGACCTGCGTGATGTGGTCGGCCACGTCCAGGAAGCCACCGTCGAAGACGTCGACAATGCGATCCAGTGCGCCCTCAATGCCGCTCCGATCTGGCAGGCCACTCCACCGGCCGAGCGCGCCGCGATCCTGGAACGTGCCGCGGACTTGATGGAAGGCGAGATCCAGCCACTGATGGGCCTGCTGGCCCGTGAAGCCGGCAAGACCTTCGCCAACGCCATCGCCGAAGTGCGTGAAGCCGTGGACTTCCTGCGTTACTACGCCGTGCAGGCGCGTAACGATTTCACCAACGATGCCCACCGCCCACTGGGCCCGGTGGTCTGCATCAGCCCGTGGAACTTCCCGCTGGCGATCTTCAGCGGCCAAGTCGCCGCCGCACTGGCCGCCGGTAACCCGGTACTGGCCAAGCCGGCCGAACAAACCCCGCTGGTCGCCGCGCAAGCCGTGCGTCTGCTGCTGGAAGCCGGTATTCCGCAAGGTGTGCTGCAACTGCTGCCGGGCCAAGGCGAAAGCGTCGGTGCCCGCCTGGTGGGTGATGATCGCGTCAAAGGCGTGATGTTCACCGGCTCCACCGAAGTGGCGCGCCTGCTGCAGCGTAACGTCGCCGGTCGCCTGGATGCCCAGGGTCGCCCGATCCCGTTGATCGCCGAAACCGGTGGCCAGAACGCGATGATCGTCGACTCCTCGGCCCTGACCGAGCAGGTGGTGATCGACGTCGTCTCCTCGGCCTTCGACAGTGCCGGCCAGCGTTGCTCGGCCCTGCGTGTACTGTGCCTGCAGGAAGATTCGGCAGACCGCGTCATCGAAATGCTCAAGGGTGCCATGGCGGAATGCCGTCTGGGCAACCCGGAGCGCCTGTCCGTGGATATCGGCCCGGTGATCGACGCCGAAGCCAAGGCAGGTATCGAGAAACACATCCAGGCCATGCGCGACAAAGGCCGCACCGTGTACCAGGTAGCGATTGCCGACAGCGAAGAAATCAAGCGCGGCACCTTCGTGATGCCAACCCTGATCGAGCTGGAAAGCTTCGACGAGCTGCAACGGGAGATCTTCGGTCCGGTGCTGCACGTGGTGCGCTACAAGCGCAAGGAAATCGACCAGTTGATCGGCCAGATCAATGCCTCGGGCTACGGCCTGACCCTGGGCGTGCACACCCGTATCGACGAGACCATTGCCAAGGTGATCGACAACGTCCATGCCGGTAACGTCTACGTCAACCGCAATATCGTTGGTGCCGTGGTCGGCGTGCAGCCATTCGGCGGCGAAGGCTTGTCGGGTACCGGTCCGAAAGCCGGTGGCCCGCTGTACCTTTACCGCCTGCTGTCGACCCGTCCTACCGATGCGATCGAGCAATCCTTCGTGCGTGGTGACGCACTGGCCGCGCCGGATGTACGCCTGCGTGACGCCATGAGCCAACCGTTGACCGCCCTGAAAACCTGGGCCGAAAGCAATAAGTTCAGCGACCTGAGCGTGCTGTGCAGCCAGTTTGCTGCGCAATCGCAAAGCGGTGTTACCCGCCTGCTGGCCGGCCCGACTGGCGAGCGCAACAGCTACGCCATCCTGCCCCGCGAGCACGTACTGTGCCTGGCAGAAGTGGAAGGCGATCTGCTGGCACAACTGGCGGCCGTACTGGCGGTGGGTAGCTCGGCGGTGTGGCCGGAATCTGACCTGACCAAGGCGCTGTTCCCACGGTTGCCGAAGGAAGTTCAGGCAAAGATCCAGCGTGTGGCCGACTGGACCAAGGACGAAGTGATCTTCGATGCGGTCCTGCACCATGGCGATTCCGACCAACTGCGTGGGGTTTGCCAACAAGTGGCCCAGCGCAGCGGCGCGATTGTCGGGGTCAATGGCCTGTCTTCGGGCGAAACCAACATTGCGCTGGAGCGTTTGGTGATCGAGCGCGCGTTGAGCGTCAACACCGCTGCGGCCGGTGGTAACGCGAGCTTGATGACGATCGGCTGATCACTGCCAAAGTGGGGCACCTGCAATGGGTGCCCCACTGCATTGCATCTGTCGAAACCGGATAAATGTAGGAGCTGGCCTGCCTGCGATGGCCATAGGTATCTACACAACTTTCAGACACTGACGAACTCCCCTGTGGCGAGCGGGCTTGCCCCGCGCTGGGCTGCGAAGCAGCCCCAAAACCAGCCGCTACGGAGTGTCTGATACACCGCACTCGGCTTACTGGGGCTGCTTCGCAGCCCAGCGCGGGGCAAGCCCGCTCGCCACAAGAGCCCTCTCTGCCAGGATTTATGCGCTGCGGCAAAAATTGTGTAGATACCGATGGCCATCGCAGGCAAGCCAGCTCCTACATTGACCGCGTCAGACCTTTACGTTGTGTTTTGCTGCTCCATCACCCAGATCAATCTTGCTATCGCGCCTCTATTCGCGCACTTAGACTGCGGCCTATTCCCACATAGGTAAGCCGCCATGTCCGAGACGCTCCTCAGTTCCCGCAATCTGGCTTTCGAGCTGTATGAAGTCCTCGATGCCGAGGGCCTGACCCAGCGCGAGCGGTTTGCCGAACATAATCGCGAAACCTTCGACGCTGCGATTGGCACTGCGCGCAGCATCGCCGAAAAGTACTTCGCACCGCACAACCGCAAGGGTGACGAGAACGAACCGCGCTACGAAGACGGCCAGGCGATCCTGATCCCGGAAGTGAAACCCGCAGTCGACGCCTTCCTCGAAGCAGGCTTTCTCAACGCGGCCCGCAGTTTCGACGCCGGTGGCATGCAACTGCCGACGCTCCTGTCCCAGGCCTGCTTTGCGCACTTTCAGTCAGCCAATGCGGCCTCTACCTCCTACCCGTTCCTGACCATGGGCGCGGCCAATCTGATCGAGAGTTTTGGCACCGAGGAGCAGAAACAACGCTTTCTGCAACCGATGATCGAAGGCCGATTCTTCGGCACCATGGCCTTGACCGAGCCCCATGCCGGCTCGTCGCTGTCGGACATTCGCACCCGCGCCGAGCCGGCGGCGGATGGCACGTACCGGCTCAAGGGCAACAAGATCTTCATCTCCGGCGGCGATCACCCGCTGTCGGAAAACATCGTGCATATGGTCTTGGCCAAACTGCCGGACGCACCGGCCGGGGTGAAGGGCATTTCGCTGTTTATCGTGCCCAAGTTCCTGGTCAACGATGACGGCAGCCTGGGCCCGCGCAACGATGTGTTGCTGGCCGGGCTGTTCCACAAGATGGGCTGGCGCGGCACCACCTCCACGGCGTTGAACTTCGGCGATAACGGCGAATGTGTCGGCTATCTGGTGGGCAAGCCACACCAGGGCCTGGCCTGTATGTTCCAGATGATGAACGAAGCGCGGATTGGCGTCGGCATGGGCGCGGTGATGCTGGGCTACGCCGGTTACCTGTATTCCCTGGAGTACGCCCGGGAACGCCCGCAAGGCCGCCTGCCCGACAGCAAGGACCCGAACACCGCACCGGTGTCGATCATCCAGCACGCCGATATCAAGCGCATGCTGCTCACGCAAAAAGCCTATGTGGAAGGTGCCTTCGACCTGGGCCTGTACGCGGCACGGCTGTTCGATGACACCACCACCCTGGACAGTGAAGCCGGACGCAAGCAGGCCCATGAACTGCTCGACCTGCTGACCCCGATCGTCAAGTCCTGGCCCTCGGAGTTCTGCCTGAAGGCCAACGAATTGGCGATCCAGATTCTCGGCGGCCACGGCTACACCCGCGAATACCCGGTGGAGCAGTACTACCGCGACAACCGCCTGAACCCGATCCACGAAGGTACCCACGGCATCCAGTCCCTGGATCTGCTGGGGCGCAAGCTCGCGCAAAACGGCGGCGCGGGTTTGAAGCAGTTGGTTCGCCTGATCGCCGAGACCGGTGCACGGGCCCAGGAATATCCGTCACTCACGGCCCTGCGCGAGCCGCTGGAGCAGTTGGTGACGCGCCTGCAAAGCGTAACCCTGGGGCTGTTGACGGATCTCGCCCAGGGCAAGGTCAACAGCAGCCTGGCGAACTCGGCGCTATACCTGAAAGTATTTGGGCATACGGTGATTGGCTGGCGCTGGCTGGAACAGGCGATCCGCGCCGAAGAAGGCTTGGCCAAAGGCAATGCAGCGGATGTGGCCTTCTATAAGGGCAAGCTGCAAGCGGCCCGGTACTTCCTGACCTGGGAGGTACCGGGCTGCCATCATGAACTGTCGATCCTGCAGGCACGGGACGATACGTGCCTGGCCATGCAGGATGAATGGTTCTGATCAGGGCTGGCCGATGGCCTTGGAAATCACATCGACCGTGGCGCTGACTTGCTCTTGGTAACGGTCGAGTTCCTGCTGGTGACGCTGCTGCATCTCGATCTGCTCGGCACATAGATTCAGCGCCGCCAGCACCAGCAGTTTGTCGCCGATCAGGGTCGGGTACTTCTGCTTGGTGGTGGCCAAGGACGCCTTGAGCATGGTCACGGCTTTGAGCAGGGTGTTGTCTTCCCCATCCGGCGCCTTGATCGAGTAATCCTCACCGAGAATCGAAACGACCTTTATCCCTTCACTCATGCGCTCACAGGACCTGCGCTCACACGCTCAACCAACGCCTGGATACGGGCCGCGGTGGCGCCCTGCTTTTCTTCCTGTTCCATCAGGTTCAGTTGCAGGCTGTCGTTCTCATCCTTGGCGCGAGCCAGTTCTGCCTTGAGGGATTCGTTGGTGCCCAGCAATGCTTGATTCTGCTGCACCAGGTCACTGACCAGTTGTTCCAGTTGGCTGAGGGATGTTTCTAACATTTTGAATTCTCGGGCTTTTTCAAAGGGCGGTGACGATAAAGAAAATTCACCGTGGAAGCCAGGGTTATCCTGGCGCGCAGCCCTGATTTCACGGGTCAGGCCACGCTGTGGAGCCTTAGTGACTGCATTTACGCCATCTGGTTCCTGAATCCCTGCCAATCCGTGCCGGGTGCGACAAAAGCGCACAGCCCCTCAAGACTTTGGTCGCATGTCCGATAGGTCATGCTTACCCCGCCTCAAAGCCGCACGGATCGCGCCTCTCCCAGGACCACTCATGTCTCTTCGTAATATGAATATCGCGCCGCGCGCGTTTCTCGGCTTCGCGTGCATTGGTGCGCTGATGTTGTTTCTCGGTATTTTTGCGCTGAACCAGATGAGCAAGATCCGTGGGGCCGCCGAAGACATCACCCAGAGCAGCGTGCCGAGCATTCGCGCCCTCGAGGACTTTACCCAACTGACCCTGCGCCTGCGTGTCCTGTCTTATCGCCTGCTGACCAACCGCGAGCCAGACGTGCAACAGAAGACCCTGGAAGCCTTTGAACTGCGCAACCAGCAGATTCGTACAGCCCAGGGCACTTATGAAAAGCTGATCGAAAGCCGTGAGGAACGCTTGGCCTACGACGAGTACGTACGCCTGCTGGGCCAGTACCACCAGATTGAAGAGCGGATGAAGAGCCTGTCGCGCAACAACCAGATAGAAGAACTGCGCACCCTGCTCAACACGCAATTGCTGAACAACTCCGAGCAGGTCAACGCGGCCCTCACACACCTGCTGGACCTCAACAACAACATGGCCAATGCCACCAACCAAAAGGCTGCCGATCAATATGACTCGGCCTTTGACCTGGTAGTGGCCCTGCTGGTGCTGTCCACCGCACTGACCGTGCTGTTTGCCTGGCTGCTGACCCGCAGCATCACCCTGCCCATCGCCCAAGCCCTGGACGCCGCCGAGCACATTGCCGAGGGCAACCTGACCCAGTCGATCAAGGTCGATGGCGATGACGAAGCCGGCCGCCTGTTGCGCGCAATGAATAAAATGCAGGAGAAGTTGCGCGACACCCTGCAGCGCATTTCCGGCTCCGCCACCCAACTGGCCTCGGCTGCCGAAGAGCTGAACGCCGTCACCGACGAAAGCGCCCGTGGCCTGACCCAGCAAAACAATGAGATCGAGCAGGCGGCCACCGCCGTCAACGAGATGACCAGCGCCGTCGAAGAAGTCGCACGCAATGCGGTCAGCACTTCCGAAGCCTCGAAAAACGCCACGACCTCTGCAGGCGACGGTCGCGACCTGGTGCAGGAAACCGTCAGCGCCATCGAACGCATGAGCGCCGATGTGCAGGGCACCGCCACGCTGATCGGCGCCCTGGCCGAAGAGTCGCGGGATATCGGCAAGGTGCTGGATGTGATTCGTGGCCTGGCCGACCAGACCAACCTGCTGGCCCTGAACGCCGCCATCGAAGCCGCACGTGCCGGGGAAGCCGGGCGTGGTTTTGCGGTGGTGGCCGATGAAGTGCGGGCCCTGGCCCATCGCACCCAGCAATCGACCAGTGAAATCGAGCGGATGATCGGCAGTATCCAGGCCGGCACCGAACAGGCGGTGGACTCGATGCGCAACAGCACCGAGCGCGCTGAATCCACACTCAATATCGCCAAAGGCGCGGGGATGTCCCTGGATACCATCAATAGCGCGATCATCGAGATCAACGAGCGCAACCTGGTGATCGCCAGCGCCGCAGAAGAACAGGCGCAAGTGGCGCGGGAAGTGGACCGCAACCTGGTGAACATCCGCGACTTGTCGGTGCAATCGGCCACGGGCGCCAGCCAGACCAGTGCGGCGAGCAGTGAGTTGTCGCGCCTGGCGGTGGATTTGAATGGGATGGTGGGGCGTTTCAGCCTCTGAAATACAGTCACCCCCTGTAGGACCTGGCTTGCCTGCGATGGCCATCGGTATCTACACAACTTTTCAGAAACTGACGAACTCTCCTGTGGCGAGCGGGCGATGCGGCGTTCCGACAAGCCCGCTCGCCACAACAGCCCTCTCTGCCTGGATTTAGGCGTTGCGGCCAAGTTGTGTAGATACCTATGCTGCGATGGCAGCGCCGCGGTGAGCCTGAATCACCGAGGCGCTGCCATCGCAGGCAAGCCAGCTCCTACAAAAGCTTTTTGACAGCGCAGCAATTGCACAGGTTAGAATCGCTGGCACGCAGACTGCATGGTCAGACTGCGCCTCGCCTTATTGCCGGAGTACTGCCTTTGAATGCGACGACCATCAACAGCCTGTTCTTGATCGGCGCGTTGCTGGTAAGTGCGAGCATTCTGGTGAGTTCTCTTTCGTCCCGCCTGGGGATCCCGATCCTGGTGATCATCCTGGCCGTGGGCATGATCGCCGGCGTCGATGGCGGCGGGATCATTTTCGATAACTACCCGACCGCGTACCTGGTGGGCAACCTGGCGTTGGCAGTGATCCTGCTCGATGGCGGCTTGCGCACGCGGGTCGCGAGTTTTCGCGTGGCACTGTGGCCAGCCCTGTCGCTGGCGACCGTGGGGGTGTTGATAACCACCGGCCTCACTGGTATGGCGGCGGCCTGGCTGTTTAACCTCAATATCATCCAGGGCCTGCTGATCGGTGCCATCGTCGGCTCCACCGATGCCGCCGCCGTGTTCTCGCTGCTGGGCGGCAAGGGCCTGAACGAACGGGTCAGCGCCAGCCTGGAAATCGAATCCGGCAGCAACGACCCAATGGCGGTGTTCCTCACCGTGACCCTGATCGACATGCTCGCCAGCGGCCAGACGGGCCTGCACTGGAGCCTGTTGACCCACCTGATCCGCGAGTTCGGCATCGGCGGCATCATCGGCCTGGGCGGCGGCTGGTTGATGCTGCAACTGGTCAACCGGATCAACCTGGCCAACGGCCTGTACCCGATCCTGGTGATCGCCGGTGGCCTGTTCGTCTTTGCCTTGACCAACGCCCTGCACGGCAGCGGCTTCCTCGCCGTGTACCTGTGCGGCCTGGTGATCGGCAACCGTCCGGTGCGCAGCCGCCACGGCATCCTGCATATGCTCGACGGCATGGCCTGGCTGGCGCAGATCGGTATGTTCCTGGTGCTGGGCCTGCTGGTCACGCCCCATGACCTGCTGCCCATCGCCCTGCCGGCCCTGGGCCTGGCGCTGTGGATGATCCTGTTTGCCCGGCCGCTGTCAGTGGCGGTTGGCCTGCTGCCGTTCAAGGCCTTTCATGGCCGCGAAAAAGTGTTTATCGCCTGGGTCGGCCTACGTGGCGCGGTGCCGATCATTCTCGCGGTGTTCCCGCTGATGGCGGGCCTGCCCCACGCCCAGCTGTATTTCAACCTGGCGTTCTTTATCGTGCTGGTGTCGTTGCTGGTGCAAGGCACCAGCCTGCCGTGGGTGGCCAAGCTCTTGAAAGTGACGGTACCGCCCGAGCCCGCACCAATTTCCCGGGCCGCCCTGGAAGTGCACGTCACCAGCGAGTGGGAGCTGTTCGTCTACCGCCTGGGTGCCGAAAAATGGTGCATCGGCGCCGCTCTGCGCGAGCTGAAAATGCCCGAAGGCACACGCATCGCCGCCCTGTTTCGCGGCCAGCAACTGCTCCATCCGTCGGGTAGTACCGTGCTGGAAGCTGACGACCTGCTGTGCGTGATCGGCCATGAACACAACCTCGCCGCCCTCGGCAAACTATTCAGCCAGGCACCGCAACGGGGCCTGGACCTGCGCTTCTTCGGCGACTTCGTGCTCGAAGGCGACGCCCAACTGGGTGCGGTGTCGGCGCTGTACGGGCTCAAGCTCGACGGGATCGATCCGGATATGCCCCTGGGCCAGTTCATCACGCAGAAGGTCGGTGGCGCGCCCATCGTCGGCGACCAGGTGGAGTGGAACAACACCATTTGGACAGTCGCCGTGATGGACGGGAACAAGATCGGCAAAGTCGGCGTCAGATTCCCCGAAGGAAGTCGCCCGGCCCCTGGACTCTTCCTCTAAACTGCGGGGCGACGGTGTGCCATTGGCCATCAGCACGCCCCCTATTCTTCATCTTGTTCGACCGGTCTCTATGACAATCCTGCGCACTTTTTTAGCCACTGCCCTGCTGGGCCTGAGTCTCTGCGTCAGCCCCGTGTTCGCCGCCGATCCGCCAAGCATCGAAAGCGTGCAACAGACCCTGGACAAACTGCCGGATCGCAAACTACCCGACGCCGACATGAAGGCGCTGCAAAACGTTTTGCAGCAGACCTTGACGTTGCTGGGCAACAAGCAGGACTACGAGCAACGCCTGAGCGATCTCAAGCGCCAATTGCACGATGCGCCACGCCAGACCACGGAAAACGCCCGTGAACTGGCCCGGCTCAAGGGCACCAAGGTTGTCCCGGTGGCCCAACGCTACGCCAGCCTGCCGGTGCCGCAGCTCGAACAACTGCTGGTGCAGCGCAGCACCCAGCAAGGCGACCTGCAAAAAGAATTGGCCGACGCCAACAGCCTGAGCATCGCCGCCCAGACCCGCCCCGAGCGCGCCCAGACCGAAATCAGCAACAGCCAGACGCGCATCCAGCAGATCAACAGCATCCTCAAGGCCGGCAAGGACAATGGCAAGCCGCTCAATGGCGACCAGCGCAACCTGCTGAACGCCGAACTGGCGGCGCTCAACGCCTTGATCCCGTTGCGCCGCCAGGAACTGGCCGGCAACAGTCAACTGCAAGACCTGGGCAACAGCCAACATGACCTGGCGGTGGAAAAAACCGCGCGCCTGGAGCAGGAAATCCAGGACCTGCAAACGCTGATCAACCAGAAACGCCTGGCCCAGTCCCAAGAGACCGTGACCCAGCAGTCCATCGAGGCTCAGAAGGCCGGCGGCAGCAGCCTGCTGGCCACGGAAAGCGCAGCCAACCTGAAGCTCTCCGACTACCTGCTCAGAAGCACTGACCGGCTCAATGAGCTGACCCAGCAGAACCTGCAAACCAAACAGCTGCTGGACAACGTGACCCAGAGCGATGCGGCCCTGGACGAGCAGATCAACGTGCTCAAGGGCAGCCTGCTGCTGTCGAAGATCCTCTATAAACAGAAGCAGGCCTTGCCACGCCTGAAGGTCGATCGCGACCTGGCCGACGATATCGCCAACATTCGCCTGTACCAATTCGAGGTCAACCAGCAACGCGAACTGATCAGTTCACCGAGCGCCTACGTCGACAACCTGCTGGCCAACCAGCCAGAGGACCAGGTCACGCCACAGCTGCGCCGCACCCTGCTGGAACTGGCCGTGACCCGTAGCGACCTGCTCGAACGCCTGAGCCGGGAACTGAGTTCGCTGCTCAACGAATCCATCACCCTGCAACTGAACCAGAAGCAACTGCTCAGCACCGCCGCCAGCCTGCGCGCGACCCTCGACGAACAGATGTTCTGGATCCCCAGCAACAAACCGCTGGACGTCGAATGGCTCGAAGGCGTGCCCAACCGCCTGAGCAAACAGGTCGACACCCTGCCCTGGGCCTCCAGCCTCAGCGAACTGTACGACGGTCTGGCCCAGCGGCCGCTGCTGTTTTTGCCCCTGCTGCTGCTGATCGGCGCACTGCTGTGGCGACGCAGCAACCTGTATGAGCGGCTGAAAAAAATCCACATGGATATCGGTCACTTCAAGCGTGACAGCCAGTGGCACACCCCAATCGCGATCCTGGTGAATATCCTCCTGGCCTTGCCCGTGACCCTCGGCCTGGCGCTGTGCGGCTACGCCCTGCAAATCGATGCGCGTGGGCAGAACGCCAACCTGGGTATGGCCCTGGTGCAAATCGCCCAGGCGTGGCTGGTGTTCTACACCGCCTACCGGATCCTCGCGCCGGGTGGCGTGGCCGAATTGCATTTCCGCTGGGAAAAACCCCAGGTCGAATTCCTCCAGGGCTGGATCCGCAAACTGGGGCTGGTGGTGCTGGCGCTGGTGGCCGTGGTGTCCATCGCCGAGCATCAACCCGCGGCCCTGGCCGATGATGTGCTGGGCATCGCCGTGGTCCTCACCTGCTATGGGTTGATGGCCTGGCTGCTCAGCCGCCTGTTGCTCAACAGCCCGACCCACGAAAAAGCCTCGCTGTTTCGCAAGGTCGTCGGCGTCGCGTTTACCGCGCTGCCCATCGCGCTCTTTATCGCCGTGTGCTTTGGCTACTACTACACCGCGCTCAAACTCAGCGACCGCCTGATCAATACCCTGTACCTGCTGATGTTCTGGCTGGTGATCGAAGCCACCTTCGTCCGTGGCCTGGGCGTTGCTGCACGGCGCCTGGCGTACTCGCGGGCACTGGCCAAGCGCCAGGCCGCCAAGGAAGCGGGCGACGGCGAAGTGGTGATCGAAGAACCGACCCTGGATATCGAGCAAGTCAACGAGCAGTCCATGCGCCTGATTCGCCTGGCCTTGCTCGGTGGTTTTATCGCGGCGCTGTACTGGGTCTGGTCCGACCTGATCTCGGTGTTCTCCTACCTGGACAACGTCACCCTGTACGAATACACCAGCGGCACTGGCGCCAATATCAGCATGGTGCCCATCAGCATCGGCGACATGCTCGGCGCGCTGATCATCATCGGCATCACCTTTGCCCTGGCGCGCAACCTGCCGGGCCTGCTGGAAGTGCTGGTGCTGTCGAAGCTGGACCTGGCCCAGGGCAGCGCCTATGCCACCACCACCTTGCTGTCGTACGTGATCGCCGGCGTAGGTTTTGTGTCGACCCTGTCAACCCTCGGGGTGAGCTGGGACAAGTTGCAATGGCTGGTGGCCGCACTGTCGGTGGGCCTGGGCTTCGGCATGCAGGAGATCTTTGCCAACTTTATCTCCGGCATCATGATCCTGTTCGAGCGCCCGGTACGCATCGGCGACACCATTACCATCGGCAACCTGTCGGGCACGGTGAGCAAGATCCGCATCCGCGCCACCACCATCACCGACTTTGACCGCAAGGACATCATTGTCCCGAACAAAACCTTTATCACCGGGCAACTGATCAACTGGTCGCTGACCGACACTATTACCCGGGTCACCCTCAAGCTTGGCGTGGACTACGGCTCCGACCTGGACCTGGTGAAGGAATTGTTGCTCAAGGCCGCCAGGGATAACCCGCGCGTGCTGAAAGACCCGGAACCCCACGTGTACTTCCTGAATTTCGGCGAAAGCACCCTCGACCACGAGTTGCGCATGCATGTGCGCGACCTGGGCGACCGTAACCCGGTGATCGATGAGGTCAACCGCTTTATCAACCGTGAGTTCAAGAAGCAGAGCATCAATATTTCGTTCCGGCAGATGGAGGTTTACCTGAAGAACCTGCACGGCCAGGAATACAAACTGGTGGAAATCGAACCCCTGAACAAGCCGGCCAATGACGGCTCGCCACAACCCACTCCGCCGACCAAACTCGACTAACCGCTTTATCCCCAGCAGAATGCTCGGACATTCTGCTGGAGATGGCCGGTGAAAGCCCTCGACGACCTGACCTTCGACAACCGCTTCGCCCGCCTGGGCGATGGTTTCTCAACCCACGTACTGCCCGAGCCCATCGACGCGCCACGGCTGGTGGTGGCGAGCAGTGCCGCCATGGCCCTGCTTGACCTCGACCCGGCTGTCGCCCAGACGCCAGTGTTCGCCGAGCTGTTCGGTGGCCATAAGCTGTGGGCCGAGGCCGAACCACGGGCGATGGTCTATTCGGGGCATCAGTTTGGCTCCTACAACCCGCAACTGGGGGATGGTCGCGGCTTGCTGCTGGGCGAGGTGTATAACGCGGCGGGCGAACACTGGGACTTGCACCTCAAGGGCGCGGGGCAAACGCCTTACTCACGCATGGGTGATGGCCGTGCAGTGCTGCGCTCTTCTATCCGCGAGTTTCTCGCCTCCGAAGCCTTGCACGCCCTGGGCATTCCCAGCAGCCGCGCCCTGTGCGTGATCGGCTCCGACACCCCGGTATGGCGTGAAAAACAGGAGCGTGCGGCCATGATCCTGCGCCTGGCACCGAGCCATATCCGCTTTGGGCACTTCGAATACTTCTATTACACCCAGAAAACCGAGTTGCACCAGCAACTGGCCGAACACGTGCTGAAGTTGCACTTTGCCCAATGCCAGGAACAACCCGAGCCGTACCTGGCGATGTTCCGCGAGATTGTCGAGCGCAACGCCGAGCTGATCGCCAAGTGGCAGGCTTATGGCTTTTGCCATGGGGTGATGAACACCGACAACATGTCGATCCTGGGGATTACCTTCGACTTCGGGCCGTTTGCCTTCCTGGATGACTTCGACGCCCACTTCATCTGCAACCACTCCGATCACGAAGGCCGCTACTCCTTCAGCAACCAGGTACCGATTGGCCAATGGAACCTCAGCGCCCTGGCCCAGGCATTGACGCCGTATATCAGCGTTGAAGCCCTGCGCGAAACACTGGGCCTGTACCTGCCGCTGTACCAGGCCCACTACCTGGACCTGATGCGCCGCCGCCTGGGCCTGACCACTGCTGAAGAAGACGACCAGAAACTGGTGGAGCGCTTGCTGCAACTGATGCAAAACAGCGGCGTGGACTACACCTTGTTCTTCCGCCGGCTGGGGGATGAATCCGCTGCACTGGCCGTGGCACGCCTGCGCGATGACTTCGTCGACCGCGCGGGCTTTGATGCCTGGGCCGATGAGTACAAGGCGCGGATTGAACGCGAAGGCAATGCCAGCGAGACACAACGCCGCGAGCGGATGCACGCCGTCAACCCGCTGTACATCCTGCGCAACTACTTAGCCCAGAACGCCATCACCGCCGCCGAGTCCGGCGACTACAGCGAAGTGCGCAGGCTGCATGAAGTGTTGAGCAAGCCGTTTGAAGAACAGGCCGGGATGGAGCAGTACGCGCAGCGACCGCCCGATTGGGGCAAGCATTTGGAGATCAGTTGTTCGTCATAGCTCTTTTCAGATGAACATATCCACAGGCACTTTAAAGTGCTCTGCCAGCCAACGAATCTGTCGCACGTTGAGCTGGCGCTTGCCACTGAGAATTTCAGAGACCACCGATTGAGGACCTACGCCCGGTAAATCACTCTGGGTCAAACCGTGCTCCTGCATCATTGACCGCAACACTTCGACACCACTCACCTCGGGTATCGGCCAATGCTCCAGATCGTAGGCCTCGACCCAGTCGCCGATAATATCCACCAACCCCATCAGGGGGTGGGTTTCGTCGTCCCCGACAATATCCAGCAATTCATCGAGGGCCTCGACCAGCACATCGTAGTCAGCCTCGCTTTTGGGTTTGCGCAACAGCGGTGACACGAATTCCCAGTGCTTAACAGCCTGCTCAATCAATACGCTCATTTTCCTGTCACTCCTTCCACTTGCCCTTGTCATATTCGCGATCGTCCAGAACATGCCGAATGTAGAGGCGCTGCATGCGGTAACGCACAACGGCTATGAGCCGCAGCTTGTTGCCACCGATATTGAAAACATGCAACGACCCGACCTTGTCCACTGAAGGAAAGACAGATCGCAATGCCGCGAAGTCCTCCGGGGTAATAACCCTGACTTTGCGATACCACTCATCCAGAGCACTGGCTGAGTGCGGCCATCTATCCTTGGCATTTCGAATGGGTCTCACACTGATTACTCGCATGCAATATCCTTATCGCATCTTGCTATGGAGGTTAGTCTCGGCATCAAATTATCGCAATATGCGATAGGTGCTCAGCAGACCAGCGGTGCAATCTCAAACTTGCATACGTAGCCTAGGTAGGCGGCCAAACGTGCGCACAGGCAAAAATGTGAACACATGCGTCGCCACCGCCGAGCCTTGATAATTTCGGTCTTGGCTCCAAATAGAGTTCATTGGCAACTTCAACGGAATCCCACCATGTCCGATCCCCTGGTAATCCCCTGCCCTCATTGCAACGGCCTCAACCGCATCCCAAACGAACGCCTGGGCGATGCCCCAAAGTGCGGGCGCTGCAAGCAGCCGGTTTTGCTGAGCAAACCGTTTGAACTGAAACAGGGCGACTATTCCAGCCAGATCAAGGGCGACTTGCCGCTGCTGGTGGATGTGTGGGCGCAGTGGTGCGGGCCGTGCAAGTCGTTTGCGCCGGTGTTTGAACAGGCAGCCGGGCAGTTGGCGGGCAAGTGTCGCCTAGCCAAGCTCGACAGCGAAGCCAACCAGCAGCTTTCGACACAATTGGGGATTCGCTCCATTCCCACCCTGATCCTGTTCAAGAATGGCCGGGAAGTGGCACGCCAGAGCGGCGCGTTTGCGCTACCGCAATTGATGAGCTGGTTGCGCAGCCAAGGGGTGTAACCCTGTAGGAGCTGGCTTGCCCGCGATGACGGTGGGGCAGCTTGATGGATATGCAAGCTGACCCACCGTCATCGCAGGCAAGCCAGCTCCCACATAGACCGTGTTCACCCTTAAGATCAGGTGTTTTCCAGCAGGTTATGCAGCTCCACGAACTGTCGGGTCAGTTTGTGGCGCGGGTCGAGGTGGATCAGCGGTTTGCTTTCCTGGTGGGATTCGCGCATGCGCACCGAGCTGGCCAGGTACACCGGCAGTACCGGCAGGCCTTCGGCAATCAACTCGTCGAGCATCTGCTGCGGCAAGCTCGCCCGGGCCTGGAACTGGTTGACCACGATGCCTTCCACTTCCAGGCCTTCGTTATGGTCATCTTTGAGTTCTTCGATTTCCGCCAGCAGGCCGTACAGCGCCTGGCGCGAAAAACTGTCGCAATCGAACGGGATCAATACGCGATCAGCGGCAATCAGCGCGGAAACCGCATAGAAATTCAAGGCCGGCGGCGTATCCAGGTAAATCCGGTCGTAATCCTCGGCCAACTCATCGAGCAGCTTTCGCAGCTTGTTGATCTTGTGCTTGGCCTCAAGCTTGGGCTGCAGGTCCGCCAGTTCTGCGGTGGCGGTGATGACGTGCAGGTTGTCGAATGGGGTTTCGTAGATATCCACCTGGTTTTTCTTCGAAAACGGCCCGGATGACAGGGTCTGCTTGAAGAAATCGGCAATGCCCATGGGAATATCGTCACCCGTCAGCCCCGTCAGGTACTGGGTCGAGTTGGCCTGTGCATCGAGGTCCACCAACAGGGTTCGATAGCCTTCGCTGGCGCTGACCGCCGCCAGGTTGCAGGCGATGCTGGATTTGCCAACGCCGCCTTTTTGATTGAACACCACGCGCCGCATGGAAAAACCTCCGTGTATCAATGAATGCCCGAGTGTAGAGGGCAAAAGCGCCCGCTCGCTACCTTGATCAAGCATGTACTACAGCATCAGAGGATCGATCCCGCATAACTATCTCGTATTACGCCAACCAACAAAGACCTGCCTGACACCAGACACCCACAGCCATTGGCGGACAATCGATGATTCTTTTCGCTGAATTTGTAAAACCTCGTGAACAATTCTTTACCAAAGTTTGCTAGAACCCCACCGCACCGGGATAATGCGCGCCACTCGGCCATCGCGCCATGTCCCGCCATTGCGGGGCAAACAGCAGCACAAGGAAGCCCGCAGGGGCGGGAAATCTTCTCAGTGATCAATTTCAACATCGCCCAATGGCGCGCCTGGGCCCCTGGGCTCGACAGCGTGGATGCCTGGCGCGACTGGTGCCAGGCCCCGACGTTGCTGGCCCAAAGCGATGCCGCGCCCGATGTGTCGTTCCTGCCGGCCATGCAGCGCCGGCGCCTGAGCCGCCTGGCCCGGATGGCCTTCAGCGTCGGCTGGCCCTTGGCCGAAGGCCTGCAGGACCTGCCGCTGGTGTTTGTCTCACGTCATGGCGAAACCCCGCGCACCCTGGATATCCTCAGCGACCTGGCCAATGACCAGCCCCTGTCGCCCACCCAGTTCAGCCTGTCGGTACACAATGCGGTGATTGGCCTATGGTCGATCCTGCGCAATGAAACCAGCGAAATGACCGCCCTGGCAGCGGCAGGCGACGGCCTGGAGCATGGCATGCTCGAAGCTGCGGCCCTGCTCAACGAAGGCGCGCCGGCCGTGCTGCTGGTGATTACCGAAGAACAGCCACCCCCGGCCTACGCGCGCTGGATCGATGATGTGCCGTTCCCCTATGCCCTGGGCCTGCTGCTGACCCCAGGCGACGAATGGCAACTGGCGCTGCACACCGCAACGGTCCAACCCACCGAGACCCAGTGGCCCCACGCCCTGAACCTGCTGCGCACCCTGCTCAATGAGCAAGGTGCCTGCCAACATGCCTGGAAGAACCGAGTATGGAACTGGCAACGCAAACCCTGACCGACAAGCCCCGGGACGCCTACTACTGGCGCCTGTTCGCCACGGCGGCCAGCTTCGTGCTGTTCGGCCTGGGCGGCTTGTGCCTGCGCCTGCTGGTGTTTCCGCTGCTCAGCTGCCTGCCGGGTGACGCCCGGCAACACCAGCGCCGCGCACGGCTGACCGTCGGTCGGTTGTTCTGGTTCTTTATCAACATGATGTACCGCGCCGGCATTCTGACCTACAGCGTCGAAGGCGCCGAAAAACTCGGGCGGCCCGGGCAGATGATCATCGCCAATCACCCGTCGCTGATCGACGTGGTGGTGCTGATCGGCCTGGTGCGCCAGGCCAATTGCGTGGTCAAGCAGAGCCTGTGGCAAAACCCCTTCACCCGTGGCCCGGTGAGCGACGCAGGCTACATCAGCAACGACGGCAGCATCGATATGCTCGATGCCGCCGCAGGCGCGCTGCGTGACGGCCAGACCCTGATTATCTTCCCCGAAGGCACCCGCACCGTGCCTGGCGCAGCGCCAGCCTTTCATCGCGGGGCCGCCGCCATCGCCCTGCGCGGTGCGACAATCATCACCCCCGTGGTGCTCAAGGTCAGCCCGACCACGCTGACCAAGGCCGAGCCCTGGTATCGCATCCCCCACCGCCGCTTTCACTTCAGCTTGCAGGTGGGTGCCGATATAGACCCACAGGTGTTTGCCTCACAAGGGCCCGCACCCCAGGCCTCACGCAAGCTCAACGATTACCTGCATCACTATTTCATTAAGGAGCTCGCCGAAGATGAGCAACCCCAACAGCCTTGAGCACGACATTAAAACCCTGATCATCGAGGCCCTGGGCCTGGAAGATATAGAGGTCAGCGACATCGGCAACGAGCAAACCCTGTTCGGCGAAGGCCTGGGCCTGGATTCGGTAGATGCCCTGGAATTGGGCCTGGCGATCCAGAAAAAATACGGCATCAAGATCGATGCCGACGCCAAGGACACCCGCAATCACTTTATCAACGTGGCCAGCCTCGCGGCGTTCGTCACGGCCAAACAGGCAGCTTGAGACCCGACCATGCAAACTCGTGACGATATCTTCAACACCCTGCGCGACGCCCTGGTGGAACTGTTTGAACTGGAGCCAGAGCGCGTCACCCTCGACGCCAACCTGTACCAGGACCTGGAAATCGACAGCATCGATGCGGTGGACCTGATCGACCATATCAAGCGCCAGACCGGCAAGAAAATCGCCGCCGAAGAGTTCAAGGCCGTGCGTACGGTCAATGACGTGGTCGAGGCGGTCTACCGTCTGGTCCAACCGGCCGCATGAGCCGGCTGATCGGCCTTGGCCTGTTGCTGGTAGGGCTGCTGTACCCTTTTGCGGTGTATTACGGCACAGAGCATTTCGCGCCTTGGCAATTCGGCCTGCTGCTGGCCAGCCTGTGGCTGTTGCGCGCGCTGACCGGCGCACGGCGCCCCGGCAGTGGCTGGATGGCCTTTGTCGCGGTGGTGTTTTGCCTGCTACTGGCCTGGTTCGACAACCCGCAACTGCTGCGCTGGTACCCGAGTCTGGTCAGCATCTTCATGCTCGCGCTGTTCGGCCTGAGCCTGAAATACGGCCCGCCGATGGTCGAGCGCCTGGCCCGCCTGAGCGACCCGCATCTGCCTGAAAAGGCCATTGCGTACACGCGCCAGGTCACCGTGGTCTGGAGTGTGTTTTTTCTGTGTAACGGCCTGCTCGCCGCCGCGCTCACCCTGTGGGCACCGTTGAGCTGGTGGACGTTGTACAACGGCCTGATCGCCTATGGGCTGATGGGGTTGTTGTTTGCCGTGGAATGGCTGATACGACAAAGGGTTCGAGGCCGCGTATGAATTGGGTCAATCTTGAGCATCTGTTGCTTGAGCCTGTGGAACTGCGTTCGGTCACCACTGAACCTGCGATGAACCATGCACAGCTGTGCGAACGGGCCCTGAGCCTGGCAGCCGGTCTGCAAGCCCGTGGCATCCAGCGCCTGGCGGTGCACCTGAACGACGCCGGCGAGCTGGCGATTGCCTTGCTGGGCGCCTGGCAGGCCGGGGTCAGGGTGTTGCTGCCCGCCGACCTGCAACCCCAGACCCGCCAACGCTGGGCCTCGGATGTTGACGCCTGGCTGACCGAAGCGGGCGACCTGGATGCGCTCTACCAACCGCCACTGGCCGCCACCGCCCTGGACCTGGACGCCTGCCAATTGGGGCTGTGTACCTCCGGCTCCAGCGGCGAGCCCAAGCGCATCGACAAGACCCTGCGCCAACTGGCCAACGAGGTGCAGGCCCTGGAAGCCTTGTGGGGCGCCGACCTGGGCCAGGCGTGCATCATCGGCAGCGTCGCCACCCAGCATATCTATGGCCTGCTGTTCCGCGTGCTGTGGCCGCTGTGCGCCGGTCGCAGCTTTGTGCGCCAGCAACTGCCGTTCCCCGAAGACGTGCAGCGCATCAGCCGCCAGCACCCGCATTTTGCCTGGGTGGCCAGCCCGGCCCTGCTCAAACGCATGGGCGACAACCTCGACTGGGCGGCCTTGAGCACGGTCAAGCGGGTGTTTTCATCCGGTGGCGCGCTGCCCGCCGATGCCGCCGACAGCCTGCACCAACGCCTGCAACAGTGGCCGACCGAGATCCTCGGCAGCTCGGAAACCGGCGGCATTGCCTGGCGCCAGGGCCACACGCCGTGGCAGCCGTTTGCTGATGTGCATCTGAGCCAGGATGCCGATGGCGCCTTGCGCATTGCTTCGCCGTACCTGCCGGCAGGGCATGTCGAGCAGACTGCCGACGCCGCGCAGATCCACGCCGACGGCCGCTTCGAACTGCTCGGACGCCTGGATCGGATCGTCAAGCTGGAAGAAAAACGCATTTCCCTGCCCATGCTCGAACACGCCCTGGCCGACCACGCTTGGGTTGCGGAAGCGCGCCTAGGGGTGGTCCAGGAAAACCGCGCATCCCTCGGCGCCCTGGTGGTACTCAGTGGCGACGGCCTGCACGCCTTGCGTAACCAAGGCCGGCGCAGCGTTACCCAAACCTTGCGCCAACACCTGAGCCAACACTGCGAAGCCCTGGCCCTGCCCCGTCGCTGGCGCTTGTTACGCCAGTTGCCGCTCAACGCCCAGGGCAAACTGCCCCAGGCGCAAATCGAAGCCCTGCTGCTGACGCCGCGCCCCAAGGCACCTGAAGTGCTGGCGCAAGTCGAGACTGACGGCGAATGGACCCTGCAACTGAGCATCCCGCCGGACCTGGCCTACTTCAGCGGTCATTTCCCCCACACTCCGGTGTTGCCAGGGGTGGTGCAGGTGGAATGGGCGTTCAACCTGGGCCAGCAACTGCTCGATCTGCCACCGACCTTTGCCGGCATGGAAGTGCTCAAGTTCCAGCAACTGGTACGCCCTGGCGACGTGATCGAACTGCACCTGCGTTTTGATCGCGAGCGCGGCAAGTTGTACTTTGCCTATCGCAACGACAGTGCGGCGTGCTCCAGTGGGCGGGTTTTGCTGGAGAACTCCCATGTATCAGTCGGATGAGCGCTTCGCGCTCAATCGCGGGCAAGCCCGCTCCCACATGGAGTACGCATTCCAAATGTGGGAGCTGGCTTGCCTGCGATGCAGGCAACTCGGTCTCGCAGGGAACCCCGATCATGCATAACCCCTGCGCCCTGATCCCGGTCTACAACCACGAAGCCGCCGTGCCCGCCGTGGTCCGTAGCCTGCTGGACCACGGCCTGCCCTGCCTGCTGGTGGACGATGGCAGCAGCCCGGCCTGCGCGGCGGTGCTGGCGCAACTGGCGAGCCTGGATAACGTGTCGCTGCTGACCCTGCCCACCAACCAGGGCAAGGGCGGGGCAGTGCAGAACGGTTTTCGCGAAGCCGCACGCCTGGGCTTCACCCACGCCCTGCAAGTAGACGCCGACGGCCAGCACGACCTGCGCGAAGTCGCGCTGTTTCTCGACGCCTCGCGCACCCACCCTGACGCGGTGATCTGCGGCTACCCCGAATACGACGACAGCGTGCCCAAGGGCCGCCTCTACGCCCGTTACCTGACCCACGTCTGGGTATGGATCAACAGCCTGTCTCTGCAGATCCGCGATTCGATGTGTGGCTTTCGCATCTACCCCCTGTCACCGGTGCTGGCGCTGATGGACTCGGCGCGGATCGGCAAACGCATGGATTTCGACTCCGACATCCTCGTGCGCCTGTCGTGGCGCAACCAGCCGATGCGCTGGCTGCCGACCAAGGTGCATTACCCGGCCGATGGCCTGTCGCACTTTCGGCTGTTCCACGACAACCTGCTGATTTCGTCGATGCACACCCGGCTGTTTTTCGGCATGTTGATACGCGCGCCAAAGATCCTGTGGCGTCGGTGGCAGGTATGAGCGAAAACACCCGGCACTGGGCCGACCGCCAGGAGCGCGGCAGTTTCTGGCTGATGAAACTCACCGCGTTCGCCGCCAAAGTCCTCGGGCGCCGGCTGCTGAGCCCGTTGCTGTATGGCATCGTCCTGTACTTTTTCCTGTTTGGCCGCACTGCGCGCCAGAGCATCTGGCAATACCAGCAGCGCCTGGCCGACTGGAGCGGACGCGACGACCTGCGCCCCAGCCACACCAAGGTCTTCGGCCAGTTCATGGCCTTCGCCGACGCCTTGCTGGACAAGCTCGACGTCTGGAACGGCAAGCTGCGCCTGGAACAGATCGAAATCATCGACCCCGCCCAACTGCGCGGGCAACTGCGTGGCGAGCGCGGGCAGATGCTGGTGGGCGCACATCTGGGCAACCTGGAAGTGTGCCGCGCCCTGGCGGAACTGGGCGAGAAAGTCACCATGAACGTGCTGGTGCATACCAAGCATGCCGAACAGTTCAACCGCCTGCTGGGCGAAGCCGGGGCGAGTAACCTGCGGCTGATCCAGGTCAGCGAACTGGACCCGGCGGTGATGCTGCTGCTCAGCCAGCGCCTGGACGACGGTGAATGGCTGGCGATTGCCGGCGACCGTATCCCGCTGCATGGCGGGCGCACGGTGCGCGTGGATTTCCTCGGCCATGACGCGGCATTCCCCCAGGGCCCATGGCTGCTGGCCGGCCTGCTCAAATGCCCGGTCAACCTGCTGATGTGCCTCAAGCACCAGGGGCGCTATCGATTGATCATCGAACCCTTCGCCCAATTGATCGAATGGAAACGCAGCGACCGCCAGCAAGTGCTCGCCAACTGGGCCGCTCGCTATGCCGAGCGCCTGGGCCAGTTCTGCCTGCAAGCGCCCCAACAATGGTTCAACTTTTACCCTTTCTGGAAGACCGATGACGACGCATCTGCTTGAGCCGGTAACCTTCGGCGAACTCCCTTTGCGCATCGAAGACGTGCTGGCCCTGGCCAACCGTCAGGCGCCCACCCGCCTGCAAGACGATGCCGGGTACCGCCAGCGCATCGCCAAGGGCGCGCAGTTTCTCGATTCGCTGCTGGACAAGGAAGGCGTGATCTACGGCGTGACCACCGGCTACGGCGACTCGTGCGTGGTGGCGGTGCCGTTGCAGCATGTCGAGGCCTTGCCGCGTCACCTGTACACCTTCCACGGCTGCGGCCTGGGTAAATTGCTCGACGCCCAGGCCACCCGTGCGGTACTCGCGGCGCGCTTGCAGTCGTTGTGCCATGGCGTGTCCGGGGTACGGGTTGAACTGCTGGAACGCCTGCATGCGTTCCTTGAACACGACATCTTGCCGCTGATCCCCGAAGAGGGTTCGGTGGGCGCCAGCGGCGACCTGACGCCGCTGTCCTACGTAGCTGCGACCTTGTCCGGCGAACGCGAAGTACTGTTCCACGGCGAGCGCCGCCAGGCCGCTGACGTCCACCGCGAACTGGGCTGGACACCGTTGGTGCTGCGGCCCAAGGAAGCTCTGGCACTGATGAACGGCACCGCCGTGATGACCGGCCTCGCCTGCCTGGCCTTTGCCCGCGCCGACTACCTGCTGCAACTGGCCACGCGCATCACCGCGTTGAACGTGGTGGCGCTGCAAGGCAACCCGGAGCACTTTGACGAACGCCTGTTCGCCGCCAAGCCGCACCCCGGGCAGATGCAGGTTGCGGCCTGGCTGCGCAAGGACCTGGCCATCGACGCCCCGACCGCGCCACTGCACCGCCTGCAGGATCGCTACTCGCTGCGCTGCGCGCCCCACGTCCTCGGCGTGCTGGCCGACAGCCTGAACTGGCTGCGTTCGTTTATCGAGATCGAACTCAACAGCGCCAACGACAACCCGATCATCGATGCCGAGGCCGAGCGCGTGCTGCACGGTGGGCACTTCTACGGCGGGCATATCGCCTTTGCCATGGACAGCCTGAAAAACCTGGTGGCCAACGTCGCCGACCTGCTCGACCGACAACTGGCACTGCTGGTGGACGAGCGTTACAACCATGGTTTGCCGAGCAACCTGTCGGGCGCCCCGGCGGATCGCGCGATGATCAACCACGGCTTCAAGGCTGTGCAGATCGGCACCAGCGCCTGGACTGCCGAAGCGTTGAAAAACACCATGCCGGCCAGCGTGTTCTCGCGCTCCACCGAATGCCACAACCAGGACAAGGTGAGCATGGGCACCATCGCCGCCCGCGATGCGATCCGCGTACTGGAGCTGACCGAACAGGTGGCCGCCGCCACCTTGCTCGCTGCCAACCAGGGGGTGTGGCTGCGCGCCCAGGTCGACGATGCACGACCATTGCCGCCGGCCCTGGCCGCCATGCACATCGAGTTGGCCAAGGACTTCCCGCCGGTGATTGAAGACCGCGCCCTGGAAGGCGAACTGCGCCTGTGCCTGCAACGTATCGCCGCACAACACTGGAGGCTGCATGCGTAGCCCCGGCGTATTGCACAGCGACACGCAGATCCTCGTGCCGTTCTTCGACATCGACACGATGAACGTGGTCTGGCACGGCCATTACGTGAAATACCTGGAAATCGCCCGTTGCGCGCTGCTGGACAAGCTCGGCCACAACTACACGGCGATGCTCGAATCCGGCTATGCGTGGCCGGTGATCGACATGCAACTGCGCTACGTGCGTGGCGCCACCTTTGGCCAGACCATCAACGTGCGCGCCAGCCTGGTGGAGTGGGAGAACCGCTTGAAGGTCAACTACCTGATCACCGACCTTGCCAGCGGCGAACGCCTGACCCGCGCCAGCACCGTGCAAGTGGCCGTCGAAATCGCCAGCCGCGAAATGCAGTTGGCCTCGCCCAGCGTATTCACCACCGCCGTCGAAAGGGCCCTGAAATGCTGACCCCTGTGGGAGCGGGCTTGCCCGCGATGGTCGTCAACGATAACGCGGGGTGCCTGACGCTGCGCGGCGTCCTCCGGTTTTTCGCGAGCAAGCTCGCTCCTACAAAGGAGTGTCGAAAGGACGGCCCTGTAGGAGCGGGCTTGCCCGCGATGGTCGTCAACGATAACGCGGGGTGCCTGACACTGCGCGGCGTCCTCGGGTTTGTCGCGAGTAAGCTCGCGCCTACAGGGGTTGGGTTGTTTTTGAGCTTTGGGGCTTATGCCTTCGACTTGCAACAACTGAGCGATCAGTTGGCCAAGCCCTCGGTGATCCATGGCAACTTTATCCAGGAGAAACACCTGCGTGCCCTGCCCCAGCCGTTGACCAGCAAAGGCACCTTCGTATTGGCCCGGGACCACGGCCTGCTCTGGCTACTCAAAACCCCGTTGCAACAGGACTATCGCATCAACGCCCAAGGCATAGCCCGCCGCGATGCCAACGGCTGGCAGCCCCTGCCGAACAAAAGCGCCGGGGCCGAGCAGAACCGCTTGTTCCTTGCCGTGTTGCAAGGCGACAGCAGTGGCTTGCAGCGCGACTTCGAATTGCAACTGCAAGGCGAGGCCAAGGCCTGGAAACTCACGCTGATCCCACGCTCGCTGCTGCTCAAGCAAGTGTTCACCCAGATCAATATCGATGGCGGCGAGTTGGTGCACACCATCGAACTGCTGGAAACCCAGGGCGACAGTACCCTGCTGCGCATGCAGGACAGCACCAGCACGCAACCCTTGAGCGACGCGGAGCAACACGACTTTGCCCAGTGAGCGTTGGTTGCCGCACCTGTTCCTGATCCTGCTGGTGGCCGTGCTGGCCCTGGCCGGCTGGCAATGGCGCCATGGCGCGCCGTTGTCGGCGAACCTGATGGAGCTGGTGCCGGGCAACACTCCGAACGCCCTGGAACTGGCGGCCGAGCAGCGCATGCAGGAACCGCTGAACCGCGAGATGCTGGTGCTGGTCGGGCATGCCGAGCGCCAGCAAGCGCTGACCATGGCCCAACAACTGGGTGAGCGCTGGCAATCCAGTGGCCTGTTTGAGAAGGTCACCTGGACCCTGCAGGCCGACCTGCCAGCCCTGCGCCAGCAATTACTGCAAGGTCGCCTGGCGATGCTTTCGGCCAAGGACCGCGAACAGCTGATCGCCGAGCCCGAAGCCTTTATCCAGCAGCGGGTGCAGACACTGTTCGACCCCTTTACCGGCTTCAGCCTGGTGTCGAGCCAGGACGATTGGCTGGGCCTGACCGGGCGCATCCAGAACAGCCAGCCGCAACACGGCGCGGTGCAACTGGATATTGGCAGCGGCGCGTTGATCGCCGATGCCGACGGCAAGAGCTGGGTACTGCTGCGCGCGCGTACCAAAGGTAATGCCTTTGATATGAAACTGCCGCTGCAAGTCGCCGACCTCCTGCAAGCCAGCCGCGACCAGGCCAGCGAGCAAGGCGTGCAACTGCTTGCCGCCAGTGGCCTGCTGTACGCGGCCAACGGTCAACAGCAGGCCAGCCGCGAGATGACCTGGGTCGGCGGTGGCGCAACGGTGGGGATTCTGTTGCTGTTGCTGCTGGCGTTCCGCCGTTGGCGCGTGTTGCTGGCCTTTGTCCCGGTGCTGGTGGGCATGCTGTTTGGCGCAGTCGCCTGCGTGGCGCTGTTTGGCCATATGCATGTAATGACCCTGGTGCTGGGCGCGAGCCTGATCGGCGTCGCGGTCGACTACCCGCTGCACTACCTGTCCAAGAGTTGGAGCCTGCAACCCTGGCGCAGTTGGCCGGCCTTGCGCCTGACCCTGCCGGGCCTGAGCCTGAGCCTGGCCACCAGTTGCATCGGCTACCTGGCCCTGGCCTGGACGCCGTTCCCGGCGCTGACCCAGATCGCCGTGTTCTCCGCCGCCGGCCTGGTGGGCGCCTACCTGTCGGCAGTGTGCCTGTTGCCGGCGCTGCTCAGCGGCATGGACCTGCGCCCGGCACAATGGCCGCTGCGGGTCGCCGAATTCCTGCTGGGGGTGCGCGAGTCGCTGCTCAAACGCCTGCCAAGCCAGGCGCTGCTAGTGCTGGCCCTGCTGTTCTGCGCCGGTGGCCTGTGGCAGTTGAACAGCAAGAACGATATTCGCCAGTGGATCGGCGCGCCGCCGCAGTTGCTGCAAGAAGCCCAGGCCATTGCGCGCATCACCGGCTACCAGCCCACCAGCCAGTTCTTCCTGGTGCGTGCGGACAATCAACAACAATTGCTGGAGCGCCAGGCAGCGCTGAGCCAGCGTCTGGATCAACTGGTGCATATGGACAAGCTCCAGGGCTACCTGGCGCTCAATCAACTGGTCAGCACGCCCAGCGAACAGCAGCAAGTGCGCGAAGCCCTCAAGCAATTGCCGGCGCTGTGGCAACCGCTGCTGGACCTCGGCATCCCCACCAGCGCCCTGCAAGCCGAGCTGGCGCAACTGCAGGCGCTGCCCACCGAAGATATCGACGCGGCCCTGAGGGGACCATTGGCCGAGCCCTGGCGCCTGTTATGGCTGGGCAATGTCGATGGCGGCGTGGCGGCGATGGTCAGCCTGCAAGGCCTGAACAACCCGGCGCTGCTACGGGTCCAGGCCCAGGATTTGCCGGGCGTGCAACTGGTAGACCGCCTCGGCGACTTGAACCAGGTATTTGCCGCGACCCAGGTCAGCGCCGCCGAATTGAAATTATTGTCCTGTGTACTGATCGTCTTGCTGCTGGTCCTGCCCTTCGGCCTGGGCGGCGCACTGCGCATTGTCGCCCTGCCGCTGCTGGCCGCCCTGTGCAGCCTGGCAAGCCTCGGCTGGCTGGGGCAACCGTTGACCCTGTTCAGCCTGTTTGGCCTGCTGCTGGTCACAGCGATCAGCGTCGATTATGCGATCCTCATGCGCGAACAGATCGGCGGTGCCGCGGTCAGTCTGCTGGGGACATTGCTGGCCGCCGTCACCACCTGGCTGTCCTTTGGTTTGCTGGCAGTCTCCAGCACACCGGCGGTAAGTAATTTCGGCCTGTCGGTCAGCCTGGGCCTGGCTTTCAGCTTTATGCTGGCGCCATGGGCCGGCCGCCAGGAACATGCGCAATGACGCCCACTAATTTTTTTGAGTTGAATGTGATGATCGCCAACCCGGCAAGGAGCCACAGTGCCCACAGTTGAAATGGAACGTCGCCAGGTCGTGGTGATCGGTGCCGGTCCGTCCGGTGCCATTGCAGCCGCGTTGCTCAAGCGTAACGGCCACGATGTGTTGATCATCGAGCGCGAGCACTTCCCGCGTTTTTCCATCGGCGAGAGCCTGCTGTCCCACTGCATCGACTTTATCGAAGAAGCCGGCATGCTCGAGGCGGTCAACGCCGCCGGTTTCCAACTGAAAACCGGTGCCGCGTTTGCCTGGGGCGAGCGCTACAGTGCCTTTGATTTCGGTGACACGTTCAGCGCAGGCAAGCCCACCACCTTTCAGGTCCAACGTGCCGATTTCGACAAGTTGCTGGCCGATCAGGCGGCGCTGCAAGGCGTGGAGATCCGTTACGGCCAGACCCTGGTCGGGGTGGATTTTGCTGCTGGCCACCGCTACCTGCATGTGCGCCGCGAGAACGGCCGCGAATACCACATCAAGGCCGGCTTCGTGCTCGACGCCAGCGGTTACGGCCGCGTGCTGCCCCGCCTGCTGAACCTGGAAGCACCCTCGAACTTTCCGTTGCGCCAGGCGGTGTTCACCCACGTCGAAGACCGTATCGAACACCCGGGCTTCGACCGCAGCAAGATCCTCATCACCACCCACCCCACCCAACGTGATATCTGGTTCTGGACCATCCCGTTCAGTAACGGGCGCTGCTCGGTGGGCGTGGTCGCGGCCAAGGAGCATTTCGATGGTTGCGATGGGGATCTGGATGCCTGCCTGCGCGGCTTTATCGAGCAAACCCCGAGCCTGTCCAAGGTGCTGGCGAACGCGGTCTGGGACACCCCGGCGCGGACCATCGGCGGCTACTCGGCCAACGTCACCACCTTGCACGGCCCGGGCTTTGCGCTGCTGGGCAACGCGGCAGAGTTCCTCGACCCGGTGTTCTCCTCCGGCGTGACCATCGCCATGCGCTCGGCCAGCATGGCCGCCGGCCTCTTGCACCGCCAGCTCAAGGGCGAAAGCGTGGACTGGCAGACCGAGTTTGCCGAGCCACTCAAGCGCGGGGTCGACACCTTCCGTTGCTACGTCGAAGGCTGGTACGCCGGCACGTTCCAGGATGTGATCTACCACCCAGGCAGCTCCCCGGAGATCCGCCGCATGATCAGCTCGATCCTCGCCGGTTATGCCTGGGACGAGCGCAACCCGTTTGTCAGCGAACCCAAGCGCCGCTTGCGGATGCTTTCGGAAATCTGCGCGGGGGAAAACCTATGAGCAACCCATCTGTGTCAAAAGAGTACTTGAGCAAAAACTACGTCGAAGAAACCAAATTCGGCTTCTGGTTCCTGCGCAGCCACACCTGGCAGCATCACGTGCTGCGCGTGGCCATCAACGACCTGCGCAGCCTGTTCAGCGCGCCGTTGCCACAGGCGCCAGTGCTGCTAGATGCCGGTTGTGGCCAGGGCAAGTCGTTCCGCTATTTACAGCAGGTGTTCGCCCCCAAGCGCCTGATCGGCCTGGACGCCGACCCGCACAGCCTCGATTTGAGCCGTGCCGAAGCCGCACGCCAGGGCATTGAGATCGAATTGATCGGCAGCGATTGCGCAACGCTTAAAGTGGCCGATGAAAGTGTCGACATCCTGTTCTGCCACCAGACTTTCCACCACCTGGTGGAGCAGCAACGGGCGCTGACCGAGTTTTATCGGGTGCTCAAGCCCGGCGGTTACCTGCTGTTTGCCGAGTCCACCGAAGCCTATATCGATACCTGGGTAATTCGCTGGCTGTTCCGCCACCCGATGCATGTGCAGAAAAGCGCCGCCGAGTACCTGGAGATGATCCGCGACCAGGGTTTCGAGTTCGGCCCGCAGAATATCTCGTACCCGTACCTGTGGTGGAGCCGTTCGACTGACTTCGGCCTGCTGGAGCGTTGGGGCCTGCGCCGGCCCAAACCGTTTGGCGAGCGTGAAGAAACCCTGGTGAATGTGGTCGCACGCAAGCCACTCACAGGCCCGCCAGCATGATCCGTGTGTTGTTGATCGGCTGCCTGTTGCTGCTGAGCGCCTGCGCCAGCCAGCCGCCGCTGCCGGTGCATGCGCCAAGCCTGGCCTTGCCCGTGCAATTGCATATCGAGCGCGAGCAGGACGGCCAGCGCCAGGACTGGCTGCTGGTGATCCAGCGCGAGGGCGAAGCGCTGCGCTGGTCGCTGATGGACCCTCTGGGCATCCCCCTGGCCCGGCAGAAACTGGTGGCCGGCAGTTGGCAGGCAGATGGTTTATTGCCGCCCAATCCCCAGGCCCGTGAATTGTTTGCCGCCTTGCTGTTTGCTTTGACGCCCGCCGCCGAGCTGCCAGGCAACTACCCCCAAGCCCGTGAAGACGACGGCGTGCGGGCGCTCAAGCCGCACTGGCAAGTGATTTACCGCGCGCCCCTGACCTTCACCGTGAGCATGCCCGGCCAGCACCTGGATTATCGTGTCACCGCGCTTGAGAGCAGCCCATGACCGCCTACCTCAATGCCCTCGGGATCATTTGCGCCCTGGGCCGTGGCCAGCAGCAAGTGCGGCGCAACCTGTTTGCCGGGGATTGTTCGGGCATGCGCGCCGAGAGCGGCTGGGTACCCGAGCGGGTGCTGCCGGTGTGCAGCGTGCCCGGCGAACTGGCGCCGCTGCCGCCGCACCTGGCCCAACAGAACAGCCGCAATAACCAGTTGCTGCTGGAGGCCGCCTTGCAGATCGAAGGCCCGATCCAGCAGGCGATCCAGACCTTTGGCGCCTCGCGCATCGGCATCGTACTGGGCACCAGCACCTCGGGCATCGATGAAGCCAGTCGCGGCATTGCCCATTACCTGCAACAAGGGCAGTTCCCCGAGGATTACGACTACCGGCAACAAGAACTCGGCGCCCCGGCCAACTTCCTCGCCGACTGGCTGCAACTGAGCGGCCCGGCCTATGTGATTTCCACGGCCTGCACCTCCAGCGCCCGCGCGATGATGAGCGCGCGCCGCCTGCTGGACCTGGGCTTGTGCGATGCCGTGCTGTGTGGCGGGGTCGATAGCCTGTGCAAGCTGACCCTCAATGGCTTTACCTCGCTGGAGGCAGTGTCCTCCGAGCGTTGCAACCCGTTTTCGGTGAACCGCAATGGCATCAATATCGGCGAGGCGGCGGTGCTGTTCCTGATGAGCAAGACCCCGGCCCCCATTGCCCTGCTGGGCAGCGGCGCGAGCTGCGATGCACACCATATTTCCGCGCCGGAACCCACGGGCAAGGGCGCTTTGCAGGCGATGAGCAAGGCCCTGGCCAATGCGAAGTTGGCACCGGAGCAGATCGGCTACCTGAACCTGCACGGCACCGCGACCCAGCATAACGACGCCATGGAAAGCCTGGCCGTGGCGACGCTGTTTCCCGCTGGCGTGGCCTGCTCCTCGACCAAGCCGATGACCGGCCACACCCTTGGCGCCGCCGGGGCGCTGGAAGCAGCGTTCTGCTGGCTCAGCCTGGTCGAGGGCATGCTGGCGCCGCATATCTGGGACGGCCAGGCCGACCCGGCGCTGCCCGCCCTGCGCTGGGCCAAGGTCGGCGACACCCTGGAAAAACGCTGCCTGATGAGCAACTCGTTTGCCTTCGGCGGCAATAACGTCAGCCTGATTATCGGAGACGCCCCATGACCCATTGGCCGCTCGCCGAACTGCTGCCCCACGCCGGGGACATGATCCTGATCGACCAGGTGCTGTCGTTCGATCAAGAGCAGATCCGCACCCGCCTCACCGTCAAGCCCGGTGGCCTGTTCAACCGCCCCGACGGCAGCCTGCCGGCCTGGGTCGGCGTCGAGTTGATGGCGCAAAGCGTCGCCGCCTATGCTGGCTGTCGCGCACGCCAGAACGGCGACGCGGTGGAATTGGGGTTCCTGCTGGGCACCCGTAAGTTCGAATGCAACGTCGAGCACTTTCCCGCCGGCACCGAGCTGACCATCCACGGCCTGCGCTCCCTGGAAGACGACAACGGCATGGGTGTGTTCGAATGCAACCTGACCGGCGACGGGATCCAGGCCAGCGCGCGCCTGAACGTATTTCGACCGCCCCAGGCGGCCAACTATTTAGCTGAATCGAAGGACACGCGTCATGACTGAATCCGTACTGGTCACCGGCTCCAGCCGGGGTATCGGCCGCGCTATCGCCCTGCGCCTGGCCCAGGCCGGCCATGACATCGTGCTGAATTGCCGCAGTGGTCGTGCCGAAGCGGATGCCGTACAGGTCGAAATCCAGACCCTGGGCCGCAAGGCGCGGGTGCTGCAATTCGATGTGGCAGACCGTGCCACCTGCAAGCAGATCCTCGAAGCCGACGTTGAAGCCCACGGCGCCTATTACGGTGTGGTGCTCAACGCCGGGCTGACCCGCGATGGCGCGTTTCCGGCGCTGTCGGAAGACGACTGGGACGTGGTGATGCGCACCAATCTCGATGGGTTCTACAACGTGCTGCACCCGGTGATGATGCCGATGATCCGCCGTCGCGCGGCCGGGCGCATTGTGTGCATCACTTCGGTCTCGGGGCTGATCGGCAATCGCGGCCAGGTCAACTACAGCGCGTCCAAGGCCGGCTTGATCGGCGCGGCCAAGGCCCTGGCAATCGAGTTGGGCAAGCGCAAGATCACCGTCAACTGCGTGGCTCCCGGCCTGATCGACACGGCCATGCTCGATGAGAATGTGCCGGTGGAAGAGTTGATGAAGATGATCCCCGCACAACGCATGGGCACCCCCGAAGAGGTCGCCAGCGCGGTGAACTTCCTGATGTCGGCCGAAGCCGGCTACATCACCCGCCAGGTCCTGGCCGTGAACGGGGGCCTGTGCTGATGAAACGTGTGGTAGTCACCGGCATGGCCGGCATGACCTCCTTGGGCTGCGACTGGGAAACCATCGTCGCCAACTTCCGTGCCCAGCGCAGCGGTATCCGGCGCATGGACGAGTGGGACCGCTTCAGCGAACTGAACACCCGCCTGGCCGGGCCGATTGACGACTTCGTGGTGCCGGCCCACTGGACCCGCAAACAACTGCGCAGCATGGGCCGGGTCTCGCGCCTGGCCGTGTGGGCAGCAGAGCAGGCACTACAGGACGCCGGCCTGCTGGGCGATGCATCGATCAAGGATGGGCGCATGGGCGTGGCTTGCGGCTCATCCACCGGCAGCACCGATGAGATCAAGGCCTTTGGCAATATGCTGCTCAATTCGGTGGCCGAGGGCCTGAACGCCAACTCCTATGTGCGCATGATGCCGCACACCACCGCGGCCAATATCAGCATTTTCTTTGGCCTTACCGGGCGCCTGATCCCCACGTCCAGCGCCTGCACCAGCGGCAGCCAGGGCATTGGCTATGCCTATGAAGCGATCAAGTTCGGTCGCCTGCCACTGATGCTCGCCGGCGGCGCCGAAGAACTGTGCCCCACCGAAGCCATGGTGTTTGATGCACTCTACGCCACCAGCCTGAAAAACGACGCCCCGCAAACCAGCCCACGTCCCTACGACAGCGGTCGCGACGGCCTGGTGATCGGCGAAGGCGGCGGCATGCTGGTGCTTGAGGAGCTGGAGCATGCCTTGGCCCGTGGCGCGCATATCCATGCCGAGATCGTCGGCTTTGGCAGCAATGCCGACGGCCAGCACACCACCCGTCCCGAGCAGGTCACCATGCGCCGGGCCATGGAACTGGCCCTGGAAGATGCCGGCCTGACGCCCGATGCCATCGGCTACGTGAACGGCCACGGCACCGCCACCGAACAAGGCGACATTGCCGAAACCCTGGCCACCAGCAGCCTGTTCGGCAGCCGCATGCCCATCAGTTCGCAGAAGAGTTTCCTGGGCCATACCCTGGGTGCCTGTGGGGCGCTGGAGTCGTGGTTCAGCATCGAGATGATGAACCGTGACCAATACGTGCCGACCTTCAACCTCGATCAAGTCGACCCGCGCTGCGGCGAACTGGATTACCTGCGCGGCGAGTTCCGCCAGATGCATAACGACTACGTGATGAACAACAACTTTGCCTTTGGCGGCGTCAACACGTCGCTGATCTTTCGCCGCTGGCAGTAAGCCTTTTATTTGATTGGAGAAAACGGAATGTCTTCGTTGCTGCGCGCCACCCTCATCGCCCTGACCCTGCTGACCGCTGCCGGCTGTACCAGCAAACCGGTGCTCAACACCCAGCACGCGCTCGCCGCCAACGAGCAAGTCAGCGAAGAGAAAATGAAACAGAGCATCCTCACCGCCCTGGACAAGCGCAACTGGACCGTCCAGCGCGCCGACCCACGCCTGATCCAGGCCCAGATCAACGTGCGCAACCGCTACTACGCCGAAATCGACATCCGCTATACCGGCACCAGCTACGCCATCACCTACCGCGACAGCCAGGAACTGGGCTACAAGGACGGCAAGATTCATCGCAACTACAACCGCTGGGTGAGCATGCTCGACCGCGACATCATGGCCGGGCTGCGCACAAACGGCGCGGCGCAAGCGGGTACGGCGGCGCAGTTGTTCAAGGAGACGGGGACGTCGAAGCAGAACTGAGTGGCGCCTGGCAAGCCAGCATCCACCTAACACCAGAAACGACAAAGGGCGCCTTTCGGCGCCCTCTTCACAAGCAGGCTGGCTTGTCATCGCCCTTGTCCTGCCCGGCTCTGCGATAGCTGGATTTCCAGGATCCTCAGAGTCTCACAAGCCCCTTTCGGGAACCGGGGCAGTATGCCTGAAAAGCCGGATAGGACAATCCGTGGCAAAACGCCTCCTGTCTTTGGGTTGATAGAGAAGTGTCATCCATGTCACTCAGTGAAAAAGAAACGATTTTGCGCAACGCCAAGGCAAATCGCTAAACCGGTTCCGTTACCTGATATGTGACCGCCGCTACACCAACGCCTTGCGCGTCAGCAGCTCGACAAACGCCTTGGCCATGGGCGACTGCTGGTCTTTACGCTGCACCAGCCACACCGCCGTCACTGCCTCAGGGTCGAGCAAGGTGCGGTAGACCACGCCGTCGATGCGGATGCGCTGGTACGACGCCGGCAACACCGACACCCCCAACCCCGCCGCCACCAGACCGATGATAGTCATGGCCTCGCCGGCCTCCTGGGCGAAGTACGGACTGAAGCCGGCATCGCGGGCCAGGTTGATCAGTTGCGCATATAAACCACTGCCATAGGCCCGTGGGAAAAATACAAAAGGCTCGTCAGCCAACTGCGTCAGGTGCAGGCCACGTTCGCTGCCTTGGGCCAACGGATGGCCGGCACTCAGCACCGCCACCAGGGGCTCGCGCATCAACTCCACGACACTCAACGAGTCTGGCAGGGGCAACGGACGCATCAAGCCGACCTGGATCGACTCGTCCACCAGCGCGCCCGCCACTTCGGTGCTGCTCATTTCCTGCAAATTCAAATGCACTGCCGGGAAGGCCTGACGAAAAGCAAAAATCGCCTTTGGGATGCTGGAGTTGAACGGCGCCGACGAGGTGAAGCCAATCTTCAATTCGCCCAACTCCCCCAACTGCGCACGGCGCGCTACGTCTGCGGCCTTGTCGACCTGAGCCAGTACCAATCGGGCTTCCGCGAGGAACAATCGCCCTGCCTCGCTCAGCTCGACCCGACGGTTGGTACGCTCGAACAGCCGGGCGCCGACCTCCTGTTCCAGGGCCTGTATCTGCTGGCTCAACGGCGGCTGGGAGATGCCCAATACCTGAGCAGCCCGGCCGAAATGCAGCTCTTCAGCCACGGCGATGAAGTAGCGCAAGTGGCGCAATTCCATGAAAACCTCATTAGGTCGTAAAAGCTATCAAACAGGTCGAACAATATATTGGAAAGAATCATTAGCCAGCTATATTCTTTTTTCATTGCCAGCCCTGGCAGCCTTTGCCACCGAGGTCCCGCGTGAAATCTGCTGTTGCTCCACTCTCCCAGGAACTGCCACCCACCGCCCTCGACGAGGTGGTGGCGCAACTCAACGATGTGTACATCGAAAAAGATACGCCGATGTTCATGCGCACGGTGCTGGCCCTGTTTTCCGGCGGATTTGCCACCTTTGCCCTGCTGTATTGCGTGCAGCCGATGATGCCGGCGCTGTCCCATGAGTTCTCCATCAATGCCGCGCAGAGCAGCCTGATCCTCTCAGTCTCCACGGCGATGCTCGCTTTTGGCCTGTTGATCACCGGACCGATCTCCGACCGCCTGGGGCGCAAGCCGGTGATGGTCACCTCGCTGTTCTGCGCGGCGGTATGCACCATCGCCAGCGGCCTGATGCCGACCTGGGAAGGCATCCTGTGGATGCGCGCGCTGCTCGGCCTGTCCCTCAGTGGCTTGGCGGCCGTGGCCATGACCTACCTCAGCGAAGAGATCCATCCGCAGCACATCGGCCTGGCCATGGGCCTGTATATCGGCGGCAATGCGATTGGTGGCATGAGCGGGCGCCTGATCACTGGCGTGTTGATCGACTTTGTCAGCTGGCACACGGCAATGCTGATCATCGGCGCGCTGGCGCTGATTGCGGCGACGGTGTTCTGGAAAATCCTGCCGCCCTCGCGCAACTTCCGCGCCAGTAGCCTCAAGCCGCGCAACCTGCTCAACGGTTTCGTCATGCACTTCAAGGATGCCGGCCTGCCGTGGCTGTTCCTTGAAGCCTTCGTGCTGATGGGTGCCTTCGTCACGCTGTTTAACTACATCGGCTACCGTTTGCTGGCCGATCCCTATGACCTGAGCCAGGCGGTGGTGGGCTTGCTGTCGGTGGTGTACCTGTCGGGCATCTACAGTTCGGCGAAGATCGGCTCGCTGGCCGACCGCCTGGGACGGCGTCGCATGCTGTGGGCCACTATCGTACTGATGCTCGCCGGCATCACCCTGACCCTGTTCAGCCCGCTGCCACTGATCATCATCGGCATGCTGATCTTCACCTTCGGCTTCTTCGGCGCCCACTCGGTAGCCAGCAGCTGGATTGGCCGGCGTGCGCTGAAAGCCAAGGGCCAGGCTTCGTCGCTGTACTTGTTCAGCTATTACGCGGGGTCGAGCATTGCCGGGACGGCGGGTGGGTTTTTCTGGCATTACGCCGGCTGGAACGGGATTGGCGGGTTTATCGTTGCGCTGTTGATCGTTGCGCTGCTGGTGGCGCTGAAGCTGGCGAAGTTGCCGCCGTTGGGGAACGTAAAGACCTGATACGGCGTTGCTTCAAATGTGCGAGCGGGCTTGCTCGCGAAAGCGGTGTATCAGTCATGAATGTATCAACTGACACTCCGCATTCGCGAGCAAGCCCGCTCTCACATATGTTTTGCGTGTTATTCGTGATACTGCGCCGACAACTCATGCACCGCCCGCAGGAACGCGCCCGCATGCTCCGGGTTCACTTCCGGGGTGATGCCATGACCAAGGTTGAACACGTGGCCGCTGCCCTTGCCGTAGCTGGCGAGGATGCGACCTACTTCGGTACGGATCGCTTCCGGCTTGGCGTAGAGCACGGTCGGGTCCATGTTGCCTTGCAGGGCCACTTGGTTGCCCACACGGCGACGGGCTTCGCCCAGGTCGCAAGTCCAGTCCAGGCCCAATGCGTCGGCACCGGCGTCGGCGATGCTTTCCAGCCACAGGCCGCCGCCCTTGGTGAACATGATCACCGGCACTTTGCGGCCTTCGTGTTCGCGGATCAGGCCGCTGACGATTTTGCGCATGTAGGCCAGGGAGAATTCCTGGTAAGCCGCCGCCGACAGGTTGCCACCCCAGGTGTCGAAGATCTGCACCGCTTGCGCACCGGCCATGATCTGGCCGTTGAGGTAGGAAATGACCGACTGCGCCAGCTTGTCCAGCAGCAGGTGCATGGCTTGTGGGTTGTCGTAGAGCATGGCTTTGGTCTTGCGGAAGTCTTTCGACGAACCGCCTTCGACCATGTAGGTGGCCAGGGTCCACGGGCTGCCGGAGAAGCCGATCAACGGTACGCGGCCATTGAGCTCGCGGCGGATGGTGCTGACGGCGTCCATCACATAACCGAGGTCTTTGTGGGGATCAGGGATCGGCAGAGCTTCGATATCGGCCAGGGTGCTGACCACTTTCTTGAAACGTGGACCTTCGCCGGTTTCAAAGTACAGGCCTTGGCCCATGGCGTCGGGGATGGTCAGGATATCGGAGAAGAGGATGGCCGCATCCAGTTGTGGATAGCGGTCCAGCGGCTGCATCGTGACTTCGCAGGCGAACTCCGGATTCATGCACAGGCTCATGAAATCGCCCGCATTGGCGCGGCTGGCGCGGTACTCCGGCAGGTAGCGACCGGCTTGACGCATCATCCACACGGGGGTGACGTCTACAGGTTGCTTGAGCAGGGCACGAAGGAAACGGTCGTTCTTGAGGGCAGTCATGTCGGCATCCGCAAAAAAAGTGCGGGCATTTTCTCAGAGCCGGACGCAAAAGGCACGGTTGCAGGTCAGCCTTTTGTCTATCGGGTCAATTTGTCGCGGATATGAGAGCGCCGCAAAACAAAAGTGGGAGCGGGCTTGCTCGCGAATGCGGTGGCTCAGTCGACCTATTTAGTGACTGATACACCGCATTCGCGAGCAAGCCCGCTCCCACATTTTTGATCCCATTCCTGCTGGAGATCAGTATTAGACCTGCAAGTAGTCCAGGATGCCTTCGGCGGCGTTGCGGCCTTCGAAGATCGCGGTGACTACCAGGTCAGAGCCGCGCACCATGTCGCCACCGGCGAAGATTTTCGGGTTGCTGGTCTGGTGCTTGTACTGGCCTTGTTCCGGGGCGACGACGCGGCCCTGGCTGTCGGTCTGGATCTGGAACTGCTCGAACCACGGCGCAGGGCTTGGGCGAAAGCCGAAAGCGATGACCACGGCGTCGGCCGGGATGATCTCTTCAGAGCCGGGGATCGGCTCAGGGCTGCGACGGCCACGGGCGTCGGGCTCGCCGAGACGGGTCTCGACCACCTTCACGCCTTCGACGCGATCTTCACCCACAATGGCGATCGGCTGGCGGTTGTAGAGGAATTTCACGCCTTCTTCCTTGGCGTTCTTCACCTCTTTGCGCGAGCCGGGCATGTTGGCTTCGTCACGACGATAAGCACAGGTCACAGACTTGGCGCCCTGGCGGATCGACGTGCGGTTGCAGTCCATCGCGGTGTCGCCACCGCCGAGCACCACGACCTTCTTGCCTTTCATGTCGACGAAATCTTCCGGCGACTTTTCAAAGCCCAGGTTGCGGTTGACGTTGGCGATCAGGAAGTCGAGCGCGTCATACACACCCGGCAGGTCCTCGCCGGCAAAGCCGCCCTTCATGTAGGTATAGGTGCCCATGCCCATGAATACCGCATCGTATTCTTCGAGCAACTGCTCCATGGTCACGTCTTTGCCGATCTCGGTGTTCAGGCGGAACTCGATGCCCATGCCGGTGAAGACTTCGCGGCGATTGCTCAACACGGTCTTTTCCAGCTTGAACTCGGGGATGCCGAAGGTCAGCAGGCCACCGATTTCCGGGTTCTTGTCGAACACCACCGGGGTCACGCCGCCACGCACCAGCACGTCGGCACAACCCAGGCCAGCAGGGCCTGCGCCAATGATTGCGACGCGCTTGCCGGTCGGCTTGACCTTGGACATGTCCGGGCGCCAGCCCATGGCGAACGCGGTGTCGGTGATGTACTTCTCCACCGAACCGATGGTCACCGCGCCAAAACCGTCATTGAGGGTGCAAGCACCCTCGCACAGACGATCCTGAGGGCAAACCCTGCCGCACACTTCCGGCAAGGTGTTGGTCTGGTGCGACAGCTCGGCGGCGGCGAGGATGTTGCCCTCGGCCACCAGCTTGAGCCAGTTGGGAATGAAGTTGTGCACCGGGCACTTCCATTCGCAATACGGGTTACCGCACCCCAGGCAGCGGTGGGCCTGGTCGGCCGAGTGCTGGGGTTTGAAGGGTTCGTAGATTTCCACGAACTCTTTCTTGCGTTGACGCAACAGTTTCTTCTTCGGATCTTTGCGCCCGACATCGATGAACTGGAAGTCGTTATTCAGACGTTCAGCCATGTTAAAACCTCATCAAACTCTTCAGGCGCATATCACTGCGGGTTGGCACGGATGCTGGAAAGCAACGATTTCAGGTTGGCAGCCTTGGGCTTGACCAGCCAGAAACGACGCAGGTAATCATCGAGGTTCTCGGCGAGGTTACGACCCCATTCGCTGCCGGTCTCCTCGACGTACTCGTCCAGCACGTGCTGCAAGTGGTTCCGGTAGGACTCCATGGCTTCGCCGCTGATCCGCTGGATCTCGACCAACTCGTGGTTGACCTTGTCGACGAAGGTGTTGTCCTGGTCCAGCACGTAGGCGAAACCGCCGGTCATGCCCGAACCGAAGTTGTAACCGGTCTTGCCCAGTACCGCGACAAAGCCCCCGGTCATGTACTCGCAGCAGTGATCGCCAGTGCCTTCGACCACGGTGTGGGCACCGGAGTTACGCACGGCGAAACGCTCACCGGCGGTGCCGGCAGCGAACAGCTTGCCACCGGTAGCGCCGTACAAGCAGGTGTTGCCGATGATGGCACTGTCCTGAGTCTTGTAAATGCTACCCGCTGGCGGAACGATCACCAGCTTGCCACCGGTCATGCCCTTGCCCACGTAGTCGTTGGCGTCGCCTTCGAGGTACATGTGCAGGCCACCGGCGTTCCACACACCAAAGCTCTGGCCGGCCGTGCCCTTGAAGCGGAAGGTGATCGGCGCCTTGGCCATGCCCTGGTTGCCGTGCTTGCGCGCGATTTCGCCGGAGATCCGTGCGCCGATGGAACGATCGCAGTTGCAGATATCCAAGGCGAACTCGCCACCGCTGGCGTCATTGATCGAGGAGCCGGCCATATCGACCATCTTCTCGGCCAACAGGCCTTTATCGAACGGCGGGTTGCGCTCTACCTGGCAGAACTGTGGCTTGTCTGCCGGGATGTGATCGCTGCCCAACAGTGGCGTCAGGTCCAGGTGCTGCTGCTTGGCGGTCTGGCCCTGGAGGATGTCCAGCAGATCGGTACGCCCGATCAACTCTTCCAGGGAACGCACGCCGAGCTTGGCCAGCCACTCGCGGGTTTCTTCGGCGACGTAGGTGAAGAAATTCACCACCATGTCGACGGTGCCGATGTAGTGATCCTTGCGCAGCTTCTCGTTCTGCGTCGCCACGCCGGTGGCGCAGTTGTTCAGGTGACAGATGCGCAGGTATTTGCAGCCCAGGGCAATCATTGGCGCGGTACCGAAGCCAAAGCTTTCGGCGCCGAGGATTGCGGCCTTGATCACGTCGAGGCCGGTTTTCAGGCCGCCGTCGGTTTGTACCCGGACTTTGCCGCGCAGGTCGTTGCCGCGCAGGGTCTGGTGAGTCTCGGCCAGGCCCAGCTCCCACGGTGCGCCGGCGTACTTGATGGAGGTCAGCGGCGATGCGCCGGTGCCGCCGTCATAGCCAGAGATGGTGATCAGGTCGGCATAGGCCTTGGCCACGCCAGCGGCGATGGTGCCCACACCGGCTTCTGCCACCAGTTTCACCGAGACCAGGGCCTGCGGGTTGACTTGTTTCAAGTCGAAAATCAGCTGCGACAAGTCTTCAATCGAATAGATGTCGTGGTGCGGCGGTGGCGAAATCAGGGTCACGCCTGGCACTGCGTAACGCAGCTTGGCGATCAGGCCGTTGACCTTGCCGCCCGGCAGTTGCCCGCCTTCACCAGGCTTGGCGCCCTGGGCCACCTTGATCTGCAGCACTTCGGCGTTGACCAGGTATTCCGGGGTCACCCCGAAACGACCAGTGGCAACTTGCTTGATTTTCGAGCTCTTGATGGTGCCGTAGCGCGCCGGGTCTTCGCCGCCTTCGCCGGAGTTGGAACGCGCACCCAGGCGGTTCATGGCTTCGGCCAGGGCTTCGTGGGCCTCGGGCGACAAGGCACCCAGGGAAATACCCGCGGAGTCGAAGCGCTTGAGGATCGATTCCAGCGGCTCGACTTCGGCGATGTCCATCGGCGTGTCCAGGGTCTTCACCTGGAACAGGTCGCGGATCATCGATACCGGGCGGTTATCCACCAGCGCGGTGTATTCCTTGAACTTGGCGTAGTCGCCCTGCTGCACAGCGGCTTGCAGGGTGTTGACCACATCCGGGTTGTACGCGTGGTATTCGCCACCGTGCACGAACTTGAGCAGGCCGCCTTGCTGGATCGGCTTGCGCGCGCTCCAGGCTTCGGCTGCCAGGGCTTTCTGCTCGGCTTCGATGTCGACGAAACGCGCGCCCTTGATGCGGCTTGGCACGCCACGGAAGCTCAGCTCGCAGACTTCTTCGGACAAGCCGATAGCTTCGAACAGTTGCGCACCGCGATAGGACGTGACGGTGGAGATGCCCATCTTCGACAGGATCTTCAGCAGGCCCTTGGTGATGCCCTTACGGTAGTTCTTGAACACCTCGTAGAGGTCGCCCAGTACTTCACCGGTACGGATCAGGTCACCCAGCACTTCATAAGCCAGGAACGGATACACCGCCGAGGCGCCAAAGCCGATCAGCACCGCAAAGTGATGCGGGTCGCGGGCGGTGGCGGTTTCGACGAGGATGTTGGAGTCGCAGCGCAGGCCCTTTTCGGTCAGGCGATGGTGCACCGCGCCGGTGGCCAGGGATGCGTGGATCGGCAGCTTGCCCGGTGCGATATGGCGGTCGGTCAGCACGATCTGGGTGCGACCGGCGCGCACGGCTTCTTCAGCCTGATCCGCAACGTTGCGCACCGCGGCTTCCAGGCCGAGGCTCTCGTCGTAGTTCAGGTCGATGATCTGGCGGTCGAAACCTGGACGCTCCAGGGTCATCAACGAGCGCCACTTGGCTGGGGAGATCACCGGCGAGCTGAGGATCACGCGTGATGCGTGCTCTGGCGATTCCTGGAAGATATTGCGCTCGGCACCGAGGCACACTTCCAGGGACATCACGATGGCTTCACGCAGCGGGTCGATCGGTGGGTTGGTCACCTGGGCGAACTGCTGGCGGAAATAGTCGTACGGCGTGCGCACGCGCTGGGACAGCACGGCCATGGGCGTATCGTCGCCCATGGAACCGACGGCCTCGTAGCCTTGCTCGCCGAGCGGGCGCAGTACCTGGTCGCGCTCTTCGAACGTGACCTGGTACATCTTCATGTACTGCTTGAGCTGGTCGACGTCATAGAAAGCCGAACCGTGGTCGTTGTCTTCCATGGTCGCCTGGATGCGCAGGGCGTTCTTGCGCAGCCATTGCTTGTACGGGTGACGCGACTTCAAGCGGTTGTCGATGGCATCGGTGTCGAGGATCTGCCCGGTTTCGGTGTCCACGGCCAGGATCTGGCCAGGGCCGACGCGACCTTTGGCAATCACGTCTTCAGGCTGGTAGTTCCACACGCCGACTTCCGACGCCAGGGTGATGAAGCCGTTGGTGGTGGTCACCCAACGCGCCGGGCGCAGGCCGTTGCGGTCGAGCAGGCACACCGCGTAGCGGCCATCGGTCATTACCACGCCGGCCGGGCCGTCCCACGGTTCCATGTGCATCGAGTTGTACTCATAGAACGCCCGCAGATCGGGGTCCATGGTCTCGACGTTCTGCCACGCTGGCGGAATGATCATGCGCACGCCACGGAACAGGTCGATGCCGCCGGTGACCATCAGTTCCAGCATGTTGTCCATGCTCGAGGAGTCGGAACCCACGCGGTTGACCAATGGGCCGAGCTCTTCGAGGTCCATCAAGTCGTTGGCGAACTTGGTGCGACGGGCTACGGCCCAGTTGCGGTTGCCGGTGATGGTGTTGATCTCGCCGTTGTGGGCGAGGAAGCGGAATGGCTGGGCCAGCGGCCATTTCGGCAGGGTGTTGGTGGAGAAGCGCTGGTGGAACACGCAGATCGCGGTTTGCAGGCGCTCATCGCTCAGGTCTGGATAGAAGGCGGTCAGGTCCGCCGGCATCATCAGGCCTTTGTAAATGATGGTCTTGTGGGAAAAGCTGCAGATGTAGTGGTCGGTGTCCAGGGCGTTGGCCACGGACGAGCGGCGACGGGAGGTGAACAGCTTGATCGCCATGTCCTGGTCGCTCAGGCCGTCGCCTGCGATAAACACTTGTTCGATCTGCGGCAGGCGCTCGTGGGCCAGACGGCCGAGCACGCTGGTGTCGATTGGCACTTTGCGCCAGCCGACCAGTTGCAGGCCGGCGGCGAGGATCTCGCGGTTCATGTTTTCGCGAGCGGCCTCGGCTTTGACCGGATCCTGATTGAAAAACACCATGCCCACGGCGTATTGCTTGGGCAGATCGGCGCCGAAGGTTTGCTTGGCGACGGCGCGCAGGAACAGGTCGGGCTTTTGAATCAGCAAGCCACAACCGTCACCGGTCTTGCCGTCGGCGTTGATCCCACCGCGGTGGGTCATGCAGGTCAGGGCCTCGATGGCCGTTTGCAGAAGGGTATGACTGGGTTCGCCCTGCATATGGGCTATCAGGCCGAAACCACAGTTATCCTTGAATTCATCGGGTTGGTACAGACCTGCTTTCATAGACACTTTCTCACCAGGCTGCCTCTTATTTCGAGGCAAATTTCTTTTCAATTCAACCGGTTACCTTCCACGCCGAACGTACGCCGGCTTAGCGGGGGCAAAAGGGAGGTCATTGTACACACCGACACAGACGCCCACAAATTTGGCGACGAACTGTCGCAAATCTATGTCGCATTTATGAAAGGTTTAAAGCGATATGCTGTGCTAGTCAAAACTTTTTTAACTTTGACCGCTACTACTCAAAAGCCACTGTGACGCAGACACCACAAAGCGCGCGGCCTTCAGGGCTGCACGCTGTTGTCGTTTTTTGAGGTGCTGGGAGGGCGACCTGGGTAAGGTCGCCGGATCTTCAGCGGGTTGTTGCGAGTTCTTGTTGAACGCTGGCAACAGTGCGAGGCCAAGGTTTACCAGCCTGAACCTTCGCTGGCAAGGCCTTGATCGCGGAATCAGCTGCCGCGCGGCTCGGGAAACTGCCGTAGGTGATCACGTAGAGAGGCTTGCCGTTGAGCACTTTCTTGAAATAACGGTACTCGCCACCCTGCTCTTTCACGAACGCCTGGGCGTTGGCTTCGGAGCTGGTGCCGAGGATCTGCACCACATAGTTCTTGGCCGGTTGGCTGCCGTACCAGCCGCTGCCGGCAGCGGCCTTGGCCACGGTCACCGGTTTTTCAGCGGGCTTGGCGGCTGGCGCTAGCTTGGCCGCAGGGGCTGGCGTCGGCTTGACCACTGGGGCCGGGGCTGGGGCAGGCTTGGCGGTGGCGACCTGGGTCGGAGCAGGCGTTGGCTTGGCCGCCGGCACAGGTGCCGGGCTGGCTGTTGCGCCAGGCGGTGGGGCCACGGTGGTAACGGTTGGCGGCGTGGCGCTGGAGCCTTCTACCGGCACGCCGTCGTCGCCTTCGGAGATAGCGCCGGCTTCTTCTGCCAACGGGCCACGCATGACCGGCTGGCCGACCATCGGCAGGTTGGTAGGCTGGCCGGAGCCGGCAAACTCAACGGCAGGTGCGCCGTTGGTAGTGGGCTTGCCCAGTGGCAGTTGCGCCTGCTCGGTCGGCGCGCCTGGCGCGGTCGGAGCCTTATTGCGGCCAGGAATCAACCAGGCGGCGGCGACGGCAACCACGACTACAGCAGAAATCGCCAGTACGTGTTTCTTCGGCATGGTGAACCCCATCTTTGGACGCTTAACCGCAGAGCGGCTGGCAATCATTGCTTCGATCATTGCATCCCGGGCCACCTGGTTGATGGTGCCAGGCCAGCCGTCGGAGCTTTCGTGAATATCAGAGATCTGCTGGGCAGAGAAAAGTTCGATGCCCTGGCCCGCACCTTCAAGGCGCTGGGCCAGGTACTCGCGGGTTTCTTCTTCTTCGTAGGGCTGCAATTCGATGACGTGAAACAGCTCTTGCTCGCCACTGAGCTGCTCCAGATCGGCAATCAGCGACGCCTCACCGAACAGGAACACATGGGGACGACCTTCCGGCGTACCCGCCGCCAGCGCCAGCAAGGCTTCGAGGGCAGATTCGTCGAGCTGCTCGGCGTCGTCCACCAGCAGGTAGACTTCCTGGCCGGTCAGGCCCAGTTGTACCACTTGCTTGAGAATCGCGGTCGGCTCGGCATTGGCCACGTCCAGCGCCTGGGCAACCTGGCGCAACACGCCTGCCGCATCGCCGGCGCCGCGGGCGGAAACCACCACGCTCTGCACCGATTGTTTGTTGGTGCTGGCCACCAGTGCCTGGCGCAGCAGGGTCTTGCCACTGCCCAAAGGGCCGGTGACCACCAGCAGCAACTGGCTATAGCGCGCCAGGTGGTGCAACTGCCCCAGCACCGGCTTGCGCTGCGCAGGGAAAAACTTGAAACCGGGGACCCGTGGCGCAAAAGGGTCGTGGCTCAACTGGTAATGGCCGAGGAAAGCCTCGTCGGCATGCAAACTAGTCATCGGGATCTGGTTAACCTTTCAGCTGGGCCAGGGCGCGGTAATCCGCTCCCAGCGTGGCCTGTAGAATCTCTTTCGGATAATCGTCGGTCACTACCGCTTCGCCCATTCGGCGCAACAGCACCAGACGCAAACGACCATCGATCACTTTCTTGTCTATCGCCATATGTTCAAGGAAGTCAGCCTCGGTCATTTCCTCGGGAGGAATGACCGGCAACCCGGCACGCTGGAACAGGCGGATACCGCGATCACGCTCTTGGGCACTGATCCAGCCCAGGCGTTGCGACATCTCCAACGCCATCACGGTGCCAGCCGCCACAGCCTCTCCATGCAACCAGACACCATAGCCCATGTGGGTTTCAATCGCATGACCGAAGGTGTGGCCCAGGTTCAAGGTGGCGCGTACGCCCGACTCACGCTCGTCGGCATTGACCACCAGGGCCTTGGCCGCGCAGGAGCGGGAGATCGCTTCAGTCAGCGCGACCTGGTCCAGGTTACGCAAGGCATCGACGTGTTCTTCAAGCCAGGTCAGGAACGGCTCGTCACAGATCAGCCCGTACTTGATGACTTCCGCCAGGCCCGCCGACAGCTCGCGGGGTGGCAGGGTGTTGAGGGTGGCAGTATCGATCAGTACGGCATTGGGCTGGTAGAACGCGCCGACCATATTCTTGCCCAGGGGATGGTTGATGCCGGTCTTGCCGCCCACCGACGAGTCGACCTGGGACAGCAGGGTGGTCGGCACCTGGATAAAGTCCACGCCACGCTGGTAACACGCCGCAGCAAAGCCGGCCATGTCGCCGATCACGCCGCCGCCAAGGGCGACCACCGTGGTACGCCGGTCGTGGCGCGCGGTGAGCAGCCCGTCAAAGATCAGTTGCAGGGTTTCCCAGTTCTTGAACGCTTCGCCATCGGGAAGAATCACCGAGATCACCGAATACGCCGCAAGGCTGCGACTCAGACGCTCAAGGTAGAGCGGCGCCACTGTCTCGTTGGAGATGATTGCCACTTGTCGCCCGGCAATATGCGGCGCGAGCAACTCGGGCTGGTCCAACAAACCTTCGCCAATATGGATCGGGTAGCTACGCTCGCCAAGATCGACCTTAAGTGTCTGCATGTGTCCCCGCGCTGAAGATGGAAGCAGGCGTCCTGCCCTGTATTAACGTTGTTGGCACCGTCGAGATCGGACGTTGCCTGATGGCTCTACGCCACACCTCGAACGGCTGCAACGCGTTGCCGAGGATAGCGCATTTCGGCCCTGGCTTTAACGGGGCGCTAGTTGCTGCAAGCGCTCGAGAATATCGATTACGACCATGCGCGGTGGCCGTTCATCGGTTTCCACCACCAGATCGGCGATTTCCCGATAAAGCGGATCGCGCAGCGTCAGCAAGTCCCGCAGGGTTTTCTCGGGGTTGGCGGTGCGCAGCAATGGCCGGTTGCGATCACGCGCAGTGCGTCCGACCTGCTGCTCGACCGACGCATGCAAATAGACCACCCGACCGCCGGCATGCAGCGCCCGTCGGTTTTCCTCGCGCATCACCGCGCCGCCGCCGGTGGCCAATACCACGCCATCGCAGCCGCAAAGTTCGGCAATCATCGCCTGCTCGCGGTCACGAAAGCCCAGTTCGCCTTCCTTATCGAAGATCCACGGGATATTGGCGCCCGTGCGCAATTCAATTTCCTTATCGGAGTCTTTGAATGGCAGGCGCAGCTCTTTGGCCAGCAAACGGCCGATGGTGCTTTTTCCAGCCCCCATCGGCCCTACAAGAATCAAATTTCGCACAGAATCAACGACTCACAGCAATCGCCTGGTTATTCATAATACGCGGAGTCAGGAATACCAGCAGCTCGGATTTTCTTTGGGCAACGACATCACGCCGGAAAAGGCGGCCAAGATACGGCACATCGCCCAAAAATGGCACTTTATCTACCACCTTGCTTTGGTTTTTGGAGAAAACCCCGCCAAGGACAATGGTCTCGCCATCCTTGACCAGAACCTTGGCAGTGACCTCGTTCTTCTTGATCGGCGGCACATCGTTGAGTTTGTTCAGGTAGTCCGGCTCATCCTTGGTCACCCGGACTTCCATGATGACCTGATCATCCGGCGTGATTTGCGGCGTCACCTCCAAAGAAAGCGAGGCCTCCTTGAACGAGACCGAAGTCGCCCCCTCGGAAGTGGCTTCCTGATAAGGAATCTCGGTGCCCTTGAGAATCCGCGCGGTCTCCTTGTTGGAGGTGACCACCTTGGGCTGGGAGATCACTTCGCCGTTGCCGCCTTTTTCCATGGCCGTGAGTTCCAGGTCCAGCAGCACGTTATCGGTGATAAACGCGACGCCCAGGCCAGAGCTTGCGTTAACCACGCCCAGGTCAACGAACGGCGAGCTATCGGGCGGCTCACCCTCACCTGGTGTTTTATTGCCAACCCCACCACCGCCCCAATTACCTTTATTGCGCAGCAAACCACCCCAGCGCACGCCCACGCTTTTGTCATAGTCGACATTGGCTTCGACTATCCGCGCCTCGATCATCACCTGCCGCACCGGGATATCCAACTGATTGACGATGCGCCGCAGCTCCTCCAGGCGCTCCCCCGTCTGGTAGGCGATGATGTTGTTGGTACGGTCATCTACCGTCACCGAACCACGCTCATCGGCCACACCTTCAGGCCCGCTCACCGACTGGAACAGCTTGGCCAACTCGGCCGCCTTGGCGTAATTGACTTGCAACAGCTCCCGCCGCAAGGGCGCCAGCTCGGTCATCAACTTGCGCGACTCCAAGGCCAGCAGTTCGCGAGAGGCCAGTTCCTCAGCCGGCGCCACCAGCAGCACATTGGCCGTCACCCGCTTATCGAGCCCCTTGGCTTGCAGCACCAGGTCCAGGGCCTGATCCCAGGGCACGTCCTTGAGGCGCAGGGTAATCGAGCCCTGCACATCATCGCCGGCCACCAGGTTGAGGCCAGCCACGTCGGCAATCTGCTGAAGTACTGCACGAACCTCGATGTCCTGGAAGTTGAGAGAGAGCCTGTCACCGCTATAGGCCCCACGCCCGGCGCCCAAGGGCGAAGCACCGGGAGGCGGCAGTTGAATCAGGTCAATCCGCTTGGGCACAGCCTCAGTCATCGGTGCCGTGAACGCTATCCATAGCGCCACACCGAAGGACGAAATAATCCTTTTCATTTTTTGCTTCCGTTATGAGTTCACGTTCAACACCAAGGTGCGCGGGCGCTCAAGCCAGGCACCCTCGCCATCGGGAAAAAGTTCGACCAGCTCCAACTGCCCCTCATGGATCGCCACGACACGCCCATGGTCGGTCCCCAGGTAATCCCCCACCGCCAGGCGATGAACACCTGCCGCGCCGCGCAGCAGGGCAAATGTCTGCGCGCCCAGGGACAAGGTGCCGACCATCTGGAACTGGTCCACGGCAAAACCTTCGAGAAACTGCCGGGGGCGGTCGAAGTCCGGCGCAGGTCCGGCTTTGCCGGTGGGTCGACTGGCGGGCTGGTCCGCTGGCTGGAAGGGATCACGCACGGGTGGCGAGCTGGAGACAACCCGCGGCCCCGCCAATGCTGCAGGCGTTTCGTCCGCAAGCGGCAGCACCTGCTGGCGAATCAATTGCAACTCGTCATTCAACGCCTGCAACTGCGGGTCACGCTCGCATCCAGCCAGAAGCAGCAGGCTCAGGCAGGCAACCTTGAGGCGGTTCATGGTAAGGCTCCCTGGTTGCCGTACCTGTAGGTCTTGGCGAGCATCGTCAGGCTCAACAATGCGCCATCCTGGGGACCCTCAGGACGAATGACAAAGTCATGCAGGGTAACGATATGCGACAACCCAGCCACCCCACTGATGAAAGCCAACAGATCGTGATAGGTACCGAGCAGCCTGAGCTGCATCGGCCGCTCGACGAACCCGGGCTGCACCTGCTCCTCCTGCACGCTGAGTTGCTCGAGCAGCACCCCGCTGGCTTGCCCCAGCCGGGCGAAGTCTTCCAGCAGGCCGGGCATTTGCGTCAGTGTCGGCATTTGGCGCAACTGCTCGTTGAAGGCGACACGTAGGGTTTCAAGCTCGCGCACTACCCCTTCATGCCGGGCAGCTAGCCGGGCTTTTGCAGCAAACTGCTGGCGCAGCGCTATTTCTCCCGCTTCCCGGCGTTGCAACACCTCGCGGGCGCTGCTCAGGTAGACAGCATCCCCCGCCACCAGCACCAGCGAGGCGAGTACCGCGCCCACCACAAGCCTGCCAGCCAGCGGCCAGCGAGCGGTGTTGCGGTACAGCGTGGAGAGTTGCGGGAGTGCCAGCCCTGGCGGGCTGGACACGAGGCTCACCGCTGCGTCTCCCGGTGCTCCCCATGGTCCACCATCAACTGGAAGGCGCTGCCCGCACCACCCTCCTCGGCCCGGACATGCCGCAGATTGGGCGCGCGTAGGGTGTTGGAAGCTTCCAGGCTGCGCATCAGCCGGGCGACATCATCGCTGGACACCGCCGTGCCGGTGACCTCCACCGATGTGCCACTGACACTCACCTCGCGCAGTTGAACGCCATCCGGCATCGCCCGGGCCAACTGCTCGAACAAATCCTGGCCGAATGCGCGATGACCCTGTAGGTCTTCGACCACCTTCATCCGCTCCATCAGTTGCTGACGCTGTTCGCGCAGTTCGTCGATGGTCTTGATCCGCGAGTCCAATACCGTGACTTGCTTGCTCAAGTGGTTGTTACGGGCCACTTGCCGATCAATCGCCCGGTCAATGACCCGGTCGGCCAGCCATACGGCGGCCAATGCAATAGTGGTGATCACCAACAGAAAAATCAGGAAAAACCTGCGACGGCGCTCAGCGCGCTCTTCACGCCAGGGTAAAAGGTTGATTCTTGTCATCAATCGAAACTCCTGAGGGCCAAACCGCAGGCGACCCGCAATCCCTGGGCATCGGCTGCCCATTGTGCACTATTGATCCCACTCCCCGGCGCTATCCGGGCGACCACCTGGTAGGTCATCCGCGCCATGGCAAACGCCTCTACATCCACCACTCGCGCAACCAGGCCAGCCATGGCCAATACCGCTTCGCGCGCTTCCACCTGCTCCTTGAGACACGCCACAAGCAGCACATCAACATAACCGGGTTCACGACCCGATGGGCCCTGGACCTGAAAATCAATGGCTACCTCATCCAGCGGATAAGGAATGTACTGGTCGGCTTCACAGCGCAAGCGCTGCTCCATCTCGTCGGGCTCAAGCCCCGCCTCCAGCGCAACCACCCTGCTGATCACCGCAGGGCCCGCCACGGCAACTGCGGCATGCGTGACCTGGATCTGCGCCCGGAACAATGCCTTGGAAATGGTCTGCGCGACAACCTCCAGATCAACGATATTACTGTCGACCACCGCATGACCCGGCAACGGCTGGCTCGCATATGCACGCACCGCATAGTCCTCGCCGGCACGGGCCAGCTCCAGTACCTTGACGCCGCTGTCCTGGATGTCCACACCCAGTAAAGTATTGGCTTTTCGCCTGAAAAATCCCTTTCTCATAAAACTCCCTAAAGCTTTGCCTGTCTCAGGGCTGCTCAGTTGCGGGTTTGATGCATTCGGTCGGCTCGGTTGAGCGGCGCCCATGACGCCCCGAGGCGAAAAATGCTTTAATGCCCAGCGTTTTTTCCCGCTTTTTATCCGCAGGTCGGGTCGATACATTCCTAGTCATGCCTATCCCGACACCTAACTCATTCTTTTCTCTGGAAATCCAAAAGCCTTGATTCGTCTGCTGAAGTTTTTCGGGTACTCCTTCGTCGCGATCGTTTGCGGGCTGCTGCTCGTGTTCAGCGGCGCCTATCTCTACCTTAGCCCGGGATTGCCCTCGGTAGAGGCCCTGAGAAGTATCCAGTTGCAGATTCCTTTGCGGGTCTACAGCAGCGATGAAAAACTGATCGCGGAGTTCGGCGAAATGCGCCGCACCCCGATCCGTTTCGCCGACATTCCGCCCAATTTCATCAATGCCCTGCTGTCGGCCGAAGACGATAATTTTGCCAACCACTATGGCGTCGACCCCAGCAGCCTGGTGCGCGCGGCTACGCAACTGGTAAAAAGCGGACACATTCAATCGGGCGGCAGCACCATCACCATGCAGGTGGCGAAGAACTTCTTCCTCACCAGCGAGCGCAGCTTCTCGCGCAAGGCCACGGAAATCCTCCTGGCGCTGCAGATTGAACGCCAACTGACCAAGGACGAAATCCTTGAGCTGTACGTCAACAAGATCTACCTGGGCAACCGCGCCTATGGGATCGAGGCGGCGTCTCAGGTGTACTACGGCAAGTCGATTCGTGACGCCAGCCTGGCACAAATGGCAATGATTGCCGGCCTGCCCAAAGCGCCATCGCGCTTCAACCCGCTGGCCAACCCGGCCCGCAGCAAGGAGCGTCGCGACTGGATCCTGGGGCGCATGTACAAGCTGGGCAAGATCGACCAGAACGCCTATGAAACGGCGGTGGCCGAGCCGTTGAATGCCAGCTACCACGTACCGACGCCAGAAGTCAGCGCGCCGTACATCGCCGAGATGGCCCGCGCCGAAATGGTCGGCCGCTATGGCAGCGATGCCTACACCGAAGGTTTCCGCGTCACTACGACCATTCCGAGCAACTTGCAGGAAATAGCCAACAACGCCGTGCATGAAGGGCTGATCACCTATGACCAGCGCCATGGCTACCGTGGGCCGGAATCGCGCCTGCCGGGCAAGACCCTGAGCGCGTGGACGGTCGAACTGGGCAAGCAGCGCTCCATCAGCGGCCTGGATCCCGCCATCGTCACCCAGGTGAAAAAAGACGGCGTGCAGGTACTGACCCGCAGCGGCGAAGAACATGTGGCGTGGGACAGCATGAAGTGGGCGCGACCCTTCCTGAACACCAACAGCATGGGGCCGATGCCCAAGCAGCCATCGGACGTGACCCAGGTCGGCGACCTGATCCGCGTGCAGCGCCAGAAGGACGACAGCCTGAAATTCAGCCAGGTCCCGGTCGCCCAGGGTGCCCTGGTGTCCCTGGACCCGCAGAACGGTGCGATCCGCGCCCTGGTCGGTGGCTTCGCCTTCGAGCAGAGCAACTACAACCGCGCCACCCAGGCCAAGCGCCAGCCGGGCTCGAGCTTCAAGCCATTTGTCTACAGCGCCGCGCTGGATAACGGCTATACCGCAGCCAGCCTGGTCAACGACGCGCCTATCGTGTTTGTCGACGAGTACCTGGACAAGGTCTGGCGTCCGAAGAACGACACCAACACCTTCCTCGGGCCGATCCGCGTGCGCGAGGCGCTGTACAAGTCGCGCAACCTGGTGTCGATCCGCTTGCTGCAGGCGATGGGCGTGGGCAAGACGATCGACTACATGACCCGCTTTGGCTTCAACAAGCAGGACCTGCCGCCCAACCTGTCCCTGGCCCTGGGCACCGCCACCCTCACCCCGATGGAAATCGCGACGGGCTGGAGTACGTTTGCCAACGGCGGCTACAAGATCACGCCGTACCTGATCGACAAGATCGAGAGCCGCAACGGCGACACGTTGTTTGTTGCCAACCCGCCGAGCGTACCCAACGGTGTCGCCGCCAGCGATGGCCTGGCCGCCCCTGCCAACGGCGGCATCACTATCGAGCCTGTGCCTGGCGCTGCCCCCACCGATGCCGCAGCCGTCCCGCAAACACCGGCGGTGGCTGAGCGCGTGGTTGACGGACGTACGACCTACATCCTCACCAGCATGCTGCAGGACGTGATCAAGCGCGGCACCGGCCGCCGTGCGCTGGCCCTGGGCCGCACGGACCTGGCGGGCAAGACCGGTACCACCAATGAATCCAAGGATGCGTGGTTCTCCGGCTACAACGCCGACTACATCACCACCGTCTGGACGGGTTACGACCAGCCGGAAAGCCTCGGCCGCCGCGAATACGGCGGCACCGTCGCGCTACCGATCTGGATGAGCTACATGGGCGGCGCCCTCAAGGACAAGCCGGCCCACACCCAGGCCGAGCCGGAAGGCATCCTCAGCCTGCGCATCGACCCGATCAGCGGCCGCGCTGCAGCACCCGGCACGCCGAATGCGTACTTTGAGCTGTTCAAGAGCGAAGACACGCCGCCGTCAATGAATGAACTGGGGAATGGCGTGGCACCGGGCAGCCCGTTGCCTGCGGATGAGTCGGCGCCGATCGATCTGTTCTGATTAACACAGACCCCCTTGTGGGAGCGGACTTGCTCGCGAAGGCGGTGGGTCAGTCACCAAAAAATGCCGACTGATCCACCGCCTTCGCGAGCAAGCCCGCTCCCACAAGGGGTTATATGTAGATGTCTAGTCCTGAAATAGGTTTACACCTGTTTCAGTCTCAAAACGCCCGATGCACCGCATCGGGCGTTTTGTATTTCAGGGACAGGTGTGGCCGTTCCCCGTTGTAGATCAGCACCGATTCATCCACCATTTTCACTGCTTCCGCCAGGTTTTTAGGGCGGCACAGCAAAAGCTCGGTCTTCAAGATCCCGTTTATCCTTTCTGCCAGAGCATTCTGGTAGCAGTCATATCCGTCGGTCATTGAGCATCTAACGTTATGGCTAGCGTGCAAGCGCTGGTAAAGCTCGGAGCAGTATTGGGCTCCACGGTCTGAGTGATGGATCAGTGGCAGCTTGCTTCGACGTTTGCTAATTGCTTTTTCCATCGCTTTGATCACCGACTCGGTATGCAAGCTCTCATGCACATGATGGCCTACGATCTTGCGCGAGTAAGCGTCTGTCACGAGGCTCACGTAGGCGACGCTTTCCTGTGTCGGAAGGTAGGTTATATCTGCGACCCAGACATGCTCGGGCCTGCTGGCAACGATTTGTCCTGGACCCTCTTTGAGCAAATTCGGATGGCGGCGAAAGCGGTGATGGCTGTCCGTCGTTTTGTGGTAAGCCCGTTTGCGCACCACCAGTTCTCGAGCGTTGCGCAAGATGCTAAACAGGCGGTCTCTACCGACCCGCACTGGCGCGCCAACTTCGACGCTCATCAGGTAATGCAGCTTGCGCGTGCCTATCCTGGGCTGGCGGCGGCGCTTTTCAAGAACAAAGTCCATGACCTCTTGATCTTGACGAGTCCTTGCGTCAAAAGCTCGATTACGTTGGTAATACGCTTGGCGCGAAATGCCCATGAACAGGCAAGCCCTGGTGATGCTCAGGTCTTGGATTTGCCCTTGCGAGAGGACTTGCCGAGTCGCTTTTTTACGACGCAAACACCGTAGTCATTCTTCAGAACATTCACGACGGCTTCGAAGAATTGCGCCTTCTGATTGCTTAGCGCCAGCTGTTCTTCGAGCTCTTTGATCCGCTGCTCGGGTGTCAGCGGGAGGGTTTGCTCGGTCATGGACCTGCTCCTCGGCTCTCGAATTGAGGCGCCTTGGCTCCAGTCCTGCCGGCCATGCTTGCGTAGCCAGACCAGTACCGTGGACCGGCCCTGAATGCCGTAGCGCCGTTGAGCCTCTTTATAACTCAACTCGCCCTTTTCGACCTGGTCTACGACCGATAATTTAAAGGCTAGCGTGTAGTCACGCTGGCTCCGCCTTTTGCCCGAATCCATTGGTTCCTCCTGAAGATAGGTCAGAAGGTGTAAACCTTATTCAGGACGGGACAAGAGCCACAAAAAAGCCCCGGCTCGCAAGAGCCGGGGCTTTTTGTTGGTGCGCTACAACGGCTTAGCCGTTGAACACATCATCCACGCTTTGCAGCGGGTAGTTCTTCGGATACGGCAGGGTTGCCACACCGGTCTCGATGGCGGCCTTGGCCACGGCATCGGAGATCACGGTGATCAGGCGCTTATCCATTGGTTTGGGAATGATGTACTCACGGCCAAATTCCAGTTTGCCGCCACCGTAGGCGTCGCACACGTCCTGAGGTACCGGCAGCTTGGCCAGTTCACGCAGGGCGTTGGCAGCAGCCACTTTTATCTCTTCGTTGATGCGCTTGGCGCGAACGTCCAGGGCGCCACGGAAGATGAACGGGAAGCCCAGTACGTTGTTGACCTGGTTCGGGTAGTCCGAACGGCCAGTGGCCATGATCACATCGTTACGGGTGGCGTGTGCCAGTTCCGGGGCGATTTCCGGATCAGGGTTCGAGCAGGCGAACACGATCGGGTTGGCCGCCATGGACTTCAGGCCTTCGGCGCTCAGCAGGTTCGGGCCGGACAGGCCGACGAACACGTCAGCACCATCCAGTGCGTCTGCCAGGGTGCGCTTGGAGGACGGGTGGGCAAACATCGCCTTGTACTGGTTCAGGTCGGTACGCTCGGACTGGATCACGCCCTTGCTGTCGACCATGTAGATGTTTTCAAGGCGGGCGCCCATGCTCACAATCAGCTTCATGCAGGAGATGGCCGCAGCGCCGGCGCCCAGGCAGACGATCTTCGCGTCGGACAGGGTTTTGCCAGCGATTTCCAGGGCGTTGATCATGCCGGCTGCGGTAACGATCGCGGTGCCGTGCTGGTCATCGTGGAATACCGGGATGTCGCACTGTTCGATCAGGGCCTTTTCGATCTCGAAGCACTCAGGTGCCTTGATGTCTTCCAGGTTGATGCCACCGAAGGTGATGGAGATGCGCTTGACGGTGTCGATGAAGGCCTGTGGGCTTTCGGAGTCGACTTCGATGTCGAAGACGTCGATGCCGGCAAAGCGCTTGAACAGTACGCCCTTGCCTTCCATCACTGGCTTGGAAGCCAATGGGCCGAGGTTACCCAGGCCAAGAATCGCGGTGCCATCAGAAATCACTGCAACCAGATTGCCCTTGCCGGTGTATTTGTAGGCCAGTTCGGGATCGCGGGCGATTTCACGCACGGGCTCGGCTACACCGGGGCTGTACGCCAGCGACAGGTCGCGGGCGGTAGCAGTGGCTTTGGTGAGCTCGACACTCAGCTTTCCTGGACGAGGATGGGCATGATATTCGAGAGCGGCAGTTTTCAAATCAGACATATCGGCATTCCGCTTTTTACTGTTGGACGACGGATCGCCGAGGATACTCGCCTCGCAAAGTCCCCACAAGACTGAGTAGTCACAGGTGTCAAGGGCCCTACCCTACGACTTTCGGCCAAGAGCCACGGGATACAAGGCCTACAACTGTTCACAATCGATAGAAAAAATGTCTACAATTTTTCTTATTGTGCCAATTGCAGCATGCCGGGATCGGTCAACGGGAGCAGCCAACGCGCCTGGCCACTTTTCAGGCCGCCACGCCGAGAGCGGTCCACCACCCAGCCACGGGCCTCGATATCCTGGCCTTGCAGGCGCCGGAGCAAGGCGTCATCGAATTGTCCGACAAGATTGGGTGCAACCCGTAATACCAGAGAGCCCTGCAATTCGATCCAGATCCCGCCACGATTGCGTTCGACCTTGCTTACGCGGCCACTGACCACGGCAAAGCCCGACTGCCTGATTTGCTCGGCTTTCTGCACGGGTGACTGGCGCCACAGGCCCAACCTGGCAGCGCGCGCACTGCGCTCGGCCGCCTGCTGGCAGGCGACCAAGTCGACATTCGGCGCCACCGCCACCAAGAATCCGAGGCCCTCGGCGAGCAGTTGGGCCTCCAGGTTTGCGCCGTTGGCCCCATAAAGATGGGCCAGGGTCCGCCCGTAACGGTCCTTGCCCTCACGGCCCGACACCACCCCGACCCGACCACCACTGGCATCCACCAACCCTTGCAGGCGTTGGCGCGCAGCCACGGCGAATGGCTCGTCCGGGCGGCCTTTCTTGCCGGTCTCCGGGGCATTGACGCCGATCATCCGCACACTGCGGCCGTCCTTGAGGCGGACGGTGTCGCCATCGACCACGCGCTGCACCTCGAAGGTGCTGAGTGCAGTGGGCGTAGGGCAAAACACCTCGGCCTGGGCGACCGACAGCCAAATCGCAGGCACAAAAAAGGCGCCCGCAAGGGACGCCTTTTTCATTAGCAGGTAAAAGCCCATCAGGCTCTTGAACCTTACTCTGCTGCTGGAGCTTTCTTGCCGAAAGCACCGAAACGGTCGGCGAAGCGCTGTACACGGCCGCCAGTATCCAGAGTCTTCTGCTTACCGGTGTAGAACGGGTGGCACTCGTTGCATACGTCAGTACCCAGTGGCTTGCACAGGTTCGAACGAGTTTCGAACTTGTTGCCGCAGCTGCAAGTAACTTGGATGGTTTCGTACGCTGGATGGATATCGGCTTTCATGGTGTCTTCCTCAGGCTAGCGTGCCGCCACTCGACACTATTGTCGAATACCGCACGTAATTAGGCCGCGGATTCTACCAGAGCTTTTTAAACGCGCAAGCGCCGCCATGCCCCCTTTCATCAGAAACTGTGGCAGGACACTCCCCTGCGGGTCTGCTAGGCTCGCGCCCTTCTCCACCGCCTGCCATATGAGAACCTCCCGCGTGCCCGACGCCATTTTGCGCCTCGCCCTGCCCTCGCCCCTGCGCCGCTTGTTCGATTATCGGGCGCCTGCCGGTGTGGTGCGGGCGCAGTTGCAGCCAGGGATGCGCGTGCGCGTGCCGTTCGGCCGGCGGGAGATGATCGGGATCCTGATCGAAGTGGCGGACCACAGCGAAGTGCCGGCAGAAAAGCTCAAGCCGGCCCTGGCCATCCTCGATGCCACGCCACCGCTGCCGGCGTCGCTGTTCAAGCTGTGCCTGTGGACCTCCCAGTATTACCAGCACAGCCTGGGCGACACCTTGAGCTGGGCGTTGCCGGTGCTGTTGCGCCAGGGCGAGCTGGCCGAGGCCCGCCAGGAGCGCTTCTGGTCGATGGCCCCCGGCGCGCGCCTGGACGACCCGCGCATCGCCCGCGCCCCGCGCCAGCGTGAGGCCCTGGCCACCCTGGCGCAGCATCCCCACGGCGTTGCCCATCAGTTGCTGAGCAAACTGATGTTGAGCAAGGACAGCCTGGACCTGCTGCTGGCCAAGGACCTGGTGCAAGTGGAAATCCGTCGCCATGCCCCCGGCGAGCGCCATGAGCACTGGCTGGCCCAACCGGAACTGCCGCTGAACCCGGAACAGCGCGCCGCCTTTGAAGCCATCAGCGCTGGCGCCGACAGCTTCCACGCGTTCCTGCTGGCCGGCGTCACCGGCAGTGGCAAGACCGAAGTCTATTTGCAGTTGATCCGCGAAACCCTGGAAGCCGGTAAGCAGGCACTGGTGCTGATCCCCGAGATCAACCTCGGCCCCCAGACCCTGGCGCGCTTCGAGCAACGCTTCAATGCGCGGATTGCCCTGGTGCACTCGGCCGTCAACGACCGCGAGCGCCTGGAGTCCTGGCTTGCCGCCCGGGACGGCGAGGCCGACATTATTATCGGTACCCGCTCGGCCCTGTTCACGCCGATGAAAAACCCCGGCCTGATCATCATCGACGAAGAACACGACGGCTCTTACAAGCAGCAGGAAGGCCTGCGCTACCACGCCCGCGACCTGGCCCTGGTGCGCGCACGCCAGGAAAACATCCCGATTGTGCTGGGCTCGGCCACGCCCTCCCTGGAGAGCCTGCACAACGCCTATACCGGGCGCTACGGCCTGCTGCGCCTCAACGAGCGGGCGGGCGGTGCCAAGCAACCGCGTTTCCTGCGCCTGGATGTAAAAAGCCGGCCACTGGACAGCGGTATTTCCGGGCCGATGCAACAAGCCATCGGCCAGACCCTGGCTGCCGGCCAGCAAGTGCTGGTGTTCCTCAATCGCCGGGGCTTTGCGCCAACTCTGCTGTGTCACGACTGCGGCTGGATGTCCGAGTGCAACCGTTGCGATGCACGGATGACCGTGCACCAGCGCTCCGGCGAGTTGCGCTGCCATCACTGCGGCCATGTGGAACGGGTCCCGCGCCATTGCCCGCAATGCGGCAAAGTCGACCTGCGGCCAGTAGGCGCAGGCACCGAGCGCGCCGAGGAACGCCTGGGGATTCTGTTTCCGGACTTCCCGGTACTGCGGGTAGACCGCGACAGTACGTCGCGCAAGGACGCGATGAACCAGTTGTTTGCCACCATCCAGAAAGGCCAGCCCTGCATTTTGGTAGGCACGCAGATGCTTGCTAAAGGCCATCACTTCCCCCGCGTGACCCTGGTCTCGATCCTGGATGCCGATGGCGGGTTGTTCTCCGGGGACTTTCGCGCCAGTGAGCGCATGGCGCAACTGATCGTGCAGGTCGCAGGCCGCGCCGGACGTGCCGAGGAACCCGGCAAAGTGATCATCCAGACCCACTTGGCCGACCACCCACTGCTGATTCAACTGACAGAGCAAGGCTACTTCGCCTTCGCCGAGCAGGCATTGAGCGAGCGTCGCTCCGCCGGCCTACCGCCCTTTGCGCACCTTGCCCTGTTGCGCGCCGAGGCCCATAAACCGGGACAGGCCGAAGGTTTCCTGGATGAAGCATGCAGCGCGGCTGAACGTTTGCTCGGCGAGCTGGGTCTGAGCGGCATTGAGTTGCTGGGCCCTGTGCCAGCACCGATGGAACGCCGCGCCGGGCGTTATCGCGCGCAGTTACTCTTGCAAGCCAGCGCCCGTGCGCCGCTGCATCGCCTATTAAGTAGCTGGTTGCTTGCTCTGGAGCAAATGCCCAGCGGGCGACAGGTGCGATGGTCGTTGGATGTCGATCCGGTGGATTTGTACTGATAGATACATCGCTATCGCAGGCAAGCCAGCTCCCACATTTTGAACTGTGAACGACGTCAAATCTGGGAGCGGGCTGGCCCGCGATGAGGCCCGCAGGTCCAGTAACGGACCTTGATGGTTGGCAAGCCCGCCCTCGCACCGGATAATGTCCAGTTTTTCCACCTGCGCATCGCGCGCCGCCGCATGCGGTCGAAAGAGAACACCATGAAAGACACAATTCGCCAGTTGATCCAACAAGCCCTCACCCAACTCGTCAACGAAGGTGTGTTGCCTGAAGGCCTGACGCCGGCGATCCAGGTGGAAAACTCTCGAGACAAGACCCACGGTGACTTCGCCAGCAACATCGCAATGATGCTGGCCAAGCCTGCAGGCATGAAGCCGCGCGACCTCGCGGAAAAAATCATTGCCGCACTGCCGGCCGACCCACAGGTCAGCAAGGCCGAAATCGCCGGCCCTGGCTTTATCAATATTTTCCAGAACACCCAGGCCCTGGCTTCGCGCCTGGACGCCGCCCTGGCCGACGCCAAAATCGGCGTGCGCAAGGCCGGCCCTGTGCAGCGTGTGGCCATCGACCTGTCGGCACCCAACCTGGCCAAGGAAATGCACGTCGGCCACCTGCGCTCGACCATCATTGGCGACGGCGTGGCGCGGGTCCTGGAGTTCCTCGGCGACACCGTGATCCGCCAGAACCACGTGGGTGACTGGGGCACCCAGTTCGGCATGCTGATGGCGTACCTGCAAGAGAACCCCATCACCAGCAACGAACTGTCGGACCTGGAAAACTTCTACCGCGCTGCCAAAAAGCGCTTTGACGAATCCGAAGAGTTCGCCAATCGCGCCCGTGGCCTGGTGGTCAAGCTGCAGGCCGGCGACCAGGAATGCCTGGAGCTGTGGGCACGCTTTCGCGATATTTCCCTGTCCCACTGCCAGAAAATCTACGAACTGCTGAACGTCAAGCTGACCATGGCCGACGTCATGGGCGAAAGCGCCTACAACGACGACCTGATCAATGTGGTCAACGACCTCAAGGCCAAGGGCTTGCTGGTTGAAAGCAACGGCGCCCAGTGCGTGTTCCTCGACGAATTCAAGACGGCCGACGGCGAGCCGCTGCCGGTGATCATCGTCAAGGCCGACGGCGGCTATCTGTACGCCACCACTGACCTTGCAGCCGTGCGCTACCGCAGCGGCGTGCTCAAGGCCGACCGTGCGCTGTATTTCGTCGACCAGCGCCAGGCCCTGCACTTTCAGCAAGTGTTCGAAGTGGCGCGCCGCGCCGGTTTCGTCACCCACCCGATGCACATGGAACACATGGGCTTCGGCACCATGAACGGCGCCGATGGCCGCCCGTTCAAGACCCGCGACGGCGGCACCGTGAAGCTGATCGACCTGCTGAACGAAGCCCAGGAGCGTGCCTACAACCTGGTGAAGGAAAAGAACCCGGAACTGGCCGATGCCGACCTGCGCAACATCGCCCGGGTGGTGGGGATTGGCGCGGTGAAATATGCCGACCTGTCCAAGCACCGCACCAGCGACTACAGCTTCAACTTCGAGCTGATGCTCAACTTCGAAGGCAATACCGCGCCGTATCTGCTGTATGCCTACACCCGTGTGGCGGGCGTATTCCGCAAGCTGGGCAAGGATTTCAGCGAAGTCGACGGCCAGATCATACTGCAAGCGCCGCAAGAGCACGACCTGGCCGCCAAGCTGGCGCAGTTCGGCGAAGTGCTCAACAGCGTGGGCGAGAAAGGCACGCCGCATATTCTGTGCACCTACCTGTATGAAGTCGCCGGGTTGTTCTCCAGCTTCTACGAGAACTGCCCGATCCTGAGTGCCGACGACGAAACGCAAAAGCAAAGCCGCCTGCGCCTCGCCGCACTGGCTGGACGGACCCTCAAGCAAGGCCTGGAACTGTTGGGCCTGGAAACTCTGGAGCGTATGTAAGTTGGCAGCCAAGAAAAAACCTGCACCCAAGCGCGGCGCCAGCCGCTACCAGGCACCGGCCAAACAACCGATCCCGGGCTGGATGTGGCTGGCCATCGGCCTGTCGGTCGGTGCGTTTATCGTGTTCCTGATGAAACTGGAACCGGGCCAGGGTGAAGACGTCAAGCGGGTCAAGCAGGAGCAGCAGAAAGCCAGCAAGATCGCCGAAGCGAACAAGACACCACCGAGCCCGACCGCACCTGTGAAGCCGAAATACGACTTCTACACGCTGCTGCCGGAATCGGAAGTGATCGTGCCGCAAGACGCCGTGCCGGAGAAAACCCTGCCGACACCGCAGGTGCCGACGACCCCGGTAACCCCGGCGGAAGCAGCGAAGATCGACACCGCGCGGGCCCAGGCGGCACTGGCCGGGATTACCCCGCCACCGGCACCACCGGTCGCTACCACCAAGGCGGCGCCAGTGACCAAGTTCTTCCTGCAGGCGGGCTCGTTCCCCAAGCAGGCGGATGCCGATCGGGTGCGTGCGCAGATCATCCTGCTCGGGCAGACGGTGACGGTGGAGTCCGGGACGGTGAAGGAGGCGACCTGGTATCGCGTGTTGGTCGGGCCGTTCAGCAACCGTGAACAGCTGACCGTGGCGCAGAAACAACTGGCCGGGGCGGGCTTTAGCAACCTGCTGTTACAACAACGCCAGAGCCGTTGATCCACAGCCAACACGAATCAAATGTGGGAGCTGGCTTGCCTGCGATAGCCATAGGTATCTACACAACTTTCAGAAACTGACGAACTCCCCCGTGGCGAGCGGGCTTGCCCCGCGCTGGGCTGCGAAGCAGCCCTAAAACCAGCCGCTACGGAGTATCTGATACACCGCATACGGCTTACTGGGGCTGCTTCGCAGCCCAGCGCGGGGCAAGCCCGCTCGCCACAACTGCGCTATCTGCCTGGATCTAGGCGTTGCGGCAAAGTTGTGTAGATACCTATGCTGCGATAGCGGTGTATCAGTCAATATTTTCAGTGACTGGTACACCGCTATCGCAGGCAAGCCAGCTCCCACACTGGTTTTATAGTGCGCTCAAGCCTGTGCCAGCCCGCTAGACACCACTCGTCCGCACATCCTTCCTACGGTTGAAATCTCCCCCGCCACCCCCATATGAGTTCCATCAGGGCATTTTCGCCCCGCAGCGTGGAGACTCTCCCCTTGACCACCATCGTTTCAGTTCGTCGCCACGGCAAAGTCGTCATGGGCGGCGACGGCCAGGTTTCCCTTGGCAATACCGTGATGAAAGGCAACGCCAAAAAAGTGCGTCGCCTGTACCACGGCCAGGTCCTTGCCGGTTTTGCAGGGGCCACCGCTGACGCCTTTACCCTGTTCGAACGCTTTGAAGGCCAGCTGGAAAAACACCAGGGCCATCTGGTTCGCGCCGCCGTCGAACTGGCCAAGGAGTGGCGCACCGACCGCTCCCTCAGCCGCCTCGAGGCCATGCTCGCCGTCGCCAACAAAGACGCGTCCCTGATCATCACCGGCAACGGTGACGTGGTTGAGCCCGAGAACGGCCTGATCGCCATGGGTTCCGGCGGTGGCTATGCCCAGGCCGCAGCCAGTGCATTGCTGAAAAAAACCGACCTGTCGGCCCGGGAAATCGTCGAGACCGCCTTGGGTATCGCTGGCGATATCTGCGTGTTCACCAACCACAACCTGACCATTGAGGAGCAGGACCTCGCGGAATAAGCCGTCGGCTTTTTCCTGCTTGAGGACCACACACCACTATGTCCATGACTCCCCGCGAAATCGTCCATGAACTCAATCGCCATATCATCGGCCAGGACGATGCCAAGCGCGCCGTTGCCATCGCCCTGCGTAACCGCTGGCGCCGGATGCAACTGCCCGAAGAATTGCGCGTTGAAGTAACCCCCAAGAACATCCTGATGATCGGCCCGACCGGTGTCGGCAAGACCGAGATCGCGCGTCGCCTGGCCAAGCTGGCCAACGCACCGTTCATCAAGGTCGAAGCCACCAAGTTCACTGAAGTCGGCTATGTGGGCCGTGACGTCGAGTCGATCATACGTGATCTGGCCGACGCTGCCCTGAAGCTGCTGCGCGAACAGGAAATGACCAAGGTCAGCCATCGCGCCGAAGACGCTGCCGAAGAGCGCATCCTCGATGCCCTGCTGCCACCGGCACGTACCGGTTTCAATGAAGACGCCGCTCCCGCCTCGGATTCCAACACGCGCCAGCTGTTCCGCAAGCGCTTGCGTGAAGGCCAGTTGGACGACAAGGAAATCGAGATCGAAGTCGCCGAAACCTCCGGCGTCGATATCTCCGCCCCGCCTGGCATGGAAGAAATGACCAGCCAGTTGCAGAACCTGTTCGCCAACATGGGCAAGGGCAAGAAGAAAAGCCGCAAGCTCAAGGTCAAGGACGCACTCAAGCTGGTGCGCGACGAAGAAGCCGGGCGCCTGGTCAACGAGGAAGAACTCAAGGCCAAGGCCCTGGAAGCGGTCGAGCAGCACGGTATCGTGTTTATCGACGAGATCGACAAGGTGGCCAAGCGCGGCAACTCCGGCGGCGTCGATGTGTCCCGCGAAGGCGTGCAGCGCGACCTGTTGCCGCTGATCGAAGGCTGTACGGTGAATACCAAGCTGGGCATGGTCAAGACTGACCACATCCTGTTTATCGCCTCCGGTGCGTTCCACCTGAGCAAGCCAAGCGACCTGGTGCCGGAGCTGCAAGGCCGCCTGCCGATTCGCGTGGAACTCAAGGCGCTGACCCCTGGCGACTTCGAGCGCATTCTCAGCGAACCGCACGCCTCGCTCACCGAGCAATACCGCGAGCTGCTCAAGACCGAAGGCCTGGGCATCGAGTTCCTGCCCGACGGTATCAAGCGCTTGGCGGAGATTGCCTGGCAGGTCAACGAGAAGACCGAGAACATTGGCGCCCGTCGCCTGCATACCTTGCTTGAACGCTTGCTGGAGGAAGTTTCCTTCAGCGCCGGCGACATGGCGGGCGCGCAGAATGGCGTGGCGATCAAGATCGACGCCGACTACGTCAACAGCCACCTGGGCGAATTGGCGCTGAACGAAGACCTGTCTCGTTATATCCTGTAAGCCTTACGCAGGAACCGCTCTGCTTTAATCTGGGAGCGGGCTTGTGTGGGAGCCGGGCTTGCCCGCGATGGGATCGCCGCGTGGTGTCAGAAACACCGCAGTGATGCCATCGCAGGCAAGCCAGCTCCCACACAAGCCCGCTCCCACATTTTAAAGCCGGTTCCTTCAGGATCATCCATGAGCGGTTCCCCCAATGTCTAAAATGCCCACCGCCATCAATCTGCACAAAGCCTCCAAGACCCTGGCGCTGACCTACGGGCCGGACGAGGTCTATCACCTGAGCGCCGAACTGCTGCGGGTGCACTCGCCTTCCGCCGAGGTCCAGGGTCACGGCAATCCGATCCTGCAATTTGGCAAGCTCAATGTCGGCCTGACCAAGATCGAACCCGCCGGGCAATACGCACTGAAATTGACCTTCGATGACGGTCATGACAGCGGACTGTTCACCTGGGACTACCTCTACCAACTCGCCGTACGTCAGGACGCGTTGTGGGCCGATTATCTTGCCGAGCTCAAGGCGGCCGGAAAAACCCGCGACCCGAGCCAGTCCGTCGTCAAGCTGATGCTCTAACTCAGCCTTCTTGCTCATTAGTGGGCATTTTCTAATTTCATCTGCTTGAATGCCCTGTCGTGTGGCCAACGATTGGCCCGCTTGCGCATTAAATAAAACTCGGGTAACCAATGGAATTGGCAAGTTCCCTGCATTTGACGATGCGGTATCAACGGTCACCCGAGCAGCAGTACCAGGCTTGTGTTGTGCCTCGATAGTTGGGGCACAGCGGTACCCGGTACTCGTCTTTCGGACAATGGAGCGTCGTAGATGAGTAATAAGAATAACGATGACTTGAAACGCCAGGCCTCGGAAAACACCCTGGGGCTGAACCCGATCATCGCGTTACGCAAAAAGGATTTATTGGCTTCTGCGCGAATGGTGCTGACCCAGGCCATCAAGCAACCGTTACACAGCGTCAAGCACGTCGCCCACTTTGGCGTCGAATTGAAGAACGTGGTGTTCGGCAAGTCCGAGCTTGCCCCGGAAAGCGATGACCGTCGCTTCAACGACCCGGCCTGGAGCCAGAACCCGCTCTACAAGCGCTACCTGCAAACCTATCTGGCGTGGCGCAAGGAATTGCACGACTGGATCGGCGACAGCAACCTGTCGGAACAGGACATCAGCCGCGGGCACTTCGTCATCAACCTGATGACCGAGGCCATGGCGCCAACCAACAGTGCCGCGAACCCGGCCGCCGTCAAACGCTTCTTTGAAACCGGTGGCAAGAGCCTGCTCGATGGCCTCTCGCACCTGGCCAAGGACCTGGTCCATAACGGCGGCATGCCGAGCCAGGTGAACATGGGCGCCTTTGAAGTAGGCAAGAGCCTGGGCACCAGTGAAGGCGCGGTGGTGTTTCGCAATGACGTGCTGGAGTTGATCCAGTACAAGCCGATCACCGAGCAGGTGCACGAGCGTCCGCTGCTAGTGGTACCGCCGCAGATCAACAAGTTTTATGTATTCGACCTGAGTCCGGACAAGAGCCTGGCGCGCTTTTGCCTGCGCAATAACCAGCAGACCTTTATTGTCAGTTGGCGCAACCCCACCAAGGCCCAGCGCGAATGGGGCCTGTCGACCTACATCGAGGCGCTCAAAGAGGCGGTCGATGTGGTGACCGCGATTACCGGTAGCAAAGACATCAATATGCTCGGCGCCTGCTCGGGCGGCATCACCTGCACCGCGCTGCTGGGCCACTATGCGGCGCTGGGCGAGAAGAAGGTCAACGCCCTGACCTTGCTGGTGAGCGTGCTGGACACCACCCTTGACACCCAGGTGGCCCTGTTCGTCGACGAGCAGACCCTGGAGTCAGCCAAGCGCCACTCCTACCAGGCCGGCGTCCTGGAAGGGCGGGACATGGCCAAGGTCTTCGCCTGGATGCGCCCCAATGACCTGATCTGGAATTACTGGGTCAACAACTACCTGCTGGGCAATGAGCCGCCGGTGTTCGACATCCTGTTCTGGAACAACGACACCACGCGCCTGCCCGCGGCCTTCCATGGCGACCTGATCGAGCTGTTCAAGAACAACCCGCTGATACGGGCCAATGCCCTGGAAGTGTGCGGTACACCGATCGATCTCAAGCAGGTGACAGCCGACATCTATTCGCTGGCAGGCACCAACGACCACATCACACCGTGGCAGTCCTGCTACAAGTCGGCGCAGTTGTTTGGCGGCAAGGTGGAGTTCGTGTTGTCCAGTAGCGGGCATATCCAGAGCATCCTCAACCCACCGGGCAACCCGAAGGCGCGCTACCAGACCAGCGAAAGCATGGGCGAGAAGGCCTTGGACTGGCAGGAAAACGCCACCAAACATACCGACTCGTGGTGGCTGCACTGGCAGGGCTGGATAGGGGAACGCTCGGGCAAGCTGAAGAAAGCACCTACGAGCTTGGGTAACAAGACTTACGCAGCGGCAGAGGCTGCACCCGGCACATACGTTCACGAGCGCTAAGGCAAACACTTTTGCGCGATTGAAATGGGATCAAATGTGGGAACTCGGTCAGGGTGGGAGCGGGCTTGCTCGCGATGCAGGCAACACGGTGTATCTGTCAGGCCGAGTTGATGCGATCGCGGGCAAGCCCGCTCCCACACAAGCCAGCTCCTACATTGGCCACATTCCAGCAGTAACACTTCACAGGGTTTGAGCATGCCGCAACCGTTCATCTTCCGTACCATCGACCTGGATGGCCAGACCATCCGCACGGCGGTACGACCGGGCAAGTCTCACTTGACGCCGCTGCTGATTTTCAACGGCATCGGCGCCAACCTGGAGCTGGTGTTTCCGTTCGTCCAGGCCCTGGACCCGGACCTGGAAGTGATTGCCTTCGACGTACCCGGTGTCGGCGGATCGTCGACACCCAGCCGCCCCTATCGCTTTCCCGGCCTGGCCAAACTCACTGCGCGCATGCTCGACTACCTGGACTATGGCCAGGTCAATGCCGTTGGGGTTTCCTGGGGCGGCGCCCTGGCACAGCAGTTTGCCTACGACTACCCGGAGCGCTGCAAGAAGCTGATCCTTGCCGCCACCGCCGCCGGCGCCTTCATGGTGCCCGGCAAGCCGAAGGTGTTGTGGCTGATGGCCAGCCCCCGCCGCTATATCCAGCCGTCCCATGTGGTACGCATCGCGCCGATGATCTATGGCGGCTCGTTCCGCCGGGATTCAAAACTGGCTGCCGAGCACGCGAGCAAAGTGCGCTCGGCGGGCAAGCTGGGCTACTACTGGCAACTGTTCGCAGGCCTGGGCTGGACCAGCATTCACTGGCTGCACAAAATCAAGCAGCCGACCCTGGTGCTGGCCGGCGACGACGACCCGCTGATCCCGCTGGTCAATATGCGCATGCTGGCCTGGCGCATTCCCAATGCGCAGTTGCACATCATCGACGACGGCCATCTGTTCCTGATTACCCGGGCCGAAGCGGTGGCACCGATCATCATGAAGTTTCTCCAGGAAGAACGCTTGCGTGCGGTGATCCATCCGCAGCCGGCGCCCTATAGCAATACCTGAGCAATACCGGGTCAGGATGACCTTTACGCGCAACTTGGCCAGAACCGACTATGGTTCTGAACTGGCGTGCTTGTTGGCGAATTGACGAAGGAGTGTTGACCCATGCGTGACAGACCCGCAAATGTCCCGGCGCCCACACCCGCCGCGTTCATCAATGCACAAAGTGCAATCACCGGCCTGCGCGGCCGGGATCTGCTCTCGACCCTGCGCAGTGTCGCGGCCCATGGCTTGCGCAACCCGCTGCACAGCGCCCGCCATGCCCTGGCACTGGGTGGGCAGTTGGGCCGTGTGCTACTGGGCGAAACCGTGCATGAGCCCAACCCCCACGACAGCCGCTTCGCCGACCCCACCTGGGCCCTCAACCCCCTGTACCGGCGCAGCCTGCAAGCCTATTTGAGCTGGCAGAAACAGACCCGGCACTGGATCGACGACAGCCGCTTGAGTGACGACGATCGCGCGCGGGCGCACTTTGTCTTCTCGTTGCTCAACGATGCGGTGTCGCCGTCCAATACCCTGCTCAACCCGCTGGCGATCAAGGAGTTGCTCAACTCCGGCGGTAACAGCGTGGTGCGCGGCATAAGCAATCTGTTCGATGACGTGCTGCACAACAACGGCCTGCCGCGCCAAGTCACCAAGCAGGCGTTTGAGGTCGGCAAGACGGTGGCCACCACGCCCGGCTCGGTGGTGTTTCGCAATGAACTGCTGGAGCTGATCCAGTACAAGCCCATGAGCGAAAAACAGTACGCCAAGCCGCTGCTGGTGGTGCCGCCGCAAATCAACAAGTACTACATTTTCGATTTAAGCCCGGCCAACAGCTTCGTGCAGTACGCCCTGAAGAACGGCCTGCAGGTGTTTATGGTCAGTTGGCGCAACCCGGATGTGCGCCATCGCGAGTGGGGCCTGTCCACCTATGTGGCGGCGCTGGAAGAGGCGCTGAATATCTGCCGGGCAATCAGCGGCGCCCGTGAAGTGAACCTGATGGGCGCCTGCGCCGGTGGCCTGACCATCGCGGCCCTGCAAGGCCATCTGCAAGCCAAGCGCCAACAGCGCCGGGTCGCCAGTGCCACCTACCTGGTCAGCCTGCTGGACAGCCAGATCGACAGCCCCGCCATGCTGTTTGCCGACGAACAGACCCTGGAAGCAGCCAAGCGCCGCTCCTATCAGCAGGGCGTGCTGGATGGCCGCGACATGGCCAAGGTCTTCGCCTGGATGCGCCCCAACGACCTGATCTGGAACTACTGGATCAACAACTACCTGCTGGGCAAGGAGCCGCCGGCGTTCGACATCCTGTACTGGAACAACGACAACACCCGCTTGCCGGCAGCCTTGCACGGCGACCTGCTGGACTTCTTCAAGCACAACCCGCTGAGCCATCCCGGCGGCCTGGAAGTGTGTGGCACGCCCATCGATTTGCAGAAAGTCACGGTCGACAGTTTCAGCGTGGCCGGGATCAACGATCACATCACGCCGTGGGACGCGGTCTACCGCTCAACCTTGCTGCTGGGCGGCAACAAACGCTTCGTGCTCTCCAACAGCGGGCATATCCAGAGCATCCTCAACCCACCGGGCAACCCCAAGGCCAATTTTGTCGAAAACCTCAAGCTGAGCAGCGACCCACGCGCCTGGTACTACGACGCCAGCCATATCGAGGGCAGCTGGTGGCCCCAGTGGCTTGAGTGGATCCAGCAACGCTCCGGGGTGCAGCGCGAGACCCTGACGGCCCTGGGCAACCAGAATTACCCACCGATGGAAGCGGCGCCCGGCACCTATGTGCGGGTTCGCTGACACCCTGGCCCCTTGAACACTAAGAAGACTGGATGAAAACCCGCGACCGAATCCTTGAATGTGCCCTGCAGTTGTTCAACCAAAAGGGCGAACCGAATGTTTCAACCATGGAAGTGGCCAATGAAATGGGGATCAGCCCCGGCAACCTCTATTACCACTTCCATGGCAAGGAACCCCTGGTCATCGGGCTATTCGAGCGCTTCCAAGGCGAACTGGCGCCGCTGCTCGACCCACCGGCGCAGGTGCAGTTGGCGCCGGAGGATTACTGGCTGTTCCTGCACTTGATCGTCGAGCGCATGGCGCACTATCGGTTCCTGTTCCAGGACCTGTCGAACCTGGCCGGGCGCTTGCCGAAGCTGGCCAAGGGCATTCGCAACCTGCTGACCGCACTCAAGCGCACCCTGGCTTCACTGTTGGCACGGCTCAAAGCCGAGGGGCAGTTGGTCAGCGAAACCCAGGCGCTGGGGCAACTGGTGGAGCAGATCACCATGACCCTGCTGTTTTCCCTGGATTACCAGCGGATTCTTGATCGCGAGGCTGAGGTGCGGGTGGTGGTCTATCAAGTGATGATGCTGGTGGCGCCGCACCTGTTGATGCCCGCGAGGTTGGCGACGGAGCGCTTTGCACTCAGATACCTGGATGACACCGATTAGAAATATGGGGGTGGGCTTGCTCGCTCCCACATCAGGGATGTGTTGTTGCACGCGCCAAGCAAAAACGCCCGACCTTTGCAGGCCGGGCGTTTTTACAGGTCCCGTGTGAATCAGGACTGACTGGATGACGTCGGGGTTACCGGCGTTACAGTCGAGGTAGCTGCGGCGGGCGTCGGCGCGGTAGCCGAGTTGGTCGCGGGTACCGGGGTCGCAGGCTTGGCCGCAACAGCAGGCTTGGGCGCTGCAGGTTTCTTGGCTACGGCCGGTTTTTTCGCCACTGGCTTTGCAGCAGGTTTGGCTGCTGGCTTGGCGGCGGCCGGTTTGGCAGCGGGTTTTGCGGCAACTGGCTTGGCAGCCGGCTTGGCCGCAGCGGTTTTGGCCGCTGGCTTGGCGGCAGGTTTCGCTGCCGGCTTGGCCGCTGGTTTTGCAGCAGCTTTGGCCGCTACTGGCTTCTTCGCAACAGGTTTGGCAGTAGGTTTGGCGGCTGCGGTTTTCGCTGCAGGCTTGGCGGCTGCTTTCGCTGCAGGTTTAGCAGCGGCCTTGACCAAAGGTTTGGCCACGGTTTTGCTCGCAGGTTTGGCCGCAACAGTCTTCGCAGCCGGCTTGGCAGCAGGTTTTGCCGCAGCTTTGACTGGAGCCACTTTGGCGCCGGTCAGTTTCTCGATTTGCTTGGTCAGGGTATCGACCTTGCTGTGCAGCGCCTTCACTTCATTGCGGCTAGGCACGCCCAGGCGCGAAATGGCACTGTTAAGACGCTTGTCGAGTGCGCCTTCCAGTTCGCCCCAGGTACCCAGGACCTGTTTTTTGGCATCACTGATACGGGACTTGGCAGAGCTGGCGCTCGCCTTGGCCGCATCGACTTGTTTACCGACGGTGCTCTTGGTCAACTTCTCGGCCTTCTCGCCGTCTTTAACCAAAGTCTCGAAGAGTTTGCTGCCGTCACTGTCGATCTTCGAGTACACGCCTAAGCCAGCCAGCCAGATCTTGCGGGAGTATTCTTCAACTTTCCCGACCCAAGAGCTGCCTTCTTTCTGAGTAGTCTTTTTAACAGCCATCCGATGTCTCCTTAGTGTTTACGCGCGACACGTTCGAGCAATGCCGTTAGCTCATCGAGCTTAGCAGAGAGTGTCTCCACGTCATGTTTAGACGCAATGCCGATACGATTCAAGGCACTTGCGACACGCGCATCAAAAGCCTTCTCGACTTTATCCAGTTGCACTTCCACACGACCTTTGACGCCGGAGACATTGCTCTTGACGTAATCAATCTGACTGTTGGCCGCATCAAGTTGTTCATTCACAACTTTTTTGCCTTTGCTTTCAACATGTTGACCGGACTTCACGAGTTCCTTGAAGTACTCGCCGCCTTCGCTACCGACCTTCGCGTAAGCCCCCAAACCCGCCAACCATATCTTGCGAGCATAGGTTTTAACCTCGCTCAGGGCGTTGTTTTGGGTGTCGATTTTTTTCTTCAAAATAACTTTGGCCATGGTGCACCTCACGCATAAAAGGGTGGAGGAACTGCCCACAGGAGTTGAGGGCTGAGGACAAAGTAGGGAGAAAAATTAGAATCGGCACCCTAACAAGCAGCCCTTTCCAAGGCGCTCAAGTTCCACTTCGTGCCTAGTCGTGGCGAGGGGGCTTGTCCCCCGCTGGGCTGCGCAGCAGCCCCAAAGCCTGGCACCTCGGTGTATCTGATAAAAATGAGGTGTGCCTTATTGGGGCTGCTGCGCAGCCCAGCGGGGGACGAGCCCCCTCGCCACAACAGCCTGCTTGCCACAGTTGAGTGTTTGCGCTGCAAGTGCAGGTCAGGCCAGTGCCTTATCCAGGGCCTTTTCGATTTCCGACTTGATGGTGCCACTCATGGCCGACATCAATAGACCCAGCTCCACCTCGATCCTTAAAGAGTCCTCCGCTACTTTCAGCGTGCCTTTAACTCCCGAACGCTTGAGGTTCAGCGTATCGCCGGACCACGACGGCTCAAGGCCGTACTGTTCCTTGAGTTTGTGCGCCAACTTCTCGGCCTTCGCCCTGGCGACTTCTTTCCCAAGAGTATGGGCACGTTCAACCTGTATCCGGGCCATGTGAATGACTCCTCGCTGCAAAGACTTATTGAGCCCCTTGTTTACCCGGCCATGCGGCAAAAGGTCTCGGTGGCGACCTATCTTACCTTCAGCCTTGCCAAGACAAAGCAGGCCCTGGGGATTATCATGTCCCGCATTCTCTTTTGGTGACAGCGATATGACTGATCAGCGCAAAGGCAGCGATGCCGAACCCACCACTCACTTCGGCTTCAAGAACGTCCCGGAAAGCCAGAAAGCGGAAAAAGTCGCTGAAGTGTTCCACTCCGTGGCCGCCAAGTACGACCTGATGAACGACGTGCTGTCGGGCGGCATGCACCGCCTGTGGAAGCGGTTCACTATTGAGTTGTCGGGCGTGCGCGCCGGCAACCGGGTGCTGGACATCGCCGGTGGCACGGGCGACCTGGCAGCCAAGTTCTCCAAACTCGTCGGGCCTACCGGCCAGGTGGTATTGGCCGACATCAACGGCTCGATGCTCAAGGTGGGCCGCGATCGCCTGCTGGACAAGGGCGTGGCGGGCAATATCGAATTCGTCCAGGCCGACGCTGAAAAGCTGCCGTTCCCCGACAACCATTTCGACTGCGTGACCATCGCCTTCGGCCTGCGCAACGTGACCCATAAAGAAGACGCCCTGCGCTCGATGCTGCGGGTGCTCAAGCCGGGCGGCCGCCTGCTGGTGCTGGAATTCTCCAAGCCGACCAACGCGCTGATGTCCAAGGTCTACGACACCTACTCGTTCGCCTTCATGCCGTTGATGGGCAAGCTGATCACCAATGACGCCGAAAGCTATCGCTACCTGGCCGAATCGATCCGCATGCACCCGAACCAGGAAACCCTGAAGTCGATGATGGTCGAGGCCGGTTTCGACCGTGTGACCTACCACAACATGACCTCCGGCATCGTTGCCCTGCACCGCGGCATCAAACCCTGATGTTGTTCACGGGCCTTCTCGCCAGCGTTGAACACGGCCTCAACCGTGTCTTGCGCCTGGACAGCACCGCCCTGGCGCGGCTGGCGCACCTCAATGGCAAGATCATTGCCGTCGATTGCACCAGCCCCGCCTTGCAACTGTTTATCCTGCCCAGCGATGAAGGCCTGTTGCTGGCGGCGCACTGGGCCGCCGATGCCGACTGCACCCTGCGTGCTTCCGGCTCAAGCCTGCTGCGCCTGGCCATGAGCCGGGACAAGACCACGATCCTCCACGGCCCGGACGTGGAGCTTGAAGGCGACAGCGCGGTGCTGATGGACCTGGCCGCCGTGCTGCAAGACCTGGAGCTGGACTGGGAGTACGAGCTGTCGCGCTGGCTCGGCCCCGTGGCCACCCAACTGATCAGCGGGCACCTGCGCAGCCGTTCACGCTGGTACCAGCAGGGTTTCGCCAGCCTCAATCAGAACCTCGCCGAATACCTGAGCGAAGAATCGCGCACCCTCGTCGGACAACGGGAGGCCGAAGCGCGCTTTCGTGAACTCGACCAGGCCAAACTCGACCTGGAACGGCTTGAGGCGCGCTTCGAGCGCCTGAGCCGCTCCCTTGATCCAAGCGATAACGCATGAAGCTGCTCGCCGTCCGCCGTCTGTTCCGAATCCAACGCGTCGTCATTCGCTACCGCCTAGATGACCTGCTGTTCGCCCTGCCGCTGCCGTGGTTTTTGCTGGCGGTGCGCTACGTGCTGCCGTGGCGCTGGTTCCCGCGCAAGACCCTGGACCTGAGCCGGGGTGCACGCCTGCGCCTGGCCTTGCAGGACTTGGGGCCGATCTTCATCAAGTTCGGGCAGATCCTGTCCACCCGCCGCGACTTGCTGCCCGAAGATATCGCCGACGAGCTGATGTTGCTGCAGGACCGCGTGCCGCCGTTCGACTCACAGCAATCGATGAAGCTGATCGAAGAACAGCTGGGCAGAAAAATTAGCGACGTGTTCAGCCGGTTCGACGTCGAACCCCTGGCCTCGGCTTCAGTCGCCCAGGTGCATGCCGCGCAGTTGAAAACCGGCGAAGAAGTGGTGGTCAAGGTGATCCGCCCCGGCCTCAAGCCGATCATCGGTCAGGACCTGGCATGGCTGTTCATTCTTGCCCGCGCCGCCGAGCGGTTCTCTGCCGATGCGCGCCTGCTGCACCCGGTGGACGTGGTCGCCGACTACGAAAAAACCATCTACGACGAACTCGACCTGCTACGTGAGGCGGCCAACGCCAGTCAACTCAAGCGTAACTTCGAAGGTTCGCCGCTGCTGTATGTGCCGCAGGTGTATTGGGACTGGTGCCGGCCGAAAGTGCTGGTGATGGAGCGTATCTACGGGGTGCAGGTCACTGACCTGGCGACCCTGGCCGACCAGCGCACCGATATGAAGATGCTCGCCGAGCGCGGTGTGGAGATTTTCTTCACCCAGGTGTTTCGCGACAGTTTCTTCCACGCCGACATGCACCCCGGCAATATCTTCGTCAGTACGGTGAACCCGTGGAGCCCGCAGTACATCGCAATCGACTGTGGCATCGTCGGTAGCCTCACCCCCGAGGACCAGGACTACCTGGCGCGCAACCTGTTTGCCTTCTTCAAGCGTGACTACCGCCGCGTGGCGCAATTGCACATCGATTCGGGCTGGGTGCCGGCCGAAACCAAGCTCAATGAATTCGAAGCGGCGATCCGCACCGTGTGCGAGCCGATCTTCGAAAAACCGTTAAAAGATATTTCCTTCGGCCAGGTACTGATGCGCCTGTTCCAGACGGCCCGGCGCTTCAATATGGAAGTGCAGCCGCAACTGGTACTGCTGCAAAAGACCCTGCTCAATATCGAAGGCCTGGGCCGCCAGCTGTACCCGGACCTGGACCTGTGGAACACCGCGCAACCGTTCCTTGAACGCTGGATGCGCGAGCGCGTCAGCCCGAAAACCCTGCTGGGCAACCTGCAAAGCCAGGTCGAGCAACTGCCGCACCTGGCCAACATGACCCGCGACCTGCTCGAGCGCATGTCCCAGCCCCACGCCAAGGACCCGGCGCCGCCGTGGCACCCGCGCAAGGACGATTGGTTCCTGCGCCTGCTGGGCGCGGCGCACCTGGCCGGTGGCGCGGTGCTCGCAGCCGGTGGGCCGTTGAATGGGCTGGGCCATTGGCCGGCGGGGATCATGGTCGCCGTGGGCCTCTATCTGGTCGTGCGTCGATAGGCCGACCGGTTATACACTGTTGCACATTGCCGGGGCGGGTCGCGCACGGCTGTCGGAGTCGAAGATGAAAGACTGGCTGGACGAGATCAAGTGGGACAGTGACGGCCTGGTGCCGGCCATTGCCCAGGACCACAAGACCGGGCGCATCCTGATGATGGCCTGGATGAACCGCGAGGCCCTGAGCCTGACTGCCGCCGAGCAGCGTGCCATCTACTGGTCACGTTCCCGTGGCAAACTGTGGCGCAAGGGCGAAGAGTCCGGGCATGTGCAAAAACTCCACGAAATGCGCCTGGACTGCGACGCCGACGTGATCGTGCTGATGGTCGAGCAGATCGGCGACATCGCCTGTCATACCGGCCGCCACAGCTGCTTCTACCGGGTGTTCGAGAACGGCGCGTGGAAAACCGTCGAGCCGGTGCTCAAAGACCCGCACGCCATTTACTCGGCAGGACATTGAACATGAGCGATACCCTGAACCGTGTGGCCCAGGTGCTGGAGGACCGCAAAGGTGCGGACGCCGACAGCTCTTATGTCGCCAGCCTGTACCACAAGGGCCTGAACAAGATTCTGGAAAAACTCGGCGAAGAATCCGTCGAGACGATCATCGCCGCCAAGGATGCCGAGATCAGCGGCGATTACAGCGATGTCATCTATGAGACCGCTGACTTGTGGTTCCATAGCTTGGTGATGCTCGCCCAACTGGGGCAGCACCCACAGGCCGTGCTCGATGAACTGGACCGTCGCTTCGGCTTGTCCGGGCACGCCGAAAAGGCCTCGCGCCCGTCCGCCTGAATAACTTTCTAACTTAAGGAATTGCAGCATGGGCATTTTTGACTGGAAACACTGGATCGTCATTCTCGTGGTCGTCGTCCTGGTGTTCGGCACCAAGAAACTGAAGAACCTGGGCACCGATGTCGGCGAATCCATCAAGGGCTTTCGCAAGGCCATGAACGACGACGAAAAACCGGCCGATGCCGGCGCAAATCCGGTTCCACCGGCGCAACCTGTACACCCGCAGGCCGCGCAGCCGATCACTGAACGTCGCACCTTCGACGTGCAGGCCGAGAAAGTCGAAGAGCCGTCCCGCAAAGACTCGTGAGCACTGACTAATGTTTGGTATCAGCTTCTCTGAACTGCTGCTCGTCGGCCTTGTTGCCCTGTTGGTGCTGGGGCCTGAACGCCTGCCCGGCGCCGCACGCACGGCTGGCCTGTGGGTCGGGCGCCTGAAACGCAGTTTCAACGCCATCAAACAGGAAGTTGAACGGGAAATCGGCGCCGACGAGATTCGTCGGCAACTGCACAACGAACACATTCTGTCCCTGGAGCAGGAAGCGCGGAAAATTCTCGCGCCCCAGCAACAGGCGCCGACACCGGTTGAACCGGTGGCCGAGCAAAGCATTGCGCCAGTGCCCGAAACCACCCCGGCCGCAACGCCCGTGCCCCCAACAGAGCCTGCGCCGACGCCCGCCGCGTCGCCCGCTCCCCACGACCCTACATTGCCGCCGCGAGCCCCATGAGCGCTGATAAACCGGAAAACGACCAGCATATGCCGCTGGTCTCGCACCTCACCGAGTTGCGTACCCGCCTGCTGCGGTGTGTCGCGGCGATCTTCGTGATCTTTGCCGGGCTGTTTGCCTTTACGCAGCAGATCTACACCTTTGTCTCCACGCCGCTGCGCGAGTACCTGCCGGTGGGCGCGACGATGATCGCCACCGACGTGTCCTCGCCGTTCCTCACGCCGCTCAAGCTGACGATGATGGTTTCGCTGTTTTTGGCGATCCCGGTGATCCTGCACCAGATCTGGGGCTTTATCGCACCGGGCCTGTACAAGCATGAAAAACGCATCGCCGTGCCGTTGCTGGTGTCGAGCATCATGCTGTTCTACACCGGCATGGCGTTCGCCTACTTTCTGGTGTTCCCGCTGATCTTCAAGTTCTTCGCCGCCGCCACCCCGGCCGGCGTGGAAATGATGACCGACATCACCAGCTACCTCGACTTCGTGATGACGTTGTTCTTCGCCTTTGGCGTGGCCTTCGAGATCCCGGTGGCGGTGGTACTGCTGGTATGGATCGGCGTGGTCGACGTCAAGTACCTGCGCAAGATCCGCCCGTACGTGATCATCGGCTGCTTTGTGGTCGGCATGATCCTGACCCCGCCGGATATCTTCTCGCAAACCTTGCTGGCCGTGCCGATGTGGATGCTGTTTGAAGTCGGCATCCTGTTTGGCAGCCTGGTGAGCAAGCGTGGCGAACATCCGGATGACCAACCCGCCGATGACGACCAGCCGCCAGCGACACAACCGTGAACCTGCTGCTGCTGGAAGACGCTGACTTTATCGCGGCCGACCGGGTGGTCCTGCGTGACCGACGCTTGGTGCACATGCAGGAAGTGCATCGCGCGGCGGTCGGCGACAGCCTGCGCGTCGGGCGCATTGCCGGCTTGATGGGCAATGCGCAGTTGCTGCGCCTGGAAGCGGGCGAAGCCGAGCTGCAAATCAGCCTCAACCAGCCGCCACCGGCCAAACTGCCGCTGACCTTACTGCTGGCCCTGCCGCGCCCGAAAATGCTGCGTCGGGTGTTGCAGACCGTGGCGTCCATGGGCGTGCCACGGGTGGTGCTGGTCAACAGCTATCGGGTCGAGAAAAGCTTCTGGCAGACGCCCTTCCTGGAGCCCGAAGCGGTGCGCGAACAACTGATCCTTGGCCTGGAACAAGCCCGGGATACCGTGCTGCCCGAGATCATCATCGAAAAGCGCTTCAAGCCCTTCGTCGAAGACCGCCTGCCGGCCCTGGCCCAGGGCACCCTCGGCCTGGTCGGGCATCCCGGCGCTTACCCACCCTGCCCACGTGGCCTGGATGAGCCGGTGACCCTGGCCATCGGCCCCGAAGGTGGCTGGATCCCCTATGAGGTGGATTTGCTGGCCAAGGCCGGGTTGCAGCCGGTGCAACTGGGTGCGCGGATCCTGCGTGTGGAAACCGCCGTGACCGCCCTGCTCGCCCGCCTCTTCTAACCCCCTCTGATAGACCACTGAAATCTCCTGTAGGAGCGAGCTTGCTCGCGAAAACCTTGAGAGCGGCGCGTTCATTTAGCAAGCACTGGTTATCGTTGACGATTTTCGCGAGCAAGCTCGCGCCTACAGAATCGCGCTCGCATGCCGATACCCTCAGGATAAGTCCAAGCCTTGTTCAGGGGAGTTCACCGCATGTACCGTTGGCTAGCTGAAAAACTGGGGAATGTGAGCGTCAATCGCAAGCTGAGCGTGGGCTTTGGCCTGGTGTTGCTCCTCACGCTCCTGATTACCTTCACCGGCTGGACGGGCCTCAGCGGCGTGATCAGCCGAGGCGATAAACTGGGCTTTATTTCCAGCCTCAATGAACTGACCAAAGACCTGCGCCAGGCCCGCCTGGACTATGAAATGCGCCGTGGTGAACAAGGTCCCGGGTTGGTCAACGAGCTGATGGAGAAGCTCGACAGCGGCCTGAAGACCGCACGTAGCCAGATCGAGCAGCCGGCCGATGTTGCCATCATCGATGAGCAACTGGCCGCCGTTGCCAACTATCGACAAGCCTTCGGTGCCATGGTCCAGGCCGGCGCCCATCGCGAAGACGCCCGCAGCAAACTCGGCGCCACCGCTGACAACGCCGTCGCTCGTATTTCGGAGATCGAAAAGATCCTGCTGCAAGGTGATAGCGTCAGCCAATTCAACAGCGTGGTCGACTTGAGCAAATTGATCCAGCAGGCACGCTTCCAGGTACGTGGCTACACCTATAGCGCCAAGGTCGAGGCCGAGCAGCCGGCCCTGGACGCCATCGCCAATGCCCTGAAAAACGCCGACAGCCTGCGCAGTCAATTGCCGGAGCAATACAGCGCCAACCTGCAAGAGGCCAGCGACTCCCTCAAGGCCTATCTCGCGGCAGTCAGCCAGTTCCGTGATTCCCAGGTGGCCAGCGCCGCCGCCCTCAAGGTCATGGCTGAACAAGGCGACCTGCTGTTCGACCGCAGCAAAAAACTCACAGCCTCACAAACCATCATCCGCGACGCCGACGCTGCACAGGCCAAGTTCCTGTTGATGCTCGCCACCGCCCTGGCGCTGGTCTTCGGCATCGTGGCGGCCTGGGCGATCACCCGCCAGATCGTGATACCACTGAGCCAGACCCTCAAGGTCGCCGAGCGGGTCGCTGCCGGTGACCTGACCCACGACCTGGTGTCGCAACGCCAGGACGAACTGGGCCAACTGCAACGTGCCATGCAAAGCATGACTATGGGCCTGCGCGACTTGATCGGCGGGATCAGCGACGGCGTGACGCAGATCGCCAGTGCTGCCGAAGAATTGTCGGCCGTTACCGAGCAGACCAGCGCCGGGGTCAACAGCCAGAAGGTCGAGACTGACCAGGTCGCCACCGCCATGAACGAAATGGCCGCCACCGTGCAGGAAGTGGCGCGCAATGCCGAAGAGGCTTCCGAAGCCGCCGTCGCCGCCGACCAACAGGCCCGCGAAGGTGACAGAGTGGTCGGCGAGGCCATCGCCCAGATCGAGCGCCTGGCCGGTGAAGTCGGCAACTCCACCGAGGCCATGGGCCATCTCAAGCGCGAAAGCGACAAGATCGGCAGCGTCCTGGACGTGATCAAGTCCGTGGCCCAACAAACCAACCTGCTGGCACTCAACGCCGCTATTGAAGCCGCACGCGCCGGGGAAGCCGGTCGCGGCTTCGCGGTGGTGGCCGATGAGGTACGCAGCCTGGCGCAACGCACGCAGAAATCCACCGAGGAAATCGAAGAACTGATCGTCGGCCTGCAAAGTGGCACCCAACAAGTAGCGACCATCATGGACAACAGCCGCAGCCTCACCGACAGCAGCGTCGAGCTGACACGCCGGGCCGGCAATGCCCTGGAAAACATCACTCGCACGGTTTCGGCAATCCAGGCCATGAACCAGCAGATCGCGACCGCCGCCGAACAACAGAGCGCGGTGGCCGAAGAGATCAACCGCAGCGTGCTGAATGTGCGTGACGTTTCGGAGCAGACCGCAGCGGCCAGTGAAGAGACCGCCGCCTCCAGTACCGAACTGGCGCGCCTGGGCACCCATCTGCAGGCATTGGTCGGCCGCTTCCGGGTTTGATACCTGCCCTTCGCGGCGATCCGTCCGGGTCGCCGCTTAAAGCTTGTGAAGTTTCCTACATTCTTTTCGGACCGTGATCCATACGCCCGGCGCCCAACGGAACTAGCGTTCAAATGGGTTCACTGTGTCCACGCCCTTCGGCGCCCCGGCACAGCGAACGCCTTTGTTCACTTGCCGGAGGTTGACCATGCTTCGTCGAATGACTCAACTGCTGGGTGACGCCAGCGTCACCCTCAAACTGGTTCTGGGCTTTGCCTTGGTATTGGCCCTGAGCCTGGTGATTGCCCTCACCGGTTGGCAGGCCCTGGCGGCTTCGCTTTACCGTTCACAGACCCTGAGCGTACTGGCGCAACTGGCGGTGACCGGCGAAGAGCTGCGGGCCGATCGCATCGTCTACCGCACCCTTGACGATGAGACCAGCCTGAAAAAACTGAGTCTCTCCATGGAGCGGGTCGACGGTTATCTGGCCGAGGTTTCAATACGGGTCAAGGCAGCCAAGCCGCTCCAATATCTGCAAAGCATGGTGAGTATTTCCGGTCAGTTCAAAACCACGCTCAAGGATGTACCGGCACTGGTCAAGCAGCGGGAAACCGCCCGTGAACAATTGAAACAAAGCACCGTCGACAGCGGTGACGCCTTGTCCCAACTGGCCAGCGACCTACCCGATCAAGAAGACCAGAAAGCACTCGATACCGTCGAGGATTTGCGCCTGGCCATCGAACAGGCCGAAGACCGCGCCACAAGCCCGGCCTGGGCCGCCAGTTCCCTGGATGCCTATGCCCAGACCGTCAGCGACGCTGAACGCAACCTCAAACAGGCCCAGGCCGCCGTAGAGAAGTTACCGGTGGACAGCGGCGCATTGAAAAATGTCGTACTCAGCATCCGCACCCATCTGACACGCCTGCGCGATACCCAACTCAACACCGAAAAGGCGCAAAACCTGCTGGAGCAGCAACTGGACCAACTGTTGGCACAAAGTGACCTGCTCAGTCAGGACCAGACCGAGCGTCGCGACCAGGAGGCCGAAAACGCTCGTACCCAAACCCTTGCCATCACCGCTGCAGCCTTGCTGTTCGGCGCCCTGGCAGCCTGGGTGATTGCCGGGCAGATCGTAAAACCGCTACGCCGGGCGCTGGCCGTGGCCAACCGCATCGCCGATGGAGACCTGAGCCACGATGTGCAAACCCGGCGCCGGGATGAACTGGGTCAGTTGCAATGCAGCATGGCGCAAATGACCCTCAACCTGCGGGGGCTGGTCGGTAGCATCAGCGACAATGCCCGGCAGATCGCCAGCTCCGCCGAAGAGCTTTCGGCCGTCACCGAACAAACCCGCGCGGGCGTCAGCAATCAGCGAGACGAAACCGAGCAGGTAGCGACCGCCATGAACCAGATGCTCGCCACCGCCCAGGAAGTGGCCCGGCATGCCGAACAGGCCGCGATTGCCGCCAGCCAGGCCAATCAGCAGACCGAACTGGGGGACCAGGTGGTGACGGATGCGGTGGCGCACATTGAACACCTCGCCCACGAGATGGCGCGCTCAAGCCAGGCGATGCTGGGCCTGCAACGGGAAAGCCAGAAGATCGGCAGTGTGCTGGAGGTGATCAAGTCAGTGTCCCAGCAAACCAACCTGCTGGCGCTCAACGCGGCGATCGAGGCCGCCCGCGCCGGTGAAGCCGGTCAAGGATTTGCGGTGGTCGCCGACGAAGTACGCAGCCTTGCCCAGCGCACCCAGCAGTCCGCCGAGGAAATCGAAGAACTGATTGGCGGGCTGCACAGTGGCACGCAACAGGTTGCCGATATCATGGACAACAGCCGCACCCTGACCGATCGCAGTGTCGGCCTGACCCGCAACGCTGGGGACGCCCTGACGGAAATCGCGCGCACCGTGCTGGTCATCCAGGAAATGAATCCACAGATCGCCGCCGCCGCCGAACAGCAAAGTGCGGTGGCCGAGGAGATCAATCGCAGCGTGTTGAAAGTGCGGGACGTGTCGGAGCAAACCGCTGCTGCCAGCGAACAGACGGCGGCAGCAAGTATTGAATTGGCACGCTTGGGAACGAATCTTCAGCAGTGCGTGGGCAAGTTCAAGGTTTGAACCTGCCCATGGGACTTACAGGACCTGACGCAAGAACGCCTGTGCCCGTGGATCCTTCGGCGAATCGAAGAACTGCGCGGGCGCTGCGTCTTCCAGTAGTTTGCCGTGATCGAAGAACAACACCCGATCCGCCACTTCCCGGGCAAAGCCCATTTCGTGGGTGACGCAGACCATGGTCATGCCTTCCAGGGCCAAGGTTTTCATGACATCCAGCACTTCGCCGACCATTTCCGGGTCCAGCGCCGAAGTAGGCTCGTCGAACAACATGACTTTGGGCTCCATGGCCAACGCCCGGGCAATCGCCACGCGCTGTTGCTGGCCACCGGAAAGCCGCGAGGGGAACTCGTTGGCTTTCTGTGCAATGCCGACCTTCTCCAGCAACGCCAGGGCCTTGGCCTCGCGCTCTTTCTTGCCGCGCTTGCGCACGACTTTCTGTGCCAGGCACAGGTTTTCCAGCACGGTCATGTGCGGGAACAGGTTGAAGTGCTGGAACACCATGCCGACTTCGCGACGATAGGCGTTCACATCGGTCTTGGGGTCGGCCAGTTGCAAGCCGTCGATGCTCACCGAGCCTGAGTCGAACTCCTCCAGGCCATTGAGGCAGCGCAGGAACGTCGACTTACCAGAGCCAGATGGGCCGATTACTACCAGCACTTCGCCCTTGGCCACCTGGGTGGTGACGTGATCCACGGCGCGGACCACCTGCCCACGGGTGTCGAAGACTTTTACCAGATCGCGGACTTCAATCACTTTGCGCGAGCCTCCGCTCAAGCCGACTGGCCATTTTCGACAGCGGCAGGTTGATCAGCAGGTACAGGCCTGCGACACAGAACAGGATTTCAAACGGCGAAAACGAGGTGGTGATGACCTCGCGACCACTTTTGAGCAGCTCGGTAATGGCGATCACCGAGACCAGCGAGGTGTCCTTGACCAGGCTGATAAACTGCCCGGCCAACGGCGGCAACACGCGTTTGAAGGCCTGCGGCAACACCACGTGGCGCATCGACTGGCTGGCGCTCAAGCCCAGGGAGCGGGCCGCTTCGCCTTGGCCACGGGCAATCGACTGCACGCCCGCCCGCACGATTTCGGCCACGTAGGCGCCGGTAAACAGCGACAGCGCGGCGATGCCGGCGAACTCACGGGACAGGTTCAGTACCGTGCCGATAAAGAAGTAGAAAATGAAGATTTGTACCAGTAGCGGCGTGCCGCGCACCAGTTCGACGTAGATCGTCGACAGATCGCGCAGGGTCGGGTTATTCGACAACCGACACAGGCCCGTCGCCAGGCCGATGAACAAGCCCAATACCCCCGATACCAGAGACAGCCACAGGGTGGTCCACAACCCCCACATCAACGGGCCAAGCGCCCAATGCCGGGTCACACCGATTACATCGCCTTCGGCCACATCGTCGCCACGGGCCACTTGCAGGCTGTTTTCGGCAACCGTCAGGTGCTGCTCGGCGCCGGCGTCATTGCGCAGGGTGACTTCAGCAACATCGCCCTTGCGCACCAACTCAACCACGGTGGAAATATCCGCCGCCCGCTTGGACTCTTCAGCCTGGTAGGCGAAGTATTGCGGCACGCGGTTCCAGCGCCATTCGTAGGACATCAGCGAGGTGGCGTAGTACAACGCGCCGGCCATGCCGACCAGCACCAGCACGGTCAGCAGGTGCCAGGGCCATTGGGCTTTTTTCTGTTTCATTGCTCAACATCCATCAAGGTCGGGGCAAGCCCCTCTGTGGCGAGGGGGCTTGTCCCCCGCTGGGTGGCGAAGCCGCCCCTGCAAGGCTTACCCAGCTGTATCAGATAGACCGCAGGGGTTGGTTTTGGGGCGGCTTCGCCACCCAGCGGGGGACAAGCCCCCTCGCCACAACTAGCTTATTCCATGTCCTTGAGCCACTCGGAGCTCTTGAACCACTTGTCATGGATGCGATCGTAGGTGCCGTCGTGCTTGATCTGGTGCAGGAAGTTGTTGATGAAGTTGATGCTGTCGTAGTCGCCCTTCTTCAGACCGAATGCCAGAGGCTCGTAGGTGAAGGGTTCTTCGAGGTACACCAGCTTGCCATTGCCGACTTTTTTCTCGGCAACCACGTTGTACGGCGCGTCGTAGACAAAGGCGTCGGCCTTGCCGTTGACCACGTCAAGCACACCTTCCTGCTCGTTGTCGTAGCCGTGGTACTTGGCCTTGGAGATCAGCTTCTTGGCCACCATCTCGCCGGTGGTACCGAGCTTGGAGGTCAGGCGATATTTCTCATCATTCAGGTCTTTGTAGGACTTGATGGTGCCTTCCAGGTCCTTGCGGATCAGCAGGGTCTGGCCAACCACGATGAACGGTTCGCTGAAGTTCAGGCGCAGGTTGCGTTCCTGGGTCAGGGTCATGCCGCTGCCGATCATGTCGAACTTGCCAGTCAGGAAGGCCGGGATGATGCCGTCGTAACCGGTAGAGACCAGCTCCAGCTTGACCCCCATGGACTTGGCCATCGCTTTGAGCAGGTCGACTTCGAAACCAATGATTTCGCCGCGCTTGTTGGTCATCTCGAATGGCATGTAGGTCGGATCCATGCCGACTTTCAAAGTGCCGCGCTTGACCGCGTCGTCAATCGCCCCGGCCTGGGCCGTATTGACTGCCAACAAGGCTGTAACACCGAGCATCAGCATCGAAAGATACTTTTTCATCACCAAGTCCCCTGACTCATTTTATTTTGATGCAGGCCTTAGAACGGCTGCACTATTTCTTCGGGGAGCGATGCTAACCCACTCGCCCACTGGCACAAAGGTCTAGCCGGGATTTGTTGGCGGATATGACAGAAAAACCCTACAAAACGCCGGAGAAAAGCGTAGTTAGACGGCTTGCCACAGAGGGTGCGACTCCAGGACTTATGTAAGCAGTTGTGACCGTCACTCGATCTCCGACAACCAATCCGTGTCCCGGAACCACTTGTCATGCAGCCGATCGTAGGTGCCGTCCTGGGCAATCTGATTAAGGAAGTGATTGATCCAATTCAGGCTGTCGTAATCGCCCTTATTCACCCCAAACGCCAGGGGTTCATAGGTAAAAGGCTGTTCCAGGGCCAGCAGCCCGCGGTTCTGCGGCTTGGCCAGGGCGATCAGGTTATAGGGCGCATCATGGACAAACGCATCAACCTCACCGCTGACCACCTGACGTACGCCTTCCTCCGCCGTGGTAAAGCTGCGCAGCTGGGCAGCTCCCAGGAAGCGACGCGCCGCTGCTTCGCCCGTGGTGCCGTCTGCCGCAGCAATCCGGTAGTCGGCTTCGTTCAAGTCTTCAATGCTGCTGACCTTGCCGGCCAGCCGCGGGTGGAGCAGGACGGTCTGGCCGACAATGATGAATGAATCACTGAAGTTGAATTGCAGGTTGCGCTCCTGGGTCACGGTCATGCCGCTGCCGATCATGTCGAAGCGGCCGGCCAGCAGGCCCGGGATCAGCTCGGTATAGGCCACCGGGACCCATTCGAGCGTCACCCCCAGGGCATTGCTCATCTCTTCGAGCAGGTCGACTTCAAAGCCAATCACGCGCCCGTGCTTGTCAGTCATTTCAAAGGGCACATAGTTGGGGTCGGTCCCTACTTTCAGTACGCCGCGCCGCACGGCGTCATCGATGGCGCCTGCCTGTGCCATCTGCACTTGTAGCAACACGACAATGCCCAACAGCAGTGTCGACCAGTAACCCTTGATCATGAAAAGCCCCTTTTTCATTAAGCAGCCGCGCACCGGGCGTTGCGGGTTTAGCGCAAACCAGAGGCGGTCAATACAGATTTGGGGGGCGATCCTAACCCACTGGCAGGCACGGCAATACGCCTTGAGCCGGGGTCTTTTGTATCGAAGTTAGAAGGTCGAGAAAGAAGCGACAGGTGCTGTAGGACGGGCGTATCAAGCGCCCCCGAGACAGGTCTCGGGGGCGTCTGAATCAGGCAAGTTGAGCCTGGGATGACAGCGGCTTGAGCGGCAGCAACGGCGCATGGGGATCGGCCTTGACCGACTCGCGCCAAGCACCAAGCCATTCGGCGTGCCCTTCGCTCCAGACCTGCTCATGCAGGCGGGCCAGGGCCACCGGGTCGCTGAGCAAGGCCACGCGCTCGTTGTTGTTCAGCCCAGCCGGGCCGACTTTCAACGCATGCCGTACGCGATCGGTACGCAGCCACTCAATCGGCTCCGCCTGGCCATGGCGCGAGGTTGCCAGGGCGCAGGCCAGGGCGTTCTGCTGCGGATCGACCACTGCCCGTACAAAACCGTCATTGAGTGCATGCCAACGGTTTTCGTGGGTGTAGCGATCGGTCGACAGCAGCGCCTGCGGCGGATTGTATTCCTCGGGGATCAGGAACAGGCTTTCGTCGCGGGACTTGAGGCCCAGCTTGACCCGGCTGGAGATCACCGAGACCGGGATCGACAGCATCAACGAACCGACAATCGGCACCAACCACCACAGGAAGCTTGGGTTCAACCACACCACCAGCAGTGCCCAGAAGAAACCCAGCAAGGTCTGCGGGCCGTGGCGCTTGACCGCCTCGCTCCATGGGGTGGAGTCGTCGTCACGTTGCGGCGAGTTCCAGGTCGCGGCCCAGCCGAGGAACGCGGCGAGTACAAAGCGGGTGTGGAAAATCATCCGCACCGGCGCCAGCAGCATGGAGAACAACATCTCAAGGAGCATCGACAAGGTCACCTTGAACTTGCCACCAAACTCTTTCGCGCCCTTGGCCCAGATCAGGATGATGCTCAGCAATTTAGGCAGGAACAGCAGCACGATGGTGGTGGAGAACAGTGCCACCGCCTTGTCCGGATGCCATTGTGGCCACAGCGGGTACAACTGGCGTGGCGCCATGAAGTACTGCGGCTCCATCAGGGTGTTGACCGCCAGCAGCGCCGTGGACAGGACCAGGAACAGGAACCACAACGGCGCCGACAGGTAGGACATCACGCCGGTGAGAAACACCGCGCGGTGTACCGGGTGCATGCCCTTGACCAGGAACAGGCGGAAGTTCATCAGGTTACCGTGGCACCAGCGACGGTCACGCTTGAGTTCGTCCAGCAGGTTGGGCGGCAGTTCTTCGTAGCTACCGGGCAGGTCATAGGCAATCCATACGCCCCAGCCGGCACGGCGCATCAGCGCGGCTTCAACAAAGTCGTGGGACAGGATGGAACCGGCGAACGCACCTTTACCCGGCAATGGCGCCAGGGCGCAGTGCTCGATAAACGGCTTCATGCGGATGATCGCGTTATGGCCCCAGTAGTGGGATTCGCCCAACTGCCAGAAGTGCAGGCCGGCGGTGAACAGCGGGCCGTAGACGCGGGTAGCGAACTGCTGCATGCGCGCATACAGGGTGTCCATGCCCGACGCCCGTGGCGCGGTCTGGATGATCCCGGCGTCCGGCGTGGCTTCCATCAGGCGCACCAGGCTGGTCAGGCATTCGCCGCTCATCACGCTGTCGGCGTCGAGGACCACCATGTACTTGTAGTCACCGCCCCAGCGACGGCAGAAGTCGTCGAGGTTACCGCTCTTGCGTTTGACCCGACGGCGACGGCGGCGATAGAAGATCTTGCCAAAGCCACCGGCTTCGCGGCACACATCAAGCCAGGCTTGCTGTTCGGCGATGCAGATATCGGCGTCGTTACTGTCGCTGAGCACAAAGAAGTCGAAACGATCCAGGTCACCGGTAGCGGCCACCGACTCAAAGGTCGCACGCAACCCGGCAAATACCCGCGGCACGTCTTCGTTGCAGATCGGCATGACCAGCGCGGTACGCGCCTCTTTCGGGATCGGCTCGTCGCCGGCGCTTTTGCCGGAGATGCGGTACTTGTCGTGACCGGTGAGCAGCTCGAGGAAGCCCATCAGCGCAGTCCAGAAACCAGCCGAAACCCAGCAGAACAAGATCCCGAACATGATCAGGATGCTGGTTTGCAGGGCGTATGGCAGTACCTGGGTAGCAGTTTGCAGCAGAGTCTGGTTGCGCACCTCGTCAAAGTCGACGAAGGACCAGCCCTGGTAAGGCATGATGCCTTTCATGTACCAGCCAGCCACAATCGTCTGGCCAAGCATCAGCACCAGCAGGATATAGCGGCGGATCGAACCGACGGTGCGCCAGCGCGCAGCCGGCAGCACGCGTTCGTCCTTGGGCGGCGCAGGTGGGTTGCTGCGACCGGTCAGCCGGCGCCAGCCGCGTACCAGGATATTGGTACGCCAAGGCTCGGGCACCACCCTGGTACGCCGGATCGGCGGAGTGGCCTTGAGGCAAACCCGGCCAGCGGAGTCGAGCACCAGCATTTCGGCGTCTTCGAGCTCTTCGGCCGTATTGAGGGTCAAGCGGCGGCCAACCGACGCCTGCGCGGCGTCCACCGGTGCGTCAAAGGTCGACGACGACAGGCGCTCGTGCAGTTCGGAGAAGGACTTGCAGCCCGCCAGTTCGGCGCGCTGCTCGTCGGTCATCGGAAGATGCGCCAGATACTCGGCAAGAGTCTCTGGCTGGACTTGGGAGTTACTCATCGGCAGGCAACTGATTGCTCCAGGTTTCAGTCAGGACTTGTTCTGTCTTGACCGGTTCCGGGGTGGCTGGGGCAGCTTCTGGCTGCTTGTCTTGCTTGTCCTTGGCGTCTTTCTTGGCCTGTTTCTCGTGTTGCTTGGCCAGGGCTTTGTCAGCCTTCAGAACTTGGGTGGAAACCTGCTCAAGCTCAGGCTTGACGATGTCCTGGACCAGGGCCGCACGCATTTCGGTCGGCTTGCCTGCGTCCTTGATCTTCAAGCGCAGGGTCAGGCGCCAGCCTTTGGTGTGCGGGTTGTAGCGCACGCTGTTTTCCACGACTTCGCCGTTTTCACCGACGCTGACCTGGCTGCGTACTGCCGCATCGGGCTTCAAGGCCTTGAGGGACGGGCCCTCGAAGTCCACCAGATAGGCCACGCTGCCGTCTGGTTGACGGATCAGGTTGGACTGTTTCACATCACCGGTAGAACGCAGAGTCTGCTTGACCCAGGCACTGTCCGGCGAGTGGAACGGTGCGTCGTTGAGCGTCCAGTGCAGGCGATAGGCGATATCCAGCGGCTCACCAGGCTTGGGCAGCTCGGCCGGGCTCCAGAACGCAACGATGTTGTCGTTGGTTTCATCGGCAGTCGGAATCTCTACCAGGTCGACGGAACCCTTGCCCCAGTCGCCTTCAGGCTCGATCCAGGCGCTTGGGCGCTTGTCGTAGTTGTCGTCGAGGTCTTCGTACTGGCTGAAGTTGCGACCGCGCTGCAACAGGCCAAAACCACGCGGGTTTTCTACCGAGAAGTTGCTGACCGACAGGTGTTTTGGGTTGTTCAGCGGGCGCCAGATCCACTCGCCGTTGCCGGCATGGATCGACAGACCGCTGGAGTCGTGCAGTTCACGACGGTAGTTGAGGACCTTGGACGGCTGGTTGGCGCCGAACAGGAACATGCTGGTCAGCGGGGCAACCCCCAGTTTGCTGACCTTGTCGCGCAGGAACATCTGCGACTTGACGTCAACAATGGTGTCGGTGCCCGGGCGCAGGATCAGGCGATAGGCACCGGTGGCCCGTGGCGAATCCAGCAGGGCAAAGATCACCAGGTGCTTGTCACCCGGCTTTGGACGCTCGATCCAGAACTCGGTGAAACGCGGGAACTCTTCGCCGGACGGCAGCGCGGTATCGATCGCCATGCCACGGGCGGACAAGCCATAGACCTGGTCCTTGCCCACGACGCGGAAGTAGCTGGCGCCGAGCATGGTCATGATTTCGTCTTGCTTGTCGTCCTTGTTGATCGGGTACAGCACGCGAAAGCCGGCATAACCCAGCTGATCGGTGGCTTTAGGATCAAACTTGACGTCACCGAAATCGAAACGCGTCGGGTCGTACTTGATTTCCTGGACGTCGGTCGCGGTGATTTCGTTGATCTTCACCGGCGTGTCGAAGTGCATGCCCTGGTGATAGAACGACAGCTTGAAGGGGGTTTTCTGCTCGGCCCACTCGGCTTTTTCATTGCGGAAACGAATTTTCTGGTAGTCAGCGAATTTCATTTCGCGGAATTCGTTCGGCAGATTGCTGCGCGGGGCTTCGTATTTCTGCCCGGCCAGCTCTTTTGCCTTGGCCGATACATCGTCCAGACTGAAAGCCCACAGTTGACCCGCGCCGAACAGGCAAAACAGGGCGGAGCCCGTCACCAGTGCGTTTCGTAACCGTTTGGCAGACAATTTTGGTGCATTACAGGGACTAACAATCACGAGCAACCCTCGCCGAAAACAGATCAAAAAACCAACGGCCAGCTATCTATATGCCAGGTTGGCGAGCATTGTTCCGACTCCGACCGGGCTAAATGATTCCCCATCGGCAAGCGGACAAGTCTCTACCTAAATCAAAATTGGACCAATTTACGCTGATCCCCGTAGCGCGCGATTATCTAGTAGCCCGTGAGATAACGCAGCAGGGGCAGCGAAGTATTTGTAGCGAAAACCTGGGTTTTTGCGCATTAAAAGTCGTTTTTCATACAATCAGGTCTGCAAAAGGAAGGTGACGGGCCCGTCATTGACCAGATGCACCTGCATATCCGCACCAAAACGCCCCGATGCCACCGTGCCATGCAATTGTTGCGCTTGTAGCAGCAAGTGCTCGAAAAGCGCTTCACCCAACGCCGGAGGTGCCGCCGTGGAGAAGCTGGGACGCAAGCCGCTCTTGGTATCGGCCGCCAGGGTGAACTGAGACACCAGCAGCAAACCACCGCCAATATCCTTCAACGACAAGTTCATCTTGCCCTCGTCGTCACTGAACACCCGATAGTTAAGCAGCTTATGTAACAACTTGTCGGCACTGGCCGCGGTATCTGAAGGTTCGACAGCCACCAGCACCAGCAAACCCTGGTCTATCGCCCCCACCACTTCGCCTGCCACCTCGACCCGGGCGCCACGCACCCGTTGTAAAAGCCCCTTCATGCTTCTTCTGGCGGCAGATCAAGCAGGCGCCGTGCCATCTCGTTGGTTGCTCGCACCAGTGCGTCCGTGATTCCAGGCTCCGCGGCAGAATGACCAGCCTCGCGGATCACCTGCAATTCGCTGTTCGGCCAGGCTTGATGCAATTCCCAGGCGTTGTCCAGCGGGCAGATCATATCGTAGCGGCCATGCACGATGACGCCAGGCAGATGAGCGATCTTGTGCATATCGCGAATCAGCTGGTCGGGCTCGAGGAAGGAATTATTGGTGAAGTAGTGGCACTCGATACGCGCAATCGACAGGGCGCGCTGGGGCTCGGAGAAACGCTCGATCAACTGCGGGTTGGGGCACAGGCCCAGCATACGGCCTTCCCAGGTGGACCAGGCCTTGGCGGCATGCATCTGGGCGATCTGATCGTTACCGGTCAGGCGCTTGTGATAGGCGCTGATCATGTCGTGGCGTTCTTCCACAGGGATTGGCGCAATGTAGTCCTGCCAGTAATCGGGGAACAGACGGCTCGCGCCAGCCTGGTAGAACCATTGGATATCCTGGGGGCGGGCCAGGAAGATGCCGCGCACGATCAGGCCAAGCACACGCTCGGGGTGGGTTTGCGCATAGGCCAGGGCCAGGGTCGAGCCCCAGGAGCCGCCGAACAGCACCCATTTTTCAATACCCAGGTGCTCGCGAATGCGCTCAAGGTCGGCGACCAGATCCCAAGTGGTGTTGTTTTCCAGGTTGGCCCGTGGCGTGGAGCGCCCGCAACCACGTTGGTCGAAGGTGACGATGCGGTACAGGTTGGGATCGAAATAGCAACGGCTGTTGGCATCGCAGCCGGCGCCGGGGCCGCCGTGGATGAAGACAACGGGCAAACCTTGCGGGGAACCACTTTCGTCGACATACAGCGTGTGGGTTTCATCGACGGCCAGATCGTGCCGGGCGTAGGGTTTGATCTGCGGGAACAAAGTCTGCATTGCGCGCTCCGTAAGGGGTCGGTTCCATCCCTGGGGGGACGTCTATTATTTTGCCGTCTGGCATCATAAACCCGAATTGTGCAATGAGCATGTCCTTGAGGACTTAGACCTGTGTCAGCGATCCGCCAGGAAGATTCACGGAACCCAATGTGGGAGCGGGCTTGCTCGCGAAAGCGGTGGGTCAGTTGATAAATATCTGACTGTTCCTCTGCTTTCGCGAGCAAGCCCGCTCCCACAGTTTGATTCTCGTTGACTCAGGTGGAGTGCTTCTGGCCCCAGGCCAGAAATCCTTGCAACAACTGCTTCAACACCACCCGCGTCGGCTCGGCCAAATCCGCCCGATAGCGAAACGGCTCAAACTCCTCCATATACGTGCACTGCCCCAACTCCAGTTGCACCGCATGAATATCCTGCGCCGGGTTGCCGTAGTGCCGGGTGATGTGCCCGCCCTTGAAGCGCCCGTTCAGCACATGGCTGTACTGCGGGTGCGCCGCGCAGATGGCTTCCAACTGGCTGGCCAATCCAGGATCGCAGGCGGCGCCATTGAAGGTGCCGAGGTTGAAGTCCGGCAGCCTGCCGTCGAACAGGTGGGGGATGACCGAGCGAATAGAATGCGCGTCGAACAGCAGCGCGTAGCCGAACTCGGCCTTGAGCCGCGCCAGTTCGCGCTGCAGGGTCTGGTGATAAGGCATCCAGATCTGCTCCAGGTAGGTCGCCCGCTCCGCCTTCGACGGCTCCTTGCCTTCGATAAACAACGGCACACCCTCAAACAACGTCGCAGGAAACAGGCCGGTGGTCGCGCCGGCATACAGCGGCTTGTCGTCAGATGGCCGGTTCAGGTCGATGACAAACCGCGAATACTCGGCCGCCAGGGTGCTGGCCCCCAGCTCTGCCGCAAAATCGTACAGCGTGGGGATATGCCAGTCGGTATCCGGCAGGCTTTGTGCCTCGGGGATCAAGCCCGCCGCCACCGCAGGCGTCAGGCGCAACCCAGCGTGGGGCATGCTGATCAGCAGCGGTGTGCTGCCTTGTTTGAAGTTCAGAACCTTGTCCACAACGCGACTCCTTACACAGTGACGTCAACGCCGTGGCGCACGACGCGTTTATCCAGCTCGCCGCCCAGCCAGTAGGCCAGGTCGGCGGGACGATCGATCTGCCAGGCGACAAAGTCCGCGACCTTGCCCACCTCCAGCGAACCATGGGTATCGCCCATACCCAGCGCCGTGGCGGCATGCCGGGTGGCGCCGGCCAGGGCTTCTTCCGGGGTCATGCGGAACAAGGTGCAAGCCATGTTCAGCATCAGGCGTACGGATAAGGCCGGCGAAGTGCCAGGGTTGAGGTCGCTGGCAATCGCGATCTTCACCCCGTGCTTGCGCAAGGCGTCCATCGGCGGCAACTGGGTTTCACGCAGGAAGTAGAACGCCCCTGGCAATAGCACGGCGACAGTGCCGGAGGCGGCCATGGCGATGGCGTCTTCTTCGGTCATGAATTCCAGGTGGTCCGCCGACAACGCCTGATACCGCGCCGCCAGGCTCGAACCGTGCAACGACGACAGTTGCTCGGCGTGCAGCTTGACCGGCAAGCCCAAGCGTTGCGCGACTTTGAATACGCGCTCGACCTGCTCGGTGGAAAACGCCAGGTATTCGCAAAACGCATCCACGGCATCCACCAACCCTTCAGCGGCCAGGGCCGGCAGCATTTCGTTGCAGATATGCTCGATGTAGTCGTCCGCGCGGTCCTTGTACTCCGGCGGCAACGCATGGGCCGCCAGGCACGTGGCACGCACGCTGACCGGCAGCTCCTGGCCCAGGCGCCGGGCCACGCGCAGCATCTTGCGCTCGTTGGCCAGGTCCAGGCCGTAGCCGGACTTGATCTCCACGGTGGTCACGCCATCGCGCAGCAAACTGCGCAGGCGCTTGCGGCTGCTGTCGAACAGCTCGTCTTCGGTCGCTGCACGGGTGGCACGCACGGTGCTGGCAATGCCACCACCGGCTGCGGCGATCTCGGCGTAGCTCACGCCCTGCAAGCGCTGCTCGAATTCACCGCTGCGGTTACCGCCAAATACCGTGTGGGTATGGCAGTCGATCAGCCCTGGAGTGACCCACGCGCCCTGCAAGTCATGGGTGTGCGTGTAGTCACCACGCGGCAGCTTGGCCCGGGGGCCGATCCACTCGATCAGCGTACCGGCCGTGACTATCGCGCCATCCTCGATGATCGAGTACTCGCCCTGGGCCATGGTTGCGATGTGGCAGTGTTGCCAAAGCGTTTTCATCAACGCCTCCCTAAGTTATCGGTGAGACAAAGCCGGGTCGTAATGGACCTTGGCCGCTTGCCCGGCTGCGGGCTTGACCCACAGCAGGTAGGCGAGGACCAGCAACACGATCCACACGGCGCCCACCATCAGCGCGGCCTGGGTGTCCGGGAAGTAGCCCAGTACGCCAAAAATAAACAGCATGAACACAATGGCCGCCGCCGGCGCATAGGGCCAGAACGGTACCGGGAATTTCAGCTCGGCGATCTGTTCCTTGCTCATCGAGCGGCGCATCGCCACCTGCGTGACCAGGATCATCAGCCATACCCAGACGGTGGCGAAGGTGGCAATCGAGGCGATCACCAGGAACACGTTTTCCGGGATCAGGTAGTTCAACACCACACCGCCCAATAGCGCAGCGCCCATCACCACCACGGTCATCCACGGCACACCGTGACGCGACAGTTGCGCAAAGCCCTTGGGGGCCTGCCCTTGCTGGGCCAGGCCGTACATCATGCGGCCTGCGCCGAAGATGTCACTGTTGATGGCCGAGACCGCCGCCGAGATCACCACGATGTTGAGGATGGTCGCCGCCGAGCCAATCCCCAGGTTGCTGAAGATCTGCACGAACGGGCTGCCCTGGCTGCCGATCTGCGGCCATGGGTAGATGGCCATCAGCACAAAAAGGGTCAGCACATAGAACAGCAGGATGCGCAGCGGTACCGCATTGATCGCCTTGGGGATTACCCGTTGCGGGTCCTTGGCTTCACCCGCAGTGATGCCAATGATTTCGATGCCGCCAAAGGCAAACATCACCACCGCAAACGAGGCGATCAGGCCGCCCACGCCATTGGGCATGAAGCCGCCATGGGCCCACAGGTTGCTCAGCCCACTGGCTGGCGCGTCACCGGCCGAATGCACGCCGAACAGCATGATGCCGAAGCCACCGAGGATCATCGCGACAATCGCGCCGACCTTGAGCAGCGACAGCCAGAATTCCATTTCGCCAAACACCTTGACGTTGCACAGGTTCAGCCCGCCGATCAGCAGGACAATGCCGAGCACCCAGACCCAGCGTGCGACTTCGGGAAACCAGAAGCCCATGTAGATGCCAAAGGCCGTGACGTCCGCCAGGCAGACGATGATCATCTCGAAGGCGTAGGTCCAGCCGAGGATAAAGCCGGCCATCGGGCCCAGATAGGTACTGGCGTATTGGCCGAAGGAGCCGGACACCGGATTGTGCACGGCCATTTCACCGAGGGCGCGCATCACCATGAATACGGCAGCGCCACCGATCAGGTAGGCCAGCAACACCGCCGGGCCGGCCATCTGGATAGCCGAGGCGGAGCCGTAGAACAGCCCGGTGCCGATCGCCGACCCCAGTGCCATGAAGCGAATATGGCGGGCGGTCAATCCGCGTTTGAGACCTTGTGCTTGCTGGTGCATTTCTCGTCCCTAATTATTGTTATGCAGGGAAAAACGCTCCCCTTTGTAGGAGCGAGCTTGCTCGCGAAAAACCTGAGAACGCCACGGGGCGTCAGGTTTCCCGCATCATCGTTAACGATTTTCGCGAGCAAGCTCGCTCCTACAGGGGGCCTTGTGCTTAGAGGCTTGGTAGCAGCTTGGCGGGTACCAGCTCGTTCAGGCAGCGGCTGGCCAACAGCTCACTGGCGGCATTGATGTCCGGGGCGAAGAAGCGGTCCTTGTCATAGAACCCCACTTTGGCGCGCAGGATCCCACGGGCCTGTTCCAGCTTCGGCGAGGTTTTCAGGCCATCGCGCAGGTCCAGGCCCTGGCACGCGGCCAGCCATTCCACCGCGAGAATGCCACGGGTGTTTTCAGCCATTTCCCACAGGCGCTTGCCGGCAGCCGGCGCCATCGAAACGTGGTCTTCCTGGTTGGCCGACGTCGGCAGGCTGTCGACGCTATGGGGATGGGACAACGCCTTGTTCTCACTGGCCAAGGCCGCAGCGGTCACCTGGGCGATCATGAACCCGGAGTTCACCCCGCCATTGCCCACCAAAAATGGCGGCAGTTGCGACATGTGCTTATCCATCATCAACGAAATACGGCGCTCGCTGAGGGAGCCGATTTCGGCGATGGCCAGGGCCATGTTGTCGGCGGCCATCGCCACCGGTTCGGCGTGGAAGTTACCGCCGGAGATCACATCACCCTCGGCGGCAAATACCAGCGGGTTATCCGACACCGCGTTGGCTTCGACCACCAACACCTCGGCCGCCTGGCGCAACTGGGTCAGGCAGGCGCCCATGACTTGTGGCTGGCAGCGCAGGGAGTACGGGTCTTGGACCTTGTCGCAGTTCTGGTGGGACTGGGACACCTGACTGCTGTCACCAAGCAGGTCGCGATAAGCGGCCGCCGAGTCAATCTGCCCACGCTGGCCACGGGCCGCATGAATGCGCGCGTCGAACGGCGAGCGCGAGCCCAGCACGGCTTCCACGGTCAGGCCACCACAGGCGATGGCGGCGGCGAACAGGTCTTCACCTTCAAACAGACCGCGCAGGGCGTAGGCGGTGGAGACCTGGGTGCCGTTGAGCAGCGCCAGGCCTTCCTTGGCGGCCAGGGTCAAAGGCGTGAGGCCGGCGATTTTCAGCGCTTCGGTAGCCTCCAGCCATTGCCCTTTGTAACGGGCCTTGCCTTCGCCCAGCAGCACCAGGGACATATGGGCCAGCGGCGCCAGGTCACCGGAAGCACCCACCGAACCCTTGAGCGGGATATGCGGATAGACCTCGGCGTTGATCAGGGCGATGAGCGCGTCGATCACCTTGCGGCGAATCCCGGAGAAACCCCGGCTCAGGCTGTTGACCTTGAGCACCATCACCAAGCGCACCAGCGCATCGCTGATCGGCTCGCCCACCCCGGCAGCGTGGGACAACACCAGGGAGCGCTGGAGGTTTTCCAGGTCTTCGCTGGCGATACGGGTCGAGGCCAGCAAGCCAAAACCGGTGTTGATGCCATAGGCAGTGCGGTTCTCGGCAAGGATCTGCTCGACACAGGCAACACTGGCTTCGATCTGCGCCGTGGCGCTGTCATCCAGGCTGAGGGTTACCGGCTGCTGGTAGATGGCACGCAGTTGGGCAAGGCTCAGTTGGCCTGGAATCAGATTTAGCGCAGTCACATTCATACTCCTTTTTGAAATAGGGTTCAGTGCAAATTCGGTAGAGCGTGGTTCAGCAAATCGGTGTTCTTGAGCATCTGGGCGGTGGTCGCGATATCCGGCGCTAACCAGCGGTCCTGTTCATAGGCCGGGACGTGCTCGCGCAGCAAGCGCCAAGCGGTGTGGGTGCCGGCGCCGAAGCTTTGTTCCTTGAGGAACTCAAAGGCTTGGGCCGCCAGCAGGTATTCGATGGCGAGGATCTGGGTGACGTTGTCCAGTACCGCGTGCAGCTTGAGCGCGGCATTGGTGCCCATGCTCAGGTGGTCTTCCTGCAGGCCCGAGGTGACGAAGTTGTCGAGCACCGCCGGCTGCGCCAGTTGGCGATTCTGCCCACAGAGGGACGCGGCGACGTACTGCACGATCATCATCCCCGAGTTAACCCCGGGGTTGCTCACCAGGAAAGCCGGCAAGCCGCTGACGTGGGGGTTGATCAGGCGGTCCAGGCGACGCTCGGCGATGGAGCCGATCTCGGCCATGGCGATGGCCAGCATATCCGCCGCAAGTGCCACGGATTGGCCGTGGGGGTTGGCCTGGGACACCACGCGGTAGTTGTCCGGCGTGCCCAGCAGCAACGGGTTGTCGGTGGCGCCATTGAGTTCGGTTTCGATCTGCCGGGTGGCGTGCTCCAACTGATCGCGGGCGGCACCGTGGACCTGGGGGATCGAGCGGATGCTGAGCGCGTCCTGGGTACGAATGCCACGGCTGGCGGCAATTACCTGGCTGCCATCGAGCAAGGCCCGCAGGTTGCTGGCGACCTGCTGCATGCCCGGATGGGGTTTGAGGGCGATGATCTGCTGGTCGAATGCGTCGATCTGGCCGCGTTGCGCTTCAAAGCTCATGGCACCGACCACATCGGCCCATTGCAGCAAATGGTGGGCATCGGCCAGGGCCAGGCAACTCAGGCCGCTCATGCACGGCGTACCGTTGACCAGGCTCAAGCCGTCCTTGGCGCCGAGCACCACGGGCTGCAGGCCTTCGGCGGCCAAGGCGGCCTGGGCGGTAACGATCTGCCCGCGATAGCTGACACTTCCTACACCCAGCAAGGCAATACCGATATGGGCCATATGGGTCAGGTAGCCCACCGAACCCTGGGACGGCACTTGCGGGGTGATGCCATGGTTGAGCAGTGCCAGCAGCGAATGCACCACCTGCGGATGCAGACCGGATTTGCCCTGGCAGTAATTGATGATGGCGGCGCAAATAATGGCGCGGGTCTGTTCATCGCTCAGCGGCGCACCGACACCGCAGGCGTGGCTGAGCAAGGTGTTACGCGACAGCTGGCTCAGTTGCTCGCCCTTGAGCGACACATTGCACAGGGCGCCCAGGCCGGTGTTCACACCATAGGCACGCTCGCCGCTGCTGACGATGCGTTGCACGATGGCCTGGGCATTATCGATGCGCGCCCAGGCCTGGCCCGACAGCGCAAGCTCGGCGCCGAAGCGAGCGACGGCGACCACGTCCTGCCAATGCAGGGGGGTGTCGGTGATGATGATTTTTTTAGCCTGGGACATCTTCATACCTTCTTCAATTCTTTTGCAGCCTTGCCGGCCTCTTCGCGAGCAAGCCCGCTCCCACAGGGGAACGCACTCCAAATGTGGGAGCGGGCTTGCTCGCGAAGAGGCCAGCCAACTCACCACAAAACCCGGCTCAGACCACCGCCGCCCGCCGCTGAACAAACCGGTCCACATATTCATCCGCCGGCGAATGCAAGATCTCCCGCGGCGTACCGACCTGGATCAGCTTGCCGTCCTTGAGGATCGCGATGCGGTTACCGATACGCACGGCCTCGTCCAGATCGTGGGTGATAAACACGATGGTCTTGTGCAGGGTCTTTTGCAGCTCCAGCAACTGGTCCTGCATCTCGGCACGGATCAGCGGGTCGAGGGCGCTGAACGCCTCGTCCATCAGGATGATGTCGGTGTCGGCGGCCAACGCACGGGCCAGGCCCACCCGTTGGCGCATGCCACCCGACAGCTGGTGCGGGTATTTGTTTTCGTAGCCCTTAAGGCCCACGGTCTGGATCCAGTGCAACGCGCGCTCGGCGCACACTTGCTTGCTTTCGCCGCGCACTTTCAGGCCGTAGGCCACGTTGTCCAGCACGCTCTTGTGGGGCAACAGGCCGAAGCTCTGGAACACCATGCTGATCTTGTGCCGGCGGAACTGGCGCAACGCGTCCATATCCAGTTGCAGAATGTCTTCGCCGTCCACCAGGATCGCGCCGCTGGTGGGGTCGATCAGGCGATTGAAGTGGCGCACCAGGGTCGACTTGCCAGAGCCCGACAGGCCCATGATCACAAAGATCTCGCCGGTGCCGATGCTCAGGGACAGGTCATTGACGCCCACCACGCAACCGGTCTGCGCCAGCACCTGGTCCTTGGTCTGGCCTTGGCCAATAAGCGCCAGGGCTTCTTTTTCCCGCGCGCCGAAAATCTTGAACACGTTTTTAACTTCGATCTTGCTGACAGTAGTCATTTGCTCGCCTCATGCCGTGGACGACCATAGGCCTGGGTAATGCGGTCGATGACCACTGCGAGAATCACAATTGCCAGGCCAGCCTCCAGGCCACGCCCGACGTTGAGGGTCTGGATGCCGACCAGTACGTCTTCCCCCAGGCCACGGGCGCCGATCATCGAGGCGATCACCACCATCGACAGGGCCATCATGGTGGTCTGGTTGATCCCGGCCATGATGCTCGGCAGGGCCAGCGGCAGTTGCACGCCGAACAGTTGCTGCCAGCGGTTGGCACCGAAGGCATTGATGGCTTCCATCACTTCACGGTCCACCTGGCGAATGCCCAGGTCGGTCAGGCGAATCAGCGGCGGCGCGGCGTAGATCACCGTGGCGAAAATCGCCGGCACCTTGCCCAGGCCAAACAGCATCAATACCGGGATCAGGTACACGAAGCTGGGCATGGTCTGCATGATGTCCAGCAGCGGCATCAGCACCGAGCGCAGGCGATTGCTGCGCGCCGAGAGGATGCCCAGGGGAATACCGATCAGCACCGAAATCACCGTGGCCACCATCATCAGCGCCAGGGTCTGCATCAGTTTGTCCCACAGGCCGACCGCGCCGACCAGGAACAACAGGCCGACGATCACCGCCGTGGTCACTACCTTGCGGGTCGCGTGCCAGGCAATGCCGCCGACTATCGCCAACATCAGCCACCAGGGTGCTGCGCGCAGCAGGCCTTCCAGGTTGACGATGGCCCACAGCAAGGTGTCGGAAATCTGCCGGAACACATCGCCGTAGTTGGTCACCAATGCATCGACCCAACCGTTGACCCAGTCGGCGATGGAAAACGTAAAACTCTCAGGAAACATAACGTGCTCTCGATCCAGTGGAGTGTGGCCGGGTACCCGGCTGCCTTTTCAGGGTAGCCGGGAGCACTGTGCCTACAAGGCCGCGTCGATTTTCTTGGCGGCGTCTTCGCTGACCCAGGCATGCCAGACTTCCGGGTGTTCCTTGAGGAAGATCTTCGCCAGCTTCGCTGAGTCAATGCGCTCTTTGCTCATGCGCGCCAGGTTCTGGATGAGCAGGTCGATCGGCAGGTTGACCTTCTCCAGCACCGCCACCAGTTCCGGGGCCTGCTCGTGGAAGGTCTTGGACAGGCCGACCTTGATGGTCACGCTCTTGTCCACGCCGGGCTTTTCGTCGAGTTTGACCAGGTCCACCTGGCCCATCAGCGGCGTCGGCGACCAGTAGTAGAACAGGATCGGCTCGCCACGCTTGTAGCTCGACAGCACCGCCGCATCCAGCGCCGGGCCGGTGCCTGGGCGGAAGTTGGTGTAGGAGCTTTCCAGGCCATAGCTCTTGAGCATTTCGCTGTTGTCCAGCTCGCAGGTCCAGCCGGCCGGGCAGTTGTAGAAGCGGCCTTTGCCGGGCTCTTCCTGGTCCTTGAATACCGCGGAGTACTTGGCCAGGTCGGCAATGTTTTTCAGGTCCGGGGCCTTGGCTTCGAGCTTGCGTTTGGCGTCGCCTTCGATCACGTAGCGCGGCACATACCAGCCTTCGACCGCACCAACCACGGGGGCGCCGACGCCCACGACCTTGCCGGCTTTCTCAGCCTTGTTCCACACTTCGCTGCGGCCGACCCACTCCTCGGCGAAGATCTGAATATCGTTGCTGCCCAGGGCGTTTTCCATGGTGATGGAATTGCCCGGCAGGCTATCGGTTTTGCAGTCGTAGCCTTTTTCCAGGACCACTTGCAGGACGTCGGTCAGCAGCATGCCGCTTTCCCAGTTCAGGCCGGCGAACTTCACCGGTTTGCCCGACTCGCACCAGCCGGCCGCCTGAGAAGCGCCAGCAACGGCCAGCAGGCCTGCGGCGAGCAATGGGGTCAGCAGGGTCTTATGCATTTTCATTGTGTGACGCTCCCAATCATGAAATGGATTACGGCAGTCAAAAGGCATCCTGCCTCGTCCACGTCCCATCAGGCTTGTGCAAGCTGCCCGGTTGTTGTTGGTGTAGCGCCCTGCTCTACCGGCAGGATCAGTCGTTCTGGAATCGCGCCGTGCCATTTTTTCGCACACACGTAATACAGGGCGGCGGGCAGTACCAGGCCGATGATCCAGGAAATATCCACCCCGCCCAGGGTGTCCACCAGGGGGCCGGTGTAGAACTTGGTGGCGATGAACGGCAACTGCACCAGCACCCCGAACACATAGACGCTGATACCCAGCGGGTTCCAACGGCCATAGCGACCGTTCGGATCGGCCAGCGCCGGCACGTCATAGCGATCGCGGGTGATGCAGTAGTAGTCCACCAGGTTGATCGCGCTCCATGGCGTAAAGAACGCCAGCAAAAACAGGATGAAGGACTTGAACGCACTGAGGAACGAGTGCTGGCCGAGCAACGCGATCAGGGTCGCCGCGCCGACGATCAGCAGCACGAAAACCAGGCGCTGCAAGCGCGTCACCTCCATGCGCCCACGAAAACCGCTGACGATGGTCGCAATGCACATGAAGCTGCCGTAGGAATTGAGCGTGGAGATGGTGACCTTGCCGAACGCGATGCTGAAGTACAGCAGCGCCGCCGTAGCTCCGGTACCGCCCAGGCCAACGATGTAGGCCACTTCGTTACCGGCAAATTGCCCGTTGGACATGGCGGCGGCAAACACCCCGAGAATCATCGCCACTTGTGCGCCAATGACCGAACCTGCGCCTGCGGCCAGAAAGGTTTTCACCGAGGACGTAGTGCGCGGCAAGTAACGGGAATAGTCGGCCACGTAAGGCCCGAAGGCGATTTGCCAGGATGCCGCGAGCGACACCGCCAGCAGGAAACTGCTCCAACTGAAGTGGCGGATTTGCAGGAGTGCGCCCACATCGGTCTGGCTCATCAGGCGGCTGAACAGGTAGACAAAGGCAATCACCCCAATGACGCTGGCGACACGACCGATGAAATGGATCACCCGGTAACCGAGCACCGTAACCAGCACGATGACACTGGCAAAGATAAGGATGCCGACGCTGTCGCTGACCCCGAACAACTGGCCCAGCGCCTGGCCGGAAAGCACGGTGCCGGTGGCGGTGAACCCCAGGTACATCAGGCACACCAGCACGATCGGAATGGCCGCACCATATACCCCGAACTGCACCCGGCTGGAGATCATCTGCGGCAGGCCAAGCCTGGGCCCTTGCGCCGCATGCAATGCCATCACCGCGCCGCCCAGCAATTGGCCGATCAACAGACCGATCAACGACCAGAACACATCACCGCCCAACACCACGGCCAGGGCCCCGGTGACAATCGCGGTGATCTGCAGGTTGGCCCCCATCCAGAGGGTGAACTGGCTAAATAGACGACCGTGTCTTTCCGCTTCCGGGATGTAGTCGATAGAACGCCTTTCGATCAACGGGGTGGAGCTTGCACGTGCGTCTTTTGCAGCCATGGGGGTTCAACCTCTGATGGATTGTTTTCTGGTTCACTGCAGATCAAATGTGGGAGCGGCGATGCGACGGTTCGACTTGCTCGCGAAAGCAGTGGGTCAGCTAACGCTTGCGGTGACTGATACACCGCATTCGCGAGCAAGCCCGCTCCCACATTGGTTACTTGATCATCGGGAGATTGAGGCCCTGTTCCTTGGCGCAGTCGATCGCGATCTGGTAACCCGCATCGGCGTGACGCATCACCCCAGTGGCCGGGTCGTTGTGCAGCACGCGGGCGATACGCTCGGCGGCTTCATCGGTACCGTCGCAGACAATCACCATCCCCGAATGCTGGGAGAAGCCCATGCCTACGCCGCCACCGTGGTGCAGCGAAACCCAGGTCGCGCCGCTGGCGGTGTTGAGCAGTGCGTTGAGCAGCGGCCAATCGGACACGGCATCGGAACCGTCCTGCATGGATTCGGTTTCGCGGTTGGGGCTGGCCACCGAGCCGGAGTCCAGGTGGTCACGGCCGATCACCACCGGCGCCGACAGCTCGCCGCTGCGCACCATCTCGTTGAATGCCAGGCCAAGCTTGGCGCGTTGGCCCAGGCCGACCCAGCAGATGCGCGCCGGCAGGCCCTGGAAGCTGATGCGCTCGCGGGCCATGTCCAGCCAGTTGTGCAGGTGGGCGTCGTCGGGGATCAGCTCTTTGACCTTGGCGTCGGTTTTGTAGATATCTTGCGGGTCGCCCGACAGAGCAGCCCAACGGAACGGGCCGATGCCACGGCAGAACAACGGGCGGATGTAAGCCGGCACAAACCCCGGGAAGTCGAAGGCATTTTCCACGCCTTCTTCTTGCGCCATCTGACGGATGTTGTTGCCGTAGTCGAAGGTCGGAATGCCTTGTTTCTGGAACTCGAGCATCGCTTTGACGTGCACGGCCATCGACTGCTTGGCCGCCTTGATCACGGCGGCAGGCTCGGTCTTGGCGCGAGCGCGGTACTCGTCCCAGGTCCAGCCGGCTGGCAGGTAGCCATTGAGCGGGTCGTGGGCGCTGGTCTGGTCGGTGACCATGTCCGGGCGTACGCCGCGCTTGACCAGTTCCGGGAGGATTTCGGCAGCGTTGCCCAGCAGGGCGATGGAGATGGCCTTGCCTTCCTGGGTGTACTTGGCGATGCGCGCCAGGGCGTCGTCGAGGTCGGTGGCTTGTTCGTCGACATAACGGCTGTTCAAGCGGAAGTCGATACTGACCTGCTGGCATTCAATGTTCAGCGAGCACGCGCCGGCCAGGGTCGCGGCCAGAGGCTGGGCGCCGCCCATGCCGCCAAGGCCGGCGGTGAGGACCCAACGGCCTTTGAGGTTACTGTCGTAATGCTGGCGACCAGCCTCAACGAAGGTTTCGTAGGTGCCCTGGACGATGCCCTGGCTGCCGATGTAGATCCAGCTGCCGGCGGTCATCTGGCCGTACATGGCCAGGCCCTTGGCATCCAGTTCGTTGAAGTGTTCCCAACTGGCCCAGTGCGGCACCAGGTTGGAGTTGGCAATCAGCACGCGGGGCGCGTTGCTGTGGGTCTTGAACACGCCCACCGGCTTGCCGGATTGCACCAGCAGGGTTTCGTCGTCGTTCAGATGGGTCAGGCTTTCGACGATCTGGTCGTAGCACTCCCAGTTACGCGCCGCGCGGCCGATACCGCCGTACACCACCAGCTCTTTGGGGTTCTCGGCCACTTGCGGGTCGAGGTTGTTCATCAGCATGCGCAGCGGTGCTTCAGTCAGCCAGCTTTTGGCGGTCAGCGTGTTGCCACGGGCGGCGCGGATTTCAACGTCGCGGTACTTGGTAGGCTTGTTCTGGGAAAAGTCAGTCACAAAAAACTCCTCAGCAATCGATGCGCGAACACGATGGTGCGAAGAGGATGTTTAGCGACTCTTATGCACACACCTTTACTTGTACATACAAGCATATGCAATCAAGCGGCCAACTTCTGCGCCATGTGCCTGATATTTTCTTGTGGGGTGCGTGTAAGCCTCGGAAAACAAGGCTTCTGGGCTTGATGAAATTTCTTACAGAGGGGTTTTGAAGTGCCGGGGGGTTGCTACTGAAGCAGGGCATTGCGCCATGCTGGGGCATTCGGTAACAACTTGGTGCGGGACTGGAAACAGATTTTGCAGCCTATGAAGATCCAAATGTGGGAGCGGGCTTGCTCGCGAATGCGGTGTATCAGCCGCCGCAAGCGTTAGCTGACACACCGCATTCGCGAGCAAGCCCGCTCCCACATTTTTAATTGCGTGCAGTCAGTTCGATAAGGCAGCAGCGGCCTGTCACGCTGATATCCAGCAACCCAGTGTTACCGTCCACCTGCAGACAATCATGATGCCCCAGCACTTGGCCCAGCACCTTCACCTCATCCGCCACACTGAACACCAGTACGGTATGCGCGGTACTGAAAAACTGCTGCACCCCGTCCACCCACTGCAAACGTGCGTGGTAACGCTGGGGCGAATAGATCAGGTTGAAATCGCGGATCGGCCCGGTGATCAGGCGGCACGCCACTTGGCTTTCACCGCTGAAGGCAAACGGTTGCAACGGCAACAATCCGCGCTGCTCCTCGCCATCCACCGTCAGCACCATGCCCGCCCCCTGGATCACGGTGATGATCCGCTGATACCCGGCAAACGTGGAAAACCCGCCCGACTCGCCGATATCGGCAATCGACAGGCGCCAGCCAAAACCGTCGAGACCATGGCCGGCGTCACGGGTGATTTCTTCGGTGCTGCCGCCGCCGTTCTTCCACGGCATACGCACGTAATCGCCAGCGCGCCAGACCTTTACTGCATTCATTTGCTGAAACGTCCTTCGAGGCTATGCCGGGAACCAGGGTGGATCAGACGCGCAGCAGTCACCGGCTGGCGCCCGGACCAAGTGCGCCGGCGAATCAACAGGCACGGCTCGCCGGCCTCGATCTGCAACAGCTTGCATTCCTGCGGGTCGGCCAGGATCGCTTCCACCACATGCTCACCCTCGGTCAACGGTGCGACCTGGTTGAGATAGGCGTAGGGGGTTTGCTGGGTGAAATCCTGTTGCAGGTATTCCGGTGCCACCAAGGCGTTGACGAAGCGGTCTTCGATTTGCACCGGGATATCATTTTCGTAGTGCACGATCAGCGAGTGGAACACCCGCCCGCCTTCACGCATTTCCAGGGCCACGGCACGCTCGGAACCGGCGGCCTCTTCGCCCAGGGTAATGACCTTGCAGGTGTGGCGATGACCCCGGGAGCCAATTTCATCGGCGATGTTATGCACCTCGAACAGCGCCGACTGGCTCTTGGGCTCGGCGACAAAGGTGCCAACACCTTGCATGCGCACCAGCAAACCTTCGGCGGTCAGTTCCCGCAGCGCCCGGTTGATGGTCATGCGGCTAAAGCCCAGTTGGTTGACCAACTCGCTTTCAGAAGGCACGCGATAGTGCGGCGGCCAGTTGCCGTTGAGAATCTGCTGGCTGATCATCTGCTTGACGCGGGCATACAAGGGCGCCGGACTTTCGTCCATGTGGGCAGCCAGCGGGGACTTGGCGGGCGGAGTCGGCACGGGGAATCCTTGCAGGGGGAAAAGATGCATAGATTGCCGGAGTTTACCGAGCAGGCAAACGTCTGTATATGTATATACAAATAAACACACGACCGGGGTGCCTTGATCATGTCCGCTTTCTTTGCCGAACGCGCGCTGCTGCCTAGTGGATGGGCCACTGATGTACGTCTTGAAGTCAGCGCCGATGGCCTGCTGACCAACGTAACGGCCAATGCCAGCGCAGACGGCGCCGAGCGGTTGAGAGGGCCCCTGTTACCGGGCATGCCGAACCTGCATTCCCACGCGTTTCAACGGGCCATGGCGGGGCTGGCAGAGGTTGCCGGCAATCCCAATGACAGCTTTTGGACCTGGCGCGACCTGATGTACCGCATGGTCGGCCAGATCAGCCCCGAGCAACTGCAAATCATCGCCCGCCAGCTGTATATCGAAATGCTCAAGGCCGGCTACACCTCGGTCGCCGAGTTTCACTATGTACACCACGATGTCAGCGGCCAGCCGTACGCCGACCCCACCGAACTGTCGCGCCAGATCAGCCTGGCGGCGGCCAGCAGCGGGATCGGCCTGACGTTGCTGCCGGTGTTGTACAGCCACTCGGGCTTTGGAGGCCAGACGCCGAACGAAGGCCAGCGCCGGTTTATCAACAGCACCGAAAACTACCTGGACCTGCAAGCGCGTTTGCAACCGATAGTGGCCGCGCAACCGGCGCAGCAACTGGGCCTGTGTTTCCACTCATTGCGCGCGGTAACGCCACAACAGATCAGCGCAGTCCTGGCCGCCAGCGACCAGGCCTGCCCGGTGCATATCCACATCGCCGAACAGCAAAAGGAAGTCGATGACTGCCTGGCATGGAGCGGCAAGCGCCCGCTGCAATGGCTGTATGACAATGTCGAAGTGGACCAGCGTTGGTGCCTGGTGCACGCCACCCACGCCAACCCTGAAGAAGTGACGCTGATGGCCCAGAGCCGAGCGATTGCCGGGTTGTGCCTGACCACTGAAGCCAACCTGGGCGACGGGATCTTCCCGGCGGTGGACTTCCTGGCCCAGGGCGGGCGCATGGGGATTGGCTCAGACAGCCATGTGTCATTGAGCGTGGTCGAGGAACTGCGTTGGCTGGAATACGGCCAGCGCCTGCGCGACCAGCGGCGTAACCGGCTGTACCGCAGCGATCAACCGATGGTCGGCCGCACCCTGTTTGACGCCGCCCTCGACGGCGGCGCCCAGGCCCTGGGCCAGCCGATTGGCCGCCTGGAAGTGGGCAAGCGCGCCGACTGGCTGGTGCTGGACGGCAACGATCCGTACCTGGCGACGGCCAGTGAAGACGGGATTCTCAACCGCTGGCTGTTCGCCGGGGGTGATCGGCAAGTGCGTGATGTACTGGTCAATGGCCAGTGGGTGGTGCGCGATGGGCGGCATGCGGGCGAGGAAGAAAGCAGCCGGGCCTTCACGCAGGTTCTTAGAGACCTACTGTCCTAACAGTGGTTGGGGCTGGCGTTTGGTCATGGTTTGTAAAGGGCCAGCAAGGTGCGTCCCTTTAAATCGCAGGACATTTCCGAGACAATCCCGGCCGCCTTGTGCCTGTTGGAATCGATGGCTAGCCTGCGATCCGTCACTGCCCATCAGTGATCGGGTTTAGTCGCCCGGTACATCACAAGGTGCATGGTCCCATGAAGTTTTATGGTGGCTGTGCGCAGGGCACCCTCGGGTGCGCCGGATTTCCTTGTGGCCGGTCGACTAACCTGCGTACAGCCGCCACCCTTCGTTTAGTCGCGACGGGCCGGCTCCGATTCTCACAAGGAGCTTCGCCATGCATAAAGTTGTCCCCGACCCACCCCGTGATCCTGCCAAAGACCGCGCCGCGTTCAATCGCGCCATCGACCATTACCTGCCCACCCCAGATGCTCAAAGCACTCACTCCGACTTGAGCTTCGAAGATGCCCTGCTCTTCACCGCCAGCCTGCTGGATAGCGCTTCGGCGACTGCGCTCGATTGTGGAGAGCTGCTGCACAGCTCCGAACGGGCCAAAGTGCTGGCGGTATGGCATTTACTGGAGATCGCCAAGACCACCGTTGATCGATCCATTGAATGCCTGCGTCCCACCACAGCAAAAACCTGAGGGCAAAAAAAGGGCGGGTTTATTAAAAAACCCGCCCTTTCTATTTCGCATTACTGCGACGTCTTGCTCATCTGCTTATCCGACGTACGCCAGATCAACCGTGTGGTGTCGTAACCCTGCTGCCGCGCCCTGCTCAGCAGGTCTTCGCGGGTGTCGGCGCTGACGGTCGGCGTGCGTGACAACAGCCACATATAGCGCCGGCTCGGGCTGCCGACGATGGCGGTCTTGTAGTCGTCGCTGACGTACAACACCCAGTAATCGCCCTTGGCAACGCCCGGCAACAGCGCGGTGAACCAGTTATTGAATTCGACCCACAACTTGTCGGTCTTGCCCGGTACTTGCGGCGTGGCCGTGCCCTTGGCTTCTTCCCACTTCCACTCGGTGGTCAGGCAGCGGTTGAACACTGACATGTCGCCATCGGGCAGCAGGGAGTAACGGGCCTCGGACTGCGCGCAGTTACGCTGGAAGTACATGGGCAGGCGGGCCAATTCGTACCAGGTGCCCTGGTAACGTTTGAGGTTGACGCTGCCGACGGTCTTGGGTTGCAGATCATCGCCAGAATGGCTGGCGCAGCCTGCCAAAAACAGGCTGGCGCAAAGGTATAAAACGAAACGCATCATTCTTCTTCTCCCGCAGGCTTGCGCCCCGGTTTACTTCAGGCCTTGCCCGGAAAACATCAGAACTTTGTCACCGGCGTACTGCACGCTGATAAAGCTGGTTTTATCGCCCCAGGTGCAACTGGACATGCCCAGCGCGCCGGAACAATCGGTGGGCTTACCCAGCAACGACTCCACTTCAGCCTTGGCCATGCCAGCCGAGAGCTTTTGGTAGTTTTCCTGGGTGACCTTGCTGCAAGCGGCCAATAGGACGCAAAAGCACAAGAGTGCGAGACGGCGTAACGACATGGTAGAGCTCCTGGAGGGACACGCAGCAGTGGGGGTCTGCCAGAAGCTTAGAAGGGAAAAGGGGGGTCTGGTTCCCGGAAGGCAAAAACAAAAAAAGCCCCCTGTGGCTAGGGGGCTTGTCCCCCGCTGGGGTGCGAAGCAGCCCAATAAAGCCACAGAGTACTTTCAGGTAAACCGAGTGGGTTGGTTTGGGGGCTGCTTCGCAGCCCAGCGAGGGACAAGCCCCCTCGCCACAGGGGGTTGCATTAGCCTTTGTGGTAACCGGTCACGCGTGCCACTTCTTCCTTGGAACCCAGGAACACCGCCACACGCTGGTGCAGGCCTTCAGGCTGGATGTCGAGGATACGCTGGTGACCGTCTGTCGACGCACCGCCCGCTTGCTCAACCAGGAACGACATCGGGTTGGCTTCGTACATCAGGCGCAGTTTGCCCGGTTTGGACGGCTCGCGGCTGTCGCGTGGGTACATGAACAGGCCGCCACGGGTCAGGATGCGGTGTACGTCGGCAACCATCGCGGCGACCCAACGCATGTTGAAGTTTTTCTTCAACGGGCCTTCTTCGCCTTCCATCAACTCGTTGACGTAGCGCTTGACCGGTTCTTCCCAGTGGCGCTGGTTGGACATGTTGATCGCAAATTCCTGGGTCGAGGCAGGAATGGAGATGTCTTCGTGGGTCAGCACGAAGCTGCCCATTTCACGGTCCAGGGTAAAGCCCTTGACGCCATCGCCCAGGGTCAGCACCAGCATGGTCTGCGGGCCGTAGATCGCATAACCGGCGGCGACCTGCTCGGTGCCTGGCTGCAGGAAGGCCTTTTCGTTCAGGGCTTCGTTCTGGCTCAGGTATTCGTTCGGGCAGCGCAGTACCGAGAAGATGGTGCCGACTGGCGCGTTGATGTCGATGTTCGACGAGCCGTCCAGCGGGTCGAATACCAGCAGGTACGCGCCTTTGGGGTATTTGCCCGGGATCTGGTAGGCATTGTCCATTTCTTCGGACGCCATGCCGGCCAGGTGACCGCCCCATTCGTTGGCTTCGAGCAGGATTTCGTTGGAAATCACGTCGAGTTTCTTCTGCACTTCGCCTTGCACGTTTTCAGTGCCCATGCTGCCCAGGACACCGCCCAGCGCGCCCTTGGACACGGCGTGGCTGATTTCCTTGCAAGCACGCGCCACCACTTCGATCAGGAAGCGCAGATCGGCAGGGGTGTTGTTGCTGCGGGTCTGCTCAATCAAATAGCGACTCAGGGTAACGCGGGACATGGACGGCTCCGGAGAATGGGGGGGGCTAAAAACCCGCGCAGTTTAGCGCGAGTCGGGGCGCATTTCCTCCTATCAGACGAGATAACCCTGACAGAGTTCATGTAGGCCCCGGCTCAGGGCTTGGCCGGCGGCTTGCGCAACAGGCTGTAGGCCATCGCCCCGAGTGCCGCTACACCCAACAGCAATACGGCCCACAGGCCGATTGTCTGCCAACGGATACCTGCGACATTTGGCGCAGCCACTGGGTTGGCGTGCCACTCGCCATCGACCCTGGCCTGGCCCAACGCCGCGAGGCGCTGCGGTTGATAACCGGGAATCAGGGTCGTCAACGGTAGGTTCGCGGCCTTGGCCGACGGGTTGCCCAGCGCCAGGGTAAACGGCGGTTCGCCCCGCGCCAGGAACACCACTTGCGTGGCCCGCACGGCAAAACTCAACCCCGGCGCCTGCGCGCCCAGGCCCCCGCCCCGCTCGTCTACGTCCAGCTTGAGTTGCCGGACCGGGTAACCCGGCAACTGCAATTGATCCTGGGTGATTTCTTGCCCGTTTTGCGTCAACCGGTAGAGCAAGCCACGGCTCAACGGCTGCCATGCCTGCTTGCTGTCCTGGCGCCCTTGCAGACCTACCGGCGCCAGGCTGTTGGGCTGACGCAGCTCAACGCGCACCCGCTCAATGCTTAAAGCCCCAGGCAATTGCCAGCTGTACTGCCCCGATTCAAGGGTGCTGCCGGCCAAGGGCTCGGACCACACCAGGGGCAACGGCAGGCTGCTGGTGCTCTGCACTTCAATGGAGGTCAACTCCGGCGCGGCCTGGCCTTGCCATAACAGGCGCAGGTAACGCGCCGGCTGCCCTGGCAAGGCCACTTCACGCAGCTCAACCCGATCGTCGGCAAACGCCAGGCGTGCCACCTGCCCTTCGCCCCAGGAGCGCCAGTGCAGCAAATCGTCACTGGCTTCGATGCTGAAACGCTGGAAACCGTCGTGCTCGGCGGGCCAGTCGAGGATCAATTTTTGCAACGGCGCCTTGATTGCACTGGCATCAAGCAACCAGCCGCGTCGCACCTGCACGCCGGACAGTGCCTCGCTGGACGGCTGCACCTGCACCAGGGTCCCCGTGGCGCTGGATTGCACGCGCACGCTGGCCACGCTGTCACTGGTGGTGTCGGCGGCATACAGCGGGAAGCCCTTGAGCCGGGCCACATTTTTTGCGCTTTCGGCCGACTGACGCACCAACGCATACGCCTGAGGCTCGCCAGCGGCGTTGAACACCCGCAGGTCACTGAGATCGGCCTGGCGGGCGCTCAGTTGCACCGCCAGCGGCAACTCCAGGCGATACCACGGGCCTTCGCCGCTGATCGCCAGCGGCACTTGGGCGCTGAAGTCGGCGGGGGCTTCTGCGGCCCACGCCGATAGCGCGGTGCACAGGCCCACTAGGGCAATACTCAGTTTGCCGATCAAGAGGAAGCTCCTTGGGTTTGAACTTCGGGTTCGATGCGTTTGGGCGGCAGCGGGGCAAAATAGCCCACCACCAGCAACAGCCCGCCCACGCCGATAAACGACACGATCCGCTCCAGCCCGCCACGGTTGCTCAGCTCGACGAGGAACAACTTGGCGACCACTACGCCAATCAGCACCGCGCCGACCAGCCACACTTCCCGACGATTGCGCAGATGACCACCGATCATCAGGCCCAGGGCAATCAGGGTCCAGACAATCGACAGTCCGGCCTGCACCAGCATTGAGTCGAGCAAGGCATCCAGATGAAACGGCACGCCGCCCCAATGGTGCGCCGCACGCATCACCAATGCGGTGAAGAAAGCGAACAGCGAAACCCCGGCAACGCCCTGGGCAATCCATGGGGTGCGGCCGCCCAGTTGCGGCGCCGCGCTGCGTGCCCACAGGTACACGCCCAGCAGCGCGAACAGCAGGCCAAGGTCCAAGGGATTGAGCAACGGTACATAGGGCAACGGTTTGGCAGTACCGTCGCTGAAGATATTGGCCAGCCAGAACCACACCAGCATCAGCGCCGCCAACGGCAGCCCGGCCAGCAGGCGGTATTCGCGCGGATAAGCAGATACCGGCCACGGCCATTGGCGCGGCGCAGCGATGGCTATCAGGTACAGGCTGGGGAAAATCGCCCAGCCCAGCCAGCGCCAGGCGTTGTATTGCACCGAAAGCACCAGCAAGCCGTAGCGCAATTCCAGGGCCAGCATGCCGATCAGCATCCAGCAGCCCAGTACATGGGCGATGCTCAAAGCCTTGGCCGGCGCCACCAGACTCAACAGGCGCAACGAGATGAAATGTACGGCGAACACGCAGCTCCAGGCCAGCCAGCCAAATTCGGCCGCCGGGTGATAATAGCGATGCGCCGAAACCAGCAGCACCATCGCCGCTGCCGGCATCAGCAACAGGCTCATGGCGCCCAGCGACGCCCAGCGCAGACGCACGGCCAACACAGTCCAGAGCGCCACACTGGCCGCCGCGGCCGCCAGCAGGAACGTGGCTTGCAGTTCAGGAGGCGTAAAGCGCAGCACTTCGCTGTTCAGCGCTGCCGCCCACCAGATTACGCCCCAGGCCAACAGCCCATCCGCGATACGCGGCAACTTAAGCCCGTCAAACACCGACGATTGACCTACGCCCCGCAAACGCCAGGCGCCCACGAATGCTGCCAGCCCTACAAGCATCGGCGCCCAGAATCCTAGATGCCGGAACGCAGGCCACTCTTCGTCGATCCACGGCGCCCACCACAACAGCAATGTGCCGCCCAGCACTTGCACAGCAAGCCCCGCGAACAGGAAGGTGCGCGAAGCGATACGCAGGCCGGCAAACAGTGTCACCGCGCCCGCCAGCGCCCAACTGATCGCCGTACCGTTGATCGACAACAGCAACGGTGCCAGCAAATACAAGCAGCCCAGCCCCAAGCCGGCCAACACCGGCAAACCGTGGCGCTCCCAGGCAGACACCTGCTCATCGCCCGCCTTGCGCAGTTGCCAGAAGCTAAACAGCAACGCCACGCCAAGCAGCAACGCGCCCAACGGTGCCCCCTCAAGCAGCGTGTGTTCGCCCGCCTGCAACTCACTGAGAAACGCCAGTGCCGAACCCAGTTGCAGCAGCAGGCCAAACCCGCGCGCCAGCAAGCGCTGCTGACGCAACCCCAGCCAGAAGATCCCCGCGCCCTCCACCGCCCACGCCGCGGCGGTCCAGCGTGCATCCAGGCCCAGGGGGATCGCCAGACTGGCGAAGATCACGCCCAGGGCCAGGCAGGTTTCGGCCAGCAATACGGTGCGCCCGCCACTGAGCACACGTGCCAGGAGCATATAGATGATGCCCAACGCCAACGCGCTGAATGCCGGTGCGAACTCCAGGTGTTGCACCAGGGTGAACTGCAAGCCAAACGCCACAAGCGGTGGGCCGAACAGCAGGCCGCCATCGACATAATCACCCTTGGCCGCCGACCAGCGCAGCAGCGCGCCACGGCTGCCATCGGCCGGGGCATCGGGCATTTCCAGGAGTTTGCGCCGCGCAAACAACAGGCCGATGGCCAGGTACATCAGGAAAAACAGGATCAGGAACGGCTCGGTACTCCACAGCAGTTCCGGTGTGTAGGAACCAATGCCCCAGGCGAAGCCGATACCGAAGGTGCCGGTAAAGCCAATCACATTGAGCAAGCGCCAGGCCTTGAACCAGGCGATGGCGAAGATGCCGGCGTTAAGCAGGGCGAAGTAGCTGAACAACGCCACATGGTTGCCCTCGCCGGTGGACGCCAGGATCGGCGCGGCAAAACCGCCGAGGGCGGCGGCACAGGCCAGGCCGATCGCGTCCTGGGTAATTGCGAGGATCGCCGAGAACACTGTCACCGCCACCAGCAGGCCCAGCGCCGCACCCGGATCGAGCAACGGGTGCAGACGCATGGCGGCGAACACCGTCAGGTACAGCACGGCGATGCCCGCGCCTTGCAAGATCAGCGCGTAATTACCCCGACGCAGGCGCAGCCACCAACCCAGGCCGAGCAAGCCCAGGGCGCAGGCGGCGACACCGGCGTAGCGCAACTCGATGGGCACCACCATGCCTTCGGTGGCATAGCGCAGCAAAAATGCCAGGCCAAGGAACAGCAGCACCACGCCGACCCGCAGCACGGTGTTGCCACCCAGCAGCCAGTTGCGCGCACCCTGGATGGCCCGTTCGATCAGGTTGGGGCCACGGGGGATCTGGGGTTCAGCTTCGCGTGCAGCAGCGGCCGGTTTCCACAGGTCGTCCGGCAGCGGCTGGCCAGGTTCGGCAGCAGAGGTGGGTTGCAGTTCGGCGGGCAGTTCCCAGACCAGCTCTGGGGCGGGCGCGGGTTCGACCATGGGCGGCTCGACATGCGGCGGCTTTTCCAGCATCGCCAGGCGTTGCTCCACAGCCTTCAAGGCGCTGCTAAGGTTCGACAGACGAATGGCCTGGCCAATCCCCAAACCCAGGAGCGCGCCGAAGCCCGCATCGCTGAACGACTCGTCGAGCGCCCAGCCGAGCACCAGGCCAATGAGCATGAACATCCATTGCATGGTCGAGATCCCTAAGCAGCCCGAAGCGGGCGTAACCGACGCTCAGTATATCGACACAAACCCAATGTGGGAGGTGGCTCGTGTGGGAGCTGGCTTGTGTGGGAGCAGGCTTGCCTGCGATAGCATCCCCTCGGTGTCACTGATACACCAAGGCGCCTGTATCGCAGGCAAGCCAGCTCCTACACAAGCCCGTTCCTACACGGGATTTCGCGGGGTCTAGTCCAAGGCTTTCCAGATCTCGGTGGCATATTCGCGGATGGTTCGGTCGGACGAGAACCAGCCCGTGCGCGCGGTATTGAGCACCGCCGAACGCCACCACTCCTTGGAGTCGTGCCAATGGGCTTCGACCCGCGCCTGGGCGTCCCAGTAGGCATCAAAATCGGCGCACACCAGGAACCGGTCATAGGCGATCAACGAGTCGATCAACCCTACATAGCGCCCCGGATCGTCCGGCGAGAACACCCCGCCACGAATCGCCTGCAACACGTCGTTCAAGCGGTGGGATGCGGCGATATCAGGGCCGGCATTGAACTCACCCGCCTGTTTACGCGCCTCCACCTGCTCGGCGCTGAGGCCGAAAATAAACATGTGCTCGCCGCCGATACGCTCATGCATCTCCACATTGGCGCCATCCATAGTGCCGATGGTCAGCGCGCCATTGAGGCCGAACTTCATGTTGCTGGTGCCCGAGGCCTCGAACCCGGCGGTGGAAATCTGCTCCGACAGGTCCGCCGCCGGGATGATGTTTTCCGCCAGGCTGACGTTGTAGTTGGGCAGGAACACGACCTTGAGCAAGCCGCGCACGGTTGGGTCGTTATTCACCGTACGGGCGATGTCGTTGGTCAGCTTGATGATCAGCTTGGCCTGGTGGTAGCTGGCCGCCGCCTTGCCGGCGAAGATCTTCACCCGTGGTACCCAATCCACCTCCGGCTCGGCACGAATGGCCTGGTACAGGGCGACTGTGTGCAGCAGGTTCAGCAATTGGCGCTTGTATTCGTGGATGCGTTTGACCTGCACATCGAACATCGCCGCCGGGTTGACCGCGATCCCCAGGCGCTCATGGATGATATCGGCCAGCACGCGCTTGCTGTGCAGGCGCTGCTCGGCGAAGGCTTTGCGAAAGGCGTCTTTCTCGGCAAAGGTTTCCAGCTCCACCAGGCGCTGTTCCATATTGTCGAGAATGTCCGGCCCCAAGGCCTCCACCAGCATCGCGGTGAGCTTGGGGTTGGCCTGGAACAGCCAGCGGCGGAAGGTAATGCCGTTGGTCTTGTTGTTGATACGCTCGGGGTAGAGCTTGTGCAGTTCGGAAAACACCGTGCTGCGCATCAACTGCGTGTGCAGCCCGGACACGCCGTTGACGCTGTGGGAGCCCAGGAACGCCAGGTTGCCCATGCGCACGCGGCGACCGTTGTCTTCTTCGATCAGCGAGACCGCGCGCAGTACGTCGAAGTCGTGAATGCCCTTGGCCCGCAGCGAATCAATGTGCTGGGCGTTGATCAGGTAAATGATCTGCATGTGCCGGGGCAGCATGCGTTCCATCAGGCCCACCGGCCAGGTTTCCAGGGCTTCGGGGAGCAAGGTGTGGTTGGTGTAGGACAGCGTTTCGACCGTGACCTGCCAGGCCGCATCCCAGGCAATATCGTGCAGGTCGACCAACTGGCGCATCAACTCGGCCACGGCGATCGACGGGTGGGTGTCATTGAGCTGGATGGCCGCGTGCTCGCCCAGGCTCAAGACCGAACCGTGCATGTTTTTGTGGCGGCGCAACAAGTCTTGCAAGGAGGCCGAGACGAAGAAGTATTCCTGGCGCAGGCGCAATTCCTGCCCCGCTTCGGTGCTGTCGGCCGGGTAAAGCACCCTTGAGATGCTTTCGGCACGGGCCACTTCGGCGACGGCGCCCAAATGGTCACCGGCGTTGAAGCGCTCCAGATGCAGGTCTTCGACGGCCCGCGCACGCCACAGGCGCAAGGTGTTCACACTGGCGCCACGCCAGCCGACCACCGGGGTGTCGTAGGCCACGGCGCGCACGGTCTCGTTGGGCGACCAGACCTGGATTGACTTGCCGGACGCATCCAGCACGGTCTCGACGCTGCCGCCAAAGCCGATCGGGTAGATCACCTCGGCGCGCTCGAACTCCCAGGGGTTGCCGAAGTCCAGCCAGCGTTCGGTCTGCTCCTGCTGCCAGCCATCGACAATCGCTTGGCGAAACAGCCCGTGTTCGTAACGAATGCCATAGCCATGGCCGGCAATGCCCAGGGTCGACATGCTTTCCATAAAGCACGCGGCCAGGCGCCCCAGGCCACCGTTGCCCAGGGCCGCATCGGGCTCCAGCAGGCGAATGCGCTCCAGATCCACACCCAACTCGCCGAGGGCTTCGCGCGCCACCTCCAGCAGGCCGAGGTTGCTCAGGCTGTCAAACAGCAAACGACCGATCAAAAATTCCAGGGACAGGTAATACACCCGCTTCTGCCCACGCCGGTAGATCCGCCGGGTGTGGTCCATCCAGTGGTCGACCATATGGTCGCGCGCCGCCAGGGCAATGGCTTCGAACCAGTCATGGTCAAAGGCGTGATCGGGATCCTTGCCCACCGCATAAGTGAGTTTGGTCAAGACAGCATCGCGAAACGCGGCTACCTCTGCTTCTCGTACAAGCGGTTCCTGAGACATCGGTGCGACCTCGGGCGAGATAGAAGAAGGGAAATCCTAGAGCCTAGACGGTCTGACCTATGGCATGGCTGACGGTTCGGCAGTTTTTTCACTCATTCACGCATGTAGGTTTTAGATGCAGGGGCCGTGCCCGTTTACGCCGCGCAGCTGCCTTTGAGCCGAAACCCGCAAAATATTGTTCAAAAAACCACCAATCCCGGTATGATCGCGCGCCCGGACAAAGCCCCTCTTGGAAACCTGATGAAGCCTCAACTGATCGCCGCCGCGGAACTCGACCGTCTCGAAACGTGGCAGAAATACTCCAGCCACATGTGCGGCGGCTGCACGTCCAACTGCTGCACCCTGCCGGTTGAGGTGAAGATCAAGGATTTGATCCGCATTGGCATCGTCGACGAATTCGAGCGTGGCGACCCGCCGAAGAACATCGCCAAGCGCTTGCAGAAGGAAGGCATCGTCGAGCGTTTCAACTCCAAGTCCGAAATCTTTACCCTGCAGCGCATGAGCAACAACGATTGCCTGTACCTGGATCGTAAGACGCGCTTCTGCACTATTTATGACAAGCGCCCGGATACCTGCCGCAATCACCCGAAGATCGGGCCACGGCCGGGTTATTGCGCGTACAAGCCCAAGGAAGTGGTGCGCGAGACCAAGTTCAAGACCCTCGACAAGTTCTGATCCGGATTTTGCAGGGCTCTTGAGAGCCCCATCGCAGGCAAACCACCACAAAATCTACAGGCATAAAAAAACGCCCCCGGCCTTTCGACCGGGGGCGTTTTTTATTCAGCCAGAACTAAGTATCAGTTCTTGGCCTTTTTGGCAGCGCGGGTACGCTCGCCTTCGTCCAGGATCTTCTTACGAAGACGGATGGACTTCGGCGTCACTTCGCACAGCTCGTCGTCCTGGATGAATTCCAGAGCCTGTTCCAGGGTGAAGCGAACAGGTGGAACCAGGGCGATGGTTTCGTCTTTACCCGAAGCACGCATGTTGTCGAGCTTCTTGCCTTTGGTTGGGTTGACGCCCATGTCGTTGTCACGGCTGTTCAGACCAACGATCTGGCCGTTGTAGATCTCTTGGCCGTGTTCAACGAACAGCTTGCCACGCGCCTGGAGGGTTTCCAGGGAGTAGGTCAGTGCCTTGCCGGTTTCTACCGATACCAGAACACCGTTCTGACGGCCGGACATGTCGCCGGACTTCATGGTGTCGTAGCGATCGAAGATCGAGGTCAGGATGCCAGCACCGTTGGTCAGGGTCAGGAACTGGTTACGGAAACCGATCAAACCACGAGCAGGGATGTTGTATTCCAGACGTACACGGCCTTTGCCATCCGGCACCATGTTGGTCAGGTCGCCCTTACGCAGGCCCATCTCTTCCATGACCTTGCCCTGGGATTCTTCAGGGGTGTCGATGGTGACGTTTTCGAACGGTTCCTGCTTCACGCCGTCAACGGTACGGATGATCACTTCCGGACGGCCAACGCCCATTTCGAAGCCTTCGCGACGCATGGTTTCGATCAGTACCGAGAGGTGCAGCTCACCACGGCCGGAAACCTTGAACTTGTCAGCCGAGTCGCCTTCTTCAACGCGCAGTGCAACGTTGTACAGCAGCTCTTTGTCCAGACGTTCCTTGATGTTACGGGAAGTCACGAACTTGCCTTCTTTACCGCAGAAAGGCGAGTCGTTTACCTGGAAGGTCATGGAAACGGTTGGCTCGTCAACGGTCAACGGCACCATTGCTTCAACCATGTCCGGGTGGCACAGGGTGTCGGAGATGAACAGCGAGTCCATACCGCTGATGCACACGATGTCGCCTGCAGCAGCTTCTTCAACGTCAATACGGTGCAGACCGTGGTGACCCATCAGCTTCAGGATACGACCGTTACGCTTCTTGCCGGTGGCATCGATAGCCACGACTGGAGTGTTCGGCTTGACGCGGCCACGAGCGATACGGCCAACGCCGATAACACCCAGGAAGCTGTTGTAGTCCAGTGCCGAGATTTGCATCTGGAACGGACCGTCACGGTCGACTTTCGGCGCAGGTACGTTGTCGACGATCGACTGGTACAGCGGGGTCATGTCTTCAGCCATGTCGGTGTGTTCCAGACCGGCAATGCCGTTCAGGGCCGAGGCGTAGACGACTTTGAAGTCCAGCTGTTCTTCGGTGGCACCCAGGTTGTCGAACAGGTCGAAGATCTGGTCCAGAACCCAGTCCGGACGCGCGCCTGGACGGTCAACCTTGTTGATCACCACGATTGGACGCAGGCCGGCTTCAAAAGCCTTCTTGGTCACGAAACGGGTTTGCGGCATAGGGCCGTCTTGGGCATCAACCAGCAGCAGAACGGAGTCAACCATCGACATTACACGTTCTACTTCGCCGCCGAAGTCGGCGTGGCCCGGGGTGTCCACGATGTTGATGTGGTAGCCGTTCCAGTTGATGGCAGTGTTTTTTGCCAGGATGGTAATACCGCGCTCTTTTTCCTGGTCGTTGGAGTCCATCACGCGCTCGTCGTTGAGCTCGTTGCGCTCCAGGGTGCCGGATTGACGCAGGAGTTTGTCTACCAGGGTGGTTTTACCATGGTCAACGTGGGCAATGATGGCGATGTTACGTAGATTTTCGATCACTTGTGTATCTCGATCAGAGGATTCGGTGTGCTGACAGGTCGTGGCAGCGATTAACAGTAGAGTCAGGCCTTGCCGTTACAGCTTGACGGCAGAGTCGGGGGGCCGGTGACGCAGGCCACAGGCAAACAGCCCCGGGCTCTTAGCTCGGTCGATAAACGCGCACATTGGCATATCCCTCACTGAGCAAATGGTGGGCATGCAGGCGACTCATCACGCCTTTGTCGCAATACAGCAGGTACTGACGGCTGTTATCCAGTTCCTTGAAACGCGCGTTCAGTGCATAGAACGGCAGCGTTTGCACGTCGATGCCAGCGATTTCCAGCGGCTCGTCTTCAGCGGCATCCGGGTGACGGATGTCGATGACAATCTGACCGGTCAGGGCTTCGCTGACTTCTTCGATCTGTACGTCCTGGCCCAATTCGTCGATGACTCGATCGATCGGCACCAGTTTGGCGTTCTCGAGCGCTCGCTCCAGAATCGCCATGTCGAATTCTTTCTCTTCATGCTCCACGCGATAGCGCTTGGCATGGGTCTTGGGGTTCACCGAGATGACCCCGCAGTACTCTGGCATGTGCTTGGCGAAATCAGCGGTGCCGATTTCGTTGGCCAGGTCGATGATGTCTTGCTTGTGGCTGGCGATCAGCGGGCGCAATACCAGCTTGTCGGTCACGCAGTCGATCACGGACAGGTTCGGCAGGGTCTGGCTGGAGACCTGGGAAATCGCCTCGCCGGTCACCAGCGCTTCGATTTGCAGGCGGTCGGCGATTTTCGACGCTGCGCGCAACATCATACGCTTCAATACGACGCCCATATGACCGTTATCGACTTTTCCGAGAATTTCTCCCAGGACTTCCTCGAACGGTACGCTGACAAACAGCACGCGCTGGGAGCTGCCGTACTTCTTCCAGATGTAGTGCGCGACTTCCATCACGCCCAATTCGTGCGCACGTCCGCCCAGGTTAAAGAAGCAGAAGTGGCTCATCAGGCCCCGGCGCATGATCTGGTAGGCCGCCACGGTAGAGTCGAAACCGCCGGACATCAGCACCAGGGTCTGCTCCAGCGCACCTAGCGGGTAGCCACCGATGCTGTTGTGCTGGCTGTGGATCACAAACAACCGTTGGTCGCGAATTTCGATGCGCACTTCGATTTGCGGCTCTTTAAGCGAGATTCCAGCGGCCCCACACTCGCGGCGCAGCTTGCTGCCGACGTATTTCTCGACGTCCATGGAGCTGAACGGGTGCTTGCCCGCACGCTTGCAGCGCACCGAAAAAATCTTGCCTTCAAGGCTGGTGCCAAAGTGCAGTTTGCATTTTTGCGTGATGTCGTCGAAGTCGCCCAGCGGGTACTCGTCGACCTGCAGGAAATGCGCGATGCCCGGCATGCAGCTCAGGCGCTCGGTCATATCTTTCAAGGCTTTAGGGTCGCTGATGCGGGTTTCCAGCTCGAGATTGTCCCACACACCGTTCACCACCACGGCCGGGTCCAGGTCACGGAGCACGGCGCGGATATTCTTGGCCAATTGACGGATGAAACGCATCCGTACCGGTCGGCTCTTGATGGTGATCTCGGGGAAGACTTTAACGATTAATTTCATGGAAACAGCGCGCGCAGGGCCAGCCGAAAAAGGGGGGCGCGGATTATAGCGGAAATCGCTCAAGGTTTGACCAGTTAATATACAAACGGCACGCTCCGCACCAAATAGGTGCATTTGCGGGCGATTACGCTACATTGCAGTGCGCGAATTTTGCCATTTTGACGATTTGCACCTTTATAGGGGCCATTTTGAGGCAAAAAACCCATGTCGGGGCACTGGCATGCAATTTGCTCTCTTGTGAGGCAGGTTGCCATGGCGGACTATCCGCGCCGGCATCACCCACATTCTAAGGGCTACTCCACTACCCAAGCCCGAAGCCACCCGGAGGACACTATGTCGAAGTCGGTTCAACTCATCAAAGATCATGACGTTAAATGGATTGATCTGCGCTTCACGGACACCAAAGGCACTCAGCACCACGTGACCATGCCGGCTCGCGACGCGCTGGATGACGCCTTCTTCGAAGAAGGCAAAATGTTCGACGGTTCCTCCATCGCTGGCTGGAAAGGCATCGAAGCCTCCGACATGATCCTGATGCCGGACGACTCCACCGCCGTACTCGACCCGTTCACCGAAGAGCCAACCCTGATCATCGTCTGCGACGTGATCGAGCCTTCGACCATGCAGGGCTACGACCGTGACCCACGTGCGATCGCCAAGCGTGCCGAGGAATACCTGAAGTCCACCGGTATCGGTGACACCGTATTCGTGGGCCCGGAGCCTGAGTTCTTCATCTTTGACCAAGTGAAGTTCAAGTCCGACATCTCCGGCTCCATGTTCAAGATCTACTCCGAACAAGGTTCGTGGATGTCCGACCAGGACGTGGAAGGCGGCAACCATGGCCACCGTCCAGGCATCAAAGGTGGTTACTTCCCAGTTCCGCCGTTCGACCACGACCACGAAATCCGTACCTCCATGTGCAACGCCATGGAAGACATGGGCCTGGTCATCGAAGTGCACCACCACGAAGTGGCCACTGCCGGCCAGAACGAAATCGGTGTGAAGTTCAACACCCTGGTGGCCAAGGCTGACGAAGTACAGACCCTGAAGTACTGCGTACACAACACTGCCGTTGCTTACGGCCGTACCGCTACCTTCATGCCTAAGCCACTGTACGGCGATAACGGTTCGGGTATGCACGTTCACCTGTCCATCGCCAAAGATGGCAAGAACACTTTCGCTGGCGAAGGTTATGCCGGCCTGTCCGACACCGCCCTGTACTTCATCGGCGGCATCATCAAGCACGGTAAGGCCCTGAACGGCTTCACCAACCCGTCGACCAACTCCTACAAGCGTCTGGTCCCAGGTTTCGAAGCCCCAGTGATGCTGGCCTACTCGGCACGTAACCGTTCCGCTTCGATCCGTATTCCTTACGTGTCCAGCCCTCGCGCTCGCCGTATCGAAGCACGCTTCCCGGATCCAGCAGCCAACCCGTACCTGGGCTTTGCTGCACTGCTGATGGCTGGCCTGGACGGCATCCAGAACAAGATCCACCCAGGCGACGCCGCCGACAAAAACTTGTACGACCTGCCGCCTGAAGAGGCCAAAGAGATCCCACAAGTGTGCGGCAGCCTGAAAGAAGCCCTGGAAGAGCTGGACAAGGGCCGTGCGTTCCTGACCAAAGGCGGCGTGTTCAGCGACGACTTTATCGATGCCTACATTGCCCTGAAAAGCGAAGAAGAAATCAAGGTCCGCACCTTCGTACACCCACTGGAATACGAGCTGTACTACAGCTGCTGATCCGGTAGCGCTGCTCAACGCGGCGTGACAAAAAGGCCTCCTTCGGGAGGTCTTTTTTTTGCCTGAAACAATGACTATCGACCTTTGCAAACCCCATCAAAACTGTGGGAGCTGGCTTGCCTGCGATATCTACACAACTTTCAGAAGCTGACGATCCTCCCTGTGGCGAGCGGGCTTGTCGGAACGCCGCATCGCCCGCGCTGGGCTGCGAAGCAGCCCTAAACCCTGCCGTTGCGGTTTACCTGAAGAAACGCGGCGGGCTTATTGGGGCTGCTTCGCAGCCCAGCGCGGGCGATGCGGCGTTCCGACAAGCCCGCTCGCCACGGGGGGCGTCAGTTTCTGAAAGTTGTGTAGATACCGATGGCTATCACAGGCAAGCCAGCTCCTACAGTTTGATTGGGTGCTTTCAGGAAATAGTTGATCGCTGAACAGAATGCCGGGATTCGCACTATATTGGTGCGATAGGTTGCACCCCTGCCCACCGACCAACCCATTTTGGGTCGAAATGTCCCGAGTGAGCTGGCAGAGCGCCATAGTTTCGTGCCCCAAGCCCCCATTTCAGGGCTTTTACGCTTCTTTTCGGAGCCTTGGTTTGGTTTTTGCATTTTCCTGGTATCAGCGTGAGCCTCAAGCCCACGCCTTGCTCCAAAAGAGGTCCTAATGACCATCAGCGACGCACTGCACCGCTTGCTACTCGACAACCTGACCACCGCGACCATCCTGCTCAATGCCGAACTGCGCCTTGAGTACATGAACCCCGCGGCGGAGATGCTCCTGGCCATCAGCGGCCAGCGCAGCCATGGGCAATTTATCAGCGAGCTGTTCACCGAGTCCGCCGAGGCCTTGAGTTCCTTGCGCCAGGCCGTGGAGCAGGCCCACCCGTTCACCAAGCGCGAAGCGATGCTCACCGCCCTCACCGGGCAGACCCTGACCGTCGACTACGCGGTAACACCGATCCTGAGCCACGGCGCCACCCTGCTGCTGCTAGAGGTGCATCCCCGCGATCGCCTGCTGCGCATCACCAAGGAAGAGGCGCAGTTGTCCAAGCAGGAAACCAGCAAGATGCTGGTACGCGGCCTGGCCCATGAAATCAAGAACCCCCTGGGCGGGATTCGCGGCGCCGCACAGTTGTTGGCCCGCGAGCTGCCGAATGAGAACCTCAAGGACTACACCAACGTCATCATCGAGGAAGCCGACCGCCTGCGCAACCTGGTGGACCGCATGCTCGGCTCCAACAAGCTGCCGTCGCTGGCGATGACCAATGTGCATGAAGTGCTGGAGCGCGTCTGCCAGTTGGTGGAGGCCGAAAGCCAGGGCTGCATCACACTGGTGCGCGACTATGACCCGAGCATTCCCGACGTATTGATCGACCGCGAGCAGATGATTCAGGCGGTGCTCAATATCGTGCGCAACGCCATGCAGGCCATCAGCAGCCAGAACGAGTTGCGCCTGGGGCGCATCAGCCTGCGCACCCGCGCCTTGCGCCAGTTCACCATTGGCCATGTACGCCATCGCCTGGTGACCAAGGTCGAGATCATCGACAACGGCCCGGGAATCCCGGCCGAACTGCAGGAAACCATTTTCTTCCCGATGGTCAGCGGCCGCCCGGACGGTACCGGGCTGGGCCTGGCCATTACCCAGAACATCATCAGCCAGCACCAGGGCCTGATCGAATGTGAAAGCCATCCCGGCCACACGACCTTTTCGATCTTTCTGCCACTGGAACAAGGAGCCCCATCGACATGAGCCGTAGTGAAACTGTCTGGATCGTCGATGACGACCGTTCCATCCGCTGGGTCCTGGAGAAAGCCTTGCAGCAGGAAGGCATGACCACCCAGAGCTTCGACAGCGCCGATGGGGTGATGAGCCGCCTGGCGCGTCAGCAGCCCGATGTGATCATCTCCGATATCCGCATGCCCGGCGCCAGTGGCCTGGACTTGCTGGCGCGGATCCGCGAGCAGCATCCGCGCTTGCCGGTGATCATCATGACCGCGCACTCGGACCTGGACAGCGCTGTCGCGTCCTATCAGGGTGGCGCCTTCGAGTACCTGCCCAAGCCGTTCGACGTCGATGAAGCGGTGGCGCTGGTCAAGCGCGCCAACCAGCACGCCCAGGAACAGCAAGGCCAGGCCGTGGTACCGACCCTGACGCGCACCCCGGAAATCATCGGTGAAGCACCGGCGATGCAGGAAGTGTTTCGCGCCATCGGGCGCCTGAGCCACTCCAACATCACCGTGCTGATCAACGGTGAGTCCGGCACCGGTAAAGAGCTGGTTGCCCATGCCCTGCACCGCCACAGCCCACGGGCGGCCTCGCCGTTCATCGCGCTGAACATGGCGGCGATCCCCAAGGACTTGATGGAGTCCGAGCTGTTCGGCCATGAAAAAGGGGCGTTTACCGGCGCGGCCAACCTGCGGCGCGGACGTTTTGAACAGGCGGACGGCGGCACGCTGTTTCTCGATGAAATCGGCGATATGCCGGCCGACACCCAGACCCGGCTGTTGCGGGTGCTGGCCGACGGTGAGTTCTACCGTGTCGGCGGCCATACGCCGGTCAAGGTCGATGTGCGGATCATCGCCGCGACCCACCAGAACCTGGAAACCCTGGTCCACGCCGGGAAGTTTCGTGAGGACTTGTTCCACCGCCTCAACGTGATCCGCATCCATATTCCACGGATGTCGGACCGCCGCGAAGACATCCCGACCCTGGCCCGCCACTTCCTCAGCCGCGCCGCCCAGGAGCTGGCGGTAGAGCCCAAGCTGCTGAAGACGGAAACCGAGGAATACCTGAAGAACCTGCCGTGGCCGGGCAACGTGCGCCAGTTGGAGAATACCTGCCGCTGGATCACGGTGATGGCGTCCGGGCGCGAAGTGCATATCAGCGATCTGCCGCCCGAGCTGTTGAGCCTGCCGCAGGATTCGGCCCCCGTGACCAACTGGGAACAAGCCCTGCGCCAATGGGCCGACCAGGCTTTGGCCCGTGGCCAGTCGAGCCTGCTGGACAGCGCCGTGCCGACCTTCGAGCGGATCATGATCGAGACGGCCCTCAAGCACACCGCTGGCCGCCGGCGTGACGCCGCCGTGCTGCTGGGCTGGGGTCGTAACACCTTGACCCGCAAGATCAAGGAATTGGGGATGAAGGTCGATGGCGGGGATGATGAGGAGGGTGAAGAGGGCTGAGCACAGCCCTCCATGCCACTGAAGATCCCCCTGTAGGCTTGTGTGGGAGCTGGCTTGCCTGCGATAGCCTCACCTCGGTTTTTCAGTGAGACCGAGGTGAGGCTATCGCAGGCAAGCCAGCTCCCACATTTGTTTGGTGTGCACCGCTTCAACGCACCATGAACCGGCATCGCGCACAAACTCAACGCTTAAATTAGATAAACGCTGAACCCTGAAAACACCAAAGCCCCGCAACCCGGGGCTTTGCTCTTTATAAAAGAATTTTCTTAGGCCCTCTCGCCATTCTGGCACGCCCCCTGCAATACCCCTGGTACTACCCAGTTTCGGGGACCTTGGTACAGGCAGGCCGAGAATCCCCTCTTTAATTCGAGCTTCAAACCGTTTTGGGAGCCCTGGTACAGGCAGGCCGGGAACTCCCTCTTTTATTGCTCCAGGAGATGGATCTCCAGTCGCCAGCGGTCATCGACCGCCTTGCCCGACCATTCCCCGCGCAGCGGCCGTGCCGCCACCAGGTTCAACAGCAAGCCACCATCGGTCTTGCGCACCCGCCAATTCACATCCTTGTCATTGACCTTCAATTGCCCCGCCTGCGCATGGCCCTGGGCGTCAAACAGCAGCGCCACGGTGCCGTCGATATGCTCGCCGTGCAACTTCGGTTCGTTGTTGAACCACACCACCAGGCCATCGGCGGCCGGCTCGACCTGCAGCAGGGCAGTCGGGTCCGGGGTGGTCAGGCGACCGATCATCAAGCCCACCATCAGGCCGACAATCGCCAGCGAACCCAGGACTCTGGGCAATAGCTGCGGCCTGGGGTCGTCTTCAGGGGTAGAATGCGCTGCATCTTTATCTTCGGAGCCGTGCATGTTTCACGTCATCCTTTTTCAACCAGAAATTCCGCCGAACACCGGCAACGTTATCAGGCTGTGCGCCAACAGTGGCTGCCACCTGCATTTGATCGAGCCGCTGGGCTTCGAGATGGACGACAAGCGCCTGCGCCGCGCCGGCCTGGACTATCACGAATACGCCACCCTGCAGCGTCACGCCGACCTCGCCAGTTGCCTGGAGAGCCTTGGCCACCCGCGCCTGTTTGCGTTCACCACCAAGGGCTCGCGGCCGTTTCATGATGCCAGCTTCGCCGAGGGGGACGCCTTCTTGTTCGGCCCTGAGAGCCGTGGCCTGCCGGCAGACGTACTCGACGCCCTGCCCGATGGCCAGCGCTTGCGTTTGCCGATGCGTGAAGGCTGCCGCAGCCTGAACCTGTCCAACACCGTGGCCGTCGCGGTCTACGAAGGCTGGCGCCAGCTCGGGTTCAAATAACCCCCTTGTCCCTGTAGCAGCGAGCTTGCTCGCGAAAAACCAACAGGCAACGTGGGCTACCTGATAGCGCTGCGTCATGGTTGACGCTTTTCGCGAGCAAGCTCGCTCCTACAGGCGTTAGCCGTGCATAAAAAAAGCGCCAGTGATGGCGCTTTTTATGCATCGTCGACTTACTGAACCGTCGGTGCGCCTTCCTGTTGCATGCGCTGCAGCTCTTGCGCATACAGGGCATCGAAGTTCACCGGGGCCAGCATCAGGGCCGGGAACGAGCCACGGGTGACCAGGCTGTCCAGGGTCTCGCGGGCATACGGGAACAGGATGTTCGGGCAGAACGCGCCCAGGGTGTGGCTCATGGACGCATCGTCCAGACCCTGGATCAGGAAGATACCGGCCTGTTGCACTTCAGCGATGAAGGCCACTTCTTCACCGTTCTTCACGGTGACCGACAAGGTCAGCACGACTTCGTGGAAGTCGCCTTCCAGCTGCTTCTGACGGGTGTTGAGGTCCAGGCCGACGCTTGGAGTCCACTCCTGACGGAAGATCGCCGGGCTTTTCGGCGCTTCGAACGACAGGTCACGCACGTAGATACGCTGCAGGGAAAATTGTGGGCCTTGAGCCTCTTCTGCTGCCGCTTCGGTGTTCGGTTGGTCAGTCATCTCGCAGATCCTTCTTGATCTTGGGGTCTTTTAGGGTTTTGGAGTCAGACGTGAAGCAGCGCATCCAGTTTACCGGCGCGCTCCAGGGCGAACAGGTCGTCGCATCCACCGATATGCTGGGTACCGATCCAGATTTGCGGCACAGAGGTGCGCCCCGCCTTCTGGGCCATCTCGGCACGTACCTGGGGCTTGCCATCGACCTTGATCTCGTCGAAGGCAACCTTTTTGCTCTGGAGCAACTGCTTGGCTCGCGTGCAATAGGGGCAATAATCGCTGGAATAAACGACAACCTGGCTCATATCACTTCACCAACGGCAGGTTATCGGCGCGCCAGCTGGAGATACCACCCGACAGCTTGGCGGCGGTGAAACCGCTTTTCAGCATTTCGCGGGCATGGCCACCGGAGTGCTGGCCCTGGGCGTCGACCAGGATAATGGTCTTGGCCTTGTGCTTTTCCAGTTCGGCGATGCGGGCGATCAGCTTGTCCTGGGGAATATTCAGCGCGCCAACGATATGGCCGGCGGCAAAGTCCTTGGCCGGACGGATGTCGACGACAACGGCCTGGTCCTTGTTGACCAGCGCGGTCAGCTCGGCGGTGCTGAGGCTACGGCCGCCACGGCTCACTTCATGAGCAATCAGCAGCGCCAGCAGTACGACGAAGGCACCGACCAGCAGATAGTGAGAGGTAGCAAATGCAATCAGGTGATCAACCATCAAGGAGGTTCCAGGGCGTTAAAATGGCGGTAAGTATACACAGCCGCCATGGGGGGCCAACCCCCGTAAAGCGGTGACGGCATCGGAACTTCGCTTTAAACTGCCACTCCCTTTTCAATCGCCTTCCTTTAATACCGCCGCGAGAGGATCTATGACTACCACGCCTAAACCTTTGGTCCTGATGATTCTCGATGGCTTCGGTCACAGTGAAAACCCCCACGACAACGCCGTACTCGCGGCGAACAAGCCCGTACTGGACCGCCTCTGCGCCAACGTACCCAATGGCCTGATCTCAGGATCGGGCATGGACGTCGGCCTGCCGGACGGCCAGATGGGCAACTCTGAAGTCGGCCATATGAACCTTGGCGCCGGACGAGTGGTATATCAGGACTTCACCCGCGTGACCAAAGCCATCCGCGATGGCGAGTTCTTCGAGAACCCGACCATCTGCGCCGCGGTGGATAAAGCCGTCGCCGCCGGTAAAGCCGTGCATTTCATGGGCCTGCTGTCCGACGGTGGCGTACACAGTCACCAAGATCACCTAGTGGCCATGGCCGAACTGGCCTACAAGCGCGGCGCCGAGAAGATCTACCTGCACGCCTTCCTCGATGGCCGCGACACCCCGCCCAAAAGCGCGCAATCGTCCATCGAGCTGCTGGACGCCGCCTTCGCCGCCCTCGGCAAGGGCCGCATCGCCAGCCTGGTCGGCCGCTATTTCGCCATGGACCGCGACAACCGCTGGGACCGCGTGTCCCAGGCCTACAACCTGATCGTCGACGGCAACGCCCAATTCAACGCGGCTACCGCCCAGCAAGGCCTGGAAGCGGCCTACGCTCGCGGCGAGAGCGATGAGTTCGTCAAGGCCACCACCATCGGCGAGCCGGTGAAAGTCGAAGATGGCGACGCCGTGGTGTTCATGAACTTCCGCGCCGACCGTGCCCGCGAACTGAGCCATGTGTTCGTCGATGACGGTTTCAAAGACTTCGAGCGGGCGCGCCAGCCGAAAGTCGAGTTCGTGATGCTGACCCAATACGCCGCCAGCATCCCGGCCCCGTCAGCCTTCGCACCGGGTAGCCTGGAAAACGTGCTGGGCGATTACCTCGCCAAAAACGGCAAGACCCAGCTGCGCATTGCCGAGACCGAGAAATACGCCCACGTCACCTTCTTCTTCTCCGGCGGGCGCGAAGAACCGTTCCCCGGCGAAGAGCGCATCCTGATCCCGTCGCCAAAAGTCGCCACCTACGACCTGCAGCCGGAAATGAGCGCACCGGAAGTCACCGACAAGATCGTCGACGCCATCGAACACCAGCGCTATGACGTGATCGTGGTCAACTACGCCAACGGCGACATGGTCGGCCACAGCGGCAACCTGCAAGCGGCGATCAAGGCCGTGGAATGCCTGGACTTGTGCGTAGGCCGAATCGTCGACGCGCTGGAGAAGGTCGGCGGCGAAGCGCTGATCACCGCTGACCACGGCAACTGCGAGCAGATGTCCGATGAATCCACCGGCCAGGCCCATACCGCCCACACCACCGAGCCGGTGCCGTTCATTTATGTCGGCAAGCGCGACTTCAAGGTGCGCGAAGGCGGCGTGCTGGCCGATGTGGCGCCGACCATGCTGATGCTGATGGGGTTGGAGAAGCCTGCCGAGATGACCGGCACCTCGATTCTGGTCTGATTTTCAAACCCACCACAAACCCCATGTGGGAGCGGGCTTGCTCGCGATAGCGGAGTGTCAGTTGATACATTTCTAACTGATCCACCGCCATCGCGAGCAAGCCCGCTCCCACATTGTTTTGTGGTGTTTTTGAGCATGGCGTTTAGCCATACCCCGCCACACGGCAGTTAACTTACCCATTGGACGTTTTTTTTGCAGCGTGGGGCGGGCATACTAGGCCGTCCCTTTCCCTGGTGTCGCCCGCCTCTATGCTTCGCGCCTTGATTACCCTTGCTCTTGTCTGCGTGCTCCAACCGGCTATGGCCGACGAGCGTGCGCAAACCCAACAACAGTTGGACGCTACGCGTCAGGACATTACCGAGCTGAAGAAACTGCTCGGCAAGCTCCAGGAAGAAAAATCCGGGGTGCAGAAAGACCTGCGCGGCACGGAAACCGAAATGGGCAAGCTGGAGAAGCAGGTCCAGGAGCTGCAAAAAGAACTAAAGAAGAGCGAGTCGGAACTGGAGCGGCTCGACGGTGAGAAAAAAAAACTCCAGAGCGCGCGCGTTGAACAGCAACGCCTGATCGCAATCCAGGCCCGTGCCGCCTACCAGAACGGCCGCCAGGAATACCTCAAGCTGCTGCTCAACCAGCAGAACCCGGAAAAATTCGCCCGCACCCTGACCTACTACGACTACCTGAGCACCGCGCGCCTGGAGCAACTCAAGAGCTTCAATGAGACCCTGCGCCAGTTGGCGAACGTCGAGCAGGAAATCGCCGACCAGCAAAACCAGCTTCTGGACCAGAAAAGCAGTCTGGACAGCCAGCGCGATGAGCTGGATAAGGTGCGCAAGGAACGTCAGCAGGCACTCGCCAAGCTCAACAGTGACGTAAAAGCCCGTGATGCCAAGCTGCAAGCACGGCAACAGGACCAGGCCGACCTGGCCAAGGTGCTGAAAACCATCGAGGAAACCCTGGCGCGCCAGGCCCGCGAGGCGGAGCAAGCGCGACAAAAAGCGCTGATCGCCCAGCAGGAAGCGGAAAAAAAGCGCCAGCGTGAAGCCGAGGCGCTCGCCACCGACGCCCCGCGCAAACCGGCGCGTGCAGCGCCTGGCCCATTGGTTTCCAGTGCCGGCGAATCGTTTGGCGGGCCTTTTGCTACTGCCCGAGGCAAACTTCCATGGCCAGTTGATGGTCGATTACTGGCACGCTTTGGTGAAACCCGTGGCGATGACACCCGCACCAAGTGGGACGGCGTGATGATCAGCGCCTCTGCGGGCAGCCAGGTACACGCCGTCCACGGTGGGCGCGTGGTGTTCGCCGATTGGCTGCGCGGCGCCGGTTTGCTGGTGATTCTCGACCACGGTAATGGCTATTTGAGCCTTTACGGCCACAATCAAACATTGCTCAAGGCCGCAGGTGATGTTGTAAAAGCCGGTGAATCCATCTCCACTGTCGGTAACAGTGGCGGCCAGGACACCCCGGCGCTGTACTTCGCTATTCGTCAGCAGGGCCGCCCAAGCGACCCTGCACAATGGTGTCGCGCCCAAGGATAGGGCCGCATCTACATTAGGAGTTCGTTCGACATGCTGCATTTGTCCCGCCTCACTTCGCTGGCCCTGACGATCGCCCTGGTGATCGGCGCGCCTATGGCATTCGCCGACCAGACCGCCCCGTCAGCCACGGCCGCGACCACCAAGGCGCCGCTACCGCTGGACGAATTGCGCACCTTTGCCGAGGTCATGGACCGGATCAAGGCAGCCTATGTCGAACCCGTGGACGACAAGACCCTGCTGGAAAATGCCATCAAAGGCATGCTCAGCAACCTCGACCCGCACTCTGCCTACCTGGGCCCGGAAGATTTCGCCGAGCTGCAGGAAAGCACCAGCGGCGAATTTGGCGGCCTGGGCATCGAAGTCGGTGCCGAAGACGGCATCATCAAGGTGGTGTCGCCCATCGACGACACCCCGGCGTCCAAGGCCGGTATCCAGGCTGGCGACCTGATCGTCAAGATCAATGGCCAGCCGACCCGCGGCCAGACCATGACCGAAGCCGTCGACAAGATGCGCGGCAAGGTTGGCCAGAAAATCACCCTGACCCTGGTACGCGACGGCGGCAGCCCGTTTGACGTGACGCTGACCCGCGCCACCATCGTGGTCAAGAGCGTAAAGAGCCAGTTGCTGGAGTCGGGCTACGGCTATATCCGCATCACCCAGTTCCAGGTCAAGACCGGCGACGAAGTGGCCAAGGCCCTGGCCAAGCTGCGCAAGGACAACGGCAAGAAGCTCAACGGTATCGTGCTGGACCTGCGCAACAACCCCGGCGGTGTGCTGCAATCGGCAGTGGAAGTGGTCGACCATTTCATTACCAAGGGCCTGATCGTCTACACCAAGGGCCGCATCGCCAACTCCGAGTTGCGCTTCTCGGCCACCGGCAAGGACCTCAGCGAAAACGTCCCGCTGGCGGTGCTGATCAACGGCGGCAGCGCCTCGGCCTCGGAAATCGTCGCCGGCGCCCTGCAAGACCAGAAACGCGGAGTGCTGATGGGCACCACCAGCTTTGGCAAAGGCTCGGTGCAAACCGTGCTGCCGCTGAACAACGAGCGTGCGCTGAAGATCACCACGGCGCTGTACTACACGCCTAATGGTCGCTCGATCCAGGCCCAGGGCATCGTGCCGGATATCGAGGTTCGTCGGGCCAAGATCACCAACGAGAGCGACACCGAGTACTTCAAGGAAGCTGACCTGCAAGGTCACCTGGGCAATGGCAACGGCGGTGCCGACCAGCCAACCGGCAGCGGCCCGAAAGCCAAGCCGATGCCGCAGGACGACGACTACCAACTGGCCCAGGCGTTGAGCCTGCTCAAGGGCTTGAGCATTACGCGCAGCCGTTGATATGCGTATTGCTCTAATCCTTGCAATAGTGTGCAGCCTGGCAGGAGTCGCCCAAGCGACCCCTGCCGACAAGCCCCACAAAGCCTACCTGACCCTGATTATCGACGACCTTGGGCAAAACCTGCCCCGGGATCGTCGCGTACTGGCCCTTCCCGGCCCGGTGACGGCGGCGATCATGCCCGATACCCCGCATGCCGCCGAATTCGCCCGCGAGGCCCATCGCGCCGGCAAGATCGTGATTCTGCACATGCCCATGGACCCGGCCACCGGCCCGTTCGCCTGGCACCCCGAGCTGCCCATCGAAGAACTGGGCAAGCGCCTGGATGCAGCGTTCAAGGCCGTGCCCTACACCGCCGGCATCAACAACCACATGGGCAGCCGCATGACCGCCGAGCCGGGCGCCATGGCTTGGCTGATGGGTGAACTGCAACGTCGGCACAAGTTCTTCGTCGACAGCCGCACCAGCGCCAAGACCGTGGCCGCCGCCGAGGCACAGAAGATCAACCTGGCCCACGTCTCACGGGATGTATTTCTGGATGACGAACGTACCGAAGCGGCTATCACCACGCAGTTGCAGACCGCTATCAAGCTGGCCCACAAACAGGGCTCGGCGGTGATGATCGGCCACCCTTATCCACAGACCCTGGCGGTATTGGAGCGCGAGCTGCCCAAGCTCAAGGCCCAGGGCATCGAGTGGATTGATATCAAGTTGATGATCAGTGTGCGCAGCAACCAGGCCATGGGCGGCCACGGCAAAAATGGTATCTACCGCTAGATAGCTACCGCACCGGCGCACGTGAACACCTGAATAGTGAACGGACAACGTTCAACTATCAGGATGCCCATGAATATCTCCCCACACCTTTTTTCAGCAGTAGAGCTAGCCGCTCGATGGCGGACGTGTCGTGCCAAAAAATCACCAAGCACTGAGACCTGCGAATGGAATCGATAAAATTTGGCAACCTGCTCATCAACTTCACAACCCAGTTCACTCGGCTGTGGAACAACAAGGGTTCACCCAACGCATCACCCGTCGGTTTTTGGCGGCCGGTACCGTCCGCCGACTTCCTGACGGACTATTTCCCGCTTGGCGACCATGCAGTTGCAGGACACAGCGATATCAACCAGAAAACCGTAGTCGCCGTGGTTTCGGAGGCCCCTGCGCAAACCGAAGAAGAGCGCACTAAAGGCAAGGCGCTCATGCCGCCCGATGAATTCGAAAAGGTGTGGGATGACAAAGGCTCCCAGGCCCATTCCAACGGGGCCATCTGGCGCCCGCTCCCGCCCACCGGCTATGTGGCAATGGGGCTCGTGGCCACCGATGGCTACGACAAACCTTCACGCAACACGGTTCGGTGCGTTCGGGCTGATCTGGTGATTGCCTCATACATCAGCGACCTGATCTGGAACAACAGGCGCAGCCCGGCCCGGCTGGACTTCAGCGCCTGGAGCATCAGCCCGCCAGGGGCAGCGGCAGGCGAGGTGTACCTGTCGGCAGGAACCTTTGTCGGCGCCGCCAGCTATACCAAACCCTCGGTACACATTGCCGCTTACTCATTGCGCATGCAGATCCCCCTGCAGGTCAGTGTCCCGCCTCCGGCGCCGGCGCTTGCAGGCGAGCAACAGCCTTCGCCCTTCGAGAAGGCCGAAGTCACCCATATCGCAAAACTGGCCTGGTTTACCGTCAAGGACCCCAACCTGTCGCCCCTCCAACAACTGCGTACGTCCCCCACTTACCGCCTGGAGAGAGCGGACAAATACATATTGGTCGGGTTTGGTCATAACAGAAGCTCGCTGAACCAGTCCTTCAAATGGACCGCTACGCGAGGGCAAAACGGCAGTAGCCTGAAGACACTGACCCACACCACCGCCATCGAAATTGGCACTGAGTGGGGTTTCAACGTGTGGGGCGCTTCGGGCAAGGTCTCGGCAAAACTCAGCGGTGGCCTCACGCACACGCAAACGTCCTCCGATGGATGGACCACCTCGACCGCTTTTGAAGTCAACGCCACGGTGCTGTTCTGGTCAAGTTTTTCCGGACACCGACTACGGTAATTAAGCCGACTGCTGCTCCATGGCTATTGGCGACAGGTAGTTGTTGTAGCTGTGGAGCCTGATTCGGTTGTATCGCATGAAGAAGCTGGTCATATCCTGCCTGGCTTCTTCAACTGTTGTGTAGCCCTTGGTGGGCACCCACTCTGATTTGAGTGTCCCGAAGAAACGCTCTGTTGGCGCGTTGTCCCAGCACTGCCCCCCTACGGCTCATGCTTTGCGCTATCCCATGCTCCAGCAGTGCGGACTGAAAGAGCTGGCTGGTGTATTGGCAGCCTTGATCCGAATGAAACATCAAGCCTGCATGTTTGCCTCGAACCTCCACCGCCATTCTCAGCGCTCTGCTAACCAGGTTGGCGTCATTGACCAGAGAAAACGCCCAGCCAACGATTCGACGGGCGAACAGATCAATGACCGCTGCCAAGTGATACCAGCGCTTCCCAACCATCAGGCTGGTAACGTCGCCGCACCAGACCTGATTGATTGCGGTTGGCTCGAAGTTACGCTCGAGCAGGTTCTTGGCCACAAATGCTTCGACGCCTCTAGAGCGATACTGATGGCGGCGGCGCTGTCTGCTGGCCAGGTTTGCCTCCGCCATGAGTCTTCCGGCCAGATGCCGTCCCACCTTGATCTGCTGGGCCTTCAAGTGCTGAGAGATCATCCGCGCGCCTGCACTTCCCCGGCTTTCGACATGCAGTTGCACGACTTTTGCTCTGAGCGCGTCACGCTTGGCATTCGGCGCTGAGCGACGCTTAAGCCAGTCATAAAACGCGCTGCGGGAAACGCCCAGCGCACTACAAAGCAGACGGGTCGGATATGAGCTCGACTCCCTCAGCTCCTCGATCAGGAAAAACGATCGGGATCCGACATCAAGAGAGCCGTAGCCTTTTTTAAGATTTCAGCCTCGGTCTCCAGGCGCTTGACCTTGGCTCGCAGCTGTTGAAGCTCTCGCTGTTCGTCGCTGATTGCTTTGGTACCTGCCACTGGCTGCCCTTTCTGACGTTCTTTACGAACCTGATCAACCCAGCGGCGCAGAGCCGTAGGGCCAACGTCCATCGATGCACAGACGTCAGGAACTGAGCAGTTATCATCAAGAACCATGCTTGCAGCACGTTGCTTGAACTCGCGGGTGTAGGTCTTTCGTTCTTGCATGGAACCTCCTGGTTGGGCGAATCATATCGCCCTTAAGAGGTGTCCGGGATCATTAGGCCAGTTCAAGCCCGCGCACAAGGCGGTAGCCGTCTATCTGGTGCAAAGCGACTACAAGTTGCTACGAGAAAACGGTACGCAAGTAGCAACGAGCATCAGCTACACCGATGGTGACAGTGTGTATTGGAGCGAATACCCACCGGCCCGGGAATGCGAGGTCACGTGCAGGCCACTGCCAGCGCCTGCCTCATGAACCGCTAGAGATAGCGCCCCATGATCTCGGTTACCACGCCCTCTTTACGGAGCTGATCCAGCGCGGCTTGCAGTTTGGCGACGGTTTCGTCCGGTACGTCTTTGTTCAGGGCCAGGTACAGCTGGGCACTGTTGAAACGCAGCACGGTCTTGAGCCCGGTTATGCCGACTTGCCGCGCCAGGTAACGTCCGGCTGGATCGCCAGTGGCCCAGAGATCGATCTGGCCATCCCGCAGTTTTTGCGCATTGTCCTGGTCGCGGAGCACGACCACAGGTGTGAGCCCTTGTTTTTCCAGACTCTGGGCAATCGCGTCACCCTTGTAGGCACCCACCTTGTAGCGCCGGGCCTGCTCAATTTCGGTCAATTGGATCTTGCTGTCAGCGTTGGCCAACAGCACCCAATCGTCCGGGCCGATAGGGCCGACCCACTTGAACAAGGCTTCGCGATCCGGCTGGCGCGCCATGACGAATACCCCGTAGCCAGGTTGCTCCAGGGCGAGTTTATAGATCCGCTCCCAGGGGAAACGCAGCGTAAGGCTGTAGGAAACGCCAGCGCGCTTGAAGGTTTCGCGCACGATGTCCACGGCGATGCCTTCGATGTTCTCGTCCCTGGCGAAGTTCTTGCCGTTTTTCGCCATGTTGTAGGGCGGAAAGTTTTCCGTCAGCAACACTAGAGAATCAGCCGAGTGCTCGGCAGCATTGGCCGAAGCTGCCAACAGAATGGAAGAACTGGCGAGGGCAAGAAGCAGGTCTTTGAGCATGAAGGGTTACCGGAATCCATGGCTGGCCCCAGAGTGCCGCGAGCCTGTCATGGTGTCCAGTGACGTTTAGCGTACGACGATGCCGCGCGCCGCCATGTAGGCCTTGGCCTCGGGAACGGTGTATTCGCCAAAGTGGAAAATGCTCGCCGCCAGCACCGCGCTGGCGTGGCCTTCGATGACGCCGTCGGCCAGGTGTTGCAGGTTGCCCACACCACCGGAAGCGATCACCGGAATGCCCAACGCGTCACTGATGGCGCGGGTCACGCCCAGGTCGAAGCCGTTTTTCATGCCGTCCTGGTCCATGCTGGTCAGCAGGATTTCACCGGCGCCCAGGCCTTCCATCTTCATGGCCCACTGCACCGCATCCAGGCCGGTAGGCTTGCGCCCGCCATGGGTGAAGATCTCCCAGCGCGGAGGTTCACCCGGCCCGGAGACTTTCTTGGCGTCAATGGCGACCACGATGCATTGCGAACCGAAATGCTGCGCGGCTTCGCCGACAAACTCCGGGTTGAACACCGCGGCCGTGTTGATCGAGACCTTGTCCGCACCGGCATTGAGCAGGTTGCGGATATCCTGCACGGTGCGCACGCCACCGCCCACGGTCAGCGGGATAAACACCTGGCTGGCCATGCGCTCCACCGTATGCAGCGTGGTATCGCGGCCGTCGACGCTGGCGGTGATGTCAAGAAAGGTAATCTCGTCGGCACCCTGCTCGTCGTAACGACGGGCAATTTCCACCGGGTCGCCGGCGTCACGGATGTTCTCGAACTTGACGCCCTTGACCACGCGACCGTTGTCGACGTCCAGGCAAGGGATGATGCGTTTAGCCAGCGCCATGGTCAGTCCTCAGCCTTTGTAGGCATCGCAGTAAGCCTGGGCTTCAGCCACGTCCAGGGTCCCCTCGTAGATCGCGCGGCCAGTGATGGCGCCGATGATCCCCGGCGCCTTGGCGTCCAGCAGCGACTTGATGTCGCCCAGGTTGTGGATACCACCGGAAGCGATCACCGGAATTTTGGTGGCGGCCGCCAGGGCAGCGGTGAAGGGCACGTTGCAGCCTTGCATCATGCCGTCTTTGGCGATGTCGGTATAAACGATGGCGGACACGCCGTCTGCCTCGAACTGCTTGGCCAGGTCGATCACCTGAATGGTGCTGATCTCAGCCCAACCGTCGGTGGCGACGAAGCCATCCTTGGCGTCCAGGCCCACGATCACCTTGCCCGGGAACGCGCGGCAGGCCTCGGCGACAAAGGCCGGGTCTTTCACGGCCTTGGTGCCGATGATCACGTAGCTCACGCCCGCTTTGACGTAGTGCTCGATGGTTTCCAGGGAGCGGATACCGCCGCCGATCTGGATCGGCAGGTTCGGGTAGCGCTTGGCGATGGCGGTGACCACTTCGCCATTGACCGGCTGGCCTTCGAAGGCGCCGTTCAAGTCCACCAGATGCAGGCGACGGCAGCCGCCTTCCACCCACTTGGCAGCCATGCTGACCGGGTCATCGGAAAACACCGTGGAATCTTCCATGCGGCCCTGGCGCAGACGTACGCAAGCGCCGTCCTTGAGATCGATAGCGGGGATAATCAGCATCTGGCAAACCTTATTCGATATTCAGCATTGCTCGAAGAATCAGGGTTTTTCGAGCGCCCACAAGTCGCTTTCGATGCTCTCGAACCTTTCTTTAAGGTGCGTCTGCACATCGAAAATCGCCCTGTTGTAATAGTGCGGAGCAATTTCAGTGGTGAACAGTTCGAGGATCTCAGCCACCTCGAACGACCCGAGCTTGAGCTCGAAGCGGTCATCCATGAAACGCTTGATCTTGTCGGTCGCCTCACTCTCCTGCTGGGGAGTGAGATTGAGGATCGGCGGCTTGATCTTCTTGGCCATTACCAACGCCCATCCCAACTGGCGAAGTTCTGCAGCAACTGCAGGCCATGGGTATGGCTCTTCTCCGGGTGGAACTGCACGGCAAAGCGCGAGCCTTCGGCCAGCGCGGCGGCGAAATCGACGCCATAGTGCCCGCCACCCACCACCTGGCGCGGGTTACCGGCGGCGATGTAGTAGCTGTGTACGAAGTAGAAACGCGCCATGTCCGGGATGTCATGCCACAGCGGGTGGTTGACGGTGCGGCGCACTTCGTTCCAGCCCATGTGCGGGACTTTCAGGTGTTCGCCGTCTTCATGCAGGTCTTTGCCGAAGAACTTCACATCCCCCGGGAACAGGCCGATGCAGTCGACGCCGCCGTTTTCTTCACTGCGTTCGAGCAAGGCTTGCATGCCCACGCAGATCCCGAGGAACGGCCGGTCCTGGCTGACTTCGCGCACCAGGCTGTCAAAGCCCAGGCGACGGATTTCAGCCATGCAATCGCGAATCGCGCCTACACCGGGAAACACCACCCGGTCGGCTTCGCGGATCACCTTGGCATCGCTGGTAATCAGCACCTTGCCGGCGCCTACGTGTTCGAGGGCCTTGGCCACCGAATGCAGGTTGCCCATGCCGTAGTCGATAACCGCGACCGTCTGCATTACAGAACGCCCTTGGTCGAAGGCATTTGCCCGGCCATGCGGTCATCGAGCTCCACGGCCATGCGCAGGGCGCGGCCGAAAGCCTTGAACACGGTTTCGATCTGGTGGTGGGTGTTGGTGCCACGCAGGTTGTCGATGTGCAGGCTGACCAGGGCGTGGTTGACGAAGCCCTGGAAGAACTCCTGGAACAGGTCCACGTCAAAGCCGCCTACGGTGGCGCGGGTATACGGCACGTGCATCTGCAGGCCTGGGCGGCCGGAGAAGTCGATGACCACCCGCGACAGTGCCTCGTCCAGCGGGACATAGGCGTGGCCGTAGCGACGGATGCCTTTTTTGTCGCCGATGGCCTTGGCAAACGCCTGGCCGAGGGTGATACCGACATCCTCCACGGTGTGGTGGTCGTCGATATGCAGGTCGCCCTTGCTGACGATATCCAGGTCGATCAGCCCATGACGGGCGATTTGATCCAGCATGTGCTCAAGAAAAGGGACACCGATATCAAATCGGGCCTTTCCGGTGCCATCCAGGTTGATCGAGGCTTTGATCTGGGTTTCCAGAGTGTCGCGCTCGACGGACGCCTTACGTTCGGCCATCACCAGCTCCGCAAAATCATTGGGCGAAAAAGGTGGCCATTATAGGGGGTGTGGGCGCTAAACAGAAACATCGGAGGGGATAAGACTGACGGCCTGTCGGGCATAGACATGTCAGTACAAGTGCGGGAGCTGGCTTGCCTGGGATGCAGACGCCTGAGTACCACAGCTACATCGAGCTGATTCTATCGCGGGCAAGCCCGGCTCCCACAGGAACCGGGCCCACACGGGTTATGCGGTGTTAGTGGAACAGCACTGCAGTCTTCTGCAAGGTCACCCACACGCCCCACGCCAGCGGAATACCTACCACCAACCAGGCCGCAATGGCCAATGGCACGGTGCCGGAAGCGGCTTTCCACTCCAGGGACGTGGTGGCATCGGCGCCCTTGTCATGACCCAGCGCCTGTTCGGCAGCCAGTTCGGCGTCGGTCATGAAGTACTTGTCGGCCACCGGGCGTACCAACAGGTTGCAGATAAAGCCCAGCACCAGCAGGCCGGCAAGGATATACAAGGTGATGTCATAGGCCGCGGCGCGCTCGACGCCGATGCTCAATTGATACTCACGCAGGTAGTTCACCAACACCGGGCCCAGCACGCCGGCCGCCGCCCAGGCGGTGAGCAGGCGACCATGGATTGCACCAACCATTTGCGTACCGAACAGGTCCGCCAGGTAGGCCGGCACGGTCGCGAAGCCGCCGCCGTACATCGACAGGATGATGCAGAACGCCGCCACGAACAGCGAGACGTTGCCCAGATGGCCGAGGTTCGGGATCAGCGCGTACAGGGCAAAGCCCAGGGCGAAGAACACGAAGTAGGTGTTCTTGCGGCCCAGGTAGTCGGAGAACGACGCCCAGAAGAACCGCCCACCAATGTTGAACAGGCTCAACAACCCGGTGAAACCCGCAGCAATAGCGGCGATGGAGGCCAGTTGACCGGCATCCAATTGGCCAAACGGAACATCCACACCCAGCAATTTGCCGCCGAACACTTCCTGCAACAGCGGCGACGCCATGCCCAGGATGCCGATACCGGCCGATACGTTCAGGCACAGCACCAGCCAGACCAGGCGGAATTGCGGGGTTTTCCAGGCCACGTTCACGTGGACGTGACGGTGGGTGATCATCGCATTACTGGCTTTTTTCGCCGGTGCGGTCCAGCCCTCAGGCTTCCAGCCGGTCGGCGGCACGCGGTAGGACAAGGCGCCGCCGATCATGAACACGAAGTAGATCGCGGCCATGACCAAAAAGCTCTGCCACACGCCTACGCCAGTCGGCGAAGCAAAGTGGCCCATCAGCGCTGCAGCCAGGGGCGCACCGACCATCGCACCACCGCCAAAGCCCATGATCGCCATGCCCGTGGCCATGCCGCGTTTGTCCGGGAACCACTTGATCAGGGTCGACACCGGCGAGATATAGCCCAGGCCCAGGCCGATACCACCAATCACCCCCGAACCGAGCCACATCAGCCAGATCTGGTGGGTATAAATCCCCAGCGCCGAGATCAGCAGGCCCCCACACCAGCACAGTGCCGAGACCACACCGGCCTTGCGCGGCCCGGCGTGTTCCAGCCAGCCGCCCCAGATCGCTGCCGAGCAGCCCAGGAAGATGAAGAACAGGGTGTAGATCCAGCCCAGCATGGAGATCGGCCAGTCGCAGGACGACGAGAAGACCTGCGCGATAAAGCTCATGTCCGGTGCACAGGCCACCGGTGCGGTCACGCCCAGCGCCTTGGACAATGGCAGCCAGAACACCGAGAAGCCGTAGGCCATGCCGATGCACAAGTGGATGGCCAGGGCGGCCGGCGGAACCAGCCAGCGGTTGAAACCGGGCTTGGCGATGATGCGTTCCTTGGACAGGAACGCAGGCTGCGCAGCAGAATTGCCGGCCGCAGTGCTAGTGTTCATTGGTGTTTCCCCCAGTTGTTGGTCTGTGTTCGCCAGGCGCTCTCCTCCTCGGCCTTTGCACGCAATGCGTGGCCGTTTTGTCGAGTGAAGCTCCCTGTAGGCGCGACGTTTCGTCGCAGAAGGCGGGCGAACGCGCAAAGATTAGCATTTGGCGCAGCGAGAGAAACCAAACTGACACTACCTTTTTCAGCCCATCTGTTTTGTTTGACACTATGTAACGATGCGTAAACAGCCGCGGACCTCCCGGCGTTATACTCTGCGGCTAAATTTTGAAATCGACATACAAGGACTCGCCCATGAAAGCGTTCGGCAAAATCCTGGGTCTGGTACTTCTCGGGCTGTTGCTGATCATTGTGGCTCTGGGCTTTGCCCTGACCCACCTCTTCGATCCCAACGACTACAAAGACGAGATTCGCCAGATTGCCCGCGACAAGGCCCACATCGAGCTGACGCTCAATGGCGATATCGGCTGGAGCCTGTTCCCCTGGCTGGGCCTGGAGTTGCATGAGGCCAGCGTGGCCACCCTGAACAACCCTGCCCAACCATTTGCCGACCTGCAGATGCTCGGCCTGTCGGTGCGCGTGCTGCCGCTGCTGCGCCGCGAAGTGCAAATGAGCGATGTACGCGTCGAAGGCCTGAACCTGCGCCTGACCCGCGACAAGCAAGGCCATGGCAACTGGGAAGATATCGGCAAGGCTCCGCCCGTTGCGGCTACCACCAGCGCCGAAGTGCCCGCCACGACTGCGCCAGCTACCGCGCCAACGCCTGAGAAACCGGCCCAGCCAATCCGCCTGGACATCGACAGCCTGACGGTCAATAACGCCCGCATCGAGTACAACGACGAGCAGACCGGCAAGCAATTGAGCGCCGAAAGCATCCAACTGAGCACCGGTGCCGTGCATGAAGGCGCGAGCATTCCGGTCAAGCTCACCGCATTCTTCAGCAGCAACCAGCCGGTCATGCGGGTCAAGAGCGAGCTCAGTGGCGAGCTGCGTTTTGATCGCGCCCTCAAGCGCTATCAGTTCGAAGACATGAAAGTCGCCGGCGAAGCCACGGGCGAGCCCCTGCAAGGCAAGACTGTAACGTTTGCCACCCAGGGCCAGTTGCTGGTGGACCTGTCGGCGAACATCGCCGAGTGGACCGGCCTCAAGCTCTCGCTCAACCAACTACGGGCACTGGGCGAACTGAAGGTCCACGACCTGGATAAAACCCCACAGATCAGCGGCGCCCTGTCGATTGCCCAGTTTGACCTGGCCAAGCTCCTCGACAGCGTCGGCCAACCACTGCCAGCCATGGCCCCAGAGAGCCTGAGCAAGGTCGAGCTGGTCAGCCGCCTGCAAGGCACGCCGTCGAGCATGGCGCTGGAAGACCTCAACCTGAAAGTCGATGGCAGCACCTTCACCGGGCGCCTGGCGGTGGAAGACTTTGCCAAGCAATCCCTGCGTGTGCAGTTGAAGGCCGACACGTTCAACGCCGACCACTATCTGCCCGCCAAGTCCGAGGCCGCCAACAGCGCCGCCGTCGCGCGCCAGGCCGAAGTGCAGAGCAGCGAAGCCGGGGCCATGGCCGCCGGCGGCACCACGCCGTTGCCGGATGCGCCGACCAAAGGCGCCTGGAGCACCGACAAGCTGCTGCCGCTGGCACGCCTGCGTACCCTGGATGTGATTGCCGACCTGTCCTTCGGCCAACTGACCCTCAGCCAGTTGCCCATCGAGAACGCCACCCTCAAAGCCTCTGGCCAGGGTGGTCAGCTCAAGCTCGACACCTTGAGCGGCGGCCTCTACAACGGCACCTTCCAGGCCAACGGCAACCTCGACGCCCGCGAAGATGTACCGCTGTTGGCACTGCAGACCAAAATCAAGCAAGTGCCAGTCGAACGCATCCTGCAGGCCCAGGGCAAAACCCCACCGGTCAAAGGCCAGATCACCCTCGACAGCAACCTGACGGGGCGCGGCAACAGCCAGAAGGCGCTGATCGACAGCCTCAATGGCACCGCCAGCTTTGTGATCAACAATGGCGTGCTGCTCAACGCCAACATTGAGCAACAGCTGTGCACCGGCATCGCCCTGCTCAATCGCAAGACCCTGGCCAGCGAACCGCGCGGCAAGGACACACCGTTCCAGGAGCTCAAGGGCAACCTGACCTTGCGTAACGGCGTGGCCAGCAACCCGGACCTGAAAGTGCGGATCCCCGGCCTGACCGTCAACGGCAATGGCGACATTGATCTGCGCGTGCTGGGCATGGACTACCGTGTGGGCATCATTGTCGAGGGTGACAAGCGCGACATGCCGGACCCGGCCTGCCAGGTCGGCTCGAACTTCCGAGGCATCGAAGTCCCGCTGCGCTGCCGTGGGCCGCTGGAGCTGGGAGCCAAGGCCTGCCGCCTGGACAAGGACGGCCTGGGCCAGGTTGCGGCCAAGATGGCCGGCAACAAGCTCAGCGAGAAAATTGAAGAGAAACTCGACAAGGTCAATCCCAAGCTCAAAGACGCCCTCAAAGGTTTGTTCAACCGATGAGAGACGAGCAATTCTCAGCGGCCGTGCTGGACTGGTACGACCGCCATGGTCGCCATGACCTGCCTTGGCAGCAAGGCATTACCCCGTATCGGGTGTGGGTCTCGGAAATCATGCTGCAACAGACCCAGGTCAGCACCGTGCTCAACTACTTCGACCGTTTCATGACCTCGCTGCCAACGGTCGAAGCCCTGGCCGCCGCGCCCGAAGATGAAGTGCTGCACCTGTGGACCGGGCTCGGTTACTACACCCGGGCGCGCAACCTGCAAAAGACCGCGAAGATTGTCGTCGCCGAATACGGCGGCGAGTTTCCCCGCGATGTAGAAAAGCTTACCGAGCTGCCGGGCATCGGCCTGTCCACCGCCGGCGCCATCGCCAGCCTGAGCATGGGCCTGCGCGCACCGATCCTCGACGGCAACGTCAAGCGCGTGCTGGCACGCTTTACCGCCCAGGAAGGCTATCCGGGCGAGCCCAAGGTGGCCAAGCAGCTGTGGGCCACTGCCGAGCGTTTTACCCCCCACGACCGCGTCAACGCCTACACCCAGGCGATGATGGACATGGGCGCCACCCTCTGCACCCGCAGCAAGCCCAGTTGCCTGCTGTGCCCCCTGGAAAAGGGCTGCGAAGCGCACATGCTGGGCCTGGAAACCCGCTACCCGATCCCCAAGCCACGCAAGACCATCCCGCAAAAGCGCACGCTGATGCCCTTGCTGGCCAACCAGGAGGGCGCGATCCTGCTTTACCGTCGCCCTTCTACGGGCCTGTGGGGCGGGCTGTGGAGCCTGCCGGAGCTGGACGACCTGAACGACCTGGAACACCTGGCCAACCAGCACTCGCTGGCGCTGGGCAAGCAACAGGAGCTACCGGGGCTGGTGCACACCTTCAGCCACTTCCAACTGGCTATCGAACCCTGGCTGGTGCAGGTCGAGGAATCGGCCCATCACGTGGCCGAGGCCGACTGGCTCTGGTATAACCTCGCCACCCCGCCGCGCCTGGGCCTTGCCGCCCCGGTGAAAAAACTGCTGAAGCGCGCGGCCGACGTATTGAACGCAGGAGTTTCGTCATGACCCGCACCGTTATCTGCCGCAAGTATCACGAAGAACTGCCCGCCCTGGAGCGCGCCCCGTTTCCGGGAGCCATGGGCCAGGACATTTTCGACCACGTTTCCGCCAAGGCCTGGGCCGACTGGCAGAAGCACCAGACCCTGCTGATCAACGAAAAACGCCTGAACATGATGAATGCCGAAGACCGCAAATATCTTCAGGGCGAGATGAAGAAGTACTTTTCCGGCGAGGATTACGCCAAGGCCGATGGCTACGTGCCGCCTGCTCAATAATTGAGCAAAAAACGGGGTCGGCACGTAAGCGACGGTAATAATTAAATATTTTTTGAAAACTTGCTTGACGACCCCCTGAAAAACCCGTTTAATGCGCCCCGTTGCCCAGATAGCTCAGTCGGTAGAGCAGGGGATTGAAAATCCCCGTGTCGGCGGTTCGATTCCGTCTCTGGGCACCACTAATTAGTTTCAGGTGGTGCAAACGTCATCTGAAACACACAAGAAACCCGCCTAGTGCGGGTTTTTTGTTGTCTGCGATTTGGTACGCCAGCGCCCCTCTGGTTACTTTAAGGTTAACGCCAAGCCTCACCGGCACTTGATGTGTTATTTATCGGGCTGCTCAATCGTCTAGCCTTAATCCAATCTTCAGCAAGGTAGTTACTTCCATGAACCGGTACTTGTTCTGCACGCTGTTAATGCTGACAGCGCTGCTCAGCGGATGCGCCACGACGATGGACGTCGCGATCAACGCAACCCCTGACCCGGACTATCACTTTGATCGACAGGCGCCAGTGCTGGTGACGTCGGTCAGCGGCAATGGCGAGAACGCGCTCAACGCCCGCTACTATCTGCGCGATATGGTCAGCGCCATGAAGGACCAGGGCTTTCGCGAGGTCTATACCGACATGACCCTGCCCAAGAACCGGGCACCGAAAATCACGATCACCCTCGACATCGACAGCCACCAGGTGACCTATCGCTATACCGCCACCGACTATGGGCAAGTGCCAACCAGCACTTCCACGGTGTGCAAGAACAGTAAGAAAAAAAGCGACCAGATGATCTGCACCAGCACGCCGAACACCACCTATGGCCCGGTGGGCAGCTCGGAGCGCACCGCCTACACCACGCTCACCACCTTCACCGCCACGGCCCGGGATGAAGCGAGCAAACGTGCGGTGTACCTGCTGCGAGTGACGTCCTACAACGAGGACTGCCAGGCTGCCAAGGTCGAGGCCTTCCTGGTGCAGCAGGGCCTGCAGAACCTGAATTTCCAGGATCGCGTGCAACGCAACTACAGCGTCACGATGCCCGAAGGGTATCGCTGCAAATAATTCATCCATGATGACGGTCACTTCGGAGTCAGCGGTCTCGGGCCCCAGCCCAGGATCAAAGACTCCGCAGCCTTGATCGCTCCCTCCCCGCGCAAGACCGCCCTATCGCCACCCCACGCATCGAATGCCTGCGGCCAAAAATCCAGGATTGACCAGCATTCAACGTTGCTAATAGCAATTATTATCATTTAAGCTGGCGCGCAAAATATCCTCCCCCTGCATCACTAAAAATAATCAAGGAGCTGCAATGCCCTCTGCACGCGAGCCAGGTTCATGGTTGAAGGCGCTCGGCCTTGCCCCCTTCGGATTCGCTTCGATGCTGGTCCCGGTCGCAAACGCGGCCCAGGAAACAGGCCAGCTCGAACTGCCCAGCCAAAGTATTACGGCAACTGCCTCAGAAGAAATCGCAGACGGCCCGATCAAAGGCTATGTCGCCAAGCGCAGTACAACGGGGGCCAAGACCGACACTCCGATTACTGAGATCCCCCAGTCGATTTCCGTCATCAGCGCCGACCGTATGCGTGATCAGGGCGCGCTGACCGTGCAAGACGCGTTGCGTTATGTGGCCGGGGTGCGCGCCGAAACCTTCGGGCTCGATAGCCGGGGAGACTGGTCGAAAGTGCGGGGCAGCTCACCTGCCCTGTTCCTTGATGGCTTACAGCAGAGCTTCGGCACTTACACTAACGTGCGCACCGATCCCTTCACCCTGGAACGCCTCGAAGTGCTCAAGGGCCCGGCGTCAATGCTTTATGGGCAAAGCCCGGTGGGGGGCTTGATCAACCAAGTCAGCAAACGCCCCAAGGCCGAACAACACACCGAACTGCAACTGCAATACGGCAATTACAACCGCAAGCAGGTCGCCGTCGACACCACGGGCTCCCTGAACCCACAAGGCACGCTGTTGTACAGGCTGGTGGCGATTCAACGGGACAGTGACACTCAGGTTGACCACGTCAAAGATAACCGCCAGGTCCTGATGCCATCGCTGACTTGGCGCCCCAACGAAAATATCGACTGGACCCTACTGGCCAACATCCAGCGCGATGACAGCGGCTCCACCACGCAGTTCTTCCCACATAAAGGCACGGTCTGGAATGCGCCCTATGGCCGGATCCACAGCAACCGATTCGCCAGCGAGCCAGGATTCGACGAATACGACAGTGACCAGACAGCCCTGACGTCGCAATTCTCGTGGCACGTGAACGACACATGGACGCTGCGACAAAACCTGCGCTGGCAGAAAAGCAAAGTCAGCTACCAATCGATTTATGCAAAATTCGCAAGAAATCCACCGTTTAACGCCGATAACCAGACCCTCGACCGTGTCTATTACGTTTCCAAACCAGAGGTCAAAGTCTGGGTCGCCGACCAAAACGCCGAGGCCCGATTTGACACCGGCCCGCTACAACACACGCTGCTGCTGGGGGGCGACTACCAGCACGCTGTCTCCAACCGCGACGGCGCCAGCGGCGCGGCAACACCCCTGAACGTGTACAACCCGGTGTATGGCACCTTTGATCCCTCTGTCATTCGCCTCACCGCAGACCCGGAACAACGGGTCATGCAGCGCGGGCTCTATGCCCAGGACCAGATCAAATACGAGCAGTGGTTACTGACCCTTGGCCTGCGCAAGGATTGGGCCTCCAGCCAGACCCAAGGCAAGGCCCAGCAAAAAGACGACAAGGTGACCGGTCGCGCGGGCCTGACCTACCTGTTCGACAACGGCATAGCCCCCTACTTGAGCTACAGCGAATCATTCCAGCCGCAAATCGGCCTCAACCAGCGAACGCTTGACCCCTACGTACCGCTCAAGGGCAAACAGTGGGAGTTGGGTGTGAAATATCAGCCCGTTGGCAGCAACAGTCTCTATACCGCTGCGGTGTATGACATTCGCGAGCAAAACCGCCGCATGCCCGACCCCCTGGATGCGATGAACACCCTGCAAAGTGGTGAAACACGCGCCCGTGGGCTGGAGCTCGAAGCTCTGGTGACGGTCACGCCCGACTGGGACCTGATTGGTACCTACAGCTACACCGACACCACCGTCCTCAAGGGCTCACCCGCCGAACAAGGCAAACGCCTGGCCAGTGTTCCAGAGAACATGGCGTCGGTATGGAGCCAGCATCGGTTCAGCATCGGTGACCTATCCGGGTTCAGTGTCGGTGCAGGCGTTCGCTATGTAGGAACAAGCTGGGATGGGGCCGACCGCCTGAAAACGCCATCTACCACCCTGGTGGATGCGATGCTCGGGTACCAATACCAGAACTGGAACCTGACCCTCAACGCGACCAATCTTGAAGACAAGACCTACTACACGACATGCCTGGCGCGAGGCGACTGCTTCATCGGCAACCGCCGCACGCTCGTCGGTACGCTGGCCTACAACTTTTGATCGCGCTTTAAGATCACGGCACGCGAAACACCAGCAGCGGGTTGTCATTGAGGCGCCCATTGAACACTGGAGCCAGGTGCTCCAGCGGCGTGCCTTGCAGCAGTTGGGTTTCCTTGCGCGCGACGATGACCCAGGACGAGCGCGGCAGCGCGCTCAATTGCGCAAGGTTGTCACGCCCGACAAACAGCGGCTGCTCGTCATGGTCCAGGTTCATGATGTAGCGAATGGCCCAGGTATCCTTGCCGAGGTTGAGAAACACCAACGGCCCGGGGTTCTCGGCGCGCAGGGTTTGCACCGCCCCCACAAAGGTTTTGGTGTCGAATTGCAGATCCTTGGCCGGCTCGACAACCGTCACCAATACCAGCCATTGAGTGCCCAGCGCGATCAGGCTGAGCACCACCAGTCGCGCCCCCACACGGCCGCGCAAACGGCGCCAGGCAACCACCGCCGCCAGTTGCAGGACGATCAGCAGCGCAATCAATCCCGGCACCGAAACATCCGGCCAGAAACCGTGCTTGCTCCACAGGTGCCGGCAAACCAATACCACGACAACTCCCAGCAGCGGCAGGATCGCCACCAGCCACTCATAACCCCGACGCACGCCAAGCAACCAACCCCGGGCCTGAAGCAGCCCATAGGCCGCCACAGCGGCAAACATCGGGACCATGGGCACGATGTAGTAGGCGCGCTTGAAGTTCGGCACCGACAACCCCAGCAGGATCATCAAGCCACAACCACCCAGGCGCAGCATCAACCGCACATCGGCATCATCTTTGCGCGTCGTCCATGTGTGACGCAGGGCAATCAACGTCGCCAGCGCCAGCGGTATCACCGGGAAATAACGATACAAGCTCAGTTGAAGGTAGAAGTAGAACGGTTCACCGCTTTCATCGAGGCGACCGGCCACCTGCATCTTCTGCACCTCGTCGGCAAACCCTTCACCACCGCTGATCCGCGCCAGCTTCAGCAGCACCCACCAACAGGCCAAGAGCAGGACCAGGCCGATTACCCCGTGGGCAATTACCTTTTTGATTAAGCCAATCTTCTCTTCTCGCGAGCCAGCAGGCCCCATTGCCCAATACACACAGGCAACACCACAGACCTCGATCAGCCCCAAAGGGCCGCGAATGGCAAATGCCGCCACGAACAAGGGAAAGATTGCGTATTGGCGCAGCCTTGAGCCCAAACGCTCGCCGGTGTGCAGTAGGTAGAAACACCCAAGACACAGCAGCGAGACCATCTGATCCAGACACACCGAGCGCGACTTCTCCAGCAATTGCGCAGTCGATGCCGTGAGCAATACCGTCAGCAACGCCCATGCCCGCCCAGAAGGCACCAGCAAACGATAGACCAGCGCCATGACCCCGGCCGACGCCAGAGCGGTGGGTAGGACGTTAGCCAGGTCGTTAGGCGCACCGAACAGCCGGGCAAAGAACAGGCTGAAATAGGTCGCGGTACCCGGGTAATCCGGGTAAGGCTCACCGTAGGTGGTGGGGAAGAAGCTCGCACCGTGGCGAAACATCTCCTGCATAAACACCGCCCAGCGCCCGTCAAACCCTTGAGGCTGTTGATCCCAGATGCCTAGGGTAAATAGCAACAAGGCCACCAGGAAAACACCCAGGGCCTCCACACGAAAACGGTTGCGGTGTTCCATGCTTTAACCTGCCAGGCCGGGAGAGATGCAGGCGTATATTGCCGCCAGCGCGCCTGAATCGCGCCTGAACCAAATGCAACATTCCCTCCCTCACCACCGATCAGCAGTCACACTTAAAGATTACGGGCCTTTGCCCATCGATTTTGTTAGCGTCAACTTCCAATAAAAACTGCGCATGGGCAGCCCTTGCCCCATCGAAAGCGCATGGATCGAGGCCCGTCATGAATCTGCCCACCCACCTTCACCCCGAGGCATTCCGCGAGCCCGCCGCCGATAGCTACCCCATAGGCGGCTTCACCTGGCGTCATATCCGCACCGATATCGAACGCCCGGTAGTGATCATCAACGCCGCCACCTCGGTGCGCTGCCGGCACTATTCACGCTTTGCCGACTACCTGTTTGCCAACGGTTTTGATGTGATTACCTACGACTATCGCGGCATCGGCGAATCGCGCAGCGGCTCATTGCGCGGGTTCAAGGCCTCGTGGTCGGACTGGGGCCGGCTGGATTTCGAGGCAATCTTGCAGCGTGCGCAGCGCGAGTTTGCCGGGCAACCCATTGATGTGGTCGGCCACAGCTTTGGCGGCTGTGCGGCCGGGCTCGGAGCGTCGGGGGCGGCGATCAGGCGCTTGGTCACCGTGGGGGCGCAGTTTGCCTACTGGCGCGACTATCAAGCGAACGGCCGCTGGCGGATGTTTGCCAAGTGGCATCTGGTAATGCCGCTGGTGACCGCCGTATGCGGGTATTTCCCGGGCAAGCGCCTGGGCTGGCTGGAAGACACACCTGCCGGTGTCGTGCGCGACTGGAGCACACCCACGCCCACCTACGAGACGCGGCCCAGCGGGCGCGCCCTGGGCGAGCTGCCCTTTGCCCGAGTGAAGGCACAGATCCTGGCGGTCAGCATCAGCGACGACCCATTTGGCACGGTGCCCGCCATCGAGCGCCTGCTGAATTACTTCCAGGCCAGCGAGCGCACGCACTGGCGCATCGCGCCGATGGATATTGGCGAAGAGGCCGTCGGGCATTTCGCGTTTTTCCGTAGTGAATATCAGGATCGCTTATGGCCGATTGCCCTGGCGTGGCTGCAGCACGGCCAACTGGCGGCCGACACGCCGGGGGCGCAGCTGTAGAAACCCTTGGGATTTCGCCCGACCTGCGCTTCAATACGCCACCCAGATCCTGACCCAAGGACGTGAGCCCATGGCTTCGCCAGACAAGCAGCAAAAACGTGCCCAGCGGGCAAAAGCCAAGGCCAAGCAGAACCGCACCCAACGCGCCAATGCGCCGAAGCAGGATGCATTTGCCGGTGACGACGACCGCATTGATCTTGAGTCGGTGGACTTGACCGAACTGTTCGTGGAGATGCGCGTGGCCGGCGAGATCAGCCAGCAGGCGCTGTGTGCGGCGTTCCTGGCGCACCCGCTGCTGGCGTTGGTGCTGGAGCAGGAGGGCGAAGAGAACGCCACGGACTTTATTCTGGCAGCGCTGATCGAGTATCGGCAGTGGTCCACCGACAGCGACGATGAAGCGGCGGCGTTGGCGTGGATTGAATCGCCAGCGTTTCAGGCCGATTACGTCGCGGCGTCGCAAGCACTGACCACTTCGCAAGATTGATACAAAACCACTGTAGGAGCGAGCTTGCTCGCGAAGAACTCAAGAACAACGCGTTTACCCGGCAGCACGCGTTATCGTTGACGTTTTTTCGCGAGCAAGCTCGCTCCTACAGTATTTCGTGGCGTTAGCAGCCAGCAGGCCGATTACGTGGCCGCGTCGCAGGCACTGACCACTTCGCAAGATTGATACAAAACCCATGTAGGAGCGAGCTTGCTCGCGAAGAACTCAAGAACAACGCGCTTACCCAGGCAGCACGCGTTATCGTTGACGTTTTTCGCGAGCGAGCTCGCTCCTACAGTATTTCGTGGCGTTAGCAGCCAGCAGTCCAATTACGTGGCCGCGTCGCAGGCACTGACCACTTCGCAAGATTGATACAAAACCCATGTAGGAGCGAGCTTGCTCGCGAAGAACTCAAGAACAACGCGTTTACCCGGCAGCACGCGTTATCGTTGACGTTTTTTCGCGAGCAAGCTCGCTCCTACAGTATTTCGTGGCGTAGCAGCCAGCAGGCCGATTACGTGGCCGCGTCACAAGCACTGACCACTTCGCAAGATTGATACAAAACCACTGTAGGAGCGAGCTTGCTCGCGAAGAACTCAAGAACAACGCGTTTACCCAGGCAGCACGCGTTATCGTTGACGTTTTTCGCGAGCGAGCTCGCTCCTACAGTAGAGGGGGCTGATCAATTCAGCACTGCAGTCCCGAGGTTGCGGGCTCTGCGCCGGCTCGCCACCAGCAACCCCGCCACCACCACCAGCAAGCTCAACACACCGGTCGCAATAATCTCCACCCGGTGCGCTTCCTGGAACAGCATGATGGTCAGCGCACCGACGATAAATACGATCACTGCGTAGGTCAGGCCCGGAAACAGCCACATCTTGAAGGCAATCCTCTCGCCCGCCGCCGTACGTTTCTGACGCATGCGCAGTTGCGACACGGCAATCACCAGGTACACCAGCAGCGCAATCGCGCCGGAGCTGGCCAGCAGGAATTCAAACACTGCCGCCGGCGCCACGTAGTTGGCGAATACCGCGAGGAACGCCGCGCCCGTGGACAGCATCACTGCCCAATAAGGCGTGCCGCTTTTGTTGGTGCGTTTGGCCACCGCCGGTGCATCGCCACGACGCCCCAGGGAAAACAGCATGCGCGACGCGGTGTACAGCGCCGAGTTCAGGCAACTGGTCACGGCGACCAATACCACCAGATCGACGATCAGCTTGGCATTCGGGATGCCCATGCGCTCCAGCACAGTCTGGTAGGAACCTACAGCCGCCAGGGTCGGATCGTTCCACGGCACCAGGGCCACGACGATGAAGATCGACACCAGGTAGAACAAGCCAATCCGCCAAATCACCGAGTTGGTGGCCTTGGTGATTTGCTGGCCAGGGTTTTTCGATTCTGCGGCCGCGATGGTCACGATCTCAGTGCCCATGAACGAGAACATGGTGGTCAGAATCGCTGCGAGCACCGCCCCCATACCGTTGGGCAAGAAGCCTTGGGTGTCGAACAGATGCGATACCCCGCTGACCTGGCTACCCGGCAGCAAGCCGAAGATCGCCAGCACACCGAGGATCACAAAACCGATGATCGCCACCACCTTGATCAGGGCAAACCAGAACTCGAACTCGCCGTAGTTCTTCACGCTGAACAAGTTGGTAGCGGTCAGCAACAAGGTAATGACCAGGGTGAACGCCCAGATCGCCACGTCGGGGAACCAGGCGTGCAGGATGGTCGCGGCGGCGTTGGCTTCCAGGGGAATGACCAGCACCCAGAACCACCAGTACAGCCAGCCGATGGTAAAACCGGCCCAATGGCCGATGGCCCGGTCGGCGTAAGTGGAAAAAGAACCGGTGTCGGGAGACGCGACGGCCATCTCGGCCAGCATGCGCATCACCAATACCACCAGCGTACCGGCCGCAGCATAGGCCAGCAGCACGGCCGGGCCGGCTGCCGCAATCGCGTGGCCGGAGCCGACAAACAAACCGGCGCCAATCACACCGGCAATCGACAGCATGGTGACATGCCGCGGTTTGAGCCCCTGTTCGAGGTCATTGGAGCTTTGCGTACTACTCATTGACACACCTTTGCGAGGAATTGCGTATTCGGTCCACCCGGTTTGCTGCGCTTTCGTGAAAAGAAACAAACGGGGCGTTCTTTATTTTTTACGCAAGATTTGCGCCAAAATGTTACAAAGCCAAGATTGACGCGGCCTGTAGGACAATTCTCCAACGCTCGCAAGCCATTGAGATTACTGGCAATCCGCCACAACGTTACCAGCCGACTCACTTCCAGAACGCATGGGCGCACCAAAAACACACACAGAAAGTAAGTGACGCCCAATTAAAGGGCTGATAGGCACCGTTTACCCGTTTAACCCTTCCAACACCCGGCCAAAGCTGGCACCATCGCGCCCTTTTTTACGCGACTGCCACGGGTTTATCGGTTAAAACGGTTGTTCGGTTGTTGATGGCGCGACACGCTGCTGTGCCGATGCGACAACCTGTCACACACCGCCTGTTTAACGCCCGTGGCGCTGTTGGCTGTCATCCGAACGCTATGCTAGCTTGGCGCCACGCCAGGAAGGCGACCCAACAGCAGGAACGCAATGAACACAATGAGGACCACTCATGGCTTTGGCCGCGCCCGCGCTTGAAATCCGCAACTTGCATAAACGCTATGGTGAGCTGGAGGTGCTTAAAGGTATCTCGCTGACCGCTCGCGACGGCGATGTGATCTCGATCCTGGGCTCCTCCGGTTCCGGCAAGTCCACGTTCCTGCGCTGCATCAACCTCTTGGAAAACCCGCACCAGGGCCAGATCCTGGTGGCCGGCGAAGAGCTCAAGCTCAAGGCCGCAAAAAACGGTGAGCTGATGGCCGCCGACGGCAAGCAGATCAATCGCCTGCGCAGCGAGATCGGCTTTGTGTTCCAGAACTTCAACCTCTGGCCACATATGAGCATCCTCGACAACATCATCGAGGCCCCGCGCCGCGTGCTCGGCCAGAGCAAGGCCGAAGCCATCGAAGTGGCCGAGGCGCTGCTGGCCAAGGTCGGCATTGGCGACAAACGCCACGCCTACCCGGCGCAATTGTCCGGCGGCCAGCAACAGCGCGCCGCCATTGCCCGCACGCTGGCGATGCAACCCAAAGTCATTCTGTTCGATGAACCCACTTCGGCACTTGACCCGGAAATGGTTCAGGAAGTACTTAATGTGATCCGCGCGCTGGCCGAAGAAGGCCGCACCATGCTGCTGGTCACCCACGAAATGGGCTTTGCCCGCCAAGTGTCCAGCGAAGTGGTGTTCCTTCACCAGGGCCTGGTCGAAGAGCAAGGATCGCCACAGCAGGTGTTTGAAAACCCGCTTTCGGCGCGCTGCAAACAATTCATGTCCAGCAACCGCTAACGGAGCAACATGCATGCAGAACTATAAAAAATTCCTCCTGGCCGCCGCCGTTTCCATGGCATTCAGCGCCACGGCCATGGCCGAGACTTTGAAAATGGGGATCGAAGCGGCCTACCCGCCCTTCAACAATAAAGACGCCAGCGGCAACGTTGTCGGCTTCGACAAAGACATCGGCGACGCCCTGTGCGCCAAGATGAAAGTCGAGAAGTGCGAAGTGTATGTCTCGGATTGGGACGGCATCATCCCGGCCCTGAACGCCAAGAAGTTCGACTTCCTGGTGTCGTCGCTGTCGATCACCGACGAGCGCAAGCAAGCCGTTGACTTCACCGACCCGTACTACTCCAACAAGCTGCAGTTCATCGCAGCCAAATCCATCAAGGACTTCAAGACCGACGCCAACTACCTCAAAGGCAAGATCATCGGTGCACAACGCGCGACCTTGGCCGGCACCTACCTGGAAGACAAACTGCCAGACACCACCGCCAAGCTCTACGACACCCAGGAAAACGCTTACCTCGACCTGACTTCCGGCCGCCTGGACGGGATGCTCGCCGACAAGTACGTGCAATACGAGTGGCTCAAGAGCAAAGACGGTTCAGCCTATGAGTTCAAAGGCGACCCGGTTGTAGAAAGCGACAAGATCGGCATCGCCGTGCGTAAAGGCGACCCACTGCGCGAGCGTCTGAACAAGGCCCTGGCGGAAATCAAGGCCGACGGCACCTACAAGAAGATCAACGACAAGTACTTCCCTTTCAGCATCGAATGATCCTGATTGGCCAGACCGGCGCGCTGCGTTGAGCGCGCCGGTTTTTCGCAAGCCTTGCGCGATATGAAAAAACCATGAATTTCGATCTCTACGGATTCGGCCCCGCACTCGCTGCCGGCGCGCTGATGACCGTCAAACTGGCACTCACGGCGTTATGCCTGGGGCTGGTGCTCGGCCTGGCCGGCGCCCTGGCCAAGACTTCCCCGTACAAGTTCCTGCAATGGCTTGGCGGCGCTTACTCGACCATTGTCCGGGGCATTCCCGAACTGCTGTGGGTGCTGCTGATCTACTTCGGCACGGTCAATATGATGCGGGCCCTGGGGGAGTTTTTCGGTAACCCCGACCTGTCGCTCAGCGCCTTCGCCGCCGGGGTGATCGCCCTGGGCCTGTGCTTTGGCGCCTACGCTACCGAGGTGTTCCGTGGCGCGATCCTGGCGATTCCCAAGGGCCACCGTGAAGCGGGCATTGCCCTGGGCCTGTCGAAGCTGCGCATCTTCACCCGGCTGATCATGCCGCAGATGTGGCGCATCGCCCTGCCGGGCCTGGGCAACCTGTTCATGATCTTGATGAAGGACACCGCGCTGGTCTCGGTGATCGGCCTGGAAGAAATCATGCGCCACGCGCAAATCGGCGTGACCGTCACCAAGCAGCCTTTCACCTTCTTCATGGTCGCGGCCTTTATGTACCTGGGCCTCACCGTCCTGGCCATGGTCGGCATGTACTTCCTGGAAAAACGCGCCGCTCGCGGCTTTGCGAGGAGCACGCAATGAACGGCGACTATAGCTGGCTGTCGCATTTCGACCTGGGCCTGAACTGGGCAGTAATCATCAAGTGGCTGCCACGACTGGCCCAGGGCGCGACCCTGACTCTGGAGCTGGTGGCCATCGCGGTGATCGCCGGCCTGCTGCTGGCGATCCCCCTGGGCATCGCCCGTTCCTCACGCCTGTGGTACGTGCGCACCCTGCCCTATTGCTACATTTTCTTCTTTCGCGGCACACCGCTGCTGGTGCAGCTGTTTTTGGTGTACTACGGCCTGGCGCAGTTCGACGCCGTGCGCGAAAGCGCCTTGTGGCCGTACCTGCGGGACCCGTTCTGGTGCGCCACCGTCACCATGACCCTGCACACCGCCGCCTACATCGCCGAGATCCTGCGCGGCGCGATCCAGGCCATCCCGCCTGGTGAGATCGAAGCGGCACGGGCGCTGGGCATGTCCAAGCCCAAGGCGCTGTTCTACATCATCCTGCCGCGTGCGGCGCGCATCGGCCTGCCGGCCTACAGCAACGAAGTGATCCTGATGCTCAAGGCCAGCGCCCTGGCCAGTACGGTGACCTTGTTGGAACTGACTGGCATGGCCCGCACCATCATTGCCCGTACCTACCTGCCGGTGGAGATCTTCTTTGCCGCCGGGATGTTCTACCTGCTGATGGCTTATGTACTGGTGCGCGGCTTCAAGCTGCTGGAACGCTGGTTGCGGGTCGATGCCTGCCAGGGACGCTGATACCCGGTTGACGGGCGAGCGCCTGCTGGAACGCTTCCTCGCGCTGGATGCGTTCCTCACCGAACATCAAGGGCTGTGGCGACCACGGCCCTTTACCCATCTGCGATTGCCTTGGGAAACCCAGCATCCGCAACTGGCCCAATGGCTGCGCCAGCGCTCGCTGGCAGAGGCCGAAAGCAGCCACAACCTGCCCACCGAACTACAGGCGCCGGCGCCGTTTCCCCAATGGGCGCAGCTGGCCACGCGTCTGAGTGCTGTGGATAAGTTACCGTCCGGCGCGCTGCATACGCCGCCGTCGCGCCTGAATGTGGATGTACCCGGGCGCAAATGGCAACAGATCGAGGCGTTTGGCGCCGCCCTGCAGTTTGCCCAGCGCCCCACCCATTGGCTCGACTGGTGCGCCGGCAAAGGCCACCTCGGCCGTCGGCTGCTGCAACCGGGGCAAGAGCTGACCTGCCTGGAATACGATCCAGCGCTGGTTGCCGCCGGCAAAGCCCTCAGTGATCACCATCGATTGCCAGCGCAGCATCGTGAGCAAGATGTGATGGCCGAGGACGCCGTGCAGCACCTCACCCGCGAACACACCCCGGTTGCCCTGCATGCCTGCGGCGATCTGCACGTGCGCCTGCTGCAACTGGCCAGCGCCGCCGGCTGCATGCACCTGGCCGTGGCGCCGTGCTGTTACAACCGCATCGGCAGCGAGCAGTACCAGGCGCTGTCGACCCCGGCCCGCGCTTCGGCACTGCGTTTATCGCGCGAAGATCTTGGCCTGCCCCTGAGCGAAACCGTCACCGCTGGTGCGCGGGTGCGCCTGCAACGCGATACATCCATGGCCCGGCGCCTGGGCTTCGACCAGTTGCAGCGGCAACTGCGCGGGCGTGATGAGTACCTGCCCACGCCTTCGCTGCCCAGCGAATGGCTGAGCCGCCCCTTCGCTGACTACTGCCGGCACCTGGCGGCGCTCAAGGGGTTATCCACAGGTGAACAGGATTGGCCAAGCCTGGAGCAGCACGGCTGGCAACGCCTGGCGCAGGTACGAAACCTGGAGTTGGTGCGTGGCCTGTTTCGCCGCCCACTGGAAGTGTGGCTGGTTCTGGATCGGGCACTGTTTCTGCAAGAAAACGGCTACAAGGCTCAAGTAGGCCACTTCTGCGAAACAGCGCTGACACCGCGCAACCTGATGGTGCTCGCCGAGCGCGATTAAAGGGCAAAGCACCCTGTGGATAACTCTGTTGATGGTTTTTTGGAGTACCCCGTAAATGCGGGGTTCACAGGCCAAAATGCTGACTGGTCATTTTTTGTTCACAAAATAAAACGCACGCAAAACAGGCAGTTGCAGTGTAATGAGAACAGCTCCACAAAATGACCGTTTCAACAGCTGTCCGACTAACGGATTGTGCATAAGCATCTGCACCTAACCGTATAAGACGCCGTCCAATCGCTGACACAGCGCATGGATATCGTCACAGGCCATGCTCGCCGCCGCGCTGTCCAGCGGGTCCTCGCCAAAGGCCAGCGCCTCACTGATCAGCGGGTCACGATGGATCACTTCCAGACCGTTTTCCCCAAGGCGCTGCTGGAATAAGTCCAACATATCCAGGCTGAAGGCGTTGCCTTCGTCCAGTTGGTTGACGAACACGTGGCAACGCAGTGCCGAGGGGCGCGCAAGGTGTGGCGCCAGCAACCGTTGCATCTGCTCCAGTGCGCCCAGTGATGTCGCATCCGCCAGGGCCACCACCACCGCGGTATCGGCGACGTGCAGGGCCTGGTGCAGGTAGACGTTATTGCCGGCGGGAGTGTCAATGATGACCGTGTCCTGCTCACTCAAGCCCAGGTGCGATAAATGCTGCGCCAGCCACTCCGGATCCTGCTTGAGCCAGCGTTGCAAGTCTTCTTGCTGCTGCGTGTCGGTCTCGCCAAAGAGCACCACCCGGCAGCCGCCGAAACCGGGCTGGGCGAGGTGATCCCACGGTCGGTTGCACAGGCTGGCGCGACCGAGTCCCGGAGTGTCCAGAGGTAAGCCGAAATGCAGGTGCAGGGCGTTTTGCGGGTCCAGTTCCAAGACCGTCACCGCACGCCCCAGGCGTTGCAAGCCACTGCCCAATAACGTCGCCAGTGTGCTGCGCCCCACCCCACCATTGACCGACGCCAACACCACGACCCTAGCGCGGCAGGCCGGCATGGCAGTTGGCTGGGGTTGTTCAGCGGGGGAACGTACGTCGTCCAGGGGGGTGTCTTCGAAGAACTGCAGCGTCGACGTTATCTGCAGCTCATGCCTAGCAGTATTCTTTGCGAAACCTTCGTCGGCCTGGCTCACAGCCACTCCTCCCTTATCACGGCACCTCTTATAGAACCTGGGTGCATTTGTTGTTCAAGGAGTGTGTGACAGGACTAGGTGAGTGTCATTATTTTGGTGTTTTTTATCATGATAATTGCGACGAACGGCTAATCGTCAATTTAACGACTCTCCTTTATCCGCTCCCACTGCTGCGCAACCTGCTCGGCACTGGACGCACTGACCCGCGCCAGGTCCACGGGATATTCCACCCCAGGATTTTCGACAAACCGCGTCGCAGTAAATTGACCGTTGCTGGCCCGCAAGATGTAGCCGGTGTCCTGGCATTGCCCCGACGCCAGGAACACCACCCCCGGCGCCACCCACTCAGGCTTGAGATTATCCGGCTCGCCCTCAACACCCCACATACGCGTCTTGGCCACCGGCGACACCGCATTGACCAGAATCCCGTCCTTCGCGCCTTCCATACTCAGGGCATTCATGATGCCCAGTTGCGCCATCTTCCCGGCCGCATAGGCCACCAGACCCGACTGGGCATATTGCTGGTACATCGCCCGATCAGAAGACGTCAGCACCACCCGCGCCGCCGCCGATTGCTTGAGGTTTTTCCAGGCATGTTTGCACAGCCAAATGGGCGTATAGACATTGATATCCAGCGCACGCCCGACAAACGCCGCGTCCGCCTCCTCAATGGCTTGATAACCCACCCAGCCGGCGTTATGAATCAGGATATCCAACTGACCAAATGCAGCGATGGCCACCTCGACCAACTGCCGGCAACCTTGCTCGCTGGACAAGTCACCCTGATGATCAACCACCCTCAACCCCTGAGCCTGCAAACGACGCGCCGCGTCCTGGGCGATGGCATTATCGCCCCCCGAACCGAGGTGATCGGCGCCGATATCACTGACCACCACATTAGCCCCGCGCCGGGCCAAGGCTTGCGCGTAAACGAAACCCAAGCCACGGCCTGCGCCGGTGATAACGGCGGTTTTTCCTGCGAAGTTCATGGAATTTTCCTCGTTGAGTGCCACCTCAACTTAACAACGAACAACGGTGTTGTTTAATACTGATCAAGGGGCAGTTTGATACCTTCTGCGTATCAAGCCTCACGCCATCCCAGGGCCTGGGCACAGGCCCTCATCCGCCTTCGCGAAACCGCGGGAGCGCACGGCCGGCGAGGGAAAAATCGGGTTCTGAAAAATAGTCAGAATTCAGGGGTTTACAGAACCTTTTCAATCGCTATAATCGTCGCCCTAACACGCCGGTATAGCTCAGTTGGTAGAGCAACTGACTTGTAATCAGTAGGTCCCGGGTTCGACTCCTGGTGCCGGCACCATACAAAACGAAGCCCCTGCAGAAATGCAGGGGCTTTGTTGTTTCTGGGATTCGGGGTTTGAGCGTACCCGTCCTATCCACTCGCAGTGGGCACCCTCTTCGCCTCCCTCTCCTCCCCATTGCTTAGCTCCGTCCGGGCATCTGACGTACGTGATGCCTGCATATTTTGGGTGAGCGTAAATCTGTCTCCTTTTCCAAAACGTCCACATAGTGTCCACACCGGAATTACTAGGGCGCGCCCCACCACTTCCATTTCGGCGATTGAGATGTTGCTGTCAGATCACGACTAATCGTCAGGGACATCTGGTGAAAATAAATCCGTCCCCTTTTGAGTCCCCTTTTCACTCCCTTCGGGCTTCAATCCCTAACGTCTCCGGCTGGTGCTGGAGGTTTGCGTGCTTGACCGAATAGTGGGGCACCATGCCAATATCGCCGCAATAATCTGACCTCATTAGCGCGTTGAACGGAAGCAATCCATGCGTAAAGCTGCTCTTTTACTGACCTTTACTGCTTTGGCCGCCGGATGCACAAACACCGGGCCAGGATCACCGGGCGATCCCTACGCAAGCATACGTTGCTCGAAATCATTGGATCCCCCCCCCATCCCCATTGAGCATGTCGAGTACGTGCGCGCGCAAAGCGATGACGGAGACCTCTATTGCAAAAACGTACTTGCCCTTATGTACGAAAGCGGCACGGGTGTTCCGCAAGATATACCGAAAGCCAAAGCGCTCTTTCAATCAATCGCGGATGTGGACGAAGCGGGTTATCACAACCTCGGCCGCATGGCGGAGCAGGGTATTGGTGAAACACCCGACTATGCGAAGGCAAGAGCCCTTTACCAGCGGTCTATTTCTGTTTCTGATAGCAAAAGGAAGTTGGCAAAATTCATGGAGGAAGGGATTGGCGGCCCCCAGGACCTTAACGGGGCAATGGCGCTATATCTGGAAGTCAGCAGCGAAGATATGTACCGGCTACGCGCCAAAGGTGTGCCGTTATCCCCCGAGCAGATAAATGACTTCAACGCAGGCTGGCTCAAGGGAGTGACTAGCAGAATTCAGATGAAGACAGGGCAGGTAAAAAATAGCCTGCCCCTGGAGGTAACGCGAGGCCCTGCTCTCAAGCCAGTTTGGTTCGCGTTGAAGTACATCAAGGGGTCCTTAGTACCTGAAATCGACCTCCTCGAAAGTTCGGGCAATAACATCGTCGATCATCTGGTGTTGAAGGGAATGAGTTCCTACAGATTTCGCTATGAACCTATCATGCCCGAAGGCAAGACCGTTTGGCCGCTGGTTACCAGTCTCAGCCCAAATTCAGCTCCACGCAGTTTGGAGTAGTACGTTTCCCTTGCCGCGCAGCGGGCCGGGCTTTCGTGCTGCGCATCGAGCCTGGTCAAACAGCCGACCTGTCTCCACCTCTTCGGGCTTCAATCCCTAACGTCTCCGGCCGGGCGGCCTGCTGATCAGCACCCACACTCAATCCCCCCCACCTCAACCCAACCTATTCAAAAAATACCGACTAGGCACCTCCCCCAACACCCGCCTGAACACACTCGTAAACGCACTCGAACTGCTATACCCCAAATCAATCGCCACCCGCGTCACCGACTCGCCATTCCCCAACCTGACTACCGCCGCCAACAGGCACGCTTGCTGGCGCCATTCCACGAAGCTGATTCCGGTCTGCTGACGAAACAATCGAGTGAAGGTGCGGCGGCTCATGCCGAGGCGTTGGGTCATGTCGTCGATGCTGGTTTCCAGTGATGGCTGTTCCAGCAGGTTGCGACAGATGTGGGCCAGCCGGGGATCGTTGGGGAGGGGGGCGTTGAGTGACAGGGGGGCGCATGTCGGCTATTTCGTCGAGCAGCAGGGTCATCAGGCGGCCGTGCAGGTGTTCCTTTTCGTAGAGCGCCGGTACGTCGATGGCGCGGATCAGCAGTTCGCGTAGCAGCGTCGATACGCCGAATACCTGGCACTGCGCCGGCAGGTTGAGGCGGGTTGCGGCTCGGGCGCGGATGTAGGTGTTGAGCATGGTCACCGGGCCGCTCATGCTCATTTCGTGGGGCACGCCCGCCGGGACCCAGATGGCGCGGTGGGGCGGTACCACCCAGTTGCCTTGTTGAGTGAAGACGGTAATCACACCGCAAGCGGCGTAGGCAAATTGCCCGCGTTGATGGGTGTGTAACGCAAAGTGCTGGCCATCGTGGTAGTCGTTGGCCGTGACCACGGCGTCGCGGGGGGTGTTTTCGTAGGGGTCGATGTCAGTTTCGCGCATGGCCCGAATTTAATGATTTATGACCTGATAGTGCAAGCGAGCCATCGCGCCTATTGCGCATAGTGACGCCTTGGCTGGCGCACACAGGTGCTGGCGCTGCTTTGTGGGATCAGCACACCATGCAAAAGAAGCATCTGGCCCTGGCCGTGTTGGTGACGGCTGTCTGGGGGCTTAACTTTCCGATTACCAAGCTGGGCCTGGCGGGGATCGACCCGCTGTTGCTGACCGCCCTGCGCTTTACGCTGGCGGCGTTACCATGGGTGTTTTTTGTACAGCGTCCGGCCATTGCGATGAAGTGGCTGGTGGCCTATGGCTTGATTTTCGGGGTGGCGATGTGGGCCTTGATCAATCTGGGGATTGAACTGGGTGTACCGCCAGGCACTGCAGCATTGCTGATCCAGTTCAGTGCGTTTTTTACCTTGGGTTGGGGGGTGTTGTTGTTTCGTGAGCGACTGAGCGTAGGCCAGATCCTGGGGGTGGGTCTTGCGGCAGTAGGACTGATCGGCATTATCGCCAGCAGTCCAGGCGAGGCGACAACGCTGGGCTATGGCTTGTTGCTGGTGAGTGCGTTCAGCTGGAGTGTGGGCAACGTCATCATCAAGCAATCGAAGGTGCGCGAGATGTTTGCTTTTGTGGTGTGGGCCAGTCTGTTCCCGCCGCTGCCATTGCTATTGCTGACCTGGCTGGCACATGGATCGGCGCCGTTCGCGGCGCTGGTCACCCACATGGAATGGCTGACGGTGTTTTCGCTGCTGTTTCAGGTGTATGCGGCCACGCACTTTTGTTACTGGGGGTGGAATTTACTGCTGCGCGAGTACCCGGTTTCCAAGGTGGCACCGTTGTCGTTGCTGATTCCGGTGTTTGGCGTCACAGGGTCCATGCTGTTGCTGGGGCACCGGGTCGATATCAACGAAGGGATCTCGATTGCGCTGATTTTGTCTGCATTGGCAGTCGGGCTGGTGACATGGCGCCGGCCGAAACGGGTTGTATCGCCCGGTCAATAACTCACCGCCCACACCCGGCGTTCATCCAGAAATCTACCGCGCGCAGGAAGGTCGTATCGCACCCTGCCGGGACGCCATCTCCCGCTTGCTGCCGAAGGCGGCGAGCGCCAGATGGCACTTAGCCATATTTCTAATTGACACCCCCCTCCCCGTCCTTTAAAACCCATGCATTCGCTGTGTTCACGCGGGAAAACCTGCCCCTCAACAGCACTCGCCGTTTTTTATCGAGACATGGATGTCGAAGAACCCCCCGCTTTTTAATCGTCGTCGCTATTTGCTCGCGTTTTTTATCGTGTTGCTGGCAGTGCTCGATCCCTTTGGCCTGGCCAGTTCCAGCGACAAGGCATCCGCCCAGTGGCTCAACCGGATGTTTTCCAGCAAGTACCCCAGCAACGGCCAGCAACACATCACCGTGGTGTTGATCGATGACGCCTACCTGATGCGTAACAACACCTCATGGCCGATGCCGTACAACGAGCAGAGCAAGCTGTTCAAACGCTTGCTGGCCTATAAACCCAAAGCGGTGTTTGTGGATTTGCTGTACAGCCACGATCACTCCCTGGGTGACCCGACGCGGGGCAGTCAGTTGTTGGCGAATGTGTTCGAGCGCTATCAGCGCCGGGGCATTCCCTTGCTGCTGGCCAATACCGGGGTGACGCGGGGTGAAAAAGGGCAAGCCAATACCCTCGAACAATTTGCCGCATTCAGCCAGCCAGGGCTGGTGGTGTGGGACGGTGTGGACGACAAGTACCCGCTGGCCATGCCGACCGCGCTGGGGGTGATGGAAACCCCGGCCTTGGCGCTGTACCGCCAATTCTGCAAAGACGCACCCTGCGCGGATCTGCCCGAAGATGCCGAGGCGGCCTCACGCTTGCAGCCAATTGCCGTGCAGTGGGGCTTGAAGCTGGCACCCGAGCAGGCGCAGATCGCGGATATCCAGCACTGCGCAGCGCCACGCAACTTTGTACTGGATTGGGTGGCGCAGTTTTTCCAGGCGGTGTTCTGGAAACTGGACGACTCCGCCCAGGCCCGGTGCCCTTATAGCTTGACCTTGTCGGCCAGCGACCTGGAGGTCAGTTCGCCGGAGGATCAGGCGCTGGTGGCCGGGTTATTGCGCGACCGGCTAGTGATGGTCGGGGCCAGCATCACCTCCACCGGCGATGTGGTGCAGTCGCCCGTGCATGGGCTGATTCCTGGGGTTTACCTGCATGCCATGGCCTTGGACAACCTGATCAACAAGGGCATGGATTACGAGCGCGAGCCGGCCAATTTCCCCGGTTGGAACCTGCACTGGGTAGACGTGCTGGAGCTTGGGTTGCTGGCGCTGATTATCGTGCTCAAGGCCCTGCATGCCCGGCGCCTGGCCGGCCTGCATACCTGGACGCGCTGGCGCAGGCATGAGATCCGCTTCTTCACCTCGCCCTATCCCTCGTGGGGCTTGGTGATGCTGATGCTGCTGGCGGTGTGCGGGGTGCTCTATCTGAACCACATCACCCTGGTCAACGTACTGGGGATTGTTTTGCTGTCATTGGCGCTGTTCAGCGAGCGGATCGAAGCCTTCTTCGACCGTGGTCGCTGAAGGGTGCCGCCACGTCGTCTCACTCAAGGAAACCAAGGATGAACAGAATCCTCATCGTGTTACTCGCCGCGCTCTACAGCCAGGGCGTACTGGCCGAAACCCATGTCATCAAGGAGTTCCTGGCCGACCCGGTAGAGGTGGTGGACGAGCAAGGCAAGCTGCTGCGGGAAGTCGCCCGCAAAGACACACCCAAGCAACCCGTTCAGGTGTTGCAACTCAACAAGGACCTGGAGCTGGTCCTGGTGGAGCTGGCTGGGCAGAAAGTCTGGCTGGATACCAGGGACCTGCGAATCGACCCGCCCCTGAATGTCACAAGACTGCCCTGCCAGCAAATGCCCCAAAGCCTGGCCAAGGACAGTAACAACAAGTCCACTCTCGGCTACGGCGCGGGCTGCAATCAATAAAGGAGTACCGCGGTGAAGGGATATCTATTGCTGGCCAGTGCATTGCTCAGCGGTTGCGCCACCTTGAAGGGTGCAGACCAGGCGTTTCTGAACCTGGTGGGTCCATCGACCCAGTCACGGGTCCAGGGCCACTATGTGGATAACGCTGACGTGCGCCAGTACTACAAGCTCGACGCGCAGCGCACGGGCCAACAGCGCTTGAGTTACGACGGCCGCACCGTACCTGCCGCCGAGGCGCGCCAGCAGAACCTGGCGGATATCCCAATGCTGCAGGTGTACTTGCAGGGCATCGTCACACGCCTGTCCAAGGGCTGGCCGGGGGAGTTGCCGCTGTTGCAGGTGAAGATCACCGACAGCTACAGCTTCGGGCCATCGGCGGACCCGTACGGCAATATCTTCGTACCCCTGGGTATGCTGGAAAACGTCGGCAGTGAAGACGAAATCGCCGCCATGCTCGGCCATGAAATGAGCCATGTGCTGCTGCATCACCATGACCGCGCAGCCGCGTTCCAGGAGCAGAAAGACATGTTCACCACCGTGGCCTCGACGGTGGCCCTGGCAACGGTGGCGGCCAACACCGGGGTGGATCGCAGCTCAGGCACCATGAAGCTGTTCAGCAAGGACCCGGCCGGTACGCAAAAAACCATCGGCAACACGGTGCTGTATACCTCGCTGGCCAACAGTTTTTCCGACAACGTCTGGAGCACCGCCTGGGGCCGCAGTCAGGAAGACCAGGCGGACTTGCTCGGCACCGACCTGATGATCCGGGCCGGCTACGCGCCCCGTGCGGCGACCCACAGCCTGGAGCGCCTGAATGATTTCCAGGGCAAGCAGAAACCATTGCTGACGGGCTTTCTCACCGCGCGCAAGAACGCGATGCAAGACTCATTGCAGCAGTTCAACCTCGACCGCTTTACCAAGGAGCTGGACGTGCTGGTCAAGGACGGCCTGACCACCACCATCACTGCCACCACCGATTACTTCAACCGCTCCCACATGTCCGCCCTCGACCGTGACACCGAGCTGCGCCAATACCTGCAACGCGAGTACCGCAAGGAGCGCCGCGCTCGGGTCAATACCACGAGCTGGCCAAAGGTGCGTGACGCCGCGCCAGTGGCCAAGGCCATGCAAGGCTATAAAGATGCCTACGCCGCCACCGCCGCCCTGGCAAAAAACAAGGTGCCCGAGGCCGATGCCTTTATCCGCCGAGCCTTGAGCTCACCGGTCAAGGACCAGCCGAACATCCGTCGCACCGCCTACGCTGTACGCCTGGCCCAAGGCAGAAATGCCGATGCGCTCAAAGAGTTGCAGGCGATCAAGGACTGGTCCCTGGCTGGGCCTTCGACCTATGACTTGATGATCAGCTATTACCTCAAGCGCGGCGACGGCAAGGCCGCGTTGGCCATGATCGACAAGGCTGAACGCAACCTGGGCTCGGAAGAGCTGTTTATCACCGAGAAGCTGCTGGCCAATCAGCAACTGCAAAACACCCAGCAGGTGCAAAGCGTGCTGCGCAAATGCGGGCAGTACCCGGCGCGCAAGGCCAATTGCCAGAAGTTGGCGCAGGTCAAGGCGTAGGGTTTCAGGCAGGTATAAAAAAACCCCGACAAGTCGGGGTTTTTTATTGCCTGGTATCAGGCACGACGCACGATCTTAGAACACGTTGATCGGGTAGTCGGCGAACAGACGGATTTCGTTACCACCAACGTTGTATTTGTTGGCGTTGGTCGAAACACGCAACCAGGAGGCGCGGGCACGCAGGCTCAGGTCTTTAGCCGGGCCGCTCTGTACCACGTACTTGAACTGGTTGAAGATTTCACGCTCGGTGCCATCGCCACGGTTGCTACCGTCGTCGATGTTGGTGCCGCGCACGTAAGCGATGTTGTAGCTCAGGCCAGGTACACCGAAGGTGGTGAAGTCAATGCCATAGCCGACCTGCCAGGAGCGCTCGTCTTTAGCGTTGAAGTCAGACCAGTAGGAGTTGGCCAGCAGGATGGTGTTGCCACCGTCGCCAATGCCGCTGTCCTTGGTGTTGTCACGATAGCCGCCGTACATGTAGCCGGTGTCACCGGAGCTGCGCTGGTGAGCCAGGGTCAGGCTGTGCGGACCGAAGGCCCAAGTGGCGCCCAGGCTCCAGATTTTGTTGTCGCGAGCGCTAGCATCACCCTGGGTTTGCTGGGCGAAGCTCTTGTCCAGCTTGGTCTTGTAGCCGTTGAAGTCAAAAGTCAGCGACTGCTCTTGTGGCAGGCCCAGCACGTAGTTGACGTTGACGTATTGCTTCTTCAGCACGTCTTCCATGTCGGATGCATACAGCGCGGCCGACAGGCTTTCGGTGAATTTGTAGCTACCACCCAGGTACGAGATTTTTTTCAGGTTGCCGCTGTCGGTCCCTTCGGCGCCTTTTTGGGCTTCCTTGGTGAAGTAACCACCTTGCAGCTCCAGACCTTTGATCTCTTTGGAGACGATCGAGGTACCGGTGTAGGTTTCCGACAACAGACGGGAGTTGTCGTACTGCAGGACCGGCACGGCTGGCATCTGGTCACCGTACTTCAGTACGGTGTTGGAGATGCGTGCCTTGACGGCTGCGCCGCCCTTGGCCAGGTCGTGTGGTGCTGCGCCGCTGTCACCTTGCTTGAAGAAGTTGATACCGCCAGCGCCGCTGCGACCTTTACCACCGTCCAGACGGATGGCGTATTGGCCGATCACGTCCACACCCACACCGACGGTGCCTTGGGTGAAGCCGGATTCGAACTTACCGATAAAGCCTTGGCCCCATTCAGCTTTATCTTGCTTGCCATCTTTGTAATCGCGGCTGATATACGCATTACGCGCCGCGATGTTCAGGTGACTGTCTTCCACGAAGCCTTTGGATTGCTCCTGGTCGTTTGCCATTGCCTGAGTGGCGCTCAAAATCCCCAGAGCAAGCAGACCCATCCGTTTATTCAACATTTTCTTATTCCTATTACTGGTTGAGTACGCGCTGTGAAACCTGGCTCCGTTAGCTTTTCTGATATCGACTTTCCCCAGATACAAAAAGGCCTGCGGACGACTGAAATACGCCGCAGGCCTTTTATATTTGGAGAAGTCATGGCGGTTAGCCACAGGCGTTGAGGCGAATCCTATCCGCGCCCTCAACTGCATGTCAATTTAGTGAATCGTCTGTATTTAGGCAAAAAAAGTCTAAGCGATATTATTTAGCCATTATTTACGCCATATATACGCTCGCCCGATTCATACGGTGAATAAGCCGCTGGTGGGTAACGCATTTTCCAATATGGCGTAAAATTCCCCAAAAGACACATCTTGATACAAATACCTGAGCAGGCAGCGCAAGAATAAATTACGCGCGCAAATAGCAAGCATTATCATTCGCGCATTATTTACCCTCCCTCCTACGGATGCGCCCCTAGATGCCTGCCCCTCGCCTGACGCCCATGACCCTTGGGCTTTCTGCACTGCTGTGCGCCGGATTTGCCTGCGCCGCGACCACACTGCCCGCCACCTCCATCAGCGCCGAAGCTGATGAGGACGACCCACGCGTCAAAGACACCAACACCGCCACCCGCACAAGCACGCCGGTGCGCTACGTGCCCCAGGCAATTGACTGGGTAAAGACCGAGAACCTGCGCGCCTACGGCACCAACGATCTGGGCCAGGCCTTGAGCGGTATCCCCAACGTCAGCAGCGGCGCCGATACGCGCTTCGACAGCTTGCGTATCCGCGGCTTCGAGGCCAGCAGCGACTTCTACCTCGACGGCATCCGCGACGACAGCCAGTACGTGCGCGACCTGCATAACATCGAGCGCATCGACGTGCTCAAGGGCCCCGCCGCGGTGTTGTACGGGCGCGGTGGCCAGGGTGGGATCGTCAACCGCGTCAGTAAGCTGCCCCAGGCCGGGCGTGCTTCCAGCATCGAAGCCCAGGGCGGCAACAACGGGCTGCGTAGTCTGTACACCGACTTAAGCGCCGACCCGACCGAAAACATCAGCCTGCGCCTGAACATGGGCAACGAGGACACCGACAGTTTTCGCGACGGCATCAGCGGCAACCGCAAACTGTTCGCGCCGTCGATAAGCTGGCAACTGACCCCGCAACTGAACTGGCTGGTGCAATACGAATACAGCCGCTACGACCGCACCCCGGACCGTGGCATCCCCGGCGTGCGCGGGCGCCCGGCCGATGTGAGCCGCGACACCACCTACGGCGACCCACGCGACTACATCGACGACACCACCCAATCCCTGCGCTCCAAGCTCGCCTATGAACTCAACGACAGCTGGCAACTGCGCCACACCCTGGGCGTGTTCAAGCTCGACAGTGACTTCGACAACACCTACCAGACCGGCTACGACCCCAAGACCAACACCGTCGGGCGCCAGCGCTGGCAGCAGGACCTGAGGACGCGCAACGTATTCAATAACGTCGAGCTCGAAGGCGGCTTCAACACCTTTGGCCTGGAGCATCGCCTGCTGAGCGGTGTGGAATTGGGCAGCCAGCGCCGTGATCCGAAGCTGTACAGCGCGGTAACGGCAACAGTGCCCGGCCTTGATCTGAACCACCCCAACCGGCACCTGAGCCATACCGGGCCGATGAGGATCTCCAGCAACAACCACACCGAAGTCGAAAGCCAGGGGCTGTATGTGCAGGACCAACTGCGCCTGAACGATCAGTGGCAAATACTCGCCGGTTTGCGCTACGACCGTTTTGAAGTGGACACCACCAATAAGATCATCAACACCCGGCAAAACGTCGACAGCCACAACACCAGCCCACGGCTGGGCGTGGTGTGGACGCCGGTGGAAAACCATTCCTTCTACGCCTCCTGGAGCAAGACGTTTTCCCCCACCGGTGGCGGCCTGATCGGCATCACCCCGAATGCGACGGGCAATGCCAACGATCTGAGCCCCGAGCTGACCAAGCAAAAAGAAATCGGGGTCAAGAGCGACTGGCTCGACGACCGCCTGAGCACCACCCTCGCCGTGTATGAACTGGAACTGTACAACCGCCGCACCCGTGACCCGGAGAACCCGCTGATCACCCTGCTCAGCGGCATACAACGCTCCCGTGGTATCGAGCTGACCACCACCGGCAAAATCGTCGGCAACTGGTATGTACGCGGCGGCGTCGGCGTACAGGACGCCAAGGTGGTGAAAGACAACAACGGCTTTGAAGGCAAGCGCATCAGCGACGTGGCCAAGCGCAACGCCAGCCTGTTCGTTACCTGGAAACCGGAAATGGGCTGGTACGCCGAAACCGGCCTGACCCTGGTGGGCGACCGTTATGCCGATAACGCCAATACCGTGATACTGCCCGGCTATGGCCGCTGGGACGCCCTGGCCGGGTTCCGGCACAAGGACTGGGATGTAAGGGCGGCGCTCAATAACATCAGCGACAAGACGTACTACGCGTCGGCGACCAGTGCCAACCAGATCCAGTTTGGAGACCCGCGCAGCCTGGTGGTAACGGGGACGTACAACTTCTAACCCACATGCAGTTCCTGTGGGAGCGGGCTTGCCCGCGATAGCAGTGTGTCAGTTGATGCATATGTGACTGATACACCGCTATCGCGGGCAAGCCCGCTCCCACATTTGAATATCAGTTACGGATCAACTCGCACAGCACCTGCACCTCATCCTCGCTGAACAGCCCCACCGGGTAGCGTTCACTCATCACCCTGCGTGGATCAGCCTGCCGGATCCGGCGTGAGCCATTTGCCTTCAACCAAAGGGCCAGCGTGTGAATCGCGTCACCTCGAACGACCAAAGGATGGGACGCGCGTTTATAGACCAGGTTGATATCGGCGTTCATTTCAGCGCTCTCTCCTACTGCTTGAGCGGCCAACTTACTCAAGGTTTATGACAGAACTGCGCAGTCACAAACCCCGATCACTGTCACAACGCCGATACAAGAGCTATGCCAACAAGCCGACTTACGGGCTTACAGACACAAAAAAGCCCACGACCCTCACGGGCCATGGGCTTGCTGTTATTGCTCGGTGCATCTGCCGGCGATCAGTCGCCGTACGGCGAAATTGCCTGTTACAACTGCACTCAGTTTTTGTGCGGCGCGGGCTGTTGTTGCGTCAGGCAGTGGATATTGCCGCCCCCCAGTAACAGTTCACGCCCCGGCACCATCACCACTTCATGTTGCGGAAACAGACCCTGAAGAATTTCCTGGGCACGGCTGTCCAGCGGATCATCAAAACTCGGCGCGATAATGCCGCCGTTGACGATCAGGAAGTTGACGTAGGAACCGGCCAAACGCACGGTCGGATTACGCTCCTGGGAACCGTCCACTGGATCGACACCGGCGCACTCTTCCTCAGTGGCGTACAACGGCCCCGGGATCGGCATTTTATGTACGGTAAGTGCGCGGCCCTTGGCGTCAGTGCTGTTTTGCAGCACGTCCATGGCAGCATGGCAGCGCGCATAGTTTGGGTCTTGCGGGTCGTCAGTCCAGGCCAGCAACACTTCGCCTGGGCGCACGTAGCAGCAGAAGTTATCCACATGGCCGTCGGTTTCGTCGTTGAACAGACCGTCGGGCAACCAGATGATCTTATCCACCGCCAGGTGGGCGCTGAGGACCGCTTCGATCTCTTCACGGCCCAGATGCGGGTTGCGATTGCGATTGAGCAGGCATTCCTCGGTGGTGATCAGCGTGCCTTCACCGTCAACGTGAATCGAACCGCCTTCGAGCACAAAACCCTCGGTGCGATAACGCGGGCTGCGCTCGATCTCGAGGATCTTGCCGCCCACCTGGGCGTCGCGGTTCCACGGCGCATACAAGCCACCGTCAAACCCGCCCCAGGCATTGAAGTCCCAATTCACGCCACGGACTTCGCCTTGGTCATTGATCACGAAGGTCGGCCCGCTGTCGCGTACCCACGCATCGTCGCTGGACATCTCCACCACACGAATATTTGGCACATCCAGGCGCGCCCGGGCGTTTTCGTACTGGCCGGCCGAAACCGCGACCGTCACCGGCTCAAAGCGCGCAATGGCCTTGGCCACCGCCACATGGGCCGCCTGTGCCGGCTTGCCGCCCAGGCGCCAGTTGTCCGGACGCTCTGGCCAGATCATCCAGGCCTGGGTCTGGGGTGCCCACTCGGCTGGCATATAGAAGCCGTCAGCGCGAGGCGTGCTGTGCAAAGTGGTCATGGCGATCAGGACTCCAGGGAACCGTCGAGGGTCTTGAGCGCGCCGTACAGGTTCGGCCGGCGATCACGGAACGAGCCCCACGCGCTGCGGATGTGCTCCAGCTCATCGAGGTCGAAGCTGTGCACCAGGATGCCTTCTTCGGTTTCGTTGAGTTCTTCGACTTTCTCGCCGAACTGGTTGGCGATGAACGACGAGCCGTAAAAAGTAATGTCGTAGCCGTCCTGCTCTTCGTTGCCAATGCGGTTACTGGCGATCAGCGGCATCAGGTTGGCGCCGGCATGGCCTTGTTGCACGCGCTGCCAGTGGTCGCGGGACGAGATGGTCTTGTCGTGTGGCTCGCTGCCGATGGCGGTCGGGTAGAACAGGATTTCCGCGCCTTGCAGCGCCATGCTGCGGGCACATTCCGGGAACCATTGGTCCCAGCAGATGCCCACGCCGATTTTCGCATAGCGGGTGTTCCACACTTTGAAGCCGGTATCGCCCGGGTTGAAGTAGTACTTTTCGTGGTAGCCAGGGCCATCCGGGATGTGGCTTTTACGATAAATCCCGAGGTTGGAGCCGTCGGCATCAATGATCGCGATGCTGTTGAAACGCGCACGGCCAGCCAGTTCGAAAAAGCTGATCGGCAGGACGACTTGCAGTTCCTTGGCGATTTTCTGGAAATGCTTGATGGCCACGTTTTCTTCAACCGGGGTTGCCAGTTGCAGATAGTCCGGGTTTGGCTTTTGGCAGAAGTACGGGCTTTCGAACAGTTCCTGGATCAGGATGATCTGCGCGCCTTTGGCGGCGGCCTCACGGACCAGCTTCTCAGCGGTCTCGATATTGGCTTCGAGGTCCCAGGAACAAGCCATCTGGGTAGCGGCGACGGTAACGATACGGCTCATGAATCATCTCCTGGGCGGTGGTCAGCGGCCAGGATAACCGGGGCCGATGACAGAAAGGGGAATGCTGGGCGACTTTATAGCGGATAAAAATCGGCTTTTAAAGCTTGCAGATCTCCATCCATCGAAAAAAAACAAAATATTCCCGATAACAATCGACTTAAATTCTGAAACCCCATCGCCCTTGTGGGAGCGGGCTTGCTCGCGAAAGCGGTGTGTCTGTCTACAAATCTGTCACTGATACACCGCTTTCGCGAGCAAGCCCGCTCCCACAGTGGTGATCTCATTTCAACTCATAGAAAGGTGTCTACAACCCTTCATCCAACACCTTCGACAACATGTCGACAAAGAAATCCACACTACGTTTAGACGTAACCATCGGCGGCTTGATCTTGAGGATGTTCAGATAGTCCCCAGTCGGCTGCATGAAAACCCCCAACTCACGTAGACGATCGCACAACAGTGCGGTCTCTTCGGTGGCCGGCTCCAGCGTCTGCCGATCCCGCACCAACTCCAACCCCAGGTAGAAGCCCGAGCCATGCACCGCCCCCACCAGGGGATGGCGCTCGATCAACGCTTGCAGCCGCGCCTTGAAATGCCCGCCGACCACCTGGGCGTTTTCCCAAAGTTGCTCTTCCTCCATCACATCCAGCACTGCCAGGCCGATCCGGCAACTCACCGGGCTGCCGCCCGAGGACGAGAAGAAATACCCTTCGGCCTCCAGGGCTTCGGCGATTTCCCGGCGGGTAATCACCGCGCCCAGGGGCTGGCCGTTGCCCATGCCTTTGGCCATGGTGATGATGTCCGGCACCACGCCCTGCTCCTCAAAACCCCAGAAGAAATGGCCCATGCGTCCGTAACCGACCTGCACTTCATCGGCAATACATACCCCGCCCCGGGCGCGGACCAGGGCGTACACCTGCTGCAGGTAGCCCGGCGGCAAGGAAATACCGCCGGCATTGCCATACACCGGCTCGCAGATAAAACCCGCCAGCTGGCGCTGACTGGCCGCGATCTTCGCCAGGTTGTGCTCGACGCTACGCACATAATCCGGCGCACTGTCCGGGCCACGGAAATGGCCACGATAGGTATTGGGCGCGGTCACCGGATGCACCCAGTCTGGCCGGCTGCTCAAGGCCTGGGGGTTGTCGGCGATCGAAGTGGACACCGCATCGGCCGCCACCGACCAGCCGTGGTAGGCCTCCAGCACACTGAGCATGTCGCGTCCGCCGCTGTAGGCCCAAGCCAGGCGGATCGCCAGGTCGTTGGCTTCAGTGCCGCTGTTGACCAGGAACACCCGGTCCATGGAATCCGGGGCCAGGGCCAGCAAACGTTCGGAGAACTCGGCAATCGCGGCGTAATGAAAGCGTGAGTTGGTGTTGAGCAGCGACCACTGCCGCGCCGCCACCTGCGCCATGCGTGGATGGCCGTGGCCCAGCACCGCGACATTGTTGAGCATGTCCAGATACGAACGGCCCTGCATGTCGATCAGATGGTTGCGCCAACCGCGCTCGATGCGTGGAGGGTCGAGGTAATAGTGCTTCTGCGAGCGCGCAAAGCTGGCATCGCGCCGGGCCAGCAAGGCGTGTGGATCCAGCTCTGGCTCGGCGTCGCAGGCAAGGCCCAGCAGCGTCGCCGGCGAGGGGCACAACGCCTGCCAGGCCGCTGCGCGCGATGGCGTGCAGAACAACGGTGGCTCAAGGTCGACGCGGCACAGTTGCACCGCCAATAGCCCGCCAACCTCACCCAGGACCTGGCCCTTGAGCACCGCTGCGCCGGCCTGCAACACCGGTTCAACACCCCACAGCCATACGTTCAGTTGCGCACTGTGCACACATAACCCGCCATCGGCCGTGCGGCGCAGGGTGCCGGCAAACGGCGCCTGTACGACAGTGCCCGGGGGCGCGTGTAACTCGACATGCAGCGCGCAGGTATCGGGTTCGGCCGCGCTGTCGGGGCGTGTGCGGGACAGGCGATATTGACCATACCGGCTGGCCGCCAAGCCATGGGCCGCGGCCGCTTGCTGCAATAGCTGCTGATCGATGCCGGGGGCTTCCCAGTTGCCCGCCTCAAAATGCGGGCTGAGCACGCCCAGGTCGATCAGCGCGAACTCACGCCCCACCAGGCCCGGCAACAGCGGGGCAAAGCCTTCGCTGGTCGTGAACGACGGGGTCGCACCGACGCACGCCAGGATCGCCGACTCCATCAACTCAAATGGCACCGAGGTGGCAACCTGGAAGATTTCCCACTCGTGCTCGGCATTCTTCAACAGGTAGGCGTTATCCGGATCCAGGCGCTGCTGCTGTTCACTGCTCAACACCAACACCGCCGCGCGGGCCACGATCAGCGGCCACAGCGCCTGCAACTCCTGCGGCTGCAAGGGCGTCAGGGCGTGATAGGCCTGGATCGCCGGCAGCATCGCGAACGGGTCGCCCTCGGCATGGTGGAGTAACGCAGCACAGGTCACCGACAGATCGGCAATCCGCCAGGTGTGCACCAGATCGCCGAAATCGATGACCCCCTGCACCTGCCAATGCCGCTGGGCATCGCGCTGCCAGACCACATTGTCATCGGTGATATCCATATGCACGGCTTGCCAGGGCAATTGATCGGCCAGGGGCCGGATGCGCTGCTCGACCTGTGCGGCGACCCGTTCCAGGGCCGCGCGGTGCGGCAGGTTGTCGAGTGCCGACAACAAATGACTGATCAGCTCCCGGGCATGGCGCGGGTCCCACTGCAGCGTGCGCTCAAGGCCCGCATGGGTGAAGCCGGCCAATGCCAGGCTCATCTGCCCGCACAGCCGGCCAAAACCTTGGATCACCTCACGGCCCAGGTGCGGCAGGTGGGTCAGCGGCTGGCCTTCGATATAGTCCAGCAACCGCACATGCAGGGTTTGCCCGGCGACCGTCACGGTCAGCAGTTGCTCGCCGTCGAGGGCCCTGATGACCTCTGGCACCCGCACCCCGGATTGCAAGTGCGCCAGGGCCGCATGCTGGGCGTGCAATTCAATGGAGGCATACTCGCCACGGCAGATTTTCAGGACGAAGCGGCCACGGTCGCTATCGACTCGGTAATTGAGGTCTTGCTGGCTGCCCAGGGACTGCAGCGTGCCAGTGAAGCCGTAATGCTGCTCCAGCAACTGCAAAGCCTGCTGCGGCCCGACCTGCGGGCACGGCAAACTGGCGCGGTGGATCAATGTATCGAGCAACATGTGACGGCCCCTGGTTTTTTGTCCGGCGCTTATATCGCCATTGTTGAAGGGGTTTGCGCAAGCCCTGGGCGACGGCCAAGCCGCCAATCTGACCGCGCGCCCTTGCACCGGCCCGCGCCACAACACAAGCTATGCTCCATTCGCTTTATGTCTGTCTAAGGAAAAGGGCTTTTGACATGCGCATTCTGATTACCGGCGGTGCAGGATTTATTGGCTCGGCTCTGGTCCGGCACTTGATTCAACATACCGGGCATGAAGTGCTCAACCTCGACAAACTGACCTACGCCGGCAATCTTGAGTCGCTGACCAGTATTGCGACCAATACCCGCTATGAATTCGTCCAGGCCGATATCATCGACCAGGCCACCGTCAGCGCAGTGCTGGCACGCTTTCAGCCCCAGGCCATCATGCACCTGGCAGCCGAGTCCCATGTCGACCGCTCCATCGACGGTCCGTCGGACTTTATCCAGACCAACATCGTCGGCACCTACAGCCTGCTGGAAGCCACTCGCGCCTACTGGCAACAGTTGCCAGAGCCGGCCAAAAGCGCCTTCCGCTTCCATCACATCTCCACCGACGAAGTGTATGGCGACCTGCATGGCGTGGATGATCTGTTCACCGAAACCACGCCTTACGCGCCAAGCTCGCCCTACTCCGCGAGCAAGGCGGCGTCCGACCACCTGGTCCGCGCCTGGCAGCGCACTTACGGCTTGCCGGTGCTGCTGACCAACTGCTCGAACAACTACGGGCCGTTCCACTTCCCAGAGAAGCTCATCCCGCTGGTGATCCTCAATGCCCTGGCAGGCAAGGCCCTGCCGGTGTACGGCGATGGCCTGCAAGTACGCGACTGGCTGTTTGTCGAAGACCACGCCCGTGCGTTGCTCAAAGTGGTCACCGAAGGTGTGGTGGGCGAGACCTACAATATCGGCGGTCACAACGAACAGAGAAACATCGACGTGGTCCGTGGCATCTGTGCCCTGCTCGAAGAGCTGGCGCCACAGCGTCCGGCCGGCGTTGCCCAGTTCACCGACCTGATCACCTTCGTCAAGGATCGCCCAGGCCACGACCAGCGCTACGCCATCGATGCCAGCAAGATCGAGCGCGAATTGGGCTGGGTTCCTGAAGAAACCTTCGAAACCGGCCTGCGCAAGACCGTTCAGTGGTATTTGGATAACCTGGAGTGGTGCCGCCGGGTGCAGGACGGCAGCTATCAAGGACAACGACTGGGCAACACCGACCTAAAGGATTTGATCGCATGATGAAGGGAATTGTACTGGCCGGCGGCTCCGGCACCCGCTTGCACCCCATTACTCTGGGGGTGTCCAAGCAGTTGTTGCCGATCTATGACAAACCGATGATCTACTATCCGATCTCGGTGCTGATGCTCGCCGGCATCAAGGAAATTCTCGTGATTTCGACCCCGGCGGACCTGCCGCAGTACCGCAACCTACTGGGGGACGGTAGCCAGTTCGGGGTTACCTTCAGCTACGCCGAGCAGCCCAGCCCGGACGGCCTGGCCCAGGCATTCCTGATCGGCGAAGCATTTATTGGCAAGGACCCTGTGTGCCTGATTCTGGGCGACAACATCTTCCACGGTCAGAGCTTCAGCCAGCAACTGCACAGCGCCGTCAAACGCGAAAAGGGCGCCACGGTGTTCGGCTACTGGGTCAAGGATCCAGAACGCTTTGGCGTGATCGACTTCGATAGCGAAGGCCGCGCCCTGTCCATCGAAGAGAAGCCTCTCACGCCCAAATCCAGCTATGCGGTGACCGGGCTGTACTTCTACGACAACGACGTGATCCAGATTGCCAAATCGATCAAACCCTCGCCACGCGGCGAACTGGAGATCACCGACGTCAACAATGCCTATCTGCAACGAGGCGACCTTCAGGTTGAGCGTTTTGGCCGAGGTTTCGCCTGGCTCGACACAGGTACCCACGACAGCCTGCTGGAGGCCTCGCAGTACGTACAAACCATCGAGCACCGCCAAGGCTTGAAAGTGGCGTGCCTGGAAGAGATCGCTTACCAGAACGGCTGGATCGACCGTGAGCATTTGCTCGAGCGGGCGAAGTATTTTGGCAAGACCGGCTACGGGCAGTACCTGTTCGCCCTGGCTGGAGAGCGCCAGTGAATATCGTCCAAACCACCCTGCCGGGCGTGTTGATCATCGAACCTAAGGTGTTCGGTGACGAACGTGGTTTCTTCTACGAAAGTTTCAATGCCCGCGCGTTTGCAGAGGCCACCGGCCTGACGCGCAACTTTGTCCAGGATAACCACTCACGCTCACAGAAAGGCGTATTGCGCGGCCTGCATTACCAACTGGAACATACCCAGGGCAAACTGGTGCGCGTCAGCGCCGGCGAGGTCCTGGACGTGGCGGTCGACATCCGCCGCGGTTCGCCGAATTTCGGCCAATGGGTGGGTGTGCGCCTGTCTGCGCAGAATCATCGGCAACTGTGGGTACCGGAAGGGTTCGCCCATGGCTTCGTGGTACTGAGCGACTACGCCGAGTTCCTCTACAAAACCACCGACTATTACCAGCCAAGTGCCGAGCGCTGCATTTTGTGGAATGACCCAACGCTGGCCATTGACTGGCAATTGACCGAGCCGCCACAACTATCCGCCAAGGATCAGCAGGGCAAGCCCCTGCTGGAAGCCGACCTGTTCCCATGAGCACACCCTTGAAAATCCTCATCACCGGCCAACACGGCCAGGTTTCCCGTGAGTTGCAACAGCGGCTCCAGGGCCTGGGCGAACTGGTGGTGCTGGGTCGCGACCAGCTCGACCTGACTAACCCCGAACAGATCCGCCAACAGGTACGCAGCCATCGCCCCGGGCTGATCATCAACGCTGCGGCGCATACCGCTGTGGACCAGGCCGAGAACGAGCCCGACGTTGCCTTCGCGATCAATGCCACCGCGCCCGGCATCCTGGCCGAAGAAGCCAAGGTCCTGGGCATTGCGTTGATCCACTACTCCACAGACTACGTGTTCGACGGCAGCAAACCTGCGCCCTACAGCGAGGACGACGCGCCCAACCCGTTGGGCGTCTACGGCATGAGCAAGCTGGCGGGCGAACAGGCCATCGCGGCGGTGGGCGGTCAGTACCTGATCCTGCGCACCAGTTGGGTGTATTCGTGCCACGGCAAGAATTTCCTGCTGACCATGCAGCGTCTGCTCCAGGAAAAGCCGCAGATGCGCATCGTCGCCGACCAGATCGGCGCGCCGACCTGGGCCGGGACCATCGCCAACAGCACCCGTGCACTGATCGAGCGCTGGCAGGCCGGCCAGGCCGGAGACTGGGGCGTGTATCACCTGACGGCCCAGGGCGAGACCTCGTGGTTCGGCTTTGCCCAGGCCATTGGCGAGCACCTGCTGGCCGAAGGCAAGGCCTGCGCCGCGCTTGAAGGGATTCCCGCCAGTGACTACCCAACGCCCGCCAAGCGCCCGTTGAATTCGCGCCTCGATTGCAGCCGCCTGCAACAACAATGGCAAGTCGGCCAACCACAATGGCGCGAAGCATTGCGCGAGTGTCTTGCACAGCAGCACTAGGCATAATGCGCCTGTACCCATAGGCGCATGACTCCCATGACTCCACCCCTTCCACCAAGACCCCGCTGGCGCAGCCTGGCCCTGTTGGCCTTGTGCCTGGCCCCGCTGCTGTGGCCGCTGGAGCATCTGGCCGAACGTTACTACCGCAGCGAACTGGCCGGGCAGAACCGCCAGACCCTCGACCTGTACGTCGCCAACCTGCTGGGTACCCTGCACCGCTACGAAGTGCTGCCGCAAATCCTCGGCGACCTGCCGGCCCTGCGCACCGCCCTGGCGGCGCCCCAGGTCAGCACCAACCTGGTCGCCGCCAACCAATTGCTCAAGCAGGTTGCGGCCCAGGCAGGCGTGGAAGTGATGTACCTGATGGACACCCGCGGCAAGACCCTGGCCGCCTCGAACTGGGACAAACAGGACAGTTTCGTCGGCCGCAACTTTTCCTTTCGACCTTATTTCAGCGAAGCCATGGCCGGGCGCCTGGGCCGTTTCTTCGGCCTGGGCACCACCTCAGCCAAGCGCGGATACTTCTTCGCCGCTGCGGTGCGCGAAGATGAACATGTGATCGGCGTGCTGGTGGTCAAGGTTGACCTGGACCATACCGAAAGCCTGTGGGGCCAGACTCCCGAACAACTGCTGGTGACTGACCACAACGGCGTGGTGATCCTGACCTCACGCCCACAATGGCGTTTTCGTGCGACCCGGCCCCTGACCGAGGCCGAGCGCCAGGCGATCATCGCGATCCAGCCCTATCCGACCCGAGATCCGCAGCCCCTGAATTTCAGCCCCAGCGCCTGGCTGCGCCAATCCAGCGAAATCGCCGAAACCGGCTGGAATGTGGAAATCCTCACCCCCCGCACCCTGATCGACCGCCCCGTGCGCACGGTAGTCGCGGTCGGCGGCGCGACCTTGCTGGTGCTAATGCTGCTGCTCGGCTTGATGATGCAGCGTCGTCGTCATTACCTGGAACGCATTGCCTTTGAAGCCAAGGCCCGGCGCGAGCTGGAAATGCGCGTGGCCGAACGGACCAGCGACCTCGAAGGCCTCAACCGCCGCCTGCGCCAGGAAGTACTGGAGCGGGAAAATGCCCAGCAGGAGCTAGTACGCGCTCAGGATGACCTGGTGCAGGCCGGCAAACTGTCGGCGCTGGGTACCATGTCGGCGAGCATCAGCCATGAGCTCAACCAGCCCCTGGCGGCCATTCGCAGTTACGCGGAAAACGCCGAGATCCTCCTCGACCACCAGCGCACCGACGACGCCCGAGGCAACCTCAAGCTGATCAGCGAACTGACCGGGCGCATGGCCTCGATCATCGCCCACTTGCGCGCCTTTGCCCGCCGCGACCGGCATGCCCCGGAAAGCGTGGCCCTGCAACCGGCCCTGGACGATGCGCTGGCGTTGCTGGCCAAGCGTCGGCGGGCCATGGAAGTGGAACTGATCCGCGACTTGCCAGAGGCCTCCCTGTGGGTGGAAGCCGGGGAAACCCGCCTGCGCCAGGTACTGGGCAATCTGTTGGCCAATGCCCTGGACGCCCTCACCGAAAAAGGCCCACCGCGCAAACTGTGGCTGAGTGCCGAATCCACCGATCAAGGCGTCAACCTGTACATCCGCGATAACGGGCCGGGATTCTGCATGGAAGCCCTGGGCCGCGCCGGCGAGCCGTTCTACACCACCAAGACCCGTACCCAGGGCCTGGGGTTGGGCCTGGCCATCTGTGACACCCTGATGCGTGCCTTTGGTGGCGAACTGTTGTTCGCCAACCACAAGGAAGGCGGCGCACTGATAACCTTGAAACTGCGCGCCGGAGCACCTGGCGTCAGTCTGCAACCGTCCGAGGACCGCAGTGTATGAGTATCGATAACCAGATTCAGGTGGTGTTGATCGACGACGATCCGCACCTGCGTCAGGCCCTGTGCCAGACCCTGGACCTGGCCGGGCTGAAAGTCCTGCCCCTTGGCGAAGCCACCGGCCTCACGGCGCAGCTGTCACGTGACTGGCCGGGGGTGGTGGTCAGCGACATTCGCATGCCCGGCATGGACGGCATGGAGCTGCTCGCCGAACTGCACGGCCAGGACTCGGAGTTGCCGGTGCTACTGATCACCGGCCACGGCGATGTGCCTCTGGCCGTACAGGCGATGCGCGCTGGTGCCTATGATTTCCTCGAAAAGCCCTTTGCCAGCGACGCCCTGCTCGACAGCGTGCGCCGCGCCCTGAGCCTGCGCCGACTGGTGCTGGACAACCGTAGCCTGCGCCTGGCCCTGAGTGATCGCCAGCAACTGAGCACCCGCCTGGTGGGCCAGTCGGCGCCGATGCTGCGCCTGCGCGAGCAGATTGGCGCGCTGGCGGCGACCCGCGCCGATGTGCTGATCCTCGGTGAAACCGGCGCCGGCAAGGAAGTGGTAGCGCGCGCCCTGCACGACCTGTCGAACCGCCGCACCGGGCCCTTCGTTGCCATCAACGCCGGGGCGCTGGCCGAATCCGTGGTCGAAAGCGAACTGTTCGGCCATGAGCCGGGGGCGTTTACCGGGGCGCAGAAGCGGCGGATCGGCAAGTTCGAGTTTGCCAACGGCGGCACGTTGTTCCTCGATGAAATCGAAAGCATGAGTTTGGATGTACAGGTCAAGCTGCTGCGCCTGCTGCAAGAGCGCGTGGTCGAGCGCCTGGGGGGTAATCAGCAGATCCCGCTGGATATCCGCATCATCGCCGCCACCAAGGAAGACCTGCGCCAGTCCGCCGACCAGGGGCGCTTCCGTGCGGACTTGTACTACCGCCTGAACGTCGCGCCGTTGCGCATTCCGCCCCTGCGTGAGCGTGGCGAAGATGCCTTGATGCTGTTCCAGCACTTCGCCGACGAGGCCAGTAGCCGCCACGGCCTGCCACTGCATGAGTTGCAGCCCGGCCAACGGGCAATGCTGTTGCGCCATAACTGGCCAGGCAACGTGCGGGAGCTGCAAAACGTCGCCGAACGCTTCGCCCTCGGCCTGGAACTGGCCCTGGACAGCACGCCCGACGGCCCGGCGCCCGGCGTACCGATGTCTACCGGTGGCTTGAGCGAGCAAGTCGAGCACTTTGAAAAAGCCTTGATCGCCGCCGAACTCGGTCGCCCCCACAGCTCCGTGCGCAGCCTGGCCGAAGCCCTCGGAGTGCCACGCAAGACCTTGCATGACAAGTTGCGCAAGCATGGGCTGAGCTTTGCCGACAGCGGCAACGCCCATGCCGATGACGAATGACCTTTCCCCCCCGCCAAGAGACCGCCATGAGCCGCGATAGCCGTTACCTGGAATCCATTCTGCACCATGACATCCCCCTCACCCGGGAGATGGGCCTCAAGGTGCTCGACTGGCAGGACCGGCAACTGCGCCTGCACTTACCCTTGCAAGCCAATATCAATCACAAGAGCACCATGTTTGGCGGCAGCTTGTACTGCGGCGCCGTACTCGCAGGTTGGGGCTGGCTGCACCTGCAATTGCGGGAGGAAGGGATCGAAGACGGGCATATCGTGATCCAGGAAGGGCAGATCAGCTACCCATTGCCTGTCACCCAAGACGCCACGGCGATTTGCCAGGCGCCGGAAGACAAGGTGTGGAAGCGCTTTGTGACGACCTACAAGCGCCATGGCCGGGCACGGCTGGCGTTGCAGACATGGATAGTGAATGAGGGCAGTGAAGAGCGGGCAGTGGTGTTTACCGGGCAGTACGTCCTGCACCGCTAAACCCTGCAACACATAACCACTGTGGGCACAGGGGTTATGTGGGAGCGGGCTTGCTCGCGAAAGCGGTGTATCAGTCAGCACTTGTATTGGCTGATACACCGCTTTCGCGAGCAAGCCCGCTCCCACATTTTTGGTCGCGGCGGTTTATGACCTTGCCAGGGCCAGCAACCGCTCGCGCCAGGCGGCCTTGGCCGGCAAAGCCAGGAAGAACGGGTTCAACAGCGACGCCCGCGCCGGGTAGCTGAACGGCTGGCCATTCAACTCAAGCACTTGGCCGCCAGCACCCTCCAGCACGCCCTGGGCGGCAGCGGTGTCCCACTGCGACGTCGGCGCCAGGCGCGGATAGCAATCGGCGCTGCCTTCGGCCAACAGGCAAAACTTCAAGGAACTGCCGATATTGGCCAGTTTCAACTCCCCCAGCCCTTCACTCAATCCGTCGAGCAAGCGCTCTTGTTCGGGGCTGGTATGGCGACGGCTGGCGACTACGGTGAACGCCTCGCCAACGGCGGGCTTCTGGCGCACCTGGATCGGCCGGGGCGCAGCATTCACGTCGGAACGCCACGCTCCAAGGCCGGCGCCACCGAAGTAGCAGCGGCCACTGGTGGGCATCGACACCACACCAAACACCACCCGCCCCTGTTCGATCAAGGCGATGTTGACGGTAAATTCTTCACTGCCACTGATAAATTCCTTGGTGCCATCCAGTGGGTCTACCAGCCACCAGCGCTGCCAACCGGCACGCACGCTCTGGTCGATATCGGCGTCTTCTTCCGACAGCACCGGGATGCTCGAGTCCAGCTTGGTGAGACCGTCGAGAATCAGATGATGGGCGGCCAGGTCGGCGGCGGTGACCGGCGAATCATCCTTCTTGGCCGTCACGGCCACATCGGCGCGCCAATACGGCAGGATCGCCTCGCCGGCCTGGCGGGCCAGTTCAATCACCGGGGCAATGTAGGGGTGGCCGAGGAACAACTCGCTCATGGCTGGTAGGCTCCGCGCTGGGTCAACAGGTCACGCACCAGGTACAACGCGGCCAGGGCGCGGCCTTCGCTGAACTGCACGTTCTGCGCCAGTTGTGCAAGCTCGCGCAGGTTGACCCGGTCCACGCGCATAGGCTCGGGCTCGTCGCCCTCCAGGCGCTCTTCGTACAAATCGGTGGCCAGCACCACCTGGATTTTCTGGCTCATATAGCCGGGGGACAGGGACAGTTCGGTCAAGTGTTCCAACTGCCGTGCGCCATAGCCCGCCTCTTCCTTGAGCTCACGGTCTGCCGCCGCCAGCACGTCCTCGCCCGGCTCGATCAGGCCCTTGGGCAAGGACAGTTCATACTCATCCGTGCCGCCGCAGTATTCTTCCACCAGCAGCGCGTGGTCCGCGTCGATCATCGCCACGATCATTACCGCGCCATACCCTGCACCACGGCCCACCAGGCGCTCGTAGGTCCGTTCAACGCCATTGGAAAAGCGCAGTTGCACTTCCTCCACGCGGAACAAACGACTACTGGCGACAATTTCGCGGGCGAGGACGGTGGGTTTCTGGCGCATAAACGGCTCCTTGGCGTGATCGGGTTACTATACCGTGGCTTTTCCGATTGTCTGTGTCGGATATATTTACTTACCTGCTTGAGAACCCACCATGCCGCCACTGCCCTGGTCCGATATCGATACCGTCCTGCTGGACATGGACGGCACCTTGCTCGACCTGCATTTCGACAACCACTTCTGGATGGAACACCTGCCCCGGCGCTATGCCGAACTGCACGGGGTAAGCCTGGCCATGGCCGAGATGGAGTTGCAACCGCTGTTCGAGCGTAACGCCGGCCAGTTGCAATGGTATTGCCTGGATTTCTGGAGCGCCGAACTGAAGATTCCGGTGCGCGAACTCAAGCTGGAAACCGCCCACTTGATCGCCCTGCGCCCGGACGCCGATACCTTTCTGGCGGCGATCAAAAAGGCCGGAAAGCGCGTGATCCTGATCACCAATGCCCACCGCGACTCGCTGTCTTTGAAGCTGGAACGCATCGAGTTGGCGCCGTATTTCGAGCGACTGATCAGCTCCCACGACTATGGTTTTGCCAAGGAAAACCCGCAGTTCTGGGACGCGTTGCAGGCAGATATCGATTTTGACCCGGCGCGCAGCCTGTTTATCGACGATACGTTGCCGATTCTGCGCAGTGCGCGGGATTTTGGCGTGGGGCATTTGTTGGCGGTCAAGGAGCCGGACAGCCGCAAAGGGCCGAAGGATACGGCGGAGTTCGATGCGGTCGAGGATTACCGGGAATTGATTTTAGAATTATCGTTGTAGTAGCGAGCTTGCTCGCGAAAAACGTCTGGACGGCGCTTTCATTCAGGATGTCCGCGTTATCGTTAACGACCTTCGCGAGCAAGCTCGCTCCTACAAGGGGACAAGCTTACTCAGGAATACGCAGTGTCTGCCCTGGGTAGATTTTGTTCACATCCTTGAGCATTGGCTTGTTGGCCTCAAAGATTTTGTTGTACTGATTGGCGTTGCCATAGACGGCCAGAGAGATCGCGCTCAGGGTGTCGCCCTTTTTCACGACAACAAAGCGAGCTGCGGCCACAGCAGGCCCGGTGACGGTAATCTTATCCTCCACACTGGCGACGCCTGCGATGTTACCTGCGGCCAGCAGAATTTTTTCCTTCTCTTCCTGGCTGGAAACCTCACCGGTGATCGTGACTTTGTCACCATCAACAGTAGCCGTCACATTCGGATTGCCCAGCCCGACGGCTTCAATGTGCTTCTTCAGTTCATCACTCGCGTTCGCATTACCCGGCGTCAACAGATCAATCAGCTTTTCGCCTGCTTCCTTAACAAAACTAAAAATACTCATACGTGCGCTCTCCTTGGGATTGGGTTTCCAGATGCCAAAGACTAGACCAGTCTTACAGACCTTGGTTCCAGTCCGACCAATGACGCAAACGCGCTAGAATCCCCCCGCCATTGGAATAAGAGCCCCGGAGCGAAGATGGACATCAAACAGCTGAAATTCCTCATCGCCCTCGACGAAACCCGTCACTTCGGCCAGGCCGCCGCGCGCTGCCACATTACCCAGCCGACCCTGTCGATGCGCCTGCGCAGCCTGGAAGAAGAGCTGGAGCTGCCGCTGGTCAATCGCGGCCAGCGTTTCGAGGGCTTTACCGCCCCCGGCGAGCGGGTGTTGGCCTGGGCGCGTACGGTGCTGGCAGCTTATGACGGCCTGCAGGCCGAAGCGGCCGCCTGCCGTGGCAACCTGGTGGGGACATTGCGCTTGGGGGTGGTGCCGCTGTCGAGCTTCGATCCGCTGGCCTTGATGCAAGCGTTGCACAAGCAGCACCCCAGCCTGCGCTTTGAGCTATCGGCCCTGAGCTCCGAGCAGATCCTCGAACAACTGGCGAGCAATCGCCTGGACCTGGGCGTGTCCTACCTCGAGCGCCTGGACGCCGAGCGCTTTGACTCCCTGGCCCTGGAAGAAACCCGTATGGGCCTGCTGTACGACCAACGGTTCTTCAGCTTCGGCGAAAAGCCCCTGAGCTGGGAGGCGCTGATCGAACTGCCCTTGGGCATGCTTACCAGCGGCATGCACTTTCGCCAATCCATCGACCACAACTTCCACAGCCGCGGCCTGACCCCCCAACCCTTGCTGCAAACCGATGCCGTCCATCAGTTGCTGCAGGCGGTGCACGGCGGCCTGTGTTGTGCGGTAATGCCCCTGGACGGTGGCCTCGACGCCCTGACCGAGCACCTGCGCCTGCAACCCATCGAAAACGCGCAAACCCTGGCCAAGCTAGGGCTGATCATGCGCCGCAGCGCGCCGCGTTCGGCGCTGGCCGAGGCGTGCTTCGCGCTTTATCAGTAATCGCTACTGGAACCTTGATCGACGTCATCTATCGCAAGATCAGTACTGACGATTAGACGCGACCCTTTGTCGCGCCTAGTCTTCACTCTGAACACTTCGCCGGTGACTAGACTTCATGAACGCCCAGCGCCCAGCATGCGCGGCGCCCGCCCTGACAACGCCCGCGCCCGCCGCCAGCCAGAGTTATCAGTATTGCAACCTCGACCACACGCAATCGACCAGCACCGCGCTGGCCGAGGAAGTCGCGTTGGCGATTGCCTATAACGACATCAGCCAGGCCGTGATGCTGGTGACGCCCACCGATCTTGAAGACTTTATCGTCGGCTTCAGCCTGGGCAGCGGCATCATCAGCGACATCAGCGATATCTATGACCTGCAATTGAGCGGCACAGGCTCGGCCCAGTACGCCCAGGTGCAGATCTCCAGCCGCGCCTTCTGGAACCTCAAGCAACAACGCCGGCAACTGGCTGGCACCAGCGGCTGCGGCCTGTGCGGAGTGGAAGCGCTGGAGCAAGCGCTGCCGGACCTCAAGGTGTTGCCGGGCGCACCATTGCCGCCTGCCGCGTGGCTGGAGGGCTTGCGCCAGCGCATCAGCGCCTTTCAGCCATTGGGCCAATACAGCGGCGCGGTGCATGCGGCGGTGTTTATGAATAACCAGGGTGAACTGCTGCTGGGCCGCGAAGATATCGGCCGGCATAACGCCCTGGACAAACTGATCGGTGCCTTGGTCCGTCAGCGCATCCCGACTACAGGCGGCGTGGCAATTGTCACAAGCCGTTGCAGCCTCGAACTGATCCAGAAAGTCCTGCGCGCGGGCATCCAGACCCTGGTCAGCCTGTCGTCGCCCACCGGCCTGGCCCTGCAATGGGCGCGCCGGCACAACCTCAATCTTATCCACCTGCCGCAAAAAAGCGCGCCGCGGGTCTACAGCCCTGCGATGGAGTATCAGCCATGAGCAATCATCACCAAGCCGACCAAACCCCGACCCCGCGCTACAAGCCCTACAAAGGCCCGGCTGGCGGCTGGGGCGCACTGATCAGCGTGGCGCAGGCGTGGCTGACCAGCGACAACGCGCTGAAAAATATCCGCATGATGCTCAAGACCAACCAGAACGGCGGCTTCGACTGCCCCGGCTGCGCCTGGGGGGACTCGCCGGAAAGCGGCATGGTCAAGTTCTGCGAGAACGGTGCCAAGGCAGTCAACTGGGAAGCCACCAAGCGCCGGGTGGATGCGGCGTTCTTCGCCAAACACAGCGTCAGCGCGCTGCTGGAGCAAAGCGACTATTGGCTGGAATACCAGGGCCGCCTGACCGAGCCGATGAGCTATGACGCCGAGACCGACCGCTACAAGCCCATCAGTTGGGAGTCGGCCTTCGACCTGATCGGTAAGCACCTGCAAGCCCTGCCAAGCCCGGACATGGCCGAGTTCTACACCTCGGGCCGCGCCAGCAACGAGGCCGCGTATCTGTATCAACTGTTCGTGCGCGCCTACGGCACCAACAACTTCCCGGATTGCTCGAACATGTGCCACGAAGCCAGCGGCGTGGCCCTGGCGCAAAGCGTGGGCGTGGGTAAAGGCACGGTGACGTTTGACGACTTTGAACACGCCGACGCGATTTTCGTCTGGGGCCAGAACCCCGGCACCAACCACCCGCGCATGCTTGAACCGCTGCGCGAAGCGGTGAAGCGCGGCGCCCAGGTGGTCTGTATCAACCCGCTCAAAGAGCGTGGCCTGGAACGTTTCCAGCACCCGCAACACCCGCTGGAAATGCTCACCAACGGCGACAAGCCAACCAACACTGCGTACTTGCGACCAGCACTGGGTGGCGACATGGCCATCCTGCGCGGCATGGCCAAGTTCCTGCTGCTGTGGGAGCGCCAGGCCCAGGCCGAAGGCAAGGAGGCTGTGTTCGACCACGACTTCCTCAATGAACACACGGTCAACGTGCTGGATTACCTGGCGAAGATCGACGACACCTCTTGGGATGAAATCGTCGAGCAGTCCGGCCTGAGCCTGGTGGAGATCGAGCAGGCGGCACGCATGTATGCCAAAGGCAAGAACGTGATCATGTGCTGGGCGATGGGCATCACCCAGCATCGGCACTCGGTGCCGACCATCCAGGAAATCGCCAACCTGATGCTGCTGCGCGGCAACATCGGCCGCCCCGGCGCCGGCCTTTGCCCGGTGCGCGGCCACAGCAACGTGCAGGGCGATCGCACCATGGGGATCAACGAACGGCCGCCAGTGGCCTTCCTGGATGCCCTGGAGCGTCGCTTCCAGTTCAAAGTGCCCCGCGACAACGGGCATAACGTGGTCGAAGCGATCCACGCCATGCTCGAAGGCCGTGCCAAGGTGTTTATCGGCCTGGGCGGCAACTTCGCACAAGCCACGCCCGACAGCCCTCGCACCTTCCAGGCCTTGAGCAACTGCGACCTGACGGTGCAGATCAGCACCAAGCTCAATCGCAGCCACCTGGCCCACGGCAAACAGGCCTTGATCCTGCCGTGCCTGGGACGTACCGACATCGATATTCAGGCCGATGGCCCCCAAGCAGTGACGGTCGAAGACTCGTTCAGCATGGTGCACGCCTCCAATGGCCAGTTACAGCCACTGTCGAAACTGATGAAGTCGGAGCCGGCCATTCTCGCCGGCATCGCCGCTGCCACCCTGGGCAGCAAGCCGGTGGACTGGAACTGGCTGGTGGCCGACTACCGCCGCATTCGCGACTTGATCGCCGATACCATTCCCGGCTTCAAGGACTTCAACGAGCGTGTACAGCACCCAGGCGGTTTCTACCTGGGCAACAGCGCCGGCGCCCGCCGTTGGAATACCCCGTCAGGCCGCGCTAACTTCCGCGCCAACATCCTGCCCAAAGACCTGGTGCATGAACGCACCCGCGCCACTGGTCAGTTGCCCGACCTGATCATGCAGTCCATGCGTTCCCACGATCAGTACAACACCACTATCTATGGCCTGGATGACCGCTATCGGGGTGTCAAGGGCCAGCGCGATGTGCTGTTCGTCAACGAAGCCGACATCATCCGCCTGGGCTTCAAGCCGGGGCAGAAGGCCGATATCGTATCGATCTGGGATGATGGCCGTGAACGGCGGGTCAAGGGCTTTACCTTGCTGGCATTCGATATTCCGGCAGGGCAGGCGGCGGCCTATTACCCGGAGGTCAACCCATTGGTGCCGCTGGAAAGCACTGGGGATGGTAGCCATACGCCCACCTCCAAGTTCGTGGCAATTCGCCTGGAAGCGGCCAGCGACAATGGCCTGATCATGGCCAGAATCGCCTGATCGGTTCCACGCTTGGGAACGATCTTTACGGGCACAAAAAAGGCCGCTTTTGCATGAAAGCGGCCGTTCCGAAGTAGCTAAAGACCGGCAAAATCCACTTAAGTTCCCTATTTAAAACAGTAACTTAGCTAATTGTATACAACCCGCACCACTGGTCGGAATTCGATTGTAAGAATATTCCGACAACCTCAGGATCGCGCCGTCATCCCCTTGAGGTTCACCTATGAAGTTCTCCTCGATTCTCTTGTTGTCCCTTGGCCTGGTCAGTGGCGCAGCCATGGCCGGTGGCACCACCGAAGCCGGTGTAGGCGGCGCATTGGGCGGGGTTCTAGGTTCAGTCGTCGGCCAGCAGATCGGCGGCAATACCGGTTCGGCCATCGGTGCGGCCCTGGGCGGCGCCGGCGGTAGCGCAGTGGGCGCAGACAAACGCAGCCGCGGCGAAGCGGCCATTGGCGGCGCACTGGGCGCAGCCGGCGGCAACGTGGTCGGTCGTAGTGTCGGCGGCAGCACCGGCAGCCTGATCGGTGCGGCAGCCGGCGGTGGTGCCGGCGGCGCGCTGGGCAACTACATGGGCAACAAGAGCGATGACGACGACCGTCGCTATCGCGGGCGCGATAACCGCCGTTATGACCGTGATGATCATCGTGGTCGTGGGCATGCCTATGGGCATCGCAAGAACAAGCATCACTACCGTCACCGCTAAAATCCAAAGAACACTGCATACCCCGTGTGGGAGCGGGCTTGCCCGCGATTGCGGTGGGTCAGTTATTGGATACTTGACTGATCCACCGCCATCGCGGGCAAGCCCGCTCCCACATTTGCTTCGGTGGCGTTTACGCGTTCGCGGTCAGATCACCAACCGCTGCAAAGCCTCGCGCAACACACCCGCAATCGCCACCGGCTGGTTTGTCGCCCGGTCCACAAACACATGCACAAACCGCCCCGCCGCACAGGCTTCGTCTTCACCGGCCTTGAACACCGCCAACTCGTACTGCACTGAACTGTTGCCCAACTTGCCCACCCGCAGGCCGATATCGATACGGTCGGGAAAGGCAATCGAAGCGAAATAGTCGCATGCCGAACTCACCACAAATCCCACCACTACACCGTCATGGATATCCAACCCGCCCTGCTCGATCAGGTAGGTGTTCACCGCCGTGTCGAAAAAACTGTAGTAGGTGACGTTATTCACATGGCCATACACATCATTGTCGTGCCAGCGCGTAATGATCGGCTGGAAGTGGCGGTAATCGGCACGCTGCGGTATTGAGTCAGGCATGGACAAGTCTCGTTGAAGTGAATTTACAGGTCGTTCAGATGGGCCCCCGCCCAATCCCGCACCTCGGCATACGGATACTCTTCCAGCGCGGCAAACCCAGGGATCCCCCGGGCCTTGAGCTTGGTAAACAATGGCACGCTGATCCCGCATAAAAACCGCGTCAAGCGTTCAGCCCCCGGCAAGCTGCCGGTGTGCTGATGATGCCTGTGGATAAAATCTGCGCACAATGCCTGGAAGTTTTTATCCACAAGCGGCGCCAGGCCAGGGGGCGCTGGCAGATGGGCGATCTGGCCACGGCACACCGAACAATGCCCGCACTGGCGGGGCGCATCGGCGTCGCCAAAATACTCGGCCAGCCGAAAGCCCAGGCAGCGCTCGCTGGCAAACAGCGCGAGCATTCCATGGATCCGCGCCACTTCCGTGACTTCGTGCTGCTTGAAGCCTGTGTATAACTCGGCGCTCATGGCCTGGGGATCAAACCCGCTATCGAGCAGGCTGTAGACCTCGGTCATCTGCTTGCTCTCCAGCTCGATCAGCCCCTGCTCCTGGAAATAGTCCAGCGCCTTGACCACCCGGCCACGCTCGGCCTGGTGCAGTTGATAAAGCGCGTCGAAGTCCACGGTAGCCCAGCTGCGGGCCCGTTTGCATACCTGGATGATCGCGGCGACAAACTGCTGCCGCTCGCCGGAAAAACGCGCCAGCAACACGTCCGGCTCCACCAGGTACTTGAAGCGATACTCGGCATAAAACGCATAGCGCGGTGCAATGACGCCCTTGAGCTCCAGTTGCACCAGCAAGGTCTTGAGCGGTAGTTCACGGATATTGCTCAGCTCTGCCAACGAGCGCAGCAGAAACTCCCATTGCCCGTCATCCCGGGCTGCCAGCAGTTCCTCCAGCACCAGCCGGATGCCTTCCTGCTCCGGCGTATCGCCATACACGAAGTTCTCCAGCACGGTGAGGCTGTCGCGGTTGGCCAGCACCAGGCACTCCGAAGGCTGGCCATCGCGACCGGCGCGTCCAATTTCCTGGCTGTAGTTCTCGATGGATTTGGGCAGGTCGAAGTGCACCACGTTGCGGATGTCGCTCTTGTCGATACCCATGCCAAAGGCGATGGTGGCGACGATGCAATTGGACTGGCCACCCATGAACCGGCGCTGGATGCCCTCGCGTTTATCATGGGGCAAACCTGCGTGATAGGCCTCGGCCTGGATGCCATGGCGATTCAGGTGCTCGGCGATCTGCTCGGCAGTTTTCTGCAAGGTGACATAGACAATGCTCGGCTGGTTGGCCCGCTCACCCATCCACTCCACCAGGCGCCGGCGCTTGTCCACGCCGCTGACCGGCTCTACCCACAGTTTGAGGTTGGGCCGGTAGAAGCCGGTGGTGATCACATCAGCGGGGGCGATGGCGAACTTGGCCTGCATATCCGCAATCACTTTGGGCGTCGCGGTGGCCGTCAATAGCAGGGACTGGGGAATCTTGAACTGGTGCTGGTAGTCGGGGAGTTTGAGGTAGTCAGGACGGAAGTTGTGACCCCACTCGGAAATACAGTGCGCCTCGTCTACCACGAGTAACGAAATCGAAACGCTGTGCAAAAAGTTGCGAAAACGCTCGTTCTTCAGGCGCTCCACAGAAATCATCAGGATTTTCAACTCGCCGGAGCGGGCGCGGGCCATCACGTCATTGGCCTCCTCGCGACTTTGCGCCGAATCGATACTGCCGGCCGAAATACCATGACGCTGTAAAAAGCCCAATTGGTCCTGCATCAACGCCAGCAGCGGCGACACCACCAGCGTCAGGTGCGGCAGCAATACGGCTGAGAGTTGATAACAGAGGGATTTACCGGAACCGGTGGGAAAGATCGCCGCCGCCGAACGGCCAGCCAACACGGCGCTGACAGCGGCCTCCTGGCCTGGGCGAAACTGGGGATAACCAAAGACCTGCTGGAGGGTGTCGTGCATAAGCTGTCACTCCATTGACCGCTGAACAGGCCTAAAACATAGCCCGGTATTTTCAGCGAATCGAGAAAGGTCGCGAGGAAAAGAGAGACAGGATGATACACAGGCTACGGGGCCCAGTCGGCAATCTAGCAAACACTCAAAAACCAATGTGGGAGCGGGCTTGCTCGCGAATGCGGTGTATCAGATACACAGTCAGTGACTGACACTACGCATTCGCGGGCAAGCCCGCTCCCACATTTTTTACATCGTGGCTACAGCTCAATCAGCGGCTTTGCACACGCTCAATGGCTTTGTCGTACACCGGATTGGCCTTCTGCTCCTTGGCCAACTGGTAGTGACGCAGTGCATCGGCAAACTGGCCGGCCGCTTCGTAGATCCGCGCGATGTTGTAGTAGGAACCGGCACGCACGGTGGCGGCTGTAGGGCCGCTGGCCAAAGCGATCGCCTTGCGGTTGGCCCAGATCGACTCGGCAGTGTTGCCGGCTTTCTGATAAGCCAGGCCGAGGTTGCCGTAGGCTTTGCCGAAAGCGTTATCCAGCTCGATTGCCTGGCGGAAGTAATCGATTGCCTGGTCCAGGTTACCGGCCTGGTAGGCCGCTTCGCCTTTGAGGTTCAGTTTTTTCGCATCACCCTGGACTGCAGAACTGACCACCACGGCATCAACCGCAACGCTGTCGTTGAGCAGCGGTTTGACTTCGTTGAGCACGTCCTTGGCTTCGACCAGCACGCCGGTGAAGGTATTGATGTCCTGGAAGTCGCCGCTGCCGGTCATGCGGAACACCGTCCACAAGTTACCGGTACGATTGGTCGGCACGTAGTAGGTACGCACCAGGGACTGGCCCATGTACACAAATACCTTGGCCTGGCTCTCGGACAGTGCCGTGGAGCCGGTATTGGTGCGGTTGGAGAAGTCATGCACGGCGTACACGTAGCTTTCGCCGTAGTGTTTTTTCTGCAGGGTGATGGTTTCCGGGCCGTAGCTGTCGGTGTCATCCACATCCAACTCGGCGTCGGTGCCGGTCTTGCTGTTGAAGTAGATATTGTTGCCCGGGAAGATCATGTGGGAGTCGAGGTCCGAAGGCGATTGCCCCCAGGTCAGCACCACACGCAGGCCGTCGAGGTTTTCCATCACTGGGCTGATGGCGTAGGTCATGCCTTTACACGGGCATTTGACCACCAGGTTGGAGTAGCCGGGCTTCTTGATGATCAGCAGGTAGTCGGCGCCGTCGGCCACTTCGCTGGTAAGGGTGACCTGGCCCTGGGCGTTGGTGCGCCCCACCACGTTCTGTGCGCCGTTGCGTTGCAGCAAGACTTCGGCGTCGGCGATTTTCTGGTCCTTGACCACCGCACTGAGCACCTCAATCGGCAACTGCTCGGCCTGGACAGAAAAAGCCACCGCACACAATGACATCGCCGAGGCGACACGAAGCAAACCCATGCTTAACTCCCTTTAAGTAGCGGGCGAAATTGCCCTACAAAATTTTGCGGTGAAACATACGCTGAATTCAGGGGTTTTGCCGGGATTTTATACAAAATGTGACGTGGTTTTTATCCCTACTATGGGTGGGCGCCTCTTAGCCAAACTTCAAGCATCGGAAGTCTCTGTAGGAAATCGCCAAGAAAGACACCATACGCTTCCCAAACTACCTCCAGTGCAAACTCAACCCCCTACAGAATCAACCAAGCCTGATCGAAACTAGCGCCCTCTCAACCCTCTCGGCAAGAAATCCGTGGACCTTGAAAGGACTCAATACATTGGCCATTACGGGGTCACTTTTACAGTGATTCGATTTATCGTTCTCCCTGCCAATCGACAAGCGCTAGCAAACCTATGTGTGTTAGAAGCCGGCGCCTCTGCAAACGAAGTTCGCGATCGATTGGTGGAACTCTACGAAAAGATGCTTGCCCGTGATTTGCCTTGCAAACTGACTGTCGCGATTTCCAAGCCACTAACCCGACAGCAGGCGGATTTACTCAACGAACGCGGAACCATCATCGCCTTATTGTTAACCGGGCTTTTCAATGCGCCAATTCACCCGTTTTCAAAACCAGCAGCGCGCGTCGTTGGTGCCACAGTGGGCTTGATCACCAAAAGCATCGTCCGCAGCTATCACGCTGGCGATGTGGTCATCGGGCTCGAAGCGCAAGTCGATGGAGGGATAGGCCCCCAACGCTCCATGTCTGCGATAGTCATCCCGTTCCTCGGGGGGTAATTCAATGATCGAATACCTCCAGTGGGTCGCTTACATCGTGTTAAGCATTATTCTCGACAACAAAATAAAATCTCAACCCATCAGGAAATACGTGGGCCTGTCCATACTGGCTGGAGGGTTGATTTGTGCATTATGGCTCCCTTACTGGATAGACGAAGCCCAACTGCCTAGCCTGCCAATAGGCGCCATTCTAATTGGCTCAGGATTGTATTTTGACCGAAATCGCTACAACCGAGTGAGGCCCACACACCCGTTGTTCATCGCCCCCACACTTAACTTAGCTCCCGATTTTCCTGATGATCCCGTCATGCGCCATTTTCTGCAGCTTTTGCATGAGGATGTGGGCTTGCCGAAAAATCAGTCAATTACCCTCAGCACTTCAATTAACCATGATCTGGGCTGCAACCGCGCCGAGGCCAAACATTTGATGGCAGCACTGAAGCAAGATTTCGGCATGCACCTCGGCGACTACAAGAGCACCCGTTACTTCAAACGCAGAGGTTTCGACGCGTACTTGCGATATGTGGAAAGAGGTAGTGAAGGCAAGGCACCACTGACCATCAACATGCTTTACCAAGCCATCAAAGCCAGGCACTGGGACACCCATGCACTAGAAGCAATCGGATATCAGAAGCCATGAATATCTACCTGCAAATACTCTTCTTCCTTGGATTTCTCCTTGTGCTGTATTTCCAAATCACCGACTGCACACTCAGAAAGCGTTTTGCTGTCACGTTTATCGCGAGCGGCTTGATCCTGACATTCTGGCTACCTTACGTAGCGATCATTCTTAGTATTCAACTCCTCCCCCTCGCTCTGTTCTTGATAGGCTTGGCACTGTTCTTCACCCGCAACAAGTACCGCTATCGCCATGACCAACCCCCTCACCCACTCCGGCGTGCCCCCACCATGAACTTGGCCCCGCACTTCCCAGAAGACCCCGTCGTGCAGCAACTCCTGCAATTGCTGCACGAAGAAATCGGCCTGCCCAAGCACAAAAGCATCCGCCTCAAGACTTCGCTGAACTTCGACCTCGGTTGCGACGGCGCCGAAGCCAGGCAGTTTATGGAAGCGCTGGAGCAGGCATTTGATCTGGACCTGGGCGACTATGATGCTTATCGCTACTTCAACCCGCCGGTATTTGATGTGTTCCTCAAACACCGCGCCAAGGGCCGGGGCGAGAAGATGCCGCTCACCATCGGCATGCTTTACCTGGCCATCAAGACTCATAGCTGGGATACGCAGACGCTGGAAAATCTCAGCTGAAGAACACTGCCCCACATTCGGATCTGCGCCTTTTTGCCGTCCTGCTCTACATTCATAGAGATTTGCGCGCACAAAAAAGCCGCCCCTGGGGGCGGCTTTTTAACAGCTAGCGAGTCTTACAACTTAGGACCCGCGGCCTTGATCGCGTCGCTCACTTCAAACTTCTTGAAGTTCTCGACGAACAGCCCGGCCAGGGCCTTCGCGGCTTCGTCGTAGGCAGCTTTGTCAGCCCAGGTGTTACGTGGGTTCAACAGGCCGGTCTCAACGCCAGGTACAGCCAATGGCACGTCGAGGTTGATGGTGTCCAGGTGCTCGGTTTGCGCACCGATCAACGCGCCACTCTGGATCGCTGCGATCACTGCACGGGTGGTCGGGATGTTAAAGCGCTTGCCAACACCGTAGCCGCCGCCGGTCCAGCCGGTATTGACCAGGTAGACCTTGGAGCCGAAGCCGCGGATGCGCTTGATCAGCAGCTCTGCGTATTCGCCAGCCGGACGCGGGAAGAACGGCGCGCCGAAGCAGGTGGAGAAGGTCGACTTGATGCCGCTGCCCGAACCCATTTCAGTCGAACCCACCAACGCGGTGTAGCCGGACAGGAAGTGGTAGGCCGCTTGTTCTTCGTTGAGGATCGACACCGGTGGCAGCACGCCAGTCAGGTCGCAGGTCAGGAAGATTACTGCATTTGGCTCGCCACCCAGGTTCTTCTCGGAACGCTTGGCAACGTGCTCCAGCGGGTACGCGGCACGGCTGTTCTGGGTCAGGCTGACATCGGTGTAGTCGGCGTGCTTGGCGTCGTTGATCACGACGTTTTCCAGGACTGCGCCGTGCTTGATGGCTTTCCAGATGACGGGCTCGTTCTTCTCGGACAGGTCGATGCACTTGGCATAGCAACCACCTTCGATGTTGAACACCACGCCTTCGCCCCAGCCGTGCTCGTCGTCACCGATCAGGTAACGGCTTTCATCGGCGGACAGGGTGGTCTTGCCGGTGCCGGACAGACCGAAGAACAGGGTCACGTCGCCTTCTTCGCCGATGTTGGCAGCGCAGTGCATTGGCAGCACATCAGCGGCCGGCAGCAGGAAGTTCTGCACCGAGAACATGGCTTTCTTCATTTCGCCGGCGTAGCGCATGCCTGCGATCAGGACTTTCTTCTGGGCGAAATTGAGGATCACGCAACCATCGGAGTTGGTACCGTCACGCTCTGGTACGCATTCGAAGTTGGCAACGTTGAGCACTTGCCACTCTTCACGGCCGGCCGGGTTGTACTGGGCCGGATTGATGAACAGGCAACGACCGAACAGGTTCTGCCAAGCAGTCTGGGTAGTCATTTTCACGGCCAGGTAGTGGTCTTGGGCAGCACCAACGTGAACGTGGGAAACGAAATGCTCTTGCGCGTTGTTGAAAGCCTCGACGCGAGCCCACAGGGCATCGAACTTGTCGGCCGGGAACTTGCGGTTGATCGGGCCCCAGGCAATGGCGGCCTGGGTGGACGGCTCTTCAACGATGAAACGGTCGACTGGCGAACGACCGGTACGGTGACCGGTTTCTACGACCAGCGCGCCAGTATCGGCAAGCACGCCTTCACCGCGCTGCAGGGCTTCTTTGACCAGATCGTCAACACTCAGATCGGTGTATACGGCGTTATTGGCTTGCGTCATGAGGTTCCCCGTCGGCCTATGGCCGAGTGCTCCAAACGTTTTGTAGTAGAAAGTTGCGCACTACTACCGCGAAAAAAGTGGGCCGGATTATGCCAGAAAAGCCCAAAAATAGTAGGGCCCTCCCGTCAGAACACCTCTAATCCGGCGTTTGTCAGGTGATTTACCTGTGCTTAAACGTTTTAGTGGTGGGTGCCCGAAGGGGTGTCAACGCCCGCGCCAGCGAACAATTGAGCGATATCGGCAGCGTCGAACAGGTAGCGCTGATTGCAGAACTGGCAGTCGATCTCGATTTGGCCACCATGTTCTACAGCAAGGTTTTGCGCATCTTCCAGGCCCAGGCTCACCAGGGCATTGCCCGAACGCTCGCGGGAACAGCTGCAATGGAAACGCAACGATTGCGCATCGAACAGGCGCACCTCTTCTTCGTGGTACAGGCGGTGCAGGATCGTTTCGTTGTCCAGGCCCAACAGCTCTTCGGCAGTCAGGGTACCGGCCAGGGCAGTGAGGCCGCGCCAGCTTTCTTCGCGCTCATCCTCGTCCTTGATACGGTCGGCCGGCAGTTGTTGCAACAGCAGGCCACGGGCGCGCTTGCCATCCGCATTGAGCCAGAAGCGGGTACCCACTTGTTGGGACATGACGAAATAGTTGGTGAAGCACTCGGATAGGGTTTCACCGTCCAGGTCGACAATCCCCTGGTAACGCTGGCCAACGGTCGGGTCGATGGTCAACGCCAGGACGCCGTTGGGCATCAGGTCGGCGAGGGTCGCGTCCGCCGGGATCTGCTCTGCGTCATAACGGGCCAGGCCACGGATTTCGCGCTCGCTGGAGCACTCGATCATCAGCATGGGTACCGGGCCTTCGGAACGGGCCTGGAGAATCAGCAAGCCATCGAACTTCATGGTGCCCACCAGCAGCGACGCGGCGGCCATCAGTTCGCCGAGCAACTGCGCGACCGGCTCCGGATAGGGGTGCTTGGCAAGGACTTCGGCATAGCTGCGCTCCAGGGCAACCAGTTCGCCACGAGCGTCGTTGTCGTCAAAGAGGAAACGTTGGGTGAAGTCGGTATCCGGTAAATCAGTCATAGGTCTGGGTATCTGAATTGATGACAAAGTGATGACAATGTTTCTAAAATTATGCGCTTTAGCACCAATTTGGTGCGCTTTTCTTCCGATAGATGAAGAGTTTCAGAGCGAAGAGGAAACAGTTTATGAACAATCCGGGTTTGTTCCAAGCCAAGTGGAACCTCGGGCGATTGGCCCTGTGCAATTTACTCGCTCTGGGGCTGCTGTGTTTTTGGCTATGGCCCGCAGGCCAGATGCTTTGCGTGATATTCGACGAATGGCTGTTTCATCTGCTCAACGACCCTTTGGCCAGCAACCCGGCCTGGCTGCATGTATGGGCGGTAGCGAGCCTGCGACCATTTGATGCGGTGGTCGGGGTAATCCTGCTGATGCTGCTGATTCGCGGCGAATGGGTGTTCAAGGCGATTGAGGTGCGCCAGGCGTTTTTTGGTTTCCTCGCGATCCTGCTGTTACTGCTGTTCATCCGCATGCTTTTTTCCAAGCTCGCGGCGCAGATGGGCTGGCAGCACAACAGCCCGTCGATGGTGATCAGCGGGGCGATCCACATGAGCGACTACTTCCCTGACCTGGAAAAAACCTGGGAATTGAAGGACCGCTCCAGCCAGAGCTTCCCCGGTGATCATGCTTCGGTGCTGCTGATCTGGGGGATGTTCATGAGTGTGTTTGCCAAGCGGATCGGGCAAGTCGTGCTGGTCTGGGCGCTGGCGCTGCTGTTCATGATGCCGCGCCTGGTGGCCGGGGCACATTGGGGGCAAGACGACTATATCGGTGGCGTGCTGCTGGCGCTGTTGGCACTGGGCTGGGGTTATTACACGCCGTTTGCAGCGAAGGTCTCGGGTTGGCTGCTGCGCGTGACCGAACCAGTATTCAAGTTGCTGCAACGGGTACCTGCGATCAATCGCTTGAGCGTGATCCGCAACGCCTGAGCCCAGGTGCAGGAGCCTGGCCGGCTCCTGCACGTAAAGCCTCACTCATCATTGCCGCTGCCGCGAAACTTGAACAGGTCGCGGCGCTGTTTCTTGCTTGGCTTGCCGTCGGTGCTCATCCCCAAAGCTCCGGACTTGCGCATGGCCGCCGCATTCTCACGCTTGGCGATACTTGCCGGCGTCTCGGTGTACAGCGCCTGCGCTTCGGGAGCGCCGCGGCGGACGATGGAAAGCGCCTGCACCACCACTGTCTTCTCATCAAACCCAACCCGAATCTGCAACTCGTCGCCAATGTGCGGCTCCTTGCCCGGTTTGCAGCGTTCGCCACGGCAATGCACCTTGCCGCTTTCGATGGCGGCCTTGGCCAAGGCCCGAGTCTTGTAGAAACGCGCAGCCCACAACCACTTGTCCAAACGGACTTTTTCGTCCTCTTCCTGCTTTTGAGCCACTTGAATTCCTCGCTCTGAAAAATGTCGCAACTTAACCGTCGAACCCCATCGACGCACAAACGCCAAGGCTCACCTAAGATACGCCAGGTGTCAGGCAGTTTCCCTTCAGTCATGGTTTTTTATGACGTGAAGATATCTGTCGCCATTTGGTGAATATTCTGCGTGAATACCGCGAATTCGGCTCCAAGCGCCCGTCAACGTTCCTGGGTTGTCACAATCCTTGAGCAGTTGGGCGCTAGTGTCGTCTGACGTCGAAATATTTCTGATTGCCGGTTGTTCATATTGAAGACATTTGACCATTTGACCGTTGTCGGTCTGCGTGAATGGGTGGCGCTTCCCGATCTGGGAGTGGCGGGCCTGCGCGCGAAGATCGACACCGGGGCCAGTACCTCCAGCCTGCATGCCACCGAGATCGAGCCTTTTGAGCGTGACGGTGAAAAGTGGGTGCGTTTCACCGCGCACCTGGGCAGCGTGGTGCAACTGCGTCACCGGCGTTGCGAAGCGCCGCTGGTGGCGATGAAAACCATTAAAAGCTCCAACGGCCAGGCGCAGGTGCGCTACGTCATCAGCACCACCCTGGCCCTGGGTGATCGGGTATGGCGGGTGGAGTTCACCCTGGCTTGCCGCAAAACCATGCGTTACCGCCTGTTGCTAGGTTCCAAAGCCCTGATCGACGGCCAGTTGGTGGTCAACCCGGGGCTCAAATACGTTCAAGACAAGCCGGTGTTCCCGGTCTCTACTATTGCTGCCACAGGTGTTGCATGAAGATCGCTGTGCTGTCGCGTAACCCGCGTCTGTATTCCACCCGTCGCCTTGTCGAGGCCGGCACCGAACGGGGCCATGAGATGGTGGTGATCGATACGTTGCGCGCCTATATGAACATTGCCAGTCATAAGCCGCAGATCCACTACCGGGGCAAACCACTGGAAGGCTTCGACGCGGTGATCCCGCGCATCGGTGCCTCGGTGACCTTCTACGGCTGCGCGGTACTGCGCCAGTTTGAAATGATGGGGGTGTTTCCGCTCAACGAATCGGTGGCCATTGCCCGTTCCCGGGACAAGCTGCGCTCCCTGCAATTGCTATCGCGCCGCGGCATCGGCTTGCCGGTGACCGGCTTTGCCCATTCCCCTGATGACATTCCCGACCTGATAGAGATGGTCAACGGTGCCCCGTTGGTGATCAAGGTGCTGGAAGGCACCCAAGGCATTGGCGTGGTGCTGTGTGAAACCGCCACGGCGGCTGAGTCGGTGATCGAGGCGTTCATGGGCCTCAAGCAGAACATCATGGTTCAGGAATACATCAAGGAAGCCGGCGGTGCCGATATCCGCTGCTTCGTGGTGGGGGACAAGGTGATTGCGGCGATGAAACGCCAGGCCAAACCAGGGGAGTTTCGCTCCAACCTGCACCGGGGCGGCAGCGCCAGCCTGATCAAGATCACCCCGGAAGAGCGCATGACCGCCCTGCGTGCGGCCAAGGTCATGGGCTTGAGTGTGGCGGGTGTGGATATCCTGCGCTCGAACCACGGGCCATTGGTGATGGAAGTGAACTCTTCACCGGGCCTGGAAGGGATCGAAACCACCACCAACAAGGATGTGGCGGGGATCATCATTCAGCACCTGGAGAAGAACAGCGGGCCGAACATGACCCGCACCAAGGGCAAGGGCTGAAATCGGCACGACCCCTTGTGGGAGCCGGCTTGCCTGCGATGACTGACTAACATTCAACATCAATGTCGACTGTTACCTCTTATCGCAGGCCAGCTCCTGATATTCGTCGTGGCTTAGACCGCATCTCTAGGCAACATCAGGCCCAACGGCAAGCGCACCCGCGCCTCCAGCCCACCATCGGCACGGTTGCGCAGTTCGACATTGCCGCCATGCATCGAAGCAATCCGCCGCACAATCGCCAACCCCAACCCGGTGCCTTTGCCACCACGAGCACGATCACCACGGGTGAAGGGGTTGAAAATGCCCTCAAGTTCCGCCGGGTCGATCCCGGCGCCACGGTCCATGACACTCAGCACCACATAGGGCGCGCTGGTATCACCCGACACATAGGCGGCGACTTCCACCTCGGTCCCCGCGTGATGCAGGGCGTTGCCGATCAGGTTGTTCAGCAGGCGCTTCATCGAGACCCGGCGCAAGGCAAAGGGCTGGATAGGCTCCAGGCGCATGCGCACCTGCTCGCCGTTCTGGTTATAGGGCGCCACGACCTCGCGTACCAGGTCGGTCAGGTCAACTTCCTCCACCACTTCATCGCGACCATCGCGGATAAACGCCAGGAACTGGTCGAGAATCGCATCCATATCTTCGATGTCACGGACCATGTCATCGGTAAGATCGGTGTGGTTGCCCATCAACTCCAGGGACAGGCGCAAACGGGTCAGCGGCGTGCGCAGGTCATGGGAGACCCCGGCCAGCATCAGCTCGCGTTCGCGACCGGCCTGTTCGACATCTTCGGCCATCTGATTGAACGCGCTGTACACCTCGGTCATTTCGCTGGGCGTGTCGCTGATTGGCAGGCGCACACTGCGCCCCTGCCCCAGTTGCCTGGCGGCGAACACCAGACGCTTGAGCGGCTGGTTGAGCTGGCGCACGAAAATCCAGGCCGACGCGGTGGAGAGCAGGCCAATGGCCAGGAACCAGCCGAGTACGTTCCAGATTTTCTGCCCCCGCAGCGGATGGGGATACAGCGGCACTTTCAACCATCCATCCCCCAGGCTAGGGGCTCGGACCCACAAGGCTGGCGAAACATGCATACGCAACCGCACCTCGGTGTCCTCGCCCAGCTCGGCCTGCATCTGGCGCTGGTAGATCTCGCTGTAGGGCCAATGCTGCTCGCCCTCGGGGACGCCCGCGCCCACCACACGGGTCAAGGTCGCCGCCTTGGCGATTTTTTCACGGTTCTCCGGATCGGCAGCCCAGTAGGCACGCAATGTCAGCGCAACACCGTGGCTGTACTGTCGATCGACCAGCACGTCTTCGTTCATCAGCAGGTAAACGAGGGTCAATGCCTTGGAAAACAGAACGACGATCAGCACCAGCCAAAGGGTGCGGGAGAAGAAACTCTGGGGGAACCACAGCGGGGTTTTCATAGAAGACAGCTAGACACCTGGCAAGAGCGAGCAAGGCTCGCAGAATTGCAGACGCCGGGCATCCGGACGACCCTTTGGGATCGAACTCCGGAGTACCCGCCTGTGCAAATCATCGGTTACTTGGTTGCCGTGCCATCCGGCACAAACACGTAACCCACGCCCCACACTGTCTGGATATAACGCGGCTTGGACGGATCCGGCTCGATCATCCGGCGCAGACGGGAAATCTGCACATCGATGGAGCGCTCCAGGGCGTCCCATTCGCGACCACGGGCCAGGTTCATCAGCTTGTCACGGGTCAGCGGTTGGCGAGCGTTCATTACCAGCGCCTTGAGCACCGCGAATTCACCCGTGGTAAGCATGTGGACTTCTTCGCCACGCTTGAGCTCACGGGTCGCCAGCGACAGTTCGTAGTCACCAAAGGTCACGCTTTCGTCTTCGCTGCCTGGAGCGCCCGGAACGGGAGCCGCCTGGCGACGCAATACGGCCTTGACCCGAGCCATCAGCTCGTCAGGGTTGAACGGCTTGGCCAGGTAATCGTCAGCGCCCAGTTCCAGGCCCTTGATCCGGCTCAACTCATCGCCCTTGGCGGTCAGCATGATGATCGGGATCTGGTTGTTGGTGCCGCGCAGGCGCTTGCACGCCGTCAGGCCGTCTTCACCCGGCAACATCAGGTCGAGTACGACCAGGTTGAAGACTTCGCGCCCCAGCAGACGATCCATCTGCTCGGTGTTCGGCACCGCGCGGGCACGGTAGCCCTTGGAGGTGAAGAACCGCTCCAGCAGGCTGCTCAGCCCCGGATCGTCATCAACGATGAGAATTTTTTCGCCTTCAGCAGTTTGTGCAGTGCTGCTCATTGGATGCTCCTCTTAACTGGCGCGCATTATGGCTTAGCTGCCGTTATACGCACGGTACGCATTGTTAGCAGATTTTTCTCTAATCACCAGTGCGCGTGCCCTTGGCGCAATCCCCCCAAGAACGGAACGCTGGTTATAATGCCGCGCTTCAGTGCCCGGCAATGCCATGCTCGGCCTGGTGTTTTTTTCATCTGCTTGTCGTGATTTTTTCGATTTCGAGGGTCAATAGGCTGCCTCTTGACCCAGGCAGCGGCGCCAGTCGGGCCGCTCAACCAGCCGCGCAAGGCCTTGTTTTCCGGGCCTGCGAACTGCTTTCAAGAATTTCAGGTGGTTTTATGGACAGCATCAACAGCCGCATCGCCGAGGAACTCGGCGTACGCCCACAACAGGTCGAAGCGGCCGTCGCTCTACTGGATGAAGGCTCCACGGTGCCCTTCATCGCCCGTTACCGTAAAGAAGTGACCGGCAGCCTCGATGACATCCAGCTGCGGCATCTGGAAGAGCGCCTGCGCTACCTGCGAGAACTCGACGAACGGCGTGTCAGCATCCTCGCCAGTATCCAGGAGCAAGGCAAGCTGACCCCGCAACTTGAACGCGATATCAAGCTCGCCGACACCAAGACCCGCCTCGAAGACCTGTACCTGCCGTACAAGCAGAAGCGCCGCACCAAGGGCCAGATTGCCCTGGAAGCCGGCCTCGGCGAGCTGGCCGACGGCCTGTTCAACGACCCGTCCCTGGCCCCGGAAGCCGAAGCAGCGCGCTTTGTCGATGCCGAAAAAGGCGTTGCCGACGTCAAGGCTGCCCTCGAAGGCGCCAAGTACATCCTCATGGAGCGCTTCGCCGAAGATGCCAACTTGCTGGAAAAACTGCGTAACTACCTGAAACAGGAAGCCACCCTCAGCGCCCGCGTGATCGCCGGCAAAGAGGAAGAAGGCGCCAAGTTCCGCGATTACTTCGAGCACGACGAACCACTCAAAAGCATGCCGTCCCACCGCGCCCTCGCCATTTTCCGTGGGCGCAACGAAGGCATTCTCAGCTCCGCGCTGAAAGTCGGCGACGAACTGCCGGGCACCATGCACCCGTGCGAAGGCATGATCGGCCAACAATTCGGCATCCAGAATCAGAATCGTCCTGCGGACAAATGGCTCAGTGAAGTCGTGCGCTGGACTTGGAAGGTCAAGCTCTACACCCACCTGGAAACCGACCTGCTGGGCGAGCTGCGCGACGGTGCCGAAACCGAAGCGATCAACGTGTTCGCCCACAACCTGCACGACCTGCTGCTGGCCGCGCCAGCCGGCCCGCGCGCGACCCTGGGCCTGGACCCGGGCCTGCGCACCGGCTGCAAGGTCGCCGTGGTCGATGCCACCGGCAAACTGCTGGACCACGCCACCGTGTACCCGCACGTGCCCCACAACAAGTGGGACCAGACCATCGCCATCCTGGCCGCCTTGTGTGCCAAGCACGCGGTGGACCTGATCGCCATCGGCAACGGTACCGCCAGCCGCGAAACCGACAAGCTAGCCCTGGAACTGATCAAAAAATACCCAGGCATGAAAATGACCAAGGTCATGGTCTCCGAAGCCGGCGCTTCGGTGTACTCGGCGTCGGAACTGGCCTCCAAGGAATTTCCTGACCTCGATGTGTCGATCCGTGGTGCCGTATCCATCGCCCGCCGCCTGCAGGATCCGCTGGCCGAGTTGGTGAAAATCGACCCTAAATCCATCGGTGTCGGCCAGTACCAGCACGACGTGTCGCAGCTGAAACTGGCGCGCGGCCTGGATGCAGTGGTGGAAGACTGTGTGAACAAGGTCGGCGTCGACGTAAACACCGCCTCGGTCGCCTTGCTCGCACGGATTTCCGGCCTCAACGCCACCCTGGCGCAGAATATCGTCAACCATCGTGACGAAAACGGCGCGTTCAAGACCCGTGCGGCGCTGAAAAAAGTCGCACGCCTTGGCGAAAAAACCTTCGAACAAGCCGCCGGCTTCCTGCGCGTCATGAACGGCGACAACCCGCTGGACTCCTCAGCCGTCCACCCGGAAGCCTATCCGCTGGTGCAACGCATTGCCGCCGAGACCGACCGCGATATCCGTTCGCTGATCGGCGACGCCGCGTTCCTCAAGCGCCTGGATCCGAAGAAGTACACCGACGAAACCTTCGGCGTGCCGACCATCACCGACATCCTGCAAGAACTGGAAAAACCCGGCCGCGACCCGCGCCCCGAGTTCAAGACCGCCGAGTTCCAGGAAGGCGTCGAAGACCTCAAGGACCTGCAACTGGGGATGATCCTCGAAGGCGTGGTGACCAACGTGACCAACTTCGGCGCATTTGTGGACATCGGCGTGCATCAGGACGGTTTGGTACACATTTCTGCGCTTTCTGAGAAGTTCATCAAGGATCCGCGCGAGGCGGTGAAGGCCGGTGACGTGGTCAAGGTCAAGGTCATGGAAGTCGATATCCCGCGCAAACGCGTAGGCCTGTCGATGCGCATGAGCGATACCCCCGGCGAGAAAATCGACGGTGCCCGTGGTGCACGCCCAGGTTCGGCACCGCGCCAGTCGCAAAACCGCTCGGAAAGCAGCGCACCACGCAAGGAAACCGCCACCGCAGCCCCGGCCAACAACGCCATGGCTTCGCTGTTCGCCAACGCCAAGCAACTGAAGAAACGCTGATGGATCTGCCGGCAGGCCAGACCCATAGCGCCTTCAGCGAACTGCTCGGCTGCCGCCTGCAACGCCTGGACCAGGGCGTTGCCGAGGTTGCCCTGAGCCTGGAGCCACACCTGCGCAACCGCGCAGGCAAGCTCCATGGCGGGGCGATTTTCAGCCTGGTGGACATTGCCATGGGGCTGGCCTGCTCCAGCGCCCATGGTTTTGACCAACAAAGCGCGACCATCGAGTGCAAAATCAACTACATCCGCGCCGTGTCCGACGGTGACGTGCTGTGTACTGCCCGAGTCATCCACCCTGGCCGGCGCACGCTGGTGGTCGAGGCCGAGGTGTATCAGAACGAAAAACTCGTCGCAAAAGCACAAGGCACCTTCGCTGTCCTATAGCTCCTTGTGATCAATTTGGGTTAATTTCGGCGCTGCGAAAACAGCGTCGGAATTTTCTTCCTGCGTAATAGCCTAATTCAGGGAATGAAGTCGGCACTTTCAGAGCAGGTTATTCCGGCTCGAAAACCAGGCGATAACGCCAGTTTTAACTTCACCCTTGTAGACCGTCTTGCCCACCCCCATATTGGGGCGACTGACGCGTGAAGGAATCCAACTTGAGCGAACTTCTCAACCGCCGCCTGGCTCTGCTCGGCAAGCGCGAACACCTCTCTTTGCTTGAGCACTGCCTGCACGGCATCGAGCGTGAATGCCTGCGTGTCACTGGCGAAGGTCGCCTGGCTCAAACGCCGCATCCAGAGGCCCTGGGTGCCGCATTGACCCATGAATCGATCACCACCGACTATTCCGAATCGCTGCTGGAGTTCATCACGCCGGCGCTGCCCAACCCGGCAGACACCCTGCGCAGCCTCGACCGAATTCACCGTTTTGCCTACAGCAAGCTCCGCAACGAGTACCTGTGGAGTCCATCGATGCCGTGCCCGTTGCCGGCCGAGGAAGATATTCCGATTGCCTACTACGGCACCTCCAATATCGGACAGCTCAAGTACGTGTATCGCAAGGGCCTGGCCCTGCGCTACGGCAAGACCATGCAGTGCATCGCCGGCATCCACTACAACTTTTCCCTGCCGCAAGAGCTGTGGCCGCTGCTCAAGGAAACCGAAGGCTTCGTGGGCACCGACCGTGACTACCAGTCCACGGCCTATATCGCCCTGATCCGTAACTTCCGCCGCTACAGCTGGCTGCTGATGTACCTGTTCGGTGCCTCGCCAGCCCTGGATGCGGGCTTTTTGCGCGGGCGTTCCCATCAGCTTGAACAGTTCGATGCCGACACCCTGTACCTGCCTTATGCCACCAGCCTGCGCATGAGCGACCTGGGTTACCAGAGCAACGCCCAGGCCGGCCTGACCCCTTGCTACAACGATCTGGCCAGCTACACCGACAGCCTGCGCGAAGCGGTGGCAACGCCCTACGCGCCTTACGTCGAAGTCGGCACCCATAAGGATGGTGAGTGGGTCCAGCTCAACACCAACATCCTGCAGATCGAAAACGAGTACTACTCCAACATCCGCCCCAAGCGCGTGACCTACACCGGCGAACGGCCGATCCAGGCGCTGATGGCCCGTGGCATCCAGTACATCGAAGTGCGCTGCCTGGACATCAACCCGTTCCTGCCGATGGGTATCGATTTGCCAGAGTCGCGCTTTCTCGATGCGTTCCTGCTGTATTGCGCGCTGAACGACAGCCCGCTGTTCGAAAACAACGAATGCGGGAATGCCACGTCGAACTTCCTCAGCGTGGTCAAGGAAGGCCGGCGCCCGGGCTTGCAACTGCAGCGTCGCGGCCAGGCCGTGGAAATGAAGGAGTGGGCCAGCGAATTGCTGGAGAAAATCGCCCCGCTGGCCGCGCTGCTGGACCAGAGCCAGGGCATCAACGAACACAGCCAGGCACTGGATGCCCAGTTGGCGAAGATCCAGGACGCGTCCCTGACCCCGTCGGCCCAGGTGTTGGCGGCGATGCAGGAGCGCAAGGAAAGCTTTGCGCAGTTCTCCCTGCGCCAGAGCGAAGTGCACGCCGAGTACTTCCGTCGCGAGCCCTTGCCGGCGGACGAACAAGCACGCTTTGAAGAGCTGGCGCGTACGTCGCTGGCGCAACAGGCGGAGTTGGAGCAGAACGAAGTGGGCGATTTCGATGTATTTGTCGGGTCGTACCAGGCGAGCATTCTGGCCATCAGTAACTGACACCTGGCTCGGATCCCGTGTGGGAGCGGGCTTGCTCGCGAAAGCGGTGTATCAGTCAGCACTTATATTGACTGACACACCGCTTTCGCGAGCAAGCCCGCTCCCACATTTGTCCTAAGCGTCTTCAAAGTTCTCCTCATAAGCTAATTCGAAAATGTTATTTATTTTCGGATTCTTAGATCATTTAGTCTCCTCACACGCCGACCCTCGGCCGCCTGATGAGGAGCTACACCATGAAACTGCCTTCCCCTTTACGCCTCCTGGCGGCTGTATCCCTGACCGGCGCGAGCCTGTTTGCCCAGGCGGCCGACGTGACCATCGCCTACCAGACCACCGTTGACCCGGCCAAAGTCGCCCAGGCCGACGGCGCTTATGAAAAAGCCACCAACGCCAAGATTGACTGGCGCAAATTCGACAATGGCGCCGATATCATCGCCGCCATTGCTTCCGGCGACGTGCAGATCGGCTACCTCGGTTCCAGCCCGCTGACCGCCGCCATCACCCGCAAAGTACCCGTGCAAACCTTCCTCGTCGCCACCCAGATCGGCGGCGCCGAAGCCTTGGTGGCGCGCAACGGATCCGGGATCAACAGCCCCCAGGACCTGATCGGCAAGAAAATCGCCGTGCCGTTCGTTTCCACCGGCCACTACAGCCTGTTGGCCGCGCTCAAGCACTGGAACATCGACCCGGCCAAAGTCACCGTACTCAACCTCGCCCCGCCAGCCATTATCGCCGCCTGGAAACGCGGCGATATCGACGCCACTTATGTCTGGGACCCGGCCCTGGGCGTGGCCAAGGAAAACGGCAAAGTGCTGATCACCTCGGGCGAACTGGCCAAGTTCGGCGCGCCCACCTTCGATGCCTGGATCGTGCGTAAGGACTTTGCCGAGAAGCACCCGGAAATTGTCAGCGCCTTTGCCAAAGTCACCCTTGATGCCTACGCCCAATATCGCAAAGACCCACAAGCCTGGCTGGCCGACAAGGGCAATGTCGACAAACTGGTGAAGCTCTCCGGCGCCAAGGCCAGCGACATTCCGCTGCTGCTGCAAGGCAACGTCTACCCGCTGGCCGCCGACCAGGTAACGCTGCTTGGCGCCCCGACCACCAAGGCGGTGACTGACACCGCCGCGTTCCTCAAGGAACAAGGCAAGGTCGAAGCCGTGCTACCGGACTACGCCCCTTACGTCAGCGCCAAGTTCATCACTAACTGATCGGGAGTTCACCGCGATGGCCTTGCTACAGCTGGAGCGCATCAGCGCACAGTACCCAGGCGCAACCACGCCCGTGCTGAAGGATATTTCCCTGACTCTTGGTCCCCAGCAATTGCTGGTGGCCCTCGGCCCTTCCGGCAGTGGCAAGACTTCGCTGTTGAACCTGATTGCCGGCTTCGTCGAACCCAGCGCCGGGCGCATCACCCTCGACGGCGTGCCCGTCAAAGGCCCGAGTGCCGAGCGTGGCGTGGTGTTCCAGGACGATGCCTTGCTGCCCTGGCAGGATGTGCTGGCCAATGTCGGCTTCGGTCTGGAACTGGCCGGCATGCCCAAGGCCCAGCGGCAAGTCCGCGCCCGTGAGATGCTCGCGCTGGTGGACCTGGCCGGCTTTGACAGCCGGCGCATCTGGCAGCTGTCTGGCGGGCAGAAACAACGCGTCGGCCTGGCCCGCGCTCTGGCTGCCGACCCCCGGGTGTTGCTGATGGACGAACCCTTCGGCGCCCTCGATGCCTTCACCCGCGAACAGATGCAGGAGCTGCTGCTGCAAGTCTGGCGGCGCACAGCCAAGCCGGTGTTCCTGATCACCCACGACATCGAAGAAGCGGTATTTCTCGCCACCGACCTGATTCTGCTGGCCCCCAACCCCGGGCAAATCGTCGAGCGCCTGAGCCTGGATTTCGGCCAGCGTTACGCTGCCGGCGAATCGGCGCGCGCGATCAAGTCCGACCCCCGGTTTATCGAAACCCGCGAACACGTGCTGGGCAAAGTGTTCTCCCAACGGCAGGTGTACGCATGAGCAGTTATGAAATCCCGGCCACTGCCGTCAGCCAAGCCAGCCCGCCGCTGCGCCGCACGTTGAGCACGCGCTGGATCAGCGTGCTGACGCTGGTTGCGCTGCTGGCGCTGTGGTGGGCCGTGACCGCCAGCGGGCTGATCGAACCACTGTTCCTGCCGCCACCATCGGCCGTGCTGCAAAAAGGCTGGCTGCTGGCGACCAGCGGCTATATGGACTCGACCCTCTGGCAGCACCTGGGCGCCAGCCTGGGGCGCATCGGCCTGGGCCTGGGCTTTGCGGTGCTGACCGCCGTGCCGGTCGGCATTGCTATCGGCGCCAACCGTATCGCCCGTGGCATTCTCGACCCGCTGATCGAGTTCTACCGCCCGATTCCACCGCTGGCCTACCTGCCGCTGATCGTGATCTGGTGCGGCATTGGCGAGCTGTCCAAAGTGTTGCTGATCTATCTGGCGATCTTCGCGCCAATTGCCATCGCTACCGCCACCGGCGTACGCACCGTAGACCCGGCCAAATTGCGCGCAGCGCAGTCCCTGGGCGCGACGCGGGCGCAGTTGATCCGCCATGTGATTGTGCCCAGCGCCCTGCCCGACATCCTCACCGGCGTGCGCATCGGCCTGGGCGTGGGCTGGTCGACCCTGGTCGCCGCCGAACTGATCGCCGCCACCAGCGGCCTGGGGTTCATGGTGCAGTCAGCGGCGCAGTTTTTGGTCACCGATGTGGTGGTGCTGGGCATCCTGGTCATCGCCCTGATTGCCTTCGCCATGGAGATGGGCCTGCGTGCCCTGCAGCGCAAGCTGGTGCCATGGCATGGCCAGGCCCACTGAATAACAACAGCACTGACTACGCCGGCATCTCGGCGCCCGACATTTGCGAGAAGAACATGAGCCGCCTGACCATTACCCCCTTAAGCAGCGCCCTGGGCGCCCAGATCAGTGGCGTCGATATTGCCCAGCCGCTGAACCTCGAACAGCGCGACGCCATCGAGCAGGCGCTGCTCCAGCATTCGGTACTGTTCTTTCGCGACCAGCCGATCACCCCGCAACAGCAAGCGCGCTTCGCGGCGAATTTCGGTGACCTGCACATTCACCCGATCTACCCCAACGTGCCGGAACAACCCGAAGTGCTGATCCTCGACACCGCCGTCACCGACGTGCGCGACAACGCCATCTGGCACACCGACGTGACCTTCCTGCCCACTCCAGCCATGGGCGCGGTGCTCAGCGCCAAACTGCTACCGGCCTTTGGCGGTGACACCTTGTGGGCCAGCGGCATCGCGGCCTTTGAGGCGTTATCAGAACCGATGAAGAGCTTTTTGACCGGCCTGACGGCGACCCACGACTTCACTCGCTCGTTCCCTCTAGAGCGTTACGGCAACACCGCCCAAGACCTGGCCCGCTGGGAAGAGGCACGCAGAAAGAACCCGCCACTGTCGCACCCGGTGATCCGCACCCACCCGGTCAGCGGGCGCAAATCGCTGTTTGTCAGCGACGGCTTCACCAGCAAGATCAACGAACTGGAACCGGCCGAAAGCGAGGTCATCCTCAAACTGCTGTTCGCCCACGCCACCCGCCCGGAATTCACTATCCGCTGGCGCTGGCAAGCTAACGACGTAGCCTTCTGGGACAACCGCGTGACCCAGCACTACGCCGTGGACGACTACCGGCCACAACGGCGGGTAATGCATCGGGCAACAATCCTGGGTGACGTGCCCTTCTAACAAACCCTTGTAGGCGCGAGCTTGCTCGCGAAAAACCCAAGGACGCTGCGGGGCATCAGATGCCCCGCATTTTCGTTGGCGATCTTCGCGAGCAAGCTCGCTCCTACCGTTTGTTCAGCGCACCAGATGCAGGAACTGCAAATGCCGCTCGTACTGGTCGAGGATGTCGTTGATGATCTGCTCCTTGGTGTAGCCCACCAAGTCGTAGTCCTGGCTACCCTCGCTCAAGTGCACTTCCGCCCGGTAGTAGCGACGGTTGTTCATCTCTTTGGAGCCCATGCCGCCACGGGCAAAGGACGGCGTGAAGTAGCCGCGCATCTGCACCTGGTAGACAAAGGGACGCTCTTCGCCGTGGCCGATTTCCAGGCTGACGCTGTCGTTGGACGGGTCGGGCTGGGTGACAACGTTCAGGCCCTTCTCGACAAACACCGCAGTCACTTCCTCAATGGCCGGGCGTACCGTGGTTTCAAGAAAACGGTAGACCTCGTCCCGTGAAGGGAAATGCACCGCCTGGCTCAAGCGCTGGCGCCAGCCGCCACGGCCCTTGCGGGATGCCGACACAGGGGCCAGGGAGTGCAGTTGGGCGATCTGCTTCTGGGACTCGAGGTAGAACGCCTTATGCAGCCCCCACATCATCAACAGCAGGATCAACGAGAACGGCAGCGAGGTCAGCACCACTGCGGACTTGAGCGAGTCGATGCTGCCGGCGAACAGCAAGGCGCTGGTCACCAGCGCGGTCATCGCACCCCAAAACACTCGTAGCCACTTGGGCCCGTCTTCATCGGCGTTGCCACCTTTGGACGACAGGGTCGACAGCACCACGGTGCCGGAGTCGGCCGAGGTGACAAAGAACACAAAGCTGATAAACACCGTGACCGCGATCACGGTCTTGCTCCACGGATAAGTTTCCAGCAGCAGGTACAGGCTCATCGAGGGGTCGTCGATGGCGGACTGACCCAGGGCGACCATGCCGTGATTGAGCACCTGATCAATGGCGCTGTTGCCGAAGATCGACATCCACGCCAGGGTGAAGCCCAGCGGAATCAGCAACACGCCGAAGACGAACTCGCGGATGGTGCGGCCACGGGAGATCCGTGCAATGAACAGGCCCACGAACGGCGACCATGCAATCCACCAGGCCCAATAAAACACGGTCCAGCCGCCGAGCCAGTCGCTGGGTTCGTTATAGGCGTAAACGTCAAAACTCTTGGTCGGCAACGCACCGAGGTAGTCACCGATGTTCTGGATCAGGGTGTTGAGCAAATGCTGGGTGGGCCCGGCGAACAACACAAACAGCAGCAGCGCACAGGCCAGCAGCATGTTGATGTCGGACATGACCCGCACACCCTTGTCGACACCGGCTACTGCAACCAGGATCGCCGCGCCCATCATCAGGGTGATCAGGCCGACCTGGATCCATTGGGTGTGGGCGATGCCGAACAGGTAGTCCAGACCCGAGTTGAGGTGCAGCACCCCAAAGCCCATGTCGGCGCCCAGGCCGAACACTGTGGCGATGATGCCGAAGCCATCCACCGCATAGCCAATAGGGCCGTTGATGCGCTTGCCGATCAGCGGGTACAGCGCCGAACGCAAGGCCAGCGGCAGGTTATGCCGGTAGGCGAAGTACGCCAGGGCCATACCGACAAACGCAAATACACCCCAGCCGTGCAGGCCCCAATGCAGGAACAGCACCTGCATGGCCTGGCGCGCCGCATCGGCGTTCAAGGCCTCGCCCTGGGGCGGTTGCACCAGGTGGGTCAAGGGCTCCGAGACGCAGAAGAAAAACAGCGTGATGCTGATCCCGGCGGCAAACAGCATGCCGGCCCAGGACAAATAACTGAATTCGGGCTCGTCGTGGTCGGCACCGAGTTTGATCTTGCCGTAGCCAGACAACGCGGTGACCACCACGAAGACCAGATACAGGGTCATCGCCAGCATGTAGTACCAGCCGACCGTATTGGCCGCCCAGTTTTGCGCGGCCAGCAACCAGGCGCCAGCCTGTTCGGGGATCGCGATAACGGTGAGGCCAAACAGCAGGATGAAGCTCGCGGCGAAGTAAAACACCGGTGCATTCATGCGCACCAGGCCGCTTGAAGGAGCAGACGATGCACTCATGAACGGTGCACCTCGAGGGTGTTGGATGTGGCTGTATAAAACGGACTCAGCAAAGGTAAGCCTCCTGTTGTGAGCGGGCAGCGAACCACCGGTTTAACTTGAACGAACGTTCAAGTTAAACATGAATAGGCGGTCTGGGACTAATCGCAGGGCTGAGTGGTAGGTAATTCCTACACTAGCTCAAGGAAGGGTATGACGGGAGGGAAAGGCAAAACGTTCAGCGATTACTGGTTGAATTTGGAATTCAGGCAAAATGTGGGAGCGGGCTTGCTCGCGAATGCGGTGTATCAGATACACAGTCAGTGACTGACACTACGCATTCGCGAGCAAGCCCACACATTAGATCGTCGCTACTTCAACACTACTTCTGCGTCCCATCATCATGCTGCAAATTCGCCTGCGTGATGTTCGCCCCCGCCGGCACGCTGCGGGTCAGCCACACATTGCCGCCAATGGTCGAGCCCTTGCCGATGGTGATCCGTCCCAGGATCGTCGCCCCGGCATAGATCACCACATCGTCCTCGACAATCGGGTGGCGCGGATGGCCCTTCTGCAACTGCCCATCCTCATCCGCCGGGAAACGCTTGGCGCCCAGGGTCACTGCCTGGTAGATACGCACCCGCTCGCCAATGATCGCTGTCTCGCCAATCACCACGCCCGTACCGTGGTCGATAAAGAAACTCGGGCCGATCTGCGCGCCAGGGTGAATGTCGATACCAGTGGCCGAATGCGCGATTTCCGCGCTGATCCGCGCCAGCAGAGGCAGCCCGGCGCGATACAAATGGTGGGCCAGGCGATGGTGGATCACCGCCAGGATCCCCGGGTAGCACAGCAACACCTCATCCACACTGCGCGCGGCCGGGTCGCCGTGATAGGCGGCCAGCACATCGGTGTCCAACAGGCTGCGCAACGCCGGCAAGGCCAGGGCAAAGTCCTGGATCAGGCGAATGGCCAATGCATCGACTTCAGTATCGGCATGGCCGCCTTGGCGCGCGGCATAGCGCAACTCCAGGCGGGCCTGGGCGAGCAAGGCATTGAGTGCCACATCGAGGGTATGGCCGACGTAGAAATCCTCACTCTCCTCACGCAAATCTACCGGCCCCAGGCGCATGGGGAACAGGGCGCCGCACAACGCCTCGAGAATCTGCGCCACCGCATCACGGGAAGGTAACTCGCGACCGCCCTGCTCGCCGCTGACCCGCCCGTTGCGCGTGCGCCACTGGTCCCGGGCACCGCGCAACTGGCTGACGATGGTCTGTAATTGCCAATGACTGGAACGCTCGCTCACGGTATTCACTCCTGACGTAATGGCCGTCACTTTACGGTATGCAACCGGGCCGCCCTTAAGAACCAATGGTGCAATGCTAATAACCGCAGAGCATAAGCAACTGGCAGTTGCCCGCGCAAAAAGCCCTGCCTATAGTCCTTCCCATCTCCTCTTACCCGTGCGTGACCATGATCAAACAACAGCTCGACCGTTTTAATCGTCTGGAACTGCTCGGTGGCTCCACCGCCCTGGAAAAACTCGAACGACTGTCGACCTGGCTGGGCCGTGATATCTACATCAAACGCGATGACACCACGCCGCTGGCCATGGGCGGCAACAAGCTGCGCAAGCTCGAATACCTTGCCGCCGATGCCCTGGCCCAGGGCGCCGATACGCTGATCACCGCCGGCGCGATCCAGTCCAACCATGTGCGCCAGACCGCAGCCCTCGCCGCCAAGCTGGGCCTGGGCTGTGTCGCCCTGCTGGAAAATCCCACGGGCACCGACGACCCCAACTACCTGAGCAATGGCAACCGCTTGTTGGTCGAGCTGTTCGACGCCAAGGTCGAACTCGTCGAAAACCTGGACAACGCCGACGAGCAACTCCATGCCCTGGCCGAGCGCCTGCGCAGCAATGGCAAAAACCCCTACCTGGTGCCTATCGGCGGCTCCAACGCCCTGGGCGCCCTGGGCTATGTGCGCGCCGGGCTGGAATTGGCCGCGCAGATTGACGCCAGCGGCCTGCAGTTCGCGGCGGTGGTCCTGGCATCCGGCAGCGCCGGCACCCACAGCGGCCTGGCCCTGGCGTTGAGTGAAGTGCTGCCGGACTTGCCGGTGATTGGCGTCACCGTGTCGCGCACCGACGAAGCGCAACGGCCCAAGGTCCAAGGCCTGGCCGAGCGCACGGCGCAGTTGCTGGGGGTGGATGTACCCGACGCGTTCAAGGTGATTCTTTGGGACGAGTACTTCGCCCCGCGCTACGGCGAACCCAACGCCGGCACCCTGGCGGCAATCAAGCTGCTGGCGAGCCAGGAAGGCCTGCTGCTCGACCCGGTCTACACCGGCAAGGCCATGGCCGGATTGCTTGACGGTATCGGGCGCGGGGCGTTCGGCGACGGGCCGATCATCTTCCTGCACACCGGCGGGGCGCCGGCGTTGTTTGCCTATGACTCGGTGTTCTGACGGGAGGCATACTTACTAAATGTGGGAGCGAGCAAGCCCGCTCCCACAATTGAATTTTCATCGAATTCATATTCCTTAATAGAATATAAAACTGAATTTATATTATTTTTAACACTTTAAACCTCGCCCTATAGTCGCGCTCCCACACACCGCGTTTTTAGGGCAGGATACGACCACTGCGTCACCTGCTTCGCACACCACAAAAAACACAGGGGCTTGTCATGACTATTTCTGTATTGCGTCGAACGTTGCTGGTTGGCACTTTGGGCCTGGCCCTTGGCGCCGGGTTGCTGGGCCAGGCGGTTGCCGGCGAGCAACTGGGCAAGATCAAGAAGGCCGGCGAGATCAAGATCGGCCTGGAAGGCACCTACCCACCGTTCAGCTTCGTCGATGAAAGCGGCAAGCTCAGCGGCTTTGAAGTCGAGCTGTCCGAAGCCCTGGCCAAGGAGCTGGGCGTCAAGGTCAAGCTGCAAGCCACCCCGTGGGACGGCATCCTCGCCGCTCTGGAATCCAAGCGCCTCGACGCCGTGGTCAACCAGGTAACAATCTCCGAAGAGCGCCAGAAAAAGTACGACTTCTCCAAGCCCTACACCGTCTCCGGGATCCAGGCCCTGACCCTGGCGAAAAACGTCGACACCATCAAGACCGCCGATGACCTGGCCGGCAAAAAAGTCGGGGTAGGCCTGGGCACCAACTACGAACAATGGCTCAAGGACAACCAACCCAAAGCCATCATCAAGACCTATAACGACGACCCGACCAAGTTCCAGGACCTGCGCATTGGCCGTATCGACGCAATCCTGATCGACCGCCTGGCGGCCCTGGAATATGCGAAAAAAGCCAAGGACACCGCCGCTGCCGGTGAAGCCTTCTCCCGTCAGGAAGCCGGGATTGCCCTGCGCAAAGGCGAGCCTGAGCTGCTTGAGGCGGTCAACCAGGCCCTCGACAAACTGCGCGCCGACGGCACCTTGAAGAAGCTGTCCGAGAAATACTTCAACGCTGACGTCACTCAATAATGGAAGCAGGTTTCCAACTCGCGCTCGACTCCGCGCCCTTTCTGCTCAAGGGCGCGTACTACACGGTGATCCTCAGCCTCGGCGGGATGTTTTTCGGTTTACTGCTGGGCTTCGGCCTGGCCTTGATGCGCCTGTCGCGCTTCAAGCTCTTGAGCTGGACCGCCCGGGTGTACGTCTCGTTCTTTCGCGGCACGCCGTTGCTGGTGCAGCTGTTTTTGATCTACTACGGCTTGCCGCAAGTGGGAATCGAACTGGATCCGATCCCGGCGGCGATGATCGGCTTCTCGCTGAACATGGCCGCCTACGCCTGTGAAATCCTGCGTGCGGCCATCGGTTCCATCGAGCGTGGGCAGTGGGAAGCGGCCGCCAGTATCGGCATGACCCGTGCGCAGACCCTGCGCCGGGCCATCCTGCCGCAGGCCATGCGCACCGCCCTGCCGCCCTTGGGCAACAGCTTTATTTCGCTGGTCAAGGACACGGCGCTGGCCGCTACGATCCAGGTGCCCGAACTGTTCCGCCAGGCTCAACTGGTGTCTGCGCGCACCTTTGAAATTTTCACCATGTACCTGTCCGCGGCCCTGATCTACTGGGTCCTGGCAAGCATCCTGGCGCATTTTCAGAATCGCCTGGAAGACCGGGTCAACCGGCATGACCTGGAGTCTTGAAGCATGATCGTGGTTGAAAAACTGACCAAACAATTCAAGGGTCAGGTGGTGCTCAACGGCATCGACCTGGAGGTCAAGGAAGGCGAAGTCGTCGCCATCATCGGTCCCAGCGGGTCCGGCAAGACCACCTTCCTGCGCTGCCTGAATTTCCTCGAAGAACCCACCAGTGGCCGGATCAAGGTCGGCGACATCCAGATCGACGGCAGCCGCCCGCTCAACCAGCAACAAAGCCTGGTGCGACGCCTGCGTCAGCATGTGGGCTTTGTGTTCCAGAACTTCAACCTGTTCCCCCACCGCACCGCGCTGGAAAACGTCATCGAAGGCCCGCTGGTGGTCAAGAAGATGGCGCCTGACGCCGCCGACCGCCTCGGTCGCTCGCTACTGGCCAAGGTCGGCCTGGCGGGCAAAGAGGACGCCTATCCCCGGCGCCTGTCCGGTGGTCAGCAGCAACGGGTGGCTATTGCCCGGGCCTTGGCGATGGAACCGGAAGTCATCCTGTTCGATGAACCGACCTCGGCCCTCGATCCGGAGTTGGTCGGCGAAGTGCTGGCAACCATCCGCAGCCTGGCCGAAGAGAACCGCACCATGGTCATCGTCACCCACGAAATGAGCTTTGCCCGGGATGTGGCCAACCGGGTGATCTTTTTCGACAAGGGGGTGATCGTCGAGCAGGGCGAAGCCAAGGCGCTGTTTGCCAACCCCAAGGAAGAACGCACCCGGCAGTTCCTCAGCAAATTCCTCACCCACTAAAACAATCCTGACCGACTGTAGGAGCGAGCTTGCTCGCGAAAAACGTCAACGATAACGCGCAGAATCAGATTAACCGTGTCGTCTGGACGTTCTTCGCGAGCAAGCTCGCTCCTACAGGGATTGGCGTGCCTCACATAGAAAAGCACCCTACCCAAACCCGCCTTTACACCCCCTCCCAGTCAGACCCATCTGAATAATCCCAAACCCGCCGTTTAGCCTTTTGCCGCCATTGACGCCCCCTGGCCAACCCTCTTATCTAAGGCCCAGAGGATTGGATCCTATCCTGGCTTTTCAAAAAAATCGTTCCTTTCGAACCCCACACTCAGGGTTCGGAACGATCGCTGCTGGCTGCATCAAGGAGATTATTTATGACGCACATTCCCCCCCTGGCCATGCTCGCCGCGCCGACAGTGCCCCAGGCCCTCAAACAAGGTATCAATGCGCAGGCCGCCACCCATTTGCAGGTCGATATCGCCCCGTACCCAAACATGGGCAAGGGCGACCTGATCGAGTTGTTCTGGAATAACTGCTTTGCCGCCTCCAAGCGCGTGAGCACCGCCGATATCGGTCAGCCCAGCAGCCTGCGGGTGCCCGAAAGTTTTGTGCAAAATGGCGCCGCGCGGATTCATTACCGGATCATGCAAGTGGGGCGCGGCCCGGCGCGTTCCCTGATTACCCGCGTGCAGGTCAAGACCGCATGCCCTGGCGGCCAGCCATCGGTGCTGTGTGGTGAAGAAAACCAGAGCCTGGCCCCTGTCGGCCTGCCGGAAACCATCCGTCGCCATGGGGTCAACCCCAGCCAGATCCGCCGGGGCGTGCCGTTGACCATCGAGCCCTACCTGAACATGGCCACCGGTGATGCAATCACCCTGCGCTGGGGCGATGCGCGCCTTGACCTGCCCCCCATCCAGGCCAACGAAGTGGGCCGGGCCGTGCACGTCTGGGTGCCTTCGACGCTGATCCTCGAAGCGGGGGACGATGCGCGCCAGGAGGTCACCTACTGCGTGATCGACCGCGTGGGCAACAACTCCCGCTGGGCCCCGCCACGCATTGTGAGCATCGCCCAGGCTCAGGCCCATGGCCCGGCCAGCCATCCGTCGGTGTACCAACCACGGCGTCTTGGCTCGCCCTGCGAGCCGGGGTGACAGACCTTCTATGCATATTCCTAAAAGTTAGTTTATTTAAAAAATAAACACGCTTAGGGTATATACACCGGACCACCGGACATTCCTGATTTTTAAGCTTTTCCACGGATGTGAGGTAGGTATGGTCAGAATCACCCCGGTGCACAACGCCAGGGCATTACGTGTAGCCACGCAGGGGCGCACCGATGTCTAACTTGGCGCAATCACCCCTCCAGAGCGATCTGGATATCGCCCCGCTACTGTTGCCCACCAAGGTGTTGCGCAACGACAGTGAAGCCCTCGCCGCCGCCCACGAGCTTGCCCAGGCCGCCCGCCTGCAAGCCGGGTTGCGCGACCGCCAGCGCAAACTGCCCTGGGCCGAAATCGAACAGTTCACCCGCAGTGGCCTGGGCAGTATTTCCATTCCCCGCGAATACGGCGGCCCGCAAGTGTCGTTCGTGACCCTGGCCGAAGTGTTCGCGATTATCAGCGCCGTCGACCCAGCCCTGGGGCAGATCCCGCAAAACCACTTCGGCATCTTGCACGTGCTGCAAGGCGCTGCCAGCCAAGCGCAGAAAAAACAGCTGTTCCAAAGCGTGCTGGATGGCTGGCGCATCGGCAACGGTGGCCCGGAGCGCGGCACCAAAAACACCCTGGATGTGAAGGCCCGGATCAGCGCCGAGGCTGATGGTTTTGTCATCAACGGCCAGAAGTTCTACTCCACCGGCGCGCTGTTTGCCCATTGGGTCGCGGTCAAGGCCCTGGATGACGAAGGCCGCCAGGTCATGGCGTTTGTGCGACGGGGCACCCCGGGGCTGCGCATCGTCGATGACTGGTCGGGCTTTGGCCAACGCACCACCGCCAGCGGCACCGTGCTGCTCAACAACGTGCCGGTGGACGCCGACCTGGTGGTGCCGACCTGGCGCCTGGGGCAAACCCCGGGCATCCAGGGCGCGGTCTCGCAATTGATCCAGGCGGCCATCGACGCCGGCATCGCCCGCGGCGCCCTCGACGACACCATCAGCTTTGTGCGTGAACGCGCGCGGCCATGGATCGACGCCAAGGTCGAGCGGGCCAGCGATGACCTCTATGTGATTGCCGATATCGGCAAACTGAAAATCGAACTGCACGCCGCCGAAGCCCTGCTACGCAAGGCCGGCCAAGTGCTGGACCAGGTCAGCGCCGCGCCCATCACCGAACACTCCGCCGCCCGTGCTTCGATTGCCGTGGCCCAAGCCAAGGTGCTGACCACCGAAGTCTCGCTGCTGGCCAGCGAGAAGCTCTTCGAACTGGCCGGCAGCCGCGCCACCCTCGCCGAATTCAACCTTGACCGCCACTGGCGCAATGCCCGGGTGCACACCCTGCACGACCCGGTGCGCTGGAAATATCACGCGGTGGGCGCCTGGTACCTCAATGGAACATTGCCGGCCCGGCATTCCTGGATCTGACGACCAGACCTCTGGAGAAAAACATGACGCTTTCCCATCCCGTCGCGGTCATCGCCAGCGATGAACAAGCCCTGATTGTCGCCAGCGACCTGGCCGAAGACTTTCGCCGTGACAGCGCCCTGCGCGATCGCGAACGCCGCCTGCCGCTCGCCGAACTGGAGGCCTTTTCCCGTTCCGGCCTGTGGGGCATCAGCGTGCCCAAGGCCTACGGCGGCGCTGGCGTATCCAACGTCACCCTGGCCAAGGTCATCGCCCTGATCGGCCAGGCCGATGCTTCACTGGGGCAGATCCCGCAGAACCATTTCTATGCTCTGGAAGTACTGCGCGTAAACGGCAGCCCGGCGCAGCAACAGCGCCTGTACGCCGAGGTGCTGGCCGGCCAGCGCTTTGGCAATGCCCTGGCGGAACTGGGCACCAAGACCGCCCATGACCGGGTGACCAAACTCGCCCGCGATGGTGACGGATTTCGTATCAGCGGCCGCAAGTTCTACGCCACCGGCGCGATCTACGCCCAGCGCATTCCCACATCGGTGGTGGACGAGCACGGCGTGCAACAACTGGCCTTTGTCCCGCGCGACAGCCAGGGCCTGACGGTGATTGACGACTGGAGCGGCTTTGGCCAGCGCACCACTGGCAGCGGCTCGGTGGTGTTCGACAACGTATGGGTCGGGGCCGAGGACGTGATCCCGTTCCAGAGCGCCTTTGAGCGCCCGACCACCGTGGGCCCGCTGGCCCAGATCCTTCATGCAGCCATCGACACCGGCATCGCCCGCGCGGCCTTTGAAGATGCCCTGCATTTTGTGCGCACCAAGACCCGGCCGTGGATCGACTCGGGCAATGACAAGGCCAGCGAAGACCCACTGACCCTCAAGAGCTTCGGCCACCTGAGCATCCGCCTGCACGCCACCGAAGCCCTGCTGGAGCGCTGCGGCGAATTCCTCGACCGCGCCCAGGCCGACAGCACCGCACAAACCGTCGCGGCGGCCTCGATTGCCGTGGCCGAAGCACGCGCCCTGAGCACCGAGATTTCCCTGGCCGCCGGCAGCACCCTGTTCGAACTCGCCGGCAGCCAGGCAACCCTTGCCGAACATGGCCTGGACCGCCACTGGCGCAACGCCCGGGTGCATACCCTGCACGACCCGGTACGCTGGAAATACCATGCGGTGGGCAACTACTACCTCAACGATGAAAACCCGCCACTGCGGGGGACCATCTGATGCCCAAGAAAAAGATCCTGCTCAATGCCTTCAACATGAACTGCATCGGGCATATCAACCATGGGCTGTGGACCCATCCACGGGACACCTCGACCCAGTACAAAACCATCGCATACTGGACCGAACTTGCGCAGCTGCTGGAGCGCGGCCTGTTCGACGGTTTGTTCATCGCCGATATCGTGGGTGTGTACGACGTCTATCAAGGCTCGGTCGACGTGCCGCTCAAGGAGTCGATCCAACTGCCGGTCAACGACCCGCTGCTGCTGGTCTCGGCCATGGCCGCCGTGACCAAGCACCTCGGCTTCGGCCTGACCGCCAACCTCACCTACGAACCGCCGTATCTGTTCGCCCGGCGCATGTCCACCCTCGATCACCTGAGCCGTGGCCGGGTGGGCTGGAACATCGTCACCGGCTATCTGGACAGCGCCGCCAAGGCCATGGGCCTCACCGAACAGGTCGAGCATGACCGGCGCTACGACCAGGCCGACGAGTACTTGGAGGTGCTGTACAAGCTCTGGGAAGGCAGCTGGGAAGACGACGCGGTGCTCAATGACCCCAAGCAACGGATCTATGCCCAGCCGGGCAAGGTGCACAAGATCGAGCACCACGGTGAGTTCTACCAAGTGGAGGGCTATCACCTGTGCGAGCCGTCGCCGCAGCGCACGCCGGTGCTGTTCCAGGCCGGCAGTTCCGAGCGCGGCCTGCTGTTCGCCGGGCGCCATGCCGAGTGCGTGTTTATCAGCGGGCAGAACAAGGCCGCGACCAAGGTACAAGTGGACAAGGTGCGCGCCAGCGCAGTCGAGGCCGGGCGCAAGCCGGACGACATCAAGGTGTTCATGGGGCTCAACGTGATTGTCGGCGCCACCGAGGCGTTGGCCTGGGCCAAGCACGCCGAGTACCTGAGCTACGCCAGTGCCGAAGCCGGCGTGGCGCACTTCAGCGCATCCACCGCCATCGATTTCTCGCAGTACGAACTGGATGAGCCGATCCAGTACGTGAAGAGCAACGCCATCCAGTCAGCCACCAAGACCTTGCAGAACAATGACTGGACCCGTCGCAAGTTGTTGGAGCAGCACGCATTGGGCGGGCGCTATATCACCCTGGTGGGTTCGCCTGCGCAGGTGGCGGATGAGCTGGAATCCTGGATCGCCGAGACCGGTCTGGATGGCTTCAACCTGACGCGCATTGTGACGCCGGAAAGCTATGTGGATTTTATCGAACTGGTGATTCCGGAGTTGCAAAGGCGCGGGTCGTACAAGACCGCTTATGAGACCGGGACACTGCGGGAAAAAGTGTTCCACCGCGATGCCTATTTACCCAAACAACACACCGGTTCCACCTACCGCCACCAACCCCTGTAGGAGCGAGCTTGCTCGCGAAAATCGTTAACGATAACGCGGGGTACCTGATACCCCGAGGCGCCCTCAGGTTTTTCGCGAGCAAGCTCGCTCCTACATTTGGAATATCAATGATGAAAAAAACCCTGCTCTCCCACCCAGTCAAAGCACTGGCCCTAGCTCTCGGTCTGTTCAGCTCGGCGGTATTTGCCGCCGATGCGCCGCTCAAAATCGGCACCACCGCCGCCTTCGCCATTCCCCTGGAAGCCGCCGTCGAAGAGGCCGGCAAGCAGGGCCTGAAAGTCGAGCTGGTGGAGTTCACCGACTGGATCGCGCCCAACGTCAGCCTCGCCGCCGGCGATATCGACGTGAACTACTTCCAGCACATCCCGTTCCTGGAAAACGCCAAGGCCGCCGCCGGTTTTGACTTGGTGCCGTTCAAGCCCGGGATCATCAACAACGTGGGCCTGTACTCGAAAAAATACAAAAGCTTCGATGAACTGCCCCAAGGCGCCAGCGTGGCCATCGCCAACGACCCGATCAACAGCGGGCGCGGCCTGCAACTGCTGGCCAAGGCGGGCTTGATCACCCTCAAGCCGGGCGTGGGCTACAAGGCCACCGAAGAAGACATCGTCGCCAACCCGAAAAAGATCAAGATCCTGCAGGTCGAAGCCGTGCAGTTGGTGCGCGCCTATGACGACGCCGACCTGGTGCAGGGCTACCCGGCCTATATCCGCCTGTCCAAGACCTTCAATGCCGAGTCGGCGCTGCTGTTCGACGGCCTCGACCATCCGGAATACGTGATCCAGTTCGTGACCCAGCCCAAAGGCACCACCGACCCGCGCGTCATCAAGTTCGTCGAGATCTACCAGCACTCGCCGGTGGTCCGCGCAGCCCTGGATAAATCCCTGGGCAAGCTCTACCAAGTCGGCTGGGAAGGCTGAATATGAGCGCCGCCAACGCCCAACTGCGCGACCTCGGCACACCGCCCAGGGACGCCCGGCAGACAGAGCTGCATCCGGACTTGAACCACGCCCATGTGCGTTTTATCAACTTGGGCAAAACCTATGACGGCACGGTGCACGCACTACAAGGTATCGACCTGGCGATCCAGCGCGGCGAAGTGTTCGGCATCATTGGCCGCAGCGGCGCTGGCAAGTCGTCGCTGATCCGCACCATCAACCGCCTGGAACAACCCAGCAGCGGCCGGGTGTTGATCGACCAGGTGGATATCGGCGACTTCGACGAAGACCGCCTGGTGGCCCTGCGGCGGCGCATCGGCATGATCTTCCAGCACTTCAACCTGATGTCGGCCAAGACCGTGTGGCAGAACGTCGAACTGCCGCTGAAAGTTGCCGGTGTGCCCAAGCCACAACGCGAGCAAAAAGTGCGTGAGCTCCTGGAATTGGTGGGCTTGCAGGACAAGCACAAGGCGTACCCGGCGCAGTTGTCCGGGGGCCAGAAACAACGGGTGGGCATCGCCCGCTCGCTGGTACACGACCCGCAGATCCTGCTGTGCGACGAAGCCACCTCGGCCCTGGACCCGGAAACCACCCAGTCGATCCTCGGCCTGTTGCGCGAGATCAACCAGCGCCTGGGCCTGACCATCGTGCTGATCACCCATGAGATGGCCGTGATCCGCGAAATCTGCGACCGCGTGGTGGTGCTGGAGCATGGGCGGATCGTCGAGCAAGGCCCGGTATGGGAAGTATTTGGCAACCCCCGGCATGAGGTCAGCAAAACCCTGCTCGCGCCCCTGCAACACGGCTTGCCCGACGAGTTGCAAAAACGCCTGCAAGCCACGCCGCAGTCAGCGCATGCAGCGGTGGTGCTGCGCCTGCAGTTTACCGGCGCCAGTGCCGACGAGCCGGACCTCGCCGCGCTGTTCAGCGCCCTGGGTGGGCGCGTGCGCCTGCTGCAAGGTGGGGTCGAACGCATCCAGGGCCACGCCCTGGGGCAATTGCTGCTGGCGGTGACGGGCTCAACCCTGGACGCCGACACATTACGCACCCGCGCCACGCGCTGGGCACAACAGGTCGAGGTGCTGGGTTATGTGGTTTGATCGTTTATTGCAGGGCGCCATCGACACCTTGTTGATGGTGGGCGTGTCGTCGTTGATCGCCTTGCTGGTGGGGATCCCGCTGGCGGTGTTCCTGGTGACCAGCGACAAGGGCGGCATCTACCAGGCCCCGGCGTTGAACCGGGTGCTGGGGGCGTTCGTCAATCTGTTCCGCTCCATCCCGTTCCTGATTCTGATGGTGGCGCTGATCCCCTTCACCCGCCTGATCGTCGGCACCACTTACGGCGTATGGGCCGCCGTGGTGCCACTGACCATCGCCGCCACGCCGTTCTTTGCGCGGATCGCCGAAGTCAGCCTGCGTGAAGTCGACCATGGCCTGATCGAAGCCGCGCAGGCCATGGGCTGCCGGCGCTGGCATATCGTCTGGCATGTGCTGTTGCCCGAAGCGCTGCCGGGGATTGTCGGCGGGTTCACCATTACCCTGGTGACCATGATCAACTCCTCGGCCATGGCCGGGGCGATTGGCGCCGGAGGCCTGGGGGACATCGCCTACCGCTACGGCTACCAGCGCTTCGACAGCCAGATCATGCTCACGGTGATTGTGCTGTTGGTGATTCTGGTGGCGGCAATCCAACTGGGCGGCGATCGCCTGGCGCGCGGGCTGAACAAGCGCTGAGGTATAGTCGGCAACTCTCTTTGCCCTGGTGCCGACTGCCATGAAACTCGCCCCCGACGACCTCGACCAGATTACTTCCACCACCCTGGGCCACTACAACCAGGTGGCCGAGGATTTTCGCGAAGGCACCCGCGACCACGATGTGAGCCAGAACATCGAGGCGTTGCTGCGGCATATCCAGGGTGATGCACCGTTTACCGTGCTGGACTTCGGCTGCGGGCCGGGGCGCGACTTGCAGACGTTTACCCGCCTGGGACATATCGCCGTCGGGCTCGATGGCGCCGAGCGGTTTGCGCAGATGGCGCGCCAGGACAGCGGCTGCGAAGTGCTGCACCAGGACTTCCTCAAGCTCGACCTGCCGGCCGAGCGTTTCGATGGGATTTTTGCCAATGCGGTGCTGTTTCATATTCCCAAGCAGGAATTGCCGCGCATTCTCAGGCAGTTGCATGGGGCGTTGAAGCCGGGTGGGGTGTTATTCAGCTCCAACCCCCGAGGGGAAAACCAAGAGGGCTGGAACGGGCCGCGTTATGGCTCGTATCACGACCTTGAGGCCTGGCAGGGGCTGCTGACTGCGGCGGGGTTTGTGGAGCTGGAGCACTACTATCGCCCCGCAGGCCTGCCGCGTGAGCAGCAGCCTTGGTTGGCCAGTGTGTGGCGTAAGGTCGGGGTTGTCTGAGCGCACGCTATCGCGGGCAAGCCCGCTCCTACGGGTGATCGCCTCCGGTATCAGGCCCACAGGCATTCTGAATAGCCAGTAGGCCTAGCCCTGCTGTCACGTCGGACCTTTCTGGATTTACCCCTCTCCCGCCTAGGGTCCTTTACTGCGACCTAACATCTTGCCTGTCATTTACGTACAAGGATTACGTCATGCAGGAAAGCGATCTTCATTCGGCAATCATGCGAAGCCAACTTGAGCTAGAACGAAATGGCATAGATTTCGGCTCGACTGCCAGCATGGCATTTCATCTGGGAAATACGATGACAAGCTGCCCGGCAGTCATGGTTTTGCCTAATACACCAGGCTGGACCCATGGCGCCAAGTACAAGTTACTCACGCCCACTCATGCCGACTCTTCTGTACCGAACACTACTTTTGAAGAGCTCTGGAAATGCACACAGCAACACTACGGCTTGACAGCAGCAACAGTTATAACCGGCATGGCGGGCATACCTATCAGCAAAATTGCTGTGGGAACCTGGGTCCACGTCGGCTCCAGCAAAACAACAAACCTGGTTAGCCTCATTGGAATGCGCTTTTTCCCTCGTACACTGATCAGACAGCCGACATTGGCCGGCATGGCGAAAGCGACTTTTGGTACCGTCCGGGTATTTGGCATTCTCGGGCGAGGCATCCCCTTCGTTGCTGCTGGTTTGGCTATTTTTGATCTAGTGAGTATTGGTAAGTGTGCCTATGAGGCAAGAAATGGAAAATAACCTGACCAGGGCCGAGATCAGTGAAAAAGTGATCCGGCTTTTCGTCGATATCATTGGCTTTATCGACCGAAGCCAGGTGACAGAACAAACGGACTTCATCCACGACTTTAAGATCATTGATGAAGATCTGACCTGCTTTGTCATGCAGATCAAATGGCAATTCAAATTGCAGGCAACTCAGGATGATTGGGATCACATCACGACTATCCAGCAAGTTGTCGATTTGATTGTTCAATGTCGGCGGAGGGGCAACTGACGCTATCGCGGGCAAGCTCGCTCCCACATTGGAATGTATTCCCCTGTAGGAGCGGGCTTGCCCGCGATGGACTCAAGAACACCGCTAATCCACCTGATACACCACCGGCTCCGCCCCCACCACCAACGCCGTCACACTGCGCCCGGCATACCCTTCCCGCTGTTCCTGCGCAAAATTGGCCACCAACCGCGTGCCATCGGCAAAGGTGGTCTGCTGCACCAGCCGGTCGCTGCTCAGCCAGCGAAAATCCGTCAGCGCCTGGGTCGCCAGACGCTCATGCAACGGGCGAAAGAACCCATCCTGGCGCTGGATCATTGGCAAGCGCTGCTTCAACGTAGCGGCACTCAGATGATAGAGCGGCGGTACGTTGTAAAGCAGTTGGGTCAGCTCGTTTTCCGCCTGCACATTGCTCAGTTTCAGGCTGTCGAACAGCCAGTGATGGGTGGTGATGACCGAGCCATGGAAGACCGCCTGATATAACGGCAGGCGCATCGCCGGGGCAAAGTACACGGTGCGCAGCGGCTCTTTGAGCGGCACGCGCTTGAAGAATACCGCTGGCTGTTCCGGTGGGTACCAGGCCCCCACGTAGTAAGGCGATTGCTTGTCCTGGGTCATCTCGCGGTCGCCCCAGCCCATGACCGGCGTCTGCATGCCATGGGCGAACAACACGCCCCGGGCGGTGGTGGCGTTGCCGTCTTCGGAACCCACTGGCAACTGCAGGTGATTGCCGATCCAGCGGGCCGCGTCGACATTACCTTCAGCGTTCTGTGCCTGGGTCATGCCCAGCACCGAGCGATAGCTGTCAAACAACATGCCGGTGGCGTATGCATCGAGAAACCAGGCATTGAACCCGGCCCGGGCCTGCACCGCTGCCACCCGTGCCTCCAACAGCGGGCGCACGCAGCGCGGGTCGGTGTAATGCCCGGACTTCTGGAAACCGGTCTTGAGCTGGCCGTTCTTGAGCATGATCGCGCAGTCGCGGTAGGCGCGGCTGCCCAGGTGCGCGGTGATCCAATCGGGGTTTTCGCTATCCGCCAGCGCGGTTTCATAGGAGTCATAGGGCGCCATCAAGTATCCGGCCTCGACCCCCTTGCGCACCGCCTCGGAGTGCCAGAGCCCGCCTTCCCAGCCCTCCCCCAGGGTCAACAGCAGGCGTTGCAGGCCGCTGTCCTGCAGGGTCTTTATCGTGGCTGTCGACAACGTGCTGCCCCAGGCTTGAGGGGGGGAGTTCAAGGCGCTGGCAAACGCCAACGCCAGTTCCTCACGGACTGCACCGTAGCCAGCGGCGAGTGCCTGCATATCGGGCTGCACCTGGGCCTGCCAGTTCAACCGCGCCTTTTTGTTCAGCGCCGCGTTAAGCCCTCTGAGCAGCACACCTTGCTGATAGCGATCCAGAAACGGCAGGGTAACTTGCACCACCTGCGCCGCTTGCGGGTCCAGCAGGCCATTGAGTTGTGCGCCCAGCCCGTCAGGGGCGCGCAGCAATGTGCGTAACTGCGCCCAATCGCGCACATCGCCCAGGCCCAGCAGGTCATTGCCCCACAGGTACACATGGCTGGCGCCCAACAGTTTTTTGCCGGCGGGGATCTGTTGCAGCTTGTCTGCCAAAGGCTCGTAGCGCCCCTGCTCTATCAGCCATTGGCGATAACGTTTGGCACCGGCCAGCACGTCGGCCTCGCCCAGGTTCAGGCGCAGGGTCATGGGCGCGGTGGGGTCAAGGCCGGTGAATTCATGGTGCAGCGACAAGCCCAGGCGCGAGCCCTCGGCCTGCCACTGCAAGCGATTGTTGTAGGGGTTGGTCAGCAGCCAGTTGAGGGTAAAGCTGCCGTGGTCGACGCCCCATAACGGCAGGCTCAGGTCCTGGGTGCTGTTCACGTCGCCCTGTTCGAGCAGGAAGTCTTGCCAGAGACGATTGCCGGCAGGGATGTAATGCCCCTCGGCCAAGGGCCAGATCAAACCATTGCCCATAGCGCTGGCAGGCTGGCGGATAAGCTCAAGCTCCGCGGCCTCGCGTGCGGTGACGGTGATGATCAGGTCGCGCTGGTCGAGGGTGGCGCTGAGGCGATAGGCACCGTTGTCCCATTGCCAATTGGCCTGTTGTTTGGACTGTTTCAACTGGCTGACCTGATGGGCCGCCACGCCACTGGCGGCTTGCACCGGTTCGCCGCCAGCCGGGGTGACGCGCACGGCCAAGGTGGCCGCGTCGAGTTCGATGCGCCACTGGGGGTTTTCCAGAACGGTGCTGGCCACTGCCAGTGGCGAGAGCAGCAGCATGCTGATGCACAGGGCGCGGCGCAGGTTACGGGGCATGACGTGGGCCTTCACAGGAGCGAAAGCCCGAGGGTAAAGCAATTTGTTGATCGGTACTTTTCCAAGGCCCATTTAAAGATTTTCCCCACTGCCTGCCCCCTCTCCACAGAGTCCTTCCCAACACTGTGTTCCCCACCACAGTGTTGCGTTACGGCGCGGTCTTGGGCTCGCGGATTTTGTACCAGGCCACATACAGCGCCGGCAAAAACAGCAACGTCAGCAAGGTCGCGATGATGATGCCGCCGATCATCGCGTAAGCCATCGGCCCCCAGAACACCTCCCGCGCGATGGGGATCATGCCCAGGCTGGCCGCCGCCGCCGTCAGCAGGATCGGCCGGCGCCGGTGTTCAGTGGCTTGCACCACCGCGTCCCACGGCGTGTAGCCATCACGCTCATAGGCGTCGATCTGGGTCACCAGGATCACCGAGTTGCGGATGATGATGCCGATCAGCGCCAGGATCCCCAGGATCGCCACAAAGCCCATGGGCGTGCCGGTGGGAATCAGCGCCAACGCCACGCCGATCAGGCCCAGTGGGGCCACGCTGGCCACCAGGAACGTCTTCTGCACGCTGTGCAATTGGATCATCAAAAAGGTCGCCATCAAGAACAGCATCAACGGCACCACGCTGGCAATCGGGCCCTGGGCCTTGCCGCTTTCCTCCACGGTGCCGCCGGTTGCGACCTTGTAGCCCACCGGCAAACCGGCGCTGAACTTGTCGATTTCAGGCTTGAGCTGCTTGACCAGGTCGGTCGGCTGCATCTCATCGCGCACGGCGGCCTTGATGGTGATGGTCGGCAGGCGATCGCGGCGCCACACCAGCGGCTGCTCCAACTCGTAGCGCACAGTGGCAAAGGCCAGCAGCGGAATCGAAGTGCCGCTGGGGGTGACGATCTGCAGGTTCTGCAAGGTTTCCGGGGTACCGCGTTCGGCGTCTTCGGCGCGGCCGACCACGTTGATCAGGTAGATATCGTCGTGCACCTGGGTCACGGCCGCGCCGCTGACCACGCTGTTCATCAACTGCGCCACATCTTCGGACGACAGCCCGAGTTGGCGCGCCTTGTCCTGGGCAATATCGATCCGCAGCACTTTGCCCGGCTCGTTCCAGTCGTAGATGATCTCGCCCAGGTGGCTGTTTTTATCCAGCAGTGTCGCCAGCTCGATGGCGTGTTTGCGCACCTGATCGATGTCCTTGCCCGACACCCGATACTGGATCGGCCGCCCGACCGGCGGGCCCATTTCCAGAGGTTGGACAAAGCTGCCGACACCCACAAAGTCATCGCGCAAACGTTTTTGCAGGCGCTCGATCAACGCACCGCGCTCTTCCAGACCTTTGCTGACGATCACCAACTGCGCGTAATACGGGTTCTCCAGTTGCTGGTCCAGGGGCAGGTAGAAGCGGATCGCCCCCTGACCGATGTAGGTGCTCCAGCGCGTGATATCCGGATCGTCCTTGATGATCGCTTCCAGACGGTCCACCGCCTTACGGGTTTCGTTGATCGAGGCGTTTTGCGGCAGGTTGAGATCGACGAGGATTTCCGGGCGATCCGACGACGGGAAGAACTGGTTTTGCACAAACTGCATGGAAAACACCGACGCCGCGAACAGCAGCACCGTGAGGCCGATCGCCCACCAGCGATTGCGCATGGCCCACAACATGCCGCCATTGAAGGCCCGGCCAATGCGCCCCGGCTCTTCATTGTGCGGTTTGACCTTGCTGCTGAGGATATGCACGCCAATCACCGGCGCAAACAACACGGCCACCACCCACGACACCAGCATCGCCACGGCAATAACGGCAAACAGGGTGAAGGTATATTCGCCGGCCGAGCTGGCGTTAAGGCCAATGGGCACAAACCCGGCCACGGTCACTAGGGTCCCGGTGAGCATCGGGAACGCGGTGGAGGTGTAGGCAAAGGTCGCGGCCTGCTCCAGGGTTTCGCCTTTTTCCAGGCGGGTGATCATCATTTCCACGGTGATCATCGCGTCGTCCACCAGCAAACCAAGGGCGATGATCAACGCGCCCAGCGACACCCGCTGCATGGTGATGCCGCTGTACTCCATAAACACAAACACCAGTGCCAGCACCAGCGGGATCGAGCATGCCACCACCAACCCGGCACGCAGGCCGAGGCTGATAAAGCTCACCACCAGCACGATGATCACCGCCTCGAACAGCGCACTGGTGAAGCCGCCGACCGCTTCCTCCACCACCTCTGCCTGGTCCGACACCTTGTGCACGCCAATGCCCACCGGCAGGTCGGCCGTCAGCTCGTCCATGCGCTGGTGCAGCGCCTTGCCGAATTCCTGGATGTTGCCGCCCTTCTGCATGGCGATGGCCAGGCCGATGGCTTGCTGACCGTTGAAACGAAACATTGGCCGCGCCGGATCCACATAGCCCCGGCTGATATCTGCGATATCCGCCAGGCGGTAGAAGCGGTCATTGAGACGCAGGTTGACGTCGGCCAGATCCTTTTCCGAGGCGAATTGCCCGGTGGTGCGCACCGAAATCCGCTCCGGCCCGGCCTCGATCACCCCGGCCGGGGTCACCGCGTTCTGCGATTGCAGGCTCTGCACCACATGGCGCTGGTCAATCCCCAGGGCGGCCAGTTTGCGCGTGGAGAAATTCAGGTAGATCACTTCGTCCTGCTGGCCGATCATCTCGACCTTGCCCAACCCCGGCACCGCCCGGATCTCGGCGCGCACCTGCTCGACGTAATCGCGCAACTGGCGCATCGACATGCCATCGGCGGTAAAGGCGTACACCGAGCCAAATACATCACCGAACTCGTCGTTGAACGACGGCCCCTGCAAGCCCTGGGGGAAGGTGCCGCGGATGTCGTCGATCTTCTTGCGCACCTGGTACCAGATCTCGGGGATCGCCTTGGCGCTGGTGGTGTCCTTGAGGAACACAAAAACCGTGGACTCACCGGGCCGGGTGTAGCTTTTTACATAGTCCAGCGAGTCCAGCTCTTCGAGCTTTTTCTCGATGCGGTCGGTGACCTGCTTGAGGGTTTCTTCCTGGGTTGCGCCCGGCCAGCGGGTCTGGATCACCATGGTCTTGATGGTGAAGGACGGATCTTCCTCGCGCCCCAGGTTCATGTAGGAAAACACGCCCATCAGCAGCGCGACGAACATCAGGTACCAGACGAAGGACTGATGCTTGAGCGCCCAGTCGGATAAGTTGAAGCTCCCTTTCATCGCGGGCTGTCCTCGTCGGTTTTGACTTTTTGTCCGGGTGTGAGGCTGTTGACGCCGGCACTGACCACACGCTCGCCAGGCTGCACCCCGCCGTTGAGCACGACACGGTTGGCATCGCGGCTGACCAGGGTCACATCACGGGGCTGCACGCTCTGCTGTTGCGTATCGACGACCCAGATGCGGGTCTTGCCTTCGACATCCTGCACCGCGCTGGCAGGCAGTTCGATACGCGGGGCGATGGCCGAGCTCAAGGTCACGCTGATCGCCGTGCCCAGGCGCAACGCCGGCGGCGTCTGGGCCAGGGTCAGGCGCGCGCGACGGGTGCGGGTGGCGCTTTGCGCCTGGGGCTCGATCTCGCGCACGGTAGCGGTGGTGTTGACGCTGGGGTCCAACTGGCTGGCCACCAGGAACACCACATCGCTCGGCAGGCGCTCGGCAAGGCCGGCGGGCAGGTCGATCACCGCTTCCTTGATGTCCGGACGGGCCAGGGTCACCACTTGCTGGCCAGCACTCACCACTTGGCCGGCTTCGGCATTCCAGGCGGTGACAATGCCGCCATGGTCGGTGCGCAACTCGGCATAGTTGAGCTGATCCCTGGCCTGGTCCACCGCCGCCTTGGCCTGGTCGAGGGAGGCCTGGGTGGTTTTCAGGTCGGTCTGGGCAACGTCCAGTTGCGCCTGGGCGCCGACACCACGGTTGAACAGTTCCTGCTGGCGACGCGCATTGGCCTGGGCGTTGATAAATTGCGCCTGGACCCGCGCCAGATCGCCTTGGGCAGCGCGCAACTGGTTCTGCTGGTCAGTGGGGTCGAGCACCGCCAGCAAGGCGCCCTTGCTGACTTCGGCGCCCACATCCACAGCGCGCCGGGCGATACGCCCGGGCACACGGAAGCCCAGGTTGCTTTCGTAGCGGGCCTGGATCGTGCCGGCGAAGCGGCCGAGGTTTTCCTGGTCTTCGGCTTTCACCTCGACCCAGAGCACCGGGCGCACAGGTTCCGGCGCCGGCTCTTGCTTGGAACAGGCCATCAGCAACAGGCTGCTGGCGAGGATCAGCGTCAGGCGCTTCATGGCTGCACTCCCTGGGCCTGGTCCGGCGCTTGGGCGATCTCCACCAACATGCCTGGGTGCAGCAATTGCCCACCGGCCACCACGACCTTTTCACCGCCATTAAGGCCGTCGCTGATGATCACTTTGCCGGTCAGGTAGCGCGCGACAGTAACCTTGTGCAGTTGCGCCTTGCCGTCAGCGTCCACCAGCCACACGGCAGGCTCGCTGAGGTCTTTGGTCAGTGCGGCCCATGGCAGCTCGACGCTGGGCTTGGCTGGTCCATTGGCGGTGGCACTGACGACCGAACCCAATTGCATGCCCTTGGGCAAGGCCTCCAAGGCGATCTTCACTTGCACCGTGCCGCTGCTGGCCGCGACGGCGGGGGTTACTTCACGCACACGGCCCACGGCCTTGATACTCGGGTTATCCAGCAGGCTGACGGTGATCGGTACATCCGGCGCAGGTTCCGCCAGCAGCGATTCGTAGACGTCGAACACTGCGTCGCGCTCGCCGTCGCGGGCCAGGCTGAAAATCGGCATGGTGGCCTGCACCACCTGGCCGACTTCGGCCTGGCGCGCAGTGATCACCCCCGGCGCTTGGGCGATCAACGCCGTATAGCCCAACTGCTCACGGGCATTGGCCAACTGCGCCTGCGCGCCAGCCAGGGCACTTTGACTGCTGAGCAATGCGGCCTGGGCGGCGTCGTATTCGCTGCGGCTGGTGTAACCCTTGGGCAGGAGCTTTTCCTGGCGCACAAAAGCCGCCGCCGTCTGTTTGACCCGTGCCTGTTCCGCCACCACCTGGGCCTGGGCGGAATCGACATTGGTCTGCAAATCCTTGGGATCAAGCTTGGCCAGCACTTGCCGGGCCGTCACGCGGTCGCCGACATCGACCATGCGCTGGATAATCTTGCCGCCCACGCGAAATGACAAATCGGTCTGCACCCGCGCCTGGATATCCCCGGTGAGGGTCACCGCCGCCGCAAAATCGGTCGGCTGCACCGTTTGCACAAACACCCTGGAATGAGCCTTGGGTGCAGGCTTTTCCTGGCCACAGCCGCTCAGCAATGCCAGCAGGGCAAGGCCACAAATAACTGTTGAGGTGGGACCGCCCATGCAGACTCCTTCGCGTGATACTGACGTGCCAGTGTGTATGCGACTGTGAGCTTAGTTCAGGGTTCCGCCTTCGCCTGAGTGATTTACAGGCCTGCGATGATGCTGTTCTACACGATAAGATGTTGGTCCATGCCGGCGCGGAACGCCCTCAATGCTCAAGACATTAGCGGTAGCCAATTACCGCTCGATCAATAAATTGGTGGTACCGCTGGATCGGCTGAACCTGATCACAGGCCCCAATGGCAGCGGCAAATCCAACCTGTACCGCGCCTTGCGCCTATTGGCAGAAACCGCCCAGGGCGGCGTGATCAATGCGCTGGCCCGCGAAGGTGGCCTGGATTCGACGTTCTGGGCCGGCCCCGAAAATATCAGCCGACGCATGCGCAGTGGCGAAGTCCCGGTACAAGCCAGCGTGGCCCAAGGTGCCAAGCGCTTGCGCCTGGGCTTTGCCGGGGAAGATTTCAGCTACGCGATTTCCCTGGGTTTGCCAGAACCCAGCGAGTCGTATTTTTCCCTGGACCCTGAGATCAAGAAAGAATGCATCTGGGCCGACCACGTGTACCGCCCGGCCAGCCTGCTGGTGCAGCGCTCCGGGCCGATGGTCCGCGCCCGTGATGGTCGCACCTGGGATGTCCTGGCCCAGCACACGCCCAACTATCAAAGCCTGTTCGATCAGGTCGGCAGCCTGCGCGGCTCGCCGGAAGTGCTGATGCTGCGCGAAAGCATTCGCGGCTGGCGCTTCTACGATCACTTTCGCAGCGACGCCGATGCGCCGGTACGCCTGCCGCAACTGGGCACGCGCACGCCGGTGTTGCATCACGATGGCCGCGACTTGGCGGCCGCGTTGCAGACCATCCGCGAAATCGGCGACCCCGAGGCATTGCAGCAGGCGGTGAGTGATGCATTTCCCGGCGCACGCTTGCATATCGAGCCATTGCAGGGCGGACGTTTCGCCATTGAGTTTTATCAGGAAGGATTGCTGCGGCCGCTGTCGGCGGCGGAGTTGTCGGACGGCACCTTGCGCTACCTGCTGCTGATCGCCGCGCTGCTGACGCCACGCCCGCCAACGATGATGGTGCTCAACGAGCCGGAAACCAGCCTGCACCCGGACCTGCTGCCCGCCTTGGCACGCCTGATCATCCAGGCATCAAAGCAATGTCAGGTGTGGGTGGTGTCCCATGCCAGCCGCTTGATCGCGGCGTTGCAGCAGGATGAGGGGTGCAATTCGATTGTGCTGGAGAAGGTGATGGGACAGACACAGATTGTGGGGCAGCGGGTGCTGGATGAGCCGGCTTGGCATTGGCCTCAGTAGGCGGCGCCTGTACTGCCGCCGTCGCGGCATAGGTATCTACACAACTTTCAGAAACTGACGAACTCTCCTGTGGCGAGCGGGCTTGCCCCGCGCTGGGCTGCGAAGCAGCCCAAAAAGCCCTCCACGTTTCTTCAGATAAACCGCGACGGCCGGGTTTAGGGCTGCTTCGCAGCCCAGCGAGGGGCAAGCCCGCTCGCCACAACTGCGCTATCTGCCTGGATTTAGGCGTTGCGGCAAAGTTGTGTAGATACCGATGGCCATCGCGGGCAAGCCCGCTCCCACATTTGGAATGCATTCTCCTGTGGGAGCGGGCTTGCCTGCGATAGCGGTGGAGCATTCAGTACAGGATCAACCCTGCCACTTACCCCCCTCAACAATCACACTCTCAGGCTTGGTGTCATCGCTCAGCTCTTTACGCACGTACTGGTCATACAGCTTGAGCAAGAACTTCTCTTCACCCAACTTCGCCAACTCGGCATTCACCCAGTCGCGCAGTTCGATATTGCCCTTCTTCACTGCCGGTGCAATCGGCGCTTCATCGCCCAGTTTCTCTTCAAGCACGCGGTAGCCCGGGTTCTGCTTGGCCCAGCTGAACAGCACCAGGTTGTCTTGCGCATAGGCATCGCCACGCCCAGCCGACAGGGCTTGCAGCGACTCGGTGTTTTTCTCGAACTTGAGCAGTTTCCAGTCCGGGTGGTTCTTGGTCAGCCAGATATCGGCCGTGGTGCCGGTGGTGACGATGGTGGTGCGGGTCGCCAGGTCGTCGAGGCTTTTCACCGTGCTGTCGTTAGGCACCAGGGCCTGGACCGCGACTTTCAGGTTGGGGTTGGTGAATTCCACCGCTTCCTTGCGCTCGGGGGTCACGGTCATGTTGGCGAGGATCAGGTCGACCTTGTCGCTCTGCAGGAACGGGATGCGGCTGGCCGGCTCCACGGCCACGAACTCGACCTTGTTCTCGTCGCCCAGCAGATCCTTGGCAAACCGGCGGCCGATGTCGGTATCAAAGCCCACATAGCGCCCAGCTTCATCGACAAACCCAAACGGTGGCTTATCGGTGAATACGCCGACGATCAGCTTGTCGCGGGCCTTGATCTTGTCGATATAACTCACCGCAGCCGGCGCAGCAGCGGCGGGTTTGGCCGGTTCTTCGGTTTTGTTGCAGCCGGCCAGTAAGGCGAGGCCGAGCAGCGGCAGTAACAACTTGGCAGTTTTCATGACAGCTCCAGTTCCTTGATTTTCTTGGGCAGTGTTGAAACAAACGAGAATTTCTCGAGGAACTGCTGCGCGCGTGCGGTCTGCGGGTTCGTAAAGAATGCCTCGGGGGTGTTGTGTTCGAGGATGCGGCCAGCCTCCATAAACACCACGCGGTCGGCGACGGCGCGGGCGAAGGCCATTTCGTGGGTGACGATCAGCAGGGTCATGCCATCGCGAGCCAGGTCCTGGATCACTTCCAGCACCTCCTTGACCATTTCCGGGTCAAGGGCCGCAGTGACTTCATCAAACAGCATGACCTGGGGGTTCATGCACAACGAGCGGACGATGGCGATGCGTTGCTGCTGACCACCGGACAACTGGCGCGGGAATGCATCGCGCTTGTCGGCGAGCCCCACCCGTTCCAGCAGTTTTTCCGCTTGCTCGCGGGCTTCGCGCAGGTCACGTTTTTGCACTTTCAGCGGGCCCAGCAGGATGTTGTCGAGCACGCTCATATGGGGGAACAGGTGATAACTCTGGAACACCATGCCCACGTCCTGGCGCACCTGGCGCCAGTCGGTGTGTTTATCCAGCAGCTGTTTGCCGGCAAAGCGCAAGCTACCGCTGTGGGCCACTTCCAGGCCGTTCAGGCACCGCAGCAAGGTGCTTTTGCCGCAGCCGCTGGGGCCGAGGATCACCAGCACTTCGCCGCTTTGCACACTCAGGTCGATGCCGTCGAGCACCTGCTGTGCGCCGAAAAATTTATTGAAACCCTGAAACTCGATCAATGCGCTCATGCTTGGGCCCAGCGCCGTTCCAGCACCTTGGAGGCGGCCGACAACGGGTAGCAGATAAAGAAGAAAAACAGGAACAGCGCGCCGTAGATCAATACCGACTCATAGGTGCGCTCGATGATTTGCTGGCCGACCTTGATCACATCCACCACGCCGATCAGCACCGCCAGGGAGCTGGTCTTGATGATCCGCGTGTAGACGTTGATGGTCGGCGGCGTCATGCGTTTGAGCGCTTGGGGCAGCAGCACAAAGCCGTAGAGTTGCGCCGCCGACAAGCCAATCGACAGCCCCGCCTCCCGTTGCCCACGCGGCAGCGAATGCAAGGCGCCACGCACCACTTCGCCCACTTCACTGGCGCCCCACAACGACAACACCAGCACCGCACACCAGAAACTGGGGATGCTCAGGCCGGTGAAAATCGGCAGGCCAAAAAACAGCAGGTACAGCCACACCAGCACCGGAATCGCGCGAAACAACTCCAGGTAAATGCGCAGCAGCAGGTTGATCGCACGCACATTCAAGGTGCGCAGCACCCCATACAACACCCCGCCAATCGTGCTGAAGACGATACTCAAGAACGAAATCGACAGGGTTTGCGCAGCGCCTTTGCCCAGTTGCGGCAACGACACCCACAACAACTCAAGACCCGAACTGGCCATGCTGGAGCCTCCTTTCCAGGCGGCTGAGCAGCAGCGACAGCGGCAAGAACAACAACACGCAGATCAGCGTGAGCACGGCGAGCATTTCGTAAGTCTTGTAGTAGAGGGCGATGTAGCTTTTGGTGGTGTAGAGAATCTCGGGGACCGCCACCGCCGAGACCACTGTGGTTTCCTTGAGCAGAAAAATGAAATTGGCGAACAGCGCCGGCAGGCTGAGGATCCCGGCCTGGGGCAGGATCACATGGCGCAGCAGTTGCCAGTCGGACAGGCCGATGGACTTGCCCGACTCGATCTGCGCCAGCGGCACCGCTTCCACACCGGCGCGCAGCACTTCGGTGAGGTAGGCGCCGCCCAAGAAGGTCATGGTGATAATCGCCGCCCAGAACCCGGAGATATTGATACCCAGGCCCGGCAAGGCGAAGTACACAAAAAACAGCTGGATCAGTAGCGGCGTGTTACGCGCCAGCTCCACATACAACGCCACCAGGCGCGACAGGTAGGGTGTGCGGAACACCAGCAGGGCCGCGTTGATCAGCGCCACCAGCAGCGAGGTGCCGATGGCGATCAAGCCCACTTGCAGAGTCACCCCCACGGCCTTGAGAAACGCCGGCAGGGTGCTGAGGATAAACGCGTAGTCAAAAGTCATTTCAAGTCCTGGGCGCCGCAGGGGTAATGCGGCGTAAACGCAGTCCGGTCCAGCGTGGGTAACGCCGGGAAGCGCTGACTTTAAAGGTATAAAAACCAAAATTTAAATACCGAAATAGCATATTGATATCACCCAAAAAGCTAACCGGTGGATTCGCCGGGTTGGCGGGTGACAGCTATTGTTCTGGGGTACGTAGGAAGGGTCTATTTTTCAGCGCTGAACGACAGGGATGGACAGCGCGTGGCCAGACTGAGGGCCATTTAACCAGCGAGGGAATGACAGATGAGCGAGACCAAACCGATCGATCCGCAGGACTTGGTGAAGTGGTTGGTGGCTCTGCGACGGGCGATCAACAGCCGGGATTGACAGGCATAACGCCAAAGCAATGTGGGAGCGGGCTTGCTCGCGAAAGCGGTGGTTCAGTCAACACAGACAGTGACTGCACCACCGCATTCGCGAGCAAGCCCGCTCCCACATGACGCTCGGCGTTCAAACCTTGAAGGGGGTTTGGCAAATCAGAACGCAGGCAGGACCGCGCCGCTGTATTTCTTCTCGATGAAGGCTTTGACTTCAGGGCTGGTCAGGGCCTTGGACAGTTTCTGGATGGCGTCGCTGTCCTTGTTGTCTGGACGAGCCACCAGATAGTTCACGTACGGCGAGTCGGCGCCTTCAATGATCAGCGCATCCTTGGCTGGGTTCAGGCCAGCTTCCAGGGCGTAGTTGGTGTTGATCATGTCCAAGTCAACCTGGTCCAGGACACGCGGCAGCAGGGCTGACTCCAGTTCCTTGAACTTCAGGTTCTTCGGGTTGCTGGCAATGTCTTTTGGCGTGGACAGGGCGTTTTTCGGATCCTTGAGGGTAATCAGACCGGCCTTTTGCAGCAGCAACAGGGCGCGACCACTGTTGGAGCCTTCGTTGGGAATGGCCACGATAGCGCCGTCTTTCAGGTCTTCAAGCTTGGTGACTTTCTTCGAGTAGCCGCCAAACGGTTCAACGTGCACGCCAACCACGGTGACCAGGTTGGTGCCTTTACCCTTGTTGAAGTTTTCCAGGTACGGCAGGGTCTGGAAGTAGTTGGCGTCCAGGCGCTTCTCGGCCACTTGCACGTTCGGTTGCACATAGTCGGTGAAGACCTTGATTTCCAGGTCCACGCCTTCTTTGGCCAGGGTCGGCTTGATCAGCTCAAGGATCTCGGCATGCGGCACCGGCGTGGCCGCAATCACCAGTTTTTCGTTGGCTTGAGCGATACCGGCAGTCAGGGCAGCGGCCAGGGCGGTGAACAACAGAACCTTTTTCATGCAGTGTCCTTAATCAAAAATCCGGGACGTCGTTGACGGCCGCTTCTTATGGGGGTGCCAGCGATGTGCTATCGCGGCGTGGAAGGGACAATACCGATATTTTTTATTCCAGAACAATACCTTTTATTCACTTTGATATTCCATTTTGTTCATACAGAGCCCAAGCCCCGAAACAGACGCGTCAACGCCGCGCGCTCGACTTCGCTGCCGCTGCTCAGGATCTGTCGCACCTGATGCTCAATCTGCGCCACCGACGCCACCGGCAGGTTCAGATGCTCCGGCAAGATCTCATCGCCACTGCTGACCAGCAGCGCAAAGTGGATCACGTTCTCCAGCTCGCGGGTATTGCCCGGCCAACTGTGCTGCTCCAGCACACGCTGCGCGTCCTCGCTGATCAACGGCACCGGCAAGTCCAAGCGCTGGCTGTAGATGCCCAGGAAGTACTCGGCCAACGACAGGATGTCACCCACCCGCTCGCGCAGGGCCGGCAGTTCCAGTTGGCCTTCGCTGAGGTAATGGAACAGGCGCTCATGGAACTTACCGACGGCCACGGCCTGGGCCAGGTCGATGCTGGTGGCGGCGACCAGGCGCACGTCCACCGGGCTCGGTTGATGAGCGCCGACACGGGTGACTTCGTGATTTTCCAGGGCGGCGAGCAGCTTGACCTGGATCGGCAACGGCAGGTCGCCGATCTCATCGAGGTACAAGGTGCCGCCGTTGGCCGAGCCGAACCAGCCTGCCCGGCTGCTGGCCGCGCCGCTGTGGCTGCCGGCGGCATAGCCGAACAATTCAGCATCGGCATAGGTCGGGCTGATAGCGCCGCAGTTGACCGACACAAACAGGCCGCTGCGGTCACTGCCGCGATGGATATGGCGCGCCAGCAATTCCTTGCCGCTGCCGGTCTCGCCGCGAATCAACACAGGCAAGGCACGCGGGGCCAGGCTTTCGAGGTCTTCACGCAGTTGCCTTGAACGGGGGTCGACAAACACCAGTGCCTTGGCACGGATGCTCAGGGGGCTTTTTTCGGCGTCGGGGAAGGTCAGCAGTGGCTGGCCAAAGGTTTCATGCAGGCTCATGGCAGGCTCCCGCCCCAATTCCACTTAAGGGACGGGGCGTTGAAAAGGTATTAGGCGCGGCGCCGGGAGTGATGCTCCAGACGGTTTTGCAGGCGATAGAGATAGGCGAAACCCTGCTCCCAACGCTGGTGGCCGGACTTCACGTTGATATGCCCGGCCCCCGCGAGAATCCCGGCTTCAGCCCCCCAGTTACGCGCCAGTTCCAAGGCCCGAGGGGCACTGACGGCGCTGTCGTTGTCGGAGCTGACGACCTGGCTGGGAAACGGCAACAGGTCGCGGGGAATCGGTGCAAAGTTGCGCAAGGCAGGCGCACACGCCGGGCGCTCGACATCCGCCGGGGCCACCAGCAAGGCCCCGCGTACCTGGCGCAGGAACTGCAACGGCGCGCTGGCCGCCCAGTGCGCCACGGTGATGCAACCCAGGCTATGGGCGATAAGGATCACTGGCGTGCTGTCGGCCGCAATGGCTTCGGCCAAGGCCGCCACCCAATCTTCACGGCGCGGAGTCAGCCAGTCGGCCTGCTCCACGCGGGCGCTGTTGGGCAGGCTGTTCTGCCAATGGGTTTGCCAATGATCTTCTGGCGATCCTTGCCAGCCCGGCACGATCAGGTAACGGATCAACTCGCTGTGCATGGGTGTGCCCTCCTGCAGCGTTTAACGTTGCTGACCAGTATAGGGATGGGGCATATATTCGTTAAGGAATAAGAAGCTATTTATTAATAACTAAAAACACAGTCACCTCGATAAAATGTGGGAGCGGTCTTGCCCGCGATAGCGGTGGTTCAGGCAATGCACGGGTAGCTGTCACACCGTCATCGCAGGCAAGCCAGCTCCCACATTTGTTTTGTGGTGTATCCAACAGATAAACCCAAGCAGCGAGTGCTCTGTGGCGAGCGGGCTTGCCCCGCGCTGGGCTGCGAAGCAGCCCTCATTCAAAAACACCGCGATGCATCAGATGCATCGCGGTGTTCGTTTTGGGGCCGCTTCGCAGCCCAGCGCGGGACAAGCCCGCTCGCCACAGGCAAAAGCGGCATCAACTGACCACCGCTATTCCAGGCAAAAAAAAGGCCGCACCCTGCCAAGGAGACGGCCAAAAAATTGTCGAGGCTTTTGACACTAACGCGCAGTAATCACCGACAGCTTGGTAATCCCCGCTCGCTCAATCGACGCCATGGCCCGAGCCACTTCGCCATAGTTCACACCATCGTCAGCCTGCAGTTGCACCCGTACCTCAGGGTCCTTCGCCTTGGCGGCCTGCAGGTTGAATTCCAGCAGGTCCGGCTGGATTTCATCCTTGTTGATAAACACCTTGCCGGCACCGTCGATGCTCACCACCAGCGGGTCTTTCTGCTCTACCGGGGCAACGGCCTCGGTCTTGGGCAGGTTGATCGGGATCGCATTGGTCAGCAGCGGGGCGGTGACGATAAACACCACCAGCAGGACCAGCATCACGTCCACCAGGGGCGTGACGTTGATCTCACTCAGGACCTCGTCGCTGTCTTGGGTAGAGAAGGCCATATCAGGACGCCTCCTTCACTTTTTGCGCGCTGCCCTGGGCGGCGTTTTTATGCAGCGCCGGGTGGACCAGCACGCGGAACGAATTTTTCTGCGCCAGGCTGTAGAAGTCATGGGCGAAGTCGTCCAGGTCGGCAGCCGTAAGCTTCAGGCGACGCAGGAAGTAGTTGTAGACCAGCACCGCCGGCACGGCGACGGCGATCCCCACACCGGTCGCGACCAGCGCCGCGCCGATCGGACCGGCCACGGTTTCCAGGCTGGCGGAACCGGCAGCGCTGATCCCTTTCAACGCTTCCATGATCCCCCACACGGTGCCGAACAGGCCGATAAAGGGCGAGGTGCTGCCGATACTCGCGACCACGGCCAGGCCGGTTTCCAGGGAGCGCCGTTCCCGCACGATCTGCTGGCGCAGGGCACGTTCGAGGCGGTCCTGATGGTTGATGGCCTGGCTCAGGTCAGCGGCGTGCGGCGCATCGCCCACCTGGATCGCGGCGTAGCCAGCCTGGGCCACACGGGCGGCGGCGCCGGGGTGGGTTTCGCTCAGTTCGGCGGCCGAATCCAGGCTCGACGCCGCCCAGAACTGTTTGTGGAACTTGCGATCCTGAGCCTTGAGGCGGGCGAACTGCACACCCTTGAGCAGGGCCAGGCCCCAGGTGGCGACGGAAAAAACCACCAGCAGCCAGATCACCGCGCTTTCGATGGATTCAAGTGGAGATGCCAGTAACGTCATGATGTGTACCTCGGTGTAAGCGATAGGGTGTCGAGCAAAGGCTCAATGAATCTTGAAATCGATGGGCACGCTGACCCAGCCATCCTGTGCCACGTCGCCCTGCTTGGCCGGCACGAAGCTCCAGCGCTTCACGGCGCTGAGTGCGGCGTCGTCGAGTTGCTGGCGACCGCTGCTCTTCTGCACCTGGATTTCACCGGGCTTGCCGCTGGCCAATACATGCACCCGCAACAACACAGTGCCTTCCCAGCCACGGCGTTGGGCCAGTGATGGGTACTCGGGCGCCGGGTTCTTCAGGTACGCGGCGTTGGCCGAAGCAGGTGTTACCGGTGCCGGCGCAGGCGGGGCTGGCGTGGGCGCCGGTGGTGCCGGCTGGGGTGGCGCGGGCGGTTGTTCGACGGCTTTTGGCGCAGGCTTGGGTTCGGGCTTGGGCACCGGTTTGGGCTTGGGTTTGGGGATCGGCTTGGGTGGCGCCGGCTTGGCCGCCAACTCATCCACCACAGGTGGCGGTGGTTCCACGACCACAGGCGGTGGCGGTACAGGCGGCGGCGGTTCCACCACCGGTGGCGCCGGCTGGGAAAATTCGATGGTCATTGGTGGAATTTCCGGCGGCACAATCGGCAGTACCGGTACCGGTTTCTGGCTGACCCAATAGATCACCGCGCCATGCAGCGCCAGCGCCAACAGGCCCAATAAAATGCCTTCACGGCGGCTCAAGATCCCCTTGGGGGTTTTCTGCAACCGCAACTGCCCCAAGGGCGCGCGGTGCGGCCGGCCAAGGTCGACCAACTCACCACTCGGTGCCTGGCGCCACAGCGCCTCATGTGCACTGGCGGCGGTCTGGACATTGCCCATTGATTCACTCCCTGCTGTCTTCAGCGAAAAAACCGACGGGCCTGCGGGGGCGACCGTCGAGAGCTGAATCATCGGGGGCAGACGCTTATCTCTTAAAGTAATCTTTAAAGTTATACATAGACCGAACAGGAATATGAAAACTCAGCCAATCCAGCAAAGCCACGCCCCACGCGGCCTGGCGGCGAGGGGCAAAATCATGATGCTTTGCCGGCATGCAAAATATTCCTCAAAGGCATGGTTCAGCGCGGGTTGGCCTCGCATAAATCCCACAATTGACGCTGCAGGCTCTGCCCCGCCGCTCCCATCCCAGTGCGCCCATACAGCGCCAGCCGCACGCCCTGCACCGCAGGCAAACCGCTGTCGGCGCCGAGCACCACATGCCCGGCCTGCACCACCCGCTCCGGCAGCAGGCTGATGCCCAACCCCGCCGCCACCGCCGAACACACACTGGCCAGGCTCGCGCTGGAATAGCCGATGCGCCAGCGCCAGCCCCCGACCTCTAGGTGCTGGAGCATTTCATTGCGGTACAGGCCGCCCACCGGGAACGCCACCAACGGCAAGGGATCGCGGCCCAGGGCCGGCATGCGGCGGCTGTCGACCCAGCACAACGGCTCCGGCCAGGAGGCCAGGCAGTCATCGCTGTCGCCCATTTGCTTGACCAGCAACACATCGAATTCGCCGCCGCGATACTGACGCAGCAGCGCCGGCCCCAGGCCACTGGTGACCTCCAGGCGCACCCGTGGATAAGCCACGACAAACGCCGAAAGCAACGGCATCAAGCGCTCGGCGGCGAAGTCCTCGGGCACGCCCAGGCGCAGCACCCCGTCGCTCTGCTGGTTGATCAGCACATCGGCAGCCTCTTCGTTCAGCGCCAGGATGCGCCGCGCATAGGCCAGCAAGCGCTCACCCTCGACCGTCGCCACCACCCGGCGCTGATCGCGGTCAAGCAAGCGGCAGCCGACGCTGTCTTCCAGGCGGCGCAATTGCTGGCTGACCGTGGATTGAGTGAGGTGCAGGCGTTCGGCGGCGCGGGTGAAATTGGCGCAGTCGACGACGGCGATAAAACTGCGCAACAGCACGGGATCGAACATGAACACCACCATCGTGTTTGCCACTGGTTGGCATGGTTATATTTAATTTCAGAATACCCCAGGCGGTGGCCATACTTCCCGTTCATTGCACTGAAACGAGGTTCCCATGGCATGGCCTACTCCTTTCAAAACCGCCGTCCTGGCATTGGGGTTGATGGTGGCAAGTAACAGCATGGCCGCCGATAAAGGTTTGCTCGACGCCGTGCATGCCGGGCAATTGGCGCAGGTCGAGCAACTGCTGGCCAAGGGTGCCGATCTGGATACCCGCGCCATCGATGGCAGCACGCCGCTGTTGCTGGCCACCCAGGCCAATCGCGTGGATATCGCCCGCGCCCTGATCGAGGCCGGGGCCGATGTGAACCGCAAGAACCTGATGCAAGACAGCCCTTACCTGCTGGCCGGCGCCAGCGGCCACAATCAAATCCTGGCCATGACCCTGGCCCATGGCGCCGACCTCAAGAGCACCAATCGCTACGGCGGCACCGCCCTGATCCCGGCGTGCGAGCGCGGGCACGTGCAAACAGTGCGCCTGCTGATCGATGCTGGCGTCGACGTCAACCACGTCAACCGCCTGGGCTGGACCGGCCTCATGGAAGCCATCGTGCTCTCGGACGGCGGCCTCGCCCATCAGCAAATCGTCGCCATGCTGATCGGCGCCGGTGCCAATGTGAACCTGCCCGACCGCGACGGCATCAGCCCCCTGCAACAGGCGCAAAAGCGCGGCCAGGTCGCCATCGCCAAACTGCTGCAAGAAGCAGGTGCCCAATGAGCCCACAGCACGATCAAGCCTGGTTGCAACGCGCCGTCGCCCTGGCGCAGGACAACGTGGCCCAGGGTGGGCGGCCATTTGGCGCCGTGCTGGTCAAGGACGGTGCTGTGCTGGTGGAAGCGGTGAACCAGATCCACCTCGACCAGGACCCCACCGCCCATGCCGAAATGCTCGCCATCCGCCGTGCCAGCCAACAGCTCGGCCCACGCCTTGAAGGCTGTGTGATCTACGCCAGCGGCCAGCCGTGCCCGATGTGCCTGGGTGCCATGTACTTGTGTGGCGTGGCCCGCGTGGTGTTTGCCGCGAGCAATCAAATGGCCGCGCCGTTCGGGCTGTCGACTGCCGCGGTTTACCAGCAGATGAGCCTGCCGCTGACCGCCCAGCAACTGCCCGTCGAGCACCTGCCGATGCCGGCCATGCAAGCCCTTTACCGTCAATGGAAGTCCCTGCATGACCCTGAATAAATCCCTCGCCGACTGGGGCCTGCTGGTGGTGCTGGGCCTTAACCTGAGGCCGATCCTCAGCTCCATCAGCCCGTTGCTCGGGGAGATCCGCCTGGCTACCGGCCTGAGCTTCCAGAGCAGTGCCTTGCTCACCAGCCTGCCGGTAGTGTGCATGGGTTTGGTGGCGTTGGTGGGCATCCGCGTCGAGGCGCAGTTGGGCGAGCGACGCGGGATTGCCCTGGGTTTGATGATGATCCTTCTTGCATGCCTGGCGCGCTGGCTGCTGGGCCAGGCACCGGCACTGCTGGCCACGGCGTTGCTGGGTGGGGCCGGTGTGGCGCTGATCCAGGCGTTGGTGCCGGCGATGATCAAGCGTCAGTTCCACCAACGGGTACCCCTGGCGATGGGGGTGTATTCAGCCTCGTTGATGGGTGGCGGTGGTTTGGCGGCGTTGCTCAGCCCGCTGGTGGCCAGCCATTTCCAGCACTGGCAGGCCGGCCTTGGCATCTGGCTGCTGCCGGCGCTCGGCGCGTTGCTGCTGTGGGTGTGGCTGCCGTTGGGCGCGGCGAAAAACCTGCAGGTGACGGCGCCGCTCCAGGGCTTGCGCAATCGGCGCGCCTGGTTGCTGGCGCTGTATTTCGGCCTGGTGAACTGCGGGTATATGAGCATGGTGGCGTGGCTGCCGGCGTACTACCAGCAACTGGGTTGGGGCGTGCTGCCCAGCGGCTCGCTGCTGGCGTTCATGACGATTTTCCAGGTGATTGCCGCGCTGTTGATGCCGGCGCTGGCGCAACGCGGTATCGACCGCCGGCCCTTGCTGACCATCAGCCTGCTGGCCCAGACCGTGGGTTATCTCGGCCTGCTGTGGGCACCGCTGCAATACCCACACCTGTGGGTGGCGCTGATCGGCTTCGGCCTGGGAGCGTGCTTTGCCCTGAGCCTGCTGCTGACCCTGGACCACCGCCGTGACCCACGGGAAGCCGGGCAACTGGCGGCCTTCGTGCAGGGCGTGGGCTTCTTGATCAATGCCGTGTCGCCCTGGATGACCGGCTGGCTGCGCGAACTCACCGGCAGTTTTGTCAGCGCCTGGGTGGTACTGACCGTGACGGTGGTCGCGATGCTGGTGGTCACCCGGGTATTCAGCCCAGCCACTTACCGCAGCACCGCCGCTTGCTGATTGTGTAGGAGCGAGCTTGCTCGCGAAAAACGTCAACGATAACGCGCAGAACCAGGTTAACCGCGTCGTCTGGGGGTTCTTCGCGAGCAAGCTCGCTCCTACAGGTGATGGGGGGTTAGAAGTCGTAGCGGCCGGTCACGCCCAGGGTGCGCGGGGTGCCGAGCAGACCTTCATAGCCTCCGTTGCCGCCTGTCCACAGGGTGGTGTAGTAGGTTTTGTCGAAGGCGTTTTTCAGCCATAACGACACATCCCATTGACCCTGCTGGAAATCGCCACGCAGGCCGGTGGACAGGTTGACCAGCCCATAACCGGGAATCTGCCCATAGTCCGAATCCTCGACCGTGCCCACCGCCTTCGAGCGATAGGCATAGCTGGCGGTTACGTAGGGTTCGAAGCCGTTATCCAGGTTCCACTTGTATTCGCCGTTGGCGTTGGCAATCCACTTCGAGGCGCCCACCACCTGGTGCCCGCTGAGGTCGCACGAGGCCGGTGCACCAGGGCGCAGGCTGACTTCCGGCGGGCATGGCGCATCTTTGTACGACAGGTAGCGCACATCGTTGAACGAGCCGTTGAGGTTCAGGGTCAGGCCGCGAATCGGCACCAGGGTGCTTTCCAATTCCACGCCACGGGAGCGTACGGAGCCGGCATTGGTCAGGTACTGCACGCGGTTGCCGTAGTCGTAGGCATTGGTCTGGTAGCCATTGACCTGGGTCCAGAACAGGTTGGCGTTGAGTTGCAGGCGACGGTCCCACAGGGTGCTTTTAAAGCCCAGTTCGGCGTTGTTGGCGCGCTCGGTGCCGATCAGCAGCGAGTCCGCGCCAGCGGTGGGGGCCGAGCCTACCGCCAGGTTGACCCCGCCGGATTTCTCGCCATGGGACAAGGTTGCATAGCCGAGCAAGTCATCGCTGAAACGGTAGCTGAGGTTGAGCAGGCCAGAAGGGCTGGTGCTGTACTGGTTCAGATCGCCGGAGTCGTAAGCACCGGCGCGCCCACGGCGGGCCGTCGCCGCCGCGCCCGTCACCGTTGCGCCACCCAGCGGCGCATTGCGGCTAACCCAAGCGCTTTTTTCTTCATAGGTGCCGCGCAGGCCGGCGGTGAAGTCCAGGCGTTCGGTCAGGTGCCAGGTGCCTTGGGCGAACAGGGCAAAACTGTTGGTACGGATATGCCCGTTACCGACGCTGCTGACATTGCTCAAGGCCCCCGCTGGCGTGCCGTTCCAGATATCGGCCTGGGGCCCGTAATAGGCGAAGGATTTGTTGTCCAGGTCGGAGCCGAAGTAGTAGGCGCCCACCACATAGTCGAAGAACCCACCCTTAGGCGACGCCAGGCGAAACTCTTGGGACCACTGTTTATCTTCCACCGACACCCCTGCGTTGTAGGACGCCGGCACGTTGAGACCATCGTCATTGCGCGGGGTGAAATTCCACCAACGATAGGCGCTGACCGACGTCAAGGTGAAGTCGCTGGGCAGGGTCCAATTGGCCTCCAGCGAGGTACCGCCCTGGAACACCGTGACACGCTGGTCGTTGTCCAGGTTGACCTTGCGGTGAGCGCCGTTGACCAGGGTTGCCCCGGCTGCATCCGCCCGCGATTGGTAGAGGTTGGTGCCGTTGATGGTTGGCCCGGTGCTGTACAGCACGCGGGTGCCGGCGCTGGAAGCCTCTTCGTTGTAGTCGCCGATCCAGCGCAGGTTGAAGGCCTCGTTGGGCTTGTACAGCAGTTGCCCACGAAAGCCCTGGCGTGAACCGCCGTTGAGGTCGTGGCCGTTGTATTCGTTTTTGATATCGCCGTCGCTGCGGGTGCGATAGGCCGAAAAGCGCCCGGCCAATTCATCGTTGAGCGGCCCGGAAATCGTGCCCTTGGTCTGGAAATAGCCGTCTTCGCCCACCGACGTCTCGATGCTGCGCTCCGGGGTAAAACTCGGCGCGCGGGTGCTGATGTTGATCACCCCGGCCGTGGTGTTCTTGCCGAACAGCGTGCCTTGCGGGCCGCGCAAGACTTCAAGCTGCTCGATATCCATCAGGTCGAAAACCGCCATGCCCGGGCGCCCGAGGTACACGTTGTCGATGTACAACCCGACACTGCCTTCCAGGCCATCGCTGGCCGGGTTATTGCCCAGCCCGCGAATCGACACGCTGGACTGGCGCGCATGCATGTAGGCGACGTTGACGCTGGGCACCAGTTGCTGCAAGTCCTGGATCCGATAGACCCGCTGGCTCTCCAGGGCCTGGCCGCCGATCACGCTCATCGGCGTGGGCACTTCCTGGGCGCTTTCGGTGCGCCGGCGAGCGGTCACGGTGACCGTCTCCAGTTGCCCGCTGGCGCTCTCGCCCTTGGGCACTGGGGCGGGGTTTTCGGCGGCCTGACTCGGCGTCCAGCCGGCACTGCCCGCCAGCAACAGCGCCAGGGGCAGGCGTTTGAGCCGCCAGAGGGAGGACGGTACAACGGGCTTCGACACACTCATAAGCGGCTCCGGTCGTGCGGAATATGCACTGCCACATATTCCATAAAGTTATTTATTTATGTTTTTACAAACATTTACTGCATAAGAGATAGCCTTTATAAGGAGTCGACCTAATGCATAGCCAATGCATTTCCCCGATATTTTTAATGTGAAAAATGCATATCGACCTGCGCCAGCTCCGTCACTTCATCGCCCTCACCGAACAGCGCAGTTTTGTCGCGGCCGCGACCACGGTGAACCTCTCGCAATCGGCCTTCAGCCGCAGCATCCAGGCCCTGGAACACAGTGCCGGTTGCCAACTGGTGGATCGCGGGCGCAAGGACCTGGCCCCGACCAAACAAGGCCAGGTGCTGCTGGAACATGCACGGCGCCTGGTCAGTGGCGCGCAGCAGTTGGCCAACGAGATCAGCCAGTTCAACGGCCTGGAGGCCGGCGAACTGCGCTTTGGTTGCGGCCCGGCCCCGGCAGCCGGGTTGATCCCGCGTGCCATCGGCAGCTTTATCGGGCGCTACCCCAAGGCACGCGTGCAGTTCCAAGTGGATGATTGGCAAAGCCTGGGCAAGCGCCTGCTCAGTGAAGAGTTCGAGTTTTTTGTCGCCGACACCCGCCACTTCGAAGCCAACCCCGACTACCACACCCACCGCCTGCGCCCGCGCAAATGGCATTTCTGCTGCCGCAATGGGCACCCGTTGGCCCAGCGCGAAAGGGTCAGCGCCGCCGAGCTGATGAGTTATCCCCTGGCCGTGACCATCCGCCCGCCGAATTTGCGCAAGGTCATCGTCGACCTCAGCGGCCGGCCCGACTACACACCCAATGTCGAGTGCGAGAACGGCTACAGCCTGCTGGGGGTGGTGCTGCGTTCCGACGCCATCGGTATCGTCAGCGCCAACAGCGATGCGCTGCACCTGACCCGGGGCGAGCTTGTGCGGTTGACGATCGAGGGGTTGGCCGAGGACCTGGAGGAGCGCTACACCCGCTATGGCATCGTCAGCCCGGCGGGGTATCGGCTGTCACCGTTGGCCGAGGCGATGATCGAGCAGATCAAGCAGGTGGACGAGCAGGATGACGAGGTGTGTTCGCTGGAGAATTTTGCGGTCTGAGCCACCGCTATCGCAGGCAAGCCAGCTCCCACAATGGAATGCGATCAACCTGTAGGAGCGAGCTTGCTCGCGATGGCGCCAGTCGCCCCCCATGCACTCACTGCATAAACCCCATTCCCCAAATGCACTTGCCTCAATCCCCTCCAACCGGCGAAAACCCTCACCTGCCCCTCATCCGGTGACCCCCATGCCCCACGTACGCAACGTGCTCTACATCATGTGCGACCAACTGCGTCGCGATTACCTCTCCTGCTACGGCCACGCCCATCTGCACACCCCCAACATCGACCGCCTGGCCGCCGCTGGCGTGCGTTTCAGCCGCGCCTACACCCAGGGCACGATCTGCGGGCCGTCGCGCATGTCGGCCTATACCGGGCGCTATGTCAGCAGCCATCAGGTGGCCTGGAACGCGGTGCCGCTGCCCCTCGAAGAGCTGACCATCGGCGACTATCTGCGCCCCCATGGCATCCGCACCGCGCTGGTGGGCAAGACCCACGCCACGCCCAATCTCGATGCCCTGCAACGCCTGGATATCGACCCCGACAGCGCGCAGGCGCAGCGCCTCAATGAGGTCGGTTTCGAAGCGTATTTTCGCCATGACGGCATCTTCCCCGACAGCCCGTTGTTCGCAGACAAGCGCGAGTCCGCGCCCTACACCCACTACCTGCGCGCGCAAGGTTATGCCGGCACCAACCCTTGGCATGAGTGGGCCAACGCCGCCGCCGGCGATGCCGGGGAGGTGCTGAGCGGTTGGCACATGCGCAACGCCCACTTGCCGGCGCGGGTGGACGAGGCGCATTCGGAAACGGTCTACACCACCGACCGCGCCATCGACTTTATCCACGAACAAGGCGAGCAACCCTGGTGCCTGCACCTGTCGTACATCAAGCCGCACTGGCCGTATATCGCGCCCGCGCCGTATCACGCGCTGTATGGCGTCGATCAGGTGCAGGCACCGATTCGCGCCACGCCTGGGCAAGCCAGCGATCACCCGGTGTACCAAGCCTTCCGCCAACACCAGGAGAGCCTGAATTTTTCCCGTGATGAGGTGCGGCTGCGGGTGATTCCAACCTATATGGGCCTGATCAAGCAGGTGGACGATCAACTCGGCCGGCTGTTCGATGTGCTGCAAAGCACAGGTCGCTGGGATGACACGCTGATTGTGTTCACCAGCGACCATGGCGACTTCCTCGGCGACCACCAACTGGGCGAAAAGGAGTTTTTGCTGGAGCCGGCAGTGGGTGTGCCGCTGATTGTCCGCGACCCGCGTAGCGCCGCCGATATCAGCCGTGGCACGGTGGACGCACGCCTGGTGGAAACCATCGACGCCCTGCCCACCTTCCTTGAGGCCCTGGGCTTGCCGAGCGCCGAGCATCGTCTGGAAGGCCGCTCATTGATCCCCCTGCTGCATGGGGTAGAAACGGATTGGCGCCGCTACGCCATCGCCGAATACGACTACGCGTTCCAGGCCCCGGCCCGCGAGCGCCTGGCGCAGCCGATCGATCGCTGCCGCATGACCATGGTGCGCAGCGAACGCTGGAAATACCTGGCCTATGACGGCTTTCGCGCGCAACTCTTCGACCTGGAAAACGACCCGCAGGAACTGCACGACTTGGGCGCAGACCCGGCGTACGCCCAGGTGCGCGAAGTGCATCAGGGTTATCTGTTCGAATGGCTGCGGGGTTTGAAACGGCGCACCACCATCAGCCACGGAGAGATTGATCTGCGTGGCCAGCGGTTTCGCTATGGTGAGCCAGAGGCAGAGAAGTTGGTGCAGATCGGGGTTTGGTAAACACCCAAATCCCCTGTGGGACGCGGGCTAGTGTGGGAGCGGGCTTGCTCGCGAAAGCGGTATGTCAGTGAACAACTGTGTTGGCTGATCCGCCGCTTTCGCGAGCAAGCCCGCTCCCACATTTGATCTGCGGTGGGTTACGCGCCTTTGGTCGTCACACTCCTCTGCCCCAGCACGCTCACCGGCACGTCACCCTTGAGGGTCACGCGGCGCACGATGCGCTCCTGAGTGCCGTAGTCATCCACCGCGTAATGCTGGGTGGCGCGGTTGTCCCAGATCGCCACATCGCCAGTGCTCCAGCGCCAGCGCACGGTGTTTTCCAGGCGGGTGACGTGGCTTTGCAGCAGGTTGAACAGGTGTGCGGAATCGGCCTGCGAGTAACCCTTCAAGCGTTTGACGAAATGCCCCAGCAGCAGGGTCTTCTCGCCACTGACCGGGTGCACACGCACCACCGGATGCTCGGTCTCGTACACCGTCGAGGTGAAGATCTTGCGGTACTCCTCAAGCTTTTCCGGCGCCACATCCGGCTTGCGCGCGGCGTAGTCGTATTCGTTGCTGTGCACCGCCCACAGGGTGTCGGCCAGGGCCCGCACTTCGGAGGTCAAGTCGTTGTAGGCGCTGGCGGTGTTGGCCCAGACCGTGTCGCCACCCGATGCCGGCGCCAGCACCGAACGCAGGATCGAAGCCTTGGGGTACGCATCGACGAAAGTCACGTCGGTGTGCCAGGAGTTGGCGCGCTGACCACGCCCGCCGTCCAGCTCCATCAAAAAACGCGTGCCATCGCGCACCGGTACCGTGGGGTGGGCAATCGGCTCGCCGAGCAGATGGGCGAACGCTTCCTGGCTCTGGTCATCGAGGTGCGCCTGCTCGCGAAAGAAGATCACCTTGTACTGCACCAGCGCTTGCTGGATGGCTTCGAGGGTGGCGGCGTCGAGGTCGCCGGACAGTTTGATGCCCCGGATCTCGGCACCGATACGCCCAGCGACCGGGTGAATATCCAGCGCCAGGGCGACGGGTTGAACAGCGTGTGCGGCATTGCTCATTGGATGACCCTCATGTGTCTGCTTACGGTGGGGTGAAGCGGCGCCAACGCTCTATTCATATGCAATTTAGGTCTAGCAAATGAACGAATGCTTCGTTGACGGAATAAGAGCTTGCATTTAAAACCTCAGCTCCCCTGGTCGCAAATGCCTTCGACCTATTTTTAAAATGCCGGGAAAGCATATGGATCTTCGCCAACTGCGCTACTTCATCGCCCTTAACGAACACCGCAGTTTTGTGCGTGCGGCCGACGCCATGGGCATCACCCAGCCGGCGTTCAGCCGTAGCATCCAGGGCCTGGAACAGGAGTTCGGCTGCGTGCTGGTGGACCGTGGCCACAAGGATTTGCGCCCCACGCCGGAAGGTCAGGTGGTGCTGCAACATGCCCTGAGCCTGGTGCATGGCGCCGCGCTGCTGAGCAGTGAAGTGACGCGCATGACCAAGCTCGACGCCGGCGAACTGCGCTTCGGTTGCGGCCCGGCGCCCGCCGTGAAACTGGTGCCGGATGCGGTGGCGCGTTTCGTCAACGCGCACCCGAAAATCCGCACGCGGTTCCAGGTGGATAACTGGGAAACCCTGAGCCGCAGCCTGAGCCGGGAAGAGATCGAATTCTTTATCGCCGACATCCGCCAGTTCGAAGCCGACCCGAACTTCCAGACCCAGGCGCTGACGCCCAAGCGTGGGGTGTTTTTCTGCCGGCCGGGGCACCCGTTGCTGGCCAAGGACAGCCTCTCGACCAACGACATGTTCGACTACCCGCTGGCGTCGCCGCTGATCTCCCAGGGCATTCGCAAACTGCTGGCAAACCTCAGCGGGCGCATGGACTTTTCACCGAGCATCCAGACCGAGCACTTTGCGGCGCTGGTAAAAATCGTGTTGCAGTCCAACGCCATTGGCGTGGGCACCGAGGAAGCCTTTGCCGAGGACCTCGCCCGCGGCGCGCTGGTGCTGCTGCACTGGCGCAACCTGCCGCAGAACATGGAGACCATGAGTGCGCGCTGCGGGATAGTCAGCCGCACCGGCTCGCGCTTGTCGCCGGCGGCCAAGGCGATGATCGAGATGTTGGTGGCGGTGGATCGCCAGGAAGTGGATGTGGCGGTCTGAAGGGCGCCATCGCAGGCAAGCCAGCTCCCACATTTGACCGCATTCCAATGTGGGAGCTGGCTTGCCTGCGATGAGGCCCGTTCATGCACTGCAGATTTCAGATCCCAGCCGCCGCCAACCCCGGCACCACCCAATCACTGACCTGGAACGGCTTGCGAATCAGCCGCTCCTTCGACGCCAGGTCCACCGCATCCTGCAGCTTGCCCAGGAACACCGGATCCAGGGTCGATGGGAAAATCTCGCTGAGTTTCTGGTCCTTCAAATCATTGGTCAGAATCACCGGCGGATAACTCGCCAGCCCCGACACCAGCTCGATATACGCCTGCTTGTTGTTGTCATCGGTCAACCACTGCACCGCCTGCTGCTGGGCCTTGAGCAGCTTGGCCACCACCTCGGGATGGGCGTCGACAAACTTGCCACTGCCCACCAGCACCGCCTGCACGCTGCCTGCGCCACCCAGGTCCTTGGTGGTCAGGGGGATTTCGGCCAGGCCCTTGGCCTGCAGTGAGCTCAGGTTCGACCCGCCCCAGGTGGCATCGATCTGCTTGGCGGCCAGGGCGGCCACGGCGGCGTTGAAGTCCAGGTTGATGATTTTCAGGTCCTTTTCACTCAAGCCCTGGCTGGCCAGGGCGCCGTTGAGGGACAGTTGGGTAGCCGTGCCGCGAAACACCGCCACGCGCTTGCCCTTCAGGTCCTGCAAGGTTTTGATCCCCGAGCCCGGCACCACGCCCAGGTACTGTTTCACCCCGCGCGCGGTGGCGCTCAGCAACCGGGTGTCGAGGCCATTGGAGCGGCCGATGATCGCCGCCAGATCGCCCAGGTACGCCAGGTCTACCTGGCCGTTGGCGAAGGCTTCATTGATCACGGGGCCGGCGCCCTTGAAGTAATTCCACTGGATCTTGATGCCCTGGTCGGCGAAGGCTTTTTCAAAGATCTGCTGGCTCCTCAGGACGTCCGTCACGCCGCCTCCACTGTTCTGGGTGCCAGCACTCAGGTCGGGCACAGCAATACGGATTTCCTTGAGGTCGGCGGCATGTACCAACCCGGCGAGCGCAGTGCCGGCGACCAGGGTGATCAAGCGTTTGAAGGGCAGTTTCATGGAGTGTGCTCCTGTGGGCGACGGTGGCCTGGGGAGCAGAAAGTACGCACAACGCGGTCAAAACTTTAAATACTATAAATTCACAATTTAATAGCTTTTTGGACTATGCAGCTGCAGATGGCGGTTCCAGAGGGTTATGCATCAACAGCATGGAAAATATTCTCCAAATGCATTGGATGCGTGTCGGGCAGAGGCTTTAAATGGTTTTTCTTATCCCTAAATAATCTTGATTGTTTATTTATAAGATCAAAATCACATAAAGCACTTACCGACCACGGAGGTCTTCCATGGCCCGAATCTCACTGCTGAGCCTGCCGCTGGCCGCTACGCCGAAGGGCGAGCGGGCCCATTGGCCGAACCTGAGTGAACGTCTGCTGCCATGGCTGCTGCCACTCACGCTGTTTGCCCTGTGGTGGCTGGCCAGCCGTCAGCATTGGATGAGCGAGCAGATCCTGCCAGCGCCCGCGCTGGTCTGGAGCAGTGCCGTGGAACTGGCCGGCGGCGAGTTGTGGAGCCACTTGGCGATCAGCTTGCAACGGCTGTTCTGGGGGCTGTTAGCCGGCATCGGCGCCGGGGCGCTGTTGGGCGCGCTGCTGGGTTTCAGTGCCCGTGCCGAACGCCTGGTGTTCCCGACCTTCAGTGCCCTGTCGCAAGTCCCGACCCTGGCGTGGATCCCGCTGTTCATGGTGTTTTTCGGGATTGACGAAACCCTCAAGCTGGTGGTGCTGGTCAAGGCGATTGTGGTGCCTGTGACCCTGCACACCCTGGTCGGCGTGCGTGATGCCCAGCCCGGTTTGCGCGAGGCCGCACGGGTGCTGCGCTTGCCCACTCATCTGTTGATCCGCCGGCTGATCCTGCCCGCCGCACTGCCCGCGTTCATGGCCGGGGTACGCCTGGCCTTGGCCGCCGGCTGGACCTCACTGCTGGCCGTGGAGTTGCTGGCCTCCAGCGAAGGCATCGGCTACCTGATGGTCTGGGCGCGGCAGTTGTTCATGCTCGATATCGTGTTTGTGTGCATCGTGGTGATCGGGGTGCTGGGCGTGGCGATGGATCGCGGCATTGGCTGGCTGGACCGCAAATGGGTGCATTGGCCCCATCCGGCGACCGCGCAGATCCGCCGTGGCCCGCGCTACCAAGGCTGGCAACGCCTGCAACCCTGGTTGCTGCCCCTGAGCCTGTTGGCGCTGTGGCAGTCAGCGACGGCCCTGGGCTGGGTCGATCCCAATATCCTGGTCAGCCCTTGGACCGTGCTGTACACCACCGCCAGCGGCGTATTCGATGGCAGCCTGCTCAGTGCCCTGGGCAAAAGCCTGGGACGTACCTTGAGCGGTTTGCTCCTCGGCGGCGGGCTGGGTTTTGCCCTTGGTCTGTTGTTGGGCCTGTCGCGCCGCAGTGAGCGAGTGCTCGGCCCGACCCTGGCGGCCCTGCGCCAGATCGCGATCTTTGCCTGGGTGCCGCTGCTCACCGCCTGGTTCGGCCTGGGGGAGTTGGCCAAGTCAGTGTTTATCGCCCTGGCCGCGTTTTTCCCGCTGTTCATCGCCACTCAACGCAGCGTGCTGAACCTCTCGCCGCAGCTCAATGAAGCCGCCCAGGTGCTGCGCCTGAGCCTGGCCTTGCGCCTGCGTCGCCTGGTGTTGCCAGGGGCGGCGGCGGGGATTTTCGCCGGGCTGCGCCTGAGCCTGATCTACGCCTGGCTGGGCACCATCGGCGCCGAATACTTCATGCCGTCCAATGGCGGCATCGGCAGCCTGATGATCGGCGCCCAGCAGCTGCTGCGCATGGACCTGATCATGAGCGGCATGCTGCTGGTCGGTCTCACCGGCGCGGCACTCAACCTTATCGGCCAACGCATCGAAACCCGCGCCACGCGCTGGAGACACGCATGACTGCACCTATTGTCAGCTTCAACCATGTGGGCAAGACCTTCGACGTCGATGGCTTCGAGCTGGAGGCCATCCGCGAATTCAACCTGGATATTGCCGAAGGCGAGTTCGTCGCGATTGTCGGTTCCAGCGGCTGCGGCAAATCCACGTTGCTGCGCCTGCTGATCGGTCTGGATACGCAGTTTCGCGGCGAGATCCGCGTCGATGGCCAGGCCGTGGAAGGCATCGGCGGCGAACGCGGCATCGTGTTCCAGGAACACCGTCTGTTCCCATGGCTGACGGTCGCGCAAAACATCGGCCTGGGCCTGGTCAACGAGCCCTTGAGCGAGGCCGAGCGCCAACAGCGCATCAGCGATTTTATCGAGCTGGTCGGCCTCAGCGATTTCACCCGCGCCTACCCGCACCAATTGTCTGGCGGCATGGCACAACGGGTGGCGATCGCCCGTGGCCTGGTGGCCAGCCCGCGCATCCTGCTGCTGGACGAGCCCTTCGGCGCCCTCGACGCCCTGACCCGCCAGCAGATGCAGGATGAGCTACTGGCGATCCGTGCCCGCGCGAAGATCACCACCGTGCTGGTGACCCACGATGTGGAGGAGGCGATTTTCCTCGCCGACCGCGTGGTGGTGATGGAGCCCCGGCCTGGGCGGATCAAGCAGGTGGTGGATATCGCCCTGCCCCATCCGCGCCAGCGCAGCAGCTTTGACTTCCACCAATTGCGCGAAGAACTGCTGCACGAACTGATCAGCGATGACCACTACCAGCCGCCGCTGCGTGAACAGATCCGTGACCTGCCCCTGGCCTTTATTGCCTGCTGATTGAGGAGTGTCTTGATGCCGCAACGTCCCAACTTTCTAGTGATCCTGGCCGATGACATGGGCTTCTCCGACCTCGGAGCCTTTGGTGGGGAAATCTCCACGCCGCACCTGGACGCCCTGGCGCTCAACGGCCTGCGCCTGACCGACTTTCACACCGCGCCCACCTGCTCGCCGACCCGTTCGATGCTGCTCACCGGCACCGATCACCATATCGCCGGGATCGGCACCATGGCCGAGGCGCTGACCCCAGAGCTGATCGGCAAGCCGGGCTACGAAGGCTATCTCAACGACAAGGTGGTGGCCCTGCCCGAACTGCTGCGCGAGGCCGGTTACCAGACCTTGATGAGCGGCAAATGGCACCTGGGGCTGACGGCGGAGCTGGCGCCCCACGCCCGTGGTTTCGAGCGTTCGTTCTCGCTGTTGCCGGGGGCGGCCAACCACTATGGTTTCGAGCCGCCCTACGACGCCAGCACACCCGGGCTGCTCAAATCCACCCCGGCGCTGTACATCGAGGACGACACCTTCGTCGAGCAATTGCCCGAAGGTTTCTATTCCTCCGATGCCTTCGGCGACAAGCTGCTGCAGTACCTCAAGGAACGCGACCAGGCCCGGCCATTTTTCGCCTACCTGCCGTTTTCCGCCCCGCACTGGCCGTTGCAAGCGCCGGTAGAAATCGTCGATAAATACCGTGGCCGCTACGACGCCGGCCCCGAGGTGCTGCGTCTGGAGCGCCTGGAAAAACTCAAGGCCCTGGGGCTGATCGATGCCGACGTCGAGCCCCATCCGCTGATCGAGCTGAACACCCAATGGGCGGCTTTGAGCGATGAACAACGCCAGGTTTCGGCGCGGGCCATGGAGGTTTATGCGGCGATGGTCGAGCGCATGGACTGGAACATTGGCCGGGTGGTGGAGTACCTGCGCCAGCAGGGGCAACTGGACAATACCTTTATCCTGTTCATGTCCGACAACGGTGCCGAAGGCGCGCTGCTGGAAGCCTTCCCCAAGTTCGGCCCCGAGCTTCTGACCTACCTCAACCAGCACTACGACAACAGCCTGGGCAATATCGGCCGCGCCAACTCCTATGTCTGGTATGGGCCATCGTGGGCCCAGGTGGCGACGGCACCTTCGCGCCTGTTCAAGGCCTTCACCACCGAAGGCGGGATTCGTGTGCCGGCGCTTGTGCATTACCCGCAATTGGCTCTCAAGGGGCGGATCAGCCATGGCTTCGGCACGGTGATGGACATCACCCCGACCATTCTCGACCTGGCCGGCGTGCGCCACCCCGGCAAACAGTGGCGCGGCAAGCCGATTGCACCGCTGCGGGGCAAGTCGTGGCTGGGCTTTTTGTCTGGGGAAACCGCGCAAGTGCACGACGAACATACCGTCACCGGCTGGGAGCTGTTCGGGCGCCGGGCGATTCGCCAGGGGCAATGGAAGGCGGTGTATATCCCGGGCCCCGTAGGGCCGGCGACCTGGCAGTTGTATGACCTGGGGCGTGATCCTGGGGAAATCCATGACCTGGCGTTGAGCCAGCCGGAGAAACTGGCGACCTTGATTGGGCACTGGCAACAGTATGTGGAGGAGACGGGGGTGGTGCTCAGTGCTTCGCCGTTTCAGCCGGACTGAGGTTTTGTAGTGCCTGGTAGGGCCCCTTCGCGAGCAAGCCCGCTCCCACATTCGACCGAGTACATTCTTTGGAATGCGATCGAATGTGGGAGCGGGCTTGCTCGCGAAAGGGCCCTAACAGGCACCGCCTACCCCTGCGCCATCTCCCGCAACCGCCCTACATCAAGTATCTCAATCTCCCCATACCCCAACCGCACAACCCCCTGCTCTTGCAACGCCTTGAGCAGCGTATTGGTCGTCTGGCGCGACACCCCCAGCATCGCCGCCAAATCCTCCTGGGCCAGTTGCACCACGCGCCGCGAGCCATCGATCTCGCCATAACCCTCGGCGATCATCCACAACCGATGGGCTACCCGCACTGACGGGGGCGCAAGGCTCAACTGCTCGATATTGATAAAGCTCAGCCGCAACTTCTGGCTCATCAGCAAGGCCATGTCCCGCCAATAGGCCGGGGTTTGCGCAAGCAGTTGCAACATCGCCGACTGCGGTACCTGCAACAGCGTACAAGGCCCGACCGCACAGGCGTCGTGGGTGCGTGGCAGGCCGTCGAACACGGCGATTTCACCGAACCAGAAAGGCGCCTGCGCCAGGCTCAGCAACGCCTCCTTGCCCTGCTCGTTCACCGCGCTGATACGCAGGCTGCCATCGAGCACCGCATACAAGCCACACGGCGGATCCCCGCGCTTGAACAGCACCTGCCCCGCCGTCAGCTGCCGCACGCGGGCATGGGCCAGCAGACTATGCTGCAAGGGAGCGGGCAGATGACGGTACCAGTGGCCGCTGGACAGCCGCCCATGCCAAGACTCTGCGTCCATGAGAACTCCAAAGATTGTCGCCCAGTTGACAGTTTGTCGCAGTCCTACAGGGCATGATCAAGCATCCTACAGGAGGAATAACAATGAAAAGCCTCGTCGACCATCTGAGCCAATACGCCGCCTACCACCGCGACCCACGCAACATCGCCAGCCACTTTATCGGCATCCCCATGATCGTCGTCGCCGTCGCCGTGCTGCTGTCACGCCCCGAATGGACGTTGGCCGGCCTGTGGCTGTCGCCGGCAGTGCTGCTGGCGTTGTTTTCTGCGGGGTTCTACCTGCGCCTGGAGCTGGCGCTTGGCGTATTGATGAGCGTGCTGATGGGCCTGTCGGTATGGGCCGGGCATGTGCTGGCGGCGCAAAGCACGCTGGTGTGGCTCAGCAGCGGCATCGGCCTGTTTGTGCTGGGCTGGGTGATCCAATTTGTCGGCCATTACTACGAGGGGCGCAAGCCGGCCTTTGTCGATGACGTGTCCGGGCTGATCGTCGGGCCGTTGTTTGTGGTGGCGGAGTTGGCGTTTCTGGTGGGGTTGCGCCATGAGCTCAAGCGGCAGATCGAGGAGCGGTCGGGGCCGGTGGCCGTGCGTCACAAGAACGCCACGGCCTGAGAGGCACCGGTAATCCAAATGTGGGAGCGGGCTTGCTCGCGAAAGCGGCGGTTCAGTCGGTACATCCAGTGACTGACCCAGCGCTTTCGCGAGCAAGCCCGCTCCCACAGGTTTTTTGCAATCTTTTTAAGCCTTTTGCCAGACCTTGGGCTTGAAGAACAACGTCGCGCCCCGCGCCAGCCCGGTCAGGCTGTCGTGATCCTTCACCACTTCGGCTTCGATCAGTTCGCTCTGGCCTTCGACCTTCAGTGTGATGCGCGTGGTGGCGCCCAGGGGGCGGATGTCGCGCACTTGCGCGGCGTGGTGGTCTTCCAGTTCATGGCGTGACAACGACACCTCGTGCGGGCGGAACAGTACGTGCTGGTCTTCGCCCAGGTGCAGGCGGTTGGAGTCGCCCAGGAAGTGGTAGACGAAATCGCTGGCCGGGTTTTCGTAGACGTCACCCGGTGAGCCGATCTGCTCGATCACGCCCTTGTTCATCACCACGATCCGGTCGGCGACTTCCATGGCTTCTTCCTGGTCGTGGGTCACGAACACCGAGGTCAGGTTGATGTCCTCGTGCAGCCGCGCCAACCAACGACGCAGTTCCTTGCGCACCTTGGCATCCAGGGCGCCGAACGGCTCGTCGAGCAGCAGCACCTTGGGCTCCACCGCCAGGGCGCGGGCCAGGGCAATACGCTGGCGCTGGCCGCCGGAGAGTTGTTCCGGGTAGCGATCCGACAACCAGTCCAGTTGCACCATGTTCAGCAACTCGTGAACCTTGGCCGCGATCTGGGTTTCGTTCGGACGCTGGTTCTTGGGTTTCATGCGCAGGCCGAATGCGACGTTGTCGAATACGGTCATGTGGCGGAACAGCGCGTAGTGCTGGAACACAAAACCGACGTTGCGATCACGCACATCGTGGCCGGACACGTCTTCGCCGTGGAACACGATGCTGCCGGCGTCCGGTGTTTCCAGGCCGGCAATGATGCGCAGCAAGGTGGTCTTGCCGCAGCCGGAGGGGCCCAGCAACGCCACCAGCTCGCCACTCTGGATATCCAGGTTGATGCTGTCCAGGGCCTTGAAGGCATTGAAGTTCTTGCTGACGTTACGGACTTCGATCGACATGACTTATTCCTCAGCCGCACCGGCGCGCAGGCGGTTAATTCGGTTCTCGCTCCACTGCTTGAGCAGCAGGATGAAGAGCGCCAGGATCAGCAACAGACTCGCCACCGCAAACGCAGCGACGTGGTTGTATTCGTTGTAGAGAATCTCGACGTGCAGCGGCAAGGTGTTGGTCACGCCGCGAATGTGGCCGGACACCACCGACACCGCGCCGAACTCACCCATCGCCCGCGCGGTACACAGCACCACGCCGTAGATCAGGCCCCACTTGATGTTCGGCACAGTCACATGCCAGAACATCTGCCAGCCATTGGCGCCCAGCAGGCGCGCGGCTTCTTCTTCCTGGGTGCCCTGTTCCTGCATCAGCGGGATCAACTCGCGGGCCACGAAGGGCACGGTGACGAAGATGGTCGCCAGCACGATGCCCGGCAAGGCGAAGACGATCTGGATATCGTGATCCTGCAGCCACGGCCCGAAGAAGCCCTGGGCACCGAACATCAGCACGTAGACCAGACCAGCGATCACAGGCGAGACCGAGAATGGCAGGTCGATCAGCGTCACCAGCATGCTCTTGCCACGGAACGAGTACTTGCTCACGCACCAGGCCGCACTGACGCCGAACACCAGGTTCAGCGGTACCGAGATCAGCACCGCAATCACCGTCAGCTTCAAGGCCGACAGCGCATCGGGCTCGAAGATCGCGGCGAAGAACGCGCCGAGGCCAAGCTTGAGGCCCTGGGATACCACGATAAACAGCGGTAACAGCAAGAACAGGGCGAAGATAAGCCAGCCAAGGCCGATCAGGATACGTCGCGACACCGCACTGCCACGACGGGCAGCGTTGGCCGAAGACGCGGCGGAAATAGACGATTGGGACATGTTCCGCGCCTCCTTATGGACGTTCGATGCGCCGCTGCAACAAGTTGATCAGCAGCAGCAGGACAAAGGAAACCACCAGCATCAGCACGCCGATGGAGGTAGCGCCGGTGTAATCGTATTGGTCGAGCTTGACCATGATCAGCAACGGCAGGATCTCGGTTTTCATCGGCATGTTGCCGGCGATGAAAATCACCGAACCGTACTCACCCACACCTCGGGCGAACGCCAGGGCAAACCCGGTCAGCCAGGCCGGCAGCAGCGCCGGCACGAGGATGTAGCGGAACACTTGCCAGGGCTTGGCACCCAGGCAGGCCGCGGCTTCTTCGATTTCCCGGGGGATATCAGCCAAGACCGGCTGCACGGTACGTACCACGAAGGGCAAGGTGACGAAGGTCAGGGCCAGGGTGATACCCAGCGGGGTGTAGGCGATCTTGAAGCCCATGTCGGTGGCGAACTGCCCAACCAGGCCAGACGGCGCGTACAGCGCGGTCAGCGCAATACCGGCCACGGCGGTGGGCAGGGCGAACGGCAGGTCGATCATCGCGTCGATAATCTTGCGCCCGGGGAAGGTGTAGCGCACCAGCACCCAGGCCAGCAGCGTACCGATCACGCCGTTGATCAGCGCAGCGTACAGGGCCGTGCTGAAGCTCAACTTCAACGCCGCCCACACGCGCGGCGCCGAGATGATGGCCCAGAACTGATCCCAGGTGAGTTGGGCGGCGTGGACGAACATGGCCGCCAGCGGTATGAGCACAATCAGGCTGAGGTACACCAAGGTGTAACCCAGCGTCAGCCCGAAGCCGGGTATGACGGGGGAGATACGACGCGACATAAAAGTCCTTGGTTAACAGTTAGATACCACTGCAAGAATGAGTTTATGTGGGAGCGGGCTTGCTCGCGAAAGCGGCGTGTCAGTCACTGAATGCGTTGACTGGCACACCGCTTTCGCGAGCAAGCCCGCTCCCACATAAGCCGCATTCCACAGGGAGGCCGTGTTGGTTATTGGGCCGTGTAGATCTGGTCGAACACGCCACCGTCATTGAAGAATTTCGGTTGGGCAGTTTTCCAGCCGCCGAAGTCTTTGTCGATAGTCACCAGGTCCAGTTTCGGGAACTGCTGGGCGTATTTGGCGGCCACATCCTTGTCACGCGGGCGGTAGAAGTTCTTCGCCGCGATCTCCTGGCCAGCCGGGCTATACAGGTGGTTGAGGTACGCCGTGGCGATTTCGGTGTTGCCCTTTTTCTCGGCGTTCTTGTCGACCACGGCCACGGGTGGCTCGGCGAGGATCGACAGGGACGGCACGATGATGTCGAACTTGTCGGCACCGCCATCTTCCTTGAGGGCCAGGAACGCTTCGTTTTCCCAGGCCAGCAACACGTCACCCTGACCGTTGTTGACGAAGGTGATGGTCGAACCGCGTGCACCGGTGTCGAGGATCGGCACGTGCTTGAACAGCTCTTTCACGTATTCCTGGGCCTTGGCTTCGCTGCCACCGGCCTTGAGGCCATAGGCCCAGGCGGCGAGGAAGTTCCAGCGGGCGCCGCCGGAGGTTTTCGGGTTCGGCGTGATCACCGACACGTCGTTCTTGATCAGGTCGCCCCAGTCCTTGATGCCCTTGGGGTTGCCCTTGCGCACCAGGAACACGATGGTCGAGGTGTAAGGCGTGCTGGCCTCAGGCAGGCGGGTCTGCCAGTTCTCCGGCAGGGTCTTGCCCAGCTTGGCGATTTCGTCGATGTCGCCGGCCAGGGCCAGAGTCACCACGTCGGCGCGCAGGCCGTCGATCACCGCCCGGCCCTGTTTGCCCGAACCACCGTGGGACTGTTGGATCTTCACGTTGTCGCCAGGGTGCGCCTTCTTCCAGAAGCTGGTGAATTCGGCGTTGTAGTCCTGGTACAGCTCGCGGGTCGGATCGTAGGAAACGTTGAGCAGTTCGTAATCCTTGGCCACTGCGGAACCGGCAAACACGGCGCTGGCCAGGGCGGCCAGGGCATAACGGCGAATCGACGACATAGACAAGCTCCTGAAATTCTTGGGTGTTGGCTTTTTCTTATGAATACGGTCCCGCAATCGAATCGCCGTGTTGCCTCAGCTCGGTTTGTTGCCCGGGCTCTGCAAGCGGAATTTCTCTTTGCGTTCGATCTGCACCACTTGGGCGTTGTGTACGGTGATTTCCACTGCGCCGAAACGCAGGTCACGCAATGCGCTTTGGATCTCGCGCAAAATGGCTGCTTCGTCCTGGCCGTCAACGCTGCGTAGAGATGCGCTCATGGTCGTGCTCCTGAAATGAGAAGTGCCTGGCAGTGGCGGCACTGCTTGCGGCGTGAGAGCGATAGTAGATAAGCGCGGATATTCTTAAAAAATACTATTTAAGAATGTTTATATAACCAGAAAGAATTTTCAGGCAGGGCATGACGTTACACCGAGTGGAGATCCAAATGTGGGAGCGGGCTTGCTCGCGAATGCGGTGTGCCAGTCACCGAATTTGCTGGCTGACACACCGCATTCGCGAGCAAGCCCGCTCCCACATTTACTGTATTTCAACCCCAGATAGAGGTCAGCGGATGGCGGGGGCTCTGGCCCAATCAATGTCGGCCGCCAGCATCGGCCGACCAAACCAGTAGCCTTGGCCGAGGTCGCACTGGTGATTCAGCAGGAACCGCGCCTGTTCCATCTGCTCGATGCCTTCGGCCTGCACTTGCATGCCCATGCTCTGCGCCAAGGCAATGACCACCCGCACAATCGCCGCATCATCTTCATCCCACGGCAGGCCGGCGACGAAGCCCTGGTCGATTTTCAGCTTCTGTACCGGCAGGCGCTTGAGGCGCAGCAGTGACGAATAGCCGGTACCAAAATCATCGATGGCCAGGCTCAGGCCCAGCTCGCGCAGGCGGTGCAGTTGTTCCAGGGCCACTTCCGGATCATCCATCACCGCGCTTTCGGTGACTTCCAGCTCCAGCTTTGCCGGGTCCAGGCCGGTGTCGTGCAGCACCTTGGCTACCTGCTCGTACAGTTCGCGGCGGGCAAACAGTCGGCTGGAAACATTCACCGCGAGGAACGACAGCGTTTTGCCTTCCTCCAGCCATCGGCACATCTGGCGACAGGCCTGATCCATGACCCAGGCATCGATCTCGGCGATCAACCCGGTGCGTTCGGCAATCGGGATAAATTCCGCAGGCGGCACCAGGCCACGCTGCGGGTGCTGCCAGCGCACCAAGGCTTCAACGCCAATCAGGACGCTGGTTTGCAGGTCGTGCACCGGCTGGTAATAGACGCGAAGCTCATGCTGATCCAGGGCGCGGCGCAGCTCGTTGCCGACCTCGATCCGGTTCTGCGCGTGGGCGGTCAGTTCCTCGGTGTACAAGGCGAAGCCTTCACGCCCGGAGCTCTTGGCCTTGAACAAAGCGGAGTCAGCGTTACGCAGCAGTTGTTCGGCACTCAAGGCGTCGCTGGGGAACAGGCTGATACCAATACTGACGCTAACAAACAATTGGTGACCGTCGAACACAAACGGCAGCTTCATGCTGTCGATAATCCGCTGGGCCAGGGCCGCCGCCTGGACCACCTGTGGACAACTTTCCGCCAGCACCGCGAACTCATCGCCGCCCAGGCGCGCCAGGGTCACGCCGGGGCCGAACAGACCCTGCAGGCGCTCGCCCACCGCCTTGAGCAACTGGTCGCCGACATTGTGACCAAGGCTGTCGTTGATGATTTTGAAATGGTCCAGATCAAGCATCAGCAGCGCGCAGCCACGCTTGTGGATCTGCGCCGAGGCCAGCGCCTGTTCGGCGCGGTCGGTAAACAGCAGGCGGTTGGGCAGGTCGGTCAATGGGTCGTGGTGAGCCAGGTGGGCCAGTTCACGCTCGGAATGCTTGATGGCGCTGATGTCGGAAAACACCGCCACATAGTGGCTGATCTGACCCTGCTCATCATGGATGACGCGGATGGTTTGCCACTGTGGATAGATTTCCCCGCTTTTACGGCGATTCCAGATCTCGCCGCTCCATTCCCCATCCTGGTTAAGCGTGCGAAACATTTGCTCATAAAACGCCGGCGAATGACGGCCGGACTTGAACAGGCTCGGTTGGCGGCCCATCACATCGTCCACCTGGTAACCGGTGATTTCGATAAAGGCGCGATTGACGTGAACAATCCGCCCTCGGGCGTCGGTAACCAGCACCCCTTCGCGGGTGCAATCGAACACCGCTGCCGCCTGACGCAGGCGCTCGCGGTTTTCCTTCAGCGGTTGCTGGATCCGGTGGGTGCGGGCGCTGCGGGCGCATAACAGGAAGATAAACAGGGCGCTGAGAGTCACCCACAGGTAACCGCGCAGCATCTGCCAGTGAACCATTTCCCTGGGTTCATCAATGAAATTGATAAATACCTGCTGACTGAGCTGAATCCACAAGACGGAAATCAGCAAATACACCAGCCCTGCACGTAGGGCACCTCGGTATGAAAGCAGCATATGACCAGTAATCCTTACTAAAAAACAGAATCGCCCTACAGAGGTTGCGGATTATAGAATAAGTAACATCCCGTCACTCCTATTCAAAAGGGCGACTGGTTTTATCTGTTGGCTTAGTGATAATGCGTGAGCTGTTCTTTTCTTTATCTGAGGGCCATACAGCCTATGTGGTACAACGGTTTTCTTGACTTGTCAGCCTGGCAACTGGTGGCAGTCACTCTGTTGATGACCCACGTGACCATTATCGGTGTCACGGTCTATCTGCACCGCTATTCAGCCCACCGCTCCCTGGAGCTCAATGCTGGCCTGAAACACTTCTTCCGCTTCTGGCTATGGTTGACCACGGCGCAGAACACCCGCGAGTGGACCGCCATCCACCGCAAGCACCACGCCAAATGCGAAACCGTCGACGATCCCCATAGTCCGGTGATCAAGGGCCTGTCCACGGTCCTGCGCAAAGGGGCCGAGCTGTACCGCGCCGAGGCCGAAAACCCCGAGACCCTGCGCATCTACGGCAAGAACTGCCCGGACGACTGGATCGAACGCAAACTCTACACCCGTTATCCGCTGCTGGGCGTGGCCCTGATGGGCGTCATCGACGTGCTGCTGTTCGGTACCATCGGCATCACCATCTGGGCGATCCAGATGATGTGGATCCCGTTCTGGGCCGCCGGTGTGATCAACGGCCTGGGCCATGCCATCGGCTATCGCAACTTCGAATGCCGCGACGCGGCGACCAACCTGGTGCCGTGGGGCATCATCGTCGGTGGCGAAGAGCTGCATAACAACCATCACACCTACCCCAACTCCGCCAAACTGTCGGTGAAGAAGTGGGAGTTCGACCTGGGCTGGGCCTGGATCAAGGTGTTCAGCTTCCTGCGCCTGGCCAAGGTTCAGCGGGTCGCGCCGATTGCCCACCGGGTTGAAGGCAAAGGCCACCTGGACATGGACACCGCCATGGCGATCCTCAACAACCGCTTCCAGATCATGGCCCAGTACCGCAAGTTGGTGATCGCGCCGCTGGTCAAGCAGGAACTGGAAAAGGTCGATCATTCGGTACGCCACCAGTTCCACCGCGCCAAGCGCCTGCTGTCGCGCGAGACCAGCCTGCTGGATGAGCGCCATCACCTGCGCATCCAGAGCATGCTGGAGCACAGCCAGGCCTTGAAAGTGATCTACGAAAAGCGCCTGGCGCTGCAACAGATCTGGCTCAAGACCAGCAGCAACGGGCATGACATGCTCGCGGCCATCAAGGAATGGGTACACGAGGCCGAGGCCAGCGGGATCCAGTCCCTGCGTGACTTTGCCCACCAGTTGAAAACCTACTCCCTGCGGCCCGCGACCGCCTAAGCGTTGCAGGAGCCGGAAGGACGTCCAGTCCTTACCGGCTCCACAATTTTTTGGCGCCATTTCACAGTCGCCGAATATTCCGTCTCAATCGCGACTGATAACGGAACTTAGCTGCAATTCCCCTCTCTCAAACAACACTTCGCCATCCCGGCGGGCTTCGTTTTGACTGCTGTTCGATGCTGCGGCATGTCCAGAGAGAATTGTGCCGATGGTCCACGAAACGGACTCCCCAACCCCGACCACCCCTGACTCGACGGATACCTCACGGCCGGCGGCTGTCACCACCTGGCTGGCGTTAATGCATGCCCAGGGCGAGGTGGAGCGCCTGAGCGAGCGCGAACAGTTACTGAGCTCGCTGCTGATCAGCGTAAATGCCGTGCTCTGGGTCATCGAGTGGGAAACCCGGCGCGTGCTGTACGTAAGCCCCGCCTATGAGCGCATCTTCGGGCGCTCGGCCAGCCTGCTGTTGGCCGAACACCGTGGCTGGCGCGACAGCATCCACCCTGAAGACCAGCAATACGCCGAGCAAAGCCTGGCCCAAGTACTGGAGCTGGGTGCGGTCGAGGATCGCCAGTACCGCATCATCACCGCAGACGGGCAGATCCGCTGGCTCAGCGACAAGTGCTTTACCAACCAGCAGGCCACGCCGGGAAAACCGCTGATTGTGGTGGGCATCGCCGAAGACATCACCGAAAAGAAGCACCTGGAACTCGAACTGCAACGCCTGGCCACCACCGACGTGCTGACCCGCAGCAGCAACCGTCGGCACTTCTTTGAATGCGCCCATCACGAATTCGAACGGGCCAGCGCCCAAGGCCTGCCCCTGGCCTTCCTGCTGTTGGACATCGACAACTTCAAGACCATCAACGACACCTACGGCCACCTGGAGGGCGATCAGGTGTTGCTGCGCATCGCCGAGAGCGGTCGCGGGGTATTGCGCCGTGGCGACCTGTTCGGGCGCATTGGTGGCGAAGAGTTTGCTGCGGTACTGCCGGGATGCGCGCCGGAAAGGGCCATGCAAGTCGCCGAACGCCTGGGGCAAGAAGTGCGGCAACTGGACTTCAGCCATGAAGGCCACCCCTACAGCGTGACCGTCAGCCAGGGCCTGGCCAGCCTCACCGCCGAAGATGCAACCCTGGACAGCCTGTACGCCCGGGCCGATGCCGCGATGTATGAAGCCAAGCGCCAGGGCAAGAACCGGGTAATTGCCGGCTGAAGGCCTGCCCACAGTAGCCGGCGATGACCAGCTCAAAGCCCCAGACAAAAAACCTGGATACACCACAAAACAAATGTGTGGCTTGCCTGCGATGGCACACAACTTTCAGATAATGACGAACTCCCCTGTGGCGAGCGGGCTTGCCCCGCGCTGGGTTGCGAAGCAGCCCCAAAAAGCCCGCCGCGTTTCTTCAGATACACCACGATGGCCAGGTATAGGGCTGCTTCGCAGCCCAGCGCGGGGCAAGCCCGCTCGCCACAACAGCTATATCTGCCTGGATTTAGGCGTTGCGGCAGAGTTGTGTAGATACCGATGGATATCGCGGGCAAACCCGTTCCCACAAGGGATCTCGGCCCGGTAGGGAATTTGGATTTGCCACAAAACAAATGTGGGAGTTGTCGAGCTATAGCGAGGCTACGATGGCGGCGGCACATTCAGCACTGTGCCTGCCTGACACCGCGCCTACACAGGCTTGCGGATGCGCATCAGCTCCGAAACCCCGACCTTGAGCAGCCGCGCCGTCTTGCCCTTGGCCAGCGCCTCGACACCTTCATGCTCGCTCAGCCCTGCCAGTTGCGCCGCCATGTTCATCACCAGCGCCTCCCGGGAATACACCCCGCCTTCCAGGGAGTAGATCGCCGCGATCAGTTGGCGCAGTTCCAGGGGCAAGCGCCAGCGCGTGCGCAGGGCCGAGCCGTAGCTGGCGCCATAGGTGGACAACGACTCGCCAATCAACTCATCGTCCAGTTCACCGCCGCCCTGGCGCCACTCCTGCAAGCTGCGCAGCAGCGCCAGGTCGCCCAGGCGGTGGAGAATACCGGCGCTGTAGCAGCGCTCGTGGTCAAGGTCGAGCATGCGCGCCAAGGAGCGACCGTATTGCGCAGTCTGCTGGGACAGCTGCCAATGGCGCTCGGCGTATTCCATCAGGCCGGGATCGCTAAGGATCACGTTGTGCTTGAGGGCCAGGCCAAGGATCAGGTTCATGCTCTGCCCGGCTGCCAGCTTGTGCAGGGCCATCGACAGCGTCTGCACCGGCGTGCCGTGCTGCCCGGCGCTGTTGGCGGCGGCAATTAGTACGGCCGTGATCTGTGGATCGGTTTTTACCTGCTCTTCCAGTTGCTTGAGATCCAGGCCTTCCGGCGCCAGGCTGCCTTGCACGGCGGCCTTGACGTCAACCCGCAGCGGCGCGCCGTCCGACAGCTCGCGGCGCCGCTCCAGGAACACCGGCAAGGTCATGCCCGCCGCCAGGGCCGGCGCCTCGCAATACACCGTCTCGCCTTCATTGAGCAGCAGATCCTGCAGGCGCTGCGTAAGGCCTTCCATGTTCAAGGGTTTGGTCAGGTAAGCAGTCGGCGCCAACGGCAACGCTTCGCGCACGCTGGCGGCGTCATTGCGTGTGCTCAACAGGATAAACGGCAAGGCCGGCACACGCCGACGCTGACGCACACTGCGCAACAGGCTCAGGCCATCAACGCCCGGCAGCTCCCAATCGGCAATGATCAAATCGTAGGGTTTGTCTCGCAGCAACTCGGCGGCTTGCTGCCCGTCGGCGCACACATCCAGCCGCGCGTCGCAGCGCACATTCAACAACACCTGCTTGAGCAGATCCCGCGACCAGGGGTCGGTCTCGGCAATCAGCACACGGGGTACGGCAGGTAAATCAACAGCAGTCATGCAGCACGCTCCATCGGCAATCCTTGCACCTTAGACAAAGGAAGCGCCCGCGTACAATGAACAAGGCCTGAATCGGTGCACAACCCACAAAAAAACCCCGCCGAAGCGGGGTTTTCCTGTCGATCGGGTCAGCCTGCGTTTACAGCTCGCAGAAGCACTCTTCGATGATCGCCAAGCCTTTGTCCAGTTGCTCGTCCGGCGAGGTCAGCGGGACCAGTACGCGCAACACGTTGCCGTAGGTGCCGCACGACAGCAGGATCAGGCCCTTGTCACGCGCCTTGGCCACGACGGAGGCTACCGCCGCAGCGTTCGGCTTGTGGCTGTCGCCATTCTCGAACAGCTCGACCGCGATCATCGCACCCAGGGCACGCACTTCACCGATCACCGGGTACTTGGCCTGGATAGCCTTGAGGCCGGTGACCAGACGCTCGCCAACCGCCTTGCAGCGGTCCAGCAGGTGCTCTTCTTCGAACACTTCCATCACCGCCAGGGCCGCGGCGCAAGCGATCGGGCTACCGGCATAGGTGCCGCCCAGGCCGCCTGGGGCGATGGCGTCCATGTATTCGGCCTTGCCGCACACACCGGCCAGCGGGAAGCCGCCAGCGATGGATTTGGCGAAGGTGGTCAGGTCGGCGGCTACGCCCATCTGCTCCATGGCGAAGAAGGTCCCGGTACGGCCGGCACCAGTTTGCACTTCGTCGGCGATCAGCAGGATGCCGTGCTTGTCGCACAGTTCGCGCAGGCGCTTCATGAAGGCTTTAGGCGCGACGTAGAAACCGCCTTCGCCCTGCACCGGCTCGATGATGATGGCCGCGATATCACGCGGCTCGGCATCGTTTTTGAAGATGCGTTCGATGCTGGCGATGGAGTCGTCAATGCTCACGCCGTGCAACTCGTTCGGGTACAGCGCACGGAAGATGCCGCCCGGCATCAGGCCCATGCCAGCGGAGTACGGCACGACCTTGCCGGTCAGGCCCAGGGTCATCATGGTGCGGCCGTGGTACGCACCAGTGAAGGCGATCACGCCGGCACGGCCAGTCGCGGCACGCGCGATTTTCACCGCGTTTTCAACGGCTTCGGAACCAGTGGTGACCAGCAGGGTTTTCTTGGCGAAATCACCCGGGACCTTGGCGTTGACTTTTTCGCACAGCTCCACGTAAGGCTCATAGGCCAGGACCTGGAAGCAGGTGTGGGTCAGCTTGTTCAGCTGTTCGGTCACGGCCGCGATGATTTTCGGGTGCAGGTGACCGGTGTTCAGTACAGCGATGCCGCCGGCGAAGTCGATGAACTCGCGACCTTCTACGTCGGTTACCGTGGCGTTCTTCGCGGATTCGGCGAAGATCGGGTGAATCTGGCCAACACCGCGCGGTACAGCGGCTTCGCGGCGTTTCATCAAGGAAGCGTTGGTCTTGTTGCTCATAAATTCCTCATTCGCCACTCATCGGGTGGCGCGGTCCAAGGATTACGTGGAGGGGAGGCAACTACGCCAGCATGCGATGATCGACTGCCACAGCTTTCCCGGCCACTTCGAATAACGGTGTGAAACACGCAAAGGGACAGCGCTCTCGTGCCCTTTGCGTTTGCAGCGATACCTTGCTGGTTAGATGCCCAGGCAGAGGTATTTGATTTCCAGGTAATCCTCGATCCCGTACTTGGAACCTTCACGGCCCAGGCCCGAAGCCTTGATCCCGCCGAACGGTGCCACTTCGTTGGAGATCAGCCCGGTGTTGACGCCGACCATACCGTATTCCAGGGCCTCGGCCACACGGAACACACGGCCCAGGTCGCGGGCATAGAAGTAGGACGCCAGGCCGAACTCGGTGTCGTTGGACATGGCGATCACTTCGGCTTCGTCTTTGAAGCGGAACAGTGGCGCCAGCGGGCCGAAGGTTTCTTCCTTGGCCACAGCGGCGTTTTTCGGCACGTTGGTGAGGATGGTCGGCTCGAAGAAATTACCTTCCATGACCTTACCGCCAGCCAGCAACGTCGCGCCTTTGCTCAGGGCATCGGCGATGTGTTCCTGGACCTTGGCCACGGCTTTTTCATCGATCAGGGGCCCGGTGGTGGTGCCGTCTTCCAGACCGTTGCCGATCTTCAACTTGGCCACGGCCGCTTTCAGTTTTTCAGCGAACGCGTCGTACACCGAGTCCTGGATATACAGGCGGTTGGCGCATACACAGGTCTGGCCGTTGTTGCGGTACTTGGAGATGATCGCGCCTTCGACGGCCTTATCCAGGTCGGCGTCGTCGAACACGATGAACGGCGCGTTACCGCCCAATTCCAGGGAAACTTTCTTAATGTCCTTGGCGCATTCGGCCATCAACTGGCGACCGATTTCGGTCGAGCCGGTGAAGGACAATTTACGCACGGTCGGGTTGCTGGTCAGCTCGCTGCCGATATCGCCGGCGCTGCCGGAAACCACGCTGAACACGCCGTTGGGGATGCCAGCACGCTGGGCCAGCTCCGCCAGGGCGAACGCCGAGAACGGGGTTTGCGACGCAGGCTTGAGGACCATGGTGCAACCCGCGGCCAGGGCCGGGCCGGCTTTACGGGTAATCATGGCGGCCGGGAAGTTCCACGGCGTGATGGCGGCGGTGACGCCGATTGGCTGCTTGATCACAATCAGGCGCTTGTCCGGCTGATGGCCAGGGATCACGTCACCGTAGACACGCTTGGCCTCTTCGGCGAACCACTCGATGAACGAAGCGGCGTAGACGATTTCGCCCTTGGCTTCGGCCAGCGGCTTGCCCTGCTCCAGGGTCATCAGGCGCGCCAGGTCATCCTGGTTCTCGATGATCAGCTCGAACCAGCGACGCAGCTTGTTCGCACGGTCCTTGGCGGTCAGTGCGCGCCAGGCCGGCAAGGCCTTGTCGGCGGCTTCGATGGCACGACGGGTTTCGGCGGCGCCCATCTTCGGCACGGTGCCCAGGATCTCGCCAGTCGCGGGGTTGTTGACCTTGATCGTTTGACCGTTGTCCGCATCGACCCAAGCGCCATCAATAAAGGCTTGCTGGCGGAACAACTGGGTGTCTTTAAGCTGCATGTCGGCTTTCCTTAACAGCACCGCGCGCGCGCGGGGCAAATTAGAGTTGTTGAAAGGCGCCTCGAAGGCTGCCGTCAGGGAAATCAGTCACTGGGCGCAAGCTGAAACATCGCGCACGGGAGACAGAGCGTTTGAAATCTCAAACGAATCCTAGGATCAATGGGGGGGCAGGGCAATAGTCTGTTCGAAAAAAAGAACGAAAACGGCGCATTAGCCGGATTATTCTGACAAGCGTACGCCAGCCGGATTCAACCCCAAGGGCACACACCGCCCGGTACAGAGCCTCCCTACTCCAGAATCCCACCGGCAGACGGCCAAAAACCAGCATGGACGCCCAAGGTCGACATGGGTATGATGGCGCCCGCACAAGCATCCGTAGCTCAGCTGGATAGAGTACTGCCCTCCGAAGGCAGGGGTCGTGGGTTCGAATCCCGCCGGGTGCACCAGATACAAACAAAAAGCCCCAGGTCTTGCGACCTGGGGCTTTTTTGTGGGCGTTTGCTCAGCGCTTTTGCAACGCCTCCAACCGAGCCGGCAGGTCTTCGTCAGGAAAGCGCGTGTGCAAGTCCAACAGCTTTTCATCCGCTGCCCTGCTCTCACCCGCCTCGCGCAGATGCACAATCTCCTCAAGCCCTTGCTCCAGGGACTGCGGTTTGGCGGCCATCTGCTTGCTCATTTTGGCCATGGGCTCATCAGCCATTGCACTGGCCATCTCAGCCTGGACCGGCGCGCTGTCTGCCTGTGGCGCTATCGCCAGGCGAACCATCGGCGCGGGGGCGGCTGGAGCACTCAGTGCCTGCGGCGGCGCGGCGGCGTATTCGAAGGTCTCGGGCAGGTTGAGGTCGGACACTGGTGAGCGCAGTACCACGCCAATCAACAGCGCAACCCCGGCCACGGTGGCAAACGCTATTTGCCAGCGTGGTCGTTGGCAGGCTTGCAGCCAGCGTTGCCACAGGCTTGGCGCGGGCGTGGGAGCTTCGCGGCGGGCGGCGGCGAGGATGAAGGCGTCGAGGGACGCGGGTGGCTCACTGGCGCTGTGTTGGCGAAAGTGCTGGATCAGCCCTTCGTCAGTCGGATCCTGGGGGTGTCGGGAGTCAGTCATACGGGTACCTCCTCGGCCAGCAGCCGACGCAGTTTCTGCTGGGCGTAACGCAAGCGGCTTTTTACCGTTTCCAGTGGGCTGCCGGTGAGGGCGGCAATTTGCGGCAGTTCCAGCTCGCCATGCAGACGCAGCATAAACACTTCGCGCTGGTCTTCGGGCAGGTCTTGCAACGCAGCCTCCAGACGGCCCTGGTCGCGGCTCAGGCTCAGTTGCTGCTCGGGGCCGGCGCTGTCGTCGAGCTGGGCGTGCAGTTGTTCTTCGTAACTGTCGTGCAACGGGTTGTGGATGCCGTGCTTGCGCCAATGGTCGATCAGGCGGTTGCGGCCAATCTGGAACAACCAGGTACGAAAACTCGCCCGGCCTTGTGGCTCGGTGGTACTGCGGATCAGGCTGAGCCAGGTGTCCTGGTAGATTTCCTCGGCCAGTTCGGCCTTGTTGCAAAGGCCGACGAGAAACCGGTAGAGGCCCTGGCGATGCCGGGTGTACAGGGTTTCGAATGCACCAGCATCACCCTTGCGGTAGCGGGCCAGCAGCGATTCGTCGCTGGGGGGGTCATCTGATACGGCCATGTTAGGTGGCGAACTCCTTTCGATGGATCAATGCAGATTACCTGTGGGAGCCGGGCTTGCCCGCGATAGCGGTGGGTCAGGCACTGTTTTCGGCGCTGACCCACCGCTATCGCAGGCAAGCCAGCTCCCACAGGGGATCTCTGTTGTGGGCAAGATCAGTGTTTGAGGCTTTGGGCCAGCTCCACCAACTGTACGAATTCATTGCGCAGTCCGTAGGGGTCATCACCACGGGCCGAGCGGGCCAGGGTGGCGGTGTCCTTCAGGCTCATGGTGCCAGTGTAGCGGCCATCGCCCTTGAGCTGTTGGGCGAAAGCGGCCACGGCGGCCGAGAAGCGCAGGTCATCGCTGGCAGGGGTGGGCTGGTTGGCGATGGGGCGTTCGATCAATTGGCTGTTACCGCCCGCAGCGGGCTTGTAGCGCACCCGCAGCATCGCCAGCTCGGCGGATTTGCCTTCAACCGCAGGCGCGGCGGCATAGCGCAAAGGCTCCAACCAGCCCTTCTCGCCCTTGGGGACGATTTCGTACAGCGCGGTCAGCGTATGTCCTGCGCCGATTTCACCGGCATCAACCTTGTCGTTGTTGAAATCCTCACGCTTCAAGGCGCGGTTTTCATAGCCCAGCAGGCGATATTCGCTGACTTGGGCCGGGTTGAATTCCACCTGCAGCTTCACATCCCGCGCCACCACGGCCAGGGTCGAGCTGAGTTGCTCCACCAGCACCTTGCGCGCTTCACGCAGGTTGTCGATGTAGGCGTAGTTACCGTCGCCCGCGTCGGCCAGTTGTTCCATCAGGTGCTCGTTGTAGTTATCCACGCCAAAACCCAGGGTGGTCAGGGACACCCCACTTTGGCGTTGGTCCACGGCCATCTGCTTAAGGCTGTCGAAGTCGCTGATGCCCACGTTGAAGTCACCGTCGGTGGCCAGCAGGATGCGGTTGATACCCTTGTCGATAAAGCCTTCGCGGGCCATCTGGTAGGCCAGTTCGATACCCGACGCGCCCGCCGTCGAGCCGCCGGCGGTCAATTGGTCGATGGCGTTGCGGATTTTTGCCTTGTCACGCCCGGACGTGGGCTTGAGCACGACCCGCGATTCGCCGGCATACACCACCAAGGACACGCGGTCCTGAGCGCGCAGTTGGTCCACCAGTAGTTTGAGGGTGCTTTTGACCAGCGGCAGACCTTCGCGACGGTCCATGGAGCCGGAAACATCCACCAAAAACACCAGGTTGGCCGGCGCCAGGTCGGCCACGGCGCGGTCGGTGGCCTTGATGCCGATGCGCAACAATTTTGTGCGCGGGTTCCAAGGCGTGGCGGCGAGCTCGGTGGTGACGCCAAAGGGTGAACTATCGGTGGGCAGCGGATAGGTGTACGGGAAGTAATTGACCATTTCCTCCAATCGCACAGCGCCTTCAGGCGGCAAGCGACCTTGGTTGAGGAAACGCCTGACGTTGGCATAGCTGCCAGTATCGACGTCGACGCTGAAAGTGGAAACCGGGGTCTCGGCGACGCGATGCACCGGGTTGTCCGGCAGGCTGGCGTATTGCTCGCGAGGTTCACTGCGGTAATCCATCGTTGCCATTTCTCGCACCAGCATCGGTGCCGGCATCTCCATCTGTTTGACCAGGGCGCCCTGGGCCGGCGCGCTTTGCAGCTCGGCGACGGGCGCCGGGTCAACAGGCTTGGCGGCATCGGGGGGTGACGATAGCCCACACCCAGCCAGCATCACCAGCAGGGTAACGGTAAAGCCTTGGGCAGCAGGACGCAGCAAAAGCAGAGAGCGGGACATGGGCTGAACCTCGTGAATGAATGATCCGTTCAACCGATCAGACGTAACCCAACCTCCCTACGGGTTAAACGCGGACTGCTCCGTGCGCTCGCTGCGTCACTTTTCGAGACACAATCCGACTGAACCTGCCATCACCATCCACCACATATCGAGGGTTCGCCTCCTTATCAGGACCGCCTGTTTCTTGAATGCTTTGGAGGCTTTTAAATCAGAGGAACCGCGATGAACTCCGTAAACAACACCCTCACACACCGATATGAGCCGCCCTCACTCGCCGAACGACCCAGCTATGCCGGGGCCGTTTCAGGCAAGCCGTCCTACTCCACGCCCACAGCCGTGCCACAACACGCGCCGTTCTCCTTGCAGAACTACGCCAACGCATCCCTTAAGGGCACACCGATGCATACAGCGGCCAGGGCCGTGGGCAGTATCCACGAAGTGACTGTCGCACGGGACTCATGGGGCTATGAACGCGTGTATTTTCGTTCGTTGGGTACCGGCTCGCTGATCAACGATGGCAACAGCGTGCTGACCAACCAACATGTGCGCGACGCGCTGGCCAGAGGCGGCAAGCTCGAACTTTGGCTGGGGTATGAACAAAACAGCACCGGCCGAATGGAGGTAGAACGCAAAGTGCCGCTGGACCCCAAGCCGCTCAGTGGCGACGCCCGGTTGGACTATGCCGAGCTGCGTGTCGACTTGCCCGCTGGAGAGAAAAAAGCCTTGGTCGAGCAGTTCCCACCCCTGAAGCTGGCCTCCGGCCCCCAGGCATCGTTGGGGCAAAAGGTGTTTATGCCCAACCACGGGCAAGAGGCCCTCGGCATTTCGTTTTTAAATGCCAGGGGCCAGCCCTCCACGCTCAAGGGATACGACCAGGACGACGCTTATCAGGACACGGTCTACCATGATGCCTTCAAGGGACCCGGCACCTCCGGCTCACCGCTGATCAGCGTTGATTCGGGCGAGATCGTTGCCTTGCACTACGGTTCCATCGGCGCCAGCGTAAACGGGCAGCGCAACTCCATGGGCGCGGCCACCCGCATCGACTTGATCCAACAACACCGTCGTCGCAGTTGACGCGGTTTACGGGTTGTCGCTGATCAGTCCGTGCCGTACTTCGGGTTACGCGGACCGTACAGAAGCCCGGTGCGTTGCCCCGCCGACAGCAGGCGTGCACTGGTGATGCCGGCAATCGGGTGTGCCGCGTCGGTGGAGCTGTTGATCACTTGCTTGACCGCCGCCGTGATCAGCATGCCCACCAGGCCGCCACCGTTGTTGTTGCCTTCCTCGCTGGATGCCCGCGCCGAACCGGTCCACAGGGTGGTGCCGGTACGCAGGTCGACCAGTTTGGCCGAGGCCGTCACCGAGGTGTCGCTGGTGATCAGCATGTACTTGGTGCCGTACTCGCTGACGGTGATATACAGCGCCGCGTCCGCGCCGAAGATCTCATGCAGCTTGCCCGGCGGCACGGCCTGGATATCGTTGGCGGTGGTCAGGCCGTTCTGGCGGAAGGTTTCGTCCACCAGGGCAATTGGCATCACGTAGTAGCCGGCTTCGGCCAACGGGTAAGTCACCTGCGATACCAGGCTGTAGGACGCCTGCACTTCAGGGGATTCGTTGATCGGTGGCAACACCAGGATCGACTTCGGCCGCGCCTGCTTGTACGCCGAGTAGTCGACGGTCTTGGGCGCCGCGCAACCGCCCAGCAAGGCCAGGGCGAGCAAGGCGCCGGTGATTTTCAGAAAGCTCATTTCTTCACCTCTGGGGCCTTGGCGTTCTTCAGCAAAAAGTCCATGTAGGCAGCCGACTCAGGGAACAGCGCCTTCTCAGTGCGAAACTGCTGCACCATTTGGTCATCCTTGCCCATGCTCAGGTACAGCATGCCCAAGTGCGCGTGGTAGCCCGGTGGGGCCTGGCGGCCACTGGCGTTGATCTTTTGCAGGTCGCGTTCCAGCGCTTCGACCTGGGCTTCCTTGGGCTCACCCTTGAAGTACTCGTAAACCTGTGGCTGGTAGCTTTCCCATTGATACAGGGGTTTGGGTGCCGTCTGGCACCCTGCAACCAGCGCGGTTGCTGTCAGCATCAGCGCCAACTTCACTGCCTTGCTCATCCGTGTACTGCTCCTTGAAATCAACTAATCAGTTACGCGGGTTCCAGGCGCCGGCGTTGATACCGTCCACCAGGCGATTGATCGCTTCGCGCATAGCCAGGTCCAGGACCTTGCCATTGAGGGTGGAGTCGTAGCTGGCGGTGCCGCCAAAGCCCACGACTTCGCGGTTCGACAGCGCGTATTCACCGGCACCCTGGGTGGAATACACCACTTCGGAGGTGCTGATGTTGACGATATTCAGGTTGATTTTGGCGTAGGCCACCTGGGTCTTGCCACGGCCGAGGATGCCGAACAACTGGCGGTCGCCGGTCTCTTTGCGGCCGAACTCGGTCACATCGCCGGTCACCACATAGTCAGCGCCCTTGAGGTTTTGTGCGGTGCCTTTGATTTTCGCTTCCTGGGAGATTTCGCCCATGTTGTCGCGGTCCAGCACGCTGAAGCGGTTGGTCTGCTGCAAGTGGGTGATCAGGATGGTCTTGGCCTGGCCACCGAGGCGGTCCACGCCGTCGGAGAAGATCCCGCGCATGTAGCTGGAACGGTTATCGAACTTGCCCACGGCAATCGGCACACGTACGCCGGAATAGGCGACGTTGGCGCTGGCGACTTTTTCGATCGGCAGTGCGCGGGAGCTTTCGGTGGCGCAACCGGCCAGGGACAGCACTGCTGTAACGGTAAGGCCGGACAGGAGGATTTTTAAGAGTGATTTCACGTGGTGCTCCTAAGTGGTAAATCGAGACCGCAGGTGACGCTAGCGCGATGGAATACCGCGCAGATCGTCAACGATAAAACGGCTAAGCGCTCCGGTGTAGAAAGTCTCTACATTAGAGTTGCCGCTGTTGGTCAGCACACCGGCCATGGTTTTCATGTTCTGCCAGTCGCCCTTGTAACCCGCAGGCATCAGCCCTTGGCGAGCCTGGGAAAAATGCAGAACCTCGGCATCGGCTTTCTTGACCTTGACCTGATAGCTGAAATCGACACTGGCAAGGATGGTGTTGTCATCGACGATGGCCGTCATAAAACCGCCCTTCGTATCTTGAATACGCCGCGTATAGATGACGCTCACCTCCAACAAGTAGTCGGCCTTTTCCTTGCTGGCGGCGTAGCGCTTGGCCTTGAGCAAACGGTCGACCAGATCGACACCCAATTGTTGGCGAACCTTGTCATCTGGCAGGAAGCGTTCGTTCTTGCCCACCACCTCAACGTCAAAGGTATCGAGCCAATACGTGGCGTTCTTGGGAATAGTCACGGGCGCTGGAGAGATGTAGTACGCAGGCTTGGAAGCACAGCCGGCCAGAAAGGACAGAGCCAGCAGTAAGGCAAAAACGCGCATCTTCGAATTCATCCCTGATAAGTGCTGCGGCATTTTACGGGGTTGAGAGCGGTTCTCAAGTTGTTTCGTCCATTCCTGTAGGAGCGAGCTTACTCGCGAAGCACGTAAACGATAACGCTCACTAACTGAATGAACGCGTCGTCTGGACGTTTTTCGCGAGCAAGCTCGCGCCTACAAGGACTGTTTAGAAGGCGTAACGCGCCTTGAGCATGACGCCGTCGGCATCAAACCCACTGCGGGCCTGGCGGGTGTAGCTGGCACCGACACTGAACGCCGAGACCTGGTAGTTCACGCCCACGCTGGCTTCATAGCTGTCACGCGCGACCGATGCGCCGGTCACGCTGAATGTCGAGCCACCGTTCACAAAGCTGGACGTCTGCGCCACGCGATCACCCATCAGGTCGTGATAGGCCATCAAGGTCGCTTCCGGTTGCAGCGTGCCGGCGCCCAGGGGCAGGTTGCCCGCCACGCGCAGGCCAGCGCCCAGTTCACCGACTTCGTAACGCTGGGAACCGGTGTTCAGTGCCGCCGAAGACCCCTTCTCATGCAAGCTGTCCATGTGCACGCTGGAGTAACGCGCCGCCACACGCGGTTCGATCAGCACGCTGTCCGATGCCTTGAAGCTGTAGCCGCCGATCACGCTGGCCGACAACGCCTGGCTGTCGTAGCTGCCCTTGGCCGTGGTGCCGGCGATGTGGCGCTTGCTGTCGTTGTCGTTGACGCCATAGCTCAGGCTGCCATCGACAAACCAGTTTTGCAGGGACCAGTTGCCGTACAGCGACAAGGCGTTGCCCTGCACGTCGGTCTTGTTGCCCAGGTCCGAATGGATGTTGGAGTTCAGATAGCTGTACGCCACACCCACGCGGGTGTTGTCATTCAAGCGCCCGTCCACGCCCACGGCCACGCCGCTGCTGTTGGCCGAGTAGCCGTTGTCGCCACCGCGACCGTCCTGGTCCATGTTGCTGCTCAGGCCTTGCACCCAAACACCGCCGCGTTCGCTGCCATCGCGTTGGCCGGCCAGGCGATTGAGGATCGCGCCGTTGATCACGGTCTGCCCGGACAAGGCCACGTCCAGCGCGCCACGGTTTACGTCCGGCTTGAGCTGTTCACCAATTCGCGCCAGTTGCTGGGCGGTGCCGGCGTTGGCCACGGCCTGGAACACCGCGTCGTCCTGGCTCAGTTGCCCCAGCACTTCGTTTTTCAGCAGGTTCACGGCGGTGACTGCCGAGGTCGTTGCCCCCACGCCACCGAGGTCGGTTTGTACCTGCTCGTCTGGCTTCAGACCCACCACGGCCTTGACCGTCTGCGCATCGGCCGAGTAGCTGAGTACATCGAGCAACGACGAGCTGCTGGCAACCGTCAGGCCATTGTTCTGCACGCTGCCGGCTTGCAGCAGGGTGTATTCGGTGCCGCTGGGCGCTGCGGTGAAATCACCGGGCTTGGCGCTCAAGGTCACGTTGGAGCCCTGGGCGAAATTCGCGGCGCCGCTGACCGTCAGGTAAGGCGTGGTCGGCACGACGCTGTTGGACAGGCGCATATCAACCCCGGCGCCGCTGGCCACATTCAGGTCGCCAGTGATCGTGGTGCCAGCGCCCGACAGGTTCAACGAACCCGCGTTGACCGATACCGGGCTGCCAATGCGCGCGCCGGTAAAATCGGCCTGACCGTTGATGTTCACACCCGTGACACCGAGTACATCACCCACGATTTTGCCGCCAGTCCAGTTCAGGCTCGCCAGGTTGCCGCCGTCGATGGCGGTGCCGGCGTTGCTGCGGATTTCCCCGGCTTGCTGGTTGATCTCCAGGGGCGTCAACTGGTACTGCGGGTTGATCTTGATCGCGGTCGCGTCGGCGCTGATCAGGCCACGGTTGATCAGGCCGCGCTCACCGCTCGGCGAGATGGTGTCAAAGGTCGCACCTTGCACGTTGAAGGCCATGGCGTTGCTGCCGTGGGCTTCGATGGTGCCGGTGTTGAGCAGGTAATCGTAGGTGCCCGCGTCCAGTTGCACAGCGATCGACTGCGCGCCGTTGACAGAAACCAGACCGCTGTTTTCGATACGCAGGGGGTTGGTATCGGTTTCGATCTCGATCCCCAGGGCCTCTTGACCGGTAACGCGAATGGTCCCGGAGTTGAGCAGCTTGCCACCGATGGTGACCGGCATGTTGTTGTGGGTATCGAGGATCAGGCCGTAGCCGTAGTAGGACGTGACATCCACCACACCGCTGTTGACCACGTCGCCCGCCACGGTGGTGCCGTTGAGGTAGATACCCTCGCCATCGGATTCATCGCCGGAGCCGGGGACTTCAACCAGGGTGATATTGCCCGAATTGATGATGCTGCCGCCCACGTTGCTGGCGCCCACTTCAAAGCCTTCAGCCCAGATCGTGTTGCTCAGGTGGATATTGCCAGCCTGGACGATATCGCCGGTGATGTTGCTGCCGGTGGTGGTGAGCATCTGATCCAGCGCCCCATCGACGATCAGGCCACGCACGGCTTTGCCGCCGGCATCCAGGGTGAGGTTGGCGTCGTTGCGCAGCGTGCCCTGGATATCGGTCAGGGAAATATTCACGCCATCGGCACTGGGCTGGGTCGATACGACATTGCGCGTGCCCACCAGGGTTACAGGTTCGTTGAACGTCTGGGAGGCCCATACGTTCTGCCCTGTGCTGACGTCGAACTCTACCGCGCTGACTTGTGCGGCAACGGCGCTGACCATCATGGCCAACAGGGTTTTCTGGAACTGCTTGCGCTTCATTTGAAACTCCATTTACTACGGACAACACCGCCAATGTGCCCGGCGGTTGTAGGGTGCATGATTCAGGACGCAGGGACGGGGATGCGCTGCGCGGGGTCGGTGATGTCATAGGCATGCTGCTCACAGCCAGCGCCGACAATCACGAACTCCACCAGGTAAACCTTCTGCTTTTGTGGTTTGAACGCCGTGCTCATCGGGCCACAGGCGTAGACAATTTTTTCGGCGTAGCGGTAGTAGTTCGAGTCATACACCCGCGACTCGCCCAACACTTCAATCGTCTGCTGCGGATCGGCCAGCACTTCCACCTGCGGGAAGCGCTTGACTGCCGCGCTGTTGGCCACCTCGCTCATCTTGGCGATCCAGCCGAACACCTTGCCCCGGCCCGAATCCACCACTGTGCCGAGGATCTCCGGGCGCTGGTCGGCATCGCCGCCACGGCGCACGGAGAACTGCACGGGGTAGGTAAACCCGGTGGCGCGCATGATCACCTTGGCGTGCTCGGCATCGGCCACGACGGTGTTCTGCTGCAACTGCACGCCATCTTTCAACAGGCTGGGCGACGAGTCGCGGGCATTGGAGTGGCAGCCCGCAAGGGCCAGGGCCGCGAGGATAAAGGCAACTTTCTTCATATACGGTTTTCCGTGGCAATAGCAGGGCTGGGGTGGCCCTGCCGGGATCAAAAACTCAAAAAGAACACGACCCCATATAAAAACAGGGAAAAGCCAGCCAACGCAGCACGCCACTCCGGGTCGGCGTCCTTGCTCATGCCGCCAGGCGCGATGGCCACCCTGGCGCCTCGCGCATAGTTGTAGACCGCCTGGCCAAACCACAGCTGCACCAACGCCATGGTCAAAAAACGCTTCCAACTACCATCAAATCGCAAGAAGCCGTTCAATAACGCTGCCAGCAATAAAGCCACGCCAATGCCATGCCGGTACTTGTACAAGTGATGGCTCATTCATCTGAGCGCCCAAACAACCGCGCCAGCCAGCCGGCTTTTTCTACGCGGGCAGGGGCTGGTGCCGGGATAACGTCTTCACTGGGGTGGAGCAAGTCGCCGGGGTAATGCTCATGCCCCAGGCAGGCGCTGTCATCGAGCCCGAACGCCTTGACCGCGGCAACCGCCTCAAAGCACCAGCGGCCGAAGTAGCTACCCATCTCAAGGGGGTGTTTTACCGGGTCGCCATAGACATACCACCAGGGTTGCTGTTTACCGCGTCGGTTCAGCTCCAGGTACCAATGTTCCACGAACGCCCGCAACAGCGAGGCCTGCTGTTGCTGGGGCGCGTCGATGGCCTTGAGCAGCCTCGCATAAGGTTTGGCGTGCAATAGCTGTTCACCAATCACGCGCCCTGGCTGACGGGATGCGATGATTCGGTCCAGCAGAACGTCCTGCCCGCCTTCGCCGATCAAGGCGACCAGCCGACGCCACTGGTCGTCGGGAATCTCCAGTGCCAGCGCCAGGCTCACCAACCAGAAACACCAGATGTAGTGGTTCAGGTCCGCCAACTCGAAGGTCCAGTCACGGCAAGTCTGCAGCGCATTTTCAGCACATATCGTGTCGGACTCTCGATTGGAAAGCTCCCATGCATCCATGATGGCGGGAAAGTACATAGCCATCGATTCAACAGGACTGCCTCGCGAGTAGACGCGAATGGCTGCACGCAGATTATCTTTGGCAAAGTCGAACGCAAATTGCGCTCTGTATACCGGATTGGCCGACGGCTGCGACAACGTTTGGCTCACGCGCTCTATCCATTGCAGATCCTTTGCCTCACGACCATCCCAATACTGTTTATCTCCCAAAGGTGCGCGAATCATGGAGAACCTCATTAACGTCTTTCGGACGGTAAAATTTTAGACGTGTCTACCGCTTTGATTTTTCCGCGGGCATCAAGCACTTCAATTTCTGTCGCGCCATCTGGACGCGTTCTCACGACCCAAGTTTCCGTGCGGTTCGCGTCCACGGCGAGCCGTACATCCATACTCTGATTCTCTCCAACTGCACGTTCCAGGCGATCGCCGCCAAGAATCCATGAGGTCGAGCCTTGCTTGCCATCTTGCGTATTGCCTAACCCCGAGGAGCCAGACTTCTTGTTATCCCCAACGAACTTGTACTCGATAACAACAAAGTCGACATCCGGGCGAGTGACCTTATAAAGATCATCGACCCCTGTTTCCCCGTTACCCGGCACGCGGGCCAGTTTCTGTCCTTCTGGAACGATTTGCCGCACAGAGCGCTCGCCAAACAAGTCCCCCATCACACCTTTCTGCTCCCTGGTTAATACCCCAAGGTCCATCAGCGGCTTGCCATCAGGCCCATAGATACCGCCACTCTTGAGCAGTGCCTGCTCGGCCGCTTCGTTGATGATACCGGTGAAGCGTTTGCCCACCGCCCCGGCCAGCTCGCCGGTCAGGCGAGTGGTCGTCGCGCCAGCACTACCGACACCCGCGCCGCCCAGGCCGAGGCCCACGCCGGTAGAGGTGGCGATCATCTCGTTCTGGCGCAGCACGTCGGCGCCATAGCCCTGCATGATATGCAGGGTGTCCAGATAGCCCTTGAGCCTCAGCTCTTCGGGCAAGCTCTGCACCGCCTCTACCGCCGCGATAAATTGCCGACCGCCACAGCTTGGGCAATTGACGGTACTCATCGCCCAAAGCGCCGTCTTGGAACCGAAACTGGCCAGATCCTCTACGGCATTGGCAATACCCTCGGCACTGCCCTGACCTTTGGCATTGAGGATTTCGGCCATGTTTTTCGGGTCATGCAGGTACTTGTAAGGGTCGACCAGCTCAATGTACTTGACCAGATTTTCAACCGACGGCCGGTCTTTCATCAGGCGCGACAGACCCAGCCGTTCATTGTTGTAATCGGCCAGGCTGACCTGGAACAGGTCCGCGCTTTTGGATTGCGAAAGCTCGCTGCGCAAGAAGCTGGCCGCCGTCGTGGTGTTGCCATCCTCGACACCCAACACGGTGTTCCAGCCGCGATCGACCATCGCCGCCGCCGTTCGCAGCAGCTCTATGCGTGCTTGCTCTTCGGTGATGCCCTGCGCTTGTGCATAGCGATCGACGCGCTCCTTGTCGGAGGCGAACTTGATCTCGTCCGGGTGCAACTGACGGTTGTACCGATCCACGCTGGCCGCAGTGCCACCGGCAACAATGGCGCCGCCGGTGCCATGCCCGGAACCGACCGCCGTACCCACGCCGGAGGCAATCAGCGTAGCCACGGCCTTACGGTCGGCCTCTTTCATGCCACTGTCTTCCAGCGCTTGCAGAATCGAGGGCATCAGCGCCGCCGAGGCGCCCGCACCCAACGCGCCGCTCTGCACATTGCCGCTGGAAAGCCCCAACGCAGCGCCCGCCAATGCGTGCAACATAACGCGCGCTGCGCCGCCTTCGGCCCAGGCGGCCTTGGTTGCGCTGTCGATGTCTTTACGGTTTTTCTGCTCGTCGGCAAAACTGCCGATTTTATTGAAGATATCGCTGGCCGACGTATTGGCCACGATCCCTACCGCCGTGCCGCCGGTAGCGCCGCCCAGCCCGGCGGCAATCAGCCCGGACGCAATATCGGCCATCAGTTTTTTGTCGCCACCCACTTGCCAGCGTAGCGCCTCGGCATTCGCCGTCTCGTACGCCTGGGCCGCAGCACCCGCCGTTGGCGAGCCCGCGGTGGCTTGGTCTTTTGCCTCTTGCCCAAGCTTCTTGGCTTCATCGGCCTTGGCTTTGGCCACCGCACCGATCACCCCACTGGCCAATTGCGCCGAGCTTTGGATCAGGTCGATACGCTCCTGCATGGCCTTTTCGTCTGGGCGGTCAAGCTTCTGGTTGGCATTGGCGGTGTCGCGGTTTAGCCCCACCAGGTCATGGGCGCCCTCGGGGTTGCGGACCACAATCGTGCCATCGCTGACCGCGCTGCGGGTGTGACTGCGCTCGTCTTCCTTGAGCGCCACCGGAATGCTGCCACCCGGTGAGGTGCCGCCGCTGCTGCTGAATGATGCAGAGAGCCCCGCCGACTGGCTCTGGATCTCGCTGGTGTTCTTGATATCACTGACGATCAGGCGATCGGTGCTCAAGCGGTTCTTCACCGCCGCCGCTTCGCTGGCAATCACCCCGCCCTGCAAGGTGGTGGTCTTGCCGACATTGATGTCGTAGCCACCCGCTCCCGCAAACAGGCCGGTCTGGTCGGTCACGGCCTTGTAGTCGCTGTTCATCTTGGCCGCAGCAATACTGGCCGAGCCGGTGACGGTGGAGCCGTAGCAGAACGGCGGGATGCAGATACTCGCGCCAAAGCCTGCGCTGCTCTGCTTGCTGCGCGAAGACTCGGTGTCCTGGCGCGAGAGGATATTGAGGTCGCCGCCAATGTCCGCCTGGATGCGATCGGCGCGCACCTGGGCACCGGCGAGGGTGGTGTCGCCGCCGCTTTTGAGCAGCAGCGAGCCGGTGTCCAGGGTGGTGTTGACCTGGGTTACCGAGTTGCCATTGCCGTTGTTTTTCGCGCCCTGCGCACCCAGGTCGAGGGTGAAGCCGTTCTGCTCGCCGATGTTGAAGCTGGCGCCAATGGCAGTCTTATTGGTTGAGCCATCGTTCTTGCGGTCGACGGTGTCCTGGGCGCTTTGCAGCAACACGTTGTTCTTGGCCAGCAACAAGGTGTTCGCGGCTTTCAGGCTGCTGCCGGTGATCTCGATATTGCCCTGGGTGCCGGGCGCTTCGCCGGTGGCGACAATCGACAGATCCTGCCCGGCATTGAGCGTGCTCTGGCGCGCCGTCAGGCTGTTGTACTCGCTGCTGGCCTTGCTGCGGGTGTTGGCCAGTTCGGTGCCGATCTTGATCAACGACCCGTTGCTGGGCGAGCCGCCCTCTTTGTTCTTGAAGCCGGCGCTCTGGCCGTTGGCGTCCGACGCCTGGCCACCCAGGTTGTAGGCCGCCAGCGCAGCCTGGGCGATTTTCACCGCCTTGAGGCGCGGGTCATCGGCGTTCTTCGCCGCTTCGGTGGCATCGTGGATGCTGCGCGCAGTATCAATCACCGCACCGCCAATCACCCGACCCACGGCCAGGCTCTTGGAGCTGTCTTGCGTGGTTTGCCGCGCCGTTTCAGCACCGGCGGTGATGGTCACGTTGGCGCCACTGAGGTCCATGTTCTTGGTGCTGACCAGGTCACTGGCGACCACGTTCAACTCACGCCCGGCAATCAACGACACGTTGCCTTCGCTGGAGCCGATGGTGCTGCCGGTCAGGGTGGTTTCCTGGGCGGTGCCGTTGTGTTTGCTGCTGCTGATCGACAGGTGCTGATTGCCGGTGATGTCGTCCAGGCCCAGCTTATTGCCGGTCAATACGCCGGTCAGGTCGCGGTTCTTTTCCTTGTGCATGTCGGTGCGCGAGAAGGTGTTCTGCGCCGCATCAATGGTCAGGTCACGCCCGGCCTGTACGGCCAGGTCGCCGGTGCTGACCAGCGCCGAGCCGGTCACTTTCGCATCCTGCCCCGCCACCACGCTGACCGTCTCGCCAGAAACCATGCTGCCCACGGCCATGGTGCGTTTCTCGTCAACCTTGTCCTGGACCTTGCTCGACTTCAGCCCGCCCCAACTGCTTTTGCTTTCTTTGCGCTCATGGCGCGCACTTTCGGCATCGGTCACGGCGACGATTTGCACATCCTTGCCCGCCACCAGTTTTGCCGCGCCTTTATCGGCGGCAACGCTGCTGCCCGCCAGCAGCAGGTTCTCACCGGCTACCAGGGTGCTGTTGCCGCCGGAGCTGACGCTGCTGCCCACGTTGTTGACGGTGTCGGTTTCATCGAGGCGGAATTTCTTCCCGGACGAGGTTTTCTTGGTCTTGCTGTAGAAGCTGTAGTCCTGATCTTCGGCGGCCTTGAGGGCCAGATTCTTGCCGGCCACCAGGTACGCCTCATTGCCGGCGCTGACGTTACTGGCGAGCAACAGCAAATCCTCGCCCGCATTCAAGGTCACGTTGCCGCCGGCCTTGAGCACGGTGGACACCTGGCTGACATGGTCCTCGATGCTCTTGACCTTTTTCGAGTTGTACGCCGAATGCTGCTCGTTGGCCGCCGCGGCCAGGTTGACGTTGCGCACGCCGCCGACGCTGATATCGCGCTTGGCTTCGATCTGGCTGCCCACCGCGCTCACATCACGCCCGGCGACCACATGGAAGTCACGCCCGGCTTCAACCACCGAGCCTTGCTGGGTGATGATCTCGTGGCGCGAACGGCTGCCAATGGCGCCGCTGTCCAGGGTTTGTGCCGAGACGATATTCACGTCGCGCACTGCCTGCGCGGTGGTGTCGCCGCCACTCTTGAGGGCACCGCCGACGCTGTTGATATCGCGCCCAGCCTGGATCGCCAGGGTGCTGGCCGACTCGATGCGCGCCGCGTTGTCGATAAAATCGGTGCGCTCGATGCGGTAGTCGCTGGCGCTCTGGTGCGTGGTGACGCTGCGCTCGTTGAGCAGGTCGGCGCCAACCACCAGGTTGACCTGCTGCCCGGCGATGATCCCGCCGGCGCGGTTGTTGAGGTTATTGCCGGTTAGCAGGTCGAGGCGGTTGCCGGCTTCCATCAGCCCGCTATTGTTCAAATCGCCGCCAATATTGGCGCCCAGGCTGCTGGTGGCACGCAGTGTGCCGACGTTGTTGAGGTTGGCGCCGGTCATCAGGTTCAGGTCGCTGCCGGAAATCAGCGCACCGTTGGGGGCCAGGCGATTGCCGGCCTGGGCCAGGTAAAGCACCGGTACCAACACCTCTTGACCGGCAACGGTGGCGTTTTCCAGCCACACGATGTCGTGGGTCAGGGCCGCCACTTGTTCGGCGGTGAGGCTCACGCCCACGGCCAGGTTCAGTTGCTGGCGCGCACCGATGGCATTGTCCATCAAGTACTTGAACACCCCGGCGTCGCTGGTCTGGCCGTCGATAAAACGCTGGCCGGTGCGGGCGACTACGGCTTGCTGGATCAGGCGCTGCTCGTAAAAACCATCGCCCAGGCGCTTCTGGCTGGTATCGGGGTCGTAGCCCAACTTGGCCAGCATGTAATCGGAGCCCAAGAACTCAGCCATGTTGGTCAGCTGCGGGTTGGTCTCGATCAGGTACTTGTGCGGGCTGCCGGCAAACTGGCTGTTGGGCAGGCCCTGCACGCCGCTGCCGTCGCTGAAGTGGAACAGGCCATTCTGGCCGGTAGGCAAGCTGAAGCCCGGCAGGCCCAGAGGGTTGACTTGTTGTTGGGCGACGTCCGGTGGCAACTGCCCGTTCAGGTGCACCTGGGTGGAGAAGCCGGGGGCGTTGGTGTCGGTCTTCGCGCCGCTGCCGACGTAGGTATAGCCACCGCGCACCACGCTGTTATCGATACCGGCCTGGGCCTGGATATTCACCGCGCCGCCCGCCTGGATCACTGCTGCGTAGCGCTGGTCCGCAACCGCCAGCTGGGTGGTTTTGGTATCGCCCCACTGGCGCTCCATGCCGCCGATAAAGCCGGCCATCGCCGCTTCCAGGCCGCCCAGATTATTGGGGTCGTAGGCTGCGCCGCCCATCGAATAACGCTGGGTAAATTGCGCAGCGGCCTGGTTGTAGCCTTCCGGGTGACGGGTACGCTCAGAAGAGAACACACGCTCGGTGAGGGTGTCGTGGGTTTCGAGACCGACGTTGGTCAACTGGTTGACCCGGGCCGTCAGGCTGCCGGCCGCGGCGATGCTACTGCTGCTGTTGAGCACATCGCCGCCCACTAGCAACAGGTTGGCGCCGGAGGTAATGCTGGAGGCTGCGCTGGCATCGGTGACCCTCAGGCGATCACGCTGGGCAATCAGGAACGGACGGTTTTCCTTACCGCCGTCGCAGTCGCCACCGTTGACGTTTTCAATGCACTGCACCGGGCTGATCGAGGCGCTGTAGATCCCCGACTCGCTGGTCAGGACCGTACGGATGTTCTGGATAGTGCCAGCGGCCAGGCTCAGGCTGCCGTCACTCTGGATGCTCGACGAGCTGTTGATGATGCTGGTGGCCAAGGCCCCTTTGCCGTCACGGTCGATGCTCAGGTTGCCCATGGCATAGATATCGGCGCCGAGGTTTTTCAGGCGTTCGACCCGCAGGCTCATATCGCCGCCGCTGAACAGCAGGCCGTTCTGGTTAAGCAGGCTGCCAGTGGTCAGGGTCATGGCGCGACCACTGCCCAGGGTGCCGAGGTTGTTCACCGCAGCGCTGGCCAGGGTGAAGTCGGTGGCGGCGGTCAGGCGGCCGGTGTTGTTGAGGGTGCCGCCCAGGCTCAGGTCGAGGCTGCCGTTGCTGGCGATCACGCCCTGGGTGGACCAGTTCTGGCCCGTGCCTTTGATACGGTTGGCCGCGAGCAATTGGCCGCTGGTGGTTTGCTCAAGGGTGTCGACATTGACCGTGAGGTTGCCGGCCTGGATCAGGCTGCTGTTGGTCCAGTTGGTTTTGTCCAGGCTCAAGTCGCCTTGGGTCACCAGACTGCCGCCGACGTTATCGAGGTTGATCCCGGCGATATCGAACACCCCGGTGCCCACATGCAGCACGCTGCCACCCTGGTTCTGGAAGGTGCCGGCGGCCAGACTCAGGTCGGCATTGGCCGCTTCCAGCTTGCCGCCGCTGTTATCCAAGACACCGCCAATCGCCAGGCGGCTTTTGCCAGTGGTGCCCAGTGCGCGCAATTGCCCGCCCTGGTTGCTCAGGCTGGCGGCGGCGATATCCAAGGTGCTGGCGCTTTCGATCAGGCCACGGTTGTTGAGGGCGCCCAGCAGGCTGAGATCGACCTGCTGACCGGCGATCTGCCCGGCGTTATCGACGCTGCCGCCACTGAGGCGCACGCGCTGGCCGGCGAATACACCGCCGTTACCGTTGTTGAAAACACCGGCGTTGATCAGCGCATCACCCGCCTTGGCCGAGAGCTTGCCCCCGGCGTTGTTGAGGCTGCCGACCGTCAGGTTGAGACCGGCGTTTTCGCTGTGGATCAGGCCATCGTTGTCGTTTTGCACCAGGCCGCTGGTGTTCAGGGTCAGCCCAGCGTTTGCCGCCAGGGTGCCGCTGTTGCGGTTGTCCAGGCTGGCCGCCAATACCGTCAGCAGGGTTTGGCTGGTGAGTTTGCCGCCCTGGTTGTCGAGGGCTGCAACGCGCTCGATCGACAGCGGGCCGGCGCTGGCCAGCTTGCCGTTGCGGTTGATCAGGTCGGCCAGCAGGTCGAGGGTCAGCGCGCCGTTGCCGGTCAGGCTACCGGCGCTGTTGTCCAGGCGGTTGCCGCGCAAGGTGAAGGCGCCAGCGCTGTCGATGGCGCCGCCCTGGCTGTTGTTGAGTGCGCCGCTGAGGGTCAGGGTTTGCGCGCCAGCGCTGGAGATCACGCCTTTGTTGCTGTTATCCAGGCTGTCGCCGGTCACGCTGAGGGTGTCGTGGCTGACCACCACGCCGCCCTGGTTATTGACCTGTGCAACGTTGGCCTGCAACGCGCCATCGCTGATGATTTCGCCCTGGCTGTTGTGCAGCGCAGCGGCGGTCAACTGGGTGCTGCCGCTGGTCAGCAGGCGGCCTTTGTTGCGGTTATCCACAGTGCTGGCGGTGACGTCCAGGGCCTTTCTGGCGCTGATGACGCCGCCCTGGTTATCCAGGGTCTGGCTGGCCTTGACGGTGGCGGTACGGCTGGCAACCACACTGCCGTTATTGCGGATATCGCGGGCGTCGAGGCTGACGTCGCCGGTGGTGGTGCGGGTGTTATCGGCATTCACGCCGGCTTCGATAACGCCGTTGTTGGTCAGCTGGCCGCCGCTGCTCAGGCGCACCGTGTCGCGGGCTGCGAGGCTTTTCTGGGTGTTCAGGTCGCCGCTGGTTTTCACCGTCAGGGCGGTGCCGGCGTAGGCCGGGCCCTTGGCATCAAGGCTCGCCGCCTTGACGTCAATCGCGCCACTGGCCGCAGCTTGCGCCATGCTCAGGTGCCCGTTGGCATCGAGTTGGATATCGCCCGCGCTGGCCGCCAAAGTGCCGTCCAGTTTCACCCCGACACCGGCCTCGGTGCCCACCAGCTTGATCGCGCCGGCATACATGCCGCCCAAGGCCGAGGAGTCAATCGCAAGCTCCGGCTTGGCGCTGCCATCGTCGGCACGCGCGGTGGTTTTTAGCGTCTGGGCCTCAACATCATTGCGCCCGGCAATCACGGTCAGGTTGCGCGCATTGATCTGCGCGTTGATCTTGGCGGTGCGGGTGATGATTTCGAAGCGGTCGACGTTGCTCGCGTTCAAGCCCTGGCCGTCGATGGTCACCGCGCCGCCATCGACCTGGTAACGGTCCAGGCGACCGTTATCGAGGATCGGTTTGCCGGTGGTCAGGGTCACGTTGGGGGTGTTGATAAAGCCGCAGCCATTGCAGGTCACGCCATAGGGGTTGGCGACGATGACCTTGGCCGACTGCCCCGCCACTTCGGTGTAGCCACGCAACTGGCTGGCGCTGCCGCCGTTGACTTCGTTGAGGATGACATTCGCCGAGCCACCCTTGAGGTTGGGGTTGCCGACGATAATCCCGCCCAGTTGGGTGGACTGCAACGGGCCGCCGGCGTTGTTGAGGATCACGCCATTGGGGCCGACGTTGTAGTCCTTGAAGTGGTTGTGGGACAGGCCGCTGCCATTGGGCGTGGCGATGTTGACCACCGGCACGCCATTGCCCGCTGCGCCCACTGTGGTGCCGGGGCCGCTGACCACGATGCCATCGGCCTGGGCCAGCAGCGGTTGCCAGAACAGCGCGTTGGCCAGGATCAGCACCAGGCCGCGCTTGGGCAGGCCGCAGAAAGCGTCACGACGCTTCAAGGCAGCAGAAGGCAGGCGGGCGAGGAAGGCAAACTGGCGGACGTCCATGTCAAATTCTCGATGCGGCTAGGCGTTGAATTACAGGTAGAAATCCATCCGGAAGTAGATCGGCGCTTCGCGCTCACTCATCACTGCCGGACGTTCCAAAGAGTGGGCAAAGGTCACGCTGGTGCTGACGTTTTTGCCACGGGCGAACAGCTCCACGGAGTTGCTGGAAACCCGGCCGTGGACGATGTCGTTGTAGCGGTCGTTGCGGATCACGCCCTGGTCGTAACCCAGGCTCACACCGTATTCGCCGAAGGCCGGGCGCAACCAATCCACCAGCACTGGGCGCGACCAGCGCAGGTCGTTGCGCCAGTAGCCGCCGCTGTCACCATTGAGTTGCTGGTCCTTGAAGCCGCGCACCGAAGACGAGCCACCGAGGCTCATGCGCTGCGGGCTGAAGAGCATGTCTTCACTGCGTTGGCCGGTGGCCAGGCTGGTAAAGCTCAGCGACTCGCCCCACAGCGTGAACGGCTGCAGGTAGCTGACGGTGGCGGTGTATTTGCGGTAGCGCGAATTGGGTTGGCGACTGCCGAATTCGCCACGTTCGTCCTGGGACTGGGCATCGAGCAGGCCAATGCCGTTCTGCATGCCCAAGTCCATGTTGACGAAGGCACTGCCGACCCGCCGACCATGGTTAATTCCGACCTGCATTTCGCTCAGGCGAGTGCTGCTGTCCAGACGGGTGGTGAACACATAGTTATTGGTGCGCAGGTGGGACACGCCAACGTTGACCGAGGTTTTGCTCACGTCATCACGGTGCACCACGCGTTCGGCGCGCAGTTGGTGGTTCTGGCTGTCGCCCGATTGTTTGAAGCTGAACGTGTCGGCCTGGCCCAGCGCGCGGTAATCGCTCTCGCTGTAGGTGTAGCTGAAGTTCCACCAGCCCCAAGGCACGTTGTAATAGAGCATGCCGTTTTTCGAAGTCTTCTGGTGATCGCTGATCGCGTCATGCCCGCCGCGCAACACCAACTGGTCGGCCAGGCCCAAGGGGCTGTCCCACTCAAGGCCCGCGCCCCACTGCTGCTCGCCGGTACTTTTCTGCCCGTCGTTATTGCGCGACAGGCTGGCGCGCCAGGGCTTTTGCGGGTTGTTTTTCACCAGCACCGAACTGCCGCCCACCGCATCGCCGGGGGCCAGTTCCATTTGTGCCTGGTTGGAGGGCAAACGGTTGAGCTGATCGATGGCCTGCTCGATTTCCCGTAGGTTGAGCAAGTCGCCGTTTTTACCGGGAAAGGCCATGGCCAACTCACGTGCCGACAACTGGCTGTCGTCGGCGCTATTCAAACCTTCGAGCTTGCCTTCCACCACCAACACTTGCAGATGCCCTTTGGACAAGTCCTGCTGCGGCAAGTAGGCACGGCTGGTGACCATGCCCTTGTCGATGTAGTGATCGGTGACGGCCTTGAGCAGTTGATTGAGCTGGGCCACGCCCAGGCACTTGTCTATATAGGGCTTGATCAAACGCTCGCGCTCGGTGGCGGACAGGTTGTCGGCGCCCTTGAGCTCGATGGTCCTGATCGGGAAGCAACGGCTATCCACCGGAGCGGTGGGCGTTGCGGGTTTGACTTCCTTGCCGGGCAATTCCTTGAGGTCTTCGAGGCGCCGGCGCTGCTCTTCAAGCAGGCGGTTCTGCCGCTCGCGGATCAGGTCCTGATCGCCAGGCGACGTTGCAGCCACTGCGCTGTTTGACGCGCAGAGGGCGAACAGGGCAATACACAGTGAATACCGAATCCGTGGCAATAACGAAGGCATGTTCGATCCATCGAATAACAAGGGGCGGCAAACTAACATCGAACTTCCACCCAGCCAAAATTCATGGCTAGTTGAAGCTGAAAATTAAATCACCCGTAATCTGCTGATTAGTAAAGATAAAAACTATCAGCAACAATTAATCGCTTGTATTCGGAATTTTTATTCCGACAAGCGGTATCAGTTTTGATACAGCTTTCGGCGTAACTTGAAAGTTGCCATTAGTTAGCCATCAATGTTGTGCCGAGATGGTTTAGTAGCCAAATACGCGGAAAAGTTCGCGGCTATTTTGTGAATTGGATCCCATTTTTGACGATAGGTACCGCAGATCCCTCCCTGTAGGAGCTGGCTTGCCAGCGATGGCGGCTAGGAGATCGCCGCAGGATGTCAGATACCCAACGTCATCGTTGACGACCATCGCCGGCAAGCCGGCTCCTACACGGCGCGTTCCGCCACCAGCTTCAGCTTTCGCTGGTGTGTCGTCACCGCCTGCACCCCACCCTCCTGATCGTTATGAATCACCAACACCCCCGGCCTGCGCAGTTGCTCAAGCTCCCCCGCCGCCAGTCGGAAGCTCTCGCTCAAGCCGTGGTCACTCAACGCCTTGGTTGCCGCTCGCCGCTGGGCAAACTGCTTGCCGCGTCGCTGTTGGTAGCGCGCCCAAGTGATCAGCAGCACCGCATTGAACAGGGCGATCCACAGGTAGATCTGCAAGGTGTTCAGTGCGGCGAAGATCGGCGCGTCGATGCGCGGGCCGCCGTGGCTGTCGAGCATCGGCACCAGGCCGCGCACCAGCAGGAGCACCAGGCCGGCCCAGGCCATCAGGGTCAGGAAGATATCAATGGCCTGCATCACAGGCCGCTGTGGGGTACGGATCAGGTTCATGGATTCACTTCCTTGGCAGGTGCCTTGATGCCGCGATCCGGACTGACCCAGCGCGCGCGTTTTTGATGTTGGCGGAACAGGACTTTGGGAAAGCTGACCAGGGTGGTGAACAGGCTCACCAGCCAGAACACCAGCGGGTACCAGACCGTCCAGAACAGGGTTTTCCACAGGCCGCGCTCGTAGCGCCGGTCAATCATGATGCTCACGGCAAACTGCACCAGGCACACCACTGCCAGCAGCAAGCCGGTGAAAGCCGGTGGCATCAGCGAACCGACCGCAATCGCCTCGGGCAACGGCACGACTTTGCCCACGCCCCAGAAGATCACCGACAGCAGGAAGGTGAAGGCCCAGCCGGTGGACAAGCAGTATTCGAACAGCAGCGGCCATAGGTAGCGGTGGCGCCATTGCCAGATCCCGCGAATGTTCTTGAACAGTACTTCGGCGCCGCCCTGGGCCCAGCGCAAGCGCTGTTTCCACAGGCCGCCGAGGGTTTCCGGCATGAGGATCCAGCACAGCGCGCGCGGCTCGTAGAAGATGCTCCAGTGGTCCAATTGCAGCTTCCAGCTCACGTCGATGTCTTCGGTGATCATGTCGGTGCTCCAGTAGTCGACCCGGTCCAGGGCCGCCCGTCGAAACGCCACTACCACGCCGGACACGGTGAAGATCCGCCCGAACACCCGCTGGGTCCGCTTGATCAAGCCGATGATCGAAGAGAACTCGCCCACCTGCACCCGGCCGATCAAGGTCGAGCGCGTACGGATCCGCGGGTTGCCGGTGACCGCGCCCAGACGCGGGTTGCCGAGCATCGGCGCCACCAGGTAGGCCGCCGCGTTGCGGTCGAGCAAGGCGTCGCCGTCGATGCACACCAGGTATTCGCTGTGTGCTGCCACGGCGCCCATGCGCAGGGCCACGGCCTTGCCCTGGTTTTGCGCCAGGTGCAGCACCCGCAGGCGCGGCTCTTGCAACGCCAGGGCATCGAGCACCTCGGCGGTGTTGTCGCTGGAGCCGTCGTTGATCGCAATCACTTCCAGGTTGCGGTAGCGCTGGGCCAACGCTGCGCCAATGGTCTCGGCGGCGTTATCGCCTTCGTTGTAGCAAGGGATCAGGATCGAGATCAGCGGCTCGCCCTTGAGCGCCGGCGCCGGGGTGTCATCGGCCCATGGCCAGTGGCGCTCCCAGTGCAGCCAGAAGTACAGGCCGCCGGCGATCCACAGCCCGGACATGAACAACGGGTAGAAAAACACGAACTCCATCAGGAACTGCCCGGTGACCAGGAAGATCAGGCCCAGGGGCACACCCAACACCAATGCCAAAACGAGAAGAGCAAGAATTCTGTCGAACATGAGTCAAGGATTCCATTTGTTGGAAAGGGCCGGACGCACGGTGTTCAGATCCGGCGAATTCTCCAGGAAGTTGTCGGGGTAGTAGCCAAAACTGCTGGCGCCCTGGCGCTTGAGCACACCCATCCACTCGGCCATTTGCGCACCGGAAAGATCCGGGGCGGCCGGGGTGCGCCAATCCTTGGCCTGCAATTCGAAGACCGTGCGCTGCATCGCCCCGGGCCGGGCCTTGACCGTGGCCACGAGTTTTTCCAGCCACGCGTTGGAGTTTTTCAGCGACTGGCCTTCCATCAATGGCATCGCCATCGGCGCGGTCCAGTCGTAGTGCTGGAGGAAGTCGTCAAGGTTCTGCGCAAACCAGGCTTCGCTGGCCGGGTTGAGCATCGGTTCGGCGAAGATGTTGCGTGCGGTGAGCACTTCCGGGCCGCGCAGGGTGCGGACCTTGGCGGTCAGTTCATGGGTGAAGTCGATCAGGTAGCGGCTCTTGAAACGCGTCCAGCGCTGCATCACCTCAGGGTCGGCGCGCAGCGCCTGGATGCTGTCCGGCAGGCCGTTGGCTGCGTAGGTTTTCAGGGCTTGGGGGCTGGCGTCTTCAAAGTCTGAAAGCACGGCGTCGTCGTGGAACAACACGCCGTGGATAGCGCTGGTGCGGGCCAGGTCTTCGTAGATCTCACCGATGATTTTGCGCACCTTGGGATCGAACGGCGACAGGCGCTGGTACTGTTTCGGGTCGACGGCCACCTTGCCGGTGGCCGGGTCCCAACGGCTGACGCGGGGCAGCTTGGGGTCCAGGGCAAAGCTGAGCACGGGCATCCAGGCGTAGACCTTTACCAGGCCGCCACGGGTGTGCAATTGCCAGCTGACGCGGTTGAACAGGTCGGCACGCATCGGCAGATGGCGGTTGGGGAAGTACAGCGAACGCGCCAGGCCATCGCCCTTGGGATCCGCAAACGCCTGCAGGAACACGGTGTCGACGCCCATGTCCAGCACGCGCTGGACCAATGCGTCGAGGTTGCGCACTTCTTGCGCCTTGTCCGGGTCGTAGACCTGGTCCAGGTCCACATGCAGCACGCGCATCGGCGCTTTGACCTGCGCCGAGACCATGCTGTTGGCGAAGTCTTCACCGTACGGATCGTTGTCCACCAAAAAGCGCGGGCTGCTCATCAAGTTGCCGAGGTTGTCGAGGCCGTCTTCCAGGGTCAGGGCCATCTGGTAACCCTGCTCGCCCACTACTGCAAGAGAGGTGCCGTCCGCCGCCCCGTATGGCCAGACCCACACACGCGGGGCCTTGCCGGTAACGGCGCGGATCTTATTGGAAATCGCCGCGACGTCGGCGCGCATCCGCGCCTGGAACTGCGCTTCGGGCTCATAACTGCGGGTGACCGGGTCATAGCGCCGAGTGGCCGCCGCCGGCTCCATGTTGCCCTGGGGGTTGGCCAGCACCCCTTTGTGAAGGGCGTCGGTATGCGCGGCGATTTCCACCAGGCCCGATTGCGCCACTTCGCGCACTTGTTGCCAGGTCAAAAACTCCCCGCGCTCACGGGGCACCCCGGCAAAATCCACCGGCTGGTTCAGCGGCGTGTCGACCCAACTGCCCACCGGCGCCAGCACCGCCGGCCACTGGTAGGCACGCAGAATCGGCATCACGCGGGTGTAGAAGCTCGAATAACCGTCGTCGAAGCTGAGCATGACGGCTTTGGGCGGCAGCACTGGCCCGCCGGCGCGGGCGGCGAGGACCTGGTCGACGCTGACCGCCTGGTAGCCGTTCTCGCGCAGCCAGGACAACTGTTCGATCAGGCGTTCGGTACGCACCGCCACCACTCGCTGGTCGGGGTCACGGTCGTTGACATCGTGGTAGGCAATGCCCAGGAAATGGTTTTTCGGCCACGGCGCTTCGTTGACCGGCTTGAGTCGTTCGGCGGGGGGCGTAAACGGCGCGGGTGACTGGGCACAGGCACTGCTCAGCAAAAAACCCAGGGCCAACAGGCAACGGGAAACAAGGGTCATGATCGGACTCTTCTAGAAACGGTAAGTGAGGTCGACGAGCAGGCGCACATCGCTTTCGCGCTGACCGTCATAAGGTCGGTTGATCCAGCTCAGGTTGGCGCCGGTTTCCAGTACGTCGTTCCAGCGATAACGCTGGCCGTAACTGAGTAAACCAATGGCGCCGGTGGCGTAATCGCGCTGGCTGTAGGTGCCCGCACCGGCCTGGAACTGCTGACTCCACTGGGTTTCGTAGCGGTGATAGAGCACATGGTTGATGCTCACGCTGGGCAGCACGCTGAAGTCTGAGCGCGGGTTGAAATACGCCGCCTCTTCTTTGCTGTTGCGGCTGGTGGCGACTTCCAGGCCAAGGTCCACTTGCACGCCCGGCGAGCGGTAGACGCCCTCACGGCCGCTGAGCAGCGCTTCGACACGGTCGTTGCCGTCGCTGAAGTGGGACGGGCTCAAGGCCAGTTTCCACTCTCGACTCTCGTTGGCGCGCCAGCGGATAAACCCGCTGCCGCCATTGGCGGTGACATTGGCATTGAGCGCACGCAACGGCGTGCTGGCGGCCAGGTAGTCAAGACTGCCGCCGTACTGCCAGTGGTCGTTGATGTCCCGCGCAATCGCCAGGCGTGCGCCTTGCTTGGTGCCTTTGCCGTAGGAGTGATTGGAGACTTCGGCCTCCAGGGTCATATCGCGGGTCCGCCGCTCCACACCCAGGCGCTGCCAGCGGTGGTGGCCGGTGCCTTCTTCAAATTCGGCGGTGCCGTAGCCGATACCGCCAAAGATCCGCCAGTCTTCATCGATGGGCGGGCTGTAGAGCAGGGTTTCGATGCCCCAGTCGCGGCTACCCGAAACCGCCCCGCCGCCATGACTTTTACCGGTCTCGGCTTCGATGCGCAGCTCGGCCATCTCATGCACCTTGCGCAGGCGTTGCAGACGTTGCACCTGGCGATTGTCTGGGGCGCGGGCGACCACATCATCGGCGAGCAAATCGAGCTGGCGCCACTCCTGCAACTCCAGCGCGTTGTAGCCTTGGGAGACTTCCAGGTCGATATGGCGGGGGTTCTGGTTTTCGGCGTCCTTGAGGGCAATCTCGGCACGCCGTGGCCAGGCGCGGGCGCGGAACATGTCCGCCTGGGCCACACGCATGCCGACATTACCGGGCGAGGTGCGCACCAGGTTCTCCAGGCTTTTTTCACTGGTTGGCAGATCGGCGCCGTAGGTCGCGGCCTGGGCCGCCAGTTGCTGGGCGGCCAGCCACGCGTCGTTGGGGTTGCCGAGGGGCAGCCCCTTGAGTTCGACCCGAGGCTTTTGCGTGCTCGCCAGGTCGTTTGCGACAGCGCGGGCCTCGCCGGTCTGGTCGTTTTCCAGCAGGGAGTAGTACAGCGCGGTGCTGTCTACCACTTGGTTGCTGGGGTCGGCGTCCGGCGCTGTCACCGCTTGGCGAAACAGCGGCGCAGCCTTTTCCGGCAGGCGTTGATCGAGGTAGGCGGCGGCCACCCAGCGCAGGGCGTAGCCGGGCAGTTGCACGCCTTGAGCGTGCAAGGCTTCGTAGTCGTGGATCACCTCGGCGGTACGTGCCCGGGCCTTGAGCGCGCCCATCCGGTCGATGCGCCAGCGCACTACATCGTCATGGGCACTGGCATCCGGGGTCCAGGTGGCGAGCAGTTGGTCGTAATCCTTGAGGGCGCGGTCGGCGATCACAAAGCGTTCGCTTTCACTGCGCGTCGGGAATTCAGCCAGGCGCACACGTTCGGCAGCCAAGTCACCTTCCAGGCGGCGCTGGGTCACCGGGTCCAGCAGGCCGGGGTGCAGGGCGCTCAGGCGCAAGGCCGGTTCCGGCATACGTGCACGTTGCAGGGCGATCAGGTATTCACGCACCACCTCGGGCTGGTTGCCGGCGCGAATAAACGCCTGGTCGAACTCGAACAGTGAATCAAACGGCTGCCCGGCCCGAGAAAACGCGTAGCCCAGGGCCATGCGCCGCTCGACATCCTCGGGCTTGGCCACCACCAGGGTGCGGGCACGCTGTACGGCTTCGGCGGCTTTGCCGCCATCGGCCAGGGTCAGGGCCAGGCCCAGTTGCAACTCCGGGTTGTTCGGTTCGCGCAGCAACGCCTGGCGATACACGGCCTCGGCAGGCGCCCAGCGCTGTTGATTGCGATAGGTGCGGGCCACGGTGGTCAGCGCTTGGGTGGTCAGCTGGCGCTGGCGCCCCTGGGTCTCATAGACCTTGAGTACTTCGTCATCCTGGCGCGCCCAACTGGCAATCAGCAGGTGGTCGCTGACTTGCCCAGAGCTCTGGCGCTCGGCAGGCAATTGGCGCAACAGGTTGAGCGCCGGCGTGTGGTTGCCGGTGCGGGCCTGGCGAATCAGGGAATCATAGGCAGGATCGGCCACGGCCAGGGTTGGCAGCAGCAGGGCGGCACCGATCAGCATACGCAATCGATCAGGGCCGGAGGCAGAGGGGTTACGCAACATGTCGTCAGCTTCCTTACTTGGAAAGCTGTAGCGATATCGCCTGTACAACACGCATCAGGCCGCCGGTATCTGGGGACCCGGACTAGCTTTCCTGGGGCGCAATATCCCCGAGCGGGGTAAGGATTTGGGCAAATCAGGACAATTGTTCAGAATTGTCCTACAAGCTAGTGGAGATCAAATGTGGGAGCGGGCTTGCTCGCGAATGCGGTGGGTCAGTCATGGATATGTTGACTGATACACCGCATTCGCGAGCAAGCCCGCTCCCACATTTTGGTTCGGTGCTGGCCTACAGAACCTTATTGTGCGCCGCTGACCGCACCCAGTTTGCCGAGCGCGCCGCCGATGAACTGCTCGACGGTCATTTTCTGGCCATTGAAGGTCACTTCATTGTTGGCGTAGTGCAGCTTGGCCAGGATGTCGTTGCCTTCCAGGGTCGCCAGTTGCATGCCCACGGCCATGTCGCTGGCCATGTCGCTGGCCATCTGGGATTGCTGCTCGATGGCTTTGGGGTCGGTCACGCCGCCGATCTGCGCTTGCAGTGCGGCGATGTCAGAGATCATCGGCTTGGACAGGGTCAGGTTGGTATCCAGCAGTGTGATCATTTGCTTGGCCAGTTCAACCGGTGGCAGTTCCATGGTGGACGGCTTGGTCAGGTCCACCACCAGGTTGAAGCGGCTTTCGCCATTGGCGGTCTTGAGGGACAGGTTTTCCAGGGCCACTTGCGGTTTGGCGGCCAGCAGCAGATCAACGTTAGCCTGGGCCAGCGCTTGTTCGGCTTCGCTCAGTTGCAGTTCTGGAATCGGTTGGCCGGCAGCTTGGGCAGCCTGCACCGGTTGCATTTTTTCCTGATACAGCTTGGTCAGCACCATGGCCGACGGCACGTCGATATTCTTCATGCTCACGGCCATGGCCGCCGAACCGACAGGTTTGCCCTGGTAACCGATCTCGGCGACTTTGTAATCAACACGGCCACTGAGGTTGTTGTCCTTGGTCTCGCTGCTGTCTTTCTGCTCGAAGCCTTTGACGGTCAGCACCGCTTGCTGTGGACCAAAGGTGAACTGGGTGTTGCTCAGCTCGACGGTGTTCTGGCCGACATAGAAGCCGAAACTGCTCTTGGACAGGTTGCTGGCCACGGTCAGGCCGTTGAGTTGCGCCTGGAACGGTGCGCCATCCGGGCCGACCAGGTCCACCTTGAGGGCGTCCATGTAGCCATTGACCTTGATCTCTTCACCCTTGGCGGTGTTGAAGTAGTCCATCTTCAGGCCAGAGAAGTTGACGCTGGTGGTGGCGTCCTTGTACTCCAGGGGCAGCAGCTCCAGGTTGCCGTTCACCGAGCGGTTGAAAGCGATATTGGCCACGCCCTTGATGGGCGACACATCCTTGGTGGCGGCGAACCATTTTTCGGTGGTCGGGTTCTTCTCCAGTGCCAGATGGCTGGTAGCCAATACCGGCCACCACTTCAGGGTGACCAGGCGCGAGACGGGCAACGGGCCGTGTTCGATACGGTCGACAAACAGCAGTTCGCTGTCTTTGAACTGTTCACCGAACGCCGCGCCTTCGGCCTTGAGGCGGAAGTGGCCGGTGCTGCTGAACCAGCCGCGATCCAGGGAGACCATCTCCAGGGTCATGCGGCCATCGACACCGGCCAGTGAGCGTTCCATCTCCTTGTTGGCGTCTTCGATCGTGGTTTTCAACACCCCTTCCAACTGGCTGCCGGTGTACCAGGCACCGCCGGCACTGACCACGCCGACGGCGGCAACAAAACCCAAGAGTACAACGGCTGATTTATTCATGAAGTGTCCTGATCCAATCCTGTGCGAAGTGGGCTGTCTTCCCTGAACCCCGAAGTGGGGCGTCGGCTCAAGCCCGCCGAAAATCGGGGCAAGGTTAGCACTGGCGGGGGGGCTCGTTGCAATCTCTTGTGGCGAACGACGGGCCCCAGAGGGTGGATAGGGAATATTGTGGCGAGGGGGCTTGTCCCCCGTTGGGCTGCGAAGCAGCCCCAGTAAGCCCCCTCGGTCTTCCTGATACATCGAGGTGGCGGGTTTTGGGGCTGCTTCGCAGCCCAGCGCGGGGCAAGCCCGCTCGCCACAGCAAGCCCGCTCGCCACAACAGCCCGCTTGCTTGCCACAGGGGAAGTGTTGCGCTTAGTCAGGAGTATTCCATGTCGATTTCGTCGAGCTGGTGGTCGAAGCTCTTCAGCCGTGCGGTCCAGGTGTACACCAGTACTTCAAACTCGCGATGGATCACCGCATTGCCCGGCGTGTCGGCCTTGGGGTCGTAGAAATCCAACTGGTAACGCTCGCGGGCCATGGCGGTGGCGACGTCGGACAGCTCCCGGGCGTTGTTGAGCCAGTGCCGCCCTTCGGCCACTTGTCGGTCGAGCAGCACGCATTGTTTTTTCAAGGCTTCGAGGCTTTTTTCGAGGGGGGTGCCGGTCAGTTCGCCCATGACTTCCTGGAACGTACGCCCAGGCTGCCAGTAGCTGCCCCAGAAGTAGCGATCAAAGACCGTTTCGACCCGGCGCAGGGCGACCTTGGTGTCCCAGATCGCGACCCGCGTCTTGCCTTGTTCGAGGATTTTTTTCTGGGTGCGCTGGCCCTGGTAGGACGCCCAGGCCACCACGCCAACGGATAACGCGGCGATCAGCGCGCAGGCGCTGTCGAGGAACACCATGGCTTTATCAAGCTGATGGGCCAGCATGACGCCGTAGAAATAAGTCGCCGATAACAACACCAGTGCGAAGAGCACGCACCAGAAAGCAGGAGCATAAGGGTTTTTCATTATTGGAATCCCCATGAGCAACGCAGGCAGTGATCAGCGGGCCATCACGCAAGCCCGTCTGATCAAAGCATAGCAATCGCCTCAGGGTTTGCCGGGTTCTGCACCGTGCGTTCGTCCGCTTTCCCAGCCGCCGCCCAAGGCCAGGAACAGGTCGATCTGGCTCATTGCCACCTGCGTGTTGGCCTGCGCCAGTTGCGCACGCATATCGGTGTAGGTGCGGGTGGCTTGCAGGTCGGCGAGAAACGACTCGCGGCCGGCCTGGAAGAAGCGATGTGTCTGGTCGGCAGCCTGTTGCGCCGACTGCTCGGCCTCGGCCAACGCATCGCGGCGCTCGAGTTGCGCGGTGTATTGCGCCAGCCCGGTCTGGGTCTCGCGGATGGCGTTGAGCACCACCCCGTCGAAGTGCGCCAAAGCGCCCTGGGTCGCGGCTTCGGCTTCATGGATGCGCGCACGCGAGCCGTTGGACGGCACCGTCCAGCTCAACAGCGGGCCGAAGCCCCAGCGGTTGGTGGCCGGCTTGCCGAGGTTGTCGATAATGCCCACGGTGCCGATGGAGGCACCGATGCTGATATCCGGGTATAACTCGCCGGTGGCCACGCCAATTCCCGCCGTCGCCGCCGCAAGCCGGCGTTCGGCCTGGCGCACGTCGGGGCGGCGTTTGAGCAGGGTTGCACCGTCGCCCACCGGCAGCAACTGGGCGATCTGCGGCAACTCGGCACAATCGCGGGTGCCGGCCGGCAGTTGGTCCAGGGGCTTGGCCAAGAGCATCGACAGGCGGAACAAACCGGCCTGGCGCGCCGCCTCAAAGCGCGGCAGTTCGGCGCGCAGGGACTTGAATTGGGTTTGCGAGCGGGTGACCTGGGTTTCATCGCCGCGCCCGGCGTCGCGCAGGCGTTGGGTCAGGCGTGTGCTTTGGGCTTGCAAATCCAGGGACTGGCGGGCGATGTGCAGCTCTTCGTTGGCCGCGCACACCTGGGTGTAGGAGCGCACCACGTCTGCCACCAGGGTGATGCGCGCAGTATCCACGGCGGCCTGGGTTGCGTCGGCATTGGCCTGGGCGCCTTCGATACCGCGCTGCAGGGTGCCGAACAGGTCGAACTGATAGGAAGTGGTGATGCCAATATCACCGACATTGGCCACCGGCACCTTGTCCGCCAGCAAAAAGGCTTCGCCGGACTCCTGCAAACGCTGGGCACCGAGCTTGACCCCGCCGCTCCAGCCACCCGCCGATTGCGCTTCCTGTACCTGGAAGCGCGCCCGTTGCAGGTTGGCCGCCGCCACGCGCAAGTCGGTGTTGGAGGCCATGGCCTGGCGCACCAGTTCATCCAGGCGCGGGTCCTGGTACAGCTTCCACCAGTCGGCGGGTACCGGGGCCGAGACCACGTTATTGCCCTGCCCGGCCAGTTGGCCCTGCAGGTCGCCACGGTTGACGGCGGCGGCGTCCGGTAACTGGTAATCCGGGCCCACCACCTGGCAGGCCGACAGCAGCAGCCCCAGCCCGGCAGTCGCCAGCAGTTGCTTCATGGCTGGTCTCCGGATTTGGGCTGGTCATCGATGATCGACACGGTGGCCGTGCGCCCGGCAATCATGCGGAAGTCCGCCGGCACGTCATCAAAGGCAATGCGCACCGGAATCCGCTGGGCCAGGCGCACCCAACTGAAGGCCGGGTTGACGTTGGGCAGCAGGTTGGCGCCGCTGGTGCGGTCGCGGTCTTCGATCCCGGCAACGATGCTCTGCACATGGCCGCGCAAGCGCGCGTTGTCGCCAATCACGCGGATATCCACGCTCTGGCCGACATGAATGCCGTCCAGCTTGGTCTCTTCAAAATAGCCATCGATGTGGAAGGAATTGCTGTCCACCACCGACAACACCGGACGCCCGGCGGTCACGAACTCCTGGGCACGAGGCGCACGGTCGTTGACGTAGCCATCCACCGGGCTGCGGATCACCGAGCGGTCGAGGTTGAGCTGGGCGCTGTCCACCGTCACCTGCGCTTCGGCCAGGGCCGACTGAGCGCGGGCCACGCGGGACTGGCTTTCTTCCAGTTGCTCGCTGGCCACCAGGTTGCCCAGGCCACGGTTACGCTTGGCTTCACGCTGGGCCTGGGCCAGGGTTTCCTGGCGGTCGGCCACGGCCGCCTGGGCTTGGCGCAGGGCAAGCTTGAAGCGGTCCTGGTCCACCGAAAACAGCACCTGGCCACGGGTCACCAACTGGTTGTCGCGCACGTCCACCTGCTGGATCAGCCCGGACACGTCCGGGGCGATCTGCACGATGTCTGCACGGATATGCCCGTCGCGGGTCCAGGGGGCGAACATGTAGTACATGACCATGCGCCAGACCACGACGCAGGCGAAGGTCACTACGAGCAACGTCAGGACCACACGGCCAATCGTCAAAAAAGGTTTTTTCATATCATCAGGTATCGACTGATTGAGTCCACAGCGCCCAGCAACAGCGCGTAGAGAGCCACATTGAATAATGCCCGGTGCCAGACCAGGCGATAGAAGTGGACGCGGTTCAACAGCCCGTGCACCACCAGGAAAATGCCGTACGTAATGCCCATCAGCACCAGCAGCGTGGGCAGGAACACCCCGCTGATATCCAGGTCACCGATCATAGAGGCGCTCCATCGGGCAGCGGCGCTTGCATCTCGGCGCCGCCAATAAATTCAACCCCAGGCAAAAACGCCAGGCGCAGGCCGGCCAAGGCGTGCAACAGGTGCAGGCGGGTATCGTCCTCGCCTTGCAGGCCCTGGCCGTTGAGCGCGCGGCGTGTGCGATCGAGGGTCATCAGCAGACCGCTGGGCGCGGGCAAGCGCTCACCGGCTTTAAGGCAGGCCTTGAAGTAAGCGCCTACGCCTTCGACCACCTGGCTGAGCAACACCCGTGGCACGCCAAGGATGCGCGGCGAGTAGGCCAGCAGGTCGAGCAGGTTCAGTGCCACGCGCAAATCACGCAGGGCAATGCCGGTGTCCTGGCCCGTGAGGGCCAGCCGCGGCAGGTGTTGCATCAGGCGGTCGAGCATTTGCACGGCCATGTGCCGGTGCTCGGCCAGGGTCGCAGGTTCGGTGAGGCCGACAATGTCGCGCCAACTGAAGCGGGTCAGGCGCTTGGCCGCCAGTTCGGCGCCAAAGGGCCGGGCGACCAGCGTCCACACAAAGGCAAACAGCAGGCCCACGGGACCGGCCAGGTTGACGTTGGCAAAGTTGAGGAAGTCCGCATCATAGGCCCCCTGGATACTGATAAATGACGACGTGTTCACCAGCGTCAGCAACATGCCCAGGTAAAAGCGCGGTTGCACGGTGAGGGTGCCGATGCAGATAAACGGCACGGCGAACGCCAGCACCAGCATCGGGAAATCGTGCAGGTTGGGCAGCACCAGAAACAGGTAGAGGCTGGCGAACAGCACCGACATCGCCGTCCAGAAAAAGAACCGATAAATCTGTGGCGCCGGGTCGTCCATCGAGGCGAAGAAGCTGCACGCCACCGCCGCCAGAATCACCGCACTGCCGCCGTCGGTCCAGCCCAGCAGAATCCACAGCACCGAGGCGACGATGATCGCGGTGACTGTGGAGAACGCCGAGTAAAGCATCAGGCCACGGTCGAGAAATGGCGTGAGTCGGCCCAGACGCCAGTGACGGTAGACGGCGCGCCAGGTGTCCTGGCTTTCGCACTCAATGGCGGCTTGCAGGCTGCGGCAGTCTTGCCACAAGTCGATCCACTCGCCAAGGCGGTACAGCGCGTTGGAAAACAGCAGGGTATGGCGATCGTCAAGCGCTTGGCCTTGGGGTTGCAGGGCGTCTAACTGGTCGCGCAAGGCGCGCCAGCTTTGCGGCGGTGCGCTTTGTTGGGTGTCTTGCAGCCATTGCTGGGTGGCTTGGAGTATCGGCGTGAGGCGCTCGAGAAACTCCGGGGCACGGTGTTCAATGGCGTATAGCGCATCATCCAGCGCATCCACCACCGGCAGCAGGTGGATCATGCGCCCGCGCAGTTCCTTGGTGTTACGCACGGTCTGCGACCGTGCGCCTTCGTGGGGCAACTGGCCGATCATCAATTCGAGGGTGTTGAAGGTGGCAACCATACCGCCGCGCAGGTTGCTGACTTCTTCAGGCTGCACATTGCGCGTCAGAAAGCGCTGGCTGTAGACCTGGGCATCGGCAAACCACTTGGCTACCGAGCCATCGAACACCGGCATCAGGCGGCGCGGCCAGAACATCGCGCCCACCACGGCGGCCACAGCGATGCCGAGGAAGATTTCTTCGGTCCGCGCCTCGGCCACATCCCACACCGCCAGGGGGTTATCCACCACTGGCAGGGCGATCAGCGGCAGGGTGTAGCCGGCCAGCATCAAGGCGTAGTTATTGGCCGTGCGCAGGTGCATGGAGAGGAACAGCAAAGTGCCCGTCCACAACGCAATCACCACCACCAGAATGTAGGGCGACTGTACAAACATCGGCACAAAAAACACGGCCGCCGCTGCGCCCATCAAGGTGCCGATGGCGCGGTACAACGCCTTGGAACTGGTGGGGCCGACAAACGGGCTGGAGACGATATACACCGTGGCCATCGCCCAATACGGACGCGGCATTTGCATGAGCATGGCGATGTACAACGCGATCATCGAGGCGGCGAAGGTACGCACACCGTAGAACCAGTCGCGAGCGGGCGGGAAGCCGCTGAAAAATCCGTTCAAAGCGTCGCCGCCTCAAAGGCGCGCAGCACACGCAGCGCGGCCTGCATATCGGTAGGCGCAATGTCGGCCAGCACTTCACGACGCAGGCGCACCAGTTGCGCCTCCACGGCTTGCACCAGCTCACGACCGCGCTCGGTGAGGCTCAAGGCCTTGGCGCGGCGATCGTGGATATCTTCGGTGCGGCACACATAACCACTGCTGCACAGTTGGTCGAGCAGACGCACCAGGGACGGGCTTTCCATCCCCGAGGCCTGGGCCACCTTGACTTGATGCACGCCGTCGCCGAGACGGCCGATCATCAGTAAAGGCACCGCACAGGCTTCGGAAATACCGTAGCTCACCAGCGTGCTCTGGCAGATTTTGCGCCAGTGACGGGCGCCAGCCACCATGCTGCTGCTGAGGCTCATGTGAAGGTGTTCGAGGGATTGGGACACGGGATAGTTCGCATACAGTTAGTTTGCTAACTATCAATATGATCGAGGATTGGAATCTCGTCAACTTTTGATACAAATTCCCTGATAGGCGGCTGCAGTCCCCTGTAGGAGCGAGCTTGCTCGCGAAAAACGCAAAAACACCGCGTTGATCCAGGCTACCCACGTCATCGTTGAAGACCTTCGCGAGCAAGCTCGCTCCTACAGGAGACTGCGGCGCAACCGCACATTCAGTTCATCCACCACTTGCGCCCAATCCGCATCCTCCAGGATTTCCTCGCGTAAAAACGCCCGCTGGCTATCCGTCCAGAAAAACGCATCTTCGAGTTTCAACTCCCGCTTGAGCGGTGAATGCACGGCGACAAAACGCTCAATGCTGATGGCGTCATCGGGCAGCCCAAGCTGTTTGAACAATGACGGCAGGCTGTGAACAGGCGATTCCATGACAACTCCCAGACTAGGTGATTGCCCACAGTCTAGACCGATAAAACTCACCGATTGGCTGCCACCGGTGCAACATCTTGCAATGTTCACGCTATCATCTTCAGCTTTCGCCCAGCGGCATCCACGGACTCCCGGAATAAGGACAATTCATGCGCATCGGTCTTCTGTCATCCCTGACCCTGGCACTGTGTGCCGGCGTATCCCTGCAGGCCCAGGCCAGTGGCGACGACTCCTGCTACCCCGACTGGCGCGTGTCCCAGGATTCGCTGACCGCCTGTAGCAACATGCCTTTTCTGAGCCCCGGCAACGACAGCCGGACCAACTTGCGCCTGTTGCTCGCGGCGAAAAAGAATGCGCCCCTGACCCCCAACGCCCTGGGCGAAGATGACCTGGCCCAGGGCTTTGGCCCGGTGCCGTTCCCGGTGTATCGCCTGGTGCCCCGCCCTCCCGAGGTGCAGGCGCCTGAGGAACAAGGCGCGGAGCTTGCGCAACTGCTGGCCTCGCTGGGCATCCAGCGCGAGGCCACGGCAGCGGCAGGCGATCAGTTTTTGTGGGGCGAAGGCAGCCGTTGCCGCAGCAACAATGTGGACAGCGCCACGGCGTTTATCCGCCAGGTAATCAAAGCCGATGTGCCAGCCAATGAGCGGGTGCTGCTGGCCAATGCACGCCTGAAATTGCTTGGCACCTGCGACTGGCAGGGCGAAGTGCTGCTCGAACCCCAGTTGATTGCATCCACCCAGGGCCGTGAACTGACCACCTACCTGCTCGCCGCTGCCGACTTTTACAGCGGGCGCTTCGTGTATGCCGAACGTGGATTTGCCGCCGTCACCGTGACCACGTTGCCATGGCTGAAGGAAACGGCGGTGTACATGATTGCCCGGGCGTCGCTCAACCATGCCCAGGAAAACGCTTTTGACGAATACGGCCTGCCCCAGCGCCAGGCTGTGGATAAGTCTGCCCTGGATGAAGCCGAGCACAGCTTCCTCAGCTACCTGAAAGCTTATCCACAGGGCGAATATGCCGCCTCCGCCCACGGCCTGCTGCGCCGCGTGCATTGGTTGGCCGGCGATGCAACCAAGCTGGCCGACGACTATGCCTGGCAACTGACCGAGGCCAGCGATGCCCAGCGCAATGGCTCCATCGATGAGTTGGTGGAAGAAACCGACAACAAACTGCTGACCAGCTACGCCGAGACCATCCGCAACCCGCTGTTGCTGGCGATCAACGATCTGATGTGGATGCGCGCCAACAACCCGCCCAAGCTGACCCGCGCCACCCTCGACGCCCAGAAGGCTGCATTTGCCAACGAGCCGGCGCTGTACGACTACCTGCAGGCGGCGTTTGCCCTGTATGTCGAGCACCAGCCGGACACCGCGTTGAAACATCTGCCGCCAGCGCTGCCAGCGAGCCTGGATTACTTGGCATTCAGCCAGCAAACCCTGCGCGGCCTGGCCCTGGAAGCCAAGAACGACTGGAAAGGCGCCGAAACGCTGTGGCTGCAACTGCTACCACTGGCCAAGCAACCGTTGCAGCGCGAGCAACTGGAATTGGCCCTGGCGATGAACTACGAACGCAGCGGCCAATTGGCCAAGGTGTTCGCCGCCGACTCGCCGATCCAGACTCCGCAAGTGCGCTATATCCTGCTACGCAGCGTCGCCGGCCCCGAGTTGCTGCGCCAGCAGATCAGCCAGGCCAGCGACCCGCTGGAGCGCCGTACCGCGCAATTTGTATTGCTTTACAAAGACCTGTTGCGCGGCCAGTTCGCGACTTTTGCCGAGGATTTGCAGCAACTACCGGCCTCGCCCGCCGCCGACAAAATCGGCACCAGCCTGGGCTATGTGTACGACGGTGGCCAGGCGCTGACCTTGTTCCGCTGGAGCGGCGACAAGGCGCCGTCCGGCTACACCTGCCCGACCATCGCGCAAACCGCCAGCACCTTGCAAAACGACGCGAAAAACCCACACGCCCTCAACTGCCTGGGTGAGTTCATCCTGCGCAACGGCCTGGACGGCATGCCCCTGGAAGAGGCGCGCTCGGCCGGCAGCCTGGGTAGCACTGCGTCGGGCTTCACCGGTGAAACCTTCTCGCGGCTCGATGGCTATAAGCAGGTGATCGCCAACCCCAAGGCGCCCCGTGACGACAAGGCTTATGCGCTATTTCGGGCGATCAACTGCTATGCACCTTCGGGCTATAACAGCTGCGGTGGCGAAGACGTCGACAAAGCGGTGCGCAAAGGCTGGTTCCGCCAGTTGAAAACCGGGTTTGCCGACACGCAGTGGGGCAAGTCGCTGCAGTACTACTGGTGAAACACCTGTGGCTAGGCTTGCTGCTGTTGGCGAGCCCGGCCTTCGCCACCGTCGACGCCCAGGACTATGACGCTTTCTGGCTGTGGAGCGGCGTCGCCCCGCAGCCGGTGCTCAAGCAGGCCAAGACCCTGTACATCCTCCAGGGCCAGATCAACTCGACCCGCCGCCAACCCAGCCTGGGCGTGCAGTTCATCGCCCAGGGCATCAGCGTGCCGCGCATCCGCCAGGGCGAGGTGTGGGTGGTCTACCGCGCCCATACCCTGCGTTGGCCAGAGCCGGTCTACACAAAAATGCTCGGGCAGGTGCAACGTTGGCGCGCAGCGGGTAACCCGGTGGTGGGCATCCAGATCGACTTCGATGCCCGCACCCAATACCTGCACGAATACGCCGACTTCCTCAAAGACCTGCGCCAGCGCCTGCCAAAGGATTTGCGCCTGAGCATCACCGGGCTGATGGACTGGAGCAGCAACGCCGACCCGGCCGCCATCGCCCAGCTCAAAGGCGTGGTGGATGAAGTGGTGGTGCAGACCTATCAGGGGCGCCACAGCATCCCGGATTACGCGGCGTACCTGCCACGCATGAACCGCCTGGGGCTGGCGTTCAAGATCGGTTTGATCCAGGGCGGGGAATGGCAGGAGCCGGCGTATTTGCAGGAGAGTGAGTGGTTTCGCGGGTATGTGGTGTTTTTGCAGAATCCGTAAGTGTCCCATTGGCCTGTGGCAGATGGACTTGTGCCTGGTGGGCTTCTGGCTGGTGGGCTTGTCGTGGCGAGCGGGCTTGGTGTGGCGAGCGGGCTTGCCCCGCGCTGGGCTGCGCAGCAGCCCCAAAACCTATCTGCGCGGTGTGTCTGGAAAACAGGGGTGTGTTGTTGGGGCCGCTACGCAGCCCAGCGCGGGGCAAGCCCGCTCGCCACCACAAGCCAGTTCACCTCAACAGGCCCATTACCAAACCAAGAGGATCTAGCTAGACAACGGATACACCGACTCCCAACCCCCGCCCAGCGCCTTGTACAGGCCGACCATGGCCAGGGACACGCCGGTGGAGCTTTCCACCCATTGTTCCTGGGTCGCCAGCAACGCGCTCTGCACCGTGAGCACGTTGACGAAATCCACCACCCCTTCCACGTACTGGTGCTGGGCGGTGTCCAGGGCGATCTGGTTCTGGCGCACCGCTTCGGCGAGGCTGTCGCGGCGCAGTTGGCTGGCGTTGTAGCGGGTCAACTGGTCGTCGATTTCATGCCAGGCGCGCAGCACGGTCTGTTGGTAAGCCAGAGCCGCTTCCTGCTGCTGAGCTTCGCGCAGATCGAGCATGCCTTGCAGGCGGCCACCGTTGAACAGCGGCAGGCTCAGCGACGGGCCGAAGGCAAAGGTGCGTGAGCCCCAGGAGCCCAGATCCGACAATTGCATGGCCTGGGAACCGAGGCTGCCCGACAGGGTGATCCGCGGGTAGAAGTCGCCCTTGGCCACGCCAATGCTGGCGGTCGCCGCATGCAGGCGTGCTTCGGCCTGGCGGATGTCCGGGCGACGCTGTGCCAGTTGCGACGGCAGGCCAATCGCAACCTGGCGCTGGGTCTGGGGCACTGCGGCGTCTGGCGACAGTTGCGCATGCAAGGCTTGCGGCGCCTGGCCCATCAACAGGCTCAGGGCGTTGATCAACTGGTCCTGGCGCTGCTGCAAATCCGGCAGTCGCGCTTCGATGGCGGCCACTTGCGCAGCGGCTTCAGCGACATCCAGGTGGGTCGCCACGCCATCGGCCAGACGCAGCTGCGAGAGTTTGAGGCTGCGGCGCGCCACGTCGAGGTTTTGCTCGGTCACCGCACGGGTGCTTTGCACGCCACGTAGCTGGATGTAGTCCTGGGCGGTCTCGGCCAACACGGACAACAACACGCTGCGGCGGTCGTTTTCGGCCACTTGCAAGGTGGCGTCGGCAGCTTCGGTTTCGCGCCTGACCCGGCCCCAGAAATCCAGCTCCCAGGACGCGGCAAAACCGGCGTCCCACAGGTTGAAGGCCGAACGGCCGTTGTTGCCGGACGGGTCGCTCAGGCCATTGGCGCTGTTGCGTTTGCGGCCGTAGTTGCCATCGGCGCTGACCTCTGGATAGCGCCCGGCGCTCGTCACCTGGCGCACCGCACGGCTCTGTTGCAGGCGGCTGCTGGCCAGTTTCAAGTCGAGGTTGTCGCTCAGTGCCCGGCGCACCAGGGCCGACAGTTGCCGGTCGTGGAACACATCCCACCACTGTTCTTCCAACGGGTCGCTGACCGCGCGACTGGCGGCCTGGCGGCCCTGGGGCTCGGTCCATTGCGTCGCCGACGGGGCGTCGGGCCGCTTAAAATCCGGGCCGACGGTGCAAGCGCCCAGGCTGATCATGCTGAGAGTCAGCAGCGCGAGTTTTTTCATTGCTGCGCCACCTCACGTTGCTGCGCACTGGGCTGGGTGTTGACGCTGGCCTCCACCGACATCCCGACCCGCAGGCGATGGACCTGCGCCTGGCCCGGCTCGAGGATGATTTTCACCGGAATGCGCTGCACCACCTTGGTGAAGTTGCCAGTGGCGTTGTCTGGCTTAACCGAGGCGAACGTCACGCCCGTGGCCGGCGCCAGGCTTTCCAGGTGGCCGTTGAGGACTTCACCGTCGAGGCTGTCGACCCGCACTTCAACCGCTTGGCCGGCATGCATGTGGGACAGTTGGTTTTCCTGGAAATTGGCCACCACATACGCGTCGGCCAGCGGCACCACGGCGAGGATCTTGCTGCCCGGGGTGACAAAGGCGCCGACCCGCACCGCACGCTCGCCGACCATGCCGTCCACCGGCGCGACAATGCGCGTGTACGACAGCTGATAACTGGCCATTTCCAGCGCGGCCTGGGCCCGCTTCAAGCCGCCTTCGGCGGCATCGCGCTGGGCACTGAGGATTTCCACTTGCTTGCGTTCGGCGGCCAGTACCGCCGTGGCGTTGGCCAGGCGCGCGTTGGCCTGGTCGATGCGGGTCTTGGCTTGCTGGGCATTCTGCACAGTGCCGGCACCGACACCGGCAAGGTGGTTGTAGCGGCTCAATTCGTGTTCGGCAAAGGCCACTTCGGCGCGATCGGAGGCCACGGTGGCCTGGGCCTGGGCGATCACCGAGCTTTGCCGCTCAAGGGTCGCGACCGCGTTTTTCAGCTGGGCCTGGGCCATCAGGGTCTCGGCATCGGCGGCCTGGGCGGCGGCGCGCAAGTCGCGGTCATCGATCAGTGCCAGCAACTGCCCGGCCTTGACCTGTTGGTTGTCCTCCACCAACACCTCTTTGATAAACCCGGCGACCCGTGGCGCCACCAGGGTGTAGTCGGCAGCGACGAAGGCGTCGTTGGTGGTCTGGCGCTTGCTGCCAAACACGCCCGGTGCCAGTAGGTACACCAGCACACCCACGGCGCACACGGCGATAACGGTCACGGCAATCTGGTCTTTACGTTTCATGGGAATCCTTTGTTTCAGTCAACAATCAGGCGGGTGCGCGCGGCGGGAAAATCCGCGTCGGCATCCAGAAAATCAGCAGGATCAACGCCACCGCGACACCGGCCATGACGTAATAGAGATCCGCAGACGTCAGCACCACGGCCTGCTGGTGCAGCCGATGGGCCAGACCCGTGGCATCGCCGTCGGCCAGAGGCGAGTTGCCCAGGGCGTCCACCAGCATGGTCGAGTGGAAATGCAGGCGGTGAGTGGTCAGCACCTCGATCACGCCGGTGGCGACCACCGCGGCCAGGCCCTTGACCGTGTTGAACCAGGCCGAGGCAAACGGCCCGTCGGTGGGCACGATGCTGCCGGTGGACAGCATCAACAGCGGCAACACCGCCATCGGCTGCCCGAAGATTTGCAGCAGTTGCAGTACGTAGAACTCATCCCGGATCCACGCCGAGGTCAGTTGCGCGCCGCCAATGCACGAGAGGGTCAGCATGCCCAGGCCAATCCCCAGCACCCAGCGGCAATCCACCCAGCGCAGGTTGCACAGGGCCGCTACCAGCGGCAGGGCGATCAACTGCGGCAGGGCCATGACCAGCATTACCGGCGCGGTCTGCAGCGGCCGATAGCCCTGCACCTGCGCCAGGTAGCTGGACGGCAGGATGATCACCGCCTGCAGCACCACCAGCACCCCGGCCAGCACGATCAGGGCGAACGACAGGTTGCGCAGGCCGAGCATCTGCAACTTGAAGAACGGCATCGGGTGTGACCATTCGTTGATCATGAACAGCACCAGCAACAGCACCCCGCCCACCAGCAGCGTGGTGATCAGCGGCGACTCGAACCAGTCCAGGCGATTGCCCTGCAAGATGCCGATCACCAGCATGCAGATCGCCGGGAACCCCAGCAGCAGGCCGCGCCAGTTGAATTGCTTGAGGCGCTCAAGACGCAACGGGTCCTGGGGCAGGCCGTAGGCCACAGCGGCCATGGCCAGCAGGCACGGCGCGACGATCTGCCAGAACGCCCACTGCCAACCGACGTATTCGGTCCAGAGTGCCGCCAGCGGTGTACCGAGGCTGGGGCCGAAGGTGGCGGTCAGGGCGTAGCCGGCCAGGCCGTAGAGTTTGACGTTGGCCGGCAAGAAACGCAGGGCCACGGTCATCAGCATCGGCGGCAATGCCCCGCCGGCCAGGCCTTGCACGGTGCGCAGCAGCAGCAGGCTTTGGTAGTTCGGTGCCAGGGGGCACAGCACCCCCAGCAGGGTAAACAGGCCGATGGCCCATAGGGTGAAGCGGCGCAGCGAAAACGTCACCGAACACCACGGCGCAAAGGCCATGGCCGAGACGGAGGTGGCGGTGTAGGCGGCAACCAGCCAGGTGCCTTCGTCAAAACCGATGTACAGCGCACCGCGGATATCGGCAAGGGCGACCTTGGTCACCATTTCGTTCAGGCCCGAAACCAGAACCGCCAGCAGCACGCCAACCAGGCCGATGATGATCCGCGGGCCAAACACAGGGGGGCTGGCGGCGGCGGGTTTGGCTGCAGCCAAGGGAGCGGGGGCAGCGAGGGAAGTCATGAAGGTACAACTCGGAAATAGAATACCCGAGCAGTTTAATAAGGCTTAGACATGACGAAAACTGACTTATCGGAAGGTTATAACTGCATCAGACGCAGCTATTGAATGTGAATACGACCCAAATGTGGGAGCTGGCTTGCCTGCGATAGCCAGAGGTATCTACACAATTCTCAGAAACTGACGCCTCCCCGTGGCGAGCGGGCTTGCCCCGCGCTGGGCTGCGAAGCAGCCCCAAAAAGCCCGCCGCGTTTCTTCAGATAAACTGCGATGGCCTGGTTCAGGGCTGCTTCGCAGCCCAGCGCGGGGCAAGCCCGCTCGCCACGGGGAAGTTCGTGAGTTTCTGAATGTTATGTAGATACCTCTGGCTATCGCAGGCAAGCCAACTCCCACATTTGGAGGGCGGTTTTCAGGTGGGCTGGGCTTCGCGCCAGGTCGCCGCGCAGCTTTCGCGCATGGTTTCACGCAGCCATTTATGCGCCGGGTCTTTGTCGAAACGCGGGTGCCAGGCCTGGGTCAGGACCAGGGTCGGCAGGGAGATCGGCAAGGTGAATGCGCGCAGCGGCAGTTTCAGGCGATTGGCGCTGTACAGCGCCTCTTTGGGCACCGGCAGGATCAGGTCGGAGTCGGGCAGCATGAACATCGCGCCGTGAAACCCCGGCGCGATCATCGCCACCCGGCGTTCCAGGCCCTGGGCATTGAGGGCGGTGTCGATCGGTCCACGGGCAATACCACGCCGGGAGATGCTGATATGGGAGTAGCTGGCAAAGCGTGCGGCGGTGATTTCTTCGTCGAACAGCGGGTGGCCTTCGCGGGCCAGGCCGACGAAGGTGGTGGAGAACAGGTTCTGCACCTTCACTTCCGGGGTGATCGGCATGGTATTGCCGACGCGCAAGTCCAGGCGCCCTTCGCGCAGCGCTTCATCGTCGCTGTCGCCTTCGGGGACGAATCGCAGCTCGCAATGGGGTGCCACCCGCTCCATGGTGTCGAACAACCGGCCGCCATACACACCGACAAAAAAGTCATTGGCGCGCACGCTGAAGCGCCGGCGCAAGGTGCTCAGGTCGACCTCGTCCGCCGAACGAAACAACAACGCCGCCTGCTCCACCACATTGCGCACCTGGTCTTGCAACTCCAGGGCTTTGGGCGTGGGCACCAGGCCGCGACCGGCGCGCACCAGGATCGGATCGCCCACCGCTTCGCGGATGCGCGTCAGGGTGCGGCTCATGGCGGCCGGGCTGAGGTTCATCCGCCGCGCGGCGCCCACCACGCTGCCCTCGTCAAGCAAGGCGTCGAGGGCCACCAATAGATTCATATCCGGTAGTTGCATGCCAAGCACTCGTGATGGATTTGGAGTACAGCGCACGCAATCGTAGCAGGCTTTAACGTGAGTGTTTCAGGCTACGTGGCACCCAGGAGATTGAATCTATGGATCCAGGAATCAGAATTTAAATACCGCTAGAGAATAGCGATAGGGCCTGTGAAGAGCAGAAGCCGGGAGGTGTGGGGAGGTTGAGGGCCTCATCGCAGGCAAGCCAGCTCCCACATTGAACGGCGTACGCGGTCCAAAATGTGGGAGCTGGCTTGCCTGCGATGAGGCCAGGTCAGGCAATCGAGATCAACGCTCCTGCAGCGACTCCGCCCGGGCCTTGATGATGGGCTTGAGCAGGTAGCTGAGGATGGTCTTCTTGCCAGTGATGATGTCGACCGAGGCGACCATGCCGGGGATGATGATCAGCGGCTTCTCATCGGTGCCCAGGTGGCTGCGGTCGGTGCGCAAGGTGATCATGTAGTAGGTGGTTTTCTTGTCTTCATCGGTGATGGTGTCGGCACCGATGCGTTCCAGCTTGGCCTTGAGGCCGCCGTAGATGGTGTAGTCGTAGGCGGTGAACTTGACCACGGCTTCTTGCCCCGGGTGCAGGAAGGCGATGTCTTGCGGGCGGATCTTGGCTTCCACCAGCAAGGTGTCATCCAGCGGGACGATTTCTACCATGTCGCTGCCCGGCTGGATCACGCCGCCAATGGTATTGACCAGCAGTTGCTTGACGATCCCGCGCACCGGCGAGGTGACCAGGGTCCGGCTCACACGGTCTTCGAGAGCTTTGCCGGTGGCCTGGGCCTTGTTCAAGTCAGTGCGTGCCTCGTTGAGCTCGGTCAGCGCTTCACTGCGGTATTTACCACGCGTTTCGTCGATCTTGCGCTGTACTTCCTTGATCGCCGAGTCGGCGCGGGGGATGGCCAGGGTGGTGGCGTCCAGTTGCCCACGGGTTTCCATTTCTGCGCGCTTGAGACGCAGCACTTCCACCGGCGACACCGCACCCTGGGCGACCAGGGGTTCGGACATGTTGATTTCCTGGCGCTGCAACGACAGTTGGTTACGGTACTGGCCTTGCTTGGAGGTGTATTCGCGCATCTCCTGCTGGCGCTGGGTCAGTTGTTCCTGCAAACCACCGATTTCATCCTTGAACTGCTGGCGCCGGCTTTCGTACAGCGACTGCTCGTTGATGGCCTGGGTGGGCGCAGCGGCACGCACGTCTTCAGGAATATTCAACGGCCGGTCTTCGACCTGGGCGTTCAAGCGCTCGATGCGCAGCAACAGGGACAGGCGCTGGGCCTCGGTTTCCCCGGCGTTGGAGACAAAGCGCGTGTCGTCCAGGCGGATCAGCGGCGCGCCTGCCTCGACGATCTGCCCTTCCTTGACGTACAGCTCGGCGACGATGCCGCCCTCAAGGTTCTGAATCTTCTGCAATTTGGAGGATGGAATGGCCTTGCCATCACCGCGCGTCACTTCGTCGACCTTGGCAAAACCGGCCCACAGCAGCATGCACAGGAAAAACCCGATGATCCCCCAGATGGTCAACCGCACCACGCGCGGGGCATCTTCGATCAGGGCCTTCTTGACCTCTGGCAGTGGCTGGCCATCCAGCGAATCGGAACCAATGAAATAGCGACGGACCGCGTCCTTGAATTTACGCAACACTGATCTGCCCCTTCTTCAACGCTTCCATCACTACGGCTTTCGGGCCATCGGCAAGGATTTGCCCACGGTCGATGACCAACAAGCGGTCCACCAACGACAACAGCGACGCACGGTGCGTCACCAGCACCACGGTCTTGTTTTCCACAACGGCTTGCAGGCGCTGTTTCAAGCGTTCTTCACCGGTGTTGTCCATGGCGCTGGTCGGTTCGTCCAGCAGCAGGATAGGCGGGTTGAGCAGCAGGGCGCGGGCCAGGGCGACGTTTTGTCGCTGGCCGCCAGAGAGGTTCTGGCCGCGCTCGCCCACTTGCAGCTCGTAGCCTTGTGGATGCAGGCGGGCAAATTCGTGGACGCCCGCAAGTTCAGCGGCTTGCAGTACCACTTCGTCTTCAACGTAACGGGCGCCGGAGACCAGGTTGTCGCGCAGGGTGCCGGCCAGCAGTTGGATGTCCTGGGGCACATAGCCGACGTTGTGGCGCAGTTCGCTGACGTCGATCTGGCGAATGTCCACGCCGTCCACCAGCAAGGCGCCGGAGTCGGGTTGGTAGAGGCCCACGATCAGTTTGGCCAGGGAGCTTTTACCCGAGCCACTACGCCCGATGATGCCAATTTTCTCGCCGGGCTTGATCACCAGGTTGATGTTCTTGAGCGCCATGTTCTGCTGGTTGGGGTACGTGAAATTCAGGCCCCGGCACTCGATGGCGCCTTGCAGGGTGCGGCGGCTCAAGGGGCGCTCTTCGAAATTGCGCTCCTGAGGCAGCTCCATCATCTGGTCGGTGGAGACCATGGTGACCTTGGCTTGCTGGTAGCGAGTCATCAGGCCCGACAGCGACGCCAGCGGGCTGAGGGCGCGGCCACTGAGCATGTAGCAGGCAATCAGGCCACCCATGCTGAGGTGGCCGTCGATGATCTGGTAGACCCCGAAGACAATCATGATCACACCCGCCAATTGCTGGATCAGCAGGGTGATGTTCATCGACAGCCCAGAGAGCATCTTCACTCGCAACTCAAGGCGGCTAAGGGTGCCAATGGTCTGCTCCCACTGGTACTGGCGCTCGCTTTCAGCGTTGTTGACCTTGACCGCATCCAGCCCGGCCAGGGTTTCGATCAGGCTCGACTGGCGCTCGGAGGCCAGGGCCATGGTGCGCTCCATGGTGGCGACCAGCGGCTTTTGCAGCAGGTAGCCGATGCCCAGGGCAATCGGGAAGGCCAGCATGGGGATCCACACCAGATGCCCGCCGAGGATGGCGATCACCATGAATATCAGTAGGGTAAACGGCAGGTCGATCAGGCTGGTGAGGGTCAGGGAGGCGAGGAAGTCACGCAGGCTCTGAAACTCGTGGATGTTCTGGGCGAAGCTACCGACCCGTGCCGGGCGGTACTTCATCGACATACCGACGATCCGCTCGAACAGCGTGGCCGAGATGATCAGGTCGGTTTTCTTGCCGGCCAGGTCCAGGCACAGGCTGCGCAGGCTCTTGAGGACCAGGTCGAAGACGTAGGCGATGAAAATACCGGTGGCCAGCACCCACAGGGTGGCGGTGGCCTGGTTTGGCACGACGCGGTCGTAGACGTTCATCACGAACAGCGGCGCGGCCATGGCAATCAGGTTGATCAGGAAACTGGCGGCGATGGCATCGGCGTAGAGCCAGCGCGAACGCTTGAGGGTGTCACGGAACCACGAACGGGCCCGGGGAATCAGGGTGCCGTGGCTGACATCGAATTTGTGCTGGGGCTGGGCAAAGAACACTTTACCGATGTAGTCATCGGCCAACGCCTGGCGCTTGACGATGGTTTCACCGCCATCGCTTTCGCTGAGCAGCACCTGGGCCTCGTCTTCACCCTGCCAGCCGAGCAGCACGGCACTGCGGCCGTCCTTGAGCAACAGCAAGGCCGGCATGGCAATCGGGGGGATCGAATCGAGCTTGCGTTGCAGCAGTCGCCCTTGCAAACCGGCGCGGGCCGCGGCCCGGGCCAGCAAATCGGCGGTCAGTTGCTGAGCTGGCAATGGCAGACCGGTGGTCAGCATCGCCGCACTGGCGGGCTTCTGGTGCAGGGCACAGAGAGCCAACAACCCGTCGAGTAACGGGTCGTCGTGCAATGTGCGTGGATCATGACTGAGATGGACTCGACTGACTTCTGATTCCACGCGGGCTCTCTCAACTAACAGATGGGTCTATAAGGAATAGCTCAATTCATCCCCGGCAGTTGAACTTTCGGCTTCACATCGTTCTGGACGACGGAGGCCATCGGTGCGACCACTCCCTGGCTCTTGAGCAACTCGCCCATGGTCGCCTTGATTCGGTACTGAGTAAATAACTGAACGTTTTTTATCTCTTCCAAACGACGCGAAGCGGTGAACAGTTCGTTTTCACTGTCGAGCAAGTCGAGCAGGGTCCGCTCGCCCAGGCTGAATTGTTTCTGGTAGGCGCCGCGCACCTTGCTGCTGTGGTCGACGTATTGCTGGGCAATCGGCACCTGAGCATTGGCATTGTTCATGGCGTTCCAGGCAAGGCCCAGTTCTTCATTCAGCTGGCGCAAGGCGTTGTTGCGGATATCCAGGGCCTGGTTGGACTGGTAGGACTTGGACTCCAGCTCAGCTTTGTTACTGCCACCGGCATACAGGTTGAAACGCATGCGCAGCATGGCTTCCCAGCCGTTGTTGTGGCTGGCGTCGCCGTCGATGTTGTTGTCGGCGTTACGGCCCAACTCGGCGTCGAAACGTGGGTAGAAGGAAGACTTGGCGGCTTCGTATTGTTTTTCGGCAGCGGCGATGTCGGATTCAGCCGAACGCAGGATCGGGCTGTTATCGAGCATCTGGCGGCGTGCTTCATTCAGGTCTGCAGGCAGCATCGCCATGAAGCTAGGCGGACGCTCCAACTGATCGGCTTCTTGCCCAACGGCGCTCAGGTAGTTGGTCTGGGCGTCGGCCAGGTTGGTCTGCTCGGTGATCACGTTGTTGCGGGCCTGGGCCAGACGGGCTTCGGCCTGGTCCAGGTCAGCCCCGCTGCCGACGCCGCGCTGGGTGCGCAACTTGATCTGGTCGTAGATACGTTCGTGGTTGCGCAGGTTGTCTTCGGCCAGACGCACGAACTCACGACGGGTCAGGACGTCCAGGTAAACCTGAGCTACCGTCAATGCAGTGCGCTCGGAAGTGCCAAGCAACGAAAATGCGCGGGAGTTAACGGTGGCTTGTTGACGCCCTACTTCACTGGAGGTGGCAAAACCGTCAAAAACCATTTGTTGCAGGCGCAGGCTCGATTCACCGCGATTGAGGGTGTCCCAATGGCCGCCACGGGCACGGGTGGATGAACTGTCGGTGCCTTCACGGCCATAACCGGCGTTCAGGTCGACACGGGGCAGGTAACCGCCCTTGGCCGCACGCAACTGATAGTCGGCCGCGATACGAGCGTTGACACCTGCCTGAATCTCAGGATGCACATCCAGCGCTTGCTGCATGGCCTGGGGCAGGGTTTGGGCTTGTACGAAACTGGCGGCGAGAACGAACGGTATTGCCTTAAGCAGGTGCAAACGCATTTTAAGAATCCCCAGGACTTCTTGTCTCAAGTCACAGCAACTAGGCGTGCTGCGTTAGAAAATGGCTACCGTAATGACCGTACGTCGGAAAGTTCAAAAGCGGAACTGGTTCACACATGTAGGACGGTTCGCCACGTGAATATCAATGTGACATTAGCGAGGCGATTGTTTAGGATGGCGCCAAGAAGGTCAATAGTTTGGCATAAAGTAAATCGCCAAAAAATATAGCCAATTATTTGACGTCATACGATTTATAAACTACGCACCTCCCAGGCTGATGAAATCCATCGGGTCTCAGCCTCAGGAACACCCACAGAATGGATCGCCGGAGAAATCTTCAATGAGCAGTGTTGTTGCAATCGTCAAAAGCATTGTTGGCCAAGTTTTCGTCATTTCTCCGGAAGGTGCCCGTCGGGTGCTGGTCGAGGGTGATCGCCTGTTTACCGGCGATCAGATAGACACCGGCATGTCGGGCGCCGTGAGCCTGGAGCTGGCCGATGGCCGCACCCTGGACCTGGGCCGTGATACCCAGTGGAGCGCCACCGCGCCCGACTCCAGCACTGACCTGGCCCAAGCCACCGCACAGGCCGCGCCTTCGGTTGCCGAACTGCAGCAGGCCATTGCCGCAGGCGCTGACCCGACCACCGACCTGGAAGCCACCGCCGCAGGCGCGACAGCTGCTGGCACTGGTGCTGCGGGTGGCGGTCACAGCTTTGTGATGCTCGATGAGACCGCAGGCTCGGTCGATCCCACCATTGGTTTCCCGACTGCTGGCCTGGGTTTCGGTACCAATGCGTTGACCAACGAACTTGGCGGGCAGCCGACCGACCCACTTACGGCCGCACCTTTGCCGTCGACCCTGTCCCTGAGCGCTACACCGACCATCACCGAAGCCGGCGGCGTGCTGACCTACACCGCCACGGTGACCCAGCCGTCCACCAGCAACCTGACCGTCACCCTGTCCAACGGCGCGGTGATCACCATCCCGGCCGGCCAGGTGACCGGCTCCGTCAATGTGCCCCTGGCACCCAATGACAGCCCGTACATCGATCCAAGCCAGATCAGCGTCACCGTCACCGGCACCACCGGCGGTAACAACCTGATCGTGACCGTCGACCCGACGCCGGCAGTCACGCAGATCACCGACACCATCGACACCACCACCGTGACCCTGACCGCAGGCGAAACGGTGACCGAAGGCGGCCAGATCACCTACACAGCGACCCTGACCAACCCGGCGCAGACTCCGGTCACCATTACCTTGAGCAACGGCTCGGTAATCACCATTGAGGCGGGCAAGTCCACCGGTACGGTGGTGGTCGATACGCCGGCCAACGACGTCTACAACAATGGCAGCACGGTCAGCACCACCATTACCGGGGCAACCGGTGGCAACTTCGAAAACCTGGTGCCTAACACCACACCCGCCGTCACCACGATTACCGACTCGGTCGATGACACCGGCCTGACCCTCACCGCCACCAATACCGTCACCGAAGGCGGCCAGATCACCTACACCGCGACGCTGACCAATCCGGCGCAAACCCCGGTGACCGTGACCTTGTCCAACGGCTCGGTGATCACCATCAAGGCCGGCGAATCCGTTGGCACCGTGGTGGTCGATACCCCGGCCAACGACGTCTACGTCAATGGCAGCACCGTCACTACGACTATCACCGGGACCACCGGTGGCAACTTTGAAAACCTGGTGCCCAACACGACGCCAGCCGTTACGACCATCACCGATTCGGTCGACACCACCACCGTGACACTGACAGCGCCAGGCGATGTCAGCGAAGGCGGCCAGATCACCTACACCGCGACGCTTTCCAACAAAGCGGACACCGACGTTACGCTGAAGCTCGATAACGGTTCGACCATCATCATCAAGGCGGGTGAAACCGTTGGCTCCGTCACCGTCGATGCTCCGGGCGATGATGTGTTTGTCGACAAAAGCACGCAAACCGTGAAGATCGTCGAGACTAATGGCGGTAACTTCGAAAAACTGGAAGTGGCCGGTGACGGCGCTACCACCACCGTGAACGACACCATCGACAAGGTCGATGTGGTCCTGACGGCGACTACCACCGTGGGCGAAGGCGGCCAGATCGTTTACACCGCATCGCTGGTGGACAAGGCGGGTAACCCGGTCACCAACACTACCAACCCGTTGACCGTGACCCTGGACAATGGCCAGACCATCACCATTGGCGTCGGCCAATCCGCGGGCACTGCCAGCACTGTTGCGCCGAACGATGTGTATGAGGGCAACCAGACCGTCACCACCGCGATCACCAATGTGACCGGCGGCGCGCATTTCGAGAACCTGGTACCTGGCACCACGCCGGTCAACACCACCGTGACCGACACACCCGGCACCACCGACACCACCACCGTCACCCTGACCGCACCCGGCGAGGCCGACGAAGGTGGCAACATCACCTACACCGCGACCTTGAGCAACAAGGCCGGCAGCGACCTGACCCTGACCTTGAGCAATGGTGATGTCATCACTATCGCCAAGGGCGAGACCACAGGCCAGGTGACGTCCAAGGCACCGAGCGACGACGTATTCAAAGATGCGGGTCCGATCAACGTCACGATCAATCCGGACTTTGTGGGTGGTGGTTTCGAGAAGCTTGATATCGCTCCGGGTGGGGCGACGACGCAGATCAACGACACCATCGACAAAGTTGATGTGGTGCTGACTGCTACCAAAACCGTGGGTGAAGGTGGTGAGATCGTTTACACCGCTACCTTGGTGGATAAGAACGGCGCACCGGTGACTAATATCACCAGCCCAGTGACTGTGACTCTGGATAACAACCAGGTCATCACCATTGGTGTGAACCAGTCGAGCGGTACCGTTTCGGTTGTGGCTCCGGATGATGTGTACAAAGGTGATCAGACTGTTACTACCGGCATCAAGGAAGTAACGGGTGGTGAGCACTTTGAAAACCTGGTTCCGGGCACTGACAAGGTCACCACGACTGTCACCGACACACCGGGCACCGATAACACCACTACCGTCACCTTGACCGCGCCAGACGCCGTCAACGAAGGCGGCACGATCACTTACACCGCTACCTTGAGCAACAAGGCTGACACTGACGTCACGCTGACACTCGACAACAAACAAACCATCACCATCAAGGCGGGCGACACCGTTGGCACCGTGACGGTTGATGCTCCAGGCGATGACGTGTTCATCGACAAGAGCACCCAGACGGTCAAGATCACCGACACCACTGGCGGCAACTTCGAGAAGCTCGTGGTGGCTGGCGATGGCGCAACGACGCAGATCAACGACACCATCGACAAGGTCGATGTGGTCCTGACCGCGACCAAAACTGTCGGCGAAGGCGGCGAGATCGTTTACACCGCCACCCTTGTGGATAAAAACGGTGCACCGGTGACTAACACTACCGGTCCGCTGACTATCACCCTCGATAACAAACAGGTCATCACCATTGGTGTGAACGAGTCGAGCGGTACTGTCTCGGCTGTAGCGCCAGACGATGTGTACAAAGGCGATCAGACTGTTACGACCGGCATCACTAAGGTCACCGGTGGCGAGCACTTCGAGAACCTGGTTCCAAATACTGACAAGGTCACTACGACTGTCACTGACACCCCAGGTACCGATAACACCACTACCGTGACCCTGACGGCTCCGTCGGAAGTGAACGAAGGCGGCACGATCACCTACACCGCTACGCTTTCTAATAAAGCGGATACCGACGTCACGCTGACACTCGACAACAAACAAACCATCACCATCAAGGCTGGCGACACCGTCGGCACCGTGACGGTTGATGCTCCAGGCGATGACGTGTTCATCGATAAGAGCACCCAGACCGTCAAGATCACCGACACCACTGGCGGCAACTTCGAGAAGCTCGTGGTTGCAGGCGACGGTGCGACGACGCAGATCAACGACACCATCGACAAAGTCGATGTGGTCCTGACCGCGACCAAAACCGTGGGTGAAGGCGGCGAGATCGTTTACACCGCGACTTTGGTTGATAAAGACGGTAAGCCAGTCCTCAACACTACCGGTCCGCTGACTGTCACCCTCGATAACAAACAGGTCATCACCATTGGTGTGAACGAGTCGAGCGGTACTGTCTCGGCTATAGCGCCAGACGATGTGTACAAAGGCGATCAGACTGTTACTACCGGCATCACGAAAGTCACCGGTGGCGAGCACTTCGAGAACCTGGTTCCAGGTACCGATAAAGTCACCACCATCGTGACCGACACACCGGGCACCGATAACACCACTACCGTCACATTGACCGCGCCAGACGCCGTCAACGAAGGCGGTACGATCACCTATACCGCGACGCTTTCTAATAAAGCGGATACCGACGTCACGCTGACACTCGACAACAAACAAACCATCACCATCAAGGCGGGCGACACCGTCGGCACCGTGACGGTTGATGCTCCAGGCGATGACGTGTTCATCGACAAGAGCACCCAGACGGTCAAGATCACCGACACCACTGGCGGCAACTTCGAGAAGCTCGTGGTTGCAGGCGACGGTGCGACGACGCAGATCAACGACACCATCGACAAAGTCGATGTGGTGCTGACTGCCACCAAAACCGTGGGTGAAGGCGGCGAGATCGTTTACACCGCGACTTTGGTTGATAAAGACGGCAAGCCAGTCCTCAACACTACCGGTCCGCTGACTGTCACCCTCGATAACAAACAGGTCATCACCATTGGTGTGAACGAGTCGAGCGGTACTGTTTCGGCTGTAGCGCCGGATGATGTGTACAAAGGCGACCAGACTGTTACGACCGGCATCACTAAGGTCACCGGTGGCGAGCACTTTGAGAACCTGGTTCCAGGTACCGATAAAGTCACCACCATCGTGACCGACACACCGGGCACCGATAACACCACTACCGTCACATTGACCGCGCCAGACGCCGTCAACGAAGGCGGCACGATCACTTACACCGCTACCTTGAGCAACAAGGCTGACACCGACGTCACCCTGACGCTCGATAACAAGCAAACCATCACCATCAAGGCGGGCGACACCGTTGGTACAGTGACTGTTGATGCTCCGAGCGATGACGTGTTCATCGATAAGAGCACCCAAACCGTCAAGATCACCGACACCGCTGGCGGCAACTTCGAGAAGCTGGTGGTTGCTGGCGATGGCGCCACGACGCAGATCAACGACACCATCGACAAGGTCGATGTGGTCCTGACCGCGACTAAAACTGTCGGCGAAGGTGGCGAGATCGTTTACACCGCGACTTTGGTTGATAAAGACGGCAAGCCAGTCCTCAACACTACCGGTCCGCTGACTGTCACCCTCGATAACAAACAGGTCATCACCATTGGTGTGAACGAGTCGAGCGGTACTGTCTCGGCTGTAGCGCCAGACGATGTGTACAAAGGCGATCAGACTGTTACGACCGGCATCACTAAGGTCACCGGTGGCGAGCACTTCGAGAACCTGGTTCCAAATACTGACAAGGTCACTACGACTGTCACGGACACCCCAGGTACCGATAACACTACGACTGTGACCCTGACGGCTCCGTCGGAAGTGAACGAAGGCGGCACGATCACCTACACCGCTACCTTGAGCAACAAGGCTGACACCGACGTCACCCTGACGCTCGACAACAAACAAACCATCACCATCAAGGCTGGCGACACTGTCGGTACCGTGACGGTGGATGCTCCAGGCGATGATGTGTTCATCGATAAGAGCACCCAGACCGTCAAGATCACCGACACCGCTGGCGGCAACTTCGAGAAGCTCGTGGTTGCAGGCGACGGTGCGACAACGCAGATCAACGACACCATCGACAAAGTCGATGTGGTCCTGACCGCGACCAAAACCGTGGGTGAAGGCGGCCAAATCGTCTACACCGCTACCCTTGTGGATAAAAACGGCGCTCCGGTGACTAACACCACCGGCCCGCTGACTGTCACCCTCGATAACAAACAGGTCATCACCATTGGTGTGAACGAGTCGAGCGGTACTGTTTCGGCTGTAGCGCCGGATGATGTGTACAAAGGCGACCAGACTGTTACGACCGGCATCACTAAGGTCACCGGTGGCGAGCACTTTGAGAACCTGGTTCCAAATACTGACAAGGTCACTACGACTGTCACGGACACCCCAGGTACCGATAACACTACGACTGTGACCCTGACGGCTCCGTCGGAAGTGAACGAAGGCGGCACGATCACCTACACCGCTACCTTGAGCAACAAGGCTGACACCGACGTCACCCTGACGCTCGATAACAAGCAAACCATCACCATCAAGGCGGGCGACACCGTCGGCACCGTGACGGTTGATGCTCCAGGCGATGACGTGTTCATCGATAAGAGCACCCAAACCGTCAAGATCACCGACACCGCTGGCGGCAACTTCGAGAAGCTGGTGGTTGCTGGCGATGGCGCCACGACGCAGATCAACGACACCATCGACAAAGTCGATGTGGTCCTGACTGCCTCCAAAACTGTCGGCGAAGGTGGCGAGATCGTTTACACCGCGACTTTGGTTGATAAAGACGGTAAGCCAGTCCTCAACACTACCGGTCCGCTGACTGTCACCCTCGATAACAAACAGGTCATCACCATTGGTGTGAACGAGTCGAGCGGTACTGTCTCGGCTGTAGCGCCAGACGATGTGTACAAAGGTGATCAGACTGTTACGACCGGCATCACTAAGGTCACCGGTGGCGAGCACTTCGAGAACCTGGTTCCAAATACTGACAAGGTCACTACGACTGTCACTGACACCCCAGGTACCGATAACACCACTACCGTGACCCTGACGGCTCCGTCGGAAGTGAACGAAGGCGGCACGATCACCTACACCGCTACGCTTTCTAATAAAGCGGATACCGACGTCACGCTGACACTCGACAACAAACAAACCATCACCATCAAGGCTGGCGACACCGTCGGCACCGTGACGGTTGATGCTCCAGGCGATGACGTGTTCATCGATAAGAGCACCCAGACCGTCAAGATCACCGACACCACTGGCGGCAACTTCGAGAAGCTCGTGGTTGCAGGCGACGGTGCGACGACGCAGATCAACGACACCATCGACAAAGTCGATGTGGTCCTGACCGCGACCAAAACCGTGGGTGAAGGCGGCGAGATCGTTTACACCGCGACTTTGGTTGATAAAGACGGTAAGCCAGTCCTCAACACTACCGGTCCGCTGACTGTCACCCTCGATAACAAACAGGTCATCACCATTGGTGTGAACGAGTCGAGCGGTACTGTCTCGGCTATAGCGCCAGACGATGTGTACAAAGGCGATCAGACTGTTACGACCGGCATCACTAAAGTCACCGGTGGCGAGCACTTCGAGAACCTGGTTCCAGGTACCGATAAAGTCACCACCATCGTGACCGACACACCGGGCACCGATAACACCACTACCGTCACATTGACCGCGCCAGACGCCGTCAACGAAGGCGGTACGATCACTTACACCGCTACCTTGAGCAACAAGGCTGACACCGACGTCACCCTGACGCTCGATAACAAGCAAACCATCACCATCAAGGCGGGCGACACCGTTGGTACAGTGACTGTTGATGCTCCGAGCGATGACGTGTTCATCGATAAGAGCACCCAAACCGTCAAGATCACCGACACCGCTGGCGGCAACTTCGAGAAGCTGGTGGTTGCTGGCGATGGCGCCACGACGCAGATCAACGACACCATCGACAAGGTCGATGTGGTCCTGACCGCGACTAAAACTGTCGGCGAAGGTGGCGAGATCGTTTACACCGCGACTTTGGTTGATAAAGACGGCAAGCCAGTCCTCAACACTACCGGTCCGCTGACTGTCACCCTCGATAACAAACAGGTCATCACCATTGGTGTGAACGAGTCGAGCGGTACTGTCTCGGCTGTAGCGCCAGACGATGTGTACAAAGGCGATCAGACTGTTACGACCGGCATCACTAAGGTCACCGGTGGCGAGCACTTCGAGAACCTGGTTCCAAATACTGACAAGGTCACTACGACTGTCACGGACACCCCAGGTACCGACAACACTACGACTGTGACGTTGACGGCTCCGTCGGAAGTGAACGAAGGCGGCACGATCACTTACACCGCTACCTTGAGCAACAAGGCTGACACCGACGTCACCCTGACGCTCGATAACAAGCAAACCATCACCATCAAGGCTGGCGACACCGTCGGTACCGTGACGGTGGATGCTCCAGGCGATGACGTGTTCATCGACAAGAGCACCCAGACCGTCAAGATTACCGACACCACTGGCGGCAACTTCGAGAAGCTCGTGGTTGCAGGCGACGGTGCGACGACGCAGATCAACGACACCATCGACAAAGTCGATGTGGTGCTGACTGCCACCAAAACCGTGGGTGAAGGCGGCGAGATCGTTTACACCGCGACTTTGGTTGATAAAGACGGCAAGCCAGTCCTCAACACCACCGGCCCGCTGACTGTCACCCTCGATAACAAACAGGTCATCACCATTGGTGTGAACGAGTCGAGCGGTACTGTCTCGGCTGTAGCGCCAGACGATGTGTACAAAGGCGATCAGACTGTTACGACCGGCATCACTAAGGTCACCGGTGGCGAGCACTTTGAGAACCTGGTTCCAAATACTGACAAGGTCACTACGACTGTCACTGACACCCCAGGTACCGATAACACCACTACCGTGACCCTGACGGCTCCGTCGGAAGTGAACGAAGGCGGCACGATCACCTACACCGCTACGCTTTCTAATAAAGCGGATACCGACGTCACGCTGACACTCGACAACAAACAAACCATCACCATCAAGGCCGGCGACACCGTCGGCACCGTGACTGTTGATGCTCCGAGCGATGACGTGTTCATCGATAAGAGCACCCAGACGGTCAAGATCACCGACACCACTGGCGGCAACTTCGAGAAGCTCGTGGTTGCAGGCGACGGCGCCACGACGCAGATCAACGACACCATCGACAAAGTCGATGTGGTGCTGACTGCCACCAAAACCGTGGGCGAAGGCGGCCAGATCGTCTACACCGCTACCCTTGTGGATAAAAACGGCGCACCGGTCACTAACACTACCGGTCCGCTGACTATCACCTTGGATAACAAGCAAGTCATCACCATCGGTGTGGACAAATCGAGCGGTACTGTCTCGGTTGTGGCTCCGGATGACGTGTACAAAGGCGACCAGACTGTTACGACCGGCATCACGAAAGTCACCGGTGGCGCGCACTTCGAGAACCTGGTTCCAAATACTGACAAGGTCACTACGACTGTCACGGACACCCCAGGTACCGACAACACTACGACTGTGACGTTGACGGCTCCGTCGGAAGTGAACGAAGGCGGCACGATCACTTACACCGCTACCTTGAGCAACAAGGCTGACACCGACGTCACCCTGACGCTCGATAACAAGCAAACCATCACCATCAAGGCTGGCGACACCGTCGGTACCGTGACGGTGGATGCTCCAGGCGATGACGTGTTCATCGACAAGAGCACCCAGACCGTCAAGATTACCGACACCACTGGCGGCAACTTCGAGAAGCTCGTGGTTGCAGGCGACGGTGCGACGACGCAGATCAACGACACCATCGACAAAGTCGATGTGGTGCTGACTGCCACCAAAACCGTGGGTGAAGGCGGCGAGATCGTTTACACCGCGACTTTGGTTGATAAAGACGGCAAGCCAGTCCTCAACACCACCGGCCCGCTGACTGTCACCCTCGATAACAAACAGGTCATCACCATTGGTGTGAACGAGTCGAGCGGTACTGTCTCGGCTGTAGCGCCAGACGATGTGTACAAAGGCGATCAGACTGTTACGACCGGCATCACTAAGGTCACCGGTGGCGAGCACTTTGAGAACCTGGTTCCAAATACTGACAAGGTCACTACGACTGTCACTGACACCCCAGGTACCGATAACACCACTACCGTGACCCTGACGGCTCCGTCGGAAGTGAACGAAGGCGGCACGATCACCTACACCGCTACGCTTTCTAATAAAGCGGATACCGACGTCACGCTGACACTCGACAACAAACAAACCATCACCATCAAGGCCGGCGACACCGTCGGCACCGTGACTGTTGATGCTCCGAGCGATGACGTGTTCATCGATAAGAGCACCCAGACGGTCAAGATCACCGACACCACTGGCGGCAACTTCGAGAAGCTCGTGGTTGCAGGCGACGGCGCCACGACGCAGATCAACGACACCATCGACAAAGTCGATGTGGTGCTGACTGCCACCAAAACCGTGGGCGAAGGCGGCCAGATCGTCTACACCGCTACCCTTGTGGATAAAAACGGCGCACCGGTCACTAACACTACCGGTCCGCTGACTATCACCTTGGATAACAAGCAAGTCATCACCATCGGTGTGGACAAATCGAGCGGTACTGTCTCGGTTGTGGCTCCGGATGACGTGTACAAAGGCGACCAGACTGTTACGACCGGCATCACGAAAGTCACCGGTGGCGCGCACTTCGAGAACCTGGTTCCAAATACTGACAAGGTCACTACGACTGTCACGGACACCCCAGGTACCGACAACACTACGACTGTGACGTTGACGGCTCCGTCGGAAGTGAACGAAGGCGGCAAGATCAATTACACCGCTACCTTGAGCAACAAGGCTGACACCGACGTCACCCTGACGCTCGATAACAAACAAACCATCACCATCAAGGCGGGCGACACCGTTGGCACCGTGACGGTTGATGCTCCAGGCGATGACGTGTTCATCGATAAGAGCACCCAGACCGTCAAGATCACCGACACCGCTGGCGGCAACTTCGAGAAACTCGTGGTTGCAGGCGATGGCGCAACAACGCAGATCAACGACACCATCGACGATGTAAAAGTTGTGCTGACCGCCACCACCAACGTCGCCGAAGGCGGCCAGATCGTCTACACCGCCAGCCTCGTGGACAAGAACGGCGTGGCCGTGACCAACGTGGGTTCGGACCTGGTGATCAAGTTGGACAACGACTTGATCATTACCATCGGTAATGGCAAGACCAGCAGTACCGCCAACTTCACCGCGCCGAATGACTTCTACGTGGGCGCCAAGGATATTTCCGCCAAGATCACTAACGTGGTCAGCGGTGGCGACAAGTATGAAAACCTGATCCCGGTCGGTACTCCAGTCGTCACCAAGGTGACGGACGTGACGAGCAACACCGTGATCAGTATCGCGGGCGATACCTCGGTTACCGAAGGCCAGACTGCTCACTACACGTTGAACCTGACCCAGCCGGCGCAAACCGAAGTCACGGTGACCCTCTCGTACAAAGGCGTGGCCCAGGACGGTTCAGACTTCAACGGCGTGTACACCGTGAAGATTCCAGCCGGCCAAAGCAGCGCGACGTTCGATATCAAGACCATCGACGACAAGCTGACCGAGCCTACGGAGAAGTTCGAGATCAGTATCTCCGGGACCTCCGGCGGTAACTTCGAGAACCTGGCTGTCAGTACCACCAACGGTAAGATCGAAACATCGATCATCGACAACGATGCACCGCCGGTTATCGACCTGGATGCCAACAATTCCAGTGGCGCCACCGGGAACGACTTCAAGACTACGTTCACCGAAGGCGGCACTGGCGTGTCGATTGCTGACACCGACATCACAATCACTGACCCGGACAGCACCCAGCTGACGGGCGCCACGGTAGTGCTGACCAATACTCAGCCGAGCGACTCGCTGGACTACAGCAAGGTCACCGGTTTGAACGTGACCTCGGTCACGGACCCTGTCACCGGCAAGGTCACCCTGACCCTGACCGGTACGGCGTCGCTGGCTGACTATATGCAGCAGATCAAGAACATCACGTTCAGCAACAGCAGCGACGACCCGAGCACCACGCCACGGACCATCACCGTGACGGTGACCGACGGCGGCAACTACTCGAACGTGGCGACCACCACCGTCAACGTAGTGGCGGTCAACGACGCACCGGTTGCCACTGGCGGCGCCGTTACCGGCACCGAAGACACATCGCTGAAGCTGACTTGGGCCAATTTCGGGGTCACCGATGTGGATTCGCCGCAGGCCAGCCTCGGGGTGAAAATCACCGAGCTGCCAGTCGCCGGCAAGCTGCAGTACCTGGCAGCGGACGGCACTACCTGGACCAACGTGACAGCCGGGCAGACCTTCACCAAGGCGCAGATCGACGGCGGCCAGTTGCGCTTCACGCCAAACGCCAACGAATCCGGAGCCGACGGCTACGGCGGCACCGGTGTGGGCAACAAACAGGCTGACTACGCACAGTTCAAGTTCCAGCCAACCGATGGCAAGGACCTGGGCACCAGCGCTACCGTGAAAGTCGACATCACTCCGGTTGCAGACGCGCCGACCTTGAGCGTTGCCGATAACAACATCGCCTCGGTCGGCCTGACCAAGCAGAGCTGGAACAGCATTGCCAACCTGGGCACCAACGGTAATGGCGCCTCGCCGACCGTGTTGAAAAATGCGATCGATAACGCCGGAACGCCTAACAGCACCGTGGTAGCGACCGACGTTACGTCTACTGCCGACGTACCTGGCGGCGCCGGGTCGAAAACCTCCGGCCTGATCTACCTGGAAGCTGGCAAGACCTATACCTTCAGCGGCTATGGCGATGACAGCATCCTGATCAACGTCGGCGGCAAAGACGTGGCCAGCGGTACCTGGGGCTCGAACTCGGGCCAGTTCAGCGGTACCTACACCCCGACCAGCAATGGCTACTACAGCATTGATATCTACCATGCCAACCAGTCAGGTCCCGGCAGCTATGACGTCAACCTGTCGGTCAACGGTGGTGCAACCACTAACCTGAGCAATACCAACATCCCGATCTACACCGGCATCAACGACCTGATCAGCGCCGGCGCGCAAGTGTCGGATCTGCACGGCACAAACGGCCAGGGTTACTACGACGCGTACAAGCTCAACGAAGGACTGGAAAACGGCACGGTCAAACTGACCAAAGTCACCACCGGCCTGACCGATACCGACGGTTCGGAAACCCTGAGCGTGAAGATTGGCAGCATCCCGGTGGGCGCAGTGCTCAGCGACGGTGCCGGTCATACTTTCACAGCGACCCAGGGCCATACCGAAGTGGACGTCACCGGTTGGAACCTCAACAACTTGAGCCTCAAGCCACTGCCTTACACCAGCGGTCAGTACAACCTGACCGTGACGTCGACCTCCACCGAAAGCCTCGGCGGCTCGGCCACAACCGTGGCCAACCTGCCGGTCAAGGTGTACCCAGCGGTTTATAGCGGGAGCACGGCGACTTCGGGCGATGACAACGTCACCGGTACCAGTGGCAACGACATTATCGTGGGTGACGTTTCGGGCCTGAACGTGGTTCAGGGCAAGAACTACAACATTGCGTTCATGATCGATACGTCGGGCAGTATGGGTTCGGACTCGGTGGCGGCGGCGAAAGCCTCGCTGACCACCGTGTTCAACTCACTGAAAAACAGTATCGGCGCCAGTACCTCTGGCACCGTGAACATCTTCCTGGCGGACTTCAGTGACCAGGTCAACCGCACGGTTACCGTCAACCTGAAAGACCCAGGTGCGCTGGATGCGCTGCAGAAAGTCCTGGATAAGATGGTGTCGACCGGCGGGACCAACTACGAAGACGTGTTCAAGGCTGCGTCCAACTTCTTCAAAAGTGGCCAGGCGACTGGTAACACGGACGCAATCAACACCACGTACTTCATCACCGATGGTCAGCCGACGTTCTACCAGCGTTCCGAGCAGACCAACCCGACTCTGTATGGCAACGTCAAGCTCGATGACGTCGTTAACATGAACAACTACACCATAGGTACCGCCACCCAGATCAACATCGACTCGAATCACTACCTTAAGATCAACTCTATCGGTGAGGTGACCCTCTGGACCAACGGCTCGTCGTCCTACAAGGGCGTCATCCATGCCCAGGGCGATGGCACCTATGAGATATCGGTTCTTGACGGTTATGGTAACTACACCGATACAGCCACTACTACCAACTCCCAGAATGCGTTCGCACTGCTCAAAAGCCTGTCCTCAGGTGGCGTAGAAGCCATCGGCCTCAACAGCGGGGTCAGCCTGAATCAGTTGGCACCGTACGACAGCGATGGCAAGCCACAAAGCAACATCGATCCGAAGGACTTGGCCAACGCCATCCTCGGTCACAGCGAGGCTACCCTGCCGGGTGCCGACCGTGTCGATGGCGGTGACGGCAATGACATCCTGTTCGGCGACCTGGTGAGCTTCCCGGGCATTACCGGCGAGGGCTACAACGCTATCCAGTCCTACGTGGCAGGGAAAAACGGCGTGGCGGTTGCTTCTGTCACCGGCCAGGATGTGCACAAGTACATCACCGAGCACTACAACGAGTTCAACACCTCGGGTGCCAAAGACGGTAATGACACCCTGCTGGGTGGCTCGGGTGATGACATCTTGTTCGGCCAGGGCGGCAACGACTACCTGGACGGTGGCAAGGGCAACGACATCCTGTTGGGCGGTACCGGTAACGACACGCTGATCGGCGGCCAGGGCAATGACATCCTGATCGGCGGTACCGGTGCCGATACCTTCGTCTGGAGATCCGGTGACGTCGGCAACGACGTGATCAAGGACTTCAAGGCCTCGGAAGGCGACCGTATCGACCTGCGTGACCTGCTCAAGGGTGAAACCGACAGCACCATCGACAACTTCCTGAAGTTGACCACGGTGGATAACGTGACCACGCTGCAGATCAGTTCCGAAGGCAAGCTCAACGCTGACGGCGGCCTGGCCAATGCGGATGTGACGATCAAGCTGGAAGGTAACAACTGGTCCGGCCAGACGATCAATTCGTTGATCAGTGGTGCTGACCCGACCATCAAGGTCGATCACACCTAAGCTGAACCACTGAACCGGCCGCCTCTTGAGGCGGCCGATTCATTTGCGGCCACCGTTCACTGGCATGGGGTCGCGATTGCACGGCATACTCACGCCCAATCGCGCGCCGTTGGCCTATGCTCTGACAGGCTGTCGTCAGTTCTTCTCATGAGGGATGTTCAATGTTCTACGTGCAACGTGATGCACAGGGTGAGCTGATTCGCGCCGAAGCGGTTGCCTTCGCCGAATCGACCGGTACCCTGCCCGCGGATCATCATGAGATCCAGGCCTGGTTCGCCAATGAGGAAGCGGAGCTGAGCCTCAAGCAGCTCAAGCACAGTGACTCGGAGATGATCCGGGTGCTGGAAGACTTGATTCAGGTGCTGATCCAGAAAGGTGTGATCAACCTGACTGACTTGCCGGTTGCCGCGCAAGCCAAGCTCAAGGACCGCAGCCACGCACGGGAATCACTGGGTGGCCTGAGCCACCTGATCAATGATGATGAGACCGGCCTGATCTGAGGCCGGCCACGGCCTCAGCGCCAGGGCGCCGGCTCACCAAACAGCTGGCCCTGCACGCCAAAAATCCCCATCTCGCGAATTACCTGCAACTCACCTTCGGTTTCGACCCGCTCGGCAATCAGCGGCAAGTCGATGCTGTGGGCTGCGCGCTGGATAGCTTCGATAAACAGGCGCTTGTCGCTTTCCTGGTCGATGTCGCGGATGTAGCTGCCATCGATCTTCAGGTAGGCCAGGCCCAGGCGCGCCAGGTTGCCGATCATGCTGAAGCGCCCGCCAAAGCGTTGCAGGCTGAGGGAAAAGTTCAGCTCCCGCAGGCGGTGGGTCAACTGCTCCAGCACCGCCTGTTCAGGCAGTTGCTCTTCACCGATTTCCAGGGTCAGGCGCGGGCCCAGGTTGGAATGTTGGCGCAGCAGGTCGAAGACTCGGTTCAGGGCTTGCGGGTCTGCCAGGGTCGCCGCAGACAGGTTCAGGGCCAGCGAGTGCTCGTGGCTGGCCATTTGTTTGAGTACCAGCTCCAACATCACCCGGTCCAGGCGCGCTGACCAGCCAAACCGCTCAAGCCAAGGCAGGAAACGACCGGCCGGGATCGTGTGGCCGTGGCTGTCGACCAAGCGTGAGAGCACTTTGTAATGCAGGATCAGTTGCGGATCCTGGCTGGCCACCACCGGTTGGAAGTACAGCTCGAAGCGTTGCTGGGTCAGCGCCTGATCCAACAGTGTGTGCCAGGCATGATGATCGTCGCCGACGCTGGCCGCCGCGCTGTGATCCAGGCACACCCAACTGATATCGCCCAAGGTTTCAGCCTGGGCCAGCGCCTGGTCGGCCAGGGTCAGCAGGGCTTGCGGCGAATCACCGTGATTGAACGGCGCCAGGCCGATACAGGCAACCGGCGAAACGTCACTGGCGCCGGTGGCTTGCAGGCTTTGCAGGGTGCTTTCCAGGTTCTGCGCCAACTGCAACGCCTCTTCACGCATCAGCCCCGGCGCCAGCACGGCAAACTCACCACCGCGGATACGGGTGACCAGATTGTGGGTTTCCGGGTACGGCTCGCATTGGCGCAGTAACTGTTCACCGACCGCCTGCAGCAGTTGGTCGGTGCGCTGGCCGCCGAGGCGCTGGTTGAGGCCGGCCAAGTCCTTGACCCGCAACACCAGCAGGTAGCCTGAGCTGGTTTCTTCGGGGTTGCTGACCCGCGCGTTGAGTTGCATCTCGAAGTAGCGACGGTTGGCCAGGCCGGTGAGGTTGTCTTGATAGGACTCCACCCGCAGTTTTTCGCTACGTTCGGCCTGCTCCTGGAACAGGGCCTTGAGCTTTTCCACCATCTGGTTCATCGCCTGCACTACGCGGCGCAGTTCCGGGGTGCGCGGCAGATCCGGCAGGCTCAGGAACTCGCGGCGAGCAATGGCATGGGACTGTTTGACCATGTAGTCCAAAGGCTTGAGTTGCCGGCGCAGCAACAGCGCACCCAGCACCGCACTCACCGCGCCGCACAGCAACAGCCAGCCGAGGCTGCCCAGGGCGCTCTGCCACAGTTTGGCCAGGGCGAACATCGGATGGCTGACCACCTCGACCCGGGCCGCCTGCTCCCAGCCACGGCTGACCAGGGCGTCGCCACCGGCCGGTTCCAGGCCGATCAGCTTGACGAACCAGTTGGGCACGCCGTTGTTATCGGGGATGCCACTGCGCTCGACGATGACCTGATCATTGGTCACATCGATCACACGGATGCTGGCGTAATAACCGCTATCGAAAATCGAGCTGACCAGCAGCTCGACCATCGCCGGATCGTCGATATTGGGGGTCAAGGACAGCGCCAAGGCGGTCGCCGCGTCCTGCGCGTGGGAGCGCAGTTGGTTCACGTACTGGGTACGCGAGCTTTCCAGGCTGACCATGAAGCTGCCGCTGAAGGCGACCACCAGGAACAGACAGATAGCGATCAACAGCTGTTTGAACAGTGACATCTGAACAGTTACTCCTAGTTGGCCGGCTCGGCTGGGAAGCCTTCCGCACGCATTTTTTTCAACACATCCTGCCAGCGTGACAGGCGTTTGGTGTCGCCAACCTTTTTGTTGCCCTTGGCGCCCGGCAGGTACAAGCCTTCGGCGTTGAAGGAGTAGACCGGCAGCAAGTCGGTCCGTTGGCTGGCAGGCTGGATTTCATCGATCAGGCTGTCGAGCACCAGCGGCATGGCCTCTGGCGTCGAATAATAGGTCAAGACCATATGGGCGCGATTCTGCCGCAATGCCTTGACGTAGGTAATGCGCAATTTGTCGCTGGAGACGCCCAGGTGCCGCAGGCTGAAATACTTGGCGATGGCATAGTCTTCACAATCGCCGGCGCCCTTCCACAGGGCTTCGATGGGCGTTTCCCAATAATCGACCTGGTTCCACAAGTCGATATCTTCGACATAGCGCACCCGCTTGTTGAAGAACAGGTTGACCACCTTGAGCTGCTCCGCCTCGCTGCCTTGTTTTTGCGTGGCCAGCAGTTGCTGCCAGTCATCGATACGCTGCTGACCCGCGCCCAACGGCCCGTAGAGCGCGGTGGCTCGCCGGCTGATCTGGGAGAAATCCCAATCGGCATGCAGCCCGCCAGGCAATAAGCCAGCCAGCAGCAGCGCTGAAAACAGCCAGCACAGGATCCGCGAGGGAGTAAAACGTACCGCCAATGGTTTCAGTCCGTAGAAAGAGACGGAGAATCAATCGATGGTGAAGGGTCGGTCGGCAAAAAACAATGGCACGGTGCAATCACTCAATGCCCACTACGCTAAAGCAATCGCGCCTTGTAAGACGCCAGCCAGCCATAATGTGCGATGAAAAACCGCGCTGTTGAGTCGCTTACAAAGGGAAACCTTGCCTGTTTGACAAGCTTGCATGCAATCTCTAGTGTTCTTTGGATCCAATCAGCCAAAACCCATTCCAACAAGAAAGGAGGATAGCGTAGTCGTGACGCACAAGCCGAACCCTTTGAGCAGCATCAAGATCAGTGGGCCCATTCCTGCTCACCTCGCTCGCTCCGTTATTGAAGAAACACTGCGCAACGCCATACTGGATGGCCGCCTGCCCTGCGGCACCGCCATGCGCCAGCAAGAACTGGCCAGCCTGTTCGGGGTCAGCCGGATGCCGGTGCGCGAAGCCCTGCGCCAACTGGAGGCACAGTCGCTGTTGCATGTTGTGACCCATAAAGGTGCCGTGGTCGCCCCGCTGATTGAAGATAACTCGGCGGAGACTTACGCCCTGCGCATTCTCCTGGAATCGGAGGCGCTGCGCTTATCGATCCCGTTGCTCAGCGAGCACGATATCGAGCAGGCAGATGCCTTGATCGACGCTCTTGAGCGCGAAACCGACTACACCGAAATCGGCCGGCTCAACCGTCTGTTTCATATGGCGCTGTATGGCAAGGCACCCAACCAGCGGTTGTTGAACCTGGTGGAGCATGGGCTGAACGAGGAGGAGCGCTTCCTGCGGTTCAACCTTGAAGCCATGGGCCTGGGAGAGACCTCCCAGGAAGACCACCGCGAACTACTGAACCTGGTCGCGCAGAAAAAGGTCGAGCAGAGCGTGCTGACGCTGCGTAATCACCTGATGCGCGGGATGGAAGTGATCACTCATTACCTGAACAGCCTTGAACAGGACGACAAGGAGCCGCGCTGATTTCTCCCGACTTTGGTCGCCCAGTGCGGGACCTGGATTGCCAGGCGCCGCACACGTCCAAAGCCGGCCTCTACTGCTGTCACCTTCTGGATCGCTGCGGTAACGGACTTGACATTGACTGCCAGGAAATTTCCAGCTTTGCAAAGCAACAGTGGATTAAGTACTGGTCATTCTGTTCACAACCTGAAACCTGCAAACAACAAGGAAAGTTCCCACATCGAATATAAAGTTCGACTACGAAACGCCCCTTCCTGTAAAAAAACCTTATATAACTCATAAAGTATTTGAACACTTAACCAAGTGTTTACTCTTTAATTGGACTTGGCGCTGCAGTCAAAAGCGAAGCACCAGGCTTGAGCATGCCTGTGGACGGCACCCAATCCAATAAGACTAAGTGGCATTGTCACTATTTGTTGCTTGCCGGGCATCCAAGCCAGCCGTGACACGCCCATGACTGCGCAACGAAAAACTCATCCGCAACACACTTGGTTCTAAACAACCCTTTTTATCTGAGTCGATATAACGACTTATAGGCATTAACCATGTTTCAACTTCAAGAACTACTCAACCATAAAAAACTGCAACTACAAGAACATCCAATTTTCCTGGAAATCAATTCTTTCGCGCAGTTACAACATTTTATGCAAAACCATGTTTTCGCCGTCTGGGACTTCATGACGCTGACCAAACGCCTGCAACAGGAGCTGACCTGCATGCGCCTGCCGTGGCTGCCCCCGACAGACCCGCAAGCGGCGCGACTGATCAACGAAATTGTGCTGGACGAAGAATCCGACCACCAGTTGGGTGACGGGTACGGCAGTCACTTCGAACTGTACCTGGAGGCCATGCGCGAGGTAGGCGCCAGTACCGCCAACATCGAACGCTTCATCGCGTTACAACGCGAGGGGGCAAGCGTCGATAGCGCCCTGGCACAGATCACGATTGAGCCTGCGGTAGAGCGCTTCGTCCGGCACACCCTGGACGTTGCCTTGAACGCACCGACCCATTGTGTCGCCGCTACCTTCCTGCATGGCCGCGAAAGTGTCATCCCGGCGATGTTCAAACGCCTCCTGGAAGGCAGCAACGTCGCCCATCGGCAGGCGCCCAGCCTGTGCTACTACCTCAAGCGGCATATCGAGCTGGATGCCCAGGACCATGAACCAGCTGCAGAGCAACTGCTGCGGCGCCTGGTCCAGGCAGACCCCCTGTACGAGCAACAGGCCTGGCATGCCGCTCTTAGCGCGGTGGAGAACCGCATTGCCTTGTGGGACAGCCTGCGCCAACACGCAGCACGCCGGGAGGTGAGCCTGTGAGCGCACACTACCGCTCGTTTGCGAGCGACTGGGAGTATCAGGCGACCGTCCGTACTCGCCCGCGACGCCTGCTGGAAGAAGACGACAAGTTGATCTATCCGCTGTGTCGCCAACCGCTGGTGCTCAGTGCTGGGTTTCTTGAGCACTGCCCGCAGTGGCGCGACTTTGTCCTGGTGCAGACGTTCTACAAATTCATCAATGACGTGGTGATCTTTGAAACAGAGATTGTTGATAAGACCGCACGGAACATCGCCAAGGATCGCTTTTCAATCCCCTTCCCTGCGACCTGCCGCTACGACGCCATGACCGTGGTGGTCGATGAGGACTACCACGCTCTCGTCGCCCTGGACTTCATGCAGCAAACGCTGGAGCAAACCGGTATCGCACCACTGAAACTGCCCGCGGCCATCGAATTGAGCCGCGCCATACCCGCCGCGCAGGCACTGGCGCCAACACATCTACAAGATGCCGTAGAGCTGATTTGCGTGGCGATTGCCGAGAACACGGTGACCCATGACGTGGCGGCGTTTGCCAAGGATGACAGCGTCAAACAATCGGTCAGGGGGTTGATGGCCGACCATCTGGCTGACGAGGGTCGCCATGCCATCTTCTGGGCCAGCCTGGTCCGACTCTACTGGCAAACGGCAAGCGATGAAGACCGCCACTGTATCGCCCACGTCCTGCCGGTCTTCCTGCAACACTATTTGACCAATGATCTGCAAAGGGGCTTCAACCTGCTCTTGATCGAGCATCTGGATATCAGCGCCCACGCCCGTGAAGTCCTGCAGGCGGAGGTCAGTGCCCTGGCCTTCCCCATCACTCGCCAGCACCCGCTGATCAGCAACATCATGGGTTTGCTGCGCCGTAGCGGGCTGCTGCAAACACCTTGTGTCGCCCAAGCGCTAAGCGCCTATCTGCCCGTATCCGGGAGCCAATCATGAGACGCCTGGGGATTCGGTTGCTCGGCACCAGTGCCGCCTTGGATGAGCTGAGGCAGGCGCTGGCGCCCTATGGCCATGAACTCTCCGCGCAGGCACCGGCTATTGACCTGCTGATTGAGGACGGCAGCCAGCCCGTCGTGCAGGACTTGGCCGGCATGGCCGTGATGAGCCTGCGCCTGTCCATCGGTGCCTTGAGTGAGTGCGGGCTGCCGATCCTGCAAATACGCTGCTATGACCGCATCCAGCAATTGCTGGCCGTGCTGGACGTGGCCCCGCCCTCCTGCGGCAACGGCCAACAGTTGCGACGCCAGGCAGTCGCACGCCTGATCGAGTGGGTCGCACTGCAGGTCAGCGGCTTTTCGCGCAACCCTGGACACTTCGTACAGCGCGCAAGCGCCTCCAAGGTTCCAGAGCAGAGCCTCCAGGGCCTGGAAGGACTGGCCTACCTGCATCGCTTTAACCGAACCGATAATCCCGGACTGATACAAAAAGCCCGGACGCCACTGATCGAGCAACTGGAGCACGGCTTGCGGACCTTTGCCGATAGGCCGGCCCTGGAGATCGCGGGCCTCACCCTGAACTATCGCCAATTGTTGCGACACTGCCTGGCCATCCAGCAGGTTTTACAGCCGTTGCTCGGGTCTGGGCAGGCGCCCGTAGTCGGCATCTGCCTGGGCAAGTCGGTGGGGTTGTACGCCAGCATTCTGGCGACCCTCGGTTGCGGCGCGGTGTATCTACCGCTGGAGCCGGGCCACCCCGTGCCGCGCCAACAGGCCATGCTGGAGAATGCCGGGGCCGTCGTGCTACTCGATGATGGCCAGCATCCCTTGCGCGGGCATTTCACGGCTGTGGATGTCAGCCGCATAGGCAGCCAGCACATGGACGACAGCAGGCCCTTGGCGCTTACTTCGCCCTCCACTGACAGTGCCTGCATGGTGCTTTACACCTCGGGCACCACCGGCCAACCCAAGGGGGTCTTGCTCAGCCAGCAGAACCTGGCCCATTTCTCTGCGTGGTACAGCCAGTATGTTGAACTCACTGAGCACAGCCGCGTCCTGCAATTTTCGTCCTTGAGCTTTGACTCGTCGCTAATTGACCTGTTTGCGGCCCTGTGCCAGGGCGCGACCCTGATCGTGCCCAGTGAAGAACAGCGTCGCGACCCTCACCAGTTGGTTGAGTTGATCCAGCAACGACGCGTCTCGCACGCCTTCCTGCCGCCAGCACTGTTGAGCCTGCTACCGCTGGATCGGCCGCTGGGCCTGGAGCACCTGTTGACCGGCGGTGACATCTGCGAGCCCCATGTCATCGCGCGGATCGCCGGGCAATGCGCCCTGCATAACCTGTATGGCCCCACAGAGGCGACTGTGCTGGTCAGCAGTCATCGGATACGCGCTGATGACAGCAATCTCAACCTCGGCACGCCAATCGCCAACAGCCAGGTGCTGATCCTCGACGAGCAGCGGCGGCCAGTCGAGAACCAGGTGGTGGGCGAACTGTACATTGTCGGCCCCGGGGTGAGCCTCGGTTACGTGAACCAGCCACAACAGACCGCCGAGTGCTTTGTGCACCTTGCGCTACCTGACAGCCAGACCTTGCGCGCCTACCGCACGGGAGATATGGCGAAATGGACGGCAGAGGGCATCGAGCTGGTCGGGCGCCGGGACCTGCAGGTGAAGATCCGTGGTTTTCGGGTCGAGCCCCAGGAGATCGAGCAGTGCTTGCGTGCCAGCCAGCTTTTTCGCCAGGTCGCGGTGGTGATTGACGGTGATCGACGAGTCCTCGCGTTCGTGGCGCACGCTGATCCCAGCCACTCAGGTACGGCCCTGGCCGCGTTAAAGCAACATGCCAGGCAACGGCTGCCGGACTATATGCAGCCAACGGTGTGTACAGAATTGCCGAGCCTGCCTTATGGCAGCAATGGCAAGGTCGACCGCCAGGCTTTGTTGGCGCTGGCGGTTCAAACTGTCTCGCAGCCTCCTCAACGCCGCCCTCAAACACCGGTGGAAGGGCAATTGCTGGATCTGTGGAGTGAACTGCTGGGGTTACCGGCCGACGAGATATCGACTGACGACAGTTTTTTCCATCTCGGCGGTCACTCTATCCTGCTTTCAACCATGCTCCTGCAGATTCGCGAGTTGTACGGGCGCAGCCTGCCGCTCAATCGGTTTATCGAGGCGCCCACAGTGCAGACGCTCGCGGCGTTGATGGGCGACAGCGCACCAGGTGCCGCTCCCACCGACCAGGCGATCAACGATGCACTACGCACGCTGGATCTAGCGCTATTACCTGCAGAGCGTGCCGGTGATCGCCATAAGGCTATCGTGACGGGGGCCAATAGTTTCTTGGGTATCCATATCGTCGAGGCCTTACTGGTGGCCGGAGCGACCGAAGTCGCCTGCCTGGTTCGGGAAAACCCAGGGCAATCGGCCACTGCACGGTTTGCCGAAGCCTTGCGTGAATACCGCCTGGAACACCTGGACCTGAGCCGGGTGCGTGTGTACACCGCGGATCTGCGCCAACCGCGCATGGGGCTAGAGGCACAGGTTTATGAATACCTCGCCCGCCAGTACGGTGTGCTGGTACACAGCGCGGCCCACGTCAATCACGTCATGGACTACGCATCGCTGGCCAAGGACAACGTGGAACCGGTGCTTGAATGCCTGCGCCTTTGCGAAATCCACTGCAAGAAAGTGCTCAACTTCGTGTCCACCTTATCTGCGTCAAGCAGCGTCGGGGCCGACGGGCAAGTGCTTGAAGCTCCTGCAGCAAGTACGCCGCCGCTTTACATCAAGAACGGCTACAACCTGTCCAAATGGGTTGCTGAGCGTTTGTTGGGGCGTGCCGCCGCACAAGGTGCCTGGATTAATATCTACCGCCCCGGGAACATCAGTTTCAATAGCCGCAATGGCGTCTGCCAGCCACACAAAAACCGTCTGATGCTGATGCTCAAGGGATCGCTGCAGTTGGGCCGGGTGCCACGCCTGGGATTGAACTTCGACCTGATGCCGGTGGATTTCCTGGCACGTTTCATTGCCTTCCACAGTGGCAATTACGTTGCCGAGCGTAGCGTCTTCAACTTGCACAACCCGCAGCCCTTGAAGTGGGAAGCCTATGTCGAGTCGTTTCGCCAGGCAGGTCATGCGTTCGAGTTGGTGAGCGTAGCGGATTGGCAACACCATCTGCGCAAAGTGGATCGCGAGAATGCCCTTTTCGGTGTGCTCGGGTTCTACCTCAATGGGCTGGGAGAAGACACGGGCGACATCTCAATGATCCGCCATGAGAACGCACGCCACGGTGTTGAACAGATGGGCGCGCAGTACCCGGAAAAAGAACCCGCGCTGTTACGCAGAGGGTGCCAGTACCTCAATGCCATCGGCTTTCTGTGAGCCGCTCCAACAGGAAAAATTTATGACACAGCTGCAACCCGATACGTTGATCAAAAACCCCCAGGGCAAGCCTCTGGTGTCATCTGTGGTGATTGCCTGCAGTGCTTCAACGCTATGGAAGGTCGTGGGGCGCTTCGAGGGATTTGACGCGTTCATTCCTGCCCTGGCGCGCATCACGATGACGGGCAGCGGCGTGGGATCGCTACGCAATAAACACTTCCACGATGGCGGTATCGCCGTAGAACAACTCAACAGCCGCGATGAGCTGGCGATGCACATGACCTGGACGACAATCTATAACACCTTGGGCGTGGCCCGACTGTGGGCGGCGATGAGCGTTGAGTCGCTCGGGGAGAATCTGGCGCGGGCGACCTGGACCATCATCGCCGAACCTGTCGATGCCGGCGGTAAAGATGGATTCGAGCAGTTCATCCAGGATTTCGCCGACCGCGCACTGGATAACGTTTGCCGTTTGCTTGGTTAAAAAAATGGCGCAGTGCACTGCTGCACTACGCCATATTTATTGCCTGGCAATCAGATCTTGAAACTGTCGACCAACTGCTTCAAGCGATTGGCTTGTTGTGACAGCGCATCGCAGTCTTTCAAGGTCTCGTTGAGGTTGGCCACGCCTTGCTGGTTAAGCAGGTTGATCTGGTTGATATCGACATTGAGTGTTTCCACCACGGCGGTCTGTTCCTCAGTGGCTGCCGCCACCGACTGGTTCATGCCATCAATCTCGACGATCCGCTGAGTCACACTGATCAAGCGTTCACCCGCCTGGTTGGCGACCTCGACGCTTTCTTCACTGGAGACCTGGCTGGCGTTCATCGTGGTGACCGCTTCGCGAGAGCCGATCTGCAACGAGGTGATCATCTTGTGGATCTCCTCCGCCGACTCCTGGGTACGGTGAGCCAGGTTGCGTACTTCGTCAGCCACGACGGCAAAACCACGGCCGGCTTCACCGGCACGGGCAGCCTCAATGGCAGCGTTGAGCGCAAGCAGGTTGGTTTGCTGCGAGATGCCTTTGATCACATCGAGAATGTGCCCAATGTTATCGGTGCTGGCATTCAAGGTTTCAATCTGAGTACAGGACAGGCTGATCTTCTGCGACAACTCGGACATCGCCAGGATGGTTTTCTCCACCACTTGGCGACCGTCGTCGGCTTGCTCACTGGCGCCACTGGCATGCTGTGAGGCATCAGCGGCGTTACGGGCGATTTCCTGGGTGGCGGCACCCAGTTCGTTAATGGCCGCGGCAACGCTGTTGGTACGGGCGCTCTGCTCGTCGGAGCCGATAATCGAGGCGTTGGACGAGGCCATCACGCGCTGGGACAGATCGTGCACATGCCTCGTCGCTGAAGACACTTCGCTGATCGAGGCATGGATACGCTCGACAAACTGGTTGAAGGCGCCACCCAGTTCGCCGAACTCGTCCTTGCTTTCCACGACCAGGCGGCGAGTCAGGTCGCCCTCGCCTTGGGCAATGTCTTGCATTGCACGGCCCATGGTGGTCAGTGGACGCATCAGCACCTGGATCAACAGGCTCAGCAATACGGCAATTGCGGTGACGGCAATGAACATCGCGATCAAGGCGGAGGTGCGGAATTTACTCAGGGGAGCGTAGGCTTTGTCTTTGTCGATCGACAGGCCTATGTACCAATCTGCACCCGGCAGGCCGCTGATCGGGGTGAAGGACAGGATACGGTCCTGACCATTGAGGATTACATCCTGGTTAACCTTCTCAATACGGACGCTGCTGCCTGGGTAGATGTCCTTGAGGTTTTTCATCACCTGATCCTGGTCGGGGCTGACGATCACCTGTCCGTCGCCACTGACCAGGAACGCATGGCCAATACCGCCGAAGTCTACCGAGTTGATGATCTTCACCAGGGTTTGCAGGCTCAAGTCCCCCCCTACTACACCGAGCAGTTCGCCATTTTTCTTGACCGGCATCGCGATGGTGACGATCAAGCCACCGACAGCGGCCATGTAAGGTGGCGTCAGCATGGGTTTATCAGCAGCGACCGCTTGCTTGTACCAGGGGCGCTGACGTGGGTCGTAGCCATCCGGCATTTTCGCGTCAGGGCGCTGGGTGAAGACGCCGTTGGTTGAACCGACATAAGTGAACTGGAAGTTCGAGGTGAATGCCGGTTGATCGACCAAGCCGGGAAGGTCGGCATTACTGCCTTGGTGAGCAACGTTCTGCGCAAGATTTTCCAGGACCAGTACCCGACCACTGAGCCAGTTCTGCACGCTGCTGGCGGTCAGGTCACCCGACTGCTGGATGGATGACTCCAGATTTTGCCTGATGGTATTGCGCTGCAGGTAGTCGTTGTACAGCGTGAACAGCGCGAAGGCCAAAACCACGACGCCTGACGCGGCCAACAGAATTTTATGACTGAACTTGAGATTCATTTCATCGACTTCTTTTTGCCAAAAGGGGGTGAGCGTGCCGAATGCAACATTCCATGTACGGTATAGGCGAACTCTACGACCGCTCTATTTCGGTGCGCGCATGGCTCATTAGGCTTTCGGCCAAGACCGGATAAATCTTAGGAATTTGTGGGATAGATCTTCTTATTGCGTGGGAAACCGACGGGCGGTCTGAATAGGGCACCCAGGCCCTAAAACGACAAAACCCCCGCCTGCGTTAGCAGACGGGGGTTTTGGAATTTGATCTTGACGATGACCTACTCTCACATGGGGAAACCCCACACTACCATCGGCGATGCATCGTTTCACTGCTGAGTTCGGGATGGGATCAGGTGGTTCCAATGCTCTATGGTCGTCAAGAAATTCTGTGTACCGGAGCGTTGCGCTAGCAACGGTCCGATGAAATTCATGGACTTCTACATAAACAAAACCCCTGTTTGCGTTAGCAAACAGGGGTTTCGGAATTTAATCTTGACGATGACCTACTCTCACATGGGGAAACCCCACACTACCATCGGCGATGCATCGTTTCACTACTGAGTTCGGGATGGGATCAGGTGGTTCCAATGCTCTATGGTCGTCAAGAAATTCGGGTACTGAGTCGTGGCCAGCTGGCCTCGCTTCAGCAAATTGGGTATGTAATAGAAGTCGGTGTTTGCAAGATCGAACTTTCGGTTCATTTCGTCTTCACACACCGCAATCTGGCCTTTCGACGCAAATTGCTTGGGTGTTATATGGTCAAGCCTCACGGGCAATTAGTATTGGTTAGCTCAACGCCTCACAGCGCTTACACACCCAACCTATCAACGTCGTAGTCTTCGACGGCCCTTCAGGGAACTCAAGGTTCCAGTGAGATCTCATCTTGAGGCTAGTTTCCCGCTTAGATGCTTTCAGCGGTTATCTATTCCGAACATAGCTACCCGGCAATGCCACTGGCGTGACAACCGGAACACCAGAGGTTCGTCCACTCCGGTCCTCTCGTACTAGGAGCAGCCCCTCTCAAATCTCAAACGTCCACGGCAGATAGGGACCGAACTGTCTCACGACGTTCTAAACCCAGCTCGCGTACCACTTTAAATGGCGAACAGCCATACCCTTGGGACCGGCTTCAGCCCCAGGATGTGATGAGCCGACATCGAGGTGCCAAACACCGCCGTCGATATGAACTCTTGGGCGGTATCAGCCTGTTATCCCCCGGAGTACCTTTTTATCCGTTGAGCGATGGCCCTTCCATACAGAACCACCGGATCACTAAGACCTACTTTTCGTACCTGCTCGACGTGTCTGTCTCGCAGTCAAGCGCGCTTTTGCCTTTATACTCTACGACCGATTTCCGACCGGTCTGAGCGCACCTTCGTACTCCTCCGTTACTCTTTAGGAGGAGACCGCCCCAGTCAAACTACCCACCATACACTGTCCTCGATCCGGATAACGGACCTGAGTTAGAACCTCAAAGTTGCCAGGGTGGTATTTCAAGGTTGGCTCCACGCGAACTGGCGTCCACGCTTCAAAGCCTCCCACCTATCCTACACAAGCAAATTCAAAGTCCAGTGCAAAGCTATAGTAAAGGTTCACGGGGTCTTTCCGTCTAGCCGCGGATACACTGCATCTTCACAGCGATTTCAATTTCACTGAGTCTCGGGTGGAGACAGCGCCGCCATCGTTACGCCATTCGTGCAGGTCGGAACTTACCCGACAAGGAATTTCGCTACCTTAGGACCGTTATAGTTACGGCCGCCGTTTACCGGGGCTTCGATCAAGAGCTTCGCGTTAGCTAACCCCATCAATTAACCTTCCGGCACCGGGCAGGCGTCACACCCTATACGTCCACTTTCGTGTTTGCAGAGTGCTGTGTTTTTAATAAACAGTCGCAGCGGCCTGGTATCTTCGACCGGCATGAGCTTACGGAGCAAGTCCTTCACCCTCACCGGCGCACCTTCTCCCGAAGTTACGGTGCCATTTTGCCTAGTTCCTTCACCCGAGTTCTCTCAAGCGCCTTGGTATTCTCTACCCAACCACCTGTGTCGGTTTGGGGTACGGTTCCTGGTTACCTGAAGCTTAGAAGCTTTTCTTGGAAGCATGGCATCAACCACTTCGTCACCCAAAGGGTAACTCGTCATCAGCTCTCGGCCTTAGAATCCCGGATTTACCTAAGATTCCAGCCTACCACCTTAAACTTGGACAACCAACGCCAAGCTGGCCTAGCCTTCTCCGTCCCTCCATCGCAATAACCAGAAGTACAGGAATATTAACCTGTTTTCCATCGACTACGCTTTTCAGCCTCGCCTTAGGGACCGACTAACCCTGCGTCGATTAACGTTGCGCAGGAAACCTTGGTCTTTCGGCGTGGGTGTTTTTCACACCCATTGTCGTTACTCATGTCAGCATTCGCACTTCTGATACCTCCAGCAAGCTTCTCAACTCACCTTCACAGGCTTACAGAACGCTCCTCTACCGCATCATCCGAAGATGATACCCGTAGCTTCGGTGTATGGTTTGAGCCCCGTTACATCTTCCGCGCAGGCC